>JARLGZ010000149.1 GCA_031292515.1 Puia sp. | reverse complement strand
GGAAAGCAACCTCGTCGGCACATTCAACATACTCGAATGCGCCCGCGAATTTGCGGTCGGCCACACACTGATGGCGTCGACATCATCGGTCTATGGCGCCAACACCCACATGCCTTATGCGGAAAAGGACCAGACCGACCACCCCTTGACGTTCTATGCGGCGACCAAGAAGTCGACCGAAATCATGGCCCACAGCTATGCTCACTTGTGGGCCATGCCGGTCACCATGTTCCGCTTCTTTACCGTCTACGGGCCTTGGGGCAGGCCGGACATGGCGCTGTACAAGTTCGTTAAGGGCATTCTCGGCGGAGAGCCGATCGACGTCTACAACAACGGCGACATGTATCGTGACTTTACCTATGTGACCGACCTCGTGCGCGCGATCCGTCTGCTGATCGATGCCGTCCCGCAACGCCCCGAGGATCCGACGACGACGCCGGCATGGGACACGCTGAGTCCCGCAGCCCCGTTTCGCATCGTAAACATCGGCAATTCCGACAAAGTCCGGCTGACCGACTTCATCGACGCAATCGAGGACGAATGCGGGCGCAAGGCGATCCGTAACTATATGGATATGCAAAAGGGCGATGTCCCCGCGACTTGGGCCGACGCCACACAATTGCGTGAACTGACAGGGTATGCCCCTGCAACGCCGTTCCGCGAAGGCATTCGCGAATTCGTCACCTGGTATCGCGACTATTTCGAAGTCTGACCGGATCGCGCGGACCGCCCCTCCGTCCAGCGTGGGCGGCGCCCCTCGACGTCAATTCGGGGCGCCAATCCGGCGCCCCGCTGACCGGAACAATTCTCAAACCTTGTGGATAGATTTGCGCTTCAGGCGAAGAGCCGGCCGCTCGATCAAAAACCAGGAAAAAACGCCCATACAGATCACGACCGGCAGTATTATAAGCGGGCTCTTCACACCAACAACAATTGCGACGTTTATAATCGGCATGTGCCAGATATATATCCCATAGCTGAGATCCGTATCCAACTTAATAAATGGCGTTTGAAATGCCAGATAAATTATAATCATGCAATAAGGCACAAAATACAGGATGCCGAGCCTATTACCCATGCATCCAAAAAACGCATCGTCAAAACGGCCAAGCATAATCAAAGATATCAAAGGGACGATCGCAATTGGGAAATACCGAAAATATGGCTGAATACGATTAAAATATTTTACCGCCAGCATTCCAAACCCAAACATCCACCCCCAGACCAACGGAGTCACCCCCAAAACGTCGTAGAAGGTTTTATCCCCATAGACTCTCTGACCAAGAACTTGCGGGCCAACCGCATACAAAGAGAAGGAAAGCGCGATGAACAGCGGAATAGTGTATTTAATTTTCCGCTCGAAAAATGCAATTATCGGCACAAAAGCGTAGAAAATAATCTCCGTCGTAATAGTCCATAGCGCGCCATTAATAACGCCAGAACCAATATTTCTAAATATCTGCGGATTATACCACTGGCCAAGCGTGACTTGCGAAACAATCCAAATCAGATACGTCGTTGTATGGGCTGAAAAATCATGCACACCGCGGACACCAAGCGCGATAAGCGCACCGCCGCAGGTCACAAAGGCAAGGGCAGGCCAAATACGCAAGAAGCGATTCTGGAAGTACGCCATTCCCGGCGCATTGCACCAAGATGAGTAAATCAAAAAACCACTAACAAAGAAAAAAGCCGGCACGCCCGGAGCATATCT
>JARLGZ010000148.1 GCA_031292515.1 Puia sp. | reverse complement strand
GTTGATATTGAGGTTGACAATCTGCCTGACGGCATGGGTTCCGACATACGCTACATCGGCAACGAAAGATGCAGGCAATACCCGTTCGACAGCTAGATTCCAGCTTTCGATATATCCCCTGCGAAAGTTGAGCGGGAACACATACGTACTGATGTTCTGCGGCAGTGGCACCTCGCCCGTACTTAAATTTGGAATTGTGATCGAGGGAATCCCCGTCGTGAAGTTTGTCGTCGGTACGTAGCTATTCGCACCGCTTTGGCTCAAGGCAATCTGTGCCGGGTAGGTGTTTCGTGCATTTAGAAGGTTCTGCGGGTCAACAGAGATGCCATAACCTGTTCGTATAACTGTCTTGTTGTCGGTGCGGTAATCGATTCCAACCCGGGGTACAAACATGCCGCGTCCGTTGCTGATAAACGCTGACGCTGGCGTATTTCCCGTTCCTCCGATGAAAACCGTGCCAACGGTATGAGTACCGAAGGAGTCGGTTACTGTAGTGGGAACTTGCGGAAGATATTCGAACGGTCCGTTGTGGTCGTGGACAGGGATGGTGAAGTACTCATAGCGTGTTCCATAGTTGACGGTTAACTTCGTCCCAAGCTGCCACGTGTCTTGCGCGTAGAATGCATACGAAGACCAGCGAAGGGCAATTGGGTTGGTGGACTGTACGCCCTTTGATATGCTTTGGGGATCGCCGAGAAGAAACTCAGCGAAAGAAGTGAAATTGTTGCCACTGGTGCCGGATGCCGACGCGACGGAGCCGTTGAAGTTGAACGTTCCGCGCGGTGAACCCTGCTGGGGTTGGAAGTGGTTGGTTGCAGCGTGAATATACTCTCCGCCAAAGCGGAATCCATGTTGACCGCGAGTATAGCTAAGATTCAAATTACCGGCGTACTGGTTGTCGCGGAATAGAAATGGATTGGATGCGGTGGTATTGCCGAGGCCCGCATAGCTGACAAAGGTGAACGCCGGGATTCCGCCGTAAAGGTATTGCCCGTTGTAATTCGTTCCGGGAATCCCCAGAACCTTGGTACCGTAATCGCCGAGTGCAAGGTCCGATGCTTGCGCACCAACGCGAAGCCGAGTGAAACCAACGTCTCCGTCGAGCAGGAGATGTGGGGTAAATGTGTGGGTCCCGTCGATGACAACCATCTGAATCAGATCTGGGCCTTTGCCGGGTTGTCCGCCATCCCATGTGCC
>JARLGZ010000147.1 GCA_031292515.1 Puia sp. | reverse complement strand
TGACCATTCAGCAATTGAGTATTATGTTTGAGGGGAGGATGCCGGCAATTTTCTAAAAAAATTTTCCCCCAGTTAATCCGGCCCATGGGCCGGATTAACTGGGGGAAGAAAAGACCCTGACACAGTTTACTTTACACTCCCGCGATGCCCTTTTCAACACTAACTTCGGGGCGTTATGCAGCTGCTGTGGCCTGCCCCTAACTTTTCCCGTTTGCCTGTGCCGGCTGCCAATAGAATGACAAATACCTACAGAACATTGGCAGATAATCTGTTTTGGCTCTTCAACTCCGAAAAGCACAAACCTTCTGTTTCACCGGCGATTTTCGTCCTCCGCTCCCTCATAAATCCAACAGCATCGAATTCCTTTGATTCTTTCTTCACTGGCTTTATAATATTCATAATAAATAGTTGCTTTGCATCCGTTATTACTTATGAAACAGATGCCAGGATAACGACAATTTCTTTTTCTAGCTGATCCAGATTTAAATGTACTATATCCCACACTATCGTATTATCAATACCCAAAATAATCGTGGACAATGATGTTCCTGAAATCTTTCACTTCCCGCCAGTCAACAGAAGGATATTTGTCCCTGAAAGGCTTGTCGATTCTTGCAACTGCTTCTCCAATAATTGAAAAATTCCGTTCTACCGCGTGCTTGGTTTTAAGATCACCCAAGTACATATCAAAAGTTATACCTCTTGTAAAATCCTTTATGTTGCCGATGGCTTCGAGAATATCCTGAAGCAATGACGGGATATCTCTTTCAGACATGAATCAGGCTTTTTTCCACGAAAGGAAGATAACGGGGCTTGATAGCCCGGCGGGAAACAAGATCAATTTTTTGTTTGAATAGGTCCTCTAATTCGTGCGCTAATTTGATAAACCCGATCCCGATGCGACCATTAAAATCAACCAATATGTCAATATCGCTTTTTTCATTGTAGTCTCTGCGAGCGTACGAGCCAAATAACCCCAATTCAGAAATAGGATAACGCCCTTTCAATTCAGGCTTTTTCCGGCTGAGTAAGTCTAATATTTGCTCCTTAGTGTACATATGGCAAACTTACAAAAAACGGCTGGCCCCGCGAAGCGAGTTCCATTAACATTGATTATCATAAGGTCTTCTCATATTGGTGTCTCACTTCTGGTAATATCTATTTCAAATCAGTTGATCGACTGCCGGTACGCCAAAGGCGATAAACTTGTTTTTCTTTTAAATAATTTAGTAAACGATTGTGGATGTTCAAAACCTAATGCATAGGCAATTTCGCTAATGGAAAAATCCGTTACTGATAGTTTTTGTTTGGCTTTCTCAATCAACTTATCGTGTATGAGCTGTTGCGTATTCTGCCCGGTCAATACTTTAAGTAAGCCTCGCAGATAATTCGGAGATACATTTAGTGTTTCTGAAACGTATTGAACAGTAGGCAAACCTTTTGTTACCAGTTCGTCGCTGCTAAAATAATCTTCCAGTATTGTTTCCAATTTTTCCAGTAGCTGATGATTGGCTTTCTCCCTTGTAATAAACTGGCGGTGATAAAAACGATCTGCATAGCTCAACAAACTCTCCACCTGTGAAATAATGATCTGCTTGCTGAAGCGATCAATATTTGCTTGATATTCTTGCTGGATATTTTGAAAGATATGGATGAGAATAGCCTCTTCTTTCGCCGAGAGAAATAAGGACTCATGAACTGAATAGTCCCAGAAATCATATTTCCTGATTGATTTGGCAAGCGATGTATTCCATAAAAAATCAGGATGAATGAGCAGTAGCCATCCGGATTGTGTTGTTTCCTGTTTTGTGTCTATGGAAAGACTCAGTAATTGGTTGGGCGCTACAAAAGACAGAATACCCTCGTTAAAATCATAAGGCTGCTGGCCGTATTTGAAATTGATATGGTCTGAAAATGAAACCCTTTTGAGGCCAATAGCATAAAATTCGTAACACCAGGTCATAGATGCCGTTTCCACCGCTTGCCTCACCATGTTAATTTCGACCACACTGAGCAGCGGGTGCTCCGGCGCAGGCAGTTTCCGGAGCTGGTGAAATTCACTGATGCTTTTAACCCGCTTCATATTGGTTCACTCTCTTTTCTGATTTCCAGCGCAATTTTGCCCCGAACGTGTTTTGTTTCCACCTCAGCATGTGCTTCAGCGGCTTTTTCCATCGGGTAAACCCTGCTGACAACGACCCTTACTTTCCCTCCTTCAATTAATTTTGCAATTTCGGAAAGCGATTGCGCAACATCAAGTTCTCGCCTTACCATTTTTGCCTCACAATGTTTTTTTGCAAGAATATCGAGAAATGCTTCGCTGAAAGGATACGGGATCTGGACAGAAACAAACCGGCCACCGTCTTTCAAGGCGCCCGCCATCATCATTCTGGCGCCTTCACTAAACACAGGTGAGGCGTCAAACACAACGTCGATATCTTGCAGCAAACCCGCAAAATTTTCATCCTTATAATCAATCACTTCGTCTGCCCCCAGTTGTTTTAAAAAATCAAAATTGCGCTGGGAGGCCGTACCGATTACATAGGCCCCTTTTGATTTGGCAAATTGTAACGCCAGGCTGCCAATTCCGCCGGCGGCGCCATGAACCAGTACCCTTTGCCCCGCACTTACTTTCCCAAGATCCATGCCATTCCAGGCCATCAATGCGCAGGAGGGAATAGCGCCGGCTTCATTAAAGCTTATATTGTTTGGCATTATGGCAAACTGGGTGGCTTTAGCAGCAATAAATTCTGCGTAGGTACCACTTAAAAAATTAGGAATACCATAAACTTTATCACCTTTCTCAAAGCCTGCTACATCGCTTCCGATCTCCTCTATCTCACCAGCGCCATCCAGGCCAAGCCCCAGTGGTAGTTTCAGGAACGGTTTCAGAATATGGTTACCTCCCTGCCGGACAACGTAATCCGCCGGATTAACCCCGCTGGCGTACATTTTTACCAGTATTTCGTCGGCCTGAGGTACCGGACGTTCTGCTTCTTCTATTTTCATCACTTCGGGTCCGCCAAATTCATGAATTTTTATTACTTTCATTTTGTCTGATTTTTTTGATAGAACAAAGGTGGGCATAATTTCAAAAACAGATTAAGCCAAAACGCCTTTTGTCTTAGCCTGAAATGAAAGGTTCGGGTATTGTCCTGCCAGCGCGACCATATTTATAAACCCGCTCCTGGAGCGGGTTTCGCTTTTTCCCTCACAAGGAAACTCCTTTGCAACGGAGAACCCTCTACCGAATTCTTTGGAAAGCCCTTCTGAAACCTGATTAATTAAAAATGCGCCGTGTCCCGCTGGTTGGTTCAGCCTTGCCGTTTCGCCGACCTCTGCCGGCTTTCTTCTTTCATCTGGCGAAAGATAGCAATCCATATTGGACCTGTAAGACTCCAGGAATTCAATTCTCTGTGCTTTTTGTCGTTCACCAGCATTCCCTAACCAGGCCAAATACCGCTGAAATAATGATTGTCCCCTTCATCGTCGAATTCTTCACCAACGGATAATCCTGAAGCAGAAATCAGGTCTCTGTATTGCTCCGCGCCCAAAGACCTCGAATCTTTTCCGTCATTACATCTTTCCATGCGCCTTTCTCAAGAGGAGCAGTGAACAACAATTTGCCTCCCGGATTCACAGGCCACAGGCACATAGGGGAAATTTTTTCGGAAACCTTCAACCATTTTCAGGGAAGCATCCACTCCATATGCGTTTAACCCTGCATCAAGGAATATTTTGGTGATCGGGATCCCCGATACCCTTAATGTAATTTTCGGCCATGCTTTCGTATCCATTTGATTCGTCAATCATAAGTCAGGCTTGACAAATTAAAATAACTGATCCTCGTTTATTTCATTGACTTACGGTGCGGGAATCGTCCCCTCAGGGCTTTTTAGGCTGGAGTTCCTTATTATAAAAACCGGCGATGGTTACCGCCAGCATACCCGCATCTATGCCTTCGGTATTGCAAAGTACAATCACCATCAGCCGGTCATCCACAAAACGCTCGAAGTCGGCAGAAAAACCCGGCAGGCCACCGTTATGGAATACCCGCTTATGGCCCTGGAAAGGGCTCAGGCCCCAGCCCAGCCCATAGGCAGCCTCCCACCCTGTATTGCCTTTAGCCGGCGACCAAAGCTGTCGCTTGCTTTCTGCGGTCAGGATGCCGCTTCCGTACAGCGCTATATCCCATTTGGCCATATCCATCACCGAAGACAAAAAAGCGCCACTGGGCCTGACCGCGATCCAGTCTTCGGCATTGGTTGTGATGCCCTTTTTTACGTTGTAACCGCGGGCACGGTCTGCTACCAACTCTGTCGTAGTCGTTGTGCGGGTAGCGGTCATATCTAATGGTCGTAATATTCGCTTACCGATAAACACATCCCAGGGCATCCCGCTGACCCGCCGGATCACTTCGGCAATGACGAAATAAGCCGCGTTGGAATAACTCAAACTGTCGCCCGGCACGAATAGTAACGGGACCGAAAAAAGCGAACGGGTCAGCGCGGAATCCGTTTGCACTTTATAGGGGTCAAAAGCCGGGATATCGAGCGGCAGCCCGGCCGTATGGTTGAGCAGGCGCTGCAAAGTGATAGCTTTCCAGGCGACGGGCGCCTCCGGAATATATCGGCTAAGATTATCCGTAATATTCAGCTTTCCATCCTGTTGCAGGAGCAGCATACCTGCGGCAAGGAATTGTTTGCTGACCGAGGCAATTTTATAAACCGTCCGGGCAGTTGCCGGGACCCTGTTTTCGACATTGGCCGATCCATACCCGGAGGCCTTAACAACCTTACCATTTTCCACCACCGCCAGGGACAGGCCCGTAATGTGGGCCTCCCGCATTTGGCGTTCAATAAAGGCATCCGTCTGATTGCCCGGCGATGATTTTTGCGCCGCCGCATACAGACTGGTCAGCATTAGCAAATACCAGGCGATTTTAAAATAGCTCCTGATCATCGTTTTTTATTTTACCGCCAAAGTACACGCTTATTCATTCCTTTAAATAGGATGGATTTAATGTGCCGGTTAATTTCATCCTGTTTTCGAAAGCGCTACCCCATCAATTTTGACCGGCTAAGGATAAAGAATTTCGCCCCTGCCGCAGATTTTTCTTTCATTGTTTCAAGTAATGAAGCGCAATACATCCCGATTTAAAACTCTCTGACCCGACAAGTCTTAATTGCAATTTCTCCTGCAGGCCGATACCTTCCATCAACCGCCTCCCTTCTCCTGCAACTACCGGATGAACGACAATATGATATTCATCCACCAGACCAAGCTGTATAAGTTGTGAGGGAATATCTGCGCCACCGGTTAGTATATTTTTACCCTGCTCTTGTTTCAATGTAAGTATTTCGTCCCGAAGGTTCGTGCGAACAATTCTCGTGTTTCTTTCTTCAGCCTTGTCTAATGTTCGTGAAAAAACAATGATCTTGCTGACTGAGACAAATGCCTGAGCAAACTCGATTTCTGCTTTTGTCTCCCCGGAATGGCTCTTTGCTACATCGGGCCAAAAAGGAACCATCAATTGATAGGTTTTCCGCCCGTAGACAAACAGGTCAGCGTCTCGCACAAGGCGGGTATGATATTCATGCATCTCTCCGTCAGCGATCATTTTGGTATGGTCGCAACAGCCATCAATGGTGAGGTTGATAGCGTAGATTAGATTTCTCATTTGACTGCCTTTAGTTGTAATTTCTTTCGGTAAAAAACTAAGCCCGGGGGCCGAACCCAAAAAAATCACTGTCATGGACGGAAAGGGAAAATTGATTACTGATGTAAAGACCTCCTGGGACGGGTTGAGCAAAACAAGTTTTCTCAGTTTCGGGAACGTCCCGGATGGAATAACAGTGAAGCTTGAATGGTGATTTACCTTACCCGTTGCTGAAACAGGATAAACATCAGGTCAAGCTGAAAAACGCCGTTCCTGACGCCATATTGCCCGTAACCAGAGCCATAGTTCGGGTCGTTGGCGATATTGGTAATACCGGCATTGTAGCGAAGATCGAGGGCCACCGGAGCCGCCGGCACCTTATAGCCGACGCCGAATACCCAGGAGAAATCCGCTGAATTATAGGCGCCGGAGACATCATCGGATACGCCGTTCTCCTTGTCTTTTGCATTCAGCTTGATGCCGAGCTGAGGACCGGTCTCGGCAAAGAAACCGCTACGGCTCGTAAATTTTGCCAGAACAGGAATTTGAAGATAGTTCACATGCTCGGAAACCGTGCCCCCGGTCCCCGTGCCATCGTCGAATCTAAATCCCTGAGCCGAATAATAGACCTCAGGCTGAATGCTGAAGAATCGGGCCACGGGTAATTTCAGAAACAGACCCGCATTGAAGTCGGCCAATGAGCTATAGGAATATCCATGATAACCGTTGCTTACAGACACGTTCGATAGATTCAGCCCGCCTTTGACACCGAATTGAATGGACCCTTGCGCGTTTGCCGTTGAAAACGAGAATCCTGCTGCGATAAAAACAAAAACTAGTTTTTTCATAATAGTTATTTTATAAACTATTGATGTGCTAGCAAAAATGATACCCAGTATGTAAAATACCGGGATCTTTTTTTTGTAAATGATTTGTTATCAGTTCCTTTGGAAAGGAACCAACGCCTCCCGATTCTTTTCAATTTTGCCGCCTCAACATGATAATATTAACTAATTCGATAGAAACACCCGATTGTTTAATAATTTACCTCCTCCCTGTAAGAATCCGGGCACTTTAGCGTACTAATTGACAAAACAACATAGACGTGACCGAAAAAGAACAACTGGACATATTGGAAGAATGGCTAAAGCTGTATAAAGGGCTCATCTTTAAAGTCGTCCGGGCATATACGGTGGCAGATCACGACGATCTTTTCCAGGAAATCATCATCCAGGTATGGCACTCCATTCCCGCATTCCGGCAGGAGGCCTCCGTTACCACCTGGCTGTACCGCATTGCGCTGAACACCGCCATCAAATGGACAAAAAAAGAAAAAAAATATACCGGTGCCGAAACGCTCGACCATGTACAGCATCTCCTGCAGGAAAACAGGATACAGATAGACGAACGGCTGACCTGGCTTTATGGGGAAATATACAAGCTCGATGAAATTGACCGTTCAGTCTTCCTGTTG
Source organism: Puia sp. (assembly GCA_031292515.1). Lineage (GTDB taxonomy): Bacteria > Bacteroidota > Bacteroidia > Chitinophagales > Chitinophagaceae > Puia. The sequence goes on along the minus strand of JARLGZ010000147.1, from coordinate 93,041 downwards.
CTTCTCGAAGGTTTCAGCTATAAAGAAATGTCCGCCATGCTGGGTATCAGCGAGTCGAATGTAGGCGTCAAAATCAATCGCATCAAAAAACAACTCATTGCCAAATCAAAAAATTATGATAACCATGGAATTCGATGAAATGAAAAAAATATGGGATGCGCAAAACAGCCGGCCGCTCTATACCCTCGATGAAAAGGCGCTGCACAACCGCATTCAATCGAAAATGAACTGCACTCTCCGCCTTACCGGTATGCGGGAATGGTTGTTAATCCTGATTAATCTTGGCGCCGGCGGCATACTGATTGGATTCAATCGCTTCAAACCGGGTACAAATATATTTTTATACCTCGAAGCGGCCTGGATGTTTGCTACTGTAGTATATTTTATAGTGTACCGCATCCGCAGGATAAAGGCGAGCCGCCGGTTTGACCGTTCCATCCGTGGTGATCTCGATCATTCCATTTCCCTGGTCACTTACCAGATACGGACTTCCGAGTTTATTCGCTGGAACTTACCACCCATGGGAGCGATTATGATCTTCAGCGGTTGGGAAGGCGGCCAGCTCCTTAAAGTAAGCACGCTGATACTGGCTTCGTATACCCTTTCCTTTTATGTTGTCAGCAAAGGAATTCACGCAGATAAAAAAAGAAAACGATCATTGCAGGCATTAAAAGAAAAACTGGAAACCGGTATGTAGAAACATACACGGTATTTAAAAAAACACACCTTTTCGCGGTTATTCAGCGGCGCGCAGGGCATCACCGGAGTCTGGAATGGCGCCCTGCGTGTTCAATTCAGTCTCAATTCCACTTGTTTGTTAATGGCAGCTTCTAATCCTTCCAAAAAAGATCCGATTTGCCGATCGGCCAAGGTTGATTTTGTCGCGTTTATACAAGCCTAATGCAGGATCCCGTCATAGTTTTGCTTACATCCTTCTATAGAAGAGCAACACATGAAAAACAGAAATCCATGGAAAATCACCCTGATAAAATGAAGGCAGTTCAATTCAGCAGATATGGAGGCCCGGAGGTCGTGCATGTCGTCGACATCGATGAGCCGCATGCGGGCCAAGGCCAGGTGCGGATCGCAGTGTGGGGCGCCGGAGTCAATCCCTCGGATTGGAAACGTCGGAACGGACAATACCGCGATTTCGAGGAGGTCACATTTCCCTCAGGTTTCGGCGTCGAAGCGTCAGGCATCGTCGACGAGATCGCACCTGGCGTTTCTCAGGTCTCGATCGGAGACCCCGTCTTCGGCTTTGGTCAAAATACGATGGCTCAATACGCGGTTCTCACACATTGGGCCCACAAGCCCGACAATGTGTCCTTCGAAGTCGCCGCCGGCCTTCCGGTGATCGTCGAAACGGCGACGCGGGCCCTGGAGGAAGTGGGTGTCAGATCCGGTGAGACCCTTCTGGTAAGCGGAGCCGCGGGTGGGATTGGTTCGGCCGTCATCCAACTCGCGCGCCTCCGCGGGATTACCGTAATCGGCACTGCGAGCGGGCAAAAACATGACTATTTGCGCGGCCTCGGCGCCATCCCGACGATATATGGACCCGGCCTGGCGGAACGTGTAAAGGAGCTTGCACCGGAAGGTGTGAACGCAGCCCTCGATCTCGCCGGCTCGGGAATCATCCCTGAATTGATCAAAATCACCGGCGACACCTCGCGCGTTCTCTCCGTCGCCGATTTTACGGCCGAACAATACGGCGTGAAGTTCTCGCACGGACCTCCGAAAGATCCGGAGCGGGTCCTTAACGATATCGCCCGGCTTTGTTCCGATGGTCTCTTCCATTTGCAGGTCGAGCGGACCTTCCCGCTTGAGCAAACGGCAGAGGCTCAGGAAGTCAGCGCCAGGGGGCGGGTCATGGGCAAGCTCGTTATCTCCCTCTCTTCTTAAAACAGCCCCTTTTAGCATATCGGGTCCTTCGGCGCCTGCTATTAAAGGTTCCACACCATAACTTATTTTGAAGATGAAGTCCAAAAAAAATCTATTCTGGATTATTATAGGGATCGTATTGTTAAATTCTATCGGGATGTCTGTAGTGCTGCCTCTGCTGCCTTTTATAGTGGGCAAATACCTGCCTTCTCAACAGGTTGTCATCGGCATGAGTGCGCTGATGTCCGTATTTGCCGGCTGCACCTTCTTTGCGGCCCCCGTCCTGGGGGCACTCAGCGACAGGTACGGGCGGAAAAACATTCTTATCATCAGCCTGTTGGGTTCTGTCATCGGATATGTCTTATTTGGCATAGGGGGAGCACTCTGGATACTCTTTCTTGGGCGCATTATCGACGGGCTTACGGCCGGAATCATCAGCACGCTGTTTGCCTATATATCCGACAGTACCGAACCGGAGGAACGGACCAAATGGTTTGGCTATATCGGTTCCGCTATGGGAATAGGAAAATTGGGAGGCCCTGCACTGGGCGGATTGTTGGGAAGCATTGCGCTTGGATTGCCTTTCTTTATCACTGCGGCATTAATATTCCTCTCCGGTTTGGCTGTATATTTTCTATTGCCTGAATCCCTGGCACCCGGGAAGAGGACCCGGCATTTGACGCTCGACAGCCTCAATATCTTCTCACATTTTAAAGATATCTTCAGCCTGAAGGAAGTGAAACTGCTTCTGATACTGGGTGCACTTTTCTATGCGGCCCTGGGCATTTTCCAGTTTAACTTTACCATTTTCCTGAAAGATATCTATAAATGGGGCCCGGCATTTATCGGCAGTATGCTGACGCTCGTCGGCATCTGCGATATTCTGTCACGCGCATTGCTATTGCCCTGGTTATTAAAACGTTTCAGGGAAAGGAACATCGGAATAGCCGGCTTGATCGGCTTTGGGATCGGCTTGGGATTAATCCTGGCAAGCACATATATCCATTCAACAGCGCTTATTTCGCTGGCTATAATATTTATAATCTCCGGCGAAGGCCTGTTCGACCCGACTTACAACGGAAAATTATCGCTGTCGATCGACGAAAGCAAACAGGGGAAATTACAAGGCGTTAACCAAAGCCTGCTGTCGGCAAATAATATGCTCATTCCGCTGGTTGCGGCCGCCATCTATTTTTACAGCCCGGGTATGCTGTATGCCACGGCTACATTTATCGCAGTGGCGGCGGTTATCATGTACGCGAAATACATCCCCAAAACAAGACCGGCCCAAAACCCAAACGGGAACGTGTAAAACGCCTGCGCACCGAAATTTTGAGCTTTCGATCGAAGGACTCTAGCCGGCCCGCAAACTCTTTACGGGGTTCGAAATGGCTGACTTAACGGTTTGAAAGCTCACTGTTGCCAATGCGATGATCAAAGCAACAAGTCCCACCGATACAAACATCCACCAGGCCATGTCAATGCGATAGGCATAACCTTGCAACCACCTGTTCATGGTCCACCACGCAATAGGCGAGGCAATACAGATAGATAAAATTATCAGCCTGATAAAATCCTTTGAAAGCATTCTTATGATATCAAAAAAAGCCGCTCCCAAAACTTTACGAATACCGATTTCCCTGACCCGCTGTTCCCCGGTCATAGCCCGACTCGTCCAGCACGAACAGCATGATCATAAGAAAACATGCCGTGCCGATGGACAGCCCGATCGTATTCAGGATCGCGAAAGTCTTGTTCTTCCTGAAGCTTCTCCAGGCAGTTTTGAAATAGTTTTTTATCATAAAGTCATCTTTTCGGATCGGAAGCGGGAGCGTAACCGTTTCGATTCGTTTCGGTCCACCCGGTAAGACGAAAAAAACCTGTTTAGGTTACACCCCCGCTGTTTTATTCCGATGGTCGCCCTCAAGTTCCAGATCTTGAGCGAACCAAAGCTAGAGCTTAAGCCCCAGCGACACATAGAACGTGCGACCATCTGCCGGCAAAATGCCCGGCCCGGGATACATATTGATCCGCCGGGTGAAATAACGTGCGTCGGCGATATTGTTTATCCCGGCCGAGAGGCGGTAATGACCGAAGAAGGACCATTCGGCAGAAGCATCCCAGACATGATAAGACGGCACATAGCCGATGACGCCCGTCGGCGTATAGACCGTGTTGGTGGCATCGCTATAGCCATTTCCGACATAACTATATTGGACGAGAAGCTTTATGGGTCCGGAACGAGCGGTGACCCCTGCCCTGTCGATCCAGTCAGGGACGCCTTCCACCCTGTTTCCCGCCAGGCTTTGATTTTTCCCGTTGTTATTGATGATCCCGGTACTATAGCGGGCGTGGTTCCAGGACAGGGAATTGAACAGCCGGAGATCGAAGGAGCGATGGCTGCCGGTGATCACCTGCCAGAGACTGAAATCAGTATAGGCTTCGACGCCGGGGTCACCCGAATTACCGATATTGGTGGTAAACAGATACGCCGTATTCGTCGACGGATTGGTCAGATTCTCCTGGCCTATCCTGTTCCCATAATACATATAAAACCCGTCGAGATCGAAGCGGAGCCATTCTCCTACCGTCCCGCGATAGCCAAGATCCAGGGTGTAGCCGCGGCTATCCTTCATGTTCGGATCGATCACGCCGATCTGATCGGCGGGAGTGATATTGGCATATAGGTAAGGCCGATAGGCCTGGGAGGCGTTGGCATAGAGCTGCGTCGTCGCATTGACCTGGTATTGAAGGCCGAGGCCGAACAACGGGAAATTGCGATTGCCGGTATAAGCCACGGGGAAGGTCTGGTTGAGGATGAGACCGGACATTTTGGAATCGATCACCTCGTAGCGAAAGCCGGGCACCACGCTAAACCGGGGGGTCACATGGAACAAATTCTCCGCGAAGACCGCATAATTGGTGGTGTGCAGATGCAGGTCGATACTATAGGGCTTTGTCAGGCTGAGGTCGAAGTCGCTGCCGATCGTGCCGACGCCCTTTTGTTTGCGGCGGGTGGCTTCGTCGAAGAAACGTACCCCGCCGGTGAGGGTCGCATCCATCCCACCCAGGTTGTAGTTGTGGAGGATACGGGCCTCGGTCGTGAAGCCGCTGTAGTAATCCCGGTCCACCTGGCGGGGATTATAAGAATCGAGGGATGTGTTGATCGTATCTTGGATATTGGGGGTATTGATAAACTGGACGCTGTTGCGTTGCCCGTTCAGATAATGGGCGGTGACGGAAAGCTTTGTAGACGGGGACAGATCGCTCGTAAACAGGAGCGCCGGGATATTGATCTCGGGGTTGAAGAAATTACGGGCACGGTCCGAGAAACGGGCGTTGTGGAGGAATTGCGAGTCCGTCTGGCCGCCGGCGATCTGCTGGACATAGTCCATCCGCGAGAACTGGAGGCTGAGCCTTGTCTTCGGGGTAAAACGCCAGCTCAGATTCGCATAGTACGCGTGATAGTCGAAGGCTGCGTTTGGCCGCCAGCCGTCCCCGTGACGCGTGTCGTAATAGGCGTAGTAGCTGAACTTGCCGGATGCCCCGCCTACCGCGTTATAGGAGTTAAAAAAATTGTAGCCGCCGGCGGTCTGCTCGCTTTCGATGCCCAGAATCTTTGTGCTGTCTGCGTCTTTCATCACATAATTCATCATCCCCCCGAACTGACTGCCGAACTGCAGGGCCGCAGAACCGCGGACAAGCTGTACTTCCCGGATCGCCTGCATCGGCGGGGTATAGTGGTCTTCGGGGTAGCCAAAGATATCCGAGTTGGTGTTATACCCGTTCTGGCGCATGTTCATCTCAATAGAGCGGTGGGTATCCGTTCCCCGGGATCCGATATTGACCTGGGTGCCGGCGCCATCCATCTCCCAGACGTTGAGGCCGGGGATGCGGGCGAAAGCCATGCGGGCATTGTTGGCAGACAGGTTGGCCCCGGTGGAGTCGGGAATGATCTCATTGGTACGCTTCCCGGAGAAAAGGATCGTTCCCTGAACCTCGGGAAGTATCCTGGCCGGGGAGGAGCGGATAAATACGCTGTCGAGCGCCTGGTGAACCGGTTGAACCTGGTGAGCCGGTTGGACCCGCTGGGCCTGTAAAGAAAACTGAAACACGCTGACAAAGCTTATTGTCAGGATTGATTTTAAAAACATATATGTAGCATTTATGGGTTGGCAAGGGCATACCCTTACCTCTTTAAAGAAGATGATGTTCTAAAAATGAATAGGAGGAGAATAGACTATAGAATAGCCCTTGGATTGGGAGGCCTTTCTGCCTGGCGGTCATGCCCCGGCTGCAGGGAAGGAATGAGGAATTCGGTCAGGCGGACTCCGATGGGATCGGGCGACCGAAACTGGAAGCACAATGTCGCGGGAGAATAGACCTTTTGAAAGTCGTTACCCGCGACAGGCTTGGAATTTGGAAAATGGTTGAGATTATTTGTTTGCCGGAAGAACTCGTCCCGTGCCTGGCTCATCCTTGTGAGCGCGGTATTGCGGATACAAAGCAGCTCGATAGAGTCTCTGAACAGCCGGCGTTTAATAAACTTATAAGCGATATCCCCCAGGATGATCTCTCCGTCTACCCGTTCAAATTCGGTCGATTCATTGGAATAGGGCAGGTAAGGAGCAGGAAACTTTATGAACATCAACTCCGATTCGTCATAATCGTCGTTATTGAGCCGATTCTCCAGCACGTGATCCGACCGCCACTGCCAGTAGGCAATCAGCAAACGGTACCCGTACCAATTGAAAAGGAGTACCCCCGTCAGCAGTATGGCAGCTAGTTTCTTCAACAAATGCAAAAATAATAAATATACAGAACAGCGGCGTCATTCTTCAGTCACTTTAATCTTACGCTCAATTACACTCGATCCCACTTATACGTAATCACAATTGCGCTTATTCACAATTATTCTTGTTCACAATTGTTCTTGTTCACAATTACACTTATTCAAAATTGCACTTATCTATAACTATTCTTATTTATAACAGCACTCATCTACAATTGCATACCACCAGAGACCTCTATACCTTGCCCGTTGACCCAGCGGGCTTCTTCCGTGCATAAGAAAGCGACCACACTACCGATATCTTCTGGCACACCGGGTCTGCCGAGCGCGGTTACATTGCTGACAAACTGCTGCTATTTTTTGTCATTCCTCAAATGCCCTCCGCCAAAATCCGTCAATATGGCTCCGGGGGCGATGGTGTTTGTCTTTACCCGATCCGCGACTGCCGCCGGTAACGAGGGCTATTTTAGAAAATCCCGGGATGCTTGCAAAACAAGCACTCCGGGATATATTTTAGTAAAAAAACTGTTCCAAAACGATTTTGCCATCCGCGACCTGAAATACGCAAACCTCTTCTAATTTCATACGTGGCCTGTTCTTAAAAGTGACATCCCGCTTCAACACGAGACTAAAGAAATTACCCGCTACCATCGGTTCGCTGCAATACTGGCTATGTATCGTTTCGATCATTTCCCGGTTCGCCAGACTCTTGGCCCGGTTAGCCTCCCGGCCTTTAGTCACTACTTGCACCCCCCTGGCGGCAGCATGTTCCGGCTCCCGGCATATGACATCGTCGTCATGAAACTCATCCAGGATTTCCATCCATTTATGCTGACAGGCCAGCTCGTAATACCGGTTTGCAACTTCTTGTGTTGTCATAAATGCTCCTTTTTGTGAATATTTTTTTATGACACAAAGATGGAGGGGAAGAGTGACAACCCTATGTCAGTAGTCTTCCCGCCTCCCGCAAATTATCCTGTAATTACCGGGAGTCTGCCATTGACGTTTGAAGCGACCGTTCGTTCCTTTGCAGCAAAAATCACCGTATGCGGATCGTAACGCTGGAAGAACACCTCTCTTTTCCTGAAATGACTGCGCTGATTCCCCGGGAAACCCTCGGAAATTTTGGCCAGTCTCCCCTGATGCAAAAAATAGCACCCAAACTGGCCGACATCACCGGTGAACGGTTGACGTCGATGGATGATACAGCCCCTCGGACTACTCGGCCAGGCTGAACGTTTCCCAATCATATCTCAATGAGTCGGTCAAGCGCATCACAGGACTCCCCCTCAGTTATTGGATACAGCAGGAGATCCTCCTGGAAGCCAAGCGTCTGCTCTATTACACAGAACTCAATATCAAGTAAATCGCCTATGAGTTGGGCTATGAAGACCCCTCCTATTTCTCCCGCTTCTTTCGCAGGGCCACCGGTATGCCGGCCCTTGCGTTTCGGGCCCTGTACAGCGTACATTAATTTCATCCTATTCGGGATCGCGGAGAAAATACAATTTTGTCGATTAAATTCGACAAGAAATGCACCGCCGCAGAACCCTGTTAAGAGCCGTTTTCCAATTATCAATCGTAATTATTTCGGGGTTGGTCGCCAACACAGCAAAAGCACAGGAATACTCCCCTGCCGTGGAAAAACGGATCAAAGCCGTCGAAAATGGTCTGGTCGGATGGGTACAAACCGGCGACACCCTCAAATGGACGCTAAAGGAACGGATGAGACAGCGCGGCATCAGGGGTTTGAGCATAGCGGTCATCCATAACTATAAACTGGAATGGGCAAAGGGCTATGGCTGGGCAGATAGCGGTGAGAACAGGATCGTCACCACCCGCACCCTCTTCGAGGCAGCGTCCATGAGCAAATCCATAAACGGGGTCGGTATACTGAAACTGGTCCAGGATCAAAAGCTGGACCTCTATGCCGATATCAACCGGTATCTCAGCTCCTGGAAATTTCCGTACGATTCGGTCTCAAACGGCAAAAAAATCAGCACAGCCAATTTGCTCAGCCATACAGCGGGTTTGAACGTCGAAGGCTTTGACCTCTTTCCGCCCTATCTGCCGGGTCAGCCATTGCCCGGTATAGTCCAGATTCTGAACGGTGAAAAACCCGCCACCAATCCCGCGGTACGTTCGCTGATAGAACCCGGCTTGCGTTTTATGTATTCCGGCGGGGGAGTCACCATCACCCAGTTATTGGTGGAGGATATTACCCATCAATCTTATGCGGGTTATATGTACAAAAACGTATTGAAGCCCCTGGGCATGAACAGCACGATATACCAGCCGCCGTCCCCAGACAAAAAGCGATTGCTGGCGACTTCTTATTTCGACGACGGAAGGGAACTGGACGGAAAATATCACAACTATCCTGCCCTGGCGGCGGCGGGTCTCTGGTCGAACCCGACGGACTTCTCAAAGTATATCATCGAAACCCAACTGGCCCTGGCGGGAAAGTCCGCCAAAGTTCTCAACCGGCAAACCACTCAACTGAGACTGACACCCTATATCGACCAGGCTTCCGCACTAGGCGTATTTATCGAACAGCATGGCTCCCGGAAATATTTTGGACACGAAGGATCCGACGACGGCTTTATGTGCCAGTACTATGGCAGCATGGAAGGCGGCGATGGGGTCGTCCTGATGATGAACACACCTTCTGTCGACATGCTGTCGGAAGTGATCAACGGCGTTTCACTCGTGTACTATTGGAATGGATTTTACCAGCCCATCATAAAAAAAATCGTCCCCTTGTCTTCCGGTCTGTTAAAAACCTATGCCGGAAAATACCAGTTTGAGAAAAACAAGGATGCCTATTTACAGGTAGCCGCGGAAAACGATCACCTGGTAGTCACTACCCTCTGGGATAAGAAACAATATGACTTTTTGCCGGAATCCGATTCCCGTTTTTTCACAAGATCGAGGCCCTTCCCGCTGAAATTTACAAAAGACCAAAACGGCGCCGTCAACGCGATAGTGGCTTTTGAGCAAGATGCCTGGTACAAGGTGAAGGAATGAAGCAATGAACGAATAGCTTCCAGGTCGTTTATATTAAAATCGTTTACTTTTTAGATAATAAAGTATAGCTATTCTGTCCGGGTAGCTGCTAATTTTAGCATGCCATAAAGAACAGAACGCCATAAAAAGCTTCATCACCGCTAAAACGATTGCTTATGTGCCAGAATCACGGCGTAGCCTATATTAAGCCCGGAGAGGTAGCCATCCGGGAGATCGAATACCCCAAACTCGCATTGGGTTCCCGGAAATGCGAACACGGCGTCATCCTCAAAATCGTCTCGACAAATATCTGCGGCAGCGACCAGCATATGGTCAGGGGTCGCACGACCGCCCCCTCGGGATTGGTCCTCGGACATGAGATCACCGGCCTGGTGCTGGAAGCGGGCCGGGACGTAGAGTTCATAAAACCGGGAGACCTGGTATCGGTCCCTTTTAACATCGCCTGCGGACGTTGCCGCAATTGCAAAGCCGGGCAAACAGGCATCTGTCTGAATGTGAATCCATCCCGGCCGGGAGCAGCCTATGGCTATGTCGACATGGGTGGCTGGGTAGGCGGACAGGCGGAATATGTAATGGTCCCTTATGCCGATTTCAACCTCCTGAAGTTCCCCGACAAGGACCAGGCCATGAACAAGATAAAAGACCTAACCTTGTTATCCGATATCTTTCCGACCGGCTTTCACGGCGCCGTAATGGCAGGGGTAGGGCCGGGTTCGATCGTCTACATAGCAGGGGCGGGCCCCGTAGGCCTGGCCTGCGCCGCATCTTGTCACCTCCTGGGCGCCGCGGTCGTCATCGTAGGCGACATGATCCGGGAACGCCTGGACCAGGCGAAGAGCTTTGGTTGTGAGATCATCGACCTGAGAGAGAAAACGCCTCTCTCTGATGCGATCGCTGCCATCACCGGTTCGCCGGAAGTAGACAGCTTTGTCGACTGTGTGGGCTTCGAAGCTCGCGGCCACGGCGCGGAGTCGGGAACGGAACATCCGGCCACCGTCCTCAACACCGCCATGACCATCACCCGCGCGGGCGGTGCGATCGGTATCCCCGGCTTGTATGTGACGGGCGACCCCGGCGCCAGGGAGGAATCGGCAAAAGACGGAACCCTCCGTATCCGGATCGGGCTGGGCTGGGCTAAATCACACTCCTTCTATACCGGTCAGTGTCCCGTCATGAAATATCATCGCCAATTGATGAACGCCATCCTTTTTGATAAAATACAGATCGCAAAAGCCGTCAACGTGGAAGTGATCACGCTAAAAGATGCGCCCCGCGGCTACCGCGACTTCGACAAAGGCGCCGCCAAAAAATTCGTGATCGACCCGCACGGCATGATTCCGAACTGACGCATCGCACATGGAGCGCACGGTTCCTGCATCCCATCAGCCCATGACGAGGCCGCCCTGTTCGGCATGCATCGCAATATAGCGCTCGCTCTCTTCGTCATTGGCCTCCAGCGAGACCGATTTAGTACCCGCCTTACCCTGCCCCCAGGCGAAAACCAGGGGAAGAATAAACAGCGCCGCAAAGGTGGATGCGATTAATCCACCTACGACCGCCCTGCCTAGCGGAGAAGTCTGGTCACCGGCTTCCCCCAACCCGCTCGCCATCGGCAGCATCCCGGCGACCATCGCGAGCGCCGTCATCAGGATCGGTCTCATACGAACGGCAGCCGCCTCCCTGGCCGAAAACAGCGCATCACCGTTCCGTCTGCGCAGCTCCTCCGCATGGGTGATCATAAGCACCGCATTGGAGATAGAGACCCCCACCGACATAATGATCCCCATATAGGATTGCAGATTGAGCGTCGACCCTGTCAGCAGTAGCAGACTCAGTGATCCCAGGATCACCGCCGGCACCGTCGCCAGCACGATCGCCGAGACCCTGAACGACTGGAAATTCGCCGCCAGCATGAGAAAGATGACCACGATGGCGACGATCAGTCCGCTCTGCAAGCTGTCGAGCGTGCTCGCCAATGTCTGGCTCATCCCGATCAGTTCCACCGTCAATCCGCGGGGCAGTTCTCCCAGCGAAGCGATGGCCTTCTGCACATCCGCCGACGCAGCGCCCAGGTCCTTGTGGTTCAGGTTGGCAGTGACCGATAAGACAGGCAACGCTCCGAGATTGTCATTCTCTCCGTAAGCCGTATCGGGCTTGATCGTCGCCACATCTGACAGGACGGGCCGGTTGGCATTCTTCAGGACCGGGATCTCCCCGATCTCATGCAGGCTCGTCATCTTGTTCTCCGGTACTTCCACCTGTACGTTATAGCTATTCCCGTTCTTCTCGTCCACCCAGATATTCTTCTCCGTATACCGGGACGAAGACGTCGAAGCCACCAGAGAACGGGAGATATCATCCATGTCCACGCCTAGTTGCGCCGCTCTCACCCTGTCCACCTCGATACTGATGGAGGGATATTTATTCGATTGCCCCAGCTGTATATCCCGGAGATAGGATATCTCATGGAGTTTGTTGATCAGCTTCTGCGCATATGCCTCATTGATTTTTTTGTTCCTGCCGGAGAAACGGACTTCGACCGGCGTGGGAGAACCCTGGCTCAGTATTTTGTCCGTCAGCTCGATCGGCTCGAAAGACAGCCGCGTATCCGGCTGATCGGCCTGGACCCTTTTCCGGATCTTCTCCTTGAGGTCATCCAGGTCGGTCTTGAACCCTTCTTTTAGTCCTACCTGTAACACGGCCTCCTGGGGCCCCGACATCCAGAGATAGATGGGATTCACCGAGAAAAGCGAGGGGTGTTGCCCGACATACGCGGAAGTGATCGCGACATGATCGGGACCCACGATTTCCCGGATAGCCTTTATCGTCGCCAGTGTTCTTTCTTCCGTACGCTCTACGCGGGTGCCTTCCGGAGCCCGGACGCGGACCTGGAATTGACTGCCATTCACCTTCGGCAACACATCCGTACCGATATGGGTCAGCAGATACCAGGCAGCAGTTCCCGTAAGCAGCAGGTAAGCGACTACGATCGGCTTGCGAAATGGCATCATCCGGTCGATGAAACGGATAAAGCGGTCGCGGACACGGTCAAAACGGGTAGGCTTCTCCGGGGGTATCCCATACAATCGGTCGTCGACTCCCGGAACAGCAAGCGGGATAGCCTCTGCCCGATCCGCTATGGCCTTCCGACCTTCATTCCGACTTTCATTCCGTCGTTCATTCCTTCCTTCATTCCGTCCTTCATTTTTGTGATGGACCTTCATGATCCAGTTCGCCATGACCGGCACAAAAGTCTGTGCCAGGAAATAGGACACGATCATGCTAAAGCCGATGGCAAGAGCCAGCGGCAGGAAGAGCGATCCCGGAATCCCTCCCATGGTAAAAGCCGGAGCAAATACCGCCAGGATACACAACAGGATCAGCAGCTTGGGGAAGGCGATCTCCCTGCAGGCATCCCAGATAGCCAGCCGCTTGGGTTTACCCCGGTCGAGATGCTGGTGGATATTCTCGATCGTAACCGTACTCTCATCCACCAGGATGCCGATGGCCAGGGAAAGACCGCTCAACGTCATAATATTGATCGTCTGCCCGAAAAGATTCAGAAACAGGATCCCGGAAATCACGGCGGTAGGAATCGTAGTGATCACGATTAACGCGCCGCGCAGGTCACCGAGGAACAGCAACACCATAAGCCCCGTCAGCACCGCGCCGATCACGCCTTCCGAAACCAGGCTCTTCACGGCATTGATCACATACACCGATTGGTCAAAAGCATAGTCCAGGTGCACATCTTCGGGAAGCAAAGCCTGCATCTTCGGAAGCGCCTTTTTAAGCCGCTGCACAACTTCCCAGGTGGACGCATCCGCACTCTTGGCGATGCTGAGATAGACCGAACGCTTCCCGTTGACAAGCGCATATCCAACCGTAATATCCGCGGCGTCTTCCACCGTCGCGACGTCGCGCAGATAAAGATTCTGTACGCCACCCTTAAAGAGAGGAATATTTTCGAAGTCTTTCACCTTATGAATAGTGGTATTCGTGGGGGTCAGATAGTTCTGGTCGCCGACACGGACATTACCCGAAGGCGCCGTTTGGTTGTTGACGCGGAGCGCCGCCACCAGTTGGTCCGGTGTCAGGTTATGCTCCCGCAGCAGGGCCGGGTCGGCCTTGATAACCACCGTCCGTATATTGCCCCCGAACGGCGGAGCGGATACCAGCCCCGGTATGGAGGTAAACGACGATCGCACATAGACATTCGCCAGATCCGCCAGCTCATTGTTACTCCGCGTATCACTGCTCAGCACGAGCTGACCTACCGGCAAGGTCGAAGCATCGAAACGGATGATAAAGGGCGGACTCGAACCTGGGGGGAAAAGGACCTGGGCACGATTGCTGGCGGCAGTGACTTCGGCCGCCGCCTGCGCCATATTGGTGCCGGGATAAAAATTCAGCTTGATCAGCGTGAGACCCTGTATATTTTTGGTCTCGATACTCTTGACACCGTTTACATACAGTAATACATTGATATACTGTTTGGCAAAAAAGGTCTCCATCTGTGAAGGCGTGAACCCTCCGTACGGGTTGGCAATATACAACACCGGCATATCCAGCTTCGGAAAAATATCGATCCGGATAGTACGCAAGGCACTGATGCCAAAGAAGAACAGAGCGGCCACAAATACCAGGATGCTGATCGGCTTGCGCAGGGCGAACAGGATGAGCTTCATAAAATCTGCTTAATGATGATGCTGAATGGATAGGTTTCTCCTATGGCTGCAAACCGTATCGTGGCGTCCCGGAACCCGTATGATTCCCACCTCCCGGATCATCCGGACGTATTACGAATTATATATATAGACAAGTCTATCTATTTGTAATTGCTTAAAAAAGGCGTTTCCGCCCCGCCTGATACCACGCCGTGAGCACACGCCCGGCGCCGCAATCCGTATCCCCAATGCCCTGGTATTCTAAATACATCTAATACCCTTTATTCAGGATACCAGCAACCCCTCTACAATCTTACGGGCCTGTCTTAAACCCCGGACATTCCTGCTGAATCCCACGCTCGTTGTGCTCCCTTCCAGCAATAGAAAGACAGTATCGGCAAACAACTCGTCGGAGAGCACCGGGTTATGCGTGGTCTGTCGGACAAGATCCAGGATGAAATTCCTAAGTCTTTCCTTATGCGCCTCAACCAACTCGAAAACCTTGATGTCATCACGGCTTACTTCCGCACAGATCTTGATAAACTGGCAACCGCGGTAACCGATTTGCTGCTGCCGCTGAATACGATAGTCGAAAATGCCCAATAACTTCTTTTGCGGATCCTTCACAGTCTTCACATAGGCCTCGGTCTCCGCTAACCTCTCCTGCTGCGCCTTGTCGAGATAGGCCAGGAGCAACTCACTTTTAGACCCGAAATGGTTATACAGCGACCCCCTCGCAATGTCAGCCTCCTCGATGATCTGATTGATCCCCGTAAGGTTGTACCCTTGCTCAAAGAACAGCCTTGAGGCCGTGTCCAGGATCTTATCTCTCACCAGCGAATCGCTCATGAGGCAAAGCTACCACAAGTTTTCTTAAAAATAGACAGATCTGTCTAAATTAATTTTACGGCGTGCAAATCCTCCCCGGCCCGCCTCGTTTCCATCCCCCTCTTCCGCCAGTTGTTCCGCCCCTTGTTCCGATCATTTCGTTTTAATCATCTGTTTGGATCCCCTGCTCCGATCATCTGCTCCGATCATCTCCTTTCACCATCTCCTTTCACCATCTTGTTTCGATCATCTTGTTTGACTACCTCGTTTCGCCATCTTGTCTCGACTATCTCGTTTCACCACCTCGTTTGATTACGTCATTTGGCAACTATATGTTTGCTCACCCTATTTTGATCATCAATTTCGATTTACTGGTAAATCGTTGCCTTTCCAGACATTGTCAGTTTACTTGTAAACCGTTTTTTTTCTGAAAAAAGATCCCCCTTTGCGTCTATCTGCCAAAAAATCTCTATTTTCACAAAACAAGACCAGCTCATGTAACCTGGTATCTTAAAAGCCCGTCTTCGTCTATAGGGCATCCAACTTCTTCCGGTTTTAGTCAGTCGCTGTTTTTCGAACATTCGCTAAAACCTGCAACATGATTTTCAATTACTTAAAAGTCGGCATCCGGAATATCAGGAAGTATAGGATATTCTCTTTCATAAATATATTCGGCCTCGCCGCCGCGATGTCAGTCTGTATGCTGATCATCCTGATGCTCGCCGATCAACGCAGCTATGACCAGTTCAACGTCCACAAAACGGATGTATACCGCATTCTCTGCGATCAACCCGATTTCCGCCATCCTTACGCCACCAGCCCTTTTCCGCTCGCGGCTGCCCTGAATACCGGCGATCCCGTCGTCAAAGAAGCCACTCACCTCATGGAAGGTGTCGGGGGTGACGCCGTCTACAACCACCGCTCCGTGGAAATGCGTGGCTACTTCGCCGACCCTTCATTCTTCCACCTCTTCAGCTTCGACCTGGATCGGGGCGATAAAGAAGATGCTCTCAAAGCCCCCAACTCGATGGTGATCTCCGCCGAAACGGCCCATCGTCTTTTCCGGGATGAAGACCCGATCGGCAAGACCGTCGCCTTCACCGACCGCGGTCTGAACCTGATGGGACAGGGCGAAGGAGTATTGGCGACACCCTGGGGCAGCTATACGATCACCGGCGTCCTCGCGGACAAAAATTATAAATCTCACCTGAAATTCGACGTCCTCGTGTCAGCATCCTCCCTGCAGATCCTCTTCGACGCCAATAAAGTTCAAAATCTTAGCGCCGACTGGAAAAATTTCTACAGCTGTTTCACCTACGCCCTGGTCAAACCCGGCAAAACCCAATCGGATCTCGACAACTCCCTTTCCCAGATCGCCACGCCTTTCATAACCGGGATCCCTGAAATGAAGGGATTTAAAATGACAGGACAAAGGCTCACCGGGATCTCACCGGGTATCCTGCTTGGCAACGAGCCGAGTATCATCCTGCCACGGGTCGTCTATTATTTCCTCTCGATACTCGCCCTCGTAATCATGATATCCGCTTGCCTGAACTATACAAATCTCTCTATCGCCAGGGCCCTGACCCGTGCAAAAGAGATCGGCATCCGCAAAGTGAACGGCGCCGGCAGAAAGAGCATCATCTTCCAATTCCTTAGTGAATCGGTCCTGACAGCCTTCTTCGCCGGTCTCATGTCCATCCTGTTCCTGCTGTTCCTGCGAAGCGCTTTCCTGAATCTCTGGGTGAACCAATACCTTCAGTTCGACCTGCAGGGAGGCCTTTCCGTATATTTTATCTTTGCCGGCTTTGCATTGATGATCGGCCTGGTCGCCGGCCTCTATCCCGCCTTCTACCTCTCCCATTTCCAGCCGGTCAAAGCACTCCGGAATTTTGCCAGCCTGCGACCGGGAAAGCTGGGCATGCGAAAAATATTAAGCATCACCCAATTTGCCGTTTCCCTGATCTTTATCATCTCATCGCTGTTGATATACCGCCAGTCTACACACTTCCTCAAATTCAAATTCGAGTTCGCTTCCAAAAATATCGTAAACGTAGACCTGCAGACGAACGACTATAAAACAGTCGCAAGAGAACTGGCATCCGTACCCGGTGTAGACAGGATTTCTGCCTGCGACTACGTTCCCGTCACCGGCAGATCGGAAGGATCCAGTATAAAAAAAGCAGGAAGCAAAGATGAATACACAAAGATCCAAATCCTTAAAACGGATGAAAATTTTGTAAGCAATCTTCAACTCCAACTCTCCGCCGGCCGGAATCTGCCTGCCGGCCCCACCGCCTCGCACTATGTGCTCGTGAACGATTCGGCCGCGAAAGCCCTCGGTTTTAAAGACCCCGCGCAAATAGTCGGACAATCCCTCGTATTCAGCTACGACAGTACCATCCTGGAAGTGGTCGGGGTTGTCCAAAACTTTCACATGAACCTCGACCACGACCAGATCGACCCCCTGTTGCTGCAAAACCGGCCCGCGGCATTCAAATTCCTCAATGTCAGGATTGCTTCCGGGGACCTGCGGACCACACTTGCCCGCCTGGACAGAAAATGGAAGACCATTGACCCCGTCCATTCTTTCAAATACCAGTTCTTCGACGACCAGCTCGCGGCTACCTCACAGGGATTCTTTGACATCGTCTCCATCCTCGGCTTCATGGCATTCATCGCCGTTACCATCGCCTGTCTGGGGATGCTGGGGATGGCCACGTATACCACCGAAAGAAGAAGTAAGGAAGTTGGCATCCGCAAGGCGCTCGGAGCGGCAAATACAGGAATCGTCCTGCTGCTCTCAAAAGACTTTATACGGGTGATTGTAATCGCTACGCTGATCGCGGCCCCCCTGAGCTATATGCTAAACAATCTATGGTTGCAGAAATTTCCAAACCGGGTAACATTCGGATGGGGCACAATCCTGGCGGGCGCTTCGATACTGGTCGTACTCGGTTTGATCACCATCGGATCGCAAACATTGAAGGCCGCCAGGCGCAACCCGGTGACAGCCCTTCGCACGGAATAATCTTGGGGCTGCTTCTATCCGCCGGGAGTCTGCCCGCTCAAAAGACTAATCAGCCCGCGCGAAAGTCGTGGTGAAAAAGCCCCCGGGATTCAGACCGCTGAATATCCATAGTGAATCAGGACTGACGTTGACAAAATTCCCGCTATAAATAGACAGGCCTGCGCCGGTAATCAGCGAGTCCTTGCTGAGCAGAAAGACGTCGTTCGAATAATAAGCAGATGTAAAAGGAGGAGAGCTAAGTACCTTGATCCGGAATGTTCCTCCCGGCTGCCCCACCCCGCTGACCGTTGATGAATAGCTGTTGTCGCTGTTTAAAAACAAGATGATGGGTGTGTTTACCGGAGGCACTATTGTATCGTAGGCATTCGGACCAAAAAAAGAAGTCGTACGGACCCATTTCCACTGGCCGTAAAAGTCCGATTGGGAAGAAGAGGAATTATTTTTATGACAACCCAAAAAGACTGCCAGTCCTGGCAGGATCGCCCAAAGGAGACGCTTCATGAGGATAATTTTGCCATTTGACAAAACCGCTACCGGATCCGTTGCACACGCCGGGATTGTTAACAATTCCGTCATCCTGCATACTTCAGAAGGACCGGATCCCATGAAAACGTTTCCTGTTCTGCATCGCTGCAAAATAAGCCCTGCGGCCATAAAAAGGGGATGTCTCAAAATGAAACATCCCCTTTTACAATTGAATAACCTTATTACATAATGCGCCGGCTATTATGCAGCGGCGCAAAACTTAGAAATGATAGCAGAGACCCAGGCTCAATACAGCCACGCCAAACCCGATCTCACCATAAGCACCCAGGCCGTTGGCAAAATAATACCGGGCGCCGCCGAAAGCGGATAATTCGAGATCGCTGCCATAACTGCCCCTGCCCGAGAGATTCGTACCGCTATTGTCGGAATAGGAATAGCTGAGATTATTATAGGACAGCATCAGACCCGCATAGACATCGAGGTTGTCGACGTCGATGCCCGTGAAATGATAGGCGCCACGCGCGCCGATGATCGTATAATTCCATTTTTCACTAAAGCTGTACCCTTGGTCAAAACCGGAATATTTGTACCCCTTATATCCCAGATATCCCCCCAGACTGATCACACCGGGTCCCGCTTCCCAGATAGCCCTTTCGTATTGCGCCGCGATCCCGGGGGACTGTGTACTTCCACCATAATTGCCAATGGAACTCCCGATCCCGATACCCAGGCTGACGATATTATCACCGACCTTGTAGGTTTGAGATCTCGCTGAAATACAAATAGTTAAGGGTAGCAAAAACACTAGAATGGTCTTTTTCATCATTAATTTTTTTTAAAGTTAAGCCGTCAATGGGATCTAAGCAAATCCATTTGGTTTTTTTCATTTCCTATCGCCCACCATCCAATAAAAAATCATGCCGGGATTGCTGCCGGTGCCAATACCTCCGACCCATAAGCGAACAGGATCATTCTTCCCTGACCCCTCTCTTCACCAGTGTACAGTCTTCGTATCGTTTCCGTACAGTTCAAAAAACGCAATGACATTAATCGTCTGAAAACTAAGAATTTAAAAATATGGCATCTATTGTGCAACAAAACTGCCGATCGACCGGAGGACAACCAAAGAACAAACGAAGAACAAACGAAGCACAACTAAAGAACACACTACAGAGACAAACCATACAGCATGCTCAAAAGTTATTTCAGAATCGCCTGGCGCAGCCTCCTCAAAAACCGGGGCTACTCTTCCATCAATATCGCAGGGCTGGCAACCGGCATGGCCATCGCGGGGCTCATCGGTCTCTGGATCGCAGATGAAATTTCGTTTGACAGTTATTTCAGCAACCACCCCCGCCTGGCGAGGGTCATGATCAACCAGGCTACCCCAAATGATAACTATACCGGCGAAGTGATCGCGGTTCCGCTCGGAAACGCCCTGAAGACGCAGTATGCGGGTGAATTGAAGCGGGTCTCCCAGGTCTCCTTTCCGGAGAATGATATCTTTGCCGTAGGCGACAAAAAAATTGCCGGCTCCGGCTGCTGGGTCCAGCAGGATTTTCCGGTCATGTTCTCCCTGCACATGGCCAGCGGCGACCCCGACGCATTGAAAGATCCTTCGACCGTTTTACTATCCCGCTCGCTGGCAATCGCCCTCTTCGGAAATACCGATATCGTCGGCAAGACGGTCCGCTGGAACAACAAGCTGGAGCTAAAACTGGGCGGCGTCTATGAAGACCTTCCCCGGAACACCAGTTTCTATGACACAAAGGCACTTCTCCCCTGGGGCAACCCCGAGAATGCTTACCTGAACAAAAACACAAACTGGGACGATCACAATAGTATGTGCTACGCAGAACTGGCCGGAAACAAGACGGCGCAGCAGGTCACCGCAAAGGTAAAGACCCTGCCGACCTCCCATGTCACCGAAACGCATGAAGAAACCCTTATTTATCCGCTCGACAGGGCGCACCTGTATTCCGAATTTGTAAAGGGCAAACCCTCCGGCGGACGAATCCGCTTTGTTCGCCTGTTTGGAATCATCGGTTTTTTTGTCCTGCTGCTGGCCTGCATCAACTTCATGAATCTTTCCACCGCAAGAAGCGAAAAACGCGCAAAAGAAGTTGGCATCCGAAAAACCATCGGGTCGCTCCGTAAACAACTGGTCGCACAGTTTCTCAGCGAGTCGATCCTCGTTGCCTTCCTGGCTTTCCTTGTCGCCATTGCGCTGATGGTCGCCTTCCTGCCGCTCTTTAATAGCCTCGCCGGGAAGCAGATGGTCTTCCCCCTGACCAGCCCGCTTTTCTGGTCCCTGGCGCTTTGTTTTACGCTGTTTACAGGCGTCGTATCCGGCAGCTATCCCGCCTTCTATCTCTCGGGTTTCCAACCGATAAAAGTATTGAAAGGTGCCTTCCGGGCTGGCCGCTACGCTTCCCTGCCCAGACAAGTGCTGGTAATCGTACAATTCAGCGTGTCCCTGATCCTGATCATCGGCACGATTGTCGTCTACCGTCAGATACAATACGCCAAAGACCGGCCGGTCGGATATACCCGGGCAGGCCTTATCAACATCGAAATCAATACTCCCGACCTGGACGGGCGCTATGATCTCTTGCGCAACGACCTGCTGCAGACGGGCGTGGTCGATAACATGGCCGAATCTTCCCAGCCGATGAGCAATTTTGGCAGCAATAATGCCTTCGAATGGAGAGGCAAGCGCCCCGACCAGAAGGCCGTCTTTTTTTACAACGTCAATGTCACGCCCGACTTCGGCAAGACTGTCGGATGGACGATCACGGATGGCCGGGACTTCTCCCGCGAACATCCGAGCGACTCAAGCGCGCTGATCCTTAGCGAAGCCGCCGCGAAGATCATCGGCATCCCCCACCCGGTCGGCGAGATCATGACCTTTTTCGGAAGACGCTATACCGTTATCGGGGTAGCGAAGGATATGATCACGAATTCGCCCTACCGGCCCGTCGACGCCGCCGTCTTCCTGGGCAATGGCTATTTTTCCCAGATCACCGTCAGGCTGAAACGCAGTCTGCCCATGCATAAGGCCCTGGCGGCCATTGAGCCCGTCTTCAGGCGCTATAATCCCGGCAGCCCTTTTCTTTATAAATTCATCGACGAAGAATATGCCCGCAAATTCTCGGACGAAGAGCGTGTCGGCGATTTGTCCACCGTCTTCGCCAGCTTTGCCATCTTCATCTCCTGCCTGGGTCTTTTTGGCCTGGCGGCTTTTGTCGCGGAACAACGCACCAAGGAGATTGGCGTACGCAAGGTCTTAGGCGCCAACCTTTTCAACCTCTGGGGTCTGCTTTCAAAAGATTTTTTAAAACTGGTTTTTCTTTCCCTGTTCCTCTCGATACCCATCGCTTATTATGTGATGTACCAGTGGTTACAGAACTATAGCTATCGTACCGACATCCCCCTATGGGTCTTTGGTCTTTCCGCTGTCGGCATCCTGCTGATCACACTGCTAACCGTCAGCTTTCAATCGATCAGGGCGGCGCTCATGAATCCCGTAAAAAGTCTGCGTTCCGAATAAAGGATCAACCCCCGATCTGTACTCAAAGAATTTCCGGGACCCATATTCGCCCTCATAAGCAATCAGGAACTCTACATCGGTCCGCCAGTCGCCGGGATCCGGCACCGTCTGCGGATCGGTGATATAGGACTCCACCCGGCAACGCCAGTGTATCGCCCCATCGGCAGACCTGTGCCTGTCCGTCCAATCCTCTTTTTCCATCCACTCCTCCAACGATTGATGGACCTCCCCTAAACAGGCATAGCCCCCGGTATGGGTAACGCATACATAGGACCCTGCCGGTAAAACGCCATATAGAAAAGAGTCGTCCCATCCCAAAATCCGCCCGCTATTCCCGCTGCCCACCCAACCCGGAGCAACCCCGATCGCCGCTCCATTCTCACCATCCTCAAACTGTACTCCACTCACTATTGGCACACCCACCGCCACCAGTAATAACCCCTGCCTGTCCATCGACAGGTATTGAAAGAAGGGTGGGCCCGCAGGCGCCACTGCCTTGCTCCCAAGCCAGTCCATCAAAATCGGGATCAGCGTAGGAAGGACAGTTGGGATATCTCCCATGTCGACCTTCGAACAGACGGCGACATAAGGCCGCTCCACACGATGTCTCACTATCGGCTTTGTCATCATAAAATAACTCATCAATTTTTTATGGGCTTATTTCCGATGGCCGGTTGCTTCCCCCCGGGACGGCCGCTATTCCCCACCGGCTCTCATTTCATTTTGGTTCAAAAATACCCTTTGTCGGAAAGCCACCAGGGGCCTGATCGCGACAAATACAGGGGGGAATTGCGCTTAATTGTTCACTTCACGCCGCCTATTTGCGAATTGAACTATGCGCCCGAACAGATCGAAATTTTCTTCCTATATTTGAATTTCGTAAATCTTCCAATCGATGGACATTACTACCCTGGAAAAATTTTATAAGGATACGGCAGCGCTGATCCCCGAAGGCATCAACAAGGAGATAGGCCATTTCAACGTCTTCAGAATAGATGAGATGGTCGCCCGGGCCCGGGCGGAGAAAAAAATCACCATGCCCTACAACCGGCGGGCCTATTATAAGATCAGCATGATCAGCGGCAGGAACAGAGCCGAATATGCGGACAAGGTTTTCGAAATAGAAAAAAATGCCGTCCTGTTCGCGACACCGAAGATTCCCTATAACTACGTTCCTCTTGACGATGACCAGCACGGTTTCTTCTGCATTTTTACCGATGCCTTCCTGGCCCAGAGCAAGAGCGGGGTCAACCTCGAAGAACTGCCCATCTTTCAGCCTGGCGGCTACCCTATCTTCCAGGTCTCCGATGAAGACAGTAAAGAAATCACAGCCATTTTCAGCAGGATGTTCAAGGAACTGTCTTCCGACTACGCTTTCAAATACGACCTGATTCGCAACTACCTGCTGGAACTGATCCATTACGGACAAAAACTCCAGCCTGCCTCCTTCCTCTACCCCACACACAACGCTTCGGCCCGTGTCACCTCCTTATTCATCGAGCTGCTGGAACGCCAGTTTCCCATCGAATCGATGCACCAGCGACTGGGACTTCGGACAGCCAAAGACTACGCCGGCCGGCTTGCCGTCCATGTGAATCATCTCAATAAAGTCCTGAAGGAGAATACCGGCAAGACCACGACGGAAACGATCGGTAACCGCGTCCTGCAGGAATCGAAGATCCTGTTGAAGCAGACCGACTGGAACATTTCCGAAATCGCCTGGTGCCTCGGATTCGAAGAGATCGCCCACTTTTCAAATTTTTTCAGGAAACACACCAGTTTGTCCCCCAACGCCTTCCGGAACAGCGTCGCCAAACACGATATTTGATTTTCGCAAATATTCGTTTGAAATTCGCAAGCCTCATTTCGACTCCCCCCCTACCTTTACATCCGCAAATCCGACAAAACACAAAACCTTCAAAAACACAAAACCTTCCAAAAAAGACAAAACCTTCAAAAACATAAAATCTTCAAAAAACACAAAATCTTCAAATTAAACAACAAAACACAATGGCAAATAATACCAAAATCGCCCTGGTAACCGGCGGCAGCCGCGGACTGGGTCGCAACATGGCCCTCAGCCTGGCAAAAAAAGGCATCGACATCGTCCTGACCTATCACAGCAAAAAAGAAGAAGCCCTCGCAGTCGTCGCAGATATAGAAAAAACCGGGCGGAAGGCAGCCGCCCTGCAACTCGACACCTCCGACACAAAAGCCTTCGGCGCCTTCTTCACCAGCTTCGCCGCCGTGTTAAAAGATCATTTCAAAGCCGACCGTTTCGACTTCCTCGTCAACAACGCGGGAATAGGCATTCATGCCTCGTTTGCTGAAACCACGGAAGAACAGTTTGACCAACTGGTAGATGTTCATTTCAAAGGGGTCTTCTTCCTGACCCAGAAAGCATTGCCCCTCATAAAGGATGGCGGCCGGATCATCAACCTGTCATCCGGTCTGGCACGCTTCAGCACACCCGGCTATGCAGCCTATGCCTCCATGAAAGGGGCCATCGAAACCCTCACCCGGTATCAGGCCAAAGAACTCGGCGCCCGCGGCATCGCCGTGAACGTGGTCGCCCCCGGCGCCATCGAAACCGATTTTGGCGGAGGAGTCGTTCGCGACAACGAACAGCTGAACAAAATGATCGCAGGAGTAACCGCTCTCGGCAGGGTCGGTTTGCCGGATGATATCGGAGGGGTCGTCGCCTTCCTTTGCACCGAAGACGCCCGGTGGATAAATGCGCAGCGTATCGAAGTCTCGGGAGGCATGAACCTCTGAGATTCTCCCACGATCGAATTCAGAAACACGATCGATTTCAGCAATCATACCCGCTTTATCAGGATGGTCAAAAAATCAGGGAAGCCGTCTCAAAACCATAAGAGACGGCTTCCCTGACTAAACCAGCAACTCATCCCCAAAAAACTCACTACTGACTACTCACCACTCACCACTCACTACCAGATTGTCCTCGTCGACTCGATCGCTCCCGAACCGTCGAACAGCAAAGCATATTTTGTATCGTTCGCATCGATGACCACCAGGTATTCAAGGATCGTGCTTCCGGACGTCAACGAGTAGGCCTTCCCGAATACATAATCCGGGTAAGTAGCGGTGAGATAACTGAGCGCCGTGGAAGGCAAGGCTGTCTGATCGACAGACGCCGTAACGCCACCCGGATCTGCCAACACCACCCTCCTGACAAAAGAACCCGTTGAGCTGAATACGGTCCCATAGATCACACCAGCATCCTTCGAAATGACCAGGTAACTGCTGTCATAATTTCGGAATGCCTTCAGCAAGGTATCCCCCGGATAACCCGTCGCGAAATACGAAGTAATAGCCGCCGGCAAGGCACTGATAGCGACCGTGTCCCGATGCTGTCCATCCCGGTTGCTATAACGGCCTCCTTCATGCCAGCCGTTTCCATTCAGATCACCCCGTTCACGCTGCTCCAGGACGCTGACCAATACACCGCTTGCATTGAACAGCAACGCCACCGGTTTCCCGTTATAAGAGACGATGACCACATAGCCGCCAACCGTCCCGGCACTGTCCTTGATCTCATAATCCTGCAGGGTGGTATAACCCGAAAGGGTACTATCCAGAAAAGCAGTGATCGAAGCCGGCAAAGCAGATGCCGCAATCGAATCCCTGAAATAACCCCGCGCGCAAACCTGAAGGACATACACCGAATCCGACCCGGTAGAATCGACCGCGACGGCGATCGTGGAAGACGTCGACGTGGAGGAAACGGAGGAGGAAGATCCGGAAGACCTGCGGGAAATCTCCTTGCTGCAGGAGCCCAGACCAAAACCAAGAACTGCCAACAGGCAAAGGATATTGCCGCTGGTAAGTGACTTACTCATATACATATTTTTAGGGTGATAAGAATCGGGTACGATCCTGAGACCAGACACGCCTGGTCATCGATGGCTTACCCGTGTGTAGAATTATACCGTATGCGTTGAATTTTTGAGCGGGGCTATCACCCCTGATGAACGATACGTACGGAAATATCCCGGCGCTGCTTAACGCCTGTTAAAAGCCCGTTAACCGCATTTGGGAAATATTTTGTAAATCTGTATACAAATACCCTGTGGGACCATGCCCCCCGGGGATAAAAGATAAAACATGTTCCACCGCCGTCCTTTTCTTTCACCGAACCTGCCTGGTTTCCTGGCATGGAGCCTGGCATCTCTATCAACATGGATACTGTGTCCCGCCTGCTCGCAACGGCAACCCTACGACAAAATCATCCGCAACGGCACCGTCTATGACGGCAAAGGCGGCGCCCCCTATAAAGCCGATATCGCCATCAACGCCGATACCATCGCCGCAATCGGGGACCTGTCGAAAGCCACCGCCAAAGAAGAGGTCGACGCCCTCGGCAAAGCTGTCGCGCCCGGTTTCATCAATATGCTCAGCTGGGCAAACGAATCCCTGATACAGGACGGCCGCTCGCAGAGCGATATCCGCCAGGGCGTTACCCTCGAAGTAATGGGCGAAGGCTCCAGCATGGGGCCGTTGAACGCAGACATGAAAGCCCGGCAGGAAGGTGGAGAAGGCGATATTCATTATAAAATTGAATGGAATACGCTCGGCGAATACCTGGACTATATGGAGAAGAGAGGAATCTCCTGTAACATCGCCTCCTTTGTGGGAGCCGGCACCATACGCACCAACGTACTCGGCGAAGACGACCGGGCGCCCTCACCCGCCGAACTCGCACGGATGCAGGAACTGGTCAGACAAGCCATGCGGGAAGGCGCCATGGGGGTGGGCTCTTCCCTGATCTACGCGCCGGACTTCTTCGCAAAAACCGACGAACTGGTGGCTTTGTGCAAAGTGGCCTCCGCCTATGGAGGCTCTTATATCTCGCATATACGCAGCGAAGGCAATAAAATCAATGCGGCCCTTGCAGAATTGATCACCATCGCAAAGGAGGCCAACATACACGCGGAAGTCTATCATTTAAAACTGGCGGGCAAGGACAACTGGCACAAACTGGACAGCGTAATCAGCCAGATCGGGACGGCGCGGAACAGCGGGCTCGATATCACCGCGGATATGTACACCTACCTGGCAGGAGCCACCGGCATGACCTCCGCTTTTCCACCCTCTTTGCAAGACGGGGGCTTTGGAAAGCTTTGGGAAAGACTCCATGACCCCCTGATCCGTTCGAAGATGGCAAAAGCCATGAATACCAACGCCGCCGGTTGGGAAAACCTCTACTACGGCTCCGGCTCGCCCGACAAAGTCCTCCTGCTCGGTTTTAAAAGAGATTCGCTGAAAAGATACACAGGGAAAACACTCGCCGAAGTGGCGAAGATCAGGGGGAAAACCCCCGAAGAAACCGCGATGGACCTGATCGTCCGGGATAGCTCACGGGTAGATGTAGCCTATTTCATGATGGATGAGGAAAACGTAAAAAAAGAGATCCGGCTGCCATGGGTAAGCTTTGGTTCCGACGAGGGATCCTATGCCCCGGAAGGGGTCTTTCTGAAATCCAACCCTCATCCGAGAGCCTACGGCAACTTCATACGCGTACTCGGCAAATACGCCCGCGATGAAAAAGCCCTCCCCTTGCAGGAGGCCATACGCAAATTATCCTGGCTGCCCGCGACAAATCTGAAACTGCAAAAACGCGGCTGCCTGTTGAAAGGCAACTATGCCGACATCGTCGTCTTCGACCCCGCAGCCGTGCAGGACCACGCAACATTTGATAAGCCGGCCCAATACGCCACCGGCATCAGCGACGTGTTCGTAAACGGCGTGCAGGTATTGAAAGCCGGCATCCACACAAACGCCACCCCGGGACGCTTCATAAAAGGTCCCGGCTATAGTAAGAAGTGAAGAAACCCGGTAACCTTCCCTTCGCCTTCAATCCCGTTTTCGGACCTTTTCTCTCATTTTACGCGTGTTTGTCACTGATAATGCTAATTTTAGCTGGCTTAACCGGATTCGTCCGGATCAAAAACAAATAGGATGAACAAAAACACACTGCTTGCAGGGCTGTTGCTATGCCTGGCTTATCTGCCATGCCATTCCCAGAAACCGCCATCAGGTCAATTACCGACAAAAAATTCCGGACCCGCAAAAGCCTCGTCGCGAAAAGCCGCCTCGCAAAAAATACCCTCGCAAACGAGATGGCTCCTGAAAGACAATTGGAAAATGCAGTCGGGTGTGACCGACACATCCGGAGGGGCGCTGATCTCCGGCGAGACCTTCGATGCAAAAGCCTGGTATACCGTTAGCGTCCCCACCACCATCCTTGCCGGCTTGCTGGCGAACCAGGTCTACCCATTCGACCCATTCGCGGGACAGAACCTGAAAAGACTCGCCGACCCGCGACTGGACAAGGATTGGTGGTTCCGCAGGGAATGGATGCTTCCGCAGACTTCCAAAGGAAAACACACCGTGCTAAAATTGCACGGCATCAATTATACCGCCAACGTCTGGATCAACGGCACGAAGGTTGCCGACTCCACGCAGATAAAAGGCCCCTTCCGGATCATCGAACTGGACATCACACAATATGTCCGCCCCGGCGGAAAGAACGTCCTGGCCCTGCAGATCACAAGACCCTTCCAGCCAAATCACGATGGTGGTGACCTCGCCATCGACTATGCAGACTGGATACCCTACCCCCCGGATTATAACGGCGGGATCGTAAACGATGTCGAAATAGCCCAGTACAACAGAGTCGGCATCTCCTACCCGTTGGTGACGACCCAATTCGACCTGCCCTCTCTCGCGGTCGCACACCTTAGCCTGAATGCCCGGGTCACAAATTATGAGGACACCGAACAGGATGCGGTGGTAGAGGGTACGATCGACGGCTCCATCCACTTTAAAAAGAAGATCCGGCTGAAACCCTTCGAGACGACGAATATCGGCTGGGCGCCCGCCAACTTTCCCCAGCTGAATATCAGGCACCCACGCATCTGGTGGCCCTGGCAATATGGGAAGCCGGAGCTGAATCATATCGAATTGTCGGTGTCCGTGGGTGGCCGAAAAAGCAATACGATCGCCGAAAACTTTGGCATCCGCCAGGTGGACTCCAAACTCATCGACAACGAGTCGAGAGAATTTATCGTCAACGGGAGGCCGATCATGCTACGCGGCGCCGCCTGGTCGCCCGACATCTTCCAGCGCCGCTCCGAACAGCGGCAGGAACAGGAGATCCGGCTGGTACGGGACATGAATATGAATATCGTCCGTTCCGAAGGCAAGCTCGAAGACGACCATTTCTACGAACTCTGCGACAAATACGGTCTGCTGCTGATGACAGGATGGATGTGCTGCGGCGCCTGGCAGCACCCGGAACACTGGGACAAGGCAGAGCGCGCGGTGGCCATGGCGTCGGACAGCAGCGTCATGTACTGGCTGCGCAACAAACCCAGCCTCCTGGTATGGCTCAATGGCAGCGATATGCCCCCAACCGATACGACCGTGGAAAGAAGCTTCCTGAATATAGAGAAATCCCTGCTGTGGCCCAACCCCATAATCGCGACGGCAGATGGACGAAAATCGTGGGTCTCCGGTTTCAGCGGCGTGAAAATGCTGGGCCCCTACGAATGGGTTCCTCCTATTTACTGGGAGACTGATACGACCCACCAATTCGGAGGAGGCTGGAGCTTTGCTACCGAGATCTCACCAGGCCCTTCGATTCCTCCCTATGAGAGCCTCGTGAAGTTCATCCCCGCAGACTCCTTGTCCGCCCCGGACTTTTCCACGTCGGCAGATTGGCAATATCATGCCGGCACCGGATTCTTTGCCACCACCAATATCTTCAACAAGGCACTGGACGCCCGTTACGGATCCTCCGCTTCCATAAAGAACTACACCGCCAAAGCCCAGGCCCAGAACTACGAGACGCACCGCGCCATGATGGAAGCCTACGGATTGCACAAATACAATACGGCTACCGGCGTGGTGCAATGGATGCTCAGCAATCCCTGGCCCGGCCTGATCTGGCACACCTATGACTACTACCTCTATCCCTCCGGCACCTATTTCGGCATGAAGAAGGGGATGGAACCCCTGCACATCCTCTACTCTTATCCCACCCACTCGGTCGCGATCATCAACTCATGGCCCCGAAAATTCAAGGCCCTGCAGGTACAGGCATCCATCTATAACCCCGACGGCGTGCTGAAATATTCAAAGACGCTCACGACCGGTATAGATGCGGACTCCGCAAAGACCTGCTTCACGCTGCCTGTTCTTTCGTCAACTTCATCATCTGCATCACCCCAATCACCAGCATACTCTTCATCGTCCTCATCTTCTCCATCACTCTCAGCTCCCGGAACGACCGAAGGATTGTCCGACACCTATTTCCTTCGCCTCGAACTAAAGGACCCGCAACAGAGCGGTGGAAGAACACGCAGCATCAACTGGTACTGGCTTTCAAAAAGAGGAGATACGCTCAACTGGAAGAAATCCAACTGGTACACTACCCCGCAATCCGCCTATATGGATTATACGGCCCTGCAACGGCTGCCAAAGACGACACTAAAAATCACGAGTGCAGGCATATACAACAAAGTATCCGGGTATACGGAAGCTGGCGTCCGCAATACCAGTGACAGCGCCGTCCGAACCCTGAGAATCACCAACACCGGGAAAGCCGTGGCTTTCTTTGTTCACCTCCGCGCACTGAAGGGCCCGGGCGGAGACGATATCCTGCCGGTGATCTTCGAAGACAATTATCTGTGCCTGGCCCCGGGGGAAACGAGAAGTATCCGTTGCAGCTTCAGAAAAACGAATAGCGGCGGGAGCGCCCCTTATTTTCTGGTATCCGGCTGGAACCTGGACACGGCACGCTCCGCGGCAGGAGACCGGAACCAGGCCGCAGAGATGGGCTTTGAAGAGGGCCTGCCGGATTAAAATTAAAAGAACCACCCCCGGATGCCAACTTCTTATTCAGAACGCAGACTCTTCACCGGGTTTGCCAGCGCGGCCCGGATCGCCAGCAGGCTCACCGTCGCGAGCGCGATAAACACCACCAATACGGTGGCCGCGGCAAATACCCACCAGCTGAGCGCGATCCGGTAGGCAAAATCCGCCAGCCACAAACGCATGAGCCATCCCGAGAGTGGCAGGGCGATGAGTAAGGCAATCGTCACGAGCCCCAGGAAATCCCTCGACAGGATCACGGTGATCCCCGTGACGGAGGCGCCGAGCACCTTGCGCACACCGATCTCCTTGGTACGCCGCGACACCGCCACCATCACCAGCCCGAACAAACCCAGACAGGAGATAAAAATGGTCAGGATGGAAAAAATGACGGACAGGCTACCCAGCTGCTGCTCTTTTTGGTATTGTTTATTATAGTCATCGTTGACAAAGAAATAATCAAACGGATTCTCGGGCAGCAACCGGTTCCAGGTCTCCTGCAAAGATTGGACCGTGTGACGGGTATCGCCCGTGCTGACGCGGACGGAGACATATCCGTACCAACCGCTCGTTAACGGCATGATATGCATCACGACCGGCATCACTTTCTGCTGCAAAGAATTATAATGAAAATCTTTTACCACGCCGATGATCTTACCCTTTTTGCCGAGCCCCCATTCAAAACCCTTCCCGATCGCATTTTTGGGATCTCCCCAACCGATCTCGCGGACAGCCGTCTCGTTCAAAATGAAGGCGGAGGAATCGGTCTCGAAATCCCGCGAGAAAGCCCTTCCGGCAGCCATTTTCAGCTTATAGGCATCGATAAAATCATGATCGACGACCAGGGTCCCCATAGATTGCAACTGGTTTTGCGGCACACCCTCCGGCAGGGTCATGATATTGTTCAGCGTCTTTCCCGGCGTGGTGGAGGAAGAAGTGACGGCAATCACACCGGCGGCTCCCTGAAGCTCTTTTTTGAGCCTCTCCTTCGCAACACTTTGCGCCTGGGTACGCAGGGGAATAGCCACTATCTGTTCCTTGTCGAAACCCAGGTCCTGGGACTGCATGAAATGCAACTGCCGCAGCGCCACAATGGTCGCCACGATGAGAACCGCCGAAAGCGTAAACTGGAATACGACCATGCTCTTTCTGAGCGAAAGGAGGCTGTCCCTTTTTTCCACGATATTCTTCAAAGCCTTTACCGGCCGGACCCCTGAGAGATAAAAAGCGGGATAGATCCCTGCTATGACGCCCAGCGCAATCGCAAACCCTCCGAAAAGGAGCAGGGGCCCACCGGAAAAGTAATCGCCCAAAGAGATCTGCGTACCGGCGACCCCGTTAAAAAGCGGCAGACCGGCCGAAGCAAGGCCGATCGCCAGGAGCAGGGCCGCAAGCGTGATCAGGATCGACTCGCTCAGGAATTGAGCCATCAACTGACCCAGTACAGCCCCCGAGACTTTGCGGATACCGATCTCCCTGGCCCTTTTGAAGGAAGTCGCCGTAGTAAGGTTGATATAATTGATACAGGCGACGACCAGTAAAAAGATGGCGATCGTGATAAAGATCCTCAGGGAACCGATACTCCCGTTTGCGCTCAGCTCATTCTGCAGATTGGAATGCAGGTGGATACTCCTCAACGGCTGCAAAAAATGCAGACCAGCCATCCCCATTGCTTTATTCTCCTTCCCGTAATACTTGTCCATGATATTCCTGAGCTTGCCATCAAGCGTCGCAAAGCTCGCCGGGTCCTTCAGCAGCACATAGGTATAAAAGTCGTCGCCCCACCAGTTGTCGGCATTGTCGATATTGGCTTTTCGCAAAAGGCTGAAGGAACTGATCATCTCGAAACCAAAATGGCTGGTGACGGGCAGGTCTTTGGCCACCCCGGTCACCTTCAGCGGGATCGTATCATTCAGGGTGACCATCTTCCCGATGGCATCCCCCTTGCCAAAATATCTCTTCGCCATGCTCTCCGTGATCACGACCGAATTCGTGCCTGCCAGCGCGGTATGCGGATCGCCTTCGAGCAGCGGAAAACCAAATACATCAAAAAAAGTCGAGTCCGCAAACAGGAACTTGTCGGTAAAGAAATGCCGGTTCCCGGACCCGATCAGCGCACCATAGGGTTCCAGGCGAACGGCCTTTTCGATTTCCGGGAAGTCTTTGACCAGTACTGGCGCCAACGGCGCGGCCGTGAGCGCAAATTGTTTGTCGGCCTGACCCTTTACCTGCAAGGTTAGCGCCACCCGGCATACCCGGTCGGCATTCTTCCCGGCGGTATCGTAATTCAGTTCGGCCTCTACCCAAAAAAAGATCACGATACAGGCAGCAAGGCTTAACGTGAGCCCGCCAAGATTCAACAAGGTGAAAGTCTTGTTCTTCCACAGATTACGCAAAGCGATCCTGAAATAGTTTTTTAGCATAACGAATGATTTCCCGGTGAGTGTACGGGACATTCGATCAAAGACATTGCCATTATCTCAATCTATTGAAAATGAAAATCTTAAAACCCGCCACCCGCGGAGACCGTACGTTTCCGATACACGGACTGACCGGTTGCGTCCAATTCTTTCTTAAATTGCATATTCACAGTTTTCACATCCAATAAACGGCGGGGGGCAAACAATATGCATGGAAGCGGATTTCTTAAGGTGGTCCTGGTTTTGATGATCATCAGCCTGGTTTTGGATGCCTACGTATTCAACGGTCTCAAGACCCTGACGGCCCGCTGGCGATCCCGGGCCCTTCGCAATCTGGTCAAATGGGGATACCTTTTTATCGCTGTCGGCATCACCGTTCTCTTCGAGGCCACGCTCCGCAGCTTCGCGACCGCAAAGGGAATGACCCCTTTCCACGAATGGATACTCAGCCTGTTCCTGACCTTCCTGGTCACAAAAATATTTTTCTCGGTAGTCCTGCTGCTGGGGGATATCGGCCGCTTTCTTTATGGTATCGTCAGACGCATCGTTCGTTGGCAAAGACACAACGCTCATACAGATCAACGCTCCGTCCGTTCGGAGCGACATACCGCTCATCCCGGAGCAACCACCCCTTATCGAACCGAACCCATCCCCGGAGCAGCCCCCCTCCCTGGTCACCTCCATCCCGGAGACACCCCCGTACCCCCCCGTGAGCCTCTTATTCCAGGCCGCCGCCGTTTTATCAGCGAAGCCGCCGTCCTGTTCGCGGCAATCCCGTTCACAAGTTTCCTGTATGCCATGCTCAAAGGCAAATACGATTTCAAGCTCCATCGGACCACGCTCTTCTTTCCGGACCTGCCCGCATCTTTTGACGGTTTTACGATCACACAACTTTCCGATATCCATTCCGGCAGCTTTGACAATACTGCCGCGGTCCAAAGAGGCATCGATCTCGCCAAAGCGCAAAAAAGCGACCTGTTCGTCTTTACCGGCGACCTGGTAAACAACGCGGCCTGGGAGATAGAACCCTATATCGATCATTTCAGCCAGTTAAAGGCGCCGTTTGGACAATTCTCCATACTAGGCAACCACGACTACGGCGATTATATAAAATGGGGCAGCGAAGCGGAAAAAGCCGCCAACCTCGACGAACTGAAGGAACACCACAAGAGACTCGGCTACCGCCTTCTGCTCGACGAACACATCGAGCTGGAAAAAGACGGCCGGAAAATCAGCCTCATCGGCGTGCAGAACTGGGGCCGGGGGTTTATAGAGATCGGAGACATCGACAAAGCCCTGCAGGGTGTGGATAAAGACGCCTTCAAAATCCTGCTGTCGCACGACCCCACCCACTGGGAAGAGAAGATCAGGTTTCATCCCACCACCATCCACCTGACCCTCTCCGGCCATACGCATGGGGCACAGTTTGGCGTGGAAACCGACAAATGGAGATGGAGCCCCGTGAAATACCGCTACCTGGATTGGGCCGGCCTTGCCAACGAGAAGGATCGTTACCTGTATGTGAACCGGGGGTTTGGTTTCCTGGCATTCTCGGGACGCCTGGGCATCTGGCCGGAAATCACCGTGATCACCCTGAAAAAGGGTAACCCGCCGGCGGTCTGAGCCCTCGCTGCGACTAAGCTCCATCCCGAAACGAGCTGTATTTCCAAAACCAGCCATGCCGCTATCTATAGAATCGCATGGCCATAAAATTTCTATAGCTTCTCTACAGCTTATATATAATCGCCTCATACGGTCTCAGCATAATCCGGGCCCCTGCCCGATCACCACCGGGCGCTTCTATACGCTTCCCCGGAAAAACATCCTTATAGTTCGACAGTATCAGCTTCGCATTCGCCATATTCACGGGGATGGCAGTCTTCGCATCCGTCGCCGAGAAGTTCAGCAGCACCAGCATCTTCTGCCCCCTGTACTCTCGGGTATAGGCATATACGACCGGGTTCTCCCGGTCGAGGTCCAGGTATCTCCCATAGACAAATACGGGATTCTTCTTCCGGAGCGCAACCATCTTTCTGAAATAATTCAGCGGGGAGGCCGGATCCTTTTCCTGCGCCGCCGCATTTAAAACCGGGTAGTTGGGATTCACCTTTATCCAGGGTTCGCCCGCTGTGAAACCCGCCTGGGGACTGCTATCCCATTGAAAAGGCGTGCGCCCGTTGTCACGTGCGCTAAACCTGATGAAATCCATATACGCCGCCATATCGGCGCCCTTGTTCTTTTGATATTGATAATCGTTGAGCGTAGCCATGTCGCGGTAATCTTCTATCTTATCGAACCGGATATTCGTCATCCCCAATTCGTCGCCATTATAGTAGAAAGGCGTTCCCCGCATAGTCAGGATAAATGTGGTCAGCATCTTCGAAGACAATTCCCTGAACGGCGGGCTGTCGTTGCCAAACCTGCTGACCATTCTCGCCTGGTCGTGGTTGGCAAGAAAAATAGAGATCCAGCCCTTGTCAGCAAAGGCGCTGTCCCAGCGGCTAAACACTTCTTTAAACTCCGACAGCTTATACCCCTCCGGCCTGGGCACGCTCACGCCGTCGAAAGCATACGCCAGGTTGAGCTCCTTTCTGTCCGCATCCACCAGGTCGTGGGCATCCTGCATATTCCTGCCGGCCCCCTCTGCGACGCTCATGACCGGATAGTGGCTAAAGATCTGCCCATACATCTCCCGCAGGTAGTCATGCAGGTGGGGGCCGATGGCATAGTATTGAAAGAAGTCTTTCTCGAACCCGTCCGGGAATTTTGGCCAGGTCGTATCCTTCGCCACAAACTGAAAAGCGTCCAGCCGGAACCCGTCGACACCCTTGTCCGCCCAAAATCGCATGATGCCGTAAATTTCCTTGCGGAGGGCCGGATTCTCCCAATTCAAGTCCGGTTGCTTCCTCGAAAAATAATGCAGGTAATAAGCATCCGTCAGCGAATCATATCTCCAGGCATCATGATTGACGTCGAACAAACTATAACGGTAGGGAGGCTTTCCCCTTTCCGCATTCCACCAATGATAATAGTTGCGGTAAGGGTTGTCACGGGAACTGCGGCTCTGCCTGAACCACTCGTGTTCGTCGCTGCTGTGGTTTACCACCAGGTCCATCACAAATCTGATATGCCGTTCATGCAGCCCTTTCAAAAGCACATTGAAATCTTCCATCGTCCCAAACTCCTTCATGATATTCCGGTAGTCGCTGATATCATAGCCATTGTCGTCATTCGGTGAACTGTAGATGGGGTTCAGCCAAACGGCCGTGATCCCTAGACTCTTTAGATAATCCAGTTTTGAAATGATCCCCTTCAGATCTCCAATCCCATCTCCATCGTGGTCCTTAAAACTTCTGGGGTAGATCTGGTAGACGATCGCCTCCTTCCACCAGGCGGGTTTGTTCCCGTCGGGCTGAAGACCGGCATGGGATGACCTGTTTGCCGGGCCCGGAGTTTTTGTTGCGGGAGGACGGCCGGCCTGCCCAAAGACTGCAGGAACGATTAAGGAGCAGCTGAAGAAGGTGAAGCAGATAAAGAAGAAAGATTTTTTCATATAGCATTTTTAGCAATCGTTTATTGGAGGGGAGAAGCCCGTGACCTCTCAGATGCCGTGACCTCTCAGATGCCGGCGACCTGTAAGATGCCCGCAATTAATCAAAAACCTCTTCAAATATAATACAAATATTTAATGTATGCGACCGCCTTTCATTCCCACTCCCCCGCCTGCCATAACGGGTTAGGCATTTCCCTATCCCGTAGCCGGGGTCTCATCCTGACAAAACCTTACAATAGATCATGCGATAAATTGCGTAATATTGCAGACATTCAAAACGGAGATTCAAAGCAGACATTCAAAGCAGATACTCAAACTCCAGACACAGATATGCAGACTCCCCTCTTGTTCAGTCCCGAAAAACTTGGATCGATAGAACTCTCAAACCGCATCGTAATGGCCCCGATGACCCGCTGCCGGGCGATCGGAAATATTCCCAACGAATTGATGGCGGAATATTATGGGCAGCGCGCCGCGGCGGGTCTGATCGTTACCGAAGGCACTTCCCCCTCTCCAAACGGATTGGGTTACGCCAGGATACCCGGGATCTTCAGCGAAGCACAGGTCGAAGGCTGGAAGAAAGTCACAAAAGCCGTACATGGGAAAAAAGGCCGGATCTTTATCCAGCTCATGCATAGCGGCAGGATCAGTCATATCCTGAATCTGCCCGCGGGTGCGCGGGTAGTAGCTCCGTCCGCGGTAAAACCGGCAGGACAGATGTGGACCGACGCGCAAAAAATGCAGGACTTCCCGGTGCCCGAAGCGATGACAAGGGAAGATCTCTCCCATACAAAAGAAGAGTACGTAACCGCGGCGAAGAATGCCATGACGGCCGGATTCGACGGGGTGGAGCTGCATGGCGCCAATGGCTACCTGCTCGAACAATTCCTGTCGCCCTTCAGCAATATCCGCAACGACGAATACGGCGGAACGATCGAAAACCGCTGTCGTTTTGTGCTGGAAGTAGCCGCAGCTGTTGCCGCGGCCATCGGAAAAGACCGGACTGCGATCCGTCTCTCCCCCTATGGCGTCGCCAGCGATATGCCGCATTATCCCGAAATAGATGCGACCTATCAGTATCTTGCCGGAGAATTAAACGGGCTTGGTATCGTCTACATCCACCTGGTGGATCATTCGGCCATGGGTGCTCCGCCGGTACCGGTGACCATCAAAAAAGAGATTCGCGCGCGTTTCAAAAATGCCATCATCCAATGTGGCGGTTACGACTATAAGAGGGCGGAAACAGATCTCGAAAGCGGGTTATGCGACCTGGTCGCATTCGGCAGGCCTTTTATCAACAACCCCGATCTCGTCGATCGTTTGAAACACCACCGGACCCTGTCGCAGGATCTGAAAATGGATTTATTCTATTCGGCCGACAAGACCGGTTATACCGACTATCCCGTTTTTGAGGACCAGCCCGCAGAAACAGTCCGGTAGAAGACTCCTTAATCATGCCGGACTCCCTGTCGATCTCTTTCTGATTCCCGGTCGATCCCTTTCGAACTCCCGCAGAAGAACGGCCACCGGAGAGCCCGGTGATTACCCCATTACAAAGCGGAAAGCGGGGGATCGCTATTGAGGGGAACCGAGATAATGTCGTTGTTCGTTTCCAGGATCGCCAGGGGATGGCCATATTCATCCCGGTAAAGATGCCAATGACTAGAAACGTAGCGGACACTGCCGTCTTTGACGATATGCCGCAATTCCCCCTGCCACTCGCCCTGTTCCAGCAGTCGATCCTAGATCTCCCCGAACGGCTGCGGAAAAACGGTCTGGAACAACTCATGCGTCGTCCGCCCGAGGACCTCTTCCAGGCTCCATCCATATAGCTTTCCCATGCCCTTGTTCCGGAATATGATTTCGTCGTTCATATTCCGGATGACGACACGCGTATATTCGATCAGTTCGACGTATTGCTTCAACTTCTTTTCCGATTGCTTGCGCTGCGCGATTTCCTGGACGACCAGCCAGGCGAGCGCAATGGCGACCAGCAGGATCACCGAATAAAAAATCAGGACAAAGCGCAGCCCCCCATAGGCGGAGAGAGCGGACCTAACCGGATTTGCAGTATTTTAAGACCACCATTTATTTAGTTCGATCTCCTTTGGTAAACTCCAGCATCCACCCCGGGTACTCCAAAGGCAGCTTGCTGACATCCTCCAGCCTTTGGAGGTCTTCGATCGTGAATTGAATATCGACAGATTTCAGGTTATCCTCCAGTTGCTCCATCCTCCTGGCGCCGATAATGACAGAAGTGACTGCCCGTTGATGCAGCAGCCAGGCCAGCGCCAACCGGGCCACCGTAGCCCCTTTTTCCTGAGCCATTGGATGCAATACATCCAGTATCTTAAAAGCCCTGTCCTTATCGACAGGGGGAAAATCGAATTGAACGCGCCTTGCTCCCTCCTCACCGGCTCCCTCCCTTTTATACTTACCGCTTAGCAATCCACCGGCCAGTGGACTCCACACCAGCAAGCCAACCTGCTGGTCCCTCAGGAGCGGAATGATTTCACGCTCCAGGTCCCGGCCCGCGATCGTGTAATAAGCCTGCAAGGATACAAAGCCCGCGACCCTGGTATACGCCGCAAAATCCAAAGCCTTCATCAGTTGCCAGGCCGCCAGATTGCTGGCGCCGATGTAACGGACCTTCCCGGACTTGACAAGATCGTCCAATACCCAAAGGGTTTCCTGCCAGGGAGTCAACGGATCGAAACTATGGATCTGGTAAAGGTCGATATAGTCCATCTGCAATCTCTTCAGGCTTGCTTCCACCTGCCGGAGGATGTGCTTACGCGTCAGCCCGCTATCGTTCGGCCCCTGTCCCATCTGGCCCCGCACTTTCGTGGCGATCACCAGGTCGTCACGATGCAACCCCAGATTTTTAATGGACTGCCCGGTAAGTTCCTCGGCCAACCCTTCCGAATAGACATTCGCCGTATCAATAAAATTGATGCCCGCATCGACAGACCGTTTAACCAACTGATCCACCGACTGCTGATCGAGACTGCCGATAGCCTTGGCCCAGCCCCTTCCTCCAAAAGTCATCGTACCCAGGCAAAGTTCCGAAACCTTAAGCCCCGTATTTCCCAACAAATTATATTTCATACGCCTATTTTTACAAATCTTGCTTGGAAACCGGAAGTTACCGGAACGGTCAATGCATTCCGATGATATCGATCAGGAATGCCCATGATTAGGGATAGCTGTTCGAAAATTGACAAACTTCATGCCATGCAATGAAGAAGATCATGCCGAACCGCCCGGGTAAGATGCAATTTCACGCCCTCAAAGGGAGACACCATCCGAATTACTTTTGTCTTGCTGCTTTTGTCTTGCTGCTGCTTTGTTTAGCCTGCCCGTTTCACTATTTCTTCGGCAAACAACCCTGCTATTTATAAAAAATGCTGTTAGCCACTGAAAATCCTGCTTCACAATGAAAAAAACTGCTTCCAATGAAAAAAACTGGATACCCTCCAAAATGGGAAACCTGGATACCCGGCAAAAACGGGAAATCTGCATACCCGATAAAATAGAGCAAATGAAAAAGAAAAGACAGGATCATAGGATGTGGACAGTCCTGCTTGCCGGCATA
Source organism: Puia sp. (assembly GCA_031292515.1). Classification (GTDB taxonomy): domain Bacteria; phylum Bacteroidota; class Bacteroidia; order Chitinophagales; family Chitinophagaceae; genus Puia. Next base: position 52,316 of record JARLGZ010000147.1, on the reverse strand, counting down.
TTATCTTGCTGGATGCCCCTGAAAGGCGAGGCCCAGGACAGCCTTTCCTCACAGCATTTCTTTTCCGTAAGGGTCGATGACGACTTTCTAAACCTGGCCGGACAGGGTACGGACCGTTACTATACCGGCGGCGACTATTACCGTTACTCATTTTTGGCCGCCGCCGGGAAAAAGCGCCTCCTTCGGAAAATACTCTATTCCCCTTTTACCGGTACCCCTTCGCTCTACTCCATCGGCGCCACGCAATGGGTGTATACGCCCGACAACCTGTCCGCATCGACACCCGTAATCGGAGACTATCCTTATTGCGGGGTCTTGTTTCTAAGCCTTGGCCGCGAGAGTTTATCGCCGGACCACTCAGGATTGTTCCGTTCCGCCCTGTGGCTCGGAACGATGGGGCCGGCGGCCGCGGCTAAAGAAGTTCAAACTTTTATACATGGGATGATCAAAACAAATGAGCCCCGGGGATGGGGCAATCAGTTGCCCGATTACCCCGTAGTCAATTATAGCCTTTATTATGAACCCAACCTCTTTTCCTTTAGCCGGATCTTCAAGGTGAACGGAACAGGTTCCGTGAGGGCAGGCACCCTGCAAACCGATGCGCAGATAGGGCTGGATCTGCTGATTTCGAATGAAAAGGACAATTTCTTTCCGGCCAGGAATGCCGGGACACGCAACCACAGCCGAAAAAGGCCAGGATTCTATGTAGAAGTGAGGCCGGCGGTCAAATTCGTCGGGTATAACAGCATTTTGGAGGGAGGGCCATTTGACGGCAGGCAATACTACCACATCCCCGCAGAACAAATCACCCGGATTTTGTTCGAAGGCACTGGAATCATGGGCATGCAGCTGGGAGGTTTTTCCATTCAATACAGGCAGGTGATCGAAACCGCGGAATTCAGGACGGTACAGAAACAAGTATATGGAGGGTTCCTTCTTCAATGGAGGATATGAAGGCTCGGTTCCCCATCCCCGCCCATCCCCGATTTCTTTTAACCACCTCCCGCCTCCCGAATCATTACGCCGCCTGACCACCGTCATCTTCCCCGCCCGGCAGGATTGATAACTTCACTAAAATATAAGTATGGAAAAGCTCTTCGACAATAGCGTTGCCCTCGTTACCGGTGGCGGCTCAGGCATCGGCGAAGCTACTGCGCTGATGTACGCGGTGCAAGGCGCCAAAGTGGTCGTATCCGACATCAACGAGACCCATGGAAACAGCGTTGTTCAAAAGATCAACGCCGGGGGTGGCAACGCCGTTTTCATCTATGCCGACGTGAGTCTGCCTGAAGACTGCCGGCGTCTGATAGACACAACCATCCGAACCTGCGGCCGGCTGGATATCGCTTTTAACAACGCCGGCATCGGCGGTGAAATCCACCCGATCGCCGATATGAGCCTCGAAGGATGGAACCAAATCATCGCCGTCAACCTCAGCAGCGTCTTCTATTGCATGAAATACGAAATCGCCGCCATGCTTACCCGGGGCAAAGGTGTCATCGTCAACATGTCCTCCATCCTGGGAGCCGTCGGTTTCCCTGGCTCAGCGGGCTATGTGGCCGCCAAACATGCCGTTATTGGCCTCACCCAGACGGCGGCACTGGAATACAGCGTCAAAGGTATTCGTGTGAACGCCGTTGGCCCGGCCTTTATCAACACCCCGCTCCTCTCCCGGGCAGGCATCGACGACCTTGGAAAAAAATCGCTTGTTCAGGCCCATCCCATTGGCAGGCTGGGTGAACCGAATGAAGTGGCGGAGCTCGTGTGCTGGCTCAGTTCCGACAAAGCTTCTTTCGCCTCCGGTGGCTACTACCCCATCGACGGCGGCTATCTCTCACAATAAAAGTCATCGTCATGGAATCCCCTATTAAAAAGTTCAACACCTCCCGGCTGCTTTTCACAGCGGGCGTTTGCTGGCTCACCCTCGGGATTTTTGCGTTGGTCAACCCCTCCGCCACCTACCGGTCCCTGGTTCAATACGCGGGAATTGCCCTCCTGCTCGACGGCCTTTTATTGGTGGCCCTTTCCTATCTGGGAAACAGCAGCAAAAAAGAGAAAACCTGGCGGGTAGCCGAAGCCATCGTCGACATCTCGTTCAGCTCGATCTTGCTGCTGGACCCGGTCCTCGCCTTCTTTGCGTTCCCGTTCGTCGTCAGTCCCTGGATGGTCATCAAAGGGCTCCTCAAAATGGTCGCCTCCACAGTGCTGGCCCGAAACATCCCCGGTCAGCGCGGAGACTTCCTGGCGGGTCTCCTCTTGCTGGTCTTCGGTCTATTGATCCCGCATGATCCCGCGAGCAACCCCTACGGCATCACCCTGCTCATCGGCATCATTGGCTGGACCCTCGGCCTGCTTTATATGTACGACTGTTTCCCCGCTGCCGGGCACCGTCATACGTGACGACTGTCATCCCTGGCCCCACTCCAGATCACCTGTTCCTGTTGAACTTTGTATTTGTTTTGTACTGTCAGATCATTTTTTTCACCTGTAAACAGCGTTTGGATGAAATCCATCGTCGTCCCCGTCGATTTTACCGAAGGCTCCGGCAACGCCGCACGCTATGCCGCCGACATGGCGGCCTCCATTAACGCCGAACTGCACCTTGTCCACGTCCTGGAAATCCCGGCGGGTTCCGGTGTCACGCCCCTCCCCGACTCCGTCCTGGACGAACTGCGGGACAGGGGGCTCAATTCCCTCAGGCTCCTCGCCGACGAGCTATCAAAACGCACAAACGGTAAAGTCAGCGTCGCCACCGACCAGGAGACCGGTCAGCCGGAATCCCGCTTCGAGGACTTCTGCCAGTGGAAAAAACCTTTGCTTGTAGTCAGAGGCCCCTCCCATACCGGCAGGTTTCCTGCCAATCAATTGCCTTTTCCCTTGCTTGTCGTCCCGGCACTCACACGGTATCATCCGGTCCATCGCATCCTTCTAACCTTCGACCGCGAAGATGTCAACCCGGGAATGCATGTTCCTGTCAAATACCTTCAGCTGCTGGGCGATCTCTTTCAGGCACGATTCGATATCCTCCATGTCGCCACAAGAGAAGAAAAAATCTCTACCCTTGTCTTCGATGACTGGAAAAAAGGCCTCGACCAGCAAGTTTCCGGACTGCATATCATTCAGGCCGACAGTGTCGACCAGGGTATCCGGGACTATCTTTGCTTCCACGCCGCAGACTGGCTGGTGGTCTTCCCAAAAAAGAACGGCCTCTTCCACCTGCACAGTAGTCTCTCCCAAAAGATTGTTCTCCATTGCCCGGTGCCGGTCATGAACCTTCACAAATAAAACCTTTCAAACTCCATCCCGGACCCGCGGGGTGAAAGCCCCCGCCCCCCAACCGGCCATGTCTTCATACGTCTTCCAGCGCAGATCGACCTGCTGCTGGGCTATCCGAAGCAGATAATCCGCTTCGGCGGGATGGGTCGCGGAAAGACCGGTATACCGCAGTTCATTTTGCGCATACTCGCCGAAGGAAATCGTAGGCCGGGGAGAATCCAGCACGAACGGGTTCTTGCCGGCTTCCCGCAAAGCGGGGTTGTACCGGATAAGCGGCCAATAACCGCTGGCGGTAGCCAGCTTCTGTTGGCCCAGCCCCTTCTCCATATCGATCCCATGCGCGATGCAATGACTATAGGCCAGGATCAGCGAAGGTCCCGGGTAGGCCTCGGCTTCACGCATGGCCAGCAGGGTCTGCTGCGGATTGGCGCCCATCGCCACCTGCGCCACATAGACATTCCCATAGGAGATGGCCTGGAGCGCCAGATCCTTCTTGCCCACCTTTTTCCCCGACGCCGCAAATTTGGCCGTGGCGCCGGTAGGCGTAGCCTTGGACATCTGTCCGCCGGTATTGGAATAGACTTCCGTATCCAGCACGAGGACATTCACATTGCGCCCCGTGGAAAGCACATGGTCCAACCCTCCCGAGCCGATGTCGTAGGCCCAGCCGTCTCCCCCGATGATCCAGACGCTTCTCTCCACCAACTGGTCAGCCACGGATAGCAGCCTGGCCGCCACGGCAGCGACCGGTCCCTCCAATTGTGACAGGCTCCTTTTGAGATCGGCTACGCGGCGACGTTGTTCCGCGATCTCCGACTCCACCTGCTGCGGGGAATGGAGCAGGCCATCCGCCAGTTCTCCGCCTACCTCCTGTCTGAGCTCATCTACCAGCACCCTCGCAATCGCCCTTTGTTTATCGGTGGCGATGCGCATGCCCAGGCCAAATTCCGCATTGTCCTCGAACAGGGAATTGGACCAGGCAGGCCCCCGCTGTTCCCCGTTGACGGCCCATGGCGTGGTAGGCAGGTTGCCGCCATAGATCGAGGAACAACCCGTGGCATTCGCCACCAGGAGACGGTCCCCGAACAACTGGGTGAGGACTTTGATATAAGGCGTCTCCCCGCAACCCGCGCAGGCTCCGGAGAATTCGAACAAGGGCTCCAGGAACTGTGCTCCTCTCACGGAAGAGAAATCTACTTTCGACCGGTCATTGACGGGAAGAGTTTCGAAGAAACGGATATTCGCCCGCTCTGCCGCCGGATCGGGCTTTTGCTCCAAATTGATGGCACGCCTGCTTCCATCGCGGAGATCGGTCACCGGGCATACCTGTACGCAGAGATTGCACCCTGTGCAATCTTCCAGGTAGACCTGTAAAGTATAACGGGTTTCCGGGAATCCCCGCGCGTTGATGGGCGCCGAATGGAATGACGAAGGCGCATTATCGAGATATTCCTTGTGATAGAACCGGGAGCGGATGACGCTGTGCGGACAGACGAAACTGCAATTCCCGCATTGGATACAGCTATCCGGTTCCCATACCGCAACCTGGTCCGAAATATTCCGCTTTTCCCATTTCGTCGTTCCGCTCGGATACGTGCCATCCGAAGGCAACATGCTCACAGGCAATGAATCCCCCTCTCCGGCCAGGAGCATGGCGGTAACCCGCCGTACAAAATCCGGCGCCTCGGGGGCGACAGCCGGCAAAAGCGCCACAGTACCGGTAGCCGTGGCGGGGATTTCAATCCCGAACAAATGCTCCAGGCTGGCATCCACCCCTTTGAAATTTTGTTGTACGACCGCCTCCCCCTTGGATTCATAAGACTTCCGGATCGTCCTCCTGATCCTGTCAATCGCTTCATCCCGGGGCAGAACGCCTGAGAGCGCAAAGAAACAGGCCTGCATCACCGTATTGATCCGTAGACCCAGGCCGGCATCCTGCGCCACCCTGGACGCGTCAATAATATAAAATTTCAGCTTTTTCCCGACGATCTGCTCCTGCAACGGCCGGGGCAACCTGTCCCAAGCCTCCTCCCGGCTATAAGGACAGTTGAGCAGGAAGATACCCCCTGGCTTCGCATACCGCAGCATCTCCACTTTGCCGACAAAATTATATTTATGACAGGCGATGAAATCGGCCCGCTCGACAAGATAAGGCGCCCGGATGGGCTCCTTGCCAAAGCGAAGATGGGAAACGGTCTGGGAGCCGGACTTTCGCGAGTCGTATACAAAATATCCCTGTGCATACAGATCCGTCTCCTCGCCGATGATCTTGATGCTGTTTTTGTTGGCGCCTACCGTTCCATCGGCCCCTACTCCAAAGAAGAGCGCACAGACCCGGTCCGGCGGCTCTATGCTGAACGCCGGGTCAAAAGCCAGGCTGGTATGCGAGACATCGTCATGGATGCCGATGGTGAAGCCATTTTTGGGTGATGGATTTTCGAGCTCCGCGAAAATAGCTTTTACCATGGCCGGCGTGAACTCTTTCGAAGACAACCCATACCGGCCTCCCGCCACCTTTGGCAACCGGGCGATACGACCTTCGCTGAAAGCCGTAAAAAGAGCCGTCACGACATCCTGGTACAGCGGTTCGCCACCAGCCCCGGGCTCCTTGGTGCGGTCCAGTACGGCTATCTTTTCAACCGAAGGAGGCAGGACTTCGAGCAGATAATCCATGGAGAAGGGCCGGTATAGCCTCACCTGGATCATACCGGCTTTTTCTCCGTTTGCCCGCAAGGCGGCTACTGTCTCTTTCACCGTCTCCGCCCCGGAAGCCATGATCACGATCAGCTTTTTCGCATCGGGATCGCCGGCATATTCGAATGGGCGGTACTGTCTTCCCGTGAGAACGCCGAATGCGTCCATCGCCTCCCGGACGATACCGGGCGCCGCCCTATAATAGGGGTTCACGGTTTCCCTGCCCTGAAAATATACATCCGGGTTTTGCGAAGTGCCCCTGATAAAGGGATGATCGGGATTCAGGCTGCGCTCCCGGTGCGCACGGACCAGGCGCTCGTCGATCATGGCCCTGATCTGTTCTTCCGAAAGAAGGATGATCTTATTGATCTCATGCGAAGTACGGAAGCCATCGAAGAAATGAATAAACGGGATACGCGATTTCAACGTTGCCGCCTGGCTGATAAGGGCCATGTCATGGGCCTCCTGCACGGATCCGGAAGCAAGCATGGCGAAACCCGTGGTCCGCGCCGCCATCACGTCGCTATGGTCGCCGAAGATGGACAAGGCCTGGGCAGCCAGGGATCTCGCCGCCACATGAAACACGGTCGAAGTGAGTTCCCCGGCGATCTTGTACATATTGGGCAGCATGAGCAGCAGGCCCTGTGAAGCCGTAAAAGTAGTGGTAAGCGCACCCGTCTGTAAGGAGCCATGCACGACACCGGCCGCACCGCCCTCGCTCTGCATTTCGATGACTTCCGGGATATTCCCCCAGATATTGACGTGGTCGGCGGCCGACCACTCATCGGCCAGTTCCGCCATCGGCGAAGCCGGAGTGATCGGGTAAATCGCGCACACCTCGTTCACCCGGTAAGCTACATATGCGACGGCCTCATTCCCGTCCAGCATTACCATTACAGGCAGGTCGTTTGTCATGTCTTTTATTCGGTTTTCTTATAATCGGTTTAATAATTGCATATCGTGTGTAACTGTATATCATGCCGTCAGGGGCCAGGGACCATTTCTATCGCGTGGCAGGGACATTGCTCGTAACAGACCGCGCAGCCCGTGCACCGGTCGTAATCTATCGTATAGCGTTTACCCGGCCCCAGCTTGATGACCGCGTCCTCGGGACAGGCCCCGAAACAACCATCGCATTCGAAACAATTGCCGCAGGACAGACATCTTTGCGCTTCGAAACGGGCCTCCTCTTCCGTCAGCCCCGTCACGACTTCTTCAAAGCCGTCGATACGCCGCGCAGCCGGCATTTCCGCCTGTTGGGCCTGGGGCGCCGATGTCGAATACCAGCGATGCAATTGTTCATAACCCACCACCGGGTGTTTGACGGATGCCTGAACGGGGGTCTCCCGCAGAAATCCATCGATGTGACGGGCAGCCTTTTTGCCATGCCCGATCGCCACCGTCACGCTTCGCTCGCCCGGGACCATATCCCCCCCGGCGAAAATCCCCGCGCAGCCGGTCATCATATCCGGCCCCACGATGACAGTTCCATCCGGCCGAAAGGCAAGACCCGGCACGTTCTTTAAAAACCCGGTGTCGGCATCCTGGCCCAGCGCGAGGATCAGGTTATCGGCCTCCAGCGTTTCAAACTGGCCCGTCCCCACGGGCTTGCCGTCTTCCAGGCGCATCACCTCCACCGTGAAACTGCCTCCGTCCATCGCTTTGATGGTGCGCAGCCAGTTGATCTTTATCCCCTCCTCCAGGGCCTCCTGTGCTTCAAAGTCATGCGCGCTCATGTGCTGCCGGTCCCGCCGGTAAACGATAATGGCCTCCGATGCTCCCAGCCGTTTTGCCGTCCGGGCCGTATCCATGGCCGTGTTGCCTCCCCCGTAAACCACTACCCGCCTGCCCAAACGGGGCGCATCGCCCGCTTCGACCTGCTTCAGGTAAGACAGTGCGTCCAGCACCTTCCCCGCATCCCTGCCGGGAATATCGATTTTCCGGGAAAGCTGCGTCCCGATGGCAAGGAATACGGCATCGAAATGCCCCTCCTCCTTTTCCTTCAATACTTCATCGACCCTATGGTTGAAAAGAATCGAAACACCCATTTCCCGGATCCGCCGCACCTCCTGCTCCAACTCCCTTCGGGGAAGCCGGTAGGCCGGGATGCCGAAATGCATCATCCCGCCTGCCATAGGCCCGGCCTCGCGGATCTCGGCATAATGTCCTAATCTCGCCAGCTGATAGGCCGCCGATAGACCGCTGGGACCCGCTCCCACGATCAGCACCCGTTTACCCGTAAGCGCGGGCGGCTGCTCCATGATCGTCCATCCCTGCTTCAACGCCTCGTCCCCCAGAAACCGTTCCAGGGCATGAATATTGACCGTGCCGTCAATAGCCGCCCGGTTGCAGGAGTCTTCGCAGGGATGATAGCATACCCTTCCCGAAACGGCAGGAATCGGGTTGTCGGCCATCACCACCCTCCATGCCGCTTTGTAATGGCCAGCCTGGGCAAGCGCGAGCCAGGACTGGATATTCTCTCCCGCCGGGCAGGCATGGTTACATGGCGGCAGCAGATCCACATACACGGGATGCTGCTTCCTCTCCGGCCCCGTGCCTTCGCCATGACTCCTGAGATCGGCGGGAACGGTGATATCCTGTTTCGTATTCATGCCTTCATGCTGTTATTTCATTTTCGAACTATTTCATTTTCGAACTATTTCATCTTCGATGGAAGTCTGATCTGCTTTCCCGCCACCATAAAGACGCCTTTTCCCAGGTGATGGATCGTTTGCGGATGCGCAGCCCCCGGATCGATCCAGGCTTTCACGACCTCAAGCACGAAGAAATTATATTTGTTGACCATCGAAGTATCCACGACCCTGCACTCGAGGTTGGCGAAACATTCTTCTATAAGAGGCGCCTTGACCAAAGACGCAGGCGCGGCAGTCAGGGAGAATTTTTTAAATTTATCAAGATCCCTGCCCGAGGTATTCCCGACACGCACCACTTTCGGCGCCAACTCGACACCCGGAATGGCAATCACACACTCCCTGGTCGCTTTCAGGATCTTGAATGTATAATCCCCGCTGCTGACCACGCATCCGATAAGCGGCGGCTCGAATTCCAGCATGGTATGCCAGGACATCGTCATCACATTGATATAATCCCCCCGGGCCGTCGTCAGCATGACCACCGGTCCGGGCTCCAGCAGGCCGTATACCTTCGACAATGGAAACGATTTTCTTTTCGGCATGCATTGATTTTTTCAGGCGATATATTGACGATTAGATTCGGAATAAAAGGAACCTCGCAGGAAGGGCCATGCACTTTTTTCATTTTTTCTCTTTTCAAACGATTCCATCCGGCTCATCTTTACCCGGATCAACAACTCATCTTCGGCAAGACTGGAAAAATACGCCTCGATAGGGGCCGGCATTTTTTGAATGTCCGTGATCAACTCGCCCACGCCATCCACCTGGACATAATAGTCATATTTTTTGTTATAGAAATGCAGTCCGACAGGGAAGGATCTATCCAGCCCGCTGCTATCCGGGTAGGGCTTCGGAAGGGTCAGCCATATTTCTCCCCCTTCATTCACACTCCTGATTCGCACGACCGACGTAGGGAATTTTACCTCGGACCGGCCGAAATCCCAAAAAATAGCGGTCCCGAGGTTCTCTATCCGCCTGATGACCTTTTCAAAAGAAATATCCGGAAACATAACAAAGGTTTAAAATGGCAAATGGCCGTCTGTCTTGTCAAAGCGTGTCATGTTTTTTGACCCGGTAGAGAATATTGAAAGGCCGTTTCCGGGCCAGTTCATTCAGCCGCACGGCGAGCTCGGCTCGCTCATGGCTGGCTTTGCGTGCCAGATCCTCCTCGGTGGGAACATCGACCCGTTTGGATCCGATAGTAAAAGCTTTATATTTTTTGTATTTGACGAGGCCCTTTTCCGTATTGACGAGTCTCTTTTCTGCATTGGCAATGGCTTCCATAACTTCCTCCTTTTTTTTCCGGTGAATGACTTTCGGCGATTAAATCTGTTGCCCAAAACTACCGGCTCCCGGATTCCTGAAGAAGGACCGGCATCAACCAGCATGATGATTGTCATCACCCGGCATTCGACCAACCCTGGCAAAGAACATTCACACCGGAAGACTATTCGTAACGCAAGGCTTCGATCGGATCCAGCCGGGAAGCTTTCTGAGCCGGGTAATAGCCGAAAAATACACCCGTGACCGCACAGACAAGGAAAGAGAGCAGGACAGACGACTCGGTGATCAGGGTCGGCCAGGATAGCAACAGGGTTACCAGCCTGGTCACCGTGATTCCCAGGGCCACGCCGAGCAAGCCGCCCGTGATACTGATCAACGTGGCTTCCGTCAGGAATTGCAGAAGGATATCCCGCCCCCGGGCGCCGATCGACATGCGCAGACCGATCTCGCGCGTACGCTCGGTGACGGAGACATACATGATATTCATGATACCGATGCCCCCCACGACCAGGGAAATGCCCGCGATGACGGCAAGTAGGATCGTAAGCAGCTGGCTCGTGGAACTGAAGGTATCGATCAGCTCCTGCATGGTCCTTACCGCAAAATCGTCCTCGTCGGTGGGTTTCAGCCGGTGGGACTGCCGGATGATCCGTGAAATCTCCTCCGCGGCAGGCTGGGTCGAAGCCTCATCCTTCGACGAACAGTAGATATTCTGGAAGTAGATGGTGGACAGTAGTCTCTTTTGTACCGTGGTATAAGGAGAAAGGATGACATCGTCCTGGTCCTGGCCGAACGCACTCACGCCCTTGGCCGCCAGGGTCCCGATGACGAGGAAAGGTATCTTGTCGAAACGGATATATTTCCCGATCGGGTTTTCCCCGTTTGGAAAGAGATAGCCGATCACCGTCTGCCCCAGTATACACACTTTTGTCTCCGAAAGGATATCCTTGTCGGTGAACTCGATCCCATCCTTCAACGGCCATTGCCGGATGATATCCAGGTAATCCGTATTTACGCCCTGGATGGTCGTCGACCAGTTGTTACTGCCGTAGATGGCCTGCGCCTTGGCAGACGCCGAAGGACTGACCGCGCTCAGGTACAGGGACTGTTTTTGCAGGGCTTTTACGTCATCCAGCGTCAGCGTTTGAACGGTAGAGACATCCAGCCGCGCTCCGGCTGCCACATTACTGCTCGGCCGGATGATGATCATGTTGGATCCCATACCGGACAGCTGCTGCTGGATGCTCTGCTTGGATCCCTGACCGATCGCCACCATGGCTATCACGGCGGCCACCCCGATGATAATGCCCAACATGGTCAGAAAAGCCCGGAGCTTGTTTCGCTGCAAGGCTTTCAAAGCAATCTTTAAAAGGTTGATCAGACTCATAATCAATTGATTTTATAATCATCCGAGGCGGGAAGGGCCGCCAACACTTCCTTCGCTGACCGCCTGGCCTCTATCGGATAATCCTTCAGGATCCTGCCATCGCGCAAGGTGATGGTCCTCTTGCTAAACGTTGCGATATCGGGCTCGTGGGTGACAAAGACGATCGTTTTCCCCTGTTGCTCATTCAGATCCTGCAAAAGCGCCATGATACTATATGAAGTCCTCGAATCCAGGTTGCCCGTCGCTTCATCGGCCAGGATCATCACAGGCTGATTGACCAGGGCCCGCGCGATCGCCACACGCTGTTGCTGACCGCCGGACAATTCATTGGGCTTATGATCCATCCGGTCCGCCAGTTCCACGGCTTCAAGCGCATGCATGGCCCTTTCCCTCCGCTCCTTAGCCCCGACGGACGGATTGTACAGCAAGGGAAGCTCGACGTTTTCGAGAGCCGAAGTCCGCGCCAGCAGGTTATAGGATTGAAAGACGAATCCCATTTTATTGTTTCGCAAACGCGCCAGCTCGTTGCGGGAAAGTTTGCTGATATCCACCCCATCCAACAGGTAGGTTCCCGAACTCGGCTTGTCCAGGCAGCCCAGCGTGTTCAACAAGGTTGTCTTGCCGGAACCACTGCTGCCCATGATCGTTATGAATTCGCCGGCGGCAACGTCGAACGTGATGCCCTTTAGCGCCCGAACGGTCTCCGAACCCATCCTGAATTCCCTCTTGATATCTGTCAGCTCCAGTATCTTATTACTCATATCGTTCTTTTTACCTCCGGTCTTTTTTTGTCTCCGGTTTCTTTGCCGCCGGCCTTTATAGCGTAGCCTTTTCAACCCGGTCTTTCCCGCTCCGGTCTTTCCAGCGTGGCTTTTTCAGTTTGTTTTTTCAGTTTGTTTTTTTTCAGCCTGGCTTTGAGAGCCCCCGGTTCGGAAAGCCCCGGATCCTCTTACCTTCCGCCGCCCCCGGCCGCAGGACGGGAAGGAGCCGGGGAAGCACGCCTCGTCGGCATGAAAGGACTGGTGGGGACATTGGCCGCGCCGGCGGCGGAACTCACCCCGATTCCCGTAACGACCACATCGCCGGTAGTCAACCCGTCCAGCACCTGCACATGCGTATCGTCATTGATTCCCGTCGTCAGTCTCCTTTCCACCAGGCTATCGCCCGACTGCACCCATACGAAAGCCATGCTGCCTTTTTTTGCCGCATTGATTTCGCGGCTCGAAGTATCGCCCGCCGTTCCCGGAAAACTGTGGCCGGGCAAGCCCCCTTTTTCGACAGAGCTATCCCGGGGAAATGGCCGGACGATAAACCGCTTTTTCACCGTGGCATCCGGCCTGAATTGGAGGGCTTTTGAAGAAATGAGCAACGCATGGTCCTGCTCGTAGGTATAAATAAATATATTGGCCGTCATCCCCGGTTTGAGTTTCAAATCCTTGTTGGAAGCACTGACGATCGTGGTATAAGTCACTACGTTGGAAGACACCACCGGTTCGAGCCGGATCTGGTTGACCGTACCCGTGAAGCTGATATCGGGATAGGCGTCCACCGTAAAGACGACCCGCTGGCCCACCCTCACATCCCCGATATCGGCTTCGCCCACCGCCGCCTGCACCTGCATCCGGGTAATATCCCGGGCGATGATAAACAGGGTCGGCGTGTTGAAACTGGCGGCGACGGTCTGTCCCATACTGATATTCCGGGTCAGCACCACCCCGTCTATTGGAGAATAAATACTGGAATAAGACAGGTTTTTGTCCGCGGCATCAAGCTGGGCCTGCACGCTTTCCACCGTCGACTTCGCCGTCAGGTACTGGTCCTGGGCGGTTTCATAGTCGGCCTTGCTGATCGCCCCACTATTATACAACAGGGTCTGCCGGTCGAAATTGCTTTTCTGATACACCAGGGTAGCCTTCGCAACATCCAGGTTCGCCTTGTATTGGTTGACGGCAGCCAGGAAAAGCGACTTATCCAGTTGGGCGATCAGCTGACCCTTTTTCACGACGGCATTGAAATCGGTATAGATATGCTGGATGGTGCCGGATACCTGCGTTCCCACCGTTACCGTATCTACCGGCTCAATCGTGCCGGTGGCGCTCACACTTTTTGAAATATAATCATACCGGGGAGTTTCCGTCTGCAGGACCACCGGCTTCTCTTCTTTCCTGAATCTGAAATACCAGACGGCGCCACCCGCCAGCAACAGCACCAGGACAAGAAGGATCAACACTTTGTATCGGCTCATAACGGGATATATTTATATTTTGATGGCGATTCCCATATAGAAATCATAGATCCTGATGCTCAGCGCGGCATTATACTTGGCCTGGATATAGGCTTGGAATGCCTGGACATAGAGCGTCTTCTGTTGCAGGTAATCGACCAGGTTGACGGCTCCCGCACTCAGTTGAACACCAGCAATGCGGAACCCTTCCCGGTTGGCTTCCAGCTGTTCAAGTGCAGCGTCATATTGACTCTGCGCATTCAGGACATTGATATAAGCCTGCTCGATGGACTGGCTCAGTGTGGTCTGCACATTCAACAGCGTGAGCCTGGATTGCGCAATCCCGATTTTAGCATTTTCCACATTGGTCTTATTGGCCCGGTTCGTAAAAATGGGAATGGATAGGGTCAGACCGATCCGCTGGAAAAAGTTGTTATCCACTTGCTGGAAATAATCGATGGACTGGTTGTTGGAATAGCCGCTCGACAACGAACCGGCAGCCGTCAATGTCGGAAGATAGCCCGCACGTGCCTTTGCGAGGGTGTACCGGGAGATATCGATGCCCAACTGGCCGTTCCTGATTTCGGGCCTGTTCTGCAAGGCGGCGCTCTCGACCTGGTCCAGGGCGGGAACCGCCTCCAGGGCTATCACCGTATCGGGTTGCGCGATGTCCAGGGTATCGGATATGGGCAGCTGAAGCAGTTGCTTAAGGGTTAGCTTGTTTTGCCTCACCGCATTCTGGGCGGTCACCAGCGTATATTTGTCGGTTGCCAGCTGTGCCTGCAGCTCTATATACGCATTCCGGGCAATGCTTCCGGCATCGTATTCCTTCCGGCCCTGCTCAACCTGCGCAGTCGTGGAATTCACCAGGTCCCTTACATAAACGAGGTTTTCTTTCGCCAGCAATATATTGAGATAGGCCTGCGTGATCTGTAAAGTGATGTCATTTTCGCTTTGGAGGATATTCAGGTTAGCCGATTGAAGCTCCAGGTTTTTTTGCCGGATATCGTCCCTGAGATAACCGCCTTCATACAAGGTTACGGCCGAATTGACCGAGTAAGAACCGGCCATGGTAGATTGAGTCTGAAACCCACCCACCACCGGGTTGGCATTCGTGCTATGGGTGGCAGTCTGCCCCAGGCTGGCGGAGAGATTGGGTAGCCGCGCCGCTTTCGACAATAGGTAAGCCTGCTCACTCGTCTGCGCGGACAGCCGGAGCGTATTGATCTGTATATTGTTCTTTTGGGCATATGCCAGGCAGGCCTGCAGATCCCAGACAACGGAGGACGTTTTATGCGCAGTGTCCTGCTGTGCGTTTGCGGTCTTATTGAACAGTCCAACGCAGATAGCGACGGACACAAAAACCCTGTTTAACAAGCGTCCCATTTCTTTCCATACTTATTATTGTGTACAAAATCCCTCAGATCACGGCGCACCCGGAGATAGTCTTGCGGAGCACCCGCCAGGTACCCCAGTCTGAAAGAATAAGCGATGACATATTTTTTAGGGATGGCCAGCATTCTCCGGATGCCTTTTCCCGGGCTGCCGTTGCTCAGCGAGCTGACGATATGGAAACCGATACCCAGCGACTGGGCCATCATCCACATGTTTTCCATCATGCATCCCAGGCTGATGATGCCCAGGAAATCTCCTTTCGAGGCTGGAGCCCGTCTCGCGGGTTCATACAGCACGATGCCCAGCACCGGCGCAGACAGCAGCTCATCCCGCAAAAATTCATTGCCGTCCTCGCCGCGAAGATCTTTCTTGCGAACGCCGGGTTTCAGCCAGGCGACAGGGAAGCTGCTCCCCAATATACCCGTCTTCTTCCTCGACAGCTCGGCCGCCGAAAAAGAGAG
This sequence comes from Puia sp., assembly GCA_031292515.1. Taxonomy (GTDB): domain Bacteria; phylum Bacteroidota; class Bacteroidia; order Chitinophagales; family Chitinophagaceae; genus Puia. The sequence continues at coordinate 36,941 of JARLGZ010000147.1, read as the reverse complement.
CTGCTCGTAGTTCTCCCGGACAAAAGCCAGCGATACGGGAGTTTTTATCGCGGCGATCGCCCCGATCGTGTTCCTGTCGTCAACGAGGATCACCTCGAAGTTTTGCATATTGTGCGCCGTGGGAGCCCATCGGGCCGCCTCCATTATTTTATCCAGGTCCTCCCTGGCTATGCGGCGGCTGGGATCAAACAGCCCACGGGTGGAATGTCTCTCTTTTATAAGTGTCAAAAGTTCATTCATACATGCTTTTTTTGGGACGATCCCGGTATAATCAAGATGAAGATGATAGAGGTGTCATCAATGGCTGCAGGATACGAAGGTATAGTCCGCCCTGACCGTTTTATATGAGGAATGCCATAGACCCGGATGATTAAAGTCATACGCCCCGCCTCCCTGTTTCAGACGTATGATTTAATGCTGCCCAACGTATTGCCCCATTACATTTGGATAGAAATAAATCGTAGGCGTTAAACCTAATAAAATACACTCGCCCGCTTAAATCGCCGGATTGGAACACCGGAAATCCGGACAGGAAAGGTCTCAATTCCAGGCCACCGGCAGCATCCGCCAACCTCTTCAATCGATAAAATGGATATTATTTTTTGCCCTTTCCGGGAGTTCCGGGTGCTCGTCTCCATAGCCAACTATAATGGAGAGGAGAACATGTTCGGAAGCGGGCACCCTCAACTTCGTGAACATTTCTGTGCCCTCCACAAACTTTCCGAAACCCACAGGACAAGTGTCAAGGCCCAGGGATCGGGCAGCCAGCATCATATTCTGCGAGCACATACCGATATCCAATGGGGCCCACTCATTGTCACGCGGAGCCGTTATAAATATTACGACCGGAGCTCCATGAAAGACCGGATCCTTTAGTGCCTGAAAATGGAACCCATCGGAAAAATGCAAAAGATGACCGGCTTGTTTGATGGCTCCCTTCAGCCCGGGTTTTACAAACTCTTTTAGAGCGGTCCCGGCTATCTCCTTCGAAAGGGAATGAATCAACTTTCTGTCGGTGAGCACGTAGAACTGCCAGGGCTGATGGTTGATGGCCGAAGGAGCCATCCGGCCCGCGTCGATCACCTCCTCGATGAGTTCCCTGTCCACCGGACGGTCCGTATATTTTCTGACAGCCCTTCTTTGGTAAATAGTCCTGATCGTCTCTGAAAGCGAGACCGATTTATTAAGTGTATCTGTTTCCATAAAAATGATTTTAAAGCTAAAAATGCGAGACGAAGATCGGAAGTGCAGCAGTCCTCAGACCTTCACCTTCTTCTTCATCCCATTCATCACCCCATCCTCCCTTGTTTTTCCCGTTCCCGCCAGGCCTGAAAAAAGAGGCAAGCAACCCCTTCCCATAAGCCCCCATTACGACAAAATCGCTTCCCTTTTTCACCAGGAAGTCAAAAAGGGCTTCTTTCGCTTCCTCATTGGATATTACCCACTCCACGTCATTATTGTAATGATGCCTGATCCATTCGGCCACCCGCTGCACTTCTTCCTCGGTAAAAGCCGTTTCGTCGTTCAGGTAGATGACCTTCACCCGCCGGGATTTAAGTTCGGGGAATAAATAGGTGAATTGTTTCATCGCGAACACAGCCGATTTGCTTCCGTCATAACAAAATACAATATTGTCGACACCATCAAATTGTTCGGGAGAAATAATCACGGGACATCCTGCATCGTGCAGGACATTCTTTACAAAACCCGTCGGCACATTTTCATCCATATCGGAAAAAGAAGTGGCGGCATTGACGATCAGCACATCCGAGAACCGGCTCTCCGCGACCAGTTCCTCTATCGGCACGCCTTTATCCAGGTGTATACAGACCTGGACATTGTTTTCTTCAGCCAGCTCCCGGAACAGATCCATATTTCCCCTCCTGACCGATACCCTATCCGGATCTTCTTCCCCGGCTTCCCTGATCTCAACCGAATCCACATAAGAATCCTTTCCCCGGCTAAGGAAGATCGCATCCTCCATTTCGGGTTCCTCAAGAAAAACACCTGTCAACTTCGATTGCGTGAGTTTGGCGAGTTGGCATGCGAAGGCAACGGTGGCCTCGTCCATACACTGGCTGTCAATAGCCACTAATATCTTTTCCATATATTTATTTTTATTGTGAAACTATCCCTTTATCCGTCGGCAGATCCTATCCGCAATCAGACTATCGGCTGATAGTGATCATTCTTTTGCAGGAATCCGAAAGCTACTTTTATGGAGGTTTTATTGCTGTTTGCCCCTTTTTAAACCTATAAGAGAATTTAAACCTGTAAAAGACTACATCATGACAGACATCCGGCACAAAATGACAAAAAGCAACAGGCAATACCTGTTTGAAGTAGACCTGAACTGGCTTTCCGAACAAAAAGGAATCCTTTCGTCCGACGAGACAGCCGGCACTATTCAGGTAGCTGCCCCGGCCGCATTCGGCGGACAGGGCAGAGAATGGAGCCCGGAGCACTTGTTCCTGGGCGCCATCAGCAGTTGTTTTATGAGCACTTACCTGTCCTTTGCAGAGAAATCCGGTCTGGAGCTTTCCCGGCTTACCTGCAATGCAATCGGACAGATCGAAGTAGTGGAGGGAAAATACCGGTTCACGGATATCAACCTGTTTCCGAAAATATATGTGGCCTTCGACGAATCGAAAGAGAGGGCGGGAGAAGTCCTGCGTAAGACGCAACAGTTCTGCCTGGTAGCGAATTCCGTGAATGCCCGGATGATTTATCATCCCGAAGTGCTGAAGGACCCGCACCCCCGCCTGCTTCCGAATGATGAAAACAACTATAAAGAGGAAAGCAATCACAAAGACGAAAGCAACTACAAAGACTATGCGGAACAATAGATCCTTCCATGAATAATCTGGCAAAGCGGTCAATAACCGGCTTGTTGCTGGTGATAGCGATCACGGCCGCGGTAAGCTGGGAGGCCGGTAGCTTTATTTGCCTGCTGGCAGTCATAAACCTCCTCAGCCTGCTGGAGTTTTACCGCCTGTTTCATACCGACAACATATCCCCCCGAAAAATACCCGGGGCCGTTTGCTCTTTGAGCCTGTTGGTGACCTGTTTCCTGGTCGTCGCCCAGGATAGCAACTGGAAGATATTGCTCATCAATATCCCGGCCCTGTCCGGCATTTTTATGATCGAGCTGTATGGAAAATCGGAAAAACCTTTTTATAACCTGGCGTTGACCTTTTTGGGTATTTTCTGTATCACGATCCCACTCTGTTTTTTCATAGCCATCGCTTTTTTCCCTTTCCCGAATGCATCCTATCACCCTTCCGTCATTCTCGGATACTTTATCATTCTCTGGACAGGCGATTCTGCAGCCTATTTCGCAGGACGCCTGCTCGGAACCCATCCTTTATTTAAACGCATTTCACCGAAAAAAACCTGGGAGGGCAGCCTGGGCGGCGCCATCGCCGCCCTTGCAGTCGCTTGCTGGATACCCCGCGTCCTGCCTGTCCCCAATCCCGGCGGGTGGATGATCATGGCGCTTATCATCAATATCACGGGCGCTTTTGGAGACCTTATAAAATCGCTCCTGAAAAGAAGTCTCAACCTGAAAGACTCGGGAAATATCTTACCGGGGCATGGAGGAATGCTGGATCGTTTCGATTCGCTGTTGGGATCCGCCCCATTTGCATTTCTCTACCTGGTACTATTCCGGTCTGTATAAACCATAAATGCCGGTTTAAGCCCGGCGCACCCCCAGCACCGCCTCCAGGTCTTCTTTAAAGACCGTCTCCTTTTGCAGCAGGAGCTCGGCCAGCCTTGTCAATTCGGCCTTATGCTCCTCTAAGAGACCGATCGTCTGCCGGTATGCATCCTCCACCAGCTTACGCACTTCTTCGTCGATCAGTTTACCGGTCTCCTCGCTGTAAGGCTTTTGAAAGCCGGCCTCCTGGTTCCCACCCGAATCATAGAAACTGACAGGACCGATCTTCTTGTCAAACCCGTAATACGCGACCATACTATACGCTTCCTTGGTGGCCTTTTCCAGGTCGTCCAACGCCCCCGAGGAGATCTCGCCAAAAATCAGCTCTTCGGCCGCCCGCCCGCCCAACGCGGCGCAAAGGTTCTCTGTGAATTCGCCGGCCGTTTTCAACTGCCGCTCTTCCGGCAGATACCATGCGGCTCCCAGTGATTTACCGCGCGGAATGATAGATACTTTTATCAGCGGATCCACTCTTTTCAGAAACCAGCTGGCTACCGCATGTCCCGCTTCATGAAAAGCGATGATCTTCTTCTCCTCCGGAGAAATGATCTTGCTTCTCTTTTCAAGCCCCGCGACGATTCGGTCGATGGCCTCCAGGAAATCCTTCTTCTCCACTTTTTCGCTCTTTCTCCTGGCCGCGAAAAGAGCGGCCTCATTACAGATATTGGCGATGTCCGCTCCCGAAAAACCCGGCGTCTGAGAGGCTAGAAAATGCACGTCTACAGGAACTTCGGCCTGTCTAAGGGGTCGTAGATGAACGTTGAAAATGGCCTCTCGTTCCACGAGATCAGGGAGTTCCAGGTAGATCCGCCGGTCGAATCTGCCCGGTCGCAGCAATGCGGCATCCAGCATATCGGCCCGGTTGGTCGCCGCCAGAACGATCACACCACTATTGGTACTGAAGCCGTCCATCTCCGTAAGCAACTGATTGAGCGTATTCTCCCTTTCATCGTTGGCCCCGGCGAAGAAGGCTCCTTTCCCCCTCGATCTTCCGACGGCATCTATCTCATCGATAAAAATGATACAGGGAGCCTCCTCCTTTGCCCGCCTGAACAAATCACGCACCCTCGAAGCTCCTATCCCCACAAACATCTCTACGAATTCAGACCCCGACAGGGAGAAGAAGGGTACCCCCGCTTCGCCGGCAACCGCTTTTGCCAACAAGGTTTTCCCCGTACCGGGAGGACCGATAATGATGACACCCCGGGGAATTTTAGCCCCCAGCTTCGTATACATCCCGGGATCCTTTAAAAAATCGACTACCTCCATCACCTCTTGTTTGGCCTCTTCCAACCCTGCCACGTCCTTGAAAGATACAGGACTCCTGTCCGCACCCTTTTGCAGCGTGGCAGTGGAATTACCGAAACTGAAGGGAGAAGCCCCTCCCATCCCCATTCCGCCACCGCCTTTTGCCAAGGTGCGGAAGAAAAAAAACAGGAAGGCGAGCGGTACAACCCAGCTAAGTATATTGATAAGCATATTCGGCCTTTTTGTATAGGTCACCTTTACCCGCTGTTCGGCAGGTAATGCCCGTTGCGCTTCATCCAGTTTCCTCTCCAAAGTCTCCACAGAGCCGATATTGAAGGCATAATGGGGCCCGGGCTCTATATCCCCACCGGGCCGGGGTTTCAATACGGGTTTGAAATAGGGGTCTTCCGCAAACGCTTTTTTGATATATACCTGCGCCACCTCGTTGTTGACCACGTCGATACTGTCTGCGGCATTACGACTCAGGATCTTGTTTTCGAATTCGTTCCAGATGATCTGTCTGGGATTCCCGGATGAAAAAAAACGGGAAAGATAAGGCAGGAAAAGAATTGCCAGCATTGCAATATAAATCCAGCCTATCCTGGATTTCTTCTTCCCGCCGTTTGCGTTATCAGGTTGTTGTGGCATAATTAAAACTAGTGGTTCACTCATCTCTCATACAAGGCGATCAGTTCACCAAAAGCCAGGACATGTCCCTGCATCGCCTGCTCCAGGAGCTTTTTGGTGGTTTTTTCCCCGAGCTCAGGCAGATTATCCAGGGCGTATACTTTAAAATGATAGTGGTGCACCCCCTGGGGTGGACAGGGGCCATCATACCGGTTTTGCCGGAGATCATTAAGACCCTGGGCCTCCATCGCCCTGGCCTCTTTGATATGCCTGAGCACCGGGATATTCCACGCGACCCAATGGACCCAGTCACCGTTGGCTGCATCCGGATCATCGACAATGATAGCCAGGCTTTTCGTTCCATCCGGGACGCCTTCTATATCAAGAGGCGGGTTTATGTTCGCGCCGGTACAGGTATATTGAGACAATATAAACCCATTCCCGTCGACTCCCTCGCTGCTTATTTTCAACCTGCTATAGGCTATCGGGGCTTCTTTTGCCACCTCCATCGATTTTTTCATTTTATCAAGGTTTATGGATGATATTTATTCTCTTCTATTCTCTTCGCGGTTGTTCTTTTGTTCCTGGTTGTTCTTTCCTCCCGCCCATTTTTTTGTTCATTCTTCCCGCATGTTCTCTTTCCTCCCGCCTATTCTCCCTCTTCCACTTTCAGGTCGTTTTCCACAGTTTTGACACCGGCGGCGGACCAGGCCGCCACTTCCGCATCCTCCTTTTCAACGAGCGAACGTACACTACCTGTCAAAACCACTTTCTCACCGCGCATCTCCACCTTTATTTTTTCTCCGTCCAATGCCGCGCTTCGGTGGAAAGCGGCAACGATCTCCCGTTTTATATCCGCCGGTTTAAAGACCGGCCTGACAACGATGAAATTGTTCACCTTACGCACCCCGATCAGGTTTTGTATGGCATTGGCCGCCGCAAGGCGCTGGAAGTTCCATTCCACCTCTCCCTCCAAGGTGACTGCCCCTCCTTCAACTTTGATCCTGATCCGATCCTCCATCACAGCAGTATGCCATTTGAGCGCATTGACCACTTCCGCGGCTATCTCTGCGTCCGTCCTCACAAAGCCAGGCGAAAGACCGACCTGGATATCTTCCGCGACAGCCTTGACACCCGCAATTTTCCGAACGGCCGCCTCTGCCACTATTTTCTTTGTATAAGTATCGACCAGACCCGTAAGGGTCACCACCCCGTCTTTTACGGATACACCGATCTCCGCGGCATTCAGCCAGGGCTCCCATTTTAACTGGTCCGTGACGTCTTTTTGAATTTGTGCATCTGTTCTCATATCGATTGTTATTTAATCAGTTGACAAACATCCGTTCGAAGCTCAAAAGGATCTCTTACCATCACCGCATCGTTCAGGTAGACCTCGAAGGGAGAACCCCTGACCTCTCTCTGCTCCCTTTTTAGCCATTTTTCAATGGCCGTATAGGCGATTCTTATTTGCTCATACGGCCCCTGGTAATGTACGACGACGACATCCCCACCCACTATCTTATCAATCTTTATCCTGCCTGTCACCTGGCCGGGAATGCTGTCTATTTCAATGGCGGCCTCCACGACGGCAAAAGCGGGCTGGTAAGACGGATAAATCGCCGTCACCTTTCCTGGTTTCAGACCTTTTTGATGAATAAACGTGAAAAGCTCCCCGTAATTCCGGGCCAATACCCTGCTGATATCGACAGCAGAAGCGGCGGTATCCCTGATCGTCAGTATGGTCATCGGTTTAGCAACCGTGACCGTCAGAATCGCTACCGGCTTCCTGGAAGTATCCGTGCAGCAGTTCCCGGGAACAGACCCGGACACCGTACGATAACCCGTCAGACCAACCACTAAGGCGACAACCAGCAAGACAGGAGACGTTTTCATGATGTTCTTTTTTGCAGGCTGAAGATACTTGCCCACGACCCGATAAAACATGACATCAGGCAGCGGCACAAATGACAATCGTCAGGATGATCAGGATCATCGCCGCGAATTGATGAAACTCATGACAAAACCCGTTTCGAACAAATACCTTCAGGGTATTGCAGATGATCATCCCCCCCGGTTGCCATGCTGAATATGACCGGATTTCACCTGTCAGATAATTCCACCTCTGAGATATTTTCAACTGTCAGATAAACAGATAGCATATGCTTACAGAATTGATACGCGCACTGGAAGGGCTGGAAACGAACATGCTGGAAACCGAAAAAAACCACAGGGACCTCCTCCGGTCCCTGCCGGCATCCCAACAGGCGGCTTGTTGTAACCTGCTGCACTACCTCGCCTTAAGAAGCGAAGATATCCGGGACCTTCAATACCGCCTGCACATTGCAGGGCTGTCATCCTTATCCAGCGCAGAGAGCCATATCCATGCCCAGTTGACGGCCATCCTGGAAAGGCTCGGCAAACCGCCGGCCGCTGGTAACATGCACTGTGACTACCAGCAAGCCTTGGCAGATATCGAGCAAAAAGCAAAGTCCCTCTTCGGCGCGAAAACGGATAAGGCGATACCGTATATAATGGTAACCCTCGAAGCCGGTCTTGCCGATGACTATGAGTCCTTAAAAACACTGCTGGCCTCGGGAATGAATGTAGCCAGGATCAATTGCGCCCACGATGATGAAGCGATCTGGAATAAAATGATTATCAACCTGGAAAAGGCATCCGCCGAGACCAGCCTGCCTTGTAAAATATATATGGATCTTGCCGGTCCGAAGATCCGGACCACCCTCCCGGGTTGCAAAAAGAAAAAAATAGAGATAAAGGAAGGAGGAAAGCTATTGCTCGCAGGATCGAAATCCTCTGCCGGAGGGGAGGAGACGATCCCGGTCGTCGGCTCCACATTGAATGGCATCGCGGCGCAATTAAAAGAGGGAGCAAAGGTGCTCTTCGATGACGGCCTCATCGAATGCACGGTGGAAAATGTGCAGGGCGATACCGCTCTTCTGAAAATCACAAGGATCTCCTCCAAAAAGCCGTATCTGAAAAGAGGCAAGGGGATCAACTTCCCCGGATCGAAACTCGTCATTTCCTCCCTAACGGATTTTGACAGGGCATGCCTGCCATTTGTTTGCAGCCATGCCGACCTGATAGGCTATTCGTTTGTCCATTCCGCCGCCGATATTGCCGGGTTACAGAACTTGTTAGCCGGTAGCCCGGGCAAGCGCCCATCCATCATTCTAAAAATCGAAACGGCCGAATCGGTGGAACATTTTCCGCTCTTACTGATGCAGGGGATGAAAGAAACGGTCTTTGGAGTCATGATAGCGCGCGGAGACCTTGCCATAGAACTCGGTTTTGAGCGCATGGGTGAAATACAGGAAGAAATAATGTGGATCTGCGAGGCCGCCCATACGCCTGTAATTTGGGCGACGCAGGTTCTCGAAAACCTCAACGAATCGGGTCTGGCCACGAGATCGGAAATCACCGATGCCGGCTACTCCTCCCTATCGGAGTGTGTGATGATCAATAAAGGGAAACATATTGTACAGGTGATCACCACGCTGCAAAATATTTTCAAACGTAGTGGCGGACATCATTCGAAGAAACGCTACCTATTTCGTCCGCTGAACATCGCAAGAGCCTATATCCGGCAAAATGATTGAAGGCACGATCATTTCTTCGATCATTCCCCCAATCATTTCTTCGATCATTCACCAATTATTTCGCCAATTATTTCTTTCTCGTATTTCTTTCTTGCATTTTGATCATTCCTTTTTGGGTTCCAGCAATTTAAAAAACTGGTCCAATTGCGGCAGAATGACGATCCGGGTACGCCTGTTGGCCGCACGCCCTTCCGGCGTATCGTTTGAAGCGACGGTGATATATTCGCTCCGGCCCGCGGCTGTCATACGCTCAGGAGGTATATTATATTGATATTGCAGGATCCTCACGACGGAAGTAGCCCTTTTTACGCTCAAATCCCAGTTATCCAGCAACACGCCCTGGGAATAGCGGACGCTGTCGGTATGCCCCTCTACCATGAACTCTATATCGGGCTGATTCTTCAAAACCAGTGCGACCTTGCCCAGTACTTCCTTTGCCTTGTCCCGGACCACATAGCTGCCGCTGTTGAACAGCAACCGGTCGGAGACGTCGATATAGACCACCCCCTTCTCTATCTTGATATTGATATCCGGATCGTTTAAATCGCCGATCACCCCCTTCAGATTCATGACCAGGGCAAGATTCAAAGAATCCCGGTGCGCAATAGCCGATTGAAGGTCCTGTATATAAATATCTTTGGCGCCGATATTATCGAGCGATTTTTTAATACTCTCAGCCTGGGAGCTGCTGATCACCGACAGACTCTCGAGCTGTTTTAAAAGTTGCGTATTGTTTTCTTTAACAATAGGCAGCTCCCTGCCGAGGTTATCGACCTGTCCCTGCAGGATCAGCTTCTGCCGGGTGAGGTCTGCATTCTCGTCTTTACAGCCTTTCAGATCGTTCTGCGACCTGGCATACAAGGAATCATACCTGGCCTGCGCCTGCTGTTGCATGGTGCTGAATTTCTTATTGCTGACACAGGAAAACAGGATGATGGAAGAACACATTGAAAAATAAAAGATCCGCTTCATATACATGATTTTATTGAGTTGATAATTTATTGATTTGCTGCCTCTTATTAAATAGATCATATTAAATAGACCTCATCAGATCGACCTCATCAGATCGATGGTTTTATTGAGCCCGTCCTCCTCCATTTGATATTCAGCAGGATCGCTCCAAAGGAAATACAAACCAGCAGGAAGAATAGAAACCAGCCCAGGAACGGCGTAAACAGGATCAGCCGGAGAAGAATAAATATCCCAAAAGCCTTGACAACCAGGCTTCGGTATCCGGCGCTCTTCTCTCCGCGGTTATTGAGCCAGTTGGCGGCCACCACGGATACGATGCCGCTGCAAAACAGCAGCATGCTGATATAACCGAACAGCAGGATCAGGCCCAGAGGGATTCCTATCAACGTGATAAATGCCAGGACGATCAGCAGGGGCACGCCAAAAAGGAACCCAACACCCATCCCCAGCGATTGAAGGATATGGGAAAAGACAGTATCCCCCGCCTTACTGAACAGAGGAGCAAACAGGTACTGTAACAACAGGATCGCCACCAGACCCATTCCGAGATACCAGAGCACACCTAAAAAGGTGGCCGCACCAAAAAAATACCAGTGTTTCTGCTGTATCGCGAGACTCTCATCCCGGATGGCATTCCCTTTATTCAGCGTCTTCCAAAAATCGACGCCCTTATCGGGGCTCCAATAGCGGACCTCGCCGAGAAAGGATGCATTGCTGCCAATGTCCAGACTCCCCGAAGCCGCCAGTAAAGCCTTACCCGCCACCGAGCCTTCGATGTCGATATTACCCCCGCGGCAGTCAAGATCCCTGCCCACCTTTCCATAGAGGATGAACTGACCCATCCTGGCCTGCACATCGCCCATGACGATGCCGTTCAGGACCAGCTCGCCGCCGGTAGCCAGCAGACTTCCAAAAATGGTGGCCCCCTTGTCAACGAAGACTCTACCTCCCGCAATCACCAGGTCTCCCTGCACATCTTTCCCAATCCTGAGCGTCCCGCCGATGCAGCGGATCTTCCCTCCCACACACCCATTGATCGTCGCACGGCCGCCTGCCAGGAGAATATCGCGGGTCACGCTGTCATTGATATAGATCGTGCCTCCCGCCACAACGATGTCTCCGTGGACGGGAGCGTTTATCATGACCGTCCCTCCCGAAAGATAGAGGTCCTCATAAACAGGCTGATCGATCACAACGGTATTCCCGGATGCGATGACCATCGGGAAACCATAAATGACAACCGAAGAGAATAAAAAAAGAAGAAATACTTGTTTCATGCCGATAGAGTTTGTACTATTAAAAGATGATCAGAATCAACCGTACATAGCTTTAACCATCTCCGCTTTAGCCTCACGCCCTTTAACCTCGCTCCTTAACCTTCCGCCCTTTAGTCCTCGACACTATTTTAAAGGTAGCCGGAAAGCCAGGAGACCTTGTTGACATAAGTCACCCGGCAATATGATTGATATTACCTTTTCACACCCGGAGCGCCTTTATCTTTAACAGGCGCCCTAAAAAAATTATTCATCATGAAGACCCTTTTAATAGCGACGGATTTTTCAACAGCGGCCCGCAATGCGACCGAATACGGCCTGGGGCTGGCTGGGGCCTTCGGAGCAGAAATTGTCCTCGTCAGCGCCTACGAACAGATGCCGATCCCGGTCATCGGATCAACGGCGTTGACCTCGCCCGACGACATGCGGGAAATAGTCCGCGGTCAACTGGAAGAAGAAGCCACGAAGCTGATCACACCGGCAACCATCCGGCATGAAGTCCTTTCCAGAAAAGGGTCCACGGTGGCCGCGATCCTGTCGGCGGCCCGGGATACGAATGCCGACCTGGTGATAGTAGGCATGGGCGGCAGCGGCAAGACCTATCGCAAGGTCTTTGGCAGCACCGCGACCGCACTCGCTGGAAAAACGCCGGTAGCTCTGCTGGTGGTGCCGGAAGGAGCCGCTTACGCCCCGCCTTTTTCCATCGCAATCGCCAGCGATGTCCTCCGGGAACAAGATCACCAGGTCCCCGCCATCGTCCTTAAACTGGCCGAACGATTCCAGTCCAAACTCTATATTATCAGGATCTTCAGCAAACAAGCAGGAGAAGTGATCGAAATACTGCACCATTCGGCCACTTCCGACAGCATCGTGGGGTCATTTAGCCCGCTTTGCGAGATCCCGGCGACCAACCGGGTCGCAGATGCGCTGGCTCAATTTATATCGGCCAACCCCGTGAGCATGCTGGTCATGACCCCGCATCTCAGATCTGCTCCCGAGCAATGGTTTCTCAGGAGCAACACCAGGGAACTGATCTTCAAAACCGGTATCCCTCTGCTGATCTTACCCGGCGACCGGCATTCAACAACTCCATCATCCCCTTCAAATTAAAATTTAGAACCATGAACCTGATATCCGAATTCCGCCAGGTGATCCGCTATTGGTGGATATTCCTCCTCCTCGGCGCCATGCTGATCTTTTTTGGCGTAGGAGTCTTCAATCACCCCGTAGCCACCTATGCAGACCTCACCATTTTTTTTGAACTCGCCTTTGTAGTCAACGGCCTGTTGGAAATATCGTTCGCACTCCTGAACCGCCGGAGCGCAAGCGGCTGGGGCTGGCACCTGGCCGGCGGTATTTTCGACCTGCTGATGGGCATCCTCCTGGTATCCAATCCTATCCTGGCCGCAGTATCCCTGCCCCTGTTCGTAAGCCTTTGGCTGCTCCTCAGAAGTATCTCCATGATAGGGCGTCAGTTCGATCTCCCGGTCGGAGGAGGTGAGCGGTTGTGGATGCTCTTTCTGGGCCTTTGCGGGATCGCTTTCTCTTTCCTGATATTTTACAACCCGGCACTCGGAGCCCTTACCTTGGTGACATGGACTTCTTTCGCCCTCATCGCGATGGGCCTCTTTTACATTTCGCTGGGATTCGCCTTACGAAAAATAAGGAAGGGTGATATACTTCATAAGCGGGAGTGACCGCCATTAGCGGTCGGTGGTGATATTCACGATAACTTGGATAAAAAAACCGTTATGGATGCCAACGCAATTGATACCAGGATTATTGATACCAGCCTTGGCATAGCCACCCCGATATCCCTGTTCGGAGAAGGCCAGGAAGTCCTGACACTATCTCCAGAGGATGCAGCATCCAGGATTTGGAAGCAATGGCAAATTTGCCGGATCTTGTCAGCGGAAGTCAACTTAGACCGCAGTCCCGGATCAAAAAGTTGCGGAAATGGCCATTCATAACCTCCCTGAATTTTGCAGGATGATGAATCCACGGAAAATGTCCGCAATGTTCAAGCGTTTGTATATTCGCAGTAGGATATCGATTGATGACCTCTTCCCTGCTCTTCCCATAGATATCATGATCCCCGTAGACAATGGTTATTGGGAACCCGGGATGGCAAACCCTCTTTAAAGACGGATATCGCAAGATCTGTCTCCTTGTTTTATTGATGGGAGTCGCCTTGATATGATCGGAGCCCAGGTATGTATCGACCTTTGTTGGAAATCCCTTGTTGTAGTTGGACATGACCTGCCTGAAAAGTCTTTTATAGGCAGCGTCACTGCCAAATATCCCCATTAGATCATTAAGTCCCATCTTTATCCATTCCAGAGAGGTGCATTGCAACCGGTTAAACCGGAGGACCTCCTTTTCTGTTTGCCTCCATACCATCCCCGTCCCAGACCCGGGGCAGCAAAGGAAGAGACTCAGCAACCGTTCCGGATGCCGGTCCGCATAAATCTGCGCATAAAGACCTCCCCAGGAATGACCGAATAAATGAAATCGTCCAATTTGATAATAAGATACAATGGCTTCTATATCCGAAACATAGGCTTCCATAGAATAATCATTGCTCCTGCAGGGAGATCGTGCTGTTCCTCGCTGTTCAAACGAAATGACCTGGTGGAAACCCGACAACAACGCAGCCACTGTCACCAGCCCATCCGGAAATCCCGGACCTCCATGCAGCAAAATGACCGTTTCCTTGTCAGGCGCCGGATAGAGGGAAGTAAAGAGCAGATCCCCTTTATTCTCTACCAGATACGTTATCGCCTTCACCATTAGCACATATATTTAGATATTAACCGGCTGTTTCATCGGCATTACCGATAGTTCCCGATGGTAAATTCAATAAAATTTTATCAGGGCGATACGTCCATAGTTCACCAACGCGCCATTGCTGACAAATTCGACGTCACCTCCCGTCATCAACACCTTCTCCATGATATCATCTACGGCATCCTTTATATAAAAGGCGTTGTTCAGGGCAGGATCCTCCCGATAGATACTGTCGGGTTGGGATCCCTCGTGGGCGGGATATACAAAATCCTTTTCAACGACCAGCAGATGACCGTTCTTTTGTGTCGCCGCCTGCCAGACCTGTTTAATCCCATATTCCAGCTTCCCCTCACTCATGGCCCTATCTACCTTCCCCAGGCAAACCTTCTCCAATATTTTTTGCCAGTCGTTTATACAAGGCGCCACGACCTCCAGGACCTCAGCCTCGGAAGCCCCCAGGTAATTTCCATGTATAAATTGTACCACGCTCTTTTCATTCCTCGTTATCCCTTTAAAATGCCCCAGCACCCTTTCCACACCCATTACAAATACAGGCAAAGGATATGATTGCAGAATCTTCGTCAGTCCCTGGTCGATCCGATGGAGGAAGTGATCCAGCACAGTCTCCCGATGCATGGCAGGATCCGAAAAATTAGCCACCCGGGTCGGCAGATCCCTTTCATACGCATTTTTATTGTCAGGTACTCCTAAGCCGATCGGCAGCAGACCGTTGCCATCCCCCAGGTATACCTTAGCGGCCTCCCCGCTCAACAACAGCACCAGGTAGCGAATAAGTCGTTTCTTCATATAAACCAAGTCCCTGATCTCGAAAGATTCATCGATGACGATCCTTTCATGCACGGCGATATCGAGGTAGAAGACTTTCTCCACCAGCGGAGAAATAAAGATTGCCAGCCCTTTCTTACTGGCATCGAACGGAAGATGATCCAACAGGTTTTTTAACCGGGCAATCACCGGTCGGGCCTTCTCGTCGGGGTAATTCGCCTCCAATTCCGAAGCCACCTTTTCGATCGCTGCTTTCAAACGGTGACGAAACTCCTCCTTGGACGATAGTACCGGCTCAAACGGCAGGATCAGCGAGACTTCCGGGGACGAACTTGCCGCACCGATCACTTTCCGCTCTTCTGTAGAAAGTTGTGTTTTCATATTAAAATGTATTCCCATAAAGGTAGCCGAAGCACTCCTCTGCAACCATGATAGACGTCAGGAATAGGCATGATTGCAGCCCACCCCGGCCTTTTGATTACTCACCCCCTGAACCAAAATGGGATCCCTGTTATACCAATATGCATTCCGCACCCGATTACCGGGCGGTAACCGCTGAATATTGCTTCAAAATATCCAGGGAAGGGACGAAAAACAGGCTCCCGGTATATGCCTTGCTGAAATCCAATATCCTGTCATAATTGCCGGGAGGGTCTCCGACAAACATCCGTTGCAACATTTTGTGTGTTGTACTAAATGTGCTCGAATAAGCGATAAAGTAGGTGCCGACTTCGCCTTTTGAAGGGTTACCAAAGGGCATATTGTCTCTCACTACCTTCAACTCAGCGCCATTCTCATCTTCAATACCGGCCAGGGCACTGTGAGAATTGGCTGGCTTTACCTCATCCGGCATTTCGATATCGCTTATCTTATAACGTCCGATAACTTTTTCCTGTTCCTCAGCAGGCAGTTTTGTCCATCCCCGCATATCGTGCAAATACTTTTGTACAAAGACATAGCTTCCCCCCTTATAAACCGGGTCCTCGTCGCCCACTACTGCATAAAACCGCCGCTCGTCGCCAACAGGGTTTTCCGTACCGTCCACAAAGCCAAGAATAGAACGTCCATCCCAATACCTGAAACCATGAATTTCTTCCACACAGTCCGCAACCTGTTCTAATATGTCGGTAATAGCAATGAGCATATCAAAGCAAACGGCCAGCTCGGCTCCTCTCAGATGAAAAAGCAGATCGCCCGGAGTAGCCACGGCTGTGTGCTTTGCCCCTGCAACCGGCTCAAAGTTCTTCAATTCTCTGGGAAGCGGGCTGGGCAGGGATAGCCTGTTCCATGCCTCATAGCCAACACCCATTACACAAGTCGCCCGCGTCCCCGGCGCCCGTATGATGAAAGAATGATTCAGATTGGGTACCAAAGCACAAAGCTTCTCAAAAGCAGGTTTTACATCTATATCCCCCTTAAACTTCCAGACCGCAAATAGGGTGTTATTGTTTGGGTAGTCAGTGACGTTCTGCGATTCATGTTTTATTGCTTTTTCCATATATTTCTTTTAAAAGATGATCCGGACTTAAGACCACCCGCAAATATACTGATTTGAAAACCATACGTTTTCGGGTCTGGACAATCGATGATGAGAATCAGTGTCCGCAATGAGCCAAATCGTTTTATCTGACCGGTCAACCATGTAAATTCGACTGATACTTATTTAACATATTTTAAAATAAAATAATTATGAAACCGTCACAGGCAATTTTGCTTCTTTCAGCATTCACTGTAGGGGGGCTATTCCAATCTGTCGCTCAGGGAATATTACCCGTAGTAACCGTGACAGCGGTAAACTACAAATTCCTTAAATCAGTCGATAACAAAGATGTCGCACAACCGGTAAAACTCGTTCAACTAAGAGCCGCAGCTTTCGACGTAAAAAATTCAGATTTTTATGAAGACGATTACGATGACTACTACATCTCCTTCATTATACCGGAAGGAAGCGTCCTTGCTGCTTATGACAAGGACGGAAAGCTCTTGCGCACTATTGAAAAATTCAAAAACATCGCAATACCATCAGCCGTAAGGGAGTCGGTGGCAAAAAGATTTCCCGGCTGGAGTATTGCCAAGGACGTTTACCTGGTAAATTATGAAGATTCAAAAGAATCAAAGAAAGTTTACAAACTCCTGCTGGAAAACGGAGATCAGCGATTAAGAGTAAAGACAGATGGCAATGGAGAGTTCATTTAGGCATCTGTCTTTGGGGGCGGAGGAAGTTGCTTCCTCCTTTTTATTACCCAATACAGCCCCTTTACGTTTGTCTCCCATTGACTCAATAATATGACAAGCGCTATTTCTTCCAACAGATCCAATATACTTACCGACGTCATTATATAAAACACGCTATACGCCGGACCGGGAAGAAAGAAGAGCAGCAATAGGAAGACTCCCTGCAGGATGGCGGCGGCTTTGGCGAACCACGTATGAAAGCCGGTCATTTTACGATACCGGACCAGGGCCATGCAAAGCTGCAGCACATAAAGAAAAGCCATTATCAGGAGAAGAGAAAGCTCCTGCCTGATAAAATCCATTTTAAATGCGATCATGCCTGCAATGGCAGCGCCTACGGTAAGATCGTCGCCGATGGAATCCAGTATGGCTCCGCGCTTGCTGGTCACTCCATACCTGCGGGCCAAATATCCATCTACTGCATCTGTCAGGAAGCTTACCACTAAGAACCATTTGAATAAATCCTGCAACTGTCTGAACGCCATGAAAATCACCAGCGGGGCCACCAGGATGCGCCAGGCTGTGATACCATTTACGAAATAATAACTATAGGCTTTCATTCAGGAGAATAGTTCAAACAGAAAATAGTTCAAAACTTTATCAAATAACCTATTTAAGCACGTATTAATAAATGAGCATGATCAGGTAAGCCTTTGATGATGCTCATGGCTTCCACCCGGCCGGCCACTTCCTTGGTTGACGGTCGTGGTCTGAAATTTCAATTTTACCCCCTCTTTTATTTAGAAGGAGCCCCTGGGACGGACAAAATGCCCGAAAAGTGTGAATTATACAATTCCCTCAGGGAATGATATAATATTCAGCCACGTCCCTTCATTTACCTTTCCGTTCAACCTTGTCAACTCCTTAAACACATCAATGAAACCAAGCAATGTTATTTTCCACAAAACACCGACCGGCATAGACGGCCTCAACGAAATAACGGGAGGCGGGTTTCCCCAGGGCCGCCCGACACTCATCTGCGGGAGCGCCGGATCCGGAAAAACGGTCCTGGCAATGCAATTCCTTATAAAAGGAATTACAGAATACAACGAACCGGGCGTATTCATGAGCTTTGAAGAATCTGAGAAAGACCTGACCCAAAATGTAAGATCACTTGGATTTGACCTGGAAAAATCAATTGCACAAAAAAAACTGAAAATAGATTTTGTCCGGGTCGAAAGATCGGAAATCCAGGAGACGGGTGAATATGACCTCGAAGGGCTGTTTATCCGGCTGAACCATGCCATCGACTCGATCGGCGCCAAAAGAGTGGTACTCGACACCATTGAATCCTTGTTTTCCGGGCTGGAAAATACGGCGATACTTCGTTCAGAGATCCGCAGGCTTTTCCAGTGGTTGAAGGAAAAAGGAGTTACCACAGTCATTACCGGTGAACGCGGCGATACAAGCCTGACCCGGCAGGGTCTGGAGGAATATGTGTCCGACTGCGTCATCTTGCTCGACTTCCGGGTAATTGAACAAATCGCCACGAGACGCCTGAGGATCGTTAAATACAGGGGATCTACGCATGGCACGAATGAATATCCCTTTCTGATTGACGAAGATGGGGTGTCGGTTCTCCCCATTACCTCGCTGAAGCTCGCCCACACAACCTCCAGTGAGGTGATTTCGACGGGACTGCCGGGACTCGACAAACTGTTCGATGGCGGCGGATACTACAGGGGGAACTGTACGCTCATCACCGGAACAGCCGGCACGGCAAAAACGATCCTTGCCGCCTATTTTGCGTTAAGCAGTTGCAGGCAAAAGGAGAGGGTGCTCTACTTCTCCTTCGAAGAATCCCCCGACCAGTTAACGCGGAATATGTTGTCCGTCGGTATAAATCTTAAGCCATTTATAAAGTCAAAACTCCTTTTAATCCATTCTTCCCGACCTTCCCTGCATGGCCTTGAAATGCATCTTTTGTCATTGCACAAATATATCCTGGAGTTTCAACCGCACACCGTCATCATCGATCCCATCAGCAGTCTCGTCACGATAGGAAGCCGGGGAGAAGTGAGGGCGATGCTCGCCAGGTTGATGGATATGCTAAAAATGCATCAAATCACCACGCTGTTTACATCTTTGACCCATGAGCAGCCAATTACCTATAACGCCCTGGCCGAGGAAGCCATATCCTCATTGGTAGATACCTGGATCAAGGTACGGAATAAGGAAGGCAGAGGGAGCCGGATCCGCAGCCTTTATATTGAGAAGTCCAGGGGCATGGGACATTCCAATGAGATATGGGATTTCGTCGTCACCAACGAAGGGATTAAAATAATAAACAGCGAATTCTCCGCGAAACAAGGTCAAAATGGCTCGGGAGAAGCAGGCAGGCTTACGGCAAACAGTACGAGAAATAATTCATAAAGACGAATAACATGGGAAAAGAAGAAAACTGGGAATTTTGGCTTTATATAGCGGGGCAAACGCCAAAATCGATCCTTGCTTTGGAAAATATTACAAAATACAGCAGGGAGTATATCAGGGGAAGATACACCATAGAAATCATTGACTTATTAAAAAGCCCTCAATTGGCAGAGATCGATGAAATTTTCGCCATTCCCACACTGGTAAGGAAAATCCCAAAGCCGCTGAAAAGAATCATCGGCGACTTGTCCAATAAGGAAAAAGTATTGACCGGTCTAAGTATTCGCCCAATTGCGACAGATGGAAAATAAACGGAAACCTGGATATAATAGTAAGGAGAAAACTGTCCTCCAACTGTATATTACCGGCATGTCGGAAAACTCGGTGCGTGCCATTCAAAATATAACGCAGGTCTGCGAGCAATATCTCACCGACCACTTTGACCTTGAAATAATAGATCTTTATAAGAATCCTGCTATCGCCGAAGAGAAAAGGATAGTCTTCAGCCCTTCGCTCATCAGGCTGCATCCTTTGCCAAAAAAGATATTTATCGGCGACCTGTCGGATACGAAGAAAGTCATTCTTGGCTTGGGTATTTCATTCAAA
Organism: Puia sp.; assembly: GCA_031292515.1. Taxonomy (GTDB): domain Bacteria; phylum Bacteroidota; class Bacteroidia; order Chitinophagales; family Chitinophagaceae; genus Puia. The sequence continues at coordinate 16,698 of JARLGZ010000147.1, read as the reverse complement.
GAATAACAAATGACCATGAGAACTCCGGAAGACATGCTGTCGGAAATCGAAGACCTCAAATTCCGCCTCTCCGAAGCCCAGGAGGCGATCGATGCTATAAAAACAGGGTCTGTGGATGCTTTCGCGATCAGGAAGGATGGGAAACATGAGGTCTTTACCCTGCAAAGCCTGGACTATGCCTACCGTCTTTTGATAGAGAAATTCGACGAAGGCGCGCTGAACCTGACACAGGATGGTCTTATCATATATTGCAACAGCTATTTTTCCGAATTGATCGGGATCCCAAACGAAAAAGTCACAGGCTCATATATCTTTGATTACATTTCCGGCGACACCCGGGACCGGTTCTATGAATATTTTTCGTCAGCAATCCAAGGCAGCAGTAAAACGGAGATTGCTTTATCCGTTAACGACAAAAATATACCCGTCTATATATCCCTCACCAGCCTTCGACCCCAGTTGGCTACTGTTGGGATGATCGTCACCGACCTTTCGGAAAAAAAACACAATGAACGGCAAATCATCAATTATCAGCACCGATTGCAGGTCCAAAACAAAATATTCAATCTTGCCGAGGAAATCGCCGGGATCGGAAGTTATGAGCGGGATTTTCAAACCGGTGAATTGATATACTCCGACAATCTTTTCCGCATGCTGGGCTGCTTTCCCCAGGAGTTTGTTCCTTCCATAGAGAAGTATCTCTCGTTTGTCCATCCCAATGATAAAGAACAGCTGAATAAAACCATCAGAGAAGCCTTTAAAAACAAAACGCCCCTGCAACTGACTTACCGGATCATCTCAAAAGACAGGGAAGTGAAACATTTCCGTATAACGGAGAAAATAATCGATGAACCTGAACAAAGGATGATCATAGGAACTACCCAGGACGTCACTTCGGATATAATGCATACGGAAACCTTGCAGAAAAAGAATATCGAGTTGGAGTATTTAAATAAAAGCCTGGATCAATTTGCTTCCATCGCCTCCCATGATTTGCAGGAACCACTGAGGAAAATCAGGACCTTTACGCAGCTCCTTAAACAGCGGCTCGATGGCTATTTGCGCGCTGACACCCAGGGTCTGATCGATAAAATTACGGGCTCTTCGGAACGCATGTCGTCACTCATCAACGACGTCCTGAATTTTTCCCGTATAGTCCATACGGAAAACATGTTTATGACCACGGATTTAAACCGGATATTGGACAACGCTTTAGCGGATTTTGATTTGCTCATTCTCGAAAAAGGCGCCTCCATCAGAAAAGGGAACTTGCCCGTTATTGAAGCGATCCCTTTACAGATAAACCAGCTTTTTTACAATCTGGTCGGCAACGCGCTGAAATTCTCTAAAAATGGGATATCGCCCGTTCTCTCAATTTCCTCAAGGACACTTCCGGCCGAAGAAATCGAAAACACCTCCAATTTGAACAGGAATCTTTCATATTCCGAGATTACTTTCGAAGACAACGGCATCGGATTTGAACAGCAATTTGCCGAACAGATCTTCTCGATTTTTGAACGATTGAATAGCCAGCGGGAATATTCCGGAACAGGCATAGGATTGGCATTGTGCCAAAAGATTGCCGGGCAGCATCAAGGCGTAATCCGTGCCGAAGCCCAGGAAAATAAGGGTGCGAGGTTTTATGTATTACTGCCTTTGTCACAATCGGTCGATCTGCATGAGACCTTAAAAACGTAATCGCCATGACATCCTTCATAATGACACATGACGCCCCTCATTTGATTGATTAGCCAAATAGGCTTGCTTTGGCAAAAGTTCAGCAATGCCCCATTATTTCACCAAATCCTCCGAAGTGGATGAGGAGGAGGCCACCGGAGCCATTAAGCAATGGGCTTATCCGCTTACAGATGAGGATAGCCTGGATCCCTTATTCCGGCGGATCGGCGAGGCCAGGATCGTGATGCTTGGGGAAGCGTCTCACGGCACTCATGATTACTATAACTGGCGCAGTTATATTTCCAGGCGATTGATTGGGGAAAAAGGGTTCAATTTTATTGCGGTGGAAGGAGATTGGCCGGATTGCTATCGGTTGAACCGCTATATAAAAAACTACCCGGAGGGCGGTAAGGGAGCCTTCAATGTACTCCACTCGTTTAACCGCTGGCCCACCTGGATGTGGGCCAATTGGGAAATTGTCGCATTGGCGGACTGGCTGCAACGATACAATCGAAATCTGGTATTAAACAAGAAAGTTGGCTTTTACGGGTTGGACGTCTATAGCTTGTGGGAGAGCCTGGAAAATATCATGGAATACCTGAAAAAAACGGATCCCCAGGCACTTAAAGCGGCGGAAGCTGCATTCACCTGTTTTGAGCCCTATCGGTACGAAGATGGCCAATCCTATGCAAGGGCAACCCAATTCGTTCCGGAATTATGTGAAAATGAAGTAGTGCATTTGCTGAAGGAAATCCGGACCCGGCTCCCTTCTTACAATACAGATCATGAGAATGTCTTTAATGCCGGGCAAAATGCGCTCGTCACCGTAGATGCGGAAAAATATTACCGCGCAATGGTTCATGGCGGCGCTCATTCCTGGAATGTCCGTGATGATCATATGGCTCAAACGCTTGATCGGCTATTGCAGTTGCATGGTCAAAATGCCAAGGCCATCATCTGGGCGCATAATACGCATGTCGGGGATGCCCGGGCAACCGACATGAGCGACGAGGGTATGTTTAATATCGGAGAGCTGGCCAGGCTTAAATATCATGATGACAATGTCGTGCTGGTAGGCTTCGGTTCTTACGAGGGATCGGCAATCGCAGGCCGTAGCTGGGGGGCAGCGATGCAAAAAATGGAAGTCCCTCCCGCCGCCAAAGGATCATGGGAATACTTGTTGCATGCCAGCGGCAGCAAAAACAAATTATTGATAATGGATGATTTTCATCACGATGTCTTCATGGAGAATCATATAGGCCACCGCGCTATCGGGGTAGTATACAATCCGCAATATGAAAAATACGGGAACTATGTCCCCAGCATTCTTCCTTTGCGGTATGATGCCTTTATTTATTTGGACAAGACGACTGCCTTGCATCCTTTGCATATTCAGCCGGATGGTCACCAAATGCCGGAGACCTTTCCGTTTGGGGTCTGATAGATCCCGTTTTTCATAATCCCGGTTCTAGCAAAAAATTGAATATTAATCTAATAAAAGAAAGCAAATGAAAGCAGTAAGATTTGACAAATACGGTGGGATCGAAGTCCTTCATATTACAGAAGTTGCCAGGCCTGTTCCCGGCAACGGTCAGGTTCTTGTCCGGGTCAAAACGGCTGGGATCAATCCGGCCGAATCGGCGATCCGCGAAGGTAAATTTGAAAGCCGGTTTCATGTGATCTTCCCTTCAGGTGAGGGCAGTGATTTTGCAGGCATTGTAGAGGAGCTTGGGCAGGGCGTGAAGGATATTGCCGTTGGCGACGAAGTGATCGGATTCACTAACAACCGCTCGAGCCATGCCGAGTTCGTTGCAGCAGATACCGCACATATTGTTCGAAAGCCGCAAGGCGTTCCATGGCAGCAGGCAGGCGCTCTGTTTATCGCGGGAACAACTGCCTATGCCGCCGTAAAGGCTGTTTCGCTAAATACGGGAGATACAGTCGTTGTTTCCGGCGCTGCCGGCGGCGTAGGTTCCATCGTTGTCCAATTGGCCAGGAACGCAGGCGCCAGGGTCATCGGTCTGGCGAGTGAGGCTAACCACAAATGGCTTGCTACCCACGGAATTGTTCCTATCGCTTATGGCGAAGGTCTGCTTGATCGGATTTTGACTGCATCCGGGGGAAAGGTTGATGCATTTATCGATACCTATGGCAATGGCTATGTCGAACTGGCTCTGAAGTTGAACGTATCACCAGGCCGGATTGACACGATCATCGATTTTGCCGCGGCCGCGAAGTATGGGGCCAGGACGGACGGAAGTAGTCAGGCCGCAACAGCCGGAATACTTTCGAAACTCGCAACGATGATCGCCGAAGGCCATCTTGAGATACCGGTTGCAAAAGTTTATAAGATGGTCGATGTCCGGGATGCATACCGGGAACTCGAAAAGCATCACACGCATGGCAAGATCGTTTTAGTCCCGTGATGAGGTCATCGGCATCGGCAATAAAATGAAAGATTCATGAAAAACAAAATAATCAAAACCGGATATCCCGGGCCGTCACTACTATTGATCTCATTCCTGCAACTGTTCAACTCTTGTAGTCCTTCCGTTCGACTGACTGCCTCCTGGAGCGACAGGGAGGTTCAGCCTGTTCGATTTTCCAAAATACTGGTAATCTCGATCGGCAAGGATCTGGAAAAGAGGAAATTGGGAGAAGACAATATAAAGGCCGAATTGCAAAAACATAATCTTGCCGCCGCAACTAGTCTGGATGAGTTCGGGCCCGATTTTGCCAAAATGAATGATTCGGTCAGAATGCGCCGGATATTGCTGGACAGGCAGTTCGATGGAGTGCTCACCGTCCGGGTACTGAATGTCAACGAATATGATCGTTGGATGCCAGGCAATATGTATTATGGCCCTATAGGATTCTACAATGGATTTTACGCATATTATTTCAGGGTATGGGGCTATTATAACCAACCCGGCTATATGACCACGGATGTTGAGGTGCTGTTGGAAAGCAATTTTTATAATCTGGCTACAGGAGGATTATTGTGGTCGGGGCAGTCGAAAGCATTCAGCAGGAATCCCACTCCTCAAATGGCAAGCCTTTATGCAAAGAATATCGTTAATGATATGATCGCCAAACAGGTGATCATTCCCTGATATTGGTCATGATCAGGCAAACCTGTGATGATACATATCGGTACCGGTAGCTATCGATAGCGGATTTGGAGTCTTTAACATTTTTTAAAAATTTATTTTATGAGCAATTTGCTTTATGTTATTGCCGTCATCCTGATAATAGGATGGCTGCTCGGGTTTTTCGCATTTCATGTAGGCAGTATTATCCACATTCTGCTGGTTATCGCCATTATTGTCATCATAGTGAGGATTCTGCAAGGCAGAGGAATCAGTTAAAAGCACCGTTTTCCAAATGGCGCATGTGGTGGAGGGAGCGCAGCAATTTAAGGCTGATGCGGATGGGGTTATCCATGCGGAATGGGCGGTGCATGAACTAAGGACAACTTCGGATTTCGCCAGGAATAACCTGTTCTTAACAGGTTAACAATTTATAATGAATGCGATAGACAATAATCTAATAAGGTAGGATCTCTTTTCCCTGGTCATTTTGCTGTTTCAAGGTCCAATGATTCGTTATGGAGACTTCTAACCAGATATTCCCGCTTTTTCTGGATAAACGCGCACATAAGTCAAAACGATCGAATAATTCCGATTTCAATTCATTCACCGTCACTGTATCGTCTATTTCCAGTTCCCCTCCGGTAAAATGATTCTTAATATCTTTCATCACTGCATCCGGAGAATACTTTGCATTTTGAAGGCAGGATTTGTTGGCATCATATCCCTTTTTGAAAAATTCAATTTTCAAAAAGGGATAAAAGAGGGAGAATTTTTCCTGGATCTCTTTTATAGAATCGGCTTCGCCAATAGGCAAACTCGTTTTTTTCATTTTTAGAATATTGTCTCCGAATCACTTACGTATTATCAAAGTAAATACAATAAAAGGGGGAAAATCATGACTTAAGAGAAGGATCAAGATGATCCTTGTCGTCCATTTTAGCAGGACAGGCTCTCCAAGAGCGCATCGCTCCATTAGTCAACTTATTGGAAATGCCATTCAGCCAGTGGAGATGGTGATCCGCTCATAGGGCTAACGATAGGGTGGTCAGCAACTTATCAGGAAATTTTTAACTGGTTTGTTTAATGTTTTTTGTAAATTGAGTTGCTTTTTCTTAACAGTCCGGGTATATCTGCAAAAACGCCAGGCAGGTAGAACTTTCCATTAGCCCAATAGCTATTTTATGCCTGAAGCCGACAATGTATATAAAGGCGCCGTTGGAGACAACATCGACGCCCGACAGTATGAGGCACTGTTCAATAACGCCATCGTCGGGATCGTGTTGACCGATCAGGCGGGCGAGATCATTCATATGAATCGGTTTGCCGAGAACCAATTTGGCTATAAACGGGATGAATTGGTCGGGAAGCCTGTGGAACTGCTAATCCCGCGAAAATTCCGGGGGAAGCACGAAGGCTACCGGGAACACTTTTACCGGCATCCGCAAACCCGGACAATGGGTGAAGGGCGCGACCTCCACGCCCTGTGTAAGGATGGAAGTGAGTTTCCCGCCGAGGTTAGCCTTAGTCACTATGAATTGGAAGGGAGAAACTTCGTCATCGCATTTATCGTAGATATCACGGTCCGGAAAAATGGCGAACTTTTGCTGCTCAAACAAAAAGAGGAACTGCAACGGGTGAGTTCCGAAGTCAGGCAATTGAACCTGGAACTCGAAAAAAAAGTGAGCGACCGGACCCTGATGCTGCAGGAAGCCTTGCAAGCCTTGAAAAAATCACAGGAAGAACTGAACCTGGCTTACGAAAAAGAAAAGGAACTGGGCATTTTAAAGTCAAGGTTTGTTTCCATGGCCTCCCACGAATTCAGGACGCCATTAAGCACGATTCTTTCCTCGATCAGCCTGGTCAAACGATACTCGACCCCGGAGGGATTGCATAACCAGGGCAGGCACATTGAAAAAATTCAAAATGCGGTTAGAAACCTGAACTACGTCATTGACGATTTTCTATCGCTGGGTAAACTGGAAGAAGGCCTGGTTGAAGTGAACATAGAATCATTTAGCACACAAATATTCCTCGCCGATATCGATGACCTGTTACAGGAACTGAACCAATCGTCCCGAAAAGATCAACGGATCGGGTTGAGCCATATGATACAGGATGAATTTATTACTGCAGACAGAAAACTCCTGCGGAACATTTTGATGAACCTGGTATCGAATGCCATCAAATATTCGCCCGAAAAATCAGTCATAACAATTCATTGTAACTGTGAACCAGGCGAACTGCAAATATCGGTCAGCGATCAGGGCATCGGCATTTCCGAAGAGGACCAGCAACACCTGTTTGAGCGATTTTTCCGCGCAAATAACGTCACCGGCATCCAGGGCACCGGTCTGGGATTGCATATTGTAGGGCGATACCTGGATTTGATGGGGGGTAGGATTACGCTAAACAGCAGGATAAATCAAGGGACGACCTTTACTCTATATATCCCGCAACCCGGAAGAGATCATTTGTGAAAGGGATATCGGGTATTAACTGCTCGCAACAGCAGTCTGTTTTACGGAAAAGGCGTACTCCGGGTACATAAAAAGCTCAATCAGAAAAATATGGAAATTGCCAGTTTATTATTCCGGGAGAGCTTGCCGACCTTAATAAAAAGAAAACCGCCCACGATCATATTGCCAGCGCCCCAAATAGTATTCAATTACAACTTATCCTTATTTGAAAAGTTTTTGGCTCCCAAAATACTGATGCAGGCAATACCTATAAAAAATGGAATGAGCGATAATCCGTCGTTCAGGGAAATTCGGCTGAATCTGAAAAGCAAATAGCCCAATACCAGATTAAGGAGCGCCCATAACACATTGGTCGTTGGAGAGGACAGACCTAAGAACATACCGGCGAAAAAGCCGCCTACATAGTGATACCAAAGCATGATTACGGGATTTTAGGTGATGAAATGATGTTGAAATGAATAATATTTTTAAAATTGGGGCAGTTGAATTCAAAACTGCCCTCAAAGCCCACCTCTGTTTAAAGCCTGTCCAACGACCATTGTTATTATAAAATTCTATTTACTGAGTAATCAGGTTCACTTCATGGCACTCTCAATTTGCCGCCGGGAGGATCGACCCGTCGCTCAATTCGATGATCCTGTCACTTTTGCCCGCAAAGTCATCATCGTGCGTGACGGTAATGATCGTTTGACCCCGCTCATGCGACAACTGCCGGAATATATCGAAAACGATCTCCGCATTTTTGGAGTCGAGGTTGCCCGTTGGCTCATCGCCCATGATGACGGCCGGATCATTGATCAGCGCCCGGGCTATCGCTACCCGCTGTTGCTGGCCGCCGGACAGCTTGCTGGCCTGCTTCAACGCCTGATCTGCCAGACCCAGTAGTTTCAACGTGTCATAAGCCTTGGCTTCGATCTCCGCCCGGCTGAGTTTTTTTAACTTCATGGCCGGCAGCATGACATTGTCCAATACATGGAATTCGGGCAGCAGATAGTGGAACTGGAATACGAACCCGATATGTTTGTTGCGGAAGGCGGCCAGCTGGTTCAGGGATTGTCCCGTCAACTTTTCCCCATTGACGACCAATTCTCCCTGGTAATCGGTATCCATCGTGGACAGCACGTACAGCAGGGTCGACTTCCCCGAACCCGATTTGCCGATTAGCGACACGAATTCCCCCTTCTTTACTTCAAAGCTCAGGTCCTTCAATACCTTGAAAGGTTCGGGCTGGTAAAAATATTTAACGATATGGTCAGCCTTCAGGGCTATGTCATTCTCCATAATTAACCTCTTATAATAGTTACAGGATCGATCTTCGATGCTCTTCTGGCCGGCAGATAACCCGCGATCAGGGTCGTGACCAGGCCGAAAATGAAGGCCATTACATAGTCTTTAGGCAGATAAGTCATGGGCAGTGTTTTTTGCCCTGCGACTTTAAAGGGTATATGATTGATTGCCTCGGCCAGGCAAAATCCCAATCCCAGGCCAATGATACCGCCGATTAGCCCGATGACCATGGCCTGTGTCAGAAAAATGGTGGTGACATCGCCGCCGGAAAACCCCATTGCCTTCAGAATGGCAATTTCCCTGATCTTTTGGTTGATGGTCATGCTCATGATATTGTAAATACCGAAGCCGGCGACCATCAGGATGGTCAGGGATACAGCAGTTGACATAACGTCCCTTAATATCGCGCCTGCTGCCAATTGCTGGTTGGCCACCTGCCAGCGCTCGACCTTATAGGGGATTACAGGCGCCAGACGGCCGACAACGGGCGTTGTAGCGTCATAATCCCTGATATTGACCTGCAGGTCGGTCAGGTACTGCTGGTTTTCGGACAGCAATTGCCGGGCTGAATTAATATTGATATAGGCTTTGGTATTGTCGGTAGTAGTCACATTGGTTTGAAACACGCCGATCACCTTATAGGTTTTGCTGATATTGTCCGGGGTCAGGATGTTGATATTGTCACCGATATGCAAGCTCAGCTTGCGGGCCAGGCCGGATCCGATAATGACGCCGGTTGGATCGTACTTCAAATCGTCCCATTTCCCGGTCACCATATAGTCGGCGATACCGAAGACTTTATTTTCATTCTCTACGTCCACTCCGGAAAGCGTGCCGTTTATCTTGTTGGCGCTGTTTCTGAAGAAGATATCGATGTTAACCTCGGATGCAAGGGCAACTACTTCCGGCTGTTGCCGGACCAGGGAAATAATGTCCGCCGTATTCTTAATGCCCTGGACATACTGGATCACTTTGGCATTGCGGATAAGGCTCAATACATTCGCCCCATAGAACTTCCTCACTAAATTGGTATTGTCTGCCGGGCCGTCATTATAAATATGGATATGAGCCATCGACGTAAAAGCCAATGCGGTTTGCACACTACCACTGCCTTGCACGAAACTGGTCAAAAATACGTACATGCATATGCCGAAAGTTACGCCCAACAAGGCCACAATGCTCTGTTTCAGGCTGGAGGTCAAGTGGACCCATGCGATTTTATAATTGATACTTAGCATGTTAATTGTTTTTAGGCTGGACCAATACGTCGTTTTCGGTAATACCGCTGAGGATCTCGGTCCATTCCAGTGTCCGGATGCCGACTTTGACGGGTGTTTTTTCCTTATTTCCTTTGAGCTGCACATCATCCCCGGCCAACAGGTAGTAAGAAGGAATGACCAGGGCGTTCTTTTTGTCTTCCAGGATGACATTGACCTGTAACTGCGTACCATTGATCAGGACGGGCGGCAGCTGCCGAAACCTGGCCTCCACTGTAAAAGCCTGTTGGCTGTCGTCGAAGGCCGGATACATCATGGTGATCATTGCCGGGTAGATCGTATCCTTATTGCTGTTTAGTGAGATCAACGCCAGTTGCCCTACCCGGATACGTCGGATATCGTCTTCCGCAATATAGAGTTTGATGATAGGACTGCCCGCCCCCACTTGGGCCAGTTGATCGCCCGATTTGATGTAGTCGCCCACTTTCTTGACCAGGGTGAATATAATCCCATCGGCTTTAGCCGTGATATCATAATAGTTATTGTTCTGATGCTGTATATCATATTGGGCCCTGGCATTCTGGACGTTTAAGGTCAGCGTGTGCCCGAGGTCCGCCAGGTTCTTTTCCAGTACGTCGATGCTGGATGTGTCAGCAGTATATTGTACCCCGGCATTTTCTACATCGCTGTTGGCTACCGCATGTGTGGTGACCAGGCGCTGGTAGCGGGCGTAGGTCAATGAATCTGCATGCGCCTTGATCCTGGCCTGCATGATCTGTATCTTTAGCTGTTCGATCTGGGGTGAGGCCGGTGCGAGGTTGGCTTCTGCGTATTTCAGTTGGTCCAGGGCGTTTTTCACCTGGGTTTGCTGAACTATACCCTCCAGCCTGTACAGGACCTGCCCACGTTTGACAGTATCGCCCTCTTTCACGTATACTTCTTTTAGATAACCTGCCGAATTGGACACCACGGCATACTGATTCTTATTTTCGATATGCCCGCTACCGAATACGGCATCTATAATCTCCTGTCGCCGGGGCTTTGTCTCATTTTGCCGCTTGCATCCGGTGACGGAAATAAGAAGAGACAGGAGAATCAGTGGATAATATTTGTTCATTTTTGATGTTTATAGTTGATTGCCTATTGTCTGGACAGTATCGTGGCCCTGACCGACAGTAGTTGGGACAGGTTATTCAGCCAGGTGTCCTCCGCCGTTAAATAATCCTGGAACGCCTTCAGGTAGGTATCGAGCGTAATGATCCCTTCCTGGTATTTCTGTTTGCTTAATTGCAGGTTAGCAGCATACAGGTCGAAGTTTTCCGCCGATGCTCTGACCATATTCCCATAATCGTTATGATTTTTCACCAGCAGGCGGTCGTTGACTGCACTTTGATTGACGGCGCTATCATATCGCAGTTGTGCAATGATCTTTCTTTCCACGGAGCTTTTATAATTATTGGTATTGGCGAGGCCCGTAAACAGGGGTATACTCAGGTTCAAACTGACATACCTGGATTTTGTCCAGGCACTGTTATCAAAGGAGAGTTCAAAATTGTCCTGGAACTGGTTGAGTCCCAGAAACGCCGAGGCGGAAAGACTGGGATAGGCCACCGATTTTTGTGATTGACGCTGCAGCTCGGCGAGACTAACCTGGTTCCGGTAAAAGTCCAGGTATTTATCCGTGCCTAAGGGAAGATCGGCTGCATTCGTCATCGAATCGGTTTGTATGTCTTCCCGGAATACCAATTCGGATAGGGCATTGACGCCTAACAGGGTTTTCAGATTTTCCGATCCCTGGTCGTATAGTTGCTGGCTTTGGGCCTTGTTTTCCAGCACATTGTTGGCATTGATCACGGCCTCGTTGACGGACAGGGCGTCGGAAGCGCCTTCCTGCAGCCGCTGCCGGGCAAGACTGACCAGGCTGTCCCCTGCCTGTTCATCGGATCCGATGATCTTTAGCGAACCCTTTGCAATGAGCGCGGAAAAATAGGTCCGGGCTACCTGCTCTTTCAGGCTTTGAATATAGGAGGCCTGCTGGGACTCTGTTACCATGACATTGTCCCTGGCTATTTTCGTCGCCATGACGGCCTGCCAGTTGAAGACATTCTCGGCCAATGTCACACCCGTATTGTACACATAATGTTTACCGAACTGGACATAATCCGTGGTGCCGGGGGCGCCCACCAATACACCAGGCACGGGGGTCACCGCCAGGTAGAGGTTATCAGTGGCGCCGAAGGCGGCAGATGCGTTAGGGTAAAAAGCACCCTGGGCGGCCTTGTAATTGAAATGCGCCTGGCGGATCTGTTGCTGATAGACCGCCTGTGTAGGGTTGTGTTTGATCGCCAGGGAAATAGCTTCCTGCAGGGAACCGATGACCACCGTATCGGGCTTCACCTGGGCTGCTACCTGTTCTCCTAAAAAGCATAGGCATAAACCTCCAAAAAATAATCTTGTCATCTTCTGTTGAGCTTTAAAATTTAGGATTAAAAGCGATCCCGATGTTGAACTGAATTCCGCCATGCGAAATCGATTGGACGGGGGCAGGATTATGGCCTAGTGGTGTATTGAGCAGCCACCATTCCCCGGAGTCCTTGTTGTTATACAGCTGATATTTCTGTTGTACTACATACCCCGCCCCTGCATTGATCCTCCAATGTTTATCAAGGTTATATTCATAATTCAGCAAAGTGGTCAGCTTCCGGTTCTTGATGTAGTCACCTGCATTGACCGGCGCCGACAGCAGGAAGCTGGAGAAAACCTGCCTGATCCCGAAGCTGATGCCACTATTGGCATTTACCGCATAGGTTATTTTGGGGTTATAAGGGAAATATCCGGAAATTTTCCAATGCGGGTTATCCTTCAGCGTATAGACGATCACGATCACCGGCAGCAGTTGGTTGCCATAGAACTGATTTACATACTGCACCCCAAGGCCCAGTGCAAGTGTCTTTGAATACCTGGTGAAATAAGTAAAGCCAAATCCTTCCCGGATGGCATTGGACGACAACACATGGAAGTCCGAATAAACGGCGACGGTTCCAGACAGCACCAGGACGTGGTGATCGCCCAATCGCTTGTTCCAACTGAGCCCGGCGGTCAACCCCGTCAGCCCCGAACCATAGGCAACAGGGAATTGGCTGAAGCCTTCATGCAGGACATTGAAAGACCCGGAAAGCCAGGACTTTTTTAATTTGGCCAGATTGAATTGCATCCGAAAGTCTATCACCTGAACATGCGCCGAAGTATCATTGTACCGTGTACCGGCGTCGCTGACCATCAGATCTGCGTTCATTTTTTGCAGCGACTGGGCCGCCGCTGAAATAGAGATGAAACAGAAGATGAAGGAAAATGTCTTTTGCATGGTGGAAATTCTTGAGCAAAGCTATCTGTACCGGGAAGAGGCCAAACATGGTTTCGTTCGGAAACGGACAAAGAGGGAGGGGAAACCGACAAATCCTTTTGGAACCCCATTGCTTTGCTTTCATAGAATAAGGATAGGATGGGATGGGCAGCCTCAAACCGGTTCATTGGAGATATGGCCGGATGGGCGTTGATTTTGTCCGTCCCAGGTCCTACTTTAATTGTCCTGGAGTAAGTATGGGTATCTTTGTTGCCATGAATGCGAGAATTCCTGTCAGGAGCCTTGTGCGTGTCAACTGGTTGATGGCCATTTTCATCAGCCTGCTATCATCTATTTTCATATTCGTATACCTGGGATACGACAGCTACAGCTTTTACCGTCCCATTCTTGTGACGGTAGAGATGATATTGCCGGGATTTGTGAACATTGTCATCTTACGGGTATTGTACAAAACGGAAAATAGGGCTTTTACAGGCAGGGGAAGAATCTATCGGTATCTATTGGGCTTCCTTTTTACGTTCGTCATACTGACGTTCACCCGGCTCATCTCCAATCATTTTGTCATCACACAAAGGATAGTCTTGACACCTATCCGCCTCGTGGTCCTCCTTGTTGTCAAGACTATAGTTATCAATACACTTAATATCCTTACACAAGACTTCATCCTACTACAGGATAAAAAAAACCGGACGGAGTTGGAGAATTCGCAGTTAAAGACCGCCAATATGGAAGCCGTCAACCTGCTGTTAAAGCAACAGATCCATCCGCATTTCCTCTTCAATGCCTTAAGCACGTTAAAGACCCTCTATAAAACGGATGCCGACGCCGGAGAGTCCTACCTGATACATCTCGCTGACTTTCTACGGGCCGCTGTCTCTGGTGAAAAAAATAAACTGGCCAGGTTATCGGACGAAATAAAACTGTGCGAAGATTATCTGGGCATGCAGCGGATCCGGTTCGGGAGGGCGCTGGAATGTGTAATCAATATTCCGGATACCGTCCTGACCCATGGCTTTGTGCCCCCCTTCTCTATCCAGCCCTTGCTGGAGAATGCAATTAAACACAATGAAATAACGGATGAGTCTCCGTTGGTCATTCGTATATATTGTGAAAACGGATACATCGTCATTGCGAACAATCTCCAGTTAAAGAGATACGTAGACCTTCCCAGTGGCGAGGGCCTGTCAAGTCTGACCGAACGTTACCGGATTTTATCCGGTGACGAAGTGATCATCCGGGATGAAGAGGGAATTTTTTCTGTGCGTATAAAAGTCCTGAAACAATGAAAATAGTCATCATAGAAGACGAAAAACTGACGGCCAGGGATCTCGCAGACACCATCGTCAAACTGCACCCGGAAACGGAGATCCTGGCTATGCTCAACACAGTAAAGGAAAGCATCAAATTTTTCAGGAGTGACACTACTGCCGACCTGATCTTTAGTGATATTCAGCTTGGTGATGGCCTGGGCTTTGAGATTTTCCGGGAAACCCGTACGAATATTCCCGTTATTTTTTGTACCGCTTATGATGTATATGCATTAAATGCCTTTAAAGCCAATGGTATTGACTATATCCTGAAACCTTTCACCAGCGATCTGGTTTCAGCGGCCTTAGATAGATACTTAAGTCTGAAGGAAAAGCTCAATTCGAGTGTACTCTCCTATGAACCCATCGTGAAATTATTCCTTGACCGTAAACAGTCTGAAGCCGGCGCAATTTTAGTCCGACAAAAAGATAAAATTATACCCGTGGCGCTGGACAATATCGCCTTTTTCTATTTAAAGGCCGGGGTAGCGCAATTGAGAACATTCAATAATACGGCCTATCTTCTGAGCAAGAATCTGGATGACCTGGAAAAGACAGCCGGGGACTCCTTTTTTCGTGTAAACAGGCAATACCTGGTGAACAGAAAGGCTGTCCTCAATGCCTCGAGCTATTTGTCACGCAAGTTGTCTGTCACCCTGTCTATTCCAACCGAAGAAGTAATTACAGTCGCTAAAGAAAAGACGCCTCAATTTTTACAATGGTTGGAAGGAGCCTAAAATTGAAGATGTATACTCTGAAATCATAAACAGAAAACAAAACAGGTGGTGGTGCTCCGCGCCCTGGCATTTTCCCTTTGTCCGCTTACGCGTGCGAGCTCGCCCCTTTAAACATTTTTAAAGTATAACGAAATTCTTGCTGGCCAGAGGCCAATTGAACTGCTGCAATTTACCGCCGGCTGCCAGCGGGCCAAGGTCGATGGGCGCAAAGCCTATTTTACCGATAATCGCACTTACGGTGGCCTTTGCATCTTTATCGTCGCCGGAAATGAAAAGAACTCTTTTCCCGTTTCCAACCTGCGGATCTCCTGCAAGTACCCCGGCGAAGAGCGTATTGAAACCTTTAACAACCTTCGCGCCCGGCAAATGATTCTGCACAACTTCACTTGATGCCAGTCCGCCGTCTTCAACTCCATTGCCTTGTTCAAAACGGTTGGAGGCATCGATCACGATCTTTCCGTTCCAGTCTGTGAGCCGGGTAAGATCTTTTACCTTTGTCCAGGGTACTGCTATCACAACAATGTCCGCTGCTGCGGCTTCAGTAGCTGTTACCGCTTTTGCCCCGGTTCCCAGTTTTTCGACAACAGCAGTAAGGGTTTCAGGGCCCTTACTGTTACTGATCAAAACCAGAAAATCATTGGCTAACGATTGAGTGGCTACGGCTTTGCCGATATTGCCTGCTCCTATAATCCCTATTGCCTTCATAGCTTAATACATAATTAAAATTCATTAAATTGCATGGGGAGCACTGCCAGCTAATAATCCCGCCATATTGTTTACGTTCTATGGAACTTATGATTTTAAAAACCATACATACCACCCGATACGCTAATTTGCTCGCCGGTGATCCATGCTGCATCATCAGAAGCCAGAAATACCACAGCTTTCGCAATGTCTCCAGGCTGACCCCTGCGTCCAAGCGGTGTTTTTTCGACAAACATCTTTTCATACTCACTGCCTGCAGTGACGCCAGCGCTGGCTGCACCTTCCGTTTCCGTAGCGCCCGGCAAAACAGAATTGATACGAACGTTTTTAATACCTAACTCTTTAGATAAAGCAATTGTGAAGGCATCAAGTGCTGCTTTAGTTGAGGAATACAATGAGGCATTTTGAAGAGGATATTTACTTGCACCCGAACTGATATTGATTATGTTTCCACCCTTATCGCCGAAAAGTTTCAGAGCTGCCTGAATAGTCAATACCGGCCCTAACACATTGACGTTGAAACTTTGGTGGAAATCTTCTACCGAAATTTGTTCAATAGGTCCATATCCCTGAGATACGGCGTTATTTACTAAAATGTCCAGCGTGCCGAAAGCATTCTCAGTTTCTTTAAACAACCTGATCACATCGGCTTCGTTCGATACATCGGCCTTTACTGCAATGGCTATGCCGCCATCTGAGATGCACCAATAAATCCGGACAGTCAATTTGCTTAACTTCACAAGACAATGACTGGAAAAAGCACGAAAAAGACGCGGAGAAAGTATGATGCCTCCTTCAAGGAAGAAGTTTTAAAAATGGTCGCGTCGGGACGCTC
>JARLGZ010000146.1 GCA_031292515.1 Puia sp. | reverse complement strand
GGAGCAGCCCTGCCTCTATATCTGCCCGGCCAATGTCTACAAGAGGGAAAGTGAGCGCATAAGCGTCAACTACGAAGGGTGCCTGGAATGCGGGTCCTGCCGCATCGGCTGCCCGCATTTCAATATCGACTGGCGCTTCCCCCGCGGCGGCTACGGCGTGCGGCACAAGTTCGGCTGAACTGCCATCCACTAAGGACACGAAGTGATCCACCAAGGGCACGAAGAATTACAAAGAAGAAGACCCGCTCTCTCTTCTTTTCGTGTCTCTTCGTGTCCTTAGTGGATAAAGCCTAATGGATCCACTTGCCGATCCTCGACCACCTCACCTTGTGCGCCAGGCTGTTGGCGTCGCTATCCCATGAAAAATAGATGGTGAAAGCCTTGCCCAAGACATTTTTTATCGGCAGGGTCCCCCAGAACCGACTGTCCTCGCTGTTATTGCGGTTATCGCCCATCATGAACAGGGAGTCTTTGGGAACCACAATAGGACCGAAGTTTTCCACCGCCTCGATAAACCCCGCAGGCTCGCCTTTGTTGAAGTAGCCCCATGGATCCGGCAGTAGCTTGTTATTAATATAGATTTTCCCGTTGATGACTTGAACTATCTCACCGGGCAGTCCGATTACCCTCTTGATAAAGTCCTCGGAGGTGTCTTTGGGATAAATGAAGACAATCACATCCCCCCGTTTCGGGACCTTATGAAAAAAAAGCCTCGACCCCTCGTAGGGGACCCGCACTCCATAGATGAATTTATTGACCAGAATGTAATCGCCGGGCAACAGGGTCGGCATCATCGACCCGGACGGGATAAAGAAGGACTGGACAAGAAAAGTGCGGATGAAAAGAGCGAGCACTATCGCAATGACGACAGCCTCGAGATTCTTTATAGCCTCCCGCTTGTTGATATTGAACATTTTGACTTCCTTTTCGGGGTAACGACCAATATGCCCGCTCTTTTTTCACCGGCCGGCGCCCGGATGATGAACAGCAGCACCGACAGGACCATAAGAGTGACGCCCACACCAATTTTCCTTTCCGGATAATAAAGGAAATAGCGGTAAACGCAACCCTCATGACGGAATTGACGATCAGAACAAGGCAAAAGGCCAAAACGGGGGGTCCTTGCCTTCGCCTAGATGTTTCCCAGTATACCGTTGTAGATCATTTCGAAACCCAGGACCGTGATGGTCAGGGCAAAAAGAATTCTAAGCAGCGCGGTCCGGGAAAAGGTGAGGACTTTAGATCCCAGAAAGGCTCCGGCCACAACGCCCAGCATCACCGGCATGGTCAATCCCGGGTCGATGTAGCCCCGGCTCAGGTAGACCCCGGCGCTGGCGGCGGCGGTGACCCCGATCATGAAGTTGCTGGTGGTGGCCGAAGCCTTGAACGGAATGTGCATGTACTGGTCCATGGCCATCACCTTCACCGCGCCCCCGCCGATTCCCAGCAGTCCGGAAAGGCCGCCGGCCAGGAAGCAAAGGCTGAATCCACCCGGAATGTGATGCACGTGATAAGAAACCGGCCCCTTCAGACTCGGATAGGAACTGTCGAGGCGCAGCGAATCGGCGAAAGAATCCGGGACCTCTTCGGCCGAAGAAACGAAGGCGGGGTGCCTGAACGAAAGATAGGCGGAATACAACAGCACCAGTCCAAATATTATTGCTATTGCCCGGGTCGATATAAGGGCGGCGACACCCGCGCCAAGAAAGGCCCCCAGAGTGGTGGCCATTTCCAGAAACATTCCGAGGCGGATGTTGGAGAAACCTTCCCGCACATAGGCCGCAGCCGCCCCCGATGAGGTCGCTATGACGGAGACCAGCGAAGCCCCGATGGCATAGCGTATGTTCACGCCGAACCCCAGGGTGAGAAGAGGCACGATAACCACCCCTCCCCCCAGGCCGGTAAGCGCCCCCAGAAGACCGGCAATCATGGAACCGGCAAATATGAGAGTGGAAAACATCGTTACGGCCATGGCGGTTTTCTTTGAACGGAATGGGCGCCGCTCGTCCTCCTCCTTTTTCCGATTCCAAGGCCTTGCGTTTTTTCATGTAATGCCGAACACTGAAAAGTAAAGACTCCGGCAGACCGGTGATTGCAAGGTTTGCCCCCCTTCCGCCCGAAAATTTGACAATGTTGTTCCTGGACGTTTTCCCCGACGAGATGCATTTGCGATATGAATACTTATAGTTGCCATAGTATTGATCGGTCCGTAGAATAGGGGGTGGATTTAATATACAAAACGGAGGAACGTAAAAATGCCCGAAAAGCGTTTAAAGAACCTGGCCTACCTGCTTTTGATGATTTCATTGGTCGCAGTATTTGTCCTGGCCTACGGAACTATCAAACCTCGCGCCCAAACCGCGGAACCAAACCTTGTCACCGCCGTCGAAACTGTGGCCAAGCAAGCTATTCCCGCGGTCGTTCACGTCGAAGTCACCGAACGTCAGGAGATTAACAACCCCTTAATTCCCTTTGAGAACGAGCCATTCTTCAAATATTTCTTTGGAATTCCCAATATGCCCCAAAAGCTCAAGCGTGAGGTATTAGGGCTGGGCAGCGGCGTCATTCTCGACGCTTCCGGCCATATTCTCACCAACTACCACGTGGTGGGAGGAGCGACCAAAATCCGGGTGGTGCTGGCCGATGGACGGGAGTTTTCGGGAAAATCGGTAAAAGTGGTGGGGACCGACTCGAAGACGGACCTGGCGGTCATCCAGATCATTGGAGACGGTTCGTTTCCCTATCTGCCGCTCGGCAACTCCGACCAGGTAAAAGTGGGGCAATGGGTAGTGGCAATCGGCCAACCGCGGGGACTGAGTGAATCCGTGACCCAGGGGATCATCAGCGCCAAGCACCGCACCGGCCTCTCCGAGCCCAGCAGCTATCAGGATTTCCTCCAGACCGATGCGGCCATAAACCCCGGCAACAGCGGCGGCCCCCTCATGAACCTGAACGGGGAGGTGATAGGCATAAACTCCGCGATTATCTCCAAATCCGGCGGGTTCGAGGGGCTGGGGTTCGCCATTCCGAGCAATATAGCCGCCCACGTTTCCCGGCAACTGATAAAACATGGCAAGGTCATCCGGGGCTGGCTCGGGCTGACCCTCCAGAAGATTACTCCCGAGCTTGCCAAATCGTTTAATTTGAAAAGCTACAAGGGATCTCTTGTTTCAGACGTCTTCAAGGATGGTCCGGCCGATCACGCAGGGCTAAAACGCGGAGATGTTATCACGGAATTCCAGGGAAACCCGGTTGATAATCCTTCGATTTTACGAAACGACGTCTCACTCACCGCCCCGGGAACCCAGGTGAAGCTCACAATCGTACGCGACGGCGCCAAACGGGATATTTCTATCAAAATCGGCAATCTCGAAACGCAGCAGGCGGCCATACAGGATACCCTCAAACAGGAATTCGGCCTTACGGTCAGACCTATGACCTCAGAGGAGACGAACAGCTACGGGCTCAACTCCGAGGTGGGAGTGGCGGTGGTGGATGTCTCCGGCGGCAGCCCCTTCGGCAAAGCCGGTTTTCAAAAGGACGACATAATATTGCAAATCGACAAGAACGCGGTGGACGGCGCGGCGGGGCTTCTTACCATTCTCAGATCGTCTAGAGGACGCAATATCAACGTCCTGGCGGTCGACCACAACTCTGCACGAAGCACCCTGGTGCAAGTGCATTTGCGCTAAACCAAAGATTGGACGAAAAGTGAGGCTGGAAGCGGGAAAGGGGAAACTTCCCCTTTCCCGCTCATCTTTTTCAGGCAGGGACGCATCTTGACCCCATGCGCCCTACCCCGCTTCGCAGCTCAGTAGCTACGGCGAAAGGATACATATCTGCTCACCAGGGAGCCTGCCATGAGCACGGCCGCGCCGACAGCCAGGAGCCCCACCAGGGTCAACGTCTCGGGGACTATTTTTATTATGGCCAAGATTCCCAGGGTTATGGCGCCCAGACCTGCCAGCATCTGGATGCCGGATAATGTCGAAGCCGACTCGCGGGCGATTTCCTGCGGCACACCCCGAACACCGAAGTGTTCGTTTTCCATTTCGCTAAGGCTGGACTTGGTTCCGCTATCCATCACCAGAGCCGCGCCATAGACAATGACGGCCGCAGGCACCAGGGTGTGGGGGACAATGCCCAGAATAGAAAGCACTCCCAGCGCAATTCCCGCACATCCCCCCAGGAACCCTACCGTCATGCCGCCCCAGGCGCTCCAGGAGCCAGACCTTACGGTTTGCTCCTCTGTGACCAGCGATGAAAACCGCCGCCCAACGTCACCGGCTTCGAAGACAAAAGCAGCGCCCAGGGCGATGGTCGCTATCGACGCCAACAACCAGGGGTAAATGTTGGCCAGTCCAATAATAGCAAGAGCCAATGCGCCCAGGCCGACGATCGCCTCCGCAACCGTGTTGCCGCTACCCACTGCCAACTTCGAAGTTTGAACTGTTCCACGTTCACCGTTCATTGCAAACCTCCTTGCAGTAGTCATTGACTTGCCGGGCGGGCATGCACTTTCAGGAACCACGACATAATGAGAATAGTTTCATTTATTCAGATATTAAATTCTCGGTTTTGTGATTCAGACATGGAACTGAACCGCCTGGCTGCCCGACTAGTCGCGGCAGATCCTGACAACCCGTATCTGCCTAATATTTCTAATATAAGCATCTGCGGCCAGGAAACCGCAAGCGTCGGTTCGGACGGCAGGCAGCCGAATCCCGGGGGGGGGGTGAGTAGGCCGGGGGAATCTCACCCCCAGCCTCTCGCAGAACGGTGCGGGAGCCTCTCGACTCACACCGCTCCCATCAAGCAAACAATTCCATCGTCCTCTTCCAGTGAACAAACAGATGCGGCTGCCTTTTCGCAACGGCTGCCAGGAAGTTCGCAGCTCGGGTCTTTTGACCCTTGAGCTTCTTGTACTTCCTCATTGCCCAGGCAATCAACGTAAGGTCGAAATGCCTCAAGACCGGGTCCATGGCCGACGCATGAAAGCGCCCATAGTAATTCAGCCAACCCCGAAGCACGGGATTGAACATCCGGGCGATTTGCGTCAACCCAAGGTCCGCTCGGTTGCGAATGTTCCATTGGCGCGTGGTTTGCCGCATGGCCGTGAGAGCCTTCGAACTTACCGCCGGCGTAAAACCCACAAACAATTTATCCTGTCCGGGATTCCTTACGCTTCGCGGCCTGAAGGTGTACCCAAGAAAATCGAACTTCGTATTCGAATACTTACCTCCGCGATTCGAGTCTTTACAGTAGACAATCCGAGTCTTGTCCGGATGCATCTCAAGGCCACATTCCGCCAGCCTGTTCGCCAGCGCCGCCTTGACGTTCTGCGCTTCCCGCTCCGTCTTGCAGTGGACCAATCCATCGTCGGCATACCGACACCATGGGGCATGTGCAAATGTGCGTTTCATCCACAAATCGAACACATAGTGCATGAAAAGATTACATAGAACGGGACTGACCACTCCGCCCTGGGGAGTTCCCTTGGTACGTTCCACCAGGGTTCCGTCCGCCAGTTGCAAAGGTGCTTTCAGCCAACGTTCGATGTAGAGGATCACCCACTTGCACTCCGTGTGCTTTCTGACCGCGCGCAACAGCAATTCGTGATCGATGTTGTCGAACATGCCTTTTATGTCGAATTCCAAGATCCAGTCATATTGCCAGCATCGTTTGCGTGTTACCGCTATGGCATCCAGGGCCGATTTTCCAGGCCTGTAACCATACGAGTCCGGCAGAAAGGCCGGTTCCACACACGGCTCAAAGACCAATTTGGCCACCATCTGGGCTACACGGTCAGAAACGGTCGGCACTCCCAAAATCCTTATGCCTCCGTTCTTTTTGGGTATTTCCACTGCCTTGACCGGAGGAGGAAAGTAGCTTCCCGACGACATCCGGTTCCAGACCTTATAGAGATTGTCCTTCAGATCGCTCTCAAAGGCCTCAATCGACTGTTTGTCCACCCCGGCAGCTCCGGCATTGGCCTTGACGGCCTTAAAGGCCTCCATTACCAATGGCTTTGGGATGGTAAACGGTTTTGTTGCACTCAACAGTTTCCTCCTGCTTAACAGTTGAACTCCAAATGCAACAGCTTGACCCAACCCCTTTGCTCCACCCCCATTACAGGGGCTTCATCGCTCGTACGGGTTGGTCCGCCCCAGTGCTCCGCATCGGTACTCTCGCCTCACGGTTTCTGCCGTTTGGGCTTCTCCCTTTACATCGGAGCGACTGGTTCCCGCAGTTTCACACGAGAGCCCGGATCGGATTCACGCCTCCTCTACACCGGCCGCCGCCTGTCCAGTTACCAGGTATCCGACAGACTTATCCCGGGGCACATTGAAGACCCCGGTTTTGACGTGCGTCTACT
>JARLGZ010000145.1 GCA_031292515.1 Puia sp. | reverse complement strand
CGTCCAGACCCCAATCCTGACGGTCGTCTCAGCTACGAAGTGAAGTGGATGAAATGCAGGTTCTTGGCAATTTTTCTGATTTTTTTTATGACCCTGTTCTGCTTTGGTCGCTTTGGGCCGAGCGCTATATCGAATATCCAGGGAATCATGGCGAGGTTGAATGAAGGATGGTATATTACCTAATGGTAACTGTGCATTTTTCCTTGCAGGAGGTACGGAAGTGATTCTAGCTAAAGAAATTGTTGAGCGTGTCCAGCGGCTTCCGGAACCATTGCAGGCTGAGGTTCTGGATTTCGTGGAGTTCCTTCTTGCTAAGACTTCAGAGAAGGCTGGAAAGGAAGCAAACCGACGCTGGATGGGATTTTCTCTGCAATCTGCCTTGCGAGGCATGGAAAACGAGCCCGAATTATATGCTGACAAGGATTTAAAGGAACGATTTCAATGAAGCATCCAGGGCAGATTGTGCTCCTCAGGTTTCCTCATACCAGCTTGGCGGAGGGGAAAACTCGGCCTGCTCTGCTCTTGGCAAAAGTACCCAACAATTTTGATGATTGGTTGCTTTGTATGATTTCCTCCCAACTGCATCAAGAATTGCCGGGGTATGGATGAAATCATCAGTGAGGTCGATACCGATTTTCCTCTATCCGGACTAAAAACCACAAGTCTGATCCGTGCGATGCGATTGGCTGTTGTAAGTGGCGACGTTTTGCTCGGCTCCATCGGAGAGGTTGATCCAACGCGGCTGATCCGCATAAAAAATCGTTTGGCCCGTTGGATCGAGGAAATATAAGAAGTCTTTTGCGGTTGCGCGCTTTGGCCAAATCCCGCTCCTCTCAAAAATGAGCACGCGCAGATTAAAGGGGCCTTTTTATGGTCGAAAACCGCATGTTACTAAGAACATCATTAATTGCCGAACATGGATGGGGCATGAAAATGCCCTGACATCGCGGTGAGATCAAAATCTCCATGGAGGCGATTTTTCCTCTCAGTTGCCATTCCCTCCGCGTGGACGCCTGCCCTGAAAGGGCAAAGACCCTAGCCCGGAGCAAGGCTCCGGGACTAGAACCACCCGTGCGCGCGGAGCCCTGTAAGGGCGAAATATCCTCTCCTTCGAGAAACATTGTACGACGCTCCGATGTTCGCTCATTTCTGTACCTCTTAGTAAGACAGAAAAACGGCTCACCTGGACTGCTCTTTCCTTGATGGGCCGGGACATCACCGGGGTCGTACCCCGGACCTAAATCAAAGGCGGACCTCATTGTTATGGGTTTCCATGGCAGAGGCGCGCCGCAGTGCTCGGCGGGTGGCGGACGGTTTGAGCGCGCTACATGGCGACCAGGTATTTCCGGCCCGGGGTCCGCACAAAAAACTCTCTGGCGAACCGGCTTAAAACCCGACATTGCACACGTTATTTGCCGACCCAGCACGGCGGTCTGGATATTCGATATAGCGCTCGGCCCAAAGCGACCAAAGCAGAACAGGGTCATAAAAAAAATCAGAAAAATTGCCAAGAACCTGCATTTCATCCACTTCACTTCGTAGCTGAGACGACCGTCAGGATTGGGGTCTGGACG
>JARLGZ010000144.1 GCA_031292515.1 Puia sp. | reverse complement strand
GCGGCCACGGTCATGTTGTAAGGGGGAAGTAATTTCGCCAGTGTTGCAGCCTTACGCTCCGGTGAAATACGTGTCATTTTTCACTCCATCGCCCTCAGGTGTTTTTTCAGAGGGGGTGACAACAATGCTGACACTGAGGGTTCTGCGCGCCAGTCTTCTGTTAGCACACGGACTTCTGACAGTGTTCTGAACAGATACATATCGAGTATTTCTGTTCGTAGCGTTTTGTTAAATCGCTCAATAAATCCGTTCTGCATTGGCCTGCCTGGCTGAATAAAATCGAGTATCACGCCGTGCAGCTCTGCCCATTCGGCTAAAGCAGCGGCTGTAAGTTCTGGCCCGTTATCGCTGCGTATAAATGCCGGATAGCCTCTTTCAGCACTTAACCGCTCCAGGATGCGTACAACGCGATGAGCAGGTATATTCAAATCAATCTCGATTGCCAGCGCTTCCCGATTAAAATCATCGACGACGTTAAATAACCTGAATCGCCGCCCGTCGACCAAGGCATCACTCATAAAATCAACTGACCAACAGTGGTTCATTTTATGCGGAATAACCAACGGCTGTGGATGCCTGTTAGGTAAGCGTTTTTTTCCTTTACGCCGAAGGTTTAGTTTTAATAATCGGTAGATCCGGTAAACCCGTTTTGCATTCCACAGTAATCCTGCTTGGCGTAACTTCTTGAACATGAGGCCAAAACCATAAGCCGGATACTGATGCGCCAATTTTTGCAGTGCCTCGACCACGGGCAGATCCCGTGCCGTGTTCGGGGAATAATGCAACAGGCTTCGACTTATACCGATAATCCGGCACCCGCGTCGTTCGCTGGTCTGATGTTCCGTCATGACGTAACGCACCCACTCACGCTTTTCGGGCACCGCTAAAGTTTTTTTGAAACAATATCCTTAAGAATTTCATGATCTAAGCTCAAGGAGGCATACATCTGCTTTAATCGGCGGTTTTCCTCTTCCAGCTCTTTCATTCGTTTGATATCAGAGGACTCCATACCGCCGAATTTAGATTTCCAGTTGTAATAGCTGGCTTCCGACACGCCGTTTTCGCGGCACACATCCTTAACATGCCGACCTCCCCTCAGTGTCAGCATTGTTGTCAGTGTGTCCTGAAAGTAGATCTTCTGGATGAAGTTCTACCATGCTGTATTTGTGATGAGGGCAGGCCCCTCGGGTTCGCCGATCAGGCGGTGATCCCAAACCACCCTGGGCTGCATACGTAAAGAGCGTGTGTGGTGAGCGCCATGGGAAAAGGCGGAGCATGACTCTGTTAGGTAAGAATGATTGAGACGAACGCAAGTGAACCACTGAAGACATGTCGATAATTGCAACCGATATCAGAACCAGGGTCTTGTCAACGCTCTGGGATAAGTCAGACCGATACCTGAAGTGCGGGTCTGACGGTATCCGGCACGGAGGTGGCGTGACGATCTTTCAGGCACAAGTATGGAACAGGAGAATCTGTCATTCCGATGTTAAGGGAGCGATTCAAGCAGCAAACCTGTGGAGGATCTGAGTACCGATGCGGAATACAGAGACGGAGTCATGCGTAGTAGTGAAGAAGGTACTGTAATGGTACTGGAGCAAAGGCATGACCTTATCCCGTTGAAAAGTGTGGACAACTGTGCATCAGGATGAACCTTGCTTGTCAACAAAACCCTTTGATATACCCAAACGGATCCTGTGGGAAGCGTGGAAATGCGTGGCCGCCAACAAAGGTGCGCCGGGCGTTGACAAGGAAAGTATCACCGCCTTCGGGGAACGGCTGGGACCCAATTTGTATAAGTTATGGAACCGGATGAGTTCGGGGAGTTATATGCCATCCCCGGTTCGTCAGGTATTGATCCCAAAAGGAGCCGGCGAGTTCAGGCCACTGGGGATCCCTACCGTGGGCGATCGGGTGGCGCAAATGACGGTCAAGTTGATAGTGGAAGCAAGGCTGGAACAGCTTTTTCATCCCAGCTCATTTGGGTATCGTCCACAGCGAAGTGCCCACCACGCAGTGGAGCAGGCGCGACGGCATTGTTGGCGATACGACTGGGTGCTGGATATGGATATGAAAGCGTTCTTTGATACTCTCGACCATGATTTGATGATGCGTGCCGTTGAAAAACATATCCCCGAAAGCTGGATACGACTGTATATCAGACGATGGCTGGCGTGCCCGGTGATAGTGGCTGACGGACAATGTCAGCCACGAGATCGTGGAACGCCACAAGGCGGAGTCATTTCGCCGATATTAGCCAACCTCTACTTGCATTATGCGTTTGATAGCTGGATGAATAAATATTTTCCACAGGTGCCGTTCGAGCGTTATGCCGATGATATTGTCTGCCATTGCCGCACCGAATCTGAAGGGAAAGCGTTGCTCGAAGCCTTGCAGGTGAGATTGACCGCCTGTCGGTTGCAACTTCATCCAGAAAAGACGCGGCTGGTATATTGCAAAGATGGACGTCGTACCGGTCATGCCGAGCATACCCGATTTGATTTTCTGGGATTCAGCTTCCATGCCCGGACCGTACAGGATCGGCAGGGGAAGTTGTTTAGCGGATTTAATCCAGGTGTGGGTAGGAAAGCGCTCAAACGGATGGGGGAAGTATTACGCGGTATGAAAATCGCCAGGGCAACCGGGATGGATCTACGCCAATTGGCGAAACGGATCAATTCGAGGGTGCGAGGGTGGATAACGTATTACGGAAAATTTTACCCAGAAATATTGTCCCGAGCCTTGGTCAGAATAGATCTGCATCTGGGACGATGGGCCCGTAACAAATACAAACGGCTCCGTGGACACAAACGACGTTCATGGAACTGGCTCAAACAGATAAGAGGGCAATGTCCTAAATTGTTTGCGCACTGGGTATTTATCTATACAAAGGTAGTTGGATAAGAAGAGCCGTATGAATCGGGAGATTCACGTACGGTTCTGTGAGAGCCTGAGGGGGTGGTTCCCTTGGGCTACTCGACCCCCCTCTGAAAAAACACCTGAGGGCGATGGAGTGAAAAATGACACGTATTTCACCGGAGCGTAAGGCTGCAACACTGGCGAAATTACTTCCCCCTTACAACATGACCGTGGCCGCTGTTGCACAGATGGAAGGAATATCCGAAGCTACTCTCTACAATTGGCGTAATCAGGCTAAAACAGAGGGGAAACCAGTGCCGGGTAACAGTAAAAGCAGCGAACAGTGGTCAGCAGAAGCCCGTTTTGCCGCCATTGTCGAAACCGCCACACTCAGCGAGGCGGAAGTGGCGGAATATTGCCGTAAAAAAGGGCTTTATCCTGAGCAGCTTATTCAGTGGAAACAGGGCTTTATACAGACTGAAAATCCCGCGGACAAAGCTGCCCTGAAGCAAAGTCAGAAAGAGAATAAGGCACTGAAAAAAGAGCTGGTCCGTAAGGATAAAGCCCTGGCGGAGGCAGCGGCCATACTGGTGCTGCGAAAAAAGCTCAGGGATTACTACGGGGAAACGGACGGGGACGACTGACCCCTGTTGAGGAGCGGCAGCAGTTTATCACGTGGATAAATGAGGCTGTCGCTGCCGGTGCACGGCGGGCGGTGGCCTGCCGTGAGGTTGAGCTCAGTGTACGAACCTGGCAACGCTGGCGAAAATCCCCGGAAGACCGCAGGGCAACAGCAATACACCCGAAGCCTGCCAACCGCCTGAGTGTGGAAGAAGAGCAGCAGATAAGGGATGTCTGTCACCAGCCGGAATACGCGAGCCTGCCGCCATCACAAATCGTGCCGGGACTGGCCGATAAAGGCATTTATCTGGCGAGCGAATCAACCTTTTATCGTGTGCTTCGCCGTTATGGTGAAGTCCATCGGCGGGGACGTCAGTTACGGCCACAGCGGGTGCCTGCCCCGACAACGTTCACCGCCAGTGCGCCTTGTCAGGTGTGGAGTTGGGACATTACCTGGTTGCCCTCGGTGGTGCGCGGTCGCTGGTTTTATCTGTATATGATAATCGACCTGTACAGCCGTAAAATAACGGGTTACGAAGTGCATGAAACGGAAAGTGGTGAACAGGCAGCCGCGTTAATGCAACGCAGTGTGATGCGTGAGGGTTGCTGGCGTCAGCCCCTGGTTCTGCATGCGGATAACGGAGCCGCAATGAAATCACAGACGCTGCAGATGAAACTGTATGAACTGAATATCACCGCGTCACACAGTCGGCCACGGGTGAGTAACGACAATGCCTATGCTGAGTCACTGTTCAGAACCCTGAAATATGTACCCCGGTGGCCGTCATCGGGGTTCAGAACGCTGAGTGAGGCACGTCAGTGGGTGGATAAATTTACCCGCTGGTACAACGAAGAGCACCGTCACAGTGGGATACGGTATGTGACGCCGGCACAACGCCACCGGGGGGAAGATAATGCGTTGCTGAAGCAGCGTGATGAGCTGTACCGGATGGCACAGAAAGCGCACCCGGAGCGCTGGTCAGGCGAAACGAGAAACTGGCAGCCGAAAGGTGCCGTGACGCTGAATCCGGAACGGACAAAACAGGCCGCTTAAATTAACCAGGGGTGACAACTGCCTTGACACTTACCG
>JARLGZ010000143.1 GCA_031292515.1 Puia sp. | reverse complement strand
TTTATTCAATGCTTCGAAGACATCATTGCCAGAGGGAAAAATATATAGGCTCCTCCTCCCAAGGTTGAAGAATCTCATGTGTTGGTCCTACGCTACAAAGGCCCGAAAAAAAATATCTATGGGGTTGGTTGAAGGTTTACTTGACCTTCCGGTTTCAGTGCCAGGAAAGTTAATGAAATGTTAGAGGACTTAGGAGAGGGGATATAATTGTGTGTGATATATTGTATTTTAAAAGCAAATACAAATTAACAAATTGACATGGGTACATGGACTACAAAAATTAACGGCAATGATACGTTCTTAGATATCTACCATAACTTCTTCGATTTGTACAATCAGGGAGGAGATCCCAATAACATTTCAAAACAAATTCAAGAAGATTTTACAGAAATGTTTAATGACTATGATGATAGAAATAATTGCCTTTTCGGACTTGCACTAGCTCAATGGGAGACAAAGGCTCTTGACCTCAAAGTTTTTCAACAAGTAAAAGAAATTATTGATAGTGGCAATGATCTTGAAGTTTGGAAAGGTCTTGGAGCAGACAATAAGACTTTGCAACTGCGGAAAGCAGCTCTTGATAAATTTCTCCTTCAACTTTCAATTGAAAAAGAAAAACCAAAACGTAGAGTAAGACCTAAACATGAATTTACGTATAAGGATCTTATAAACATAACCGCACCTGACGGGCAGAAGGTTTTTACTGTAAGCGAGCATTTTACTAACGGAGCATATGTTCAAACAGGTTCCTTATTGTCTTGGGGTCAGGGTGGTGGTTCGATATTGTATTTTGAAGGACAGGGTAAACATATTTCAGCAAAATGGCGTGATAGCCAGACTTTGGAAGTGACTCACCACAAAGACATAGTCTTTACCAAGAAGGATGAAACGTTCTTTTATTGTGGTGATCAAGGGAAGGTGATATACATACCGATAGATTTATATCCGGCAAAATGATTTATATGGTAGACTGCCTAATGGATAACTTGGAAAAAATCGATGACCAAAGACCTCGCGGACACTTGAAGGGATTCGAACCAATTACTATTGATTTACAATAAGATAAAAAGATTACTTTAACAGAAATTCTTTTTTCGAACCGAAAAAACCCGCTACAAGAGCGGGTTTCGCAAAACAGGGTAAAAAATAGTCGACCTGGCTGTACATTTTTCGAACCATTTCTGGCCAGATATGATGAAATTTAATCGCATATTTTGATTTAATATTTTGAAAATCAATAGATTTGGACGCTGATGGATTGCGTAACAGATTTGAAGTATTAGGTTTTAGCGTTAAATTTGAGGAAATGCCGACATTATTATTGGTAAATGGGCTTCGATTCTTCTTTTATAGTAATGAGAATAATGAGCCCATTCACGTTCATATTACTAAAGGTAGCGCCAATGGAAAGGTTTGGCTGGAACCAGTGACGCAGGTCGATTTTTTGATCGGGTTTAGTAATGCAGAAGAAAAAAATATCTTGGACGTTGTAAATTCGAATCTCGAACAATTTAAAAAGAAATGGAATGAGTACTTCAGTAAATAAGCAATTCGACGCCATCGAAAATTTAATTTTCTTGGAAGGTCTACGCATTCAAGCCCTGGATATTCATCCCGAGTTGGATCTAATGACCATATACCTGAATACTAAAGCAGTGCTAAGTCAACATATTTCATCTTATAGCTTGCTTAGAGGGGCTGATAAATCTCAATTGCTTCAATATGAGCTTATAGGTGGTGGAATGGGAATTCACTGGCCGCTACTAGACGAAGATTTAAGCCTAAAAGGGTTCTTACAAGACGAGTTGCGAAAGGTCGTAAAAGGGAAACGTGATCCCATTGCGGCTTGAAATTATTACTGCATCTAAGGTATTGAAACCTCTCTGGATTCGAAACTCTAGTTGGCTAATGTACAGCAACATAAATTCCAACTGAAATTTATTAAATAATAAAACCCTCGCCTGGCGAGGGTTTTAAATTATAGTCGGGAAGGCAGGATTAGCTGCGGGCGCCTGCCGGCGTCCTCGCTGATCCTAAACGGGGGAGGCCGCAAAGCGATACAAAGCCCGTTCCGGGCTTTTGTCATTTCCTGTATTCCGCGCTTTCGAGCAAGCTCGACGCGCTCCCTCCGGAAACGACAAAGCCTCCGCGATG
Source organism: Puia sp. (assembly GCA_031292515.1). Classification (GTDB taxonomy): domain Bacteria; phylum Bacteroidota; class Bacteroidia; order Chitinophagales; family Chitinophagaceae; genus Puia. The sequence continues at coordinate 39,966 of JARLGZ010000143.1, read as the reverse complement.
CGAAGGCTTGTATCTCTTTGGTCGGGAAGACAGGATTCGAACCTTTATAGCTTGCCATTGAGCATTATTGTTTTGGATTTTGGCAAAGAAACCCAATGCTAAAGCAGTTTTTAGAATACAATCAGGGGAAAAACGGGCGTAATACGGCACTTTTCTAATTAATCAGGTTTCAGAAAGGCTTTCCAGAGAAATCGGCAAAAGGTGCTTAGTGGCAAACGTCAAAAATTTTCGCCAGTTTTATCTAATTTCCCCTGAGAATGAGATTGGCCACGCACTGCGTAGCGAATTAACCTGGACGCACTACCGACGGGGATAATTCTACGATTGGTATCATACTCTGCGCAGAAAAGGATCAAGCATTGGTTAAGCATAGCGTCTTGGATGAAAACAAGCAAATTTTTGCCTCGAAGTATAAATTGGTTCTCCCGACGCCCGAAGAATTAAAAGCGGAGCTGGAAAGAGAAATTTATTTTCATAAGAAAGTGCAAGGTAATAGGAATGTGCCCAGATGATACGCAAAGGCGTTTGCAAAGTGTTCTGTAATTCTTTTAAATCTGCTCCATCAAATCAAATTAACCGCTAATCAGAAATCTGAGGCATCCTTATCAGCCCCTAGTTCTTCGGACAATCATACTGCCTGAACCGTTTATCCCGGCTCGCGGAGATCGAATGCGGGGAGCGGATCACCAGCGCGATATAGCCGCCGCCATTCTGGGTGGTGCTCTTCCCGAACAGGTTGGCGACATTGTGGATCCCGATCAGCAGGGGGCCGCCTTTCAATGCCAGGCCGACGAGGAACTGGTCGAGCGCGTTGTATTGGACGGGGAGGTAGACGCCCCAGCGGTGGGTTTCCCAGCGCGGGGTGACGGTCAGCAGGCTGATCTCCTGTACGCCGAGTTTGTTGCCGGCGTCGGATGGGCCGAGGTTGAGCGACAGTTCGCCGTTCAGGAAGAAGTCTCCCCCCAGATAGTGGTCCACGTTTATCACGAGCCGGGTCGGATCCGAGAGCTGGAAGTTGCCTGTCTGCGGGGCACTCGCGCTTAAAATTCCCGCGAGGCTGTCGTTGAAGGCGGCGAGGCTGCCGATGCCATCCAGTTTGCCGTCGAGGATGCTGTCTGCGACGCCGGCCCGGGGTGACCCGACGGAACGGCTGAGGTAGCCATATTTGTAGCTCTTACGGCCCAGGTCCAGCAGTGAGACGCCGATCTTCCATTCATAGTCATAATAGGCGTCGCGGCCGGAATAGGTCAGCGGCTCGCCGTCCTTGATCAGGTATTCCACACCTATATCTATCCCCAGCCCGCTTTGGGTGTTGCCGAGAAAATCCTTCAGGTTCTGTGTCGTCGACTGGCCGTTGTGCCAGCGGTCGTAGTTGGAGGAGTAGCCATATTGCGCGTCCGCCGACTTGAGGGTGTAGTAGAAGCTGGTGTCGCCAGCGTCGCGCGGATGGGACTGTATGGCTCCGTTGGTAAGACGTGCATAGGCCCCCGAGATGGCGCGGGCGTATTTCAGCGTCACCCCCGCGTTGAGGCGGTGGGCGCCATCGTCATAGAGGGTACGGCTGTAGGTGCCGAAGAGTTGCAGCCAGCTGCTGCTGGCGCTATGCACGGAGTAGACATTGTTGGGGTTGTTGACGTTGAAGAAATTATTCAGGTCGTGGAGGGAATCGTTGTAGTTGAACGGGCTGCTCTTCGCGTGGAGATAGCTGCGGAGGTCGGCGCCGAAGGCGATGGCCTGCTGCCGGTCGAGGGCGATCCGTGCGTTGAAGAGGTGCATGTTCAAATTGGCGGCCACGAAGCGGCTCTGGCTGCCGTTGCTGAAGGCCCATTGCGAATTACGGGTCGGCGCCAGAAAGGCGAAATTATAGATCGTGATGGTGTTGGTGGCGGTGGTGGCCTGTGCGGAGAACAGGGTGAGATCCCAGGCGAACGGTGTGTTGACGATCGAGGCCGGGTTGTTCGACACGCCCAGACTGCCGGCTTCGGAAGAGCCGTTGACGGCATGATAGTCTTGCGCGATGGCGGCGGCGGGCGAGATCATCAGCGCCAGGGTCAGTATCCTCAGCAGGGCAGGTATACGCACCCGGGAGTTTGCCCCGCTCCGGGCGTTTATCGGCCTCCGGGCAAGCGTCCGGCTCCGGGCAGGTATCGATCCGGAAACAGCCGCCAAGTCGTGTCTGTCTTTGTCTCTGTCAAATCGATCGTCGTTAAAACGGTGTTCCATGTGTCTGGCGGATTAAAAAAGAGACGATCTTCGGGTGTTTGCGAAGACGCCGGATGGTACGGTTGGTCAGTTTCTCTTTGCCGAATAAGCTCTGCAGCTGCCGGCCGGCCCAGATCCGCCAGCCGAAGTGGCGTTGCCACTGGTCGGTATATTCCTGTTCCATCTCATAGCGTTCGAGATGGCCTTGCAGGTAGCGGTCCATACAGCGGAAGGCGATCTTGCTGGCGTGCAGGGCCATGCTCATGCCGTTCCCGCAGAGGGGGGCGATCATGCCGGCGGCGTCGCCGGCCATCAGGGTATGGTCTTCCACCAGCGATTTCCTTTCGAAGCTGATCTGCGAGATCGCCAGCGGCTCGGGGAACAGCCGGGTCGAGGCGCCAAAGATACGGTCGAGATGCGGGTTGGCGCGGAGGACATTTTGCTCCATGGCTTCTATGGAATTGCCGTTGGCCTGCAGGTTTTCGGCAGTGGTGAGATAGCAGAGGCAATAGCGGTCGTCTTCGATCTTCGAGAGGCCGCAATAGCCGCCGCGGAAGTTGTGGAGGGCGATCTGGTCCGACGGGAAGTCCCCCCGGATATGGTATTTGACGGCGATATAGTTGTTGAGACGGTTGCCATGACGACGGGTAAAGGGACGATGCCAGCGGATGTCGAGGTTGCTGCGTTTGCCAAAGGCGCCGGCTACCAGTTGTGTCTTTGCGGAGAAGGCGGATGTCCGGACTTCCGAGAGGCCTACGCGGTATTTGATATTGGTCACTTTTGTCTGTTCGTGCAGGTCCACACCGGCTTCCCGGGCGATCGTCGCGAGGGCCTGGTCGATCTTATAACGGCTGATGCCGAAGCCGCCGAGCGATAGCCCCTGTTCGAGACTGTCGCCATTGGGGGACGACACCAGCAGCCGGCGGATGATGGGCAGGTTCCAGTCGCTGAGGGGCAGCCCCAGCTCTTCGAGGAAGTTCCAGCTCTCGAGGCTGATATATTCGCCGCAGACGCGGTGGAGGGGATAGCTCTCCTTTTCGAATAGCGCTACCCGGTAACCCGCTTTCGCCAGTTGGATCGACAAAGCCAGCCCCGCGAGCCCACCGCCCGCGATCACGGTATCGTACACTGTTTCTTCCATAGGCAGAGAGCAGTACCTTTTTGTTTTGATGATTTAATAACGGGCGGAGACAAGCAGCCAGCGAAACGCCCACCTCCATTCCAGGGTATATTCCGTTATCCCCGCCTGCTGAAATAGCCGCACCCATTCATTCCGGCGAAATCCTCTCAGCACGGACACCGGCGCATCGTATTTCACCAGGTAAGATCGCGAAAATAGCGATACCAGCAGCCGGATGCTTCGATAGGCCAGGATATTTCGTTCGAGATCGTTTATAAAGAAGCCCGTCCCCGACTGCGCGCGCATCCACCGCAGCATCTCCACCAGGTCGCCGTTCCCGAAATGGTGACAGAACAACGAGGAGAAGAGGATATCGGGCCGGTCGTCGCCAAAGGATAAGGTCCGGTAGTCGGCGGTGATCCAGCGGGCTTCCGCGGGCGGGAATTTCGAGGCAGCCACCGCGATGCAATGCGCGTTGTGATCCACTCCCACGAAGCGTACTTGCCGTCCCTGCCGCCGGCACCAGCGCCGGATCGCCAGCAGGTTATCGCCTCCCCCGCAGCCGATCTCAGCCACCAACAAGGGAGGGTGGGCTTTCCGGGCAATCTCCGCTAACGGAGCGCGGTTCTGTTGGCCCATTTCCGGCGGCCCCGGGTCGGGTCGCCGGCCTTGCTGTCCGGATGGTCCCGTGCGAGTCTGTTGCCGGTCCAGTTGTTCCTGCTCCTGTTTCTGCCGCTCGTCAAACCGCGACAGCAAACGCTTAAAACCCGTCACGGTGATCGCATGGCCGCCCAGCCGGGTGTTGATGATGTCCAGCTCCCGCATGTTCCTTTCGATGTCTTCGAAAGGGATGTCATCGCGGTCCAGCAGCTCCGTTCGGTCGCTTCTTCGGGAGAGATCCATACGACAATTTAATGTAAAAATACCCTCGCCGGGAGGGGTAGTTGTTAAGTTTTAGCCATAAATGTCTCCATCGTCAACCCGGGCCCGAAGGCGGCGCCAAAGACGGTATGGGGCCGGTCCCCGTCGAGGCCGCGGAGGATCCGTTGGAGGACGAAGAGGATGGTGGCCGAGGACATGTTGCCGTATTCCGCCAGGACCTCGTAGCTGTGCGCGAGCGCCGCGGGTTCGAGCCGCATGGCTTTGGAAATCGACTCGAGGATCTTCCGGCCGCCGGGGTGTATACACCAGTCGGTGATGACGGGGAGGGTCTGTGCCTGCAGCAGCGGGGTCTGTTCTTGCAGCGGGGTCTGCACTTGTTGCGGGGAGGCCTCCCGCTCGTTTGGATGTCTTGCCCGGTGGTGTCTTAAGGCGCTGTCGACCAGCCCGGCAAAGTCTTCTTCGACCAGGTCGGGGATATAGCCGCTGAGCGTCATGCGGAAGCCCGTGGAGGAGAGTTCCCAGGCCATGTCTTTTTTGCCGCGGCTGATGATCTCCGAATAAAAGCTGCTGAGGTGGAGGGGCCGGCTCCGGGGCTTGTTGCCCGGATGGGTGCTACTCCGGCTGATGTCCCCGTCGTCGCTGTGCTTTTGATCCGTATATTCCCGGTCTTCATAATCGTCGGAGACGACCAGGGCGGCGGCGGAGCCATCGGCGAAGAGCAGCGACGACATCATATTATCCGGTGTCGGCTCCCGCTGGAAATGCAGGGTGCAGAGCTCCGTGCAGACGACCACGACCCGGGCGCCGGGCGTATTGCCCGCGATGGCGTCGGCGAGTTTCAGCCCGTGGACGGCGGCATAGCAACCCATGAAATTGACGGAGGTCCGGAAGACATTCCGGGGCAGGTTCAGCAGTTCGGCCACCTGCAGGTCGAGACCGGGGGCGCTCATGCCGGTGCAGCTGACCGTGATGAGGTGGGTGATCCCGCGGGGCTCTATCCTGCCGGCGATGCAGTCCCGGATGGCGTCTACCGAGAGGGGGGCGGCGTAGCGGTTGAACCAGGCCATCCGTTGTTCGAGGCCGGGGAAGGGTTCCAGGTTCTCGGTATGGGGATAAAAGGTCCACTCGTTGCCTGGCAGGGAATAGTCGCTGATGACGGAATGCCGGGTGCGGATGCCGCCCTGGTGGTAGAGATAGCGGAGTTTCCGTTTTTCCGTCTCCGGCAGGGCATAGATCCGCTCCATAAAGCGGAGGATCCCGGGTTGCTCGTGCCTGTGGGGAGGCGTGGCGGTGCCTATCGAAACGATCTTACTCAAAGGGTCCTCCTGTGTTTTTCCGTTGATTAGCTATTGTTCCATTCTCTGTTATCGCTATTATCGCTGTTAATGCTAATATCTCTATTCTCTCCATGATCGCTCCCGTGTCTCCCCTATCCCGCCTCCTTCCATACCCTTACTGCATCAGCAGGATCGCGAGAAAGCCCGCGTTCGTACAAATCGACGCCAGCCAGTTCATACGCATGGTGTGGCGGAAATCGGCTTTGCCGGGATCCCGCCAGGCGGCGACGGCCCAACTGAGGAAATAAACGAGAATCGGGAGCATACAGGTTGCCAAAACCAAAAATTCTTTTGGGGCAAAGGCATCTTCCATAAAATAGTATGCCAGGGTAAGAAAGGCGAGGGTGTAGAGGGCGGCGGTGAAGAGGAAGGTGCCGCGGACGCCGAGGACCCTGCTGAGGGTCCGGACGCCGTCGCGGCGGTCGGCTTCATGCTGGTAGATCTGTGTCAGCGGGTAGAAGCCGCCGATGAGCAGCGATGCGGCCAGCATGGCGCTAACGGGGACGTCCAGGGTTGGCGGTTTGTGGCTGCCGTGGTAGACCAGGAAGAAGGTCAGGGCGCCCTGGCAGCTGCTGACGACCATCCACCCCAATAGGGGATATCGTTTGAGACGGATGCCGCGCCAGCTGTAGGCGCGGGAGGCCCCGATATAGACGAGGAGGCCTGCGACAAACCACCCGCTAATAAAGACGCCCAGGCACAAAGCCAGGGCGTCCATGAATATGCTGATGTGAAAAAGTTGCTTTGTCGGAGCCATTGGGTTGCGAATTCCGCCGATGGGGCCTTCGTCGCGGTCCATATAGCTGTTATAGCCGTTGCTGGCGGGGAAGATGAGCCCGTGAAAGATCACGAAGATCAGCAGTGCCCTTCCGGGATCCTTGTAAACCACCTGTCCGATCGCGAAGAGGTAGACCGGTAGTAGGAAAAACGAGAACGGGAAGCGCAGCAGTTGAATCGTGGATCTCTGTAAGAGGCTCATATCCTTGCAGGTTTACGCAGGCGCCTTTCGGGCCTGCCTGTTTACGCTGCAATCTTACCACTTTTCCAGTTCTCCGAAGTCCATGGGATCTTTCCCCGTTTTTTCCCAGGGCGAGATATCCTTGTTCTCCTTGCGGATGGCTTCCTTGCGGACGGCTTCCGGCTGGACCGAAGTCTCGCGGGAGGCATCCGGTTGCTGGCTGATCGTATCCAGGGGCTGGCGAACGGGGGGCTTGTAGCCTTCGCTTTCGAAGCCATCGCGCATCAGGTCTTTGCCACGGCCTGCGCCGCCATTGTTATGGTTCCGGCTGCGTCTGTCGGCTCCGTTGTTGTTGCCTCCATTGTTGCCGCCGTTATTGCCACCGTTATTGTTGCCGTTGTTGCCACCGTTGTTATTACCGCCGTTTCCGTTGCCACGTCCGCGGTTACGGTTACCGCCGTTATCACGGCTTCTTTGCTGGTTGCCATTGCCGACCCGCTGGTTGCCATTCACTTCGCGTTGATTTTCGACTTCGTTGTCGATCAGGTTGCCATTGACTTCACGCGGTTCGGGTTCGGGGCGGTTGCCATTCACCTCACGCGGTTCGCGCTGGTTTACGAAGGAGTTGCCGTTGAAGCCATTGTTGTCACGGCCGCCACCGCCTCCGCTGCGTCCGTCACGGCCACTACGTCCGTCACCACGTCCGCGTTGTTCGCGGCCCCTTTGCGCGGGGGCTGCGGCTCTGCGGGGTTCCGGGACACGGGACAGGCCGCCCTGGAGCGGGTAAGGATGTTCTTCGACGACGGGGATTTCCCGGGCGATCAGTTTCTGGATATCATGGAGGAATTCCTTCTCTTCATGATCGCAGAAAGAGAGGGCGATGCCGTCTGCGCCTGCACGACCGGTACGGCCGATGCGGTGTACATAGGTCTCGGGCACGTTGGGCAGTTCAAAGTTGATGACATGGGTCAGTTCGTCGATGTCGATGCCGCGGGCGGCGATATCGGTGGCTACCAGGACGCGGGTCTGGCGCGTCTTGAAATTCGCCAGGGCGCGCTGACGGGCATTCTGCGATTTGTTGCCATGGATCGCTTCGGCGTTGACGCCGGCGCGGCTGAGGTCTTTGGCCACCCTGTCGGCGCCGTGTTTGGTGCGGGTGAAGACCAGGGCCGTCGGGATCTTATAGCCTTCGAGGACGTGGAGGAGCAGGGAACGCTTGTCCTTTTTGTCTACGAAGAACAGTTCCTGGCGGATCGTATCGGCGGTCGAAGAGACCGGGGTCACGCTGACGCTGGAAGGGTTCGTCAGCAGGTTCTGCGAGAGCTTGACGATCTCGGGCGGCATGGTCGCGGAAAAGAACAGGGTCTGTCTTTTTTGCGGCAGCTTGGCGATGATCTTCTTTACGTCGTGTACGAAACCCATATCGAGCATACGGTCGGCTTCGTCGAGGACGAAGAATTTGATCTGGTCGATAGAGAGTAAACGCTGTTGCATCAGGTCGAGCAGGCGTCCGGGGGTGGCGACGAGGATGTCGACGCCTTTACGGAGACCCTGTACCTGGGCGTGCTGGCTGACGCCGCCAAAGATGACGAGGGGCTGCAGGCCGGTGAACTTGCCATAATTGATAAAGCTTTCCTCGATCTGGATGGCCAGTTCGCGGGTAGGCGTCAGGATGAGCGCACGGATCGGGCGGTTGCTCCGCTGTACGAAATTGGCTTCACTGTCCTGCGACAGGAGCTGTAAGATCGGGAGGGCGAAGGCGGCCGTCTTGCCGGTGCCTGTCTGGGCGCAGCCCAAGAGGTCTTTCCGGGCGAGGACGATCGGGATGGCTTGTTCCTGGATGGGGGTGGGGCTGGTATAGCCTTCATTGCTGAGAGCCTTTAATAGGGGCTCAATGAGCTGTAATTGTTCGAATGACAATGTGATTATTTTTATGTTAAACCTGTACAGGGGCGTAAGGCTGTAGCAGTGATGATATAAACCTGTCTACTCATCAATATACCTTCAACTGGCTGTAAGCGAGGGGGAAGGCTGTCACGAAAGCTGATAGAAAGGAATCTACGCCGGCGCAAATATAACAAGAAATACCGAAATGGTCTAATTTATTACGGGTTGATTTGGCGAAGGGATATTGAAGGGGGGTAAGGCAGCTATTGTAGCTATTAGTGGCTACCGGGAGATTGCCGAGGTGTTGTTGGATCGGCTATTGAGAGGCTATCAGGGGTTCTGAGCGGGTGCCGTCGCGTTATTATTCGGGATCGGTGCCGCTTTTGCTGCTTGGGCCGCCTGTGCCGGTTGCCCTGTGTGTACTGACTGTCCCGGGTGTTCGTCGTCGTCCGTGTTTGATTTTGAGCCGATTAAATAACCGGCCAGGGTTCCCAGTAGGCCTACCTCCGGGGTAAAATACCGTGTTTTTCACGTTGCAGACGTTCAAGTTAAAATCTATCTTTATTCCACCACCATCGGATTTACTCTCTGCTACTATTAATCCGGAACTCGCAAGCTATTTCAATGGAAAGACCCTGATGATGCATTGACCATGTGTCATACGAGCAAGTATTACCATTAATCAAATATTCATGTAACACTCAAACCAAAAGGAGGACATTTTATGGCTAATGCAATTTCATCATTCCGGCCTGCCCGGAAGCGGGAAACTGTCACCCAGGATTTAGGTTTGCTGGCAGAATTATCGGGAACATGGGAAGGACAGGGCTTCAATCTGATTGCCCGGCCCGAAGCGAGCGGCAAGTCGCCGCTGTTTCTTGAGCTCAATCAGACTTTTGAAACGCTCACCTTCAATGCTATTTCTTCCTCGATTCCAAACCGGGGCGACGCCGTGCCCGATATCGAATTGTTTGGACTGACTTATCTGCAGAAAGTCGTTGACCTCGTGACACAAGGTGCACTGCATATCGAGCCCGGTATCTGGGTCCATATCCCGTCAGGGGACGCAGGCGGAAACCAGCGTGTAGCCCGGATGGGCAATATCCCGCATGGGAATTCCCTGCTGGCTCAAGGCATTGCCTTGCTGGTGGACCCGGTTCCAGCTGGCTTTGACCCGGACAAAACCGCTCCCGCTACTACGGCTCCTTTTCACCAAAACACCCCAATGCCTCTTCCGGGAACGCCTGGCGCTTTCAAACCCTTTAACCTCAGCGACCTTAGTCCCGCCGCGGTCGATTTTAGGACGCCTGTCGGCAATCCGCCGAACGGCCAAATACCGGCGACGATTTTGGGCTTACTGCTGCAGGATGTGATCAACGATCCGGTGAAATTACTAACGGCGGCGCTTAATGGTCAGGTTATTGAGAAAATGGCGGTGATAGAAATTTCGACGATAGCCAGTATACCCGTCGTAGATCCGGCAAATCCGGCAAAATCGATCCCCAAAAACTTTCCGGGCGGCGGCGGCGGCATCGAGAATATTCCTTTCCTCCAAACGAACGCAGATGCTGCAACCATGTTCGCCACTTTCTGGATCGAGGAAATTCAAGGTCCTACACCCGATACCAATTTCTTTCAGCTCCAGTATGTCCAAACCGTATTTTTAAATTTCCCAATCATTGCGCCACCCGCAACTCCGGTGCCGTTCACCTGGCCGCATGTATCCGTAGCTACATTGAGAAAAGTCTTCGGTGGCCAATAATAATCGTGAGAATCAATTTCTATTCTATTCGCGCACAAAAGCTATTTTATATTTGAAAGGGATGCTGTTCGGGCAGACTATTGACGAAGATAATCCGCTTCCAATACAGATTGAACACTATGCAATTGTATTCGATGCCAATGGAATTCAATGCAGGATGTTCATGAGAAAGGAAATTGAAGCCCATACAATATTCAGTACTCAACTGGATTGTTACGGATATTAAAAAAGCTATCGCAGAATTAACGGGAAAATGGGTAGAGTTTGAGAAATACGATTGGTTCAAACAAGATGAGCCCGGCATATGGACCGCACCGGATGAAATAAAAGCTGCGTGGTGTAAAGATACTGGCGGCAATATATTGGGATTAACAGAGTTTAAGAAAAACCGGTGAATCGTTTTCATCTTATCCCTTCAATACTTCACCCGCAACACCTGCACTTCCATCGGCAACAGGTTCACGCCGGTGACATTCACCGGGCCGGTACCGGTGGTTCCATCCGCTTGTAAGACCGAGGCCTGCTGCAGCGTGCGCACCGCCGATGGCGTCGTAAAATTTTGCTTGTTGCTGTAGAGCACCTGCATCGCCTGGCCTGGCTGACTGAGGTTGCTGTCGATGAGCACGTCAACCGGCACGGTGAGCGTGGTGTGGGTATTGGCTGCCACCAACACTTCCGCATCGTTCAGGATTCTCGACCAGGCCAGCACCCCGCTGTTGATGGTCGAGACGGCAAAATGGAGTTGATCGCCGGAGAGCGGCCGGAAATAGAACCGGCCGTACCGGAGGGCCGCCTGGCTTTGACGAACGGCGGCGATGGCCTGGAAGGCTGTAAAGAATAAACCATTTTGCGGGAATCCAGGCGCCAGCCCCCATAAGGCTTCGCGGACGGCCGGGTCCGTGGCGCCACCCCGCAGACCCTGCTCGGTACCGTAATAAAGACAGGGAATCCCGGGCAGACAATACAGACAGGCCACCGCCATCGTGAGCTGGTCATCATATAAATGCGGCGTGACAGGATCGACATAATGAAAACGCGGGTGCTGGTCGTGGTTGTCGAGAAAGGTCACAAAGAAACGGGAGGCGTCGCCGTGCGAGCTCAGGATGTACTGCTCGATTGTTTTGCGTTCCTGGTACATTGCCTGGACGGCCATCGGCGGGGCGCTGCCTTTCAGGGTAGGGACAAGGGTGAAAAACAGGGGATAGTCGAGTGCCGCGTCGACGCCCACCAGGCCGTCTACGCCATCGCTGAACTGCGTATTGCGTCCGATGAATTCGGCGATCGCCGGTTCTGAATCGCTGGTCCACACTTCGCCGTAGGTGAAGAAGTTTTTCTTGCCGATGCTCAACGCATATTCGCGGCAGGCATTGCCAAAGACCTGGGCGAGGTTATTCTTGAGAAAGCGGAGGGTGTCGATCCGGAATCCGTCACAATCGTATCGGGCGATCACATATTGATAGGCGCGGATCAACGCCGTCTGGACAGGGGATAAGTCGGTGCACAACTGTTTCAGCGAGTCGAAGTCTCCGGTCGTATCGTCGTCGGGGCCGGGCATGCCCTGGCGCCGGAAATAGCCATTGTTCTGCAGCTCGGCCGGCCATACGATGGCGTCGGCGGAAGGGGCCGGGATCAGCGCAATATCCGTATCGGCGGCCACGGCCACTCCTTGAGCGTCCCGCCATTGTACAGGCAAGGCATTCGGAGAGAACGCGTGATCGGCCTGAGCCGCCCCGTCGGGCGCGCCGTCATAGGCGAATACGTCTCCGGTATGATTCAGGACGATATCGAAGATCACATAGAGACCGGCCTGGTGCGCCGCGTCCACAAGCGTCCGGAGTTCGTCATCCGGGTCGGCGCCATCGGACGCGAATCGTGGATCGGCATGGATGAAGTCATGGATGCCATAGCCATGATAGGTGCCTCCGGACCAGGCCAGGTTCTTCAGGACCGGGCTCAGCCAGATCGCGCCGGCGCCCAGGTTTTTGATATAAGCGAGCCGCTGTTGGATGCCGGCAAAATTGCCACCCTGGTAATCATAGTAGTTGGGATCGTCAAAGGGCTGATGCCTGGGCGGCTGGACCGGGTTGTTGAAACGATCGACGATGATGAAATAGATGAGTTGATCGCGCCAGTCCGCGGGGGAGGGGAAGGGGCCGCCTGGCATGCCGGCTAGTTTTGCGGTGTCGTCGAAAACGGCCTGCGCTTCCGGCGAGAAGAGAGATGTGATCATAAGAAAAGGTTGAATGGTGAAGTTCGCATATTTAGGTAAATTCTTTTAAAGCGTCTGTGGAGGGGCCGTGGTTTAATACTACCAATCTGGTCGCTTCCGGCGTTGGCCTGCGGTCAAAAACACCCAAACACCACTAGAGGGAGTGGGGATAAGTCCTCTTTTTTCAAAAATATGTCGATTTTTTTTTAGGTACAATGCCGGTTCGTTCGTTTAAGAATGTGAGCCTACTGGTTTGTTTCTACTAAACAATGATCGTTTGAACTTAGCAGCCTGCGAAAATCAGTTGCCAGAACCATTAAACCTCCTATTTGTAATCGAACGGCATGCCTTGTGCAGGATGATTCTGCACAAGGTTATTTCTACAAGGTTATTTCTACAAGGTTCGGCTTGCCGGCATTGGCTTAACGAAAAATCGTCCTTAGAGCATTCATCGTCACAATAAAATCGATAGTATATGAGAAAACCGGATCCGGACAAGACGGCTGGTTTGCTGTCGGGTCTCCAGGCAGGAGAGGAGAAGGCCTTCCGTGTCTTGCATCGTGAATATTGTCCGCTGCTGATCGGGTATTCATTTGGCGTCGTTGCCAGTCGCGAGGCCGCGGAAGATGTCGTGTCGGACGCTTTCTGCAAGCTCTTTCTGGCCCGCAAGGATATGAGCACCATGGGGCATGCGCGTCGCTTCCTGTACCTGGTGACGCGGAATATGTCGGTGGACCAGGTCCGTGCCCGGTCGCGTGAAAGGCTGGTGGACTGCAATGTCGTCGACCTCGTCAATATCTCCAACGGTGACGAGACCGTCAACAGCTACGATGACTACGGACCCGACCTGATGGAACGGGTCTACCGGGAAGTGGAGCGTCTGCCGGAGAAGTCCCGCGCGGTCTTCAAAGGCTATTTCTATGAGGGGCTGACGACCGCCGAGATCGCCATCCGACTGGATATCAATACTCAAACTGTCTTAAACCATAAATCCGGCGCCGTAAAGACGCTGCGAAAGCGGCTGGGCCTGGGCGATTTCCTCTTTCCTTCCTGACCGCGCCTTTCCTGACTGCTCCTTGCGTTCCCTGAGGCCACCCGGTGCTGCCGTTAATCATTAAACCTTGTCCTGTTATTACTTGCCGGTACACATCGCAGCCTGGCGTTGCGATACGGCTGGTGTTTTGGCACAGCTTATTGCGCCGGCACGAGCTTGCGTTTTGGCACACGTGATGCAGTCGTTGTGAAGCCGTCCGTCACTGGGCAGACAGGGTCCGTCGGTGGACGGACCCTGTCTGCGGGTTCTTCCGCATGCCGTTTTTGCGACACCCCTGAACTGATCGGCGCGGATGGGCCGGGCGTGATGGTTTTGCAATGACTGCTGATGCGTGCAGGTTAAAATCATTTCAATATCATGCACGTGATGCGGTTGTTGCGGAGCCACCCACTAGTTGGCGGACCCATTCGCCAGTGGTCGAACGCAGTCCGTCAGTGGACGGACGCGGTAGGCAGGCTCTCAGATCCAAATCGACCAGCCGATGGCCGGGGACCAGGGGCGTAGCAATAACGGATAACACGTGTGCGCCTTCAGCGGATTTGCAGATCGGAGACTCGCAAGTCTTCAGGCTGCCCGCATGAACGGAAGTTGGCAACACCAATACCCGCCAAAGCCAATCTATTAACACTAATAATTCAGCAGCTCGCTGGGGTGTATCTGCAGCGCCTCCGCCAGCTGCAACATCGTATTGAGCGTGATATTCACCCTGCCTTTTTCTATCTTCGAAATCTTGCTGTTGTCTACCGAGCAGGTATAGGCCATTTTTCTGTAAGAGAGGCCGCGTTCGATGCGTAGTTTTTTCAGGTTTTCCCCAAAGCGGATCTGGGCAATTTTGTCGTTCTCGCTGATCATAAAAGATAAGGGTTTAACAAGATAAGGTTGTTTAATTGAATAAGGTTTGTCGAAATTTTTAATAAGGATTAACCTGTATCCGGCTACAGGCTGAACTGGAAATGTCAAAATATTTTTTAAAATAAATGCGGTCTAGAAAGTCCGCAATCAAAAATTTACTATATTTGTTCCTGTAAGGCGTGAAGCTGACCTTACGCGGTATAACAGTATTCGATACGTTTCCTTCCTAATCCTTTCTTGCGTTCGCTTCCAGCAGCCGGTTATATCGTTCCATAATTTTCTTGTAATCTTCCATGACAGCCATGTATTTGTCGCGCCAGAAATCCCGGTCGACGAGGGCTTCTCCGAAGTTCGCCGGTACGGGCCGGTTAGCGATATTGACTTCCAGGTCATAGCGGGGCATTTTCGGTATCTCGGCCGTGAAGTCGTGTTTCAATACGGCGCCATATCTTTCCAGGATTTCGAAGGGTAGGTCGGGGTCGTTGGTATGATTATAAAAAGAGCCCCTGCTGAAACGGGCCTTTTTAGCGATCTGGGTCACGGACAGTTCGCTTCTCCGGGCTGTCTCTTCCAGAATTTTACCGCGGTGGATATGTCTGTTCTTTGTGTCCAAAGTACTGTAAAGTAACGTATGCGGGTGTTCAAAGATATGAACAACTATTGTATAAATGACGTGTCAATACGCCTAATGATGTCTAAATACTGAATAATGTACAAATAATGCTGTCAAAATTTGTATAAAACTTGTTCAAGCGGATACCCCGCCCGCAAGGGTCCGTATGATCCGTGTAAGGTATGATCGATCAATAAAAACGACCACGCTGCCGATATCATGAATAGGATGGTTTTTGTGATTCTTCGGTGAAACTCATTCAAGCAATTCGCTCGATTCCGGTAGCCCCATCTACCGTTTTTCAAAAATAGGGGATGATCAGTGAATGGCTCATGCTTTCGCGTGTGGGCCGGCTAATTAATTATTTCGGGTCCAAGCCAGAGCCTTGGCGCTTTACAAGTTGCGTCCTACGTTCGATTTTTTCCTGCTTTCTGCTAAACACTTGTTCCCGCAGGGCGCTTCTTCTCTCAACTCCTTATGCACGACACGTTCGTAGCAGTAATTTCTTTTTCGAATTTCCACCACCGTTAATGTATAAATGTTTTTGCCGGTCTCATTACAGGGACCTGGCCGGGCCTTGATGTCCATCATGGGCTCCCGATAAGGATTAGGTTTAATAAAATGACCTGGCCATTTCAATGGCCGGGTGTTCAAAAATGGCGCGCGGGAATGAGATCTGTACAGGAAAAGCTTTGTGTGGAAAAATCGTATAGGGGGTAAAAACTTGTTTGTGGTCAATAAACGGGGAGAATCGGATACAGGAGAAAGAGACCGGAAAGCCCGGAAACCGCTGCTGCAATGGGGTTGGCGGCATTTGATAAATTTCAACAAAAGACTGCTATATTAGAGGAGCTCTAACGAATTAGGAAAATATTTCTAAGGCTATCGTTTTTCTTCTATAAAATTTCTATTTTTATATCGGCCTAGTACAAATACTATGCGTATTTACGTACGAAATCCGATTTTAGTTTTTAAAATGTTGCCCGCTTCTGTCATAGAAGGTCATCCCCAAATCAGATATCCCCAGTTAACCATTGAACCTTCTGTCCTGCATTAATTTATTTTGTCGCAGTCATGAGAAAACTCGATTTGGATAATCCGTCCGATCTGCTGGAGGGCATTCGGGGGGGGGATGCCCGCGCTTTCCACCTGGTGCACCGGGAATATTACCGGCAGCTGATTTATTATGCTTTCAAGATCGTCTCTTCGATGCCGGCTGCCGAGGACCTGGTGGCCGACTCCTTTTGCAAATTATTTCTGTCGAGAGCGCGCATGAAAAACATGGACCATGTCCGTGAGTTCCTCTATCGCGTGACCAAGAACGCAGGGATCGACCAGATACGGGCACGTGCACGCGAAAAAGTCGTTAGTACGGACCTGCTGGGAGTTGCTGACCAGGAACCCACGGAGGCAGAGGACCTGGGCATGATAGAGGCGGAGGTGTTGAACAAACTCTATCTCGAGATCGAGAACCTCCCGGAAAAAAGCCGGCAGGTCTTCAAACTCTATTTCTTCGAGAACAAAAGCACTTCGGAGATCTCCGAAGCCATGCAGATAAATCCCCAGACGGTCCTCAACCATAAGTCGAGCGCCGTCAAGAACCTGCGAAGCAAGCTCCTGCTGCAGAAGATCGTCTCGGTGGCCTGTATTATACTGAGTCTGCCGTTTAAGGATTGAGTAAGGATAATAGACGGAGTTCGGATGAACACTCAATAAGGACAGTAAACGGCTGCCCGGAAGGAGCATTTGCCGCCGCCGGGCATAAGACTAAAATAAATATGAGATTTTTTTGCGGTCTAACTAGTTAACAATATGAAACTATCGTGATGATATTGTTAATTCTCCGGTACAAGAAAACCTCTAGGAAAAACATCAGAAAAATTTATACTAAATGAGCGTGGATTTGCCGATGGCGGAGTTGGTGTTGCGATACTTAAACCAGGAAGGACTGGACGAGCGGCAGGCGGAGCGGCTGAAACTCTGGCTGTCGGACCCGGAGAACCTGAAGATCCTGGAGGCGCAGTTCAGGGATCCGGACTGGCTGGCGAGCAACCTGCGGGTCGCCGATCATGTCAACGAGATCGACCACTGGCGCAAGTTCCTGGAGAAGCTCGAAATGCAGGGGGAATCGCTGGTCAACGCGGAGGAGGAAGAAGAAGAAAGGGTAGAACCGGCGCCGGCCGAAGAAGCCCCGGTGAGATGGATCTGGGGCTGGAAAGTCACCGCCGCGGCAACAATAGTGGGGTTGCTCCTGGTAGGAGGCGTCGTCTGGAAATACGGGCGGCATGGACAGACTGCCGGCGGATCTACAGACAATGCAGTCGTTGCGGCCGATCTCCCACCCGGAGGCAAGCGGGCGCTCCTGACACTCGCCAATGGTTCGACGATTGTCCTCGATAGCGCGGGGAATGGCGACCTGGCACAGCAGGGGGCGACAAAGGTGATAAAGGTGGGAGGAGGGCTCTTATCTTATCACGCCGGTAACGCGAATGGTATGAACGCCAAAGACGCTAATCAGAAGAACGCGAATGACGCGAACAATACGAATAACGAAGTTCTTTATAATACGGTGGCTACGCCGGCCGGGGGCCAGTACCAAATAGTGCTGACCGATGGATCGAGGGTCTGGCTCAACGCGGCTTCCACGTTGAGATTCCCGACGACATTTAGCGGAACGCGCACCGTCCAGGTGACCGGGCAGGCCTATTTCGAAGTGGCAAAGGATCCGAAGAAGCCGTTTCTGGTGCAGTCGGGTGACAATTCGATTGCAGTGTTGGGGACTAGCTTCGATCTGAAGGCCTATACCGACGAGCCTTTTACGGCCGTGACTCTCGAGAGCGGAGCGATTCGTGTACAGCAGGGCGCCACCCAGGAGACACTCCGTCCCGGGCAGCAGGCACAGATGTCCGGCGGCGGGATCCGGGTCGATGACCATGTGAATCTCCGCCAGGTGACAGCGTGGAAAGATGGCCTCTTCAAGTTTTACAACAGCGATATACAGACGATCATGCGGGAGATCGGGAGGTGGTATAATGTGCAGATCGTATATGAGGGGAAGGTGCCCGACGACCGTTTCACCGGGACGATGGACAAGAGCCTGAATGCGAGCGATGTCCTGAAGATCCTGGCCTTGAGCAAGGTGCATTTCCGGATCGAAGGGCAGAAGATCGTGGTGATGCCGGATTGAAGAGGATGATGGATTTGGCGTGGAGCCTGGCTTTATTGACCGATTCATTTATTTCGACACAAAAATATTATTTCGTATTCTTTTTATTAAGCCTGCCTATTAATAACTGATCGTCCACCTGGACCTAACGATTAAATGCCCAACCTGTCAAAAGATTCTCATGTGTCGAGGGGCTGCTATAGTCAGCCGTTAACCATTAACAAAGCCGGAGGGCTGTTTCTACAGCCTTCTTTTTAAGAGGCCTTTTGACCATTAAACCTTTTCTTCCTAGCACATATGCTTGTACGTGAGCCAACGGCCCGCGTACGGGAATTCAAAATAAAAAACCGGACAAGTGGTTGCGACACGAGCCCGGTGGTTTGAAGTTGAAGTCATGCAGCAAACTGTTTATTTAACCATATGCCCCAACTAACATGCAAAACTATGGAATTTTCCTGACACCCAAATTCTGTCGGGTCATGAAGCTGACTGCTTTTATACTATTGGCCGCCTTCCTGCAGGTGAGCGCCCGGGGCTATACCCAGGAGCGGGTGACGCTGTCCCAAAAGGACGCGCCCCTGTCTTCGGTTCTCGACGAGATCGAGAAACAGACGGGGTATCATTATTTTATGAATGCGGATTGGGAAAAAGCCGCCCGGAAAGTGACCGTTGAAATATCGAATGCCGAGTTGAAGACGGTGTTGGATTTGTGTTTTAAGGATCAACCGTTTAGTTATCAGATCGTGGGGAAGACCATCGTTGTGAAACAGAAGGAACGAGTTGTTGCCCCTTCAACTTCTCGACTAGCGAATGATGTTGAAGGCGGGTCAGACACCTTGCTGTTTGTAAAAGGGATCATCACAGACGAGGACGGGAATCCGCTTAACGGAGCTACTATCCGTGTAAAAGGAAAAGATATCGGCGTCAGCACGAATCCAAAAGGGGAGTTCTATTTGAGGAATGTGACACCTCATTCGACGTTGGAAGTTTCATTTGTAGGTTTTGAATCGCAGACACTAAAGATAAACAATAGAACTACCGTTGCTTTGGGCTTAAGGAAGAGTGAAAACCAACTCGATGCAGTTCAGGTCATCCCATATGGTACGACTACTCAACGATTAAGCACCGGGAATATAGCAACTGTAAAAGGAGAGGATATTGCTAAGCAACCAGTCAATAATGCGCTGGTTGCTTTGGAAGGACAAGTCCCGGGTTTATTTGTCACCCAAAATTCAGGCGTTTCGGGTGGCGCGGTTACAGTACGTGTGCAAGGACAAAATAGTATTGCAAGTGGAAATGACCCTTTTTACGTCATAGACGGAGTTCCCTACTCTTCTCAATTGCTATCTACAGGATTGGATGCTGTTCTATCCACGGGAACAAATTATGCAGGAAGCCCGTTCAGTTATTTAAATCCTCAAGACATAGAAAGTATAGAAGTTCTTAAAGACGCAGATGCAACGGCTATTTATGGTTCAAGGGCTGCGAATGGCGCAATCCTGGTTACAACAAAAAAGGGCAAATCTGGAGGCGCAAAATTTAATATTAATTTACAGCAGGGTATCGGCCAGGTAGCTCACAAAGAAGATATGATGAACACGAAACAATATCTTCAGATGCGTCACGAGGCTTTCACTAATGATGGACTAACTCCTGATCCAAGTAAAGACTTTGATCTGCTGTTATGGGATACAACACGATATACGAATTGGCAAAATGCTCTTATTGGCAACACATCCCATTATACGAATATCAACGGAAGTATATCCGGCGGGAGTGCAAACGTTCAATATCTTGTGAGTGGTACATATCATCGTGAGACATCTGTATTTCCGGGAGATTTATCAGACCAAAAAGGATCTGTTCATTTTAGTCTTACAAGTTCTTCGATGAATCAACGATTTCATATGCAATTCTCTGGGAATTATATGTTTGACGATAACCAACTTCCACCTCTTGACTTGACGGCAATTTCGATAACAACAGAGCCAGATGCTCCATCGCTTTATAGTCCAAATGGAACTCTTAACTGGGAGCAGAATTCTTCAGGAACATCGACATGGACTAATCCATTGAGCTACGAATATCAAAAATATGAAAATAAGACAACAAACCTTGTTAGCAATGCTATACTGACATATACCATTTTTAAAGGGTTGGATATTAGAAGTAGTTTCGGGTACACAAATTTGCAAACGAATGATTTTTCCTCAACTCCACTGATTGCTTATCCCCCTGAATTTAGATCTACGTATCCAAGAACCGCTGCTTATGGACAGAGAAATATGAATTCATGGATTATTGAGCCACAAATTAGTTACAAAAAGAGTATTGGTGAGGGTAAACTAGATTTCTTATTGGGAAGTACAATTGAGCAGAACAACAATAATTCGACTTATCTTTATGGTGTTGGTTATACAAGTGATCAGTTGCTGAGGGACGTGAATGCTGCAGCGACTGTCTATTCGGCTTCAGGGGTTACGAATCCTATTACCGAATATAAATATAATGCTGTATTTGGACGATTGAATTACAATTGGCAGGACAAATATATCGTCGACCTGACCATACGAAGAGATGGAAGCAGTCGTTTTGGGCCCTCTAGTCAATTCCATAATTTTACAAGTGCTGGTGTCGCTTGGATTTTTAGTGAAGAAGAATTTTTAAATAAAAATGACTTCATAAGCTTTGGAAAGTTGAGGGCCAGTTATGGAACAACAGGAAACGATCAGATTCCTGATTACAGTTTTTTGAGTCTATACAATATTGTTGGAAATCAAGGACTGCCTTACCAGAACACTACAGGTTTATCTGTAGCAGGTATTTCGAACCCCTATCTGCAATGGGAAGAGACTCGGAAATTGCAGGGTGGCATTGATCTGGGGTTCCTGCGAAATAAGATTTTACTGAATGTAACATATGCTGTTAACCGTTCTTCAAATCAATTACTAAATACTGTTTTACCTTCTATAGTAGGTTTCAGCTCGATTGCCGAAAATTTTCCGGCTACAGTACAAAATACTAGTTTAGAATTGTCGCTGATTACAACAAATATTAAGACGAAGTCGTTTGGCTGGAGTAGCAAATTTAATATCACGGTTCCGAGAAATAAATTGGTGGATTTCCCCAATCTTGCATCGTCCACCTATACCTATCTAGTTGTAGGACAGTCCCTGAATGTTCAGCATTTGTATCACTACTTAGGAGTAGATCCCGCGACTGGTCAATACCAGTTTGCAGATAGCAAAGGATCTCCAACATTCTCTCCCAGTTATCCTTCAGATGCAACTGTCTTACTTAACCCATCCCCCAAATTTTATGGCGGCTTACAGAATACGTTAACATATAAGGGATTTCAAATTGATTTTTTGATTCAGTTTGTTAAACAGGTAGGGCCGAATAGAAGTTATTGGAATGGAGGAACTTTTCCTGGAAATTTCTATGCAGGAAGTAGCAACCAGCCTACAAGTGTGTTGAACAGATGGCAGAAATCAGGAGATGTTCAACCTGTTGAAGAATATTCGACGATTTTCAACTTTAACATTTTCAATTTGCAAGGCAGTGATTTTTCATATACCGATGCTTCTTATGCACGGTTGAGGAACTTGGCTTTGTCATGGCAGTTGCCAGGTAAATGGGTCAATGCCGCTCGTTTGCAAAACACCCGTATTTATGTGCAAGGTCAAAATTTATTGACCCTGACATCATATAAAGGTCTTGATCCGGAGAATCTAAGTAATGCTGCACTGCCGCCTCTTCGGATATTAACGATAGGGATTCAAATGGGATTTTGAAATTGATTAGATATGATTTCATTAAATGAAATGTTATGATTTTATTATTTAGAATATTTAGAATAACCAATTTAAATCGATTGTGGATTGGCGTTTTTATTGTTTTTGGCATAATTGGATGCAAAAAACTTGTGACAGTAGATGCTCCGCTTACAAGTGTAAATCAAGCGAATGTGTACGGGAATGATGCTTCTGCAATTGCTGTGCTTACTGGTATTTATACTGCTATGTCGACACCTGGATCTGTTTTTACAGGTAGTACGGGGATCTCTTTTTTTTCCGGTCTTTCGGCAGACGAATTAACTTTGTATAGTGGAATTTCAAACACAAGTAGTTGGTATAGTTATTACACCAATTCTTTATATTCAACGACCAAGGGGACTGTAGGTAGTGACTACTGGTCCCCGGCCTATAATTATATTTATACTTGCAACGCAGCGATTGAAGGAATCAGCAACTCAACTGCCATTACAGTTTCTATTAAACAACAGCTGCTTGGGGAGTCTTATTTTATGCGGGCTTTTATTTATTTTTATTTGGCTAATTTGTTCGGTGATGCACCTCTTATTACTACGACAGACTACAAGACGAATGAGTCGCTTTCAAGAGCACCAAAACCTCAGATATATCAACAGGTTATTACAGATTTGAAAACTGCTGAGGGGTTATTAAACGCCAGCTACTTGGATGGGAATTTGCAGGTTTATAGTTCTGGAAACGTTCAGAAAGTCCGGCCTACAAAATGGGCGGCAATGGCTTTGCTTGCTCGGACATATTTATATATTAAAGATTGGGCTGATGCGGAAAATGAATCTGATTCTTTGATAAACAATCCGACATTTAGTTTGTCAAGCATCGGGAATGTTTTTCTGGCAAATAGTTCGGAGGCTATTTGGCAATTGCAGCCTATAAATTCTGAGCTTAATACGCAGGATGCATGGGTGTTCATACTTCCTTCTTCAGGCCCAAATGCTAACTATCCTGTTTATTTGAGTAATCAATTATTGGGAAAATTTGAGCCTGGCGACCTACGTCGTTTCAATTGGATAGACAGTGTAATAGTGGGCAATGATACATTTTATTACCCGTATAAGTATAAAAGTGCAGCTTATGGTGCTCCTCTCACGGAATACTTAATGGTATTCAGGCTAGGAGAGCAATATCTTATTCGTGCAGAGGCGAGAGCTCAGCAAAATGATTTGACTGGTGCGCAGGCTGACATAGATGTGATTAGAGCAAGGTCTATGCTCGGGAATACTACTTCTGGAGACTATACGTCTTTGCTTTCATCAATTTTACATGAACGTCAGGTAGAGTTGTTTACTGAATGGGGGCATCGTTGGTTGGATCTTAAAAGGACATCGTCAGTTGACTCGGTTATGACTTATGCGACACCGATAAAATCAGCTGGTCTCGCGTGGAATTCATTTCAACAATTGTATCCAATTCTATACACCGATATCTTGGAAGACCGTAATCTTATTCAAAACCAAGGGTATGGCAATTGACAAATAGACACTAAAAAATGATCTATAAAATGAAACGATTATTCATTTTAATTGCACTTGTGCCATCGTTGTTAAATGCTCAAATAGAGAAAATAGAAAGATCGAATGATTCGACGGATAAAGGCGTAGAGTTTCTGAATAGGTTGAGTTGGAAACAGGCTATTCTTAAAGCAAAAAAGGAGCAAAAATATATTTTAGTTGACTGCTATACGACATGGTGTGGGCCGTGTAAATTAATGGATAAAGATGTATACATTAATAACGAGGTAGGTTCCTATATAAATCGTCATTTTATTTCAATAAAGATGCAAATGGATAGTACTAAAAATGATAATGATCAGATAAGTAAAAGATATAGAGACGTTAAATTTATTGAGAAGGAATATGGTATCTCTGCTTTCCCAACTTTTTTATTCTTTTCTCCTAAAGGTCAGTTGTTAGATAGGGCTACAGGATATAGAAGTGCACATGATTTTATTTCTTTGGCATCAAATGCTATTAATCCAAACGCATCACATCCGTTTTTGACCTATTATAAAATGTTGTCTGATTATTGGCGAGGGAAAAAAAACTTTGATATTATGCCTTTTATGATTGATACCGCTGAAATATTACATCAGGAGGATGTTTCTTCGGTTCTCTCTAAAGACTATTTTGATTATTTGTCGGGGATAAGTCGAGATAGTCTCTATTCAAAGAAAAATATTTCGTTCCTTTCATCTAATATTAAAAATTCTCAAAACAAATTCTTTTTGCTGTTTTATCAAGATGGCGAGAGGGTTAATGCAACAATGCATAAAAATGGCTACGCACAATCCGTTGTAGGACGGATAATATTTATGGAGGAAATTAATCCTGTTGTAAATTTAGTTACTGCTGTCCGAAATACCGCCAGCCATCCTGTAGAGTTTAACGAGCCAGATTGGGGTAAACTTACTAGTTCTATTGCGGAGAAATATAATAAATCATATGCAGAAGAGAATATTTTGAAGGCAAAAATCAAATGGTGCGAAGACTATCATCATTGGTCAGATTGTGCTAAATGGTTCACTGAGTTGGTAAAAAAATATACGATGGATGCTAACAGTGAAGGTGAAGATCTGGAAGTTAATTCTATTTGCTGGAGTGTAATATTCAAAAGAAGTGTAGATAAGGAGCAAATAGACGCTGCTATTGAATGCATGAAGGGGGTCGTTGAAAGGGTTAAAGAAAATGGTGGTGCACCTTTTGCCTACCAGGATACCTATGCAAACCTTTTGTTTAAAGCTGGAAGGGACCAGGAAGCTATTAAGCAGGAGGAAGAAGCTCTTAAAAATACGATAGAATGGAAAGAGCCTGAGTTTCTTATCAAAGAGTTTCAAGCTACCCTTGAAAAGATAAAGAGGGGCACCTCTACTTGGCCTAGATATATAGATCGCGAAGATATTTTTGGCATGGGATTAATTTGATGGGAGCATTGCATAAAGTAGTATATCAGTTTTTAAAACTCTAAAATTAAGCTGTTAATATCATGAAAAGTAACTGATCGCAACTATGACAACTAGGTAGCCCATTTTTGGCCCGCATTTAATTGCTCAGAAATTGCGAACAGCCGATCTCAAGTTACTTTCAGTTAATACCGTCTATTTCTATCGAAATGAGAGACGATTTACAATGTTTTTTCCCAATATGCAGTCCTTTATTTCTTGTTTTCGAACTAGTTAAATCTACTATTCCCCGTATTAGGGTGAATTGGGTAGAAGTTATTGATTTAAATTAACTGGAGCGGCTCTATGAGGGTTATATTTTTTTCGTGTCTACTATTTTTGTCATACGGGATTGTTTTTGGACAAAATGATTATAGGCTTTTATTGAAACCAGTAATCGACAGTGTGGCGATCCATCATTGGCCTTGGCTGAGCCGTTATCCTGGCATCAGCGGGGATGGGCGATTTATGATGTACATCGTTGAGAACGTACCCGTGGGCAGTGGGACAATGGTCGTCCGGGCGACGGGAGGGGAATGGAAGAAAGAGTTTCCAGGCGTATCCGGTGGGGTCTTTTCGACCGACAGCAGACAGTTTATTTTCCTGCGGTCGGATACGCTGTATTTTTTGTCATTAGGCGTTGAAGGGATGTCGGGCATTGCAGGGGTGGTTTTCTATAGCCAAAGCGTTTCAGGCCGTTGGCTGGTATATCAACTGGCCGGAACCGGCCATGAACTGGTGCTGCGAGACATGGGCAGCGGGCAGGAGCATCGTTTCGGGAATGTCGCGGGCTACCTGCTGGATGAAGCAGAAGACGGGTTGCTGGTTAAACGGGAGACAAAGACAAACGATCAGGTGGTTACTACTCTGGAACGGATACCCCTGCCGGCGGGATCATTATCTGTTATCTGGTCTGACCGGGACCATCCGGGAGTAAAGCTCCAAGCCTACGCGATGGACCGCTTAGGTACCCAGGTGGCTTTTATGACGGGCCGGCAGGCCGGAGAACGTACAGCGCATACGATATCGCATTACCGGTTGGGGATGGATAAACCTGAGGAACGGGCATCTGACGGTCCGGGGGGTATCGGAGGTGGCCTGTCGGTAGATGGAGGGAGACTTCAGTTCAGCGCAGACGGGGGGCATATTTTTATTGGACTGGTAAGCCACGAGGTGGCGCCCAAACCAGCGCCCGACGCGATCAGTGTGGATGTCTGGAGTTACCAGGACAGCCTGCTTCAGTCGGCGCAGCTCTATCAAATAAAAAACGGATCACCGGCCGTGTACACGGCGGTCATCGCCACCGGTGGCGGTCCGGTGATTCGGCTGGAATATGGGTCGGAGAGCATCCAGGCCAGGCAACCAGCAGGAGACTATGTGGTGGTGAACCGGAACAACAATCCAGGGGACCGGTTCTGGCTGGAGCGTCCTGACAGCAACTGGCTGGTCTCGCTGCGCGATGGTTCTCGGATTCCGCTCGGGACCGTGGGGTACAGCGAGTTTGTATTTTCCCCGGACGGCCGGTACCTGGTGTACTATGATGCCGGTCGGGAGGGCAACTATTTCAGTTATGATCTTCGGACCGGCAAAGAGTGCAAGCTATCGTCTGGGATTCCTGCCCGCTGGTTGGCGTGGACGGATGATTTTTCATATACCCGGGGCAAAGGGCCTGCAGCAGGTCCCACGGACGCCGTTGGGGTGGTGGGGTGGTTGCCGGGAGACACGGCGCTACTGGTGAGTGGCAACTACGATATCTGGAAGTTGTCACTGGAGGGGCACAAGCCGGTCAATATTACGCGAGGTTACGGGCGTCTGCATCATACCAAGCTGCGGGTAGTGGACGATCAGAGCATATCTATCAATGGGAATACGACTATTTACCTGCCGGGAGATACCTTGCTGCTGGTAGCCTTTGATACAAAGACTAAATATAACGGCTTTTACCGGGTGGATCTCTCTGGCTGGAAAGATCCTACATTTCTATCGATGGGGCCTTGGACCCTTTGGCATAAATCCGGGATGATCTGCATTGCGCCCAATGAATTCAGTGAAGGACTAAAGCCGTTAAAAGCCTTGGCGACTAATACCTGGCTGGTGCTACGCAGTACGGCCACGGATGCGCCGAACTATTATCTGACCCATGATTTTAGAACTTACCGGGCATTGACGGATCTACAGCCACAGAGGGACTACAACTGGCTAACGACAGAGTTGGTGAGCTGGACCCAACCCGATGGCATCACAGCCCAGGGGGTGCTGTACAAACCAACGAACTTCGACCCGCATAAGAGATACCCGGTCCTATTCAACTATTATCAGCAGTTGTCACACCGGGTTTACGAGTTTCCGCAACCCGAGTATACGGAGAGCGCCCATATCAACATACCGTGGTTTGTGAGCAGGGGCTACCTGGTGTTCACCCCGGATATCTATTACAGGAATGGGGAGATGGGTCCAAGTGTATGCGCCACAATCGTTTCGGCTGCCCGGAGATTGTCAGAACTACCGTACGTGGATGTCCACCGGATGGCTCTAACGGGTCATAGCTGGGGTGGAGCGGAGACCAACTACCTGGTGACCCATACCCACCAGTTTGCGGCGGTTCTGTCAGGCGCCGCCGGTCACAACGGCGTTGATCTCATCAGTAATTCTTTATTTCTGGATGGAACAGGTAGTAACTCATTGGAAAGGTATGAACGCGATGATATCGGATCGACACTTTGGCAACGCCCGGACCTATGGATCAAGAACTCCCCTATCTTCCAGGCTGACCAGGTTACAAGCCCTTTGCTGATATTTTATTGTAAATTCGATACAGATTGGGAGCGGGCCGTGGAGTTTTTTATCGCCTTGCGTCGACTGGGTAAGAAAGTGTGGCTGTTGCAATACGATCATGGCGGTCATGGCGTCTTTGGCAGGGATGCGGAAGACTTTACAATCCGGGTGACCCAATTCTTTGATCACTATCTGAAGGATAGACCGGCGCCCGCATGGATGACCCGAGGAATCCCGGCTAAACTAAAGGGAATAGAAACCGGCTATGAATTTGATACGAACCGCTAGAAAAGAGCTAATGTAAAAGGGAGGATGAAGGATATAGTACATTCACCCTCCCTGGCATCGACTAACATAGCTCAATACATTACTGCAGACAACCTTTATTTATAATTTCTGCAATAATTTTTCACCTTGGTATAATCTTGATTTTGCTATTCCTTCGTTAATCTTTCTTGCTGTGTCGAAGGGCATTGTGCATTCGGGCAAGCTGTGATGTTGGTCGTAATTGTGTAATAAAGCAATGAGGCGGCAACAGCAGTAGTTGGATTTGCTTCACCGTTGGTTCCATAGAAGGTTCCGCAAGTGCCGCTTACTGCGTCGACACAATAAAATTGACTGACTGTCTTCGCTTTAAATGCCAGGGCGCCCCCGACGACAGCTACAACGGCGAGCGCCGAGAGCATGATTCTTGCTTTTTTCATGATGATGAGTTTTAGAAAATAGATAATAATGCCTACTCTATTATGGTGGTTTTCGGCATCCCCACGTTGTCTAGGTATTGACTGATCAGGCCAATACCGGAATTGTTGCACAACATATTTTATTCGACTGAGAGACTTTTTATATCACTCGAGCCCAATTGCCCGATAAATGCCTTCTTCAATATCTTTTCCTTATTATAAATGGCGATATATGGTACACCAGGCGCTTTGTAATAATTGCCAAAATATGCGTCGTAATCTTGTACGACTGTAATATTCGAGTATTTATTTAGTTGAAAATCGGAATAATATTTTTTTATCATTTCGAAAGGAAAATTCGATACCAGGTAAAATCGGATATTCTTTAGAGATTTAATGTTTCCAAGCATTTCCTCTGTCTGCGCCCTGCAAAAAGGACAATATGGGTTGAAATAAAAAACTACGACTGGTTCACCCGATGGGATATTTTCTGTATTTAACTTTGTTGTACTGTCCATCAACAAGACATTAAAAGAAGGCAATGGTTTGCCTTCAAAACCAGTCTTTATCTCGTTCTTATGATCGCGGCAACCGACAGTGCTTGCAAGTGCCAGGAAGAGAATTATTTTTTTCATTTTATTATTTTTTAGATTCTTATTTCATATTGACTAGGGGTAGCTGTCGAAAGTGTTTCGTTACTGTGAACTATTTTTTCATTAACTGTCCTGCTTTTCTCAATAATAAAAGATAGAAGAATTATAAGGAAAAATAAAGTAACCAATATAGGAAACAGTTGATAGCGCAATTCTATCGGAGCAGAGAATACGCTAAAAAGCATATTACTTAGCCATATCAGAAATATCCACCAAAGAAGACGCTTAATATAATGACCTGATCTTTTCATTCCACCCAGCATAATGAATCCTATAAAGCTTAATGCAAAAATGAGATTGGATACGGCAATGATAATCGGAAATGGTTTTATTACATCTATATCCTTTCCCTTAAAACGTGTCGATATCTTGTTGCTATTCCATCCGAACCACTTGGCTGCTATAGGATCTACTTGTTCATTCTTTAGATTATAAGACCCCATAAATCCGAGAGGAGGTGAGTAATATTTGATCAGATTGGGCCATAAAAAGTATTTTGTAAAAGGAATCGGATGATGCAGGATAAGATATCGGCCATATTCAGCATAAAGGGGAGCCATGGAGGCCCAATGTTTAAAGTAAGTCCCAGTGGAGTCTTTTTTCCACTTTTCGTTCATATAGAGTCTTAGAGGAGAATTGAAATCCCACAAATAATATACACTGACATTGTGATCTGGCCGCAAAAAATCAGGGATATGGCTAATAGACTCTATTTGTTTATTTACTATTGAATGAAGTTCCCGGAATTTGACAGGTACATTTTCCGGAGAATCGGGTTTTGTGTGCGCATACCCATACAATGCATTTGCTGCCATCTGCCACCCTCCAAAGGCAGAGTATTGCAAATATCCTGTTTCCTGACGGTAAGCCAATTCGGTAGTTACAATAAAGCATCCCAATAATAAAGTAATCATTCCAACGGAAAGCCATTTCAACCCGGTTTTTAGATTTGATAAGACTATCACTATGATGCTTATAATTGGATAATAGAGTGAATTGTACCTTACCGTAAAGGCTATAAATAATACGATTGCATGCCAGAATAACAGTCGGCAATTCGGACGAAACAATATCCACATTAACTGGGTAAACCAGATGATGCTTAATGCTGTAAATAGGGTGTCGCTGCCGATAAAGTTGCTTATCTGTGAGACCATCGGATTCATGATGCTGAGGGCAACCAATACGCGGAAGAGCCATTTGCCTAACGAAAGCAGGAAACGGGCTGAAAACAGAAAGTAAAGGAGGCTTGCCTCAAGAAGAATGTATTGAAACCATACTAACGCCAGGTCGGAGTTAGTCAGGCTGCTGAAGAAACGCAGGAATTTCGAATAGCCAATAGCCCATATATTAATCATTTGGTTTAGGAAGGCTGCTTCCAAATAGGAATAAGAATCTGGCGGCATGAAATTCGGGAAAGGATAGAAGAACTTAAATAGGAGGAATTGGCCAATGATAATAGCTGCCGAGAGTCTTAATAAAAGCCGGTTTTCGGAATTTGTTCGGAGCCATTCGTTGAATGACTGGGACGTAGTGGGAGCCTGAAATAACATAGTTAGATATTTTTTAGAATGGCGACTAACATTCTCTTGTTATTCATCCGGATCCCTTTTTCCAATAGGATTCCTACAAATGCCAGTATTGTAAAAATCACATTAAAGATGATATGCTGAGACCAGGACATTAATTCTATTATTCCTCCACAACTGCATGGTAGATCCTTATTGAAAATTAATATGGCAATGACGTATAATGTGAAAGAAGTCATCAGGATAAGTGAAAGTTTTAATCCCATAAGACGCCACCGCGGGACAATCAATAATAGGACAGCTAAGAATTCAACCCATGGTAAAGCCGCGGCAATTACAGGTGCGATCGGATTCAAGATTGGCGACATGCCTATTTGTACTTTAAATATTCTGTAGTCCATTATTTTGCTAATTCCTGTGTAAAGGAATAGCATCACAAATAAGACTATTATGGCCTCAATAATGGTTGTACGTTTAATCGTTTTCATTTTAATACCTTGTTTAGGACAAATTGATCGTCGCGTTGAATTGGTTCTTTCTCCGTTGCCAATTTTAATATCCATCCTATGAGAATAATTGTATAGACTGTTGTGAGAATAATTGGAAAACATTGGAATCTCAGGGCTGCTGGCGATGCGATAATGGTAAAACCCGCATTTAAAAGCCACACCGATACTCCCAGGAACATTCCTTTTCTAAGTGGTATGTTTTGCTTCCATCCGCCTAAATATGTGTAAGACAACAGGCTAAACAACATTACCATGTTGATCATCCCGGATAGAATGGGGTAGAAATCCAACATTTTTGTTTTTGGATCTTTCGTCCTTGTAGTTACCTTGTAGCTGTTATAGTGAAACCAGATTGCCGCGATCGGAGCGACACTGTCTTTTCCGGAATTGTAGCTCTCCAGGAATTCGACCGGTGGAGCATAATATTTGTTAGCATTTGGCCATAGAAAATATCTCAGATAATAAAGGGGATATTGTTTGATAATGTATAGGCCATAGTCTTTATAGATTGGACCCATCGTCGCCCATTTTTTAAAATCGGAAGATATAGAGTCTTTTTTGAACAGCTTGTCCCGATAGTCATAAAGGGGTAAGCCGGGGGACCACATATAGAAAGTGCTGGCCATTGCTGACTCCAGCGGGAATTTTTTAACATCTCTTGTGCTATCGAAGTATGCGCGAATCATATTGTCTAATGCCTGAAATCTCTTCAGCACAGGTTTTCTATGTAAACTATCAACGTAGCGGTATGTATACATTGCGTTATTAGACCATAACCAACCGGCAAAGGGCGAGTATTGCCAGGTCCCTGTTAGTTTTTTGTACTCATTCCCGGTGTGTACTACAAATAGGCCAATAACGAGTATGCTCGCGCTGAGACCAATAATTTTTTTCCAAAACGTTTGGTTTGATAGAACGAAGGCTATTCCGGCAATTAGGAGATAGATTAAAGCGTTGTAGCGGACAGTAAAAGCAATGAATATGATAATTGTGTGCCAAATTATTAAAATATTATTCGGTTTATGGATGATCCACAAAAGCAGGGAGAACCAGATTAGACTTAGAGAGGCAAATAGGGAATCGCTGGATATTAGGTTCGCCATATACGGGAACATAGGATTCAGAACCAGGAAGCAAACCAATAATGATTTGACCCATTTGGGTTGATCGTAGAAATAAAATAACGTAAATAGAAAGAAGAGTCCACTGGATTGTAAAAGGAGATATTGAAACCACACTAAAGCGACATCTGAGGAACTAAAGACGCTAAAAGCTCGAATAAACATGGAGTATCCGATCATATAACTGTTAATACTTAGATTTTGATAGGCGGTATCCAGATAGACGAATGAATCACCATGAATATAGCTTGCGAAAGGATAGAAATACTTGAATATCAAAAATTGTATGACAATCGCGATAAGAGACAGCCCTATAATATTTTTATTACTACGATCTTTGAATAGAAAGTTTTTGAAGGCAGGAAATGAGGGTTGCTGTTGCTGAGATATTAAATCTGTTTTATGCATATGAGTTTTTGAGAATAATCAAAACAAAATCACAAATATTATTTTGGGTTACCCGTTTTAAGTCACTGCTTATATTAGGAAAAACTCGGCGGCGGGCACTCAACCAACATTTTCCGTCCCTAAAAAATGTCTTATTCGTACCCCGTTTGTACTGTTTTTGAGTGGCCATCGCCGACCGAGCTGTGTATAATCAGGGATTGCTAAAAATCCTGCCTAAACCAAACTATTGTTGAAGAGGATTTAGATAATTTGTGTTTTGATCTTGATGCAAGTTATCCCTTGTGAATATCGGGATCAAGTTTAAGAATATCCTAAATGAGGTTTATTTTCCCAAAGAACATTTAAGACGATTATTTTGTCTCTGATACAACTAAAGATCTCTTATATCGTGATTAGGTTTATCTATAACGGATTTAGGCCGTTTTGTTAAGATAATATCTTTTTTAGGTCTGTTTCCTTGATGCCGATAGTTGGACTGGTTAAATTGATTTCTTAATCGTATTTAGTGTAATTGGATCAAAATGAAGTTACTAATTGACTAAATTATGAGGTATACATTATTTGCATTTCTGTTTAATCTTAATGGATTGGTTTTTGGGCAAAACTCTACTGTGCCCATCTCAAAACCGGTTATTGACAGTGCGGCTATCAATCATTGGCCGGTTATGAGTCCTTTTTCAGCAATCAGCCCAGACGGTCATTTTATGATGTATAGTATTGAAAATGAGCCAATAGGTAGTCGGACGATGATCGTGCAGGCTGTGGACGGAGGTTGGAGAAAGGAGTTTGCGGGATTGTCGGGTGGTTTTTTTTCTGCCGATAGCCGACAATTTATATACAAAGACGCGGATACCCTTGTTTTTTTGTCATTAGGAAGCTCAGATGTGTCGTATCTTATTGGCGTTGGATCTGTCCAGCAAACACCAGCAGGCGGTTGGTTGATATATTATCTGGTAGCCCCGGCACAAGAAATGGTTCTTCGGGATATGCGTAACGGTCGAGAGCGCCGGTTTGAGGGAGTTTCCGAGTATATATTCAATGAAAAAGAAGATCGGTTGCTATTAAAATCGGAATACAAGGAGCAGGTAGGTAATAAGAACGACAGTCAAGTTGGTGTTTCGTTGCAATGGATTTCACTGCCGGATGGAAAATGCTCGATTGTCTGGTCTGGTTTAAAGCAATCGAATATTATGTTAAAATCGTATGGAATGGATCGTGCGGGGAAACAAGTGGCTTTCATGACTGGTGAAACCCAAGGTGAACGAACCCTGAATACCCTGTGGTACTTTGCAGCTGGTATGACTAAGCCGGCATATCGGATAAGTGACACATCCTCCTCTGCAGGTCTTGACGGGAATTTGTCACTAGATGGCAATGGGATACAGTTTAGCGGTGACGGTCGATATATCTATTTAGGGCTGGTAAACCATGAAGTGTTGCCCAGACCCTCTCCGGATGCAATCAGCGTGGATGTTTGGAGTTATAAAGACAGCCTGCTTCAATCCGCGCAACTCTATCGATTAAAAAATGGCTCTCCTGTGGTTTACACGGCAGTCGTAGCTGCGGGAGGAGGTGCAGTAATTCGATTGGAACATGACTTGGAGGCTATTCAGGCAAGGCAGCCTGCGGGAGACTACGTGGTTGTCGGCCGTAATAATAACGGAGGAGATCGGTTTTGGCTTCGACGCCCGGATAGCAACTGGCTGGTTTCGCTACGGGACGGATCCCGGACGCCCCTGAGAACAGAGGGGTACAGTGAGTTTGCATTTTCACCCGATGGCTATTACCTGATCTATTATGATGCAGATCAGGACGGTAATTATTTTAGCTATGATCTTTTGACTGGCAGGATTCGTAAGATATCGTCCGGCATCCCGGCTCGCTCGTTAGCCTGGTCCGATGAATTTACGTATAGACCCGGCAAAGGGTTTGCCCCAGGTAATTCGATTGCTGTTGGTCTGGTGGGATGGATGCCTGAAGATACGGCCGTATTGGTGGGGGATAACTACGATATCTGGAAGTTGTCCTTGAAAGGACGTGGTCCAATTAACATTACAGGTGGCTATGGACGACTGCATCATACTCGCTTGCGGGTTGTCGATGATTATTATATGTTTTTTAATGATAATATTACCTGTTACAACCGAAAGGATACACTGCTGTTGGTGGCATTTGATAAAAAGACAAAATATAACGGCTTTTACAAACTGCTCATTTCCGGTGATCATAGCCCGATATTACTGTCGATGGGTCCTTGGACACTTTGGCATAAGTCTTGGACAATGAATATCAATTCCAATGAATTTGCTCCGAATTTAAAACCATTAAAAGCTGCGCAAGCCAATAGCTGGCTGTTGTTGCGTTGTACGGCTACCGAGGCGCCGAACTATTTCCTGACCCATGACTTTATACACTATCAGCCCTTAACAGATCTCCAGCCACAACGGAGGTATAACTGGCTTACTACAGAGCTAGTGTCCTGGAAACAACCCGATGGAATCAATGCACAGGGGGTATTGTACAAGCCGGAAGATTTCGACCCTCGAAAAAAATACCCGGTTTTGATTAACTACTACCAGCAGCTGTCCCACCGGGTCTATGAATATCCACAACCGGAGTACACAGGGAGCGCTCACATTAACATTCCCTGGTTTGTGAGCCGTGGTTATCTCGTGCTTACCCCGGACTTCTATTACAAGGATGGAGAAATGGGCCCAAGCGTATGTACGACGATCCTCTCAGCAGTTCGGATGCTATCGACGCAGTCATATGTAAATATTCATAAAATGGCTATTTCAGGTCATAGTTTGGGTGGAACGGAGACTAATTACTTGGTCACGCACACGCACCAGTTTGCTGCAGTTCTTTCGGGTGCAGCCGGTCATAATGGTGTAGATCTTATCAGCAATTCTCTTGCGTTGGATGGTTTTGGGGATAACTGGCTGGAAACCAGCGAACGTGGAGATATGCAGTCAACCTTGTGGCAGCATCCGGAGCGGTGGATCCAAAACTCTCCGATCTTTCAGGCGGACAAAATAACGAGCCCTTTGTTAATATACTATTGCAAGGCGGACAACGATTGGGAGCGGGCAATAGAGTTCTTCATCGCATTAAGAAGACTTGGTAAAAAGGTGTGGCTGCTGCAATATGATCATGGCGGACACGCAGTCTTTGGCAAGGAAGCAGAAGATTTTACGATCCGGGTGACACAATTTTTTGATCACTACCTAAAAGATGCGCCTGCTCCCACTTGGATGACGAGAGGAATTCCTGCTCGTCTAAAAGGTATAGATATGGGTTATGGATCGAATATGGTCAATGAACCCTGATAATAAAAATGGGATGACAGAGCCTCCTGTCATCCCATTAAAAATTGTGAATAGCCCTGGCTGATGCTCAAAATCACTCGACGTTTTTCATAAATGAGTGTAATAACAATCTTTTATTTCAGACTATTGTTCGAATACTAACTTTGCTTGTTGTGTACAAACAGCGCTATTACAGGCAGCGGGATTGCTGGTAGTCGTATAAAAAACAGAAGCTATGGTAGCCGCTGTTGTTAGATTCCCTTGGCCATTGGCACCAAGAGATGTCTTGCAGACGCCGTTTGCAGTTGCGGTGCAGTAGAACGTCGCAAATGTCTTGGCCTTAAATGCGAGTGCCCCGCCGACGATAGCTACAACGGCTAATGCGAAGAGCGTAGTTTTTGCTTTTTTCATAATGATGAGTTTTAAAAAGTATAGAATATGCCTACTCTATTCTGGTGGTTTTCGGCATCCCCACGTTGAAGATCATATTTGATCAATTCAGTAAACAATATATGCTGTTGTTACTCCTTTGTTAATCGAGCGACGAAAGGGCAAATGGTATATGGGCAATCTAGTATATCCCAAGTGGTGGTAAAGAAATACAAAGTGCCTGTTGTAGCCTGTCTGGCTGCGCCATTCGTACCAAAATAACTTGTGCATAATCCCGGTATATTATAGATAGATGCGATGCAATAGGATTGGGAATAATTCCTGGCTTTGAAGGCGAGACCTCCCCCAACAATAGCCATTACGATGATTCCGGATAGGAAGACTTTCGCTTTTATCATGATAACTGGTTTAGATATAAGTATATGTTTTCTGGTCTGAGTCTTTGTCCGAAGACTATCCTATTTTGCTGTTTCAAGAGGGATAATTGTGTCAAATGAAGATTATATCCTACACAAGTTAGTATCCATCTATATCGAGATCAAGTCCGATTGTGAGACAAATGCGGTTGTTTTGATAAATAATACTCTTATTCGTAAAGGTTGTTTGACATCAGATACACAATAGTTGGATCGAATGTGAGAACTAAATCTGCCTGTTCTTCTAATTCTTCTTCCCATTTTTTAACTTGCTAGAAGTCGATTCGTTTATTCCTATAAAAGAAGCAAGATATTTATCAACAAGGCTATAAAAAACATCCGGTTCATATTTCTTCAAAAATCAGAACCACACACCCGCAGATTTCATGCGTAGGTATTTCGGCAATTCGTAGGATTTTTGGTAATAGTCTTTCATCAGTTTTTCCATTGAAAATTGAATTCAAGGTGATGAGT
The DNA here is from genome assembly GCA_031292515.1 of Puia sp. GTDB lineage: Bacteria > Bacteroidota > Bacteroidia > Chitinophagales > Chitinophagaceae > Puia. The sequence continues at coordinate 2,890 of JARLGZ010000143.1, read as the reverse complement.
ATAAATGGCAAATAGCTCATGATGATGAATATAGTTAAGCTCTGTGTTTTCATGGTATTGTATGCTCTTGCAGCTGTGAATAAGCTTCAAAGAGCTCGTGGAGGTGTAAATCGAGTCTTCTTTGATTTGATTGATTCTTTGATAGCAATACAGATTGTCTGCAGTAGAATAGATTCGTCGGTGCTATTTTCTTTTTTGAAAATTACGCTTTCTTCAAGTGGAGGCAGTATTGATGCAGGGTATTGCTGACCCAATGTATCCCCACAGCAAATGGCTTAAGGCCAACATCATCTTGACACCACATGGTATTACCCATATAAGTATACTTGCCACCCTCTTTGCAAAGACGGAAGGTGAGGTCCCAGGCCAGTGGATATACAACATGCTCGCGCTTAATATTTTTCACGATGATTGTTAGGATGGAGCCGGGCGCAAGCTTTTCACTGAGCGTGTTGTAAATGTCTACGAGAGTATCTACAAATTGGTCATAATCGTGAATATTGCCCAAATCATCCGGATTGTCTTCCGAATAGGTCAATTTGAGGTTCTGGTCGCGCCGCTTCTTCTGGTTCTCACTTCCTTTGTTGGACAGCATGGACCAATAGGGGGGGCTGGTCACCGAATAGTTAAAAGTAAGGTTGTTGAGTTCCACGAGATCCTTTAGGCGAGAAGAATTGCCCCGAATGATTTTACCTGTATTAGCTTTGGTTGGGTCATCAAAAAGGGTAGAAATAGACATGGCGTCTTTCACTCGAGAGCTGGCTATATGGGCAAATTCCTCCATTAACTCAATACCATAGCCATTCCGATGGCATTCGAGTGCGGCAATGACAGTGCTACCAGTGCCCGCCATGGGATCGATGATCGTGTCTCCCTTTTTCGAAAATAGCTTTATAAAATCCTCAATTAGGGGTTCAGGGAATTTAGCCGGATGAAGGATCTCATTTTTCTTCCTGGGTTTTACCTTTGGGATGATCCATGTCGGGAAATTCATTTTCTTGTTGGTAAAGGGCTTATTGGACGGTAGCTCTTGCTGGGTGCGCTCATCGTCCGCGGCCTGTAGGATCAGGGTATATAAAATGGAATCCTGTGGCCCTCTTAGGCCGATTTTCTCATCCCTTAGTAGTAGCGGGCCACGTAAAGCCACGGAGAACTCCCAACAGCGTGTTGATGAGGGGGCCTGATCCACCAAAAATAAACAGTATCTTTTGTCAATGAGTAGCTTGCGGATGGAAGTTGAAAGCACCTGGCTTTGGGCTTTGATAAGGTTATCTACTTCTTTTTGGTCAGACCAGGTGTTAAAATCAATAATGATGAAATCAAAGACACTATTTTGGGCTATATATTCATCGAGCAGGTTTAAGAGCGCATAACCCGTGCCAATGCCCTGTTTCCTATGTACTATTCGTTTGGAGGATGAAAATGTGAATTCTTGCGTAGTATCCAGCGCGATGAGCAGGGTTTGAGAAGGGGTGCCATCTTCCCATTGCTCCTTGGTAAAGAATTCTATAGCTTCCCGGTATGTCTCTTGCGCCTTCGACACCCGAAAAAAACTCTTCTGATATTTCATCCATTCTTTATAAGGTAAATCATTCATTCGATTAGGTGGGCCGGGAGACTTTTTACCCAGACTTTTCTCGCTCTCGACATCTGCATTGAAGCCTAATTCATACATAATCGCTCATTAAATTAGATCTGTAAAGCTACTTAAATCCTGTGGTAAAACGTACAAATTCGTCTCCCGGATTCCTCCATTGCGTCCTATATTGGGAAATACATAACAGCAGGCCCCCCCTCCTCTGCCATTGGTTTTCAGCCATCCTGCCTTAATGGAGGAAGGACGTCGGTGGATGTGATCGGCAAATCCAGCTCTTGTGAGAGAGGTCTTATCTCGTTCGGTAATTTGTGACCAGGGCTGATTACGAAATTTATCCACACTATCTTTAGGCCATACCCATCCGGGATATTTGAGGCAGTTCTGCAAGAAGTCCGACTTCATAGTCCAGCCAATGACGTACATTTTGTAATCATTGGGTAGAATAAGATTGCAAAAGTCTTCGGCGTGGAATACGAGTTCTGTCGTGGAGGGAATATTTACATTCTTTTTGGTCGCATCCAGAACAGGTGTTTTAAATTCGTTTTTTCCCACTTTAATCGAAATTTCTCCATCGAACCAATCAAAGTATTGCCGGTCCATTTGAAATGACGCGATGCAGGAGAAAGGGCCTATTCCCTTTATCGTCGGGCGGCCGTTTAGGATAACAGTTTTGACTGTCTTCTTCCCCTGCCATTCGCCAAATATGCCGAGCTCAATGCCATTCTTGGCAGTGAGGCTGTTTCCTTTGTATTTTATGTCCAGAAAAAATCCCTCTTCAGCCCCCTCCCTCAACTTACATAATTTTGGGGAGCTCATGAAGGCCAGGTTTTCTCCATAGGGGAAGGCGGTTAACATGTAGGCCGACCGGTTGGTGCCAATATCTCTCCTGAAATCTATACTGCTGGTAATGCCAAAGCCATATGCTTCCTTGCCCTGACCGATTTGCGTATGCGGTACAAGCATCGGAAAGAACTTTCTCCAGTCGGGGCCGGGATAAGCGGCATTCTGCGCGATGAGCCTTCTGGTAAGAGGCTCCCGTCCTGTGGACGCATAATCTGTGTAATAATTATTGGTTTTGAGATCTAATTTGGTAGGGACCCCGTCGATCGTAATTTCAAAATCGAAAAGATCGTTGTCGCGATAGCTTTTTCTTTCTAGTCAAACATAGAGACCCACCGCCTTTGGCGGTGGTGGTGTATTCGGGGCTGTGCCGAATGCTTACATTTGGTGTATGAGCAAATATAGGAAGCAGTCCCATGTTGTCTATAAGTGTGATTATCATATTATATGGGT
>JARLGZ010000142.1 GCA_031292515.1 Puia sp. | reverse complement strand
TGGTCAATAGATGATGTGGTCGGAATGCTCGACGCATTCGAGGCCGCGAAGATGCTATTCCGTTGGAAAGTTGACGGAAAGACGTTTGGATTTTTCGTAGGCATCCAAAAAGAGGGCCGCTTGCCCAAACCATCCGACCGGGTGAAGTCTGCGAAGCAGTGGCAGAGCGGGATGGTGCCGACGAAGGAACTCGCTTCTTTCCTTGGCCTTGCGGCCAAGAAAATCGCGGAAGATTATCGCGATGAGGTCGCGACTAACTCGCGAGTAACTCGCGGAAAGGTCGCGAGAAAGTCGCCCACAGGTAATGGTGTTGGCTCTGGTAGTGGTCTTGGTACTGGCAGTGGTGAGGGTACTGGCAGTGGTGAGGGTATAGGTACTGGTCACGGTAATGGGGCGGTTTCACCGCCAACACAGTCAGTCAACACTTTGCCTCCGGCCAATACTTTCACTACTGACAACACGTCAACACGCAACACACAACACAGCAACACTTCAACGTCGTTCGACCCAGATGAAGATGACGATGAGCTAGCTCCGCCTGAGCCTGTCAAGCCAGATGAACTCTTCGACAGCCTCACCCCGCTAGGCTTCGGTAGAATCTTCCGCCACATCCTCTACCAGAACCCGAAGGCGGGAGACCCGCCAAAGGGATGGGCGGACATGTGGGAGAAAGATTTCAAGGAGCTTTGCTCCTCGCTTTCAAACCGCGAGTTACTAGACATTATCATTATTTCTCAGATTGAGAAGAACCAACAGTTTTACGTTCGACCTGCAAAACTGATTGAAAACCTCTCTCTGCTGAAGGAGATGATGAAAGAACGCCGCAAGGCGTTACCCGCTCTCCGGGTGCAGTTCAGGAAGGATGTGAAGAAACTGGAGCAAGCTGGTCATCAGTGGTAAACCCACTATGCCTACGAATACCCCTCACGTGGTCTGGCTTCGCCTACACCCGACCCGCATCACTCATGTGCCGCGCCAGTGACGGGAAGGTTTGATTTCGGGGATAAATACGGCAAAACGAGCCCCCCTCCCCAGAGCCCCGTCAAGCGTCCGGGCGACTGGGGATGGGCGGATGGGTGGTCAAGAGGTACGGAATCCCGCTGAGGGTTTTTGCACCAGCAAAGAGGGCATTTGGAGGACGAGGCGACAGCCAGTTCACCCCACTCCGAGAGACTGCGAATGGAACGGGTGTAAACTTAACCATAATTTGGATTTCGCAACAGAAACCCCAGCTAAGTTTCAGCCCCGCCTTTCCCGTGGCAATGTGATGCGACTTTTGTGCCCTAGAGAGAAACGTGCGGTCGAATGAATCGAGGCTAGCAGCATCTGTTGAATCTGACAATACGGTGGCGAATTTGGCCACATATTCGGGGAGGACTTTGAAGATGAAACTGCAAAAAGCCCGGATTACGAATTTTCGAAGCGTTGAAGATTCAGGTGAATTCACGGTTGGTCAGGTGCTTTGCCTTGTCGGCAAGAACGAAGCCGGAAAAACCGCGCTTGAACAAGCTATTGCCGGTCTCAACCCTCATCCATCGACACCTATTCAGTACGATAAGGAACGCGACTACCCTCGGCGCTGGCTCACGGACTATGCAACCAAACACAAGGGGGTTGAGGCGACGGTCATCACGACCGAGTGGCTTCTATCTGAAGAAGAACAAGAAGCCATTGCTGGAGTCGTCGGTAGGGATGCGTTGACAGACAGCTTGGTCACTATCTATCGCCGCTACGGAGACTCTGAGCCTCAGTGGAAACTTCATGTAGATTTCAAAAAGGCCGTGCAGAATTTAATCCATGCTGAGAAGCTGGACGATGAAGAGCGTCTCCCGATTGAAGATGCGTCTGATTCGAAGGAGTTGATTGCAAAGTTAGAAGCCATTCCTGAAAAGTCTCAAAAGCAACAAAGGCTCTTGGAGCGAGTAAATAACTTTTCAGGCAAGACCATCTCAGGCGCTGTATTGAAGATACTTAAACCCTTGCTTCCCAAATTTCTATACTCATCGCACTATGACCGTATGGGTGGTCAGATTCGACTTGATACTTATGAAGCGCGTCGGCAGGGGCAACAGCAACCACCAATCGAGTCAGGTGAGCGTGTGTTTTTAGACTTTCTCGAATATGCGGGAACATCGCTGCAAGAAATTAACTCCGCAACGACGTACGAGGGTCTTAACGCAAGGTGCGAAGCCGCTTCAAATCGGATAACAGAGCAGTTGTTGGAATACTGGACGCAGAATCCCCATCTTGAAATTGACGTAAGAGTGACCAAAGCTGAAGCAAATGACCCAGTACCATTTAATCAAGGCACTATAGCCCGAGCGCGGGTCAGGAATACTCTCCATAAGGTGACCGTACCGTTCTCGGAACGAAGCGCAGGGTTTGTTTGGTTCTTTTCATTCTTGGTGAAATTCTCGCAGGTACGGAAAGTTGACGAGAATCTATTATTGCTTTTGGACGAGCCGGGGTTAACGCTCCACGGAAAGGCGCAAGCCGACCTGCTGCGTTACTTCACAGAGAAGCTTGCTCCAGAGCATCAGGTGATATTCACTACACATTCGCCATTCATGGTTCCACCTGACGACCTCCCTTCTGTGCGAATTGTTGAGGATAAAATCTTCCAGTCGAAACCCGGACATTGGGTTTCAGAGGGCACAAAGGTGCGTACTGACGCGCTCGTTACTGACCGAGACACTTTGTTCCCCCTTCAAGGCGCTCTCGGTTACGAAATGACCCAAACCTTGTTTGTTGGTAAGCACACCCTTTTGGTAGAGGGTCCGGGCGACATCCTATACCTTCAGGCATGGTCTTCTGCGCTCAAGAGCCAAGGGAAGCCGGGGCTCGACCATCGCTGGACAATTTGTCCTGCGGGTGGGATTGATAAGATTCAGCCATTTGTCGCTCTATTTTCCGGGCAGAAACTTGACATCGCGGTAATCAGCGATTACTCGAAGTCAGACCGCAAGAAGTTCGAGTCGCTTCGTCAGAACAAGGTGATGGAGGGTGAGCGACTGCTCAGCTTTGCCAGTGTACTGGGTCTCGAAGAAGCCGATATAGAAGATGTGTTCAGCCCGGCTCTGTACGCCACACTATTGAACCACTCCTTCAGTCTCTCGGGAGCAAACGAACTCACTGCTCAGAAACTCATCGACGCTGCCCCGAACACAACCCGGCTTGTCAAAAAGGCTGAGGCATATTTCCGGGTAATGCCGCCAGAAGTACCCGAGTTCAATCACTTTGCGCCAGCGGAGTGGCTCTTCCGCAATCCAGATGCACTTGACTCCAACGGCGTCGAGGTACAGGAGACACTTGCAAACTCAGAGAAGGTGATTGCAGTTTTGAATGCTCTTCTGAAGTGATAATCGGGTGTGCTAACGCGAATATCATTCGCGTGACTTGAACAGGCACTGAACTCTGTGCAGATGAAAGGGGGATGGCGTATGAAAGAACCGGGACTGGACAATCGTTTCCGTGATAAGAAGCCTCCAAAGGCTGGTGAGATTCGCCAAAAGCGAGGGGATACTCTGAACAAGAATCTACCAAAACCAATTCCTGAGTTTTCTCCTAACGCGAAGCTTGCAACGATGCGTCAAGAAACAGGAAAGACCAGCGAGGGGGCCGTTCGCAGAGCTGCAAAACGATTGCGCGGATAAGCTGGCGGACAAACGTCTCGACATCTCCACCCTTGAGCAGTCGTTCTTAGGGATGCCTTCCACAGCGCCTTCCGCCCCGGCAGCATGGACGCAGACATTGCCGCACAGGAACTCAACGACTTTGAAAGCCTGAAGTCCCTTGCCCCGAATGTCCGACTGGTTTGCTTCAACGGACGGAAGGCCGCTGATGCCATGGATTCGGTCACGCGGCTCAAATACCAAACAATTCTGCTGCCGTCCTCCAGTGGAGCAAACCGGAAGAACTACACTGCCCGATTAAGTCGATGGTAGGAAGCAATTAAGCATTCGCGCTAGTGAGACAAATGCGCCCGGATGCTTCAAGGGCGACCTTTAGTGCCCCACGAGCCAATGCCACAGCGTATGTTGCTGATGGTAAATCCCGAGCAGCGCAACTAAACACAAGCCGAGAATCAAGAGCCGCCGCGTCCAACAATAGAAGGGCTCCCCTCTTTTCACTCGACGCCACTCCCTCTTCAGAACTACTTGCGTGGCAACTGTTAAAGACTCTACGGCGGCGGCAACTTGCTCGAAAGTGCTTTCAGAATGGATTGTCTGTCTGAGATTTCCTAGCGCCAGAATCAAGTCCTTGGACTCCTGCTCCTTGGGATTGAGACGAAGTTGTATCCGAGCCGTGGCCTCGGCAATCTTAGGGAATGAGGAGTTGACCTCGATAACTGTCTTGGCCGCGTGAATTTCAAGCGCGTGCGTGATTATCGTTGCGACATCTTCGCGGAGGGCATTTATCCACGTTTGCCTGAACTCAGAAATCTTAGATTGATTGGTAATGAGTAGTCCGGCAAAACTGACCCCTCCGGCAATCAGCGCAGCCTCAACTGCATCTGTCATCAAAGGCATTTGCTACCCCTTTCTACAAAATGCGGTTCTCGACCGTCTACCCTACGATTGCTGCCCTCGAACCAAGTCATCACTGCCCCCGTCGAGACGCAGTTGGCGCATTCTTCCCAGTACCCGGTGGACTTTAGTGATTATGTTTGAGGCCACCAGCCGACCGTTTCGTTCATGAAGCTGCCATCTGAGATGCACATGGAGGCTGTCTCCATCAGCAAATTTCAACTTTCTGTCATGTACTTGCCTGAAGAAATCCTCGTCGTCAATGCTTGCTGTAAGGGTTGAGCCCTCTTCGAAGAATGACCACTTCGTGCCTTCTCTGAACGACAGCTTCGAAATGGTTAGAACCGCGTCACGCTCTCCATTCAACGGAACCTCCTCCTCCGGCGACAACTCGCCGACTTTGAAGGCTGGAGCATCATCCTTATTCAAAGTGACTGGCTCCTGTCCCTCTTGTCGAAAGCTGATGCTAGAGATTCCGGGGGTCTCCAAGGACTTTGTTCCGTTCTCCAGAGCCCTTCGAATCGAAGGGTCGTAATAGAGTGTGCTAGTCGTTCTTGGGACAATCTTCTTTTCGCCGCCAAGTTCAAACTCCACGCCTGTGTCCCGTGCTGATGTTCTTTCAGGGGGAGTTCCTTTCAGAAACTTAAGTAATGCGATTAATGAATCCGGATTGTGAACCAAGCCAAGGATGAATGCAAGTTCCAATGCATTCTTGAGTTCACCGATGATTCCTTGGGCTTGCTGAAAGCTCTGCACGAGGAGCAAAGGTACATCGAATGAACCTGTCTCGAAGTTCCCATCGACTAAAACTGAAGCCTGTGATTCCCGGCCATTGATGAGAAAGTTTGCGCGAGTGAACGCCTCCGAATACGACTTCAATGCGTCTGCTAAATCCAGTGCGTCAATCGTTCCTTGACTGACGGCATCACCGTCGAAAACAACTTGGATATGAGTTGTAGTTGTGCTGAACGGTCCGTCTCCCACATGTTCCATTGATGTTCTCCGTCACCATTCCCACTTACTGAATTGCTGTGTACACCCCGCCGCCCTGGCCCGAGTAAGAATCAAACACATGCTGGTAAACCACGTTGCACTTCGTCTGGTAAACCTCCGGCGTATAGGTGCGGGGCAGTTCATCCAAAACCGTCTCGATGGTGTACCGCACAGCAGCCCGAGTCGCCTGACGCTTCTTCCAATCCAGAACCAACTTCTCACTCTTCAACTTCTGGAGAAGTTCCTTGGCGACCTTCTTTACCTCACGCTCCTCG
>JARLGZ010000141.1 GCA_031292515.1 Puia sp. | reverse complement strand
CGGGCTATCGGAATGATGCCGTTTACTTGCGCAATTCCCGCTATGTTCCACCACGCTGGGAAGCGGTCAGGGATGCGATGCCTGCCCTGTTGGGTTTGATCGAGAGAGAACAGGAACCGTGTGTGCGCGCAGTTCTTGGGCACTGGCTCTTTGGCTATATTCATCCGTATCCCGACGGCAATGGCCGAATGGCACGCTTTCTGATGAATGTGCTGCTGGCATCGGGCGGGTATCCGTGGACAATCGTTCGCGTGGATGACCGTGCCGAGTACCTGAAGACTCTTGACCGTGCGAGCATTGACGCAGATATTCGGCCCTTTGCCAGCTTCATTGCCGAAAGTGTGCGCTGGTCGCTCAAGAAGACACCATGATCCCCGCATCTATAGATGCGCGATGTACGGATTCACTTAACGCACTCCGAGGAGGTCTGTAGAAGAAAGCTATGTCGAACGAAACGATTCCGTCGGTTCTTTACAAATACCTTGCGCCCTGTCGCGCCTCTCAAATTCTGAGAGATCTGCGCATTCGGTTCAGCCAAGTCACTGTTCTCAATGATGCCGACGAGTTCCAGCCTCTCTATAAAGATTTTGCGACGCGCGAGGAAACTGAAAGAATTTCGCGCGAACTTCTACCGTCAAAGTACCCAAATGAAATAGCAGCGATTCATCGTCAATTTCTTCCTGACGAGGCGGAAAAATGGATCGCTGAAATGGTAAGTAATTGCGCAGACAATTTGGAAGCTAACTTTGAAAAAATCGTCAAGGACTTGTACGCCAAGTTGGATAGTAAATTTGGAATGCTCTCTCTTTCTGCGACTATGACGAGCAAGCTGATGTGGTCCTTTTATTGCGATGGTGGCAGGGGAGTTGTAATTGAGTTCGATCCGAGCCACGCATGGTTCAACTGCAAAACAGCAAATAACGACTCGTTTCATCATCTCCGCAGAGTTCAATATGTTGAGGACCGTGAGCCAACGCATTTCTTATCAGCGAAAGAGGACGAAGTCCTGTACACCAAAACGCGCGAATGGAAGTTTGAAGAGGAATGGCGCATTATTCGTAACTTTAAAGAAGCGAATGGAAAAGCAGGGCAAGACCTATACGGAAAAGATGTGTTTCTTTTTGAAATACCACCTTTGGCTATTCAGGCTGTGATCTTCGGCTACAGAACGACGTCTGAGGATGAAACAGCACTGCTCGAGATTGTCAGGGCAAACGTTAATCTCAAACATATTGTATTCAGGCGAGCTGTGCGCAACGTGGACGGCAAGATTGAAATCGTTCCAGATGTGACTGGAATTCTATGATGGATAAGACGGAGGAATATGACGCAGAAGCAAAGTAAGCCCGTGGTGGTCCATATGGATATTCGCAAGCTGAAACCTGAACCGGAAACCAACCTTCCGGTTCTCAGCAAGACGAAACTGGAAGCTCTGATCGAGGAAGCCGTGGTCGATGCTTACAACGAAGACGAACAAAAAGTTGGCTTGCTCACCATGATACAAGAGCATCTTTCGCTTCCATTTTCCGTGAGCATCCTCGGCGTGGAGGCCGTTGTGGAGAAAGTCGATATGACCCGCGACGGTCGGATTGTCGCGGTCTGTCAACGAGATGGGATGAAACAGAGAATTGAAATTCTCGATCTACCTCTGCCCAAACCTGCACCGGTAGGCGCGGAGTGGATTGCAGCATACAGCTATTGGCGCAAAGGGTTCTAATGAGCGAATACCAGTATTACGACTTCAAAACGATTGATCGTGCACTGACAAAAACAGAGATGGCCGTCCTGCGGTCCATATCCACGCGCGCCGTTATTACTTCT
>JARLGZ010000140.1 GCA_031292515.1 Puia sp. | reverse complement strand
GTCTCATTGGTCCGGCCGGACGGGGTGGTGGCCCGGCATGTAGCAGCTTGCGGACAGAGAGCACGGGATGTCGGCAGATCCAGCCGTGGATGCATGCGCCATGATTCTCAGAGCCCTCCGGAGACTATATATTGACATCGATTAAATATGAATTATTAACTTATCCCAGGAACAGCAACAACTATGGAAGAAATTCCACATTGCGTTCTTCACCGCAGAAGGCCGGTGGAGTACGTGTGTCCGGCCTGCGATAATCTTCGCATGTGCGAAGAGTGCAAACTGGTACATGTGAACGATGAAAGGCATGCACCTGAGAACTGCAAAGAGGTCGGACAGCGGCTCATTAAACAGCACATCCAAGATACGGGTGGGAGACAGACCAAGGAACTGGTTAAGGGGCTAAGAGAGGGTCAGAAGGAGCTTGGGGCCGGACTTCTGCGGGAGATCGACAGGTTCCGGTCGAGCCTCGCACTGACTGGGGAGCAACGCAAGATGCAAAGGCTAGACAGCGAGGGAAAATACGCTGAGCTGTACTTCTATGCCAAAATCCTGCCCGCGGTTGATGCGAATAATGAGGCCGCAACGGAAGAGCTCAACAAACGCCTCCTGAAAGTACTGGACACAGCTTATGAAGGGCTCCAGAATGTACGGAACAAGATCGCCGCGGGCGCAGGAGAGACTCTAGTCCAGAGGATCGCCGGGATGAAGGGGGAGCTAAGAAAGCTGACGACGAATCTGCAGAATAGCGAAAAGGAGCAGAAGAGACTGGCTGAGGTTCTGCAGAATAGCGAAAAGGAGCGGGAGAGACTGGATGAGGTTCTGCAGAATAGCGAAAAGGAGCTGAAGAGACTGACGGAGGTTCTGCAGAATAACGAAGAGTCGCTGAGAAGATGTCTAGCAGCATGCGATGCAAGAGAGTTCAAGGAGATACTCAAGGAGAGTACTGCGGCAATAGACAAGCAGTATGAGCCCCAGAAAAAGAAGGATATCATAACGAAGCTGGGAGATCGCCTAAATGCTGCAGAGAATGGGTTCGACTCGGCCCTGGATAAATTCAACGCGCAACTCGGGACTAAGGCAGCAGAGGTAAGGGAGTTTAGACGGGTCCTGGATGCGAAGGGTGAAGAGATCAATAAGCACATTGCTGAGGAGGAGCAAAAGAAGCTTCTTATGATGGAGAAAGGTGAGTGCGCTTTTAGTCAGCGTGTAGCGGAGAAACTGCTCGCTGGGTACACGGGGCACAAGGCTTACGCAGGTGTGAAGAAGGCATATGAGGAGCTAGTCTCGAACTCCTCAGGTGATCCAGTACCTCGCACAGTCATGCTCATTTATTATTATAGATCTTTTGCTCATCCATGCGGTTTAGGCAAAATAGACCTGAGTTTCAGTTCAGTCGACGACAAGGGCGCAACGATCATCGCATGTGGACTGAAGTTATCGACCAAGGTCACCAGGCTGAATTTACGTAAGCAAACACCCGCCCGACTATATTAATGATAATCGCATGATCAACCGGTAGGCGGCAACGAGATCGGGCCGGATAGCGCGAAGGCCTTGGGAGAGGCGCTCAAGGGGCATCCGTCGCTACAGGATCTCTGGCTAGGTACTATTACTATTCAATTCTCTCGTTCCTCGCTTGGAACGGTGCAAATAACGTGTGAAATAGGTACCACACGGGGATATAAATCATCGTGTACTTAGGCGTCGGTAAGCAGTCGTTGACCGGACGGATATAATTATGTATAATAGGTATTATTGCTCGCCTGCGCTTTTCAGCCAACAATAACCGTGTGTAGGTAAGCATCTAGCGACCGTGTCGCATCGCATATACATATATAGGTAAGTTTCGCTCTACTTCTCTCCCCTCTCAGCGCAATAGATGATAATCGCTTTGTAGTTCCGTGTAAGAATTCATCTTGCTATAACGGATGGGGCAACACGCACTAGGTAAGCCCCGTTCATAGTGCACAGGGAGATGATAACCCTGCATAGATCGTATAAAGCCTCGTTCCAAACTCACACAACGATGGTTGTAGATGGTAAGTCTGCATCAACTGCGCCTTCAGATAATCACCGTCCGTGATAGGTAGTCTTTTCCCCTAACGCGCTCGTACAATAGGTAAGTCTGCCTATGCCCAGCGGATGCTGATCGTGCATTGTAGGTACTAAGCAGTTTCTTGATTGACACACTGCGCCAATGCGCGGAATAGGTAAATCTAGCACTGCACCCCCAGACTGCATCAGGGGATAATAATAACTCGCGTTCTGATATAGGTAGCAAGCAAATCGGTGTGCGAACTGCGAATAGGTAGGCTTCTGATATCATTATCATCATCATGCATATATAGGTAAGCAGCGGGCGCGATAATGCAAACCGGTAGGCGGAAGTACGAACGCTTTTCCTTACACTGACACGATAATAGGTACAGCGATTTCGATATAACTGCACACGCCGATAGATCAGATCGGGGACGAAGGTGCGAAGGGCATAGCTGAAGGGCTGAGGAGTAACCAAGTTCTGATAGGGCTCGCCGTGGGTACTCGATACAGTTTCGTAATTTATCGCATAGATTCGTGTCAGATCACCGATGTTGGCGCCGCTGCGTTGGCTGACGCCACCAGGAAGGGTGCGACTGCGCTCAAACAAATATTTATTCGTACGTCCTGCTCGTCCGATCATGGATCGTTTAGGGGAAAACGAGCTCACAGATACAACTGGGGAGAAGTACGGCTTCAGATCAGACATCCAAGTCTATTATGAATAATCATGGCACCAAGCTAAGCGCTCGCGTAAGCTCAATCACCACACCAAATCATTTCACGTTTCTGCACGCAATCTCTCTTGCAATGGGGTTTTGGGGTTTTGGGGTTTTGGGGTTTTGGGGTTTTGGGGTTTTGGGG
>JARLGZ010000139.1 GCA_031292515.1 Puia sp. | reverse complement strand
GCCGCAATCGATCCCGTCGAAACCGTGACGCCCCCAAACCTTCACCACCCCTGCGACGAAGACCTGTCGCCGAGAACCCTGGTATTCAGGTGCGAGCCGGGCCAACTGGCTCGTGCTGCTATTACCATTCTACGCTGTTTCCGATTTCTCAGGATTTCAATAACCTGCGCGCGCGGGGGCTTTACCTCCCTTCGAGCTTGAATTTTTGAGCCTAAATCGACGCAAATCCGCTGTTCCCGACGAGGGGATTACTACATGTTAAGCCTTTTTATTTCAGACGGTTATGCCGTTAATTGGGGCCAGAGCCTATTGACTAGATGGTAATGATGCGTTGGGGCGTAAGTGATTTATTTTCTGCCTGTTGGCTGAAATGTCACAGTTTCACAGGAAATAGGGGGGAGGGGGGTAGGGCCGGAATTGGGAATAGGAAATCGAAAAGCGGCAGGGAGAGTGGCCGCTGTCCGGCCTGGCTGGAGAGATTTGGATAGAGCTGTCATGGGTTAATTGTGCGCTTTTTGGGGGTTATTCTCGGCAAGGTGGTTTCATCGAAGGGCGCGATGAACTGAAGACGCCAGCGGACGAAATACACCTGCAGATCTTTCGACTACGATTGGCGCGAAATACGCGCCCAATCTTCGCTCTGGATGACACGGGAAGGTTTGAGGTCGTCGTATCCCACCCTAGCGCATTTTCCCAGATGGTGTAGAGGAGTGAACATTCCCTCGGGGGCTAAAGCCCGCGCTTCTATGGGGAATTGGACGTACGGGCTGAACAGGCTGCGGAAAAAGGCCTGGTTGAGGGTGAAAAATCCTAAAAGCATACCTCAGGGGCTAAACAGGTTGCGGAAAAACTCGAGGTTTCGGGTGCGATTGACGAAGAACGTCCCTCGGGGGCTGAAGCCCAATGTCACTTACTTTACAACTTGGAGCATGGTGATTTGGATTGCGGAAGGAAGCGATCGGGGTCAATCTGGAGTTGCTCTGGAGTTTTCCGCGCATGAGCGGGCATGGAGACAGAGGTTGATGATCGGTCGTTGCTGCGTTTGTTCGAATCGGTTTTGCCGCTTGCGCGGTGGAAAGTCCTTGAGAGGCGCAGCAAGGCACAGATTTATTCTCT
>JARLGZ010000138.1 GCA_031292515.1 Puia sp. | reverse complement strand
CCCCAAAACCCCAAAACCCCAAAACCCCAAAACCCCAAAACCCCTCAGGTTCTCGTGACGATCCCGTCCGAAAATCATCGGCACGCGAATTCAAATTCCGCGAGTCCCCCTCGGAAATAATACTCCATAATCACCCTCCGAATGAGCAAGGTTTCCGAGTCCACCATCCCGCCGGTCAAAACTCCTCCCGCAAAGGAAAAGTGCAACACCAAATGCATCCTCGCCCCCACCCCGGCGCCCTCATCCGTGGGCTTCCCCGACCCAATAACTGAGTCGACAACCGCTTTTGATAAATGTTTCGACCAGTACGCAGAGTCACTCATAAACCATTGCACGCTGGTGGTATGCGGGGAGTCAATGCGATTCCGCGAGCTGGAGTTCTATTTGCACCACCCCTGGCATCCCGACCTTTACGCACACCGCGACTCCGACCTCAGGCGCTGCCACGGCTGGTACTTCCACAAGATCGGCCGCGCCTACATGGGCGGCACATGCGATGCGGTACACGAAAGGGACACGACATTACCATTGGAGGCAGAACTCACTACGGTGGCGTACTGGTCAGAAGTCTGGAAATGAAGAACGGAGAGATCATAGACGGGTGTTCGCTCTGTGTGGACAGGATATTGAAGATATGCCACGAGACTTACCCGGAAATCGACTCCGTGGCCACATTGGTATCCCATCCCAAGTTCAAGCAGGACGCATGGGACCAGAAAGCGATCATGCACCTCGGAGAGCTGCCGAAATCCGCGAAGAAGTTCACGCTTTATAAGAGGCCGCGGGTGGGACTGAGCGACAAGTGGCCGGACTTCAGGGACCGGCCGTATCGCTACTGCGTCTCGAGCACACATTTGTACTTTATTTTGCTCCCCACCTCATAGTACCTGGTGCTGCCAACAAAAGTCAAGAAGGGAAGGGAAGGCATGCTGACCGCGCTGCTGAGGAGCGGGATTGAGGCCAAGGAAGTGAAAAGATTGACCGGCGCGCTGCTTCATGCGGTCGAGAGGATCGCGAGGAGTATTGTCGCTGAGCTTCCGGCGGGGAAGGAAAAGAGTAAATTCGGAAAGCTACGAACCGAGGGGAAGAAGGAGGAAGAGACGAAAGAATAACAAAATCAGTATCGTAGTTTCGCGTATCGCCGACCTCAGAATCGCGGGGAGTTCGCCTGATGGGATGGGGTTTTGGGGTTTTGGGGTTTTGGGGTTTTGG
>JARLGZ010000137.1 GCA_031292515.1 Puia sp. | reverse complement strand
CCAAAACCCCAAAACCCCAAAACCCCAAAACCCCATCAGAGTCCCAGAATTTCCTGCGCGAATGCATCGGTCACGCTATATCAGAAAATCACAATTCGTATAATGTAGCGGAACCAATAGCCTATTATAGTGAGACAAGAATCACAGATGAGCAGCCGGTTTAACCTCAACGAAGCTGAATTCGGCACGCGAACTCACCGGGTCGAAATAGCACAGGCTCTGGCACCGGTCCTCGTGCTTCGTATTCGAGCAGCACAGTATCTTCCCACTCGGCAACATGTACCCGTTGTTAAAGAACGGCTCGACCATGGCGGACTCATCGAGGACCACTTTGGGGGTGAATTTGTTAGTCGCCGGGATGTATGTGGCACAGTCAACCTCCAAGGCGTAGTCGCCCCCGAGATTTAGAAACCCACCCAGGATCACTATGTCGTCTCCGACTTGAACAGCCGCTGAGAGGCCGCAGCCGCCCCAGACGCAATCCTCAGCCACCTCTAAGATCTTCCAGGCCGAGGGGTCCGATTTGTCGATGACCTCGATCTTCCGGGAAAAGTTGTGTGCGATCGCTGTGGGCATTGGCAGGTATATGACGTCCAGGTCGAGTTCTCCGCCAAAAACATAGATGTAGCGTCCCTCGAAGATGCAGGCGGCCATTTCGGCCTTCCCCTCGCTGAGGTCCGGAAAGGACAGCACCTTTTCTGCGCGGAAGTCGTAGGTCTCGCAGGCTTTGAGGTACTTCTCATCCTGTGTTTTCCCGCCGATAACATATAGGCAGCGGTCGTCGGCAACGAGGGCTGCTGAGAGGTGCTGAGACTTGAGCGACTCCTTCGTCTGGCGGATTTCGGGCTGTTTGCCCTCTGATGTGAACACGACCTCGTAGACGTTTCCGGGGTCGCCAAGGACGAACAGACGGTTGTCCTGAGTGGTTATTGTGGACACTCCGCAATCTGCGGGAAGGTTGGCCAGGGGCAGAACCTCGGTGCTGGAATTAAAGCGGACGATACACAGGGTCTTGTCCATAGAGTTGACGAAAAGTAGTTTGTCGTGCGGAGAAACCATAGGGACAGGCTTGGGCAAGGGTAGTTTCAAGAGCTCCTCCAGCCTGTCCCGCGCCTCCGTAATTGTGATTCTACGTTTTCCGGTCTCCTTGTCTATCGGGTCGAACTGCATACAGTCCACCATTATGCCGAGGAGCTTGCTGGTGTATTCATTCCTAATCTTGTAGTCCGGGATGAAGCTATTCTTGACGGAAGCAAGGAAGGCATCGTGTGCACCAGGCTTAAATTCGTAGCGTCTTAACCCTTCGTCAGTCATGCTCTCGAACTGCCTTGATATGTCAATGTTCTTCAGCTTGAATATAATCTGGTACATAATCTTGCCGAAGCAGTATGCTTCAACAAGACTTTCGCTCACACGCACATGATCATTGCATATAGTCTCAGGAGCGGCGTACGCGAGACTGAGTGCTCGGTCACGGGAAATGACATCGGTGGAAGTCGATCTCTCCTTGCAATCAAAATCGTAGTCTATCAACTTAATTCCCTCGTCCTTTATCGCCAGATTCTCTGGCTTTAGTTCAAAGTAGAAGAGGTGGGAACTACGTAGCTCGCAGATTGCATCTGCGATTTGGTACGACGTGTGCAGCCTTTTAGGCAGGGTCAGGGTTTCGTACTTTGTTTGCAAGTACATCTCAAGATCCTTGCCGCCGTACTCCATAAGAAGATACACCGTGCCGCTCTCGCGGCCCAGTTTCAGAAATTCTTCGTAGGCACGGACCGCATATAGACAACATTCCAATATCTTCGACACGCTATACTCGTCCTGCCTACGATCCCTTAGTTTTTGGTACGACTCCACTGCGTCTCGGCTACTCAGATAAATCTCCTTGAGGACCACCTCGTTGCCGTAGCGCATCTCTCCGGGGCCCTTCCACCTGCACATAGTGATGCCCGCGGAAAGTTTATTTACTGCCTCGTAGCCCTCCAGCCAGCGAGTGACCTCTCTCGGATAATAATACATTGCCTGTGGCGATAAAATATTATATATATATAATTATTGAATTTGTTATATGCAACACTGGCGAAGGTATTCTGATCTCATCTTTTGCCACACAGTTCTAGACTGTCGCGATAGGGGTTTTGGGGTTTTGGGGTTTTG
>JARLGZ010000136.1 GCA_031292515.1 Puia sp. | reverse complement strand
CGTAGAGCCCTCGCGTCAAAATCATCCCGAAGCCCGATCGCTGCCGCCATGACGAACATCCTTGCGTTCGCCAAACCGAATCAAATTTTCACCGATTCGGGAATCCCCCTCGTGAGTCTGCGTCACCGAGGCTTGGTATTAATGGGAACGCGTCGGCGTCATGCTGATCCAAGACGGCGTTCAATCAGCTTCTGCGTCCAGTGCTCGACGACGTGTTCCGGAATAGTCGTCCCGTTAAACACAACGAAAAGTTCGCGCGTCGCTTCCGCCACATAGGGCGCAATAGCTGAAATCGGTGTGTTGGTAGGCAGCTCGGTAAAGGTTTTAACGTCGTCAGTATGCGAGAAATGCGTTCCTAGAACGCCAATCTCAGGATTTGCCCAACAAAATAGCTGGCGGCCATTAAGCCTCGACCATTGAAACGCCATTCCGATCCTGGCGTCGTCTTTCCAACCAAGCGCTTTCGCCATAGCGATGGCAACAGCAATCGCCTCGCCCACTCGGAGAATTACAAGTACAGGATCAAGCGCTTTCTTAGGTTCTATTTTTCTACTTAAATCATCTTGCATGACCCTCTGGAGAAAGAATTCGCCTTTTGGATCCAGCCTCATGAAATCGAGATGGCGCCACCAGTCAGTTTCGAACGATATTATAAGAGCCTCCCAACACTTTTCAGCTACGCGTGGAACTGCCTTTTTATCGGAAAAACCTCTGGAATCGAGCCAGACAGGCCACCCCGTATATTGCGGGTTGGCACCGAGCGCGATGTTCAGAAAGTTTTGATCCACCATTCTGGCAGGGTCGGGCGGGTCCAATACAGCCGCGACCTGCCACATTCCGAGTTGTAATGCGGCCCGTTCGTCAGCGGTCATTTCGGTGGGCGCGCAAGCAACTTCGAAGCGCTGTCCACCGTTAGCAAGCAACTCGGCAGCACGGTCACGCAGAGTTGGAGGAGGCGGCACGGCGATTCCGGTCAACCCGGAAAAGGCTTCGATCAGCTTGGATAGCTCCTTACCGGGTAAATGGCGACGAAAGAATCGACCGATATCTGCCTCCCGATTCTCGAAGCAAATTTCCATAATGTCAGGCCAGTCTTTTGGAAGCGCCTTCGCCGAGCTTGGTGTTCCGTTCGATGCAAGCGTCCGGAAATATACGTCGCCATCGTGAAGTAAAATCCCACCTGATCCATTATTGAGTGCTCTTTTAACTGCGACCGGGGCGCGAACGCCCTCATCAATCTTTATTACTGGAAACTCAATTCCCTCCCGGCTACCAAACCCAACAGCTATTTCAAACGGTTGTGAAGCATATTTAGAAATGATGGCTTGAATTACATCTAGGTGAAATTGTGTACGCACATCGGCAGGAGCGTTTCCGACATCTGGCTGAAGCGTGTTGTCGAATCCTATAAGTAAAAATCCGCCATTTCGGTTTCGTAGCGCGAAACATGACTTAACGATCTTTTCAATGCCGTGGGGACTCTTAGGGTCGATCCATGTTTTGATTTCCCTATTCAGCCCCTCTGATGGGCGCTCAATGAGGCCTGAAATCTCTTCGAGTGTAATGTCCATAGAATTGAAAACTCCGCCATTGAATACGAATGAACACTTAAATACACCCTGATAATAGCATTGAACCCGGCGAAATGCATGTCTCTGTTATAGTTGCCCCCCATTCTTTTTCGGCGCGCGAACTATTTCGGTTCGGTTTTGACCTCAAGGCGTGGCAAGCCTGCGTACGCCCGCTTAGAGGCGATTTGCTCGCTCTGTTAAGCACACATCAATGTGCGCGTTGACTCGTCGCACCATTCACGGCGACGGCCAATGAGGGGCTTTCCTTCGCGCTCTTCCCCGTTTAGGGGGTAGAACGAAGACGTTGTTGGTCCCAAGCTGAAGAGTCCGCCATGATCCCCCGCTATTCCCGTCCCGAAATGGTCGCCATCTGGGAGCCGCAGACGCGGTTCAAGATCTGGTTCGAGATCGAGGCCCATGCCTGCGACGCGCTTGCCGAAATCGGCGTGATCCCGAAGGAAAGCGCGAAAAACATCTGGGAAAAGGCCGGGAACGTCACGTTCGACGTCGACCGTATCGACGAGATCGAGCGCGTCACCAAGCATGACGTCATCGCCTTCCTGACCCATCTCGCCGAATT
>JARLGZ010000010.1 GCA_031292515.1 Puia sp. | reverse complement strand
CTTTTGTCGAGCGTACAGAGATCTGTTATGTCGACATCTTTAAGAGTTTAGGAATCGTCGTAGGTTTCGGACAGCCGAAAGCCTACCACCCCAAAGAATGCAGGGAAGGAACCTGAGCAATGGCAAAGACACTTGAAGCTCATGATAAGCTAATCCGCGAGATATTTGAAGGTAGCTACCAGTTCGAGATCCCTGACTACCAGCGTCCCTATGCTTGGACGAAAGAACAAGCCGAAGAACTGTTTGATGATCTCGTATCGGCTATGCAGGATACCAGAAACTCTGGCGCGACTAGCCAATACTTCCTCGGCAGCATTGTTCTTATCAAGAATGACCGAGAACCAAGGTCGTGGGTTGTTGATGGACAGCAGCGACTCACCACGCTCACCATTCTGTTTAGTGCTCTGCGTGCAGCTTGGAATGCAGAGAACTACCATCAAGGTGTCAAGAGCGTCACACCCTTTCTTTACGAAGAGGGAGACGAAATGCTCGGCAAAGCTACTGGCTATCGATTCACCGCTCGAGAAGAAGACGCCATTTTCTTCCGTCAATATATCCAGGAGCCAGGTGGTATTGAAAAACTTATGCTCAACACCGACAAACTCGATGACAGCCGTTTGCGATACCAGGAGAACGCTTCATTGCAGCTAGCCGGAACCAAGGCTATGTCGCAGGATGAACGCAATGCGCTGTGGAAGTTTCTGGCCAACGAATGCTCACTAGTCCTCATCTCTACGCCCGATCTAGAAGCGGCTTACCGCATCTTCTCGGTACTGAACAACCGAGGACTCGATTTGGCGCCCATCGACATCATCAAAGCCGATGTGCTAGGTGCGATCCGTGGCAGCAGGGGCGAAGACAAAGCTCGAGACTATTCGAAGAAGTGGAGCGAGATCGAAAGCCAACTTGGCCGCGATGCGTTCGGCGATCTGTTCGGTCACATCCGCACGATCTACGCGAAGCAAAAGCAACGAACTAATCTGGTCAAGGAATTTCGAGATAGCGTCGCCGAATACAAGAAACCCATGGACTTAATTGACAATGTTATCAAGCCTTACGCAGAGGTCTGGGACTTTGTGCGTGACGCTGACTTCGAGTCAACCGAACAGGCAGAGACGATCAACGAATACCTATCCTGGCTCAACCGAGTAGACTTCAAAGACTGGGTGCCTCCGTCTCTCGTCTATTTCAAGCGCTTTCGCCAGCACCCCAAGCACCTTGCGGCATTTGTTGAATCGCTCGAACGTCTGACCTTCTTCATGCTTGTCACCAAGGTGGGCATCAATGAGCGGATTGAAACTTATGCCGATCTCACCAAAGAAATTGAATTGGAAGGATTCGACGGCGACCTGACGACGCTCAAAACGCTTGACCTGACGAACAAGCAGAAGCGCGAATTCATAGATGCCCTCGATGGCGATATTTACCGCAAGCTACCTCGGGCACGAATGGCGCTAGTGCTGCGCCTTGAAGCCTTGGTTAGTGACGGCAGCAAGATGCAGGCATTCGATCATGTTTCACTGGAGCACGTTCTTCCGCAAACACCACCAGCTGAATCATCCTGGCTCAATTGGTTTCCCGACGAGGAAGGACGTGACGTCTGGACTCACCGCCTGGCCAACCTGGTTCCTCTCCACATCCGCAAGAACCCTGCGGCCAGCAATTACGACTTTGCCAACAAGAAGGACGTCTACTTCAAAGGCAAGGGTACGGCATCGCCCTTTGTTCTGACCCAAGAAGTGAGGTCGGAAAAGGACTGGACGCCCGCGCTCTTGACCGAGCGCCAGAAACGCCTTGTGAGCGTACTCACGGAACACTGGAATCTCGCTGTCGCCGACAACAATGTCCCGGCACCGCAGTAAGCTGAAGAACGTGTCGGTACGGGAAACAAAAAGGCCATACGGGTGATTCCATTAAAACGCTCTATTGAGATAGTGCTTTCAGGTTCGGGTTTTCGCGACAAGGAGACGAAATTATTTTCGTCGCAGACACGGAGGAAATTACCCGGCTGGCGAAATATGGCCTATGCACCGAGTCGGGGAACCGCTCTGCTAGTACGCCGTCCCCATTACGGTGCATGACGCAGATCGGCAAGTCGGTGCCTGGCCCCCCCAGAATTTCTATTCTGAATTAGCAGGGAAACAGGGATTAGAATTCCCTGATAACGCCGAATAAATTCCCTGTTCCATTTGCCGTCAAACGCATCTATCTGCATGAAATGTCGCAGTTTATGACTGGACGGTAGGCGCTGAGTCGAAGTATTTCCCTGTAATATTCCCTGTTAACGGGAATTCCATGCGGAGAGAGGTTCTCGGTGGACTGCACCCTCCGCCATCTATATTTAGAATCAATAGCTTACGTAGAGAAAACGAGCTTTCAGAGCTTTTCCGGGCAAACTTGCAGGGATTTTGCTCTGAAAGGGACCGGAGAGCATTCTCCACCGGAGATGACAGCCTGGAAAATCGATGATTTCTCTGTCTGGGATTTAGGTAGTCCCTTTTCGGGCTGCTTCAAAACGGGTCGAGCGCATTGGGTTTCGATCTTGGTTCCACGGAATACTACTTCTTCATGGCAAAATTCCCTCGCCCCTGTTCAGGCAGGCTTTTG
>JARLGZ010000135.1 GCA_031292515.1 Puia sp. | reverse complement strand
TAGCTGCCGTGTCTGTTGTCGACTCCGCCCTCGTCTTAGACGTAAACATTCTGACTTCAAGGCGCTGAAGAATGACTCTATGGGACTGTTGTCTACGCATGTTCCCTTGTAGGATAGGCTCCGTTGGACACTGGCGCTTTTCAGTTTCTGGGTATAGTCTCCCGATACAAACTGTGAACCCTGGTCAGAGTGGATGATAAGATCTAAGCGGCTACCCAGAGGGACATGTGCTATGGCATCATCTACAGCCGCAAGAACCAATTGGTTATCGTTTTTGTTTGAAATGTGATGTGCTACAATGGTTTTGTCGAACATATCTTTGATGGCACAAAGGTATTCGACGCCGTCCTTGGAATTCAGGTAGGTGACATCGACTGACCACTTCTGGTTGGGTCCTGTGGTGGTAAAGTCACGTTGGATGAGGTTGGGAGTAAAATGGGTCTTTACTGGACCATATTTTCTTTTAATCCGTATCACTGAGCGAATTCCAAGGACTTTCATGTATCGGTGTACGGTCTTGTTACTTGTAATGAGGCCGTATTTTCTTTTCAGCACCATCCCGATCCGATCAACACCGTAAATCGGCCATGCGCCATGAATTTGAGCTACTAGCGAAGATAAAGCAGCATTAAACTTTTTGTGTTTCGGCCTTCCTAGGCGTATCCAGTCATAATATCCGCTTCGTGAACATCGCAGAACTGCGCACAGCAGTATCACTGAGTATCTGTCCCTTAAACGATCTATGACTTGATATTTTTCCTTTGACGTCCTAGGAAGGCCATCGCCTTTTTTATATCTTCCAGCAGACGCACATATTCTCGTAGTTCCTCGATATTCATCGAATCAGGATTGAGATTACGAGACCTGCCCGGTCGAGGTCCCGTTTTACCTCTTCCATCCACCGTAGTGCCGTTTTTTCGGTACTGCCTGACCCACCGTAGGAAGACGGTTCTGTCCACATCAAGCTCCCGTTCCATTTCCGACATTTGCTTACCCTCAAGATAAGCCCTTACGTGCCGGTTCTTCTCTTCGATTGTCCACTTCCGATACTTTCTCATGTGACACCTCCTATGATAAGTAAAGCAAAAGACAGTAGGTTTTCCTACTGTCTTTTTCGGTGTCCGTATTAAAGAGATAGTCTCAATCCGCGACCTGCATCCTATTGAACCAATCCAGCAACCTCACTTTCGTCGCCAGCTCTTTCCTGGCCGGAGCCGCCGCTTTGCCTGTCGCCCGTTAGTTAATTCGACAACCGGTCCTTTTTCCGTCGACTTTCCTCAGCTGTGCCGCATCATTTTCCGGCCGCTTAGATATGATAAGAGGAATAGGCTTGCCTTTGCGCCGAAGGTATTATACAAAGCAAATGAAAATCGGGAGGAATGACCATGAGCGAAACCGACAAGTTCATGCAGGAAGAATTCCTGCCATTCTGCCAGCGGGTCTTTGCCGCTTTTGAGCAAAATCACCACGCCCTTTACGCGACCTTCAACACCCTTATATCCGGCAGGAATCTTATGGGTATGCGCCTTACCGAAAACGGGAGCGTCCTTGGTGACTATACCCTGGTTCTGGAGAATACGAAAATCTCCCGCATTGATAACGGAGTTCTTTCCTCGGAAATACACACTCCTTTCGGGGTAGTCCGGCCCTACTACATCCTGGAGAAAAGCGCTCTCAGAAAAATGATTCAGGACGAGCAGAATTTCATCGCCCGTCCCTTTGCAACCAAATTTAAATACTATCCCGAAATCACCATAAAGTTCCTGAAATAGCCCCTCCCCCGCCTACGGCGGGTTTTTCTTTACCGCCCGCCGTCGCCCGTGCCTTCAATAAGCTAAAATCCGGGCCGGATTTTCCTGTGTAATCTCGCTGATCTCTTTGTCGGCGACACCGCATCTCTTTAACACCGGCACCACAAAATCGCTGAGCCGCCGGTACCCTTCCCCCCCGCCGCTCCGGGTGGCCAGCTTCGTGAACACGTCATTCCCGATAACCAGCTGCCTGCCATAACCGTCCCGGATCAGCGCCACCAGCCCGGACAAAATATACCAGTCCGGGTAGTTGGCGATCCCCAGCGGCTCGTTGTCGGCTTCAAAGCCCAGCGGCGTGAAGCACAGAACAAAGCCCTGATCCAGCAGCTCCCGGTGCAGGCTGATGTCAAAGGGCATTTGCCCGGGATGGGTGACCAGTCGCTCCAGCGAAAGAACTCCCATCAGCAGCTGGACATGACAAAAAATCGTCCGCTCCGGGACGCAGCCGCCTTGAATAAGCAGCCGGGCTACCTGCCGGACCTCGCTGCGGGTGACATCCGGCCCCAGGTGAACCTGCAGCGACAGGCCGGTTTCCCCGGCGACCGCTGCGGCGGCCTGCAGATAGAGTTCAAGTTGTCGCGAGGGTGCCTCGTAGGCTGCTTTGATATGTCCGGGTAGGATGCCGGTTCCGCCGACACCGTGGCTGATTTCCCGGCGAAGATAACCGGCGTACTGATCGAAGGTCATGTCCTGGAACCAGGCCGGCCAGGTGTCTTGTGCGTACAGGCCGGTGGAGACCACGATATGAACTCCCGTGCACTGGGCGATCCGTCGGATAACTGTCAGATCCTCAGGCGAACTCCTTATGCCTGGGGCGCTGACCTCCACAATGGTCCCGCCGCCGCCAGCTCTGAAATCTTCGACCTCGCCGGTCATCATCGCCTCGTTATCCAGCCTCATATTGTCCACTGACAAAACGATGTCGTGGCGAAGAGCCGAGCGGTTGTCCAGTGTCAGCCGGTCCTCCGGCTCTACGCCCCTTCGGCCAAAGTCGAAACAGCTTTTTCTCACCCTGTTGCGAAACATCGAACAGTCGGCCCAAATATGCTCATGCATCGAGGTGAACCCCAGCTCCTCCTGTGCAACCGGACCGCAAACCGTCATAATTTTTTTCTCCATACCTTTGCCTTTCTCTTTATGCTTCCGCCCCTGTGCGGACCTTCGCTAATCCATCCTCTACCATTATATGCGCATATATTAAGCCTCGGGAGAAATCTCCCGAGGCTTAGTTAAACTAATATCTCCAGCCTTCAGCAGCTTCGCTGCCGACGACGGCCAAGGATGGCATGGCGGCCATGTGAAACGGCTTAGGATATCATTCGTAGCGGAGGAATTCCCTCCCGTCTCCTACTTTGCCTGTCTCTGCGGTCCCCGCGATGGTGGCAGTTGCCATGAAAGACGGAAACAGCCTAACGCCCGGTTACCGCCCGGCACAACCGCTCCATCCCCTCGCGGATATCCTCCTCGCTCGCCGCCAGGCTGATCCGCACATACTGGACCATGCTTTTGCCAAATGCCGTTCCCGGGGCGACAGCCACCTTGGTCTCCCTGAGCAGTCGCTTCGCAATCTCACCTGAGTCGTTGCCCAGGCGGCTCACATTGACCATCAGGTAAAAAGCGCCGTTCGGCGTATACTCATACAGGCCGTACCGCCGCAGAATATCCAGGGCGATATCCCGCCGTATCTTGTAGGCGTCCCGCATTTTTTCCACCGGGTCGTTGGGCCCCAGCAGGGCGGCCACCGCCGCCTTTTGCGAAATCGAGCTGGCGCAGGACACCAGCAGTTCCTGCAGCTTACTGATGACAGCCGAAATTTCCGGCGGCGCTATGGCATACCCCAGACGCCAGCCTGTCATAGCGTGGCTCTTGGACAGGCCATAAATCGCCACAACCCGCCCGTCGGTGTCGATACTTTTTATACTGAAATGAGCGCAGTCAAAAACGAAATCCTCGTAAACCTCATCGCTGATGATATATAGATCGTATTTCCGGGCTAGGGCGTAAATATCCTCCAGCACCGCCCGGGGGAAAACCGCTCCGGTGGGATTGGAGGGCGTGTTGATGACTATGGCCTTGGTCCGGCTGTTAATCAGCTTTTCCATCTCCCTGACATCCGGTAAAAACCCTGTTTCAGGGTGAAGGATATATGGCACCGGAACAGCCCCCAGAAAATCGACCATCGGTTTTGGATTGTGCCAGGCCGGATCAGGGATCAGCACTTCGTCCCCTTCCTCGGCGATTGCCATTACCGACGACTCCAGAGCCGTCACCGCCCCAGGGCACACCGTGATATTGCTGCTGTCGGCCTCGATCCCGTTTTTGCGCCGCAGCTTTTCGCAGATCGCCTCCTGCAGGGCGGGAATGCCCCGGGATGAGGTATACATCGTGAAACCGTCCCGGATCGCCTGGATACCTGCTTCCCCTATATAATCCGGCGTTGAAAAGTTGGGCTGCCCCACCTCCAGATGAATGCAGTCCGGCGTTTTCCACGCCAGCTCCATGATCTCGCGAATCTGATAGGCTGGCATGCCAGCCGCCCGTTTCGAAAGTGGTTTCATTTTTTCTTCCTCTCCTTATCTGTGCGAAGCCTCTCTGTCTTTTTGTATTGTGCCACTTTTATCTGGGCCACGTCAACCCCTCCTCCATGGCTGCAGATGTTGGAACCCGCCGCTCCGCCCCCGAAGAAAGAAATTGCCGCCTGACGGCATATCCTACTTGATCCCAAACGAATTGATAATTTCCCTGACGGCGGGCTCGTACTTCTTGTACAGTGCCTCCTCGGCGGTAAACGTGATAATATAGTTTCTGCCACCGGCAATGCTATAGACTTGCAGGAATTTCAACTGAAAGATCCCCTGACGCCCGGTATAAATGAGCACCTTCGCCTCCATTCCGGCAACCATCCGGTGCTCCCTTGCAATCAGTTTATAATCTGTTATAAGATTGGGCAGTTGCGCCAAATTGCCCTCTACAAGAGTATCAAGGCTCATACCGGGATATGCCGTTAAATCCACAATAACAAGATTGACATTTTCACTAAACTTGTCATTGGCGTTTTCCCGGTGATGCAAATGCGACAACCGTCCCCATAAATCCTTCAAGAACTTTCCACTCTGCAGGGTACTGAAACCGGATATTGTAGTTGCTATTTTCATACACCGAAAAATCGCTGCCAGCCCCAGCGGCCACCGTCGTCAAACTTGCCAGAACAACAAGCGCCAGAAACACTGTTTTTTGACCCGGTTTCATCCGTCTCGCTCCCCTCGATTTTTTTCCGTACCAATGATATTCCGCCTATTGCCTGTTAAACCTTTATATCAACTCCGTCTAGGTGCTTTTCTTCTCTCTCGCCGCAAATGCAGGCAGGAGGCAAGACTGCCCCTGCCTGGTTTCCTGCGGTTTATTTCGACAATCATCTGATAAAACCAGGCATTTCGGTAAAAAAGGCTAATTTTCGCCAAAGGGTTTGCTGTCGACTACAGAGAATACCAGTCAGCATTGAGGCATGATTGCCAATCGGTGCCAGTCGGCAATCATGTTGCCTTCCAGGATGAAAAGGAGGAGTTCCAATGCTAAGAAATAAGGTGCTATTGCTATTCGTGGGTATCTTTCTATTGATGGTCCCGTTGACGGCTCAGGCCAGAATCGTTCCGCAATTCGACGACGTCGCCACTTTTAGCGAAGGCGCGGCCGCTGTCAAGGTGAATGGCAAATGGGGCTTTATTGATAATGCCGGAAGCTGGCTCATTAAACCACAATATACCGAGGAAAACGGCTTTGACGAATTAAACAAGGCCGGCGAACTTACTTTCGTCGAAAATTTCCTGCCGGTTAAGATCCAGGGGAAATGGGGCTTCATGAATCGCGCCGGCGAGATGATCATTGCCGCTATCTATGATGATGTACGGCCTTTCTCAGAGGGATTGGCGGCGGTTGCCCTCAACAAGAAATGGGGATACATGGACACCGGCGGTCAAATGGTAATTTCCCCTCAATTCGATGCTTGTGGACCATTTAAGGAAGGGCTTGCTCTCATAACGGTTGATAAGGGAACGGTGACCGGATGGAGTCCCTTTATCGGCCTGACCAAAAAAGCAGTCCGCGAATACGTTTATGTGGACAGGGCCGGAAAGATAGCTATTACGGGACCATTTTCCGATGTTGTTCCCTCGGAATGGCAGCATGCAATCTTTTCCGGAGCGATACCACGACGGTCCGCGGCGATAACAGCGTCGAAATTAAGTTCCTTTAGCGAGGGGCTGGCGGCAACCCGGACAAAGGCCGGTGTTCTCAATTTCATTGATAAACAAGGTCAGCCGGTATTGGAATTTAACAAGGAAATGATAGCCTTGTATCCATTCCACAATGACATAGCCTATCTTAAAAACAAAGATGATAAAATGCTGGTGATCAACAAGGCCGGGAAAAGGCTGACAGAGGCCCAATATTCCTTTATTGGCGAATACTCTGGCGAAGGATTGACTGTAGCGGCGGTAGAAAATCAATACGGCTATATCAATCAAAGCTTCCGCTTTATTATCGGCCCGAAATTCGAAGATGCTGGCGCATTTTTCGAAAAGCTGGCACCGGTAAAAGAAGATAATAAATGGCGCTATATCGACACAGCAGGAAAATATGTCAATACGTTGCAATTTGAAGCAGCCACCGATTTCCGGGCCGGAGTGGCTTTTGTAAAAACGCAGGGAAAATACACGTTGATCAATACCCAGTTCGATTGGATTCCCGTAACCTTACCGTAATATTAATTTTGATTCTCTTCCCCGTTGGCCAAATTCAGCCTCACTACAAACGACGAAGATCCCGCTCGCTGTTGTGAGCGGGATCTTCGTAACCGGCGTCTACCTATCCTCAACCGAACGCCACGCCATCCTTGGCGCGTTTGAGCACTAGGCCTCCCGTCTACGAAGCGAACATCGTCACCACTATGCCGAAACGTAAACCACCCGAAAGATTCAGACGCAACAGAGAACAATTCAAAGGCACGCTGTGCCTTCCTGCCTGTGCCGTCGCCAGGCCGTTTCCAGCCGGCTGTCAACGACAAAGATCCCACTCACAGTTGTGAGCGGGATCTTCGTAACCGGCGTCTACCTATCCTCCCAGGCCGTTTCCAGCCAAGTACTTTCGGCGTATAGAGGCTTAACTACTGTGTTCGGTATGGGAACAGGTGGAGCCCTCTAGCTATCGACACCAGATAATGAGGTGCGCATCTCTTTCGAGTTGTTCGGTCGCTTGCGCTCCGAACTAAGCGATCACATCGGCGCTGAAGCGTCGTGTGCCTGCTTATGCTCCCTCAAAACTGCACAGGGTATATAGTGAAGTTAATTAACGCGCATAGGATTAGTTTCTATTTAAGTCAAGCCCTCGGCCGATTAGTACCAGTCAGCTGAGACCATTGCTGGCCTTACACACCTGGCCTATCTACCTTGTGATCTACAAGGGGCCTTACCAGATTAACTCTGTGAGAGACCTCATCTTAAGGCCGGTTTCACGCTTAGATGCTTT
>JARLGZ010000134.1 GCA_031292515.1 Puia sp. | reverse complement strand
GGCCCGTTTGCGGTAAGCTCGGCCCGTTTCCGGTAAGCTCGGCCCGTTTCCGGTAAGCTCGGCCCGTTTCCGGTAAGCTCGGCCCGTTTCCGGTAAGCTCGGCCCGTTTCCGGTAAGCTCGGCCCGTTTCCGGTAAGCTCGGCCCGTTTCCGGCGAACTACGCCAATTACTAAATAATGCCGTATTGCGCCATTTCCTTAATTTACAGCGATGAACCAGGGGGAGCGCTTTTTTGGAAAGTGGTTGGCGAGGCGGAACGCCCGGCGTAAACAGGAAGAGGATCAAAACGCCGCTTCTAAAGTCGCGGGCAGTCAGCATACCGGCGGCGCCGGCAATGGCAGCCCTGTCCCTGGCGCCGGGCGGCTGAGTTTTAAAGAACGCCTCGAAGCACTGCGCAACCTCCCCGAATTCTTCCGGCTCGTTTGGCAGACCAGCCCCCGCATTACGCTGGCCGACTCCCTGCTGCGCATCGCCCGTTCGGCGATCCCCGTGGCTATATTATATGTTGGTAAGCTGATCATCGACCAGATCGTGTTCCTCGGGCAGGCGAAGACCGCGCATTCTCACCGGCTGCTCTGGCAGCTGGTGGCCATAGAATTCGGGCTTGCCATCCTCTCCGACGGTCTTAGCCGGATGATCACGCTTCTCGACAGCCTCCTCGGCGACCTGTTCTCCAACTATACCTCGGCAAAGATCATGACGCATGCTGCCACGCTCGACCTCGATCAGTTCGAGGATTCTGCTTTCTATGACAAGCTCGAGCGGGCCAGGCAACAGACGACCGGTCGGACCGTCCTGCTGTCACAGGTATTGAGCCAGGTCCAGGACCTGATCACGATGGGATTCCTGGCGGCGGGTCTCGTGGTCTTTAACCCCTGGCTGATTATCCTGCTGCTGGTTGCGGTAGTTCCCGCATTCCTGGGAGAGGCGCATTTTAACGACCGCAGCTATGCGCTTACCCGGGGCCAGACACCCGAGCGGCGGGAGTTGGACTATATCCGCTATCTGGGAGCCAGCGATGAAACGGCCAAGGAAGTCAAGATCTTCGACCTGTCCGGGTTTTTGATTGACCGCTTCCGCACCCTCTCCGACCAATTCTATAAAGACAACCGCCGCCTGGTGATCCGTCGCTCCGCCTGGGGAACGGTATTCGCCGTGGTAGGCAGCGTGGGTTATTACACGGCTTATATAGTGATCATCCTGAAGGCCGTGAACGGGAGCCTGTCGATCGGAAGCCTGACCTTCCTGGCCGGCTCTTTCCGGCAACTGAGAAGCCTGCTCGAAGGCATCTTAAGCCGCTTCACGAGTGTCTCGCAGGGCGCCATCTATCTTCGCGACCTCTTCGAATTTTTCGAGATCAGACCCCGGATAAAGATCGCGTCTCACCCGAGACCCTTTCCTGACCCTATCCGCCTGGGTTTCCAGTTCGAGGACGTAGGCTTCCGGTATACGAATACGGATCGGTGGGCCAACCGGCACCTGAGCTTTACGCTCAGACCCGGGGAGAAACTCGCCCTGGTCGGAGAGAATGGGGCGGGGAAGACGACCCTGGTGAAATTGCTGGCACGACTATACGATCCCACCGAAGGCCGTATCCTCCTGGACGGCGTCGACCTGCAGGAATACGATCCATTGGTCCTGCGCAAACACATAGGCATCATCTTCCAGGATTATCTGCGTTACCAGATGACCCTGGCTCAGAACATCGCGGTAGGCAATATCTCCGAAAAAGACGACCGCGAACTCATCGAGACTTCCGCCAGACAGAGCCTCGCCAGCGCCCTGGCAGAAAGACTGCCCGGAAAATATGACCAGGCGCTCGGTCGCCGCTTCCGGCAGGGAGTGGAACTATCCGGCGGCGAATGGCAGAAGATCGCCCTCGCCCGCGCCTATATGCGTGATGCAGCGCTCCTGATCCTGGACGAACCCACCGCCGCCCTCGACGCCCGTGCCGAATACGAGGTGTTCCAGCGCTTCGCGGAGCTGACAAAAGGCAAAATGGCCGTGCTGATCTCTCATCGCTTTTCTACCGTACGGATGGCCGACCGGATCCTGGTACTCGACAAGGGTGAACTGATCGAGATCGGAAGCCATGAGGAACTCCTGGAACGCCAGGGACGCTATGCGGAACTCTTCAACCTGCAGGCAATGGGTTACCGGTAAGGGGCGAACAACCGGCCTGACCCGATATTTGCAGGGGCAGGTCTCTCCAAATATTTGTAACCTTTTCACGAAAGGAGGATCCAATGATTATACTTCCGGCATGAATTGTTACGCCAGAACACATTCGGCTTTACACTTGTAATCCACACTGAAATGACAAAATTTAAACTGTTCTTACTATTGTTTATTTGCACACAAGTTTGTGTCGGCCAGCAACTAGTGCTTACAGGGACCCTTCTTGGAGCAGCGAAGCAGGATACTGTAGAAATGAATGAATCTTATAACGGGAACTATTGGAAAAAAAACTCTGTCTATCTGCATCCCGATGCCCTCGGCAATTTCCACCTATCTTATCCTTGCCATACCGCGAAGTTTGTTTTGCTGGTTTATAAAGAAAACAGGCAGTGGCTGTTGCTAAGTCCCGGCAGGCCCTTGCACATAAATATTAATGCCGGCAGATCCCGGCAAATGTTCAGCTTTTCCGGAAAAGCCAAAACGGAAAATGATTTGATACAAAAGCTAAAGCTGACAGATGTGCTTACTCTCCCCTTTATAAAGGAGCTGAAACTAAAAGACTCCTATGCCCACTGGTCGGTAGATTCTGTTATCAGTATTAAGTTGCCGGTTATAAAGCATAGTCTTGACAGTGCCCGGCAAGTGGTTTATCAGGCAGGGGTGCCTTTGAATTTAAAAAAAATCATTGCTGCGGAACTCAGG
The DNA here is from genome assembly GCA_031292515.1 of Puia sp. GTDB lineage: Bacteria > Bacteroidota > Bacteroidia > Chitinophagales > Chitinophagaceae > Puia. The sequence continues at coordinate 59,433 of JARLGZ010000134.1, read as the reverse complement.
TATTTCTACGCGAATGCGGTATCCCAAAACCTGGGCGGTCTATTAAACAACGCTGAAAATCGGATTGGTTTCAATACTCATTTCATAGATACCGTTTTGTCGGATTTTACAGTACCTACTGAAGATGAATTAAATATAAGTATGAACGCTAATTTATACCTGGATAGTTACTTCAGGTTTAAACTATGGAAGACAATATATGTTTATGGCACGGACAATAACAGAGGGCATGCCGATAGCCTATTTGAAAACAATACGGGTGTTACGTTTAAGGAGCTTGCAAACGACCCCGACAGGAACAATGAAGTATATCTTTTTTCAACCCGTCTCGGAGGATTGCTCCCCCGGTATGCATGGGAAAAACATTTGACGAATCTGCTGTCCGACTTTTGCATGTCAGGTCAATTGCAATCGGCCGCTAAACTGCTCAATTTCATTAAGGCACACTGTGCTAGCAGGCAATATATAACGGCATCGGAAAAAATGTTTGCTCCATTGAAGAAAGCGAGAGAGCAGTACGCAGGCAATCTGAATATTAAGATCAGACCGGATTATAGAGATATATCTTCATTAAAGATGCTTTTGGCTCCCTATAAAGGTAAGATCGTCTTTATAGATATGTGGGGTACCTGGTGTCCTCATTGCATAGAAGATATGGCTTTTGAGCCGGCATTGAAAGACCGTTTGAAAGGCCGGGACATTGTTTTTTTATATATCGCAAGTGATGAGGACAAAGACGATGAAGTGTGGCGGGATTTTATCTTCGTCAACAATCTTACAGGTGAACACGTGCGCAGGACAGCCGATCAGATAGCTTCCCTGTGGAATGAACTGGGTATTGCCGACAGCGACCAGGCTTATCCGCACTATTTTATTTTCGATAGATCAGGCAATATAATGGTCGACAATGCCAAACGTCCGGGAGACGGAGATGCTTTATACTTCCAGTTAGAAACGGCATTGAATAAAACTCCCTAATTTTAGGGGATGAAGGTATTGATCATCGAAGACCACCAGGAGCTGGCCCGGAATATCCACGATTTTCTCGCTTCGGAAGGCTATATCTGCGAGTTGTGTGACACCTTCGATGCCGCCCGCGAGAAGCTGGAGCTGTTCAGCTACGATTGCATACTCCTGGACATCTCCCTCCCCGATGGGAACGGCCTCAACCTGCTGAACCTGATACGCACCGAGCATCCCCAAAGCAACGTGCTGATCATCTCCGCCAGGAACGCACTCGATGACAAGGTGGCCGGTCTCGAAAACGGAGCGGACGACTATCTCACAAAGCCCTTCCATCTTGCCGAATTACATGCCCGCATCAGGGCCATCTACCGGAGGAAAAACCTCGAAGGCGCCAACATCGTACAGTTCAACGAGATCAGTCTGAATACCGATACCCTCGAAGCCCGGGTCGGGGACAAGCTCCTCGACACGACCCGGAAGGAATTCGATCTGCTGCTCTATTTCCTGGTCAATAAGAACCGGGTGCTCTCGCGCCAGTCCATCGCCGCCCATCTATGGGGAGACTACACCGATAATTTGGCTAATTTCGACTTTGTCTACCAGCATGTGAAGAACCTTCGCCGTAAGATCAGCGGAGCCGGCGGCAACGACTATATCGGGACCGTCTATGGATTGGGATATAAATTCATCGCCGCCAACCGGGAGGCATAGAGCAGGGATTCCGTGCCGGCCCTGACATCATTCACAGCCGGAAGCCCGAAACTGAGTCCAAAACTAAATTCGAACTGAAAGCTACATTCGAATCTAAAGCCAAAATTGAACCTAAAGTTAAATTCGAATCCAAAATTGAAATTGAACCTGCAATTAAATTTGAGTTCAAACCAAAAACAGAATCTAAAGCTAAAATAGAATTGGATGATGCAATAATTTGATTTGTAACGCCAAAAGAATGAAGCTGAATAACAAATTTACGCTATGGTACCTAGCGGTCATGCTGCTGGTGCTCCTCATCGGGGGCGCCATCGTATATTATGAGATCCAGTGGAAGATCGATCGGGTCGAAGTTGTGCGGCACCAGGGACTCAATGACCTGATCGCTGACCAGATCCGGCAGGGTGGGGACTATGCGAACCATCCCACCCGAAAAAGGGCGACGATCACATTACTCGCGCCTGATTCGATCCCGGCAAGCCTGGAATCCTTTTATACGCATGGTCCCGGATGGAACCCCGAATTCCAGCGAAGGGAGTACAAGTTGATCGTGACCTCTTTCTATAAGATCGGCGGCCACATCTATAGGATCTCCTCCTATTCCTTTATTCCTTCTTTCTACCAACTGCTGCCGGGTGTCGTCGACTCGTTTAAATGGATACTCCTGCTGCTGCTGATCATGGTAGCCATATCGGCAAGGCTCATCTCTAAATACATACTGGCGCCCTTTAAACGTACCCTGAAAGTGATCCAGTCCTTCGACCTGAAGAAAAGACAGCCCCTTCGTCTCCCGCAGACCCAAACCGACGAATTCCGGGAGCTCAGCGGCTTTCTGCAGAAAATGACCGACAAGGCGCTGGAGGATTACCAACTGCTGAAGGAGTTCACCGAGAATGCCGCGCATGAACTGCAGACACCCACCGCCATTCTGCGCGGGAAACTGGAACTCCTCATGGAATCGGATATACGCGACGAACAGGCGATCCTCATCGCGGAGATGCAGAACTCCCTGGAAAAACTCTCCAGGATCAATAGTTCCCTCATCCTGCTGGCCCGGTTGGAGAACCAGGAGTACGTGGCCGGCCAGCCCATCGATTTCAGCGAATTCCTCCGCGAGACCCTGGCCTTTTTTGAGGAGCTCATCCAAATGAAATCCCTGACCTTGCGGACGCATATCGCTGAACATGTGTTGCTGCCCATCAACAGGTCTCTGGCCGACCTGCTGCTCACCAACCTGCTCAGCAATGCAATCCGGCACAATACCCTGCACGGAAACATCGAAGTCATCCTGAGCCGGTCCGGTCTCGTGATCAGCAATACCGGTAATCCGCCCGGAGGACCAACCGCGGAACTCTTCCAACGCTTCAAGAAAGGCAATCAAAGTGCCGATTCCGTCGGCATCGGGCTTGCTATCGTCAAGCAAATCTGCGATTTACATAACTTTAACATTCAATATAAGTACGTTTATAATCAGCATATCCTGGAAATCCTCTTTCAGCCCGAAGCCCATGCTTCAAAATTGCTTCAAAATGTTGACCGCACTTTGCACCCGGAACCGCTGAAATAACAGGAACCAAGCCGGAACCAAGATTGCCGCAAACGATTGCCGCCAGAGGTCCAGTCTCCCCGATACGATTCCTTACATAGCAAATTGTTTATTCATTTATCATGTCAAGAAATTATCTATTTTACGTTTTTATCTTATTCATTCTCAACACGCAAGCCTTTCCTGCGGGAGCACAGGTGTTGTCCCTGAAAGATGCGGTGCAAACGGCTCTCACCAACTACGGTACCATCCGGGCAAAGGCGAACTATGCCAAGGCTTCCGGCGCCGCCGTCAAAGAGACACAACGGGAATACCTGCCTAATCTGACGCTCTCCGCCCAGCAGGACTTTGGAACCATCAATCAGCCGAACGGACCGTCCTATGGCTTCGGTGGATACGGTGTCGCCTCATCCGGGCCAGCCCTGGCGACACAGAACTGGAATGCGGCGTTCGGCGCCCTCTACCTGGCGAACGTGAACTGGGATTTCTTCGCTTTCGGTAAGGCAAAGGAGAAGATACAGGTAGCGAAAACGGTCCTGAACAGGGATATCAGCGATCTCGACCAGGAACGTTTTGAGCACGGCATACGGGTCTCTGCCGCCTATCTGAATTTACTCGCCGCCCAGAGACTGACCCAATCAGAGCAGAATAACCTCGACCGTGCCCAGGCGCTGCGTATCGTCGTGGTGGCCAGGGCCCAGAACGGGTTGAACCCCGGAGTGGACTCGTCGCTGGCCAACGCGGAAGTCTCCAATGCGAAAATAGCACTGACAAATGCTAAAGAATATCAGCAGGAGCAGGCCAATCAACTGGCTATTCTTATGGGGGTGCCACCAGCTGATTTTCAGTTAGATACAGTGTTTGTTGCAAGGATTCCTTCGGCTATCAATACGCCCCCCGCCATACCCATTCAATCGCATCCCCTCCTCAAATATTACCAGGATCGTATCAACCTGAGCAACGAGCAGGTGAAATACCTGAAGACCTATAACTACCCGACTTTCTCCTTATTCAGTGTCTTCCAGGATCGGGGAACGGGATTCGACTATAACTATGGAGCCCTCAATCCGGAGGGATACACGCAGAACTATCTGAAAGGCGTTAGTTTCGGAAGGGGTAACTATCTCTTCGGAGTAGGAGTCACCTGGAATCTGACGACACCCCTCCGGGTGCACGAGCAGGTCGCCTCCCAGAAATGGACTTCCATGGGACTGCAAGACGAGTACGGGCTGGTGGACCAGCAACTGAGAGCACAGACCGTGCTGGCGGAGACAAAAATCAAGAATGCGATGGATAACTACTATGAGGCTCCCGTGCAGGTGCAGGCGGCATCCGATGCCTATCTGCAGAAGACCGTATTGTACAAGAACGGGCTGAGCACCATCGTAGACGTGACAACGGCGCTTTATACGCTTAACCGCGCCGAGACCGACCGGGACATCGCCTACACCAATGTCTGGCAGGCTCTATTGTACAAGTCGGCCGCCAGCGGCGATTTTGCGTTGTTTTTTAAAGAATTTTAATTGAATTATAGCCATGGGATTAATCAGAAGCGCGCTTAGGAAACCTATCACCATCTTAGTGCTGGTGGCAGGGCTGCTGTTTTTCGGGATCGGCGCCGTCCGTAGTATCAAGATCGACATCTTCCCGGATATGAACCTGCCGGTGATCTATATCTCGCATCCTTACGGCGGGTTCACCCCCGACCAGATGGAGACCTATTTCGGGAAGAACTATGTCAATCTTTTGCTGTATGTCGGAGGCGTGAAAAGCATCGAGACAAAGAATATCCAGGGGCTGACCCTGATCAAGCTCACCTTCTATGAAGGCACGAATATGGCCCAGGCCGCTTCCGAAGTCACCGGTTACACCACGCGGGCCCAGGCCAGCTTCCCGCCAGGGTCGCAGCCGCCATTCATCCTCCGGTTCGACGCCTCGACATTACCGGTCGGACAGTTGGTCCTGAGCAGCCCGGTCCGCAGTAACAACGAACTGCAGGATCTGGCCAACGTATACGTCCGCGCCGCCTTTAGCAGCGTGCCGGGGCTCGTTTCGCCGGCGCCTTTCGGGGGGAATGCCCGTACAGTGGTCATCAAAGCGGATCCTGAACTATTGCGTCAGCACAACCTGACCCCGGACCAGTTGGTGGCCGCGCTGCGTATAAATAACCAGCCGACCCCGGCCGGAAACGTGCGAATAGGCAACCTGAACTATTTTACCCCGTCTAACTCAACCATAGAAACGGTAAAGGATTTTGAGAATATCCCCATCTATACCAACAGCGTACAGAATATCTACCTCAAGGATGTAGCCACGGTGGAAGACGGGGCCGATATCACCGCCGGCTACGCCCTGATCAACGGCAAACGGTCGGTATACCTGCCCATTACGAAATCCGCTGCCGCCTCCACCTGGGAAGTCGTACAGAACCTGAAAAAGGCCATTCCCCGTTTTCAGGCACAGTTGCCGGAAGACGTAAAGCTGTCCTATGAGTTCGACCAATCGGTCTATGTGATCAACGCGGTAAAGAACCTGCTCACAGAAGGAGCGATCGGGGCTATCCTTACCGGGCTGATGGTGCTGCTCTTCCTTGGGGACGCCCGGGGCGCTTCCATCGTGATCCTGACCATTCCGATCTGCGTGATCTCCGGGGTCCTCTTCCTGAATTTATTCCACCAGACGATCAATATCATGACCCTCAGCGGTCTTTCGCTGGCTATTGGGATCCTGGTCGACGAATCGACGGTGACCATAGAAAATATACACCAGCACCTGTCGATGGGGAAACCGAAGTCCCTGGCCATCTGGGACGCCTGCCGGGAAATCGCCTTCTCCAAACTACTCATCCTGCTTTGTATCCTGGCGGTATTTGCCCCGGCCTTCACGATGAGCGGCATCCCCGGCTCGCTGTTCCTGCCCCTGGCCCTGGCAATCGCTTTTTCCATGATCGTCTCCTATCTCATGGCGCAGACTTTTGTGCCTGTAATGGCCAACTGGCTCATGAAAGGACATCATGGTAAAGGGAAATTCAAATCGGATGAGGAAGAATTCCGCGCATCCGGTCTGAGCGCGGCCGACGAAAAAGAAGGCGCCGCCGAAGAGAAGATGAAGGCACTGGAGCATGGTTCCGGGAAAGATGGAAAACTCACCGGCTTCGACAAGTTCAGGAACCGCTTTCTCCGTTTTATGGACAGGGTCATGCCTTTCCGCGTCCCGATAGCCATCGCCTATATCGTGCTGGGCCTCGGGGGCGCTTATTTACTAATAAACCATATCGGCCGTGATGTATTGCCGAAATCCAACGCCGGCCAATTCCAGGTCCGTTTACGGGCGCCGGACGGAACCCGTATCGAAAGGACCGAAGAAGATATGATAAAGACCCTCCATATCCTCGATACGATGGTCGGCCACGACAACATCGGGGTTACCTCCGCCATGGTGGGCATGCACGGTTCCCAATTCTCCACCAACCCGGTGTACCTGTTCATGGCAGGACCACAGGAGAGCGTGCTGCAGGTGAGCCTGAAAGAAGACTATAAAGTGAAGATGGATGACCTGAAAGACGAATTCAGGGAGAAAATCCACCGGGACATGCCGGATCTGAAAGTGTCTTTCGAACCGATCGAACTGACCGACAAGATCCTCAGCCAGGGTTCTCCGACGCCCATCGAAATAAAGCTGATCGGCAAAAACAAAAAACTGAATGAGCAATACGCCTACAAGGTCATCGACAAATTGAAACAGATCCCTTACCTCCGGGACGTACAGCTCGGACAGGCGATCCACTATCCCGCCATCAATATCAATATCGACCGCGTACGTGCGGCGCAACTGGGCGCGGACGCCTCTTCCATCAGCCGTTCCCTGATCGCCGCCACCTCTTCCTCCCGGTTTACAGAAAAGAATGTCTGGGTCGACCATAAGTCCAATCTCTCTTATTTCGTTCAGGTACAGGTCCCGGAAAACAAAATGACCAGTATCCACGATATCGGCGAGACTTCGATCAATCCGAATTCATCGCGGCCGCAATTAAGCGATGTGGCTTCCATCACCGTGGATTCCGTCTACGGAGAAGCCGACGATATCGGTGCGACGCCCGTCCTCTCCGTTACAGCGAATCTGTATAAAAAAGATCTGGGAAGGGCTTCGGTCGATGTAGATAACGCCATTGCATCGCTGGGTCAGCTGCCACGCGGGCTTTCCATCGAGAAGAGGGGATTGATGCAGGTACTGACCGACACCCTTGACAGCCTGCAAACAGGCCTGTTGACAGCCGTCATCGTGATCTTTCTGATGCTTGCTGCCAACTTCCAGTCTTTCAAGGTCTCCCTGGTGACCCTGTGTACGGTTCCTGCCGTGTTGCTGGGCTCCCTGGCCTTGCTCATGCTGACCGGTTCGACACTGAATCTTCAATCTTATATGGGGATGATCATGTCCGTAGGGGTGTCTATTTCCAACTCCGTGCTGCTGGTTACCAATGCGGAACAATTACGGTCACACTCCGGCAATGCCTTGCAGGCTGCCCGTGAATCGGCTGCCGTGCGTCTCCGTCCCATCCTCATGACCAGCGTCGCGATGGTAGTGGGCATGATCCCCATGGCATCGGGTCTCGGGGAAGGTGGCGACCAGGCCGCGCCCCTCGGCCGCGCCGTGATCGGAGGTCTTATCGCCTCTACCTTTGCCGCCCTTTTTATATTGCCGCTGATATTCGCCTGGGTACAGGGCCGGACGAGTACCGTCTCCGTTTCCCTGGATCCCTCTGATAAAGATAGTAAACATTATATACCGTCATTGTATGAACAAAATGAGAAATAACAAACCGTCATTTGCCTTCGTTACCGCTTGCGCCTTGCTGGTCGCCACCTTATTTAGCGGATGCTCCTCTTCGGATGGTGCGGAGAAGGAAAAAGACAAGGAACCGAAAGAACACCACGCCGACAGTACGGCGGCCCCGGCTGCCACTTTCGTCCTCGAAAAGGGCAGGCTGGCGACAACGTTCTATACCCCCGGCGAGCTCATCGCCTTTCAACAGGTCGATCTCTACGCCAAAGAGAACAGCTTTGTGAAGAAGTTGTACGCCGACGTAGGGTCGGAAGTCAAGGCAGGACAGTTGCTGGCGACGCTCGAAGCGCCCGAACTCTCTTCGCAGCTGGCAAATGCCCAGTCCAAAGTGAAATCGCAGGAAGCCATCTATATAGCCAGCAAGGCTAACTATGACCGGATCGTAGAGACCAGCAAGACGCCCGGTACGATCTCTAAAAACGATATCGACCAGGCGGATGCCCGTCAGAAATCGGATTTTGCGCAGCTCGACGCAGCCAGGTCAGCCTATAACGAGGTCGCTGAAACACTGAAATATCTCGAAGTAAGAGCCCCTTTCAACGGGGTGATCAGTTCCAGGAACGTCAACCCCGGCGCTTATGTAGGGCCTTCAGGCAAGGGCTCTGAGCAGCCGATGTTCACGTTGCAGGAACAAAAGCATATGCGCCTGGTGGTATCCGTACCCGAAGACTTCACGGGTTATCTGAACAATGGGGACGAGGTGAGCTTCTCTGTGAAAGCCTTGCCTAACCAGGTCTTTAAGGCCAGGGTCAACCGCCTCGCCGGAGCCCTTGACAACCACCTCCGCGCCGAACGTATTGAAATGGACGTGTACAGCAACGACAAGAAATTGTTGCCGGGCATGGTGGCGGAAGTGAGCCTGCCTCTTCCCGCTAAAGACAGCACCTTTGTCGTGCCGCAGACGGCAGTTGTGAATTCCACGGAGAGGGTTTTCGTCATCAGGGTCACCGATCACAAAGCGGAATGGATAGACGTGAAAACCGGGCGTTCCCAGGGTGGCAAGACCGAAATCTATGGTTCGCTGAATGCCGGTGACGTTCTGGTAAAGAGCGCCAGCGAAGAGAAAAGGAATGGCAGCCCGGTTCAATAGGATAAGCCTCAGTAGGATAAGCCCTTTCATAACAAAAGCCCCCTCCGGGGGCTTTTGAGATTACAGATTAAGATATCAGCCTATTTGTTAGGGCTGTCTTTTACCTGACCACGAGGATCTGTCTGGCCAGAATGCTGTTGCCGGCGGTGAGCCTGGCGATATAAGAACCCGCTATCAGGTGGCCTCCGCCACTCCCCGACATCGACACCTGCTGGCGACCGCTCAATACCGCCCACTGCTGTTCGCCGACCTTGCGACCGCTCAGGTCGAACAACTCCCATCTCGCCTGGTTGACAGGCTGCGTGGATTCGACAAAGACGGTGCCGCCTTCCACCAGGGTCGGATAGATGCTGATCCGGGAACTGGAACTATTCTGTCCATTCAGCTGAAGTACTGTTGAATAAGTGGTAGTCCCATTCTTGTCTACCATTGCCAGCCGGTAGTACAGGTTTCCGCTATAAGCATAGTTATCTGTATACGACCAGGCATCCTGGTTATTCGCCGTATTGTTGTTGGCTGTATCGCCGGCTATCGTCGCGATGTTCGAAAATGAACTTCCGTCTGAACTCCGCTGAACGTTGAAATGGTCGAAATTGACGGCATCGGTGCATTTCCACTGGAGATCGGTCTGGCTCGCAGAGACGGCTTTTGCAGACCAGCTGATCAGCGTGATCGGCAGGATGCTGGAGGAATAGGTGAAGCTGACCCGATCGGCGCCCCCATTCTGGTAATACTCCAACACCATATTGTAGGTCCCGGCGGCAAGCGTGGCCGTATAGCTGCTTACGACATAGCTTTGGTCCTGCCATTTGTTGATCACCCAGGTGTTGCCACCGTCGATGCTGAAACGGAAGCCATCGTCACCGCCAACGGTAAACACGTAATTGGCCGCCGCCAGCGTTTTTTGGAGCCGGTAACGGGCGCTGAACTGCTGGGTCTGTATCGAACAGACGCTTGTATTATAATTGATCGCACTGTTGGACGTATTGCCGAAATTCTCGTCAAAAGTGGGATTGCTGGAACTTCCTTCCGTAACAGTCCCCTTGAAAGTATTAAAGTTCATCCCCTGGTAGATGTAACCGATCCAGGTATTATTCGTGCCATATACGGTCTGATCTCCGGTCGCCATGCAGATCATGGTCTGGTTGAAAGAGACCTGGTTCGCCCCGAAGTCCTCATAATATTCCAGCACGAGATTATAAGTGCCGCTAAGGGTCAGGGTATCCGTTGTCGTACCATAACCCTGGTCCTGCCATTTGTTGATCGTCCAGGTCGACCCGCCATCCAGGCTGAGGCGGTAACCGTCATCGCCGCCGACCGTAATGACATAAGTGCCGCTGGCCAGGGTTTCCGTCAATTTATACCTCACGCTAAAAGTGTCTGTATAAGCAGGGCAGCCATTCGTGTTGTAATTTACCTGGTTGCCTCCAAAGCTCTCATTGAAATTGGGGCTCGCGGCGGCACCTTCGTTTACATACCCTTTATAGGTATTAAAGTTTTTGCCCTGGTAGACATAGCCGATCCAGACGTTTCCGGTTCCATAAGACGTCTGGTTACCCTGGGGTGTACATTGCGCGTCGATTTCTCCGGTAATGAGCAACAGGGCAGCTGCCAGGGAAAGAAGAGCCTTCAGGGGGCGGTTGTGAATTTTGATGATAGTCTTCATAGTCTTCGTTTGTCAGTATGCCTATACAAGTCCTAAAGAATGCCAGAGTGTATGTTGCTGATAAATATAGTTTTACGAATAATATAAATGCAAATGCTTTCCCCGTAAAAGACATTTTTCCTGTTTTTGGAAGGGGCGGACGCCGAAGGCGCAGATGCCTGCCGGCGGCCCCTGTTTACGAGCCGGGGCGGACCGGCGCGTCCTAAAAGGCTATATCCTGAAATTTTTGCAAAACCGGACTCCCTGTGTATCGCAAACGAACAGTGGAACCGTCTTTGGAGAAGGCAGAAAGTTGACTATCAAGGTACTGTAAATCGGGCACCCGTTTTGAAAGATAGAATCCATGCTATCAGCGCCAGCAATAAGTTAATTCTGACGATAAATTTATTGCCAGCTATAAATTTATTGCCGGCTATAAAAGTCTATTGCTTCTGTTGCTGACTGCAATTCGTGACTGCAATTCTATTCGTGACTGCAATTCTATTCGTGACTACAATTCTATTGTTGACGGTAAATCCGGATATATGCTAAAAAACTACCTGAAAGTTGCCTGGAGAAACCTGCTGCGGAATAGGACCTTTTCGGTTATCAATATCACCGGCCTCGCCATCGGCCTCGGCTGTTTTTTACTGATAGCATTATACGTACTGGATGAACTCAGTTTCGACCGGTACTACGATAAGGCGGGAAACATCTACCGCATCAATATGGATGCCCGATGGGGCGGACAGGAACTTCGTGTCGCGGAGACCTCCGACATGATGGGGGGCTTGCTAAAAAAGGACTATCCCGAGGTGGAGAACTTCAGCAGGATCTACTCTCAACATGGGGATACGAGGCTTATCAGGAAGGGAAGCGAATTTATCAGCGAAGAACATTTCGCATACGTCGATTCGACATTCTTTGCGGTTTTTCATTTTCCAGCCATCGACGGCGATACCCGGACCGCGCTCGACGAGCCCCGTTCGGTCGTGATGACTGCCTCGGCCGCCACCCGGTATTTCGGGTCGGCAAACGCCGCGGGAAAGACATTGGAAGTGCGGGAAGGCGGAAAAGATGTGCCATACAAGGTGAATGCCGTCATCGCAGACATGCCCGGCAATACTCATTTCCACTTCGATCTGCTGTTCTCGATGAAGAGCCTGGATTACCAATGGGGGCAGATAGGCAATGTCAATTTTCATACCTACCTGGCGCTCCGGCCCGGCACCGACTATAAGGCATTTGAAAGGGTATTCCCGGATTATGTAAAAAAATACCTGATACCCGCGCTTAAGGACTTCCAGATCTACAGCCTGGAGGATTTTGAAAAATCGGGTAACCGGGTCCGTTTCTCGTTGATCCCCGTTACAAAGATCCACCTGTATTCCGACAGACAGGGAGGGGAAGAACTGAGCCCGTCCGGGAGTGTGCAGTATGTCGCCATTTTCTCGGCGGTGGCCCTCTTCATACTGCTCATAGCATGCGTCAATTTTATGAACCTGACGACGGCCCGTTCCGCCGGGAGGGCGAGGGAAGTCGGTATCCGCAAGGTATTGGGCACGGAAAGAAAAGAATTGATCATCCAGTTCCTGACCGAGTCCACGCTCATGGTTTTCCTGTCCCTGCTGATCGCCATCGGCATCGCTTTTCTGGCCTTACCCCTCTTCAACACCCTCTCCGGCAAGACGATGAGTACGGCGAGCCTCTTCTCACCCGTGATCCTGCCCTTGCTCCTGTGCCTGCCTTTTGTCGTGGGCCTGCTGGCCGGTTGCTATCCCGCGTTTTTCCTTTCCGCCTTCAAACCCATCGAGGTATTGAAAGGCAAACTCGCCGCCGGCACAAAGAGCGGTAGCCTCCGAAGCGCATTGGTGGTATTCCAGTTTGCCACTTCCATCCTGTTGATGATCGGAACGATTGTGGTGTTCCGGCAACTGCGTTATATTCAAACACGTGACCTGGGATTCAGTAAGGACCAGGTGCTGATCGTAGACGGCGTGGACGCGCTGGGCGCCAATGCCGACGCATTTAAAAAAGAGGTCGTGCAGCTATCCGGCATAAAGAGCGGCACGCTCAGCGCCTTTCTGCCGGTATCGAAATCGGCGCGTAATGTCTATAATATTTTTAAAGACCCCGTCGCCACCGCATCGAATAGTTTCAATGTGGAGACCTGGGGCATCGACAGCGACTATCTTGGGACGATTGGTATCGGGCTGGTGCGGGGAAGAAACTTCTCACCCCGATTCGGAACCGACTCATCGGCAATCATCATCAACGAGACAACCGCCGCCATCCTGGGATATGCCGATCCGATCGGAAAGAACATCTATACTTTTGACGGAGCAAATAAGCGGACCGATCACCCGATCATCGGTGTCGTGAAGAATTTCAACTTTGAGACCCTGCATCATGAGATCCGGCCGCTCATTTTTATGTTGCAAAGAAGCACCGGGCTCGCTTCCTTTAAGATCCGTACAGCCGCCGCGGGTCCCCTGGTGGAAAAGATCGGGAACGCCTGGAAGTCCCTGGCGCCAGGAGTGCCATTCAGTTTCAGGTTCCTGGACGATTCCTTTAACGAGATGTATCAGTCTGAACAACAGGTGGGAAAGATTGCCATGGTTTTCTCGGTGCTCGCCATCCTGATCTCCTGTCTCGGTATATTCGGGCTCGCCACCTTCGTAGCCGAACAGAGGACAAAGGAGATCGGCATCCGCAAAGTATTGGGAGCAAGCGTGCAGGGGATCGTCGGCTTGCTGTCCGCCAATTTTATAAAGCTGGTGGCGATCGCCTTCCTGATCGCGGCGCCCCTGGGCTGGTGGATCATGAATAAATGGCTGCAGGATTTTGTCTACCGCGCAACCTTCAGCTGGTGGCTCATTTTCGGGGTAGCGGGCCTGTCCGCCATGCTGATCGCGTTGGTCACCGTGAGCTTCCAATCGGTAAAAGCGGCACTGATGAATCCGACCAGAAGTCTGAAGGCGGACTAAGCGCCGGCACGGATAGACCGGATAGACCGAAACGGATAGGCCGAAACAGATAGAAGCACAACTTTTTTGATTCCGCGTGAGTATCCCGGCGGGAAGCGGGTCTCTTGGTAGCAACCACACCCTGCTTCGCGCTCATGAGAAAATATTTCTTCCTACCGGCGTTTTTCCTGCTATTTCACCTGGTCTCCGGAGCGCAGGCGTTGAAGGTGCGGCGCCTGTTATGCGAGGATGTCCGGGAGCCTTTGGGCATGGATATATTGACCCCGCATCTGAGCTGGGAACTGAGATCGGAACTGCGTTCCGTCATACAAACTGCTTACCGGGTGATCGTCGCTTCTTCCCCGGAAAATGCAGCCCGGGGCGTCGGCGACCTGTGGGACAGCCAAAAAAAAACTTCACAAAATTCGGTTCGTGTGCCCTATGGGGGTGCTGCCTTACACAGCCGCCAGGAATGTTACTGGAAGGTCATGGTATGGACCGCCGACGGAAAAGTATCTGCCTGGAGCCCGGTCGCGCATTGGTCCATGGGACTGCTGACCACGCCCGACTGGTCGGCCCGATGGATCGGCTACGATGGCGTCTTCTCCTCTGCCGAAAGACCGGATGACCGGTTTACACGGGTGGCGGCCCGTTATCTCCGCAAAGAGTTTGTCGCCGCCGGGAAAATAAAAAAAGCCATGGCCTATATCTCCGGGGTCGGGCTATACGAGTTATACCTCAACGGGGTGAGGGTAGGAGACCAGGTGCTGGCACCCGGTCCGACGGATTATGCCAAAAGAGTCTTCTATAATACTTATGACGTCAGTTCCCTGCTCAGAAGCGGCCCCAATGCTATCGGCGTCATCCTGGGCAATGGTAGGTTTGTCGCCATCCGGCAACATCTCGAAGACACCACGAATAATTGCGTGAACTACGGCTTCCCCAAATTGCTGATGCAGCTGGAGATCAGCTTTGCCGATGGGCGGCGGCTCCATATCGGCACCGACGGCTCCTGGATGATAAGCGGCGACGGCCCGATCCTGGCCAACAACGAATACGATGGAGAAGAGTATGACGCCACCCGGGAATTCGGGGCCTGGACCCAGCCTGGTTTTAAGATCGATCGTGGATCCGGCGCCAGATGGCAGCCGGTGCAGATCGTGGCGCCGGCGGCGCCCGTCGTCCAGTCTCAGCTGAACCCACCCATTCGCATCATGCAGACCCTGCAGCCCCGGTCTTTTACGCAACCGAAGCGGGGAGTATATATATTCGATATGGCACAGAACATGGTGGGCTGGGTCCGGTTGAAAGTCCGGGGCCCGAAGGGGCAGGTCGTAAAGCTGCGCTTCGCAGAACGACTCAGGGAAGACGGCACCCTCTATACAGAGAACCTGGGCGACGCCAGGGTAACGGATATCTATACCCTGAAAGGGGAGGGCCTGGAGACCTGGCGACCCCGCTTCACCTATCATGGATTCCGGTATGTGGAACTGAGCGGTTTCCCGGGCGTCCCGACACTCGAAACGATCCGGGGAGAAGTGGTGCACGATGACCTGGAGATCACCGGTCATATAAAGACTTCCAACGAGGTACTTAATAAGATCTATCACAACATGTACTGGGGTATCCGCAGTAACTACCGCGGTATTCCCACCGATTGTCCGCAACGGGACGAACGGATGGGCTGGCTCGGCGACAGGGCGGCGGTAGGGACCGGCGAGAGCTATCTCTTTTCCACCCACCTGCTGTATTCCAAATGGATGCAGGATATCGAAGACGCTCAGAATGACGCCGGCAGCATACCCGATGTGGCCCCTGCTTATTGGAGGATGTATACGGATAATACGACCTGGCCTTCCGCCTATGTGTACAATATCCGTATGATATACCAGCAATATGGTGACCGGGAGCCGATCCTTCATCATTATGAGTCCATAAAAAAATGGCTGGCATATATGAAGGAGCGGTACATGAAAGATACCTTGATTACCGCTAACTCCTATGGGGACTGGTGCGTACCGCCCGAAACCCTCACCATGATTTTTTCCAACGATTCGACCCGCAAAACTCCCGGGGACTATCTCAGCACGGTCTTCTACTACGACCTGGTAAATATCATGAACGGCTTTGCCTCCATGCAGGATAAGAAGGAAGATATCGCCTATTTTGCCGAAGAAGCCAGGAATGTGAGGGACGCGGTCAACCATCAATTCCTGAATCCCGGCAAGGACTATTATGCCAATAATACGACAACGGCAAATGTGCTGGCCCTCGCTTTCGGGATCGTTCCGGAAGAACGGCGCGCCGCCGTATTTGCCCATGTGGTGGATAAGACGATGAATGAGGGAGGAGGCCATATCACGACCGGCCTGGTGGGTATCCAGCAGCTGATGCGCTGCTTCATGAACAACGGACGGCCGGATATCGCCTATCGCCTGGCGACCACGACGAGTTACCCCGGCTGGGGCTACATGCTTACGCAGGGTGCAACCACGATCTGGGAGCTTTGGAACGGCAACACGGCAGACCCCGCCATGAACTCTGCCAACCATGTCATGATGATAGGGGACCTGCTGACCTGGTACTACGAGAGCCTGGCAGGGATCAAAGCATCGGCTCCTGCTTTCAGCGAGATCCTCATGAGGCCGATCCCCCCGGCGGCCGATGACCTGCATTTCGTAAAAGCGTCTTATCACTCTCCCTATGGATTGATCGTCAGTAACTGGCAAAAAGAGAAAGGTGTTTTTGACTGGACGCTGGAAGTCCCGGCGAACAGCCATGCGACGGTCTATCTCCCGGCAAAACAGGAGGACGCCGTAAAGGAAGGAGAGAGACAGCTCCTCGATAGAAAGACACATACAGTAAAGACGGGTGAAAGAGATATAAAGATGATTGGCCGGGAAGATGGCTGCCTGGTACTCAGGATCGGATCCGGGCGGTATCATTTTATCGTGGAAGGAGCCGCTGTCCGATGATCCCGATCAATAATTGCGGGATCCGGAAATGCCCTTCACAAACGTTTGCGTAAGCTGGTTTATCAACAAATTTTAAATTGCATTGTGAGAATCCGGGATTTTATTATAATTTGCCTTTGTTAAACTAACTATCGTGGAGAACGGCTTATGAGTGATGAAATTTCCAAACGTCTTTCTCTCAGAACCTCATTCTATCTAAAAAAACGATCCTGATTCCCGGGCCGGATTATTGTTGATCACATTATCTTTTGGTTAAGGTCTTTCTTGCAAGCTTATTGAGAAAGGCTTTTATTAAATTTGGATCTCAGATGTCTGACTACACTCCACATATCGACTCGGCGCAATGGACCCGTCTAAAACAGGGAGATCCCCAGGCATTGGGCTATTTCTATGACCGCTATGTCGATAAGCTATTCTCGACGGCTACCCGGATGACCAGCAACCGGGAACTCGCCAAAGATGCCCTCCAGGAAGTCTTCATAGAAATATGGAATTACCGGGAGACCCTTTCGGATGTGAGTCATATTCAAAGCTATCTGGTAAAAGTCTTACGCAATATCGTCCTCAAAAAGATAAAGAAGGAAGGCCAGACCAGCTATACCCTGGTTCCGGAAACGCTGCTCTCCTCGGAACAGAGCGTCGAAGAGATCATTATCTCCTCCGATATCGACAGGGAGAAGAAGAGCAGGCTCTCGCGGGCCCTCTCCAATCTCACCAGCCGCCAGAAACTGATCCTGGAGCTGAGGTTTAACGAGGGGCTCAGCTATGAACAGATCGCGGACCGGTTGAGCATGAATTACCAGTCTGTAAACAACCTGGCTTTCAGGACCATCCACAGCCTCCGCAGACATATGATCACGGCCGTATCCCTGCTGTACTGTTTTGTTTTTCCGTTCTTACATCGTTGATTTACCTGATGTTGAGCTTGGATTTGTCTTTTAGCCGGCATCGGCATCGGGCCTATGCTCCGTTGGCGTCGGATTCCCCCCGAAGTTTCGGCAGGGAGCTTTGTTATATCTTAATCTCGTTTCGTTATTCTCATCCGGTTAATCTCGTCTCCTTGTTCTCGTCTCGTTAATCTCGTCTTGTAAGTCTCATCCCGTTACTCTCGTCTCTCAGCCGTCCGGCAGGGCTTTCCCAAAAAAAAGTTAAAAGAAACTGAGTATCCGTTTTTGCAGCTCTTCTCTAGTATAGTGATGCATCCCAATCACGATTTTTACCAAAACTTTTCCGAAGAACAGTTTGCTGCCGACGAGTTCTTTCAGCAGTGGGTTCTTTCTCCCGACCGGGGAAAAGAGAGGTTTTGGGATGACTTCCTGCAATCCCACCCGGGACAGAAGCGGTCCGTTTTTTCCGCCCGCAGGCAGGTGAGGGAGCTGGCACAGACAGGATATTTCAAACGACCCCTCTCTGTTGCGGAGAAACAGGCGATGAAAGAAGAGCTCTTCCGCTATCTCGAGCTGAATTCCCTGCCCATTCCTTCCATTTCTCCTTCGAAAGTCATTCCGGTTCCCGGAAAAAAACCTTTGCAATGGGCCGTCGCAGCGGCGGCCATCGCGGTGATCGCCTGTTCTGTATGGCTGTTGGCCGGGTCCCGGAAAACAAAGACAGGCATCCTGGCCCTGGTCAGGAACGAAGAGACCCTCATAGAACGCACGAATGCAAAAGAGATAAAAAGGATTACACTGACCGACAGTTCCGTCGTGATCCTGAACCCCAATTCCTCCCTGCGTTATAGCAGTAACTTCGCCGTCAACTCCGAAAGGACCGTTTCCCTCGACGGAAACGCCTATTTTATCGTAAAGAAGGATCCCGCAAACAGACCTTTCCTGGTGACGACCCGTTCGCTGACGGTCTCCGTACTGGGTACCCAGTTTAATGTCGATGCCCGCTCTTCGGCTGCGGAAGTCGCACTCACCAGCGGAAAGGTGAAAGTCAATATGAAGGCGAATGAAAGAAAGGAATCCTTCCTGTTGCCCGGCGAGAAACTGGTACTGGACACCTTGCAGCAATC
Source organism: Puia sp. (assembly GCA_031292515.1). Taxonomy (GTDB): domain Bacteria; phylum Bacteroidota; class Bacteroidia; order Chitinophagales; family Chitinophagaceae; genus Puia. Next base: position 40,678 of record JARLGZ010000134.1, on the reverse strand, counting down.
GCTCGTTAAATCTGCGGTGGATCCGCGTTTGTATATGGCCTGGACACAGGGGAGATGGGAATTCCTGCAGACCTCCCTCAAAGATATTGCCGTACTGATCCATCAGTACTATGGCATCAACGTCGTGTTTCAGAATGAAAAAATCGCGCAGCTAAGGATGACCGCCCTGTTGCAGGTGTCGGGCCTCCGTGCGCTGGAGGAAGTCATTTCGAAAACATTGCTTGTAAAAGTAACCGAAACCAATAATCAATTGCTTATTCACTAAATTTTAATTCAACAGGTATGGAAAAAAGACTTGCTTTCTTAAAAGTGTTACGGACTTGCCTGCTAATCGCGTGCACAGTACTGTTCGCCTCCTACGGCGTACTGGCACAGGATCTGGCTACAACGTCTCCCGCTTCAAGGGCCACGACCCAGGCCCGGGCTGACGGAGCAAAGCTGAAGGCAATAACGCTGCAGGATTTTATGCAGAAGTTTCAACGCAGCTATGGAATCTATTTTAGTTACAAGGCAGACTCCTTAAAGGAGACGATGGTCATATATGCCGAAGAAGAAGAGAAACAGCAGGCCGATGCGGGGATGCTCCTGAAAAGGATCCTCAACCCGGCCGGGCTGACTTATGAGAAAGCCAATGGCGTATACATCATCAAGCCGATCCCCACCGTCGCTTCCCTCACGGTAGAGAACAACGCACCGATGGAAGTCGAATTCACGGTGTCGGGCGTTGTCAGGGACGCGAATGGACCTCTCGAAGGCGTAAACGTTTCCGAAAAAGGAAAGGCAAAAGGCACGATCACCAATTTCGGCGGTAAATTCACGCTGAACGTATCGGGGGCCGATGCCATCCTCGTCTTCACCTACGTAGGTTACAAATCCATCGAAGTGCCTGTGCAGGGACGTGCACAGCTGCAGGTTGTCATGGAAGCCGGCAAGGCACAGGAACTCTCGAATGTCGTGGTGACCGCCCTCGGTATTACCCGCCAAAAGAAGGCCCTGGGTTATTCCGTTGGTGAAATCAAGGGGGACGACATGAACCGGGTAAACCAGACCAACGCCCTGAACTCCATGGCCGGCAAGGTATCGGGTGTGACTATCAGCACCACCAGCAATGCGCCGAACGCATCGGTTAGTATGGTGATCCGCGGTATCCGCTCCCTCAATAGTGACAACCAGCCCTTGTTCGTAATCGACGGAGTACCGGTGAAAAACACCCTCAGCAACATCAGTAACATGAATGGAGGATCGAATGGTGGCAATAATGATGTCGACTATGGTAATACCATCTCCGATCTGAACCCCAACGATATCGAAAGCGTCTCCATCCTGAAAGGTCCCAGCGCCGCGGCTCTTTACGGGTCTCGCGCTGGTAACGGGGTCGTCCTGATCACCACCAAGAGTGGCAAGAAATCGAAAGGTATCGGCGTCACTTTCAGCACGAGCGACGAATTCCAGTTGCCATACAAATACCTGCCCCTCAATGAGATGTTTACCGTTGGAACGGATCCCTATACCACGCCCAATGGCTTCAACAGCCTGAACGGTACCCTGGTGGATTTGGCCGGAACCAACACCTACCGGTTCGGTACTCCGCTGAATATCGGCCTCAAAGCCATCCAGTGGAATAGCCCCGAGAATCCGGACGGCACTTATGTCCCCCAGGACATGGTAAGCCACAACAACCTGAAGAATTTCATGCAGACGGGTATCACGTCGGTTAACAGCATAGCCATCGAAAATGCCACCGACAGGGACAACTACCGCCTGTCTTATACCAATACTTCGAACAGGGGTATCACTCCCTCTGAAGGATTGGTTAGACATAACCTGTCGCTGAATATCCAGCACAAAGTAAATGACGCCCTGAAAGTCAGTTCGGTCATCAACTATGCCCGGAGCCAATCCGACAATATCGTCATGGGTAACAACGGCTTCTGGAGAGAACTGGCTTATCTGTCTCCCAGTGTGGATGTCCGTCAGGGACACAACTACTGGATAACCCCCGGTATCCAGCAGCGGAAGTTTCTGCCTCCGGTCGGCGTAGACCAGGATCCTTCCGTACCCGATCCCACTTCGACCGACTATGATGACAACCCCTGGTTCGTCGTCAATCAGGTGAAGAACGGCTACCTGCGCAACCAGATCTATGGTAACATCAAGGCTGATTACCAGTTCAGCCCGCATTGGAGCACCTTTGTACGCTATTCGCAGGATCTGACCAATGAGAATCGTGAGACGAAGATCTCCAAGAGCTATACCGGTGAAAAGAACGGGTATTATTCGCTGAACAATATCTTTAACACAGAGAGCAACACCGACTTCCTCACCACCTATAAAAATGATTTCGGGGATTTCAACCTCTCCGCTTCCGTAGGTGGCAATATTCAATATGTGTATTCCAAAAATCTGGCATCCTGGTCGCAATCCGGCGCGGGTATCATCGCTCCTGAGTTCTTCAACCTGTCGAATATCTCGCAGGCCAACCTGAGGGCGGCATCCGCTTACTCCCAGAAAGCAGTCTACAGCTTGTATTCTATCGCTTCTCTGGGCTACAAGGACATGGTTTTCCTGGACGTAACCGGCAGAAACGACTGGTCCAGTACCCTGCCCGCAAGCGACAATTCCTATTTCTATCCCTCTGCCTCGCTCAGCGTATTGCTGAACAAGATGATCAACTTCGGCAGTGCGGTAGACCTGGTGAAACTGCGCGGCGGTTGGGCCAGCGTGGGTAAGGACACGGATCCTTACAACTTATACGGAACGGTTGGGATCGGAAGCTTCGGTGGCATCACGACGGAAACCACTTCTTCAACGATCAAGAACGCATACCTGAAACCGGAACAGGCTATCTCTACGGAATTCGGTATCGATCTGGCCTTCTTAAAGAATCGCCTCCGGTTCGGCGGTACCATTTATCGTTCGGATAACAAAAACCAGGTATTGGGCATCAACACACCCCCTTCCTCCGGTTTTACCAGCACACAGATCAATGCCGGTCTGGTGCGGAGCAACGGTATCGAACTGGAACTTGGCGGAACCCTCATCCAGAACAAGGACTGGACCTGGAATATGACCGTCAACTACACGCATAACAACGCTTATGTCATCTCTCTGGCACCAGGCGTTCCTTACTACTCGTTCTGGCAGGATGGGAACAGCGGTTCCTGGACCTATGCAAAAGGACAGGCTATCCCGGGCTCTTTCCACTCGGACGGCTCTCCTGTGATCAGCGACGGCAAACTGGGTCAGCTTTGGGATAACAAAGTCCTGACCGTGACCGACAAGACTTCTCCCTACTACCAGTATCCGCTCCTCGATAACAGCGGTCAGTACCAGAAAGTGGGCGGCGGTGCTTTCAACCAAAAAGAAGTCGTTGGAAATTATCAGCCCAAATTGCTGATGGGTATGCAGACTTCCGTGTCTTACAAAGCCTTCACCCTGACGGCCAGTTTCGACATGAGGCTGGGTGGTACGTTCTTCTCCCAGACCTATCGTTACATGGGATCTGATGCCGCCATGGCCCGTCAGACAAATGTCGGTATCAAAATACCGACGGCCAGCAGCAACAATATCCCCGGCTACCTGAAAGCCAACGACAATAAATATGTCAAATACTATGGTGGTCTCCAGCAGTTCCACCTGGTGGGCGGCTACAACACGGCTACCGGCGGGTTCCCCTATACCGATAACGGCAACGTGACCATCAACGACGGGGCCTTCTTCCCCGGTGTTTACAGCGATGGCAACGGCGGTTATGTTGAGAACCTCGGTGATCCGAACCTGACAAAATACGACAACTACGAAGATGCAGTTACGGCAGGATGGGGCTTTGCAAGAATGGCCATGTTCGACGCCTCTTATATCAAGCTGCGTGAACTGACCTTTAACTACGAACTGCCCAGAAAAGTGGCCAACGCCATCAGGAGCCAGGGTGTTTCTTTTGGTCTGTACACCCGGAATATCGTCCTGTGGACAAAAGCTAAAAATGGCATCGATCCGGAAACGGCTTATGAACTGGAATCCGGTCAGCAGGGCAACGGATCGCAATTCAGACAGGGTATCGAACGATATAATATCCTGCCCTGGTCGATCCCGATGGGTGTAAAACTCAGCGTACGGTTCTAAATTCAAAAACTGTAACTATTAAACTTAACGATGATGAAAAGCGCGATAAAGATTTTTAAGATCACCGGGGTCCTGCTGGCGGCGGTCATTGTGATCAGCTCCTGTCAGAAGTTCTCCGCTCTCAATACAAACCCTAATGCGATCACGCCGGCCAACGCAGCCCCGGACTATTTGATGGCCAGCGTGCTGACCCAGGCCGCGACACAATATGGCAACCTCGGTTCCGGGCAGATGTCCGGCGCCATGCAGCAGACGGCGCAGGACGCCTTCGGCGGTTCCTACAGCATGTACGATTGGGAGACCTCCGACTGGACATCCTATTACAATGCCCTGCGTGACAATAAGCTGCTGCTTCAGAAGGCGCAGGCGAACAATTGGAAATTTCACCAGGGCGTTGCCCTGATCATGCGGGCGTTCATCTTTGGGACGATCGCCGATCTTTGGGGAGATGCACCCGATTCAATGGCCGTGAAAGGCGATGAAGGTGGTCTGGCAAACGAATTCCCCACTTTCGATTCGCAACAGTCCATGTATAACGGCGTGATTGCCGACCTGAAGGCAGCCATCCCCTTTCTGTCCGGTACTATGAGCGATCACCCCGAAATTACCGCTGTGACCAGCTCTTCGGACGTGTTCTACGCAGGAGATCCGACCGAATGGACGAAAGTAGCCTATTCCCTGCTGCTCCGCTACTATCTGCGGCTGTCCCCGAAAATGGATGAACAGGCCAATGTCGAAGCGGTAGCTCCCTATGTATTTGCCAGCAACGACGATGATTGGGCGATGTCCTTTCCGGGAAAGGATGCGAACTCCTCTTACCAGAAGGCTTCTACGTTCTCGGGTGCTTCCAACTTTAACAGGAATAAGATGAGCGCCACGCTGACTTATGCACTGGCTGCTCTCAAGGATCCCCGGATCGTTATCATGGCGCAGCCGGTCACCACTCCTTCCCGGGTCGATGGAACGAAGTTTTCTCCCGGCGACGACTCAACCCTGACTACGATCATCGGCGGCATCAGGTATATCAACCCCAACGCCACGAACGTTCCGGGTGCGATCGCGAAATACAAACAATTCGATCCCAATACTTACGCGACAGACAGGCCTTGGGGCGCGGCGCTTGGTACGGTATGGAGCTTTTATGATACCGCTTCGGTATACGTGGGGATTCCGATCAGCTATTCCTACAACGACTTCTCCTACAATATCAACGGGGTTGGAACCCAGGCGAACTCCAACAACAGCTACGTTTCCTACCTGCGCAATGACATCTACAACGCGACCAGCGGACCGTTGCTGAAACAGCGTATGGCCTCTTACAACGAAATCTGCTTCGACCTCGCCGAAGCCGCCCTGAAAGGCTGGAATGTTGGCGGAACCGCGGAACAATGGTATTATGCCGGTATCCAGGCTTCCTTTGATCTCTGGACGGTTTTCTCCAACTACCAATCCGATGTCAATAACTACTACGGATGCGTAAAGACCTATAATGACTATATTGCTCAGTCGGCCGTCGCTTACAATGGCACCTTACAGCAGATCATCCAGCAGAAATGGATCGCCTCCTGGCAGGCTTCGGTCGAATCCTATATGGACTGGAGAAGGACTGGCTATCCCGCGATCAGTGTGGGCTGGGCTTCCTATAGAGACGCGATTCCGCTGCGTTTTGCGTACTACAACACCGAGTTGCAGAACAATCCGACGAACTCTGCAGCCGCTATCGCCCTGCTGGCGCCGACTGCTTACAACGGCCCCGATGGCAATAACAGCGCCTGGTCCAAGACCTGGTTGCTGCAAGGCCTGACGATACCCTACTAAGATCCTGTCCGACACCGGTGATGCCGGTACCGCGAGGGGTTCCTTACCCCTTGATTAAGATACAAAAAAAGGGGGGAGATCTCTTTCTCCCCCCTTTCTTATAGAACCCCTTTCCCTAACCCTGTCCTGACCCGACCAGCACCCTGTCCCTCCGGATGATCTGAACGTTTTGCCGTTTGAAAATAACCGGCGCGGGACTTGCCGGCCCCTTTGAGAATTGCGAACTCCTTTGGGAATGACCGACCCCTTTGAAAGTGAACATATTTGAACGAGTGCCCCAAAAAATATTTGCATGATGAAGCTTCGATTTACAAAATACTGGATGATTTTTTGCCTGACAGGGTTGCTGACCCATCAGACTGTGATAGCTCAAATTCAACCCGCGCCCGATGGTGAACGGACCGTTTTTTCCGGCGTGACAATCGTGACAGGCGGTTCGGGGATGACGAATGGGGAAAAAGCCGCCGTCAGGATTTTGACGGAAGAAGTTCAGAAGAGGACGGGGCTGAACTGGCAGGTGTCCGCAGCCTGGCCGGCAACGGGTGACGTCATCGTATTGAGACGTGCCGGGACAAATTTAAAAGATGCATTCACTTTTCCTGAACTGCCCGAATTATCCCGTAAACCGGAGTCTTTCAGGATCGTCTCGTCCCTGAAAGCCGGCAGGAAGCTGATGCTCGTCGAAGGCGCCGATGGCCGCGGCGTCATCTTTGGTGTTGGCAAACTCCTGCGGAGCTTTGCATACAACAAAGGCAGCGTTTCATTGAAAGGAATTCCTGCCTTCGCCGAAAGCCCCGACAAGGAGATCCGCGGCCACCAGCTCGGCTACCGGAATACGGCCAATTCCTATGACGGATGGACGCCGGAGCAATACGAACAATATATCCGCGACCTCGTGATCTTCGGAGCGAACAGCATCGAATCGATCCCCATTTTTGCCGAAGACAAAAGCCCGCAGTTCAAGATACAGCCCGATGAGATGAATGCCCGCATCAGCGCGATCTGCGAAAGCTATGACCTGGACTACTGGATGTGGGTGCCGGCGCAGATGGACCTGAACGACAAAGAGAAGCGGAAGAAATATCTCGAGACATTCGAGAAGATCTGTAATTATTCGGTACGCGTAAATGGAGTATTCTTTCCGGGCGGCGATCCGGGGGATAACCCACCCGAGCTCGTAATGCCTCTGCTGGAAGATATGGCCGTCATTTTAAAGAAGCGGCATCCCAAGGCCGCCATCTGGCTTTCGCTCCAAAACTTCACAGTAGAACAAAACCAGTATGTTTATAGATATGTGCAGCAGAAACTGCCTTCCTGGCTGGGCGGTTTGGTAACCGGCCCCAGCAGCCCGCCGGTAGAAGAGACAAGGGCGGCCTTGCCTGCCCGGTATAAGCTTCGCTATTATCCGGATCTTACACATAATGTGCGGTGCGATTCCCCGATTCCCTGGTGGGACCCCGCCTTCAACCTGACACTGGGAAGAGAAGCCGTAAACCCAAGACCTTATTTCTTTGCCGCTGTCTACCGGGCCCTGGAACAGTATACCGATGGATTCATCTCTTATTCGGATGGCTGCCATGACGACGTCAATAAGATCGTCTGGACGCGGCTCTCCTGGGATCTGCATGCCGACGAGCGGGACATCCTGAAAGAGTATGCCAACTTTTTCTTTGGCAGCGCGGTGACCGAAGACGCAGCCGACGGAATCCTGGGCCTGGAGAAGAACTGGGATGGACCGATCGTGGAGAACGGCAATATCCAGTCCTGCCTGGCCGGCTGGAAGGGACTGGAAAGCGGACATCCGGAACTGGCAGGCAACTGGCGGTGGCAGATGTACCTGCTAAGAGCTTACTATGATGCTTATACGCGGAAGCGATTTATATACGAGGATGGACTTGAGCAGGAGGCGAACAGGATATTGTTGCAGGCGGACCAATTGGGAACGGTACGGGCGATGGATTCTGCCTTGAACATCCTTGCAAGGGCGGAGACAAGGCCGGTAGAGACAGCCTGGCACGCCCGCATCATCGATCTATGCGACGCCTTATATAAGTCGATCAGCCTGCAGACGAGCGTAAAAAAATATGGAGCCTCCGGGGAGGAGAGGGGCGCTGTGCTGGATTTCCTGGACAGACCTCTCAATAACCGCTGGTGGCTCGAAGACCAGTTCAAAAGGATCGTTCAGCTGCCGGAGAAGAAGCAGATCCCGGCCCTGGACACCCTCGCCAACTGGGAGAATCCCGGGCCCGGCGGATTCTATGATGACATCGGCAACGTCTCGAAATCGCCTCATGTATACAGGGGAGAACCCTGGGTGACCGATCCCCTTGCGAGAAAGAGCGGCGATCTTCCGGGATATGACTGGTGGCAGAGTGGCTTCAGCCGGCAGCGCCTCTCCTGGATGACGAATATGGGCTGGCCCATGGGCATGGAATATGATGGCCTCGACTCGACGGCGCATTATACCGTTCGTCTGACCGGCTATGGAGAAACCCTGCTGAATGCCAACGGACATCGGGTGACTCCTTCCCTCTATGGACGGGAGATCGGCGCGATAAAAGAGTTCCCGATCCCCCCTTCCTTTATACAGCATGGCCAGCTCATACTGACCTGGGATAAGCTCAATGAAGATTTTCTCAACTGGAGACAGCATTCGAGGCTGACCGAGGTATGGCTGATAAAGAAGTAGCGGGAATGAACGTATAAAGAAGCAGCGAATGGACACGTAAAGAGGCAGCGCGAATGAACGTATAAAGAAGCGGCGGCAATGGACATGAATGGTGCGGGCGAAGAAGTAGCCAAATGGACGCGGGAGAAGGCGCAGCACGAATAATGGTAACCCGAATGGACCTGAGTGCAGGCGAATCTTGAGGAATCCTGAAGGCTGCCAATGACAGACCGCGGCAACGGAGGCGGCCAATTGAGGCGGCCAACAGAGACAGCTGCGGAGAATGACATGGAAGATCGGTGCGCCCGGGATGACGCAACCAGAAAGAAGAGATACGAATAAAAAGAAGGACATGAAAAAAGGCTTTTTCCTATGTATTTTACTGTTTTGCTCGCTGGTGTCGTTCCAGCAGGTGAACAGTACTTATAATTTGATGCCTGTTCCGCGGGAGCTGAAGAGTCACGGAGGGCGATGTGCGATTGACGAACGGTTCAGGATCTCCGTTAGCGGGAATCCCGATCCCCGCCTCTACGCGGAGGCCAGCCGTTTTGTCAGGAGGATGGGGGAGAAGACCGGTATCTTCCTGGACAAACAGGGATATGTGACAGCCGATGACCGCAATCCCGCGGCGACAGTAGCCATTACCGTCAAACGTCCCGGGAAACTGGAATTAAATGAAAACGAAAGCTATTCAATAGAAATAAACGACCGTCAGGCCCTCGTCATTGCTGAAACGGACCTCGGCGCCATCCATGCGCTTGAGACGCTCATGCAGTTGGTCAGCAATGACGAACAGGGATACTATTTCCCGGGCCTTACGATCCATGATGAACCCAGGTTCGCCTGGAGAGGGCTGTTGCTGGACGTGGCCTTGCATTTCTTCCCGGTCAACTCGGTCAAAAGGACCCTGGATGGTATGGCGGCGGTTAAGATGAACGTATTGCATCTTCATCTTTGTAACGACCAGGGGTTCCGCGTCGAATCCAAAGTCTTCCCGCAATTGCAGAAGACCGCTTCGGACGGGATTTTCTACACGCAGGAAGACATCCGGGAAATCATTCGCTATGCCGGTCAACGTGGTATCCGCATCGTTCCCGAATTTGTGGTGCCCGCCCATACGACCGCTATCCTGACGGCATTTCCGGAGCTGGCAAGTGTAAAGAGAAAATATACCCTTCAACGTTACTTCGGCGTCTTCGACCCGGTGCTCGATGTCACAGATCCGAAGGTATATGCCTTCCTGGACAAGCTCTTTACCGAGATGGCGGGTCTTTTTCCCGATGCCTATTTCCATATCGGCGGAGATGAGAATACAGGGAAAGACTGGGAGAATACCCCGCATATCAAGGCTTATATGAAAGAGCACGGCCTGAAGGCCTATATGGACCTCCAGACTGACTTCAACCGCCGTATTCTTCCCATTCTCAAGAAGAACGGAAAGACCATGATGGGCTGGGACGAAGTATTGCAGCCCGGCGTGCCAAAGGATATCGTGATCGAGTCCTGGAGAGGCAAGGAGGCCTACTATGAATCCGTCAAGCGAGGCTATCGCGCCATCCTCTCCAATGGATACTATATCGACCTGATCCAACCCACCGACTTTCATTATCTGAATGACCCTGCCCCGGCCGAAGCGATGTTGAGCCCGGAGGAACTAAAAAATATACTGGGAGGCGAAGCGACCATGTGGAGCGAAATGGTGACACCCGAAACGGTCGACTCTCGGATCTGGCCGAGAACGGCGGCTATCGCAGAAAGGCTCTGGTCTTCCGGCGATATCAGGGACGTCCCCGATATGTACCGCCGCCTGGATATCGCCAGCCTCGAACTGGAGACACTTGGACTTACACATATGACCTACCGGGAAGCGATGCTGAGACGGCTTGCCAACTCCTACGATACCAAGGCGCTGAAAGTATTGGTCGACGTGATAGAGCCCCTGAAAATATACGAACGCAACCAGGGAGATACGATGTATACCGTCTTTTCCCCCTTTACCAAATTGGCAGATGTCACCGGGCCCGATCAGCCGCTGCCCAGATCTTTCTGCAATCTGGTCGACGAGTTTCTCAAGAATCCCAATCCAGCCCAGGAGAAAAAGATCAATGACCAGTTGACAAAATGGAAGGAGAACCACGATAGATTTCTGCAGACGCTCCGGAACAGCCCGGTACTAAAGGAGGCGGAGATCCTGTCACAGAACTTGTCCGCTCTTGCTTCCTCGGGTCTCGAAGCGATGGCGTTTATCCACCAGCATAAGTCGGCGGGTAACAGCTGGCTGGCCGAGCAGATGGAGATCCTGGAGAAATCGAAACAGCAGGGTGGGCGATGCGAGCTGCAGGTGATAGAGCCCATCGGCAAGCTCGTAAAAATCGCCAGCGGCTCCGGGAAGGCTAATGTCGGGTCCCAGGACATGCTCACCGCACGTTGAATAGGCGCGGATAGTGTGTGCAGATAGCAGTGCAGATAATGCGTGAAAATAGCTGGTCCAGATAATGCGTGAAAATAGCTGGTCCAGATAGTGCGTGCAAATAGCAGGTGAAGGTAGTAGGTGCAAATAGAAGGCGTAGATAGTACCCGCGGTTCGAAAATGCCGGTTAAGCAACGATCCATTCAACATATAAAAACTCTGCATGCAAGAAATAGGAAAGGGACCGACCCCCGAGGGGTCCGTTCGTCTGCTCTCTCTGGATATTTTCAGGGGCATCACCATGATCGCAATGATCCTGGTAAACAACCCGGGTATTGAAGAACATGCTTATGCACCCCTGCTGCATGCGAAGTGGAACGGGATCACCCCCACCGATTTTATTTTTCCCTCTTTCGTCTTCATGGTCGGCATGGCCATCACCCTATCTTATTCCAGGCAGGTGGCGAAGGGCACGCCAAAGAAGCAGATGATCGCCAAGATCTTCAAGAGGGCCGTCATCCTTTTTGCCCTCGGCGTATTCCTGAGTATCGTGCCTTTGTTCAATTTTAGCGACTATCGCATTCCCGGTGTGTTACAGCGCATATCCATCGTTTTTGCGGTGTGCGCCGTCCTCTTCCTGAATAAGGGCTGGAAATTCCAGGCCTGGCTCGGAGCGATCATCCTGGTGGCCTACTGCATGGCCATGACCCTTATTCCGGTTCCCGGGTATGGATATGCGATCCTTGAGCCCGGGAAGAACCTCGCGGCCTGGCTGGATCACTATGTCATCCCCGGCAGGATGTGGCAAGGCACCTGGGATCCCGAAGGGGTCCTCAGCACTTTCCCGGCCATCGTGACGGGTATCTGCGGTATGCTGGCCGGTCACCTGGTCATTAGCAGGAAGACGGCGGAGCAGAAGATCATCTGGCTATTCCTGGGGGGCTTTCTCTCCTTTGCACTCGCGAACGGCTGGAACTGGTTCTTCCCGATCAACAAAAATCTCTGGACCAGTTCCTTCGTATTGTATGTGGCGGGGCTCGACGGAATGATCCTGGCGTCCATGTATTATATCGTCGACGTCCTGGGGTACAGGAAGCGCTGGACTTTTGCCCTCGCCTTCGGCTCCAATGCGATCGCCGCTTACGTGATCGCCGACGTAACCGGTGATATCCTGATGACCAAATGGCACGGCCCGGCCAGTCAAAGTATCAACGACCGGATCATCGCGGCGGTATTGCCTTCCGGGATATCCCCCGAAATCATATCCCTCGTATGGGCCATCCTGTTTTGCCTGCTTTGTTTTATACCCGTATACATTCTTTACCGGAAGAAGATCTTTCTGAAGATATAGCAATACGGTTTAGAAAAGCCGTTACAGTTCAGACGGGACGATATAGTTCAGAAAAGCCCAAAAAGTTAAGACAGAACGATGAAGTTCGGAAAAGACGGTATAGCTCAGACAGGACGATATCGTTCGGGCAGGGAGATATGGTTTCGATAAGACGTATAGTTCGGATGGGACGATATAGCCCGGAAAGGGGGATATCGTTCTGATAAGACGATATAGTTCGGATAGGTCGATATAGCGAAGATAAAGTGACATGGAAAAGTGATTCAGGTCTGGGAAGATATAATCAAGATATAATAAGGGCCACTATGATAAAGCTCTCTGCCATCAGCAAGGTATTTTTTCTGTCCTTGTCACCGGTCCTTTTTTGGATATCGGCAAAGGCCGGTCTGTTGCGGGGGAATCAGGGCCCCGACCCGCTGCCCGCCGGTTATTTCTGGCAGGAATACCAGGAAGCTTATCCCGTCGGACCTTCCCCCGAAGATAACGACACGCGGAGCATCGCAATCGATGGCTCGTCCAATATATGGATCGCAACGGCAAAAGGCATTTTCAGGAAGAAGCCCGGCAACAATCCCTGGGAACCCGTCCTGACCGGCGCGGATCAGGGGCCCGCTTATGCCGTCGCCGTAGACGGACAGGCCGCGGTATGGATGGGGACCTGGAACGGGATCTTTGTCTTCCGGAACCACACACTAAGCGCGGTGCCCGGCGCCGATGGCCCGGTCTCGCTGTTATGCATTGCCCGGGAAGGCGTCTATGCATTGGGTCCGAAAGGCATCTGGTTTTCCGCCGATGGCAAATCGTTTGTAAAGAAGGACTACCCGATAGCCCGTTCGGTGCGGAAAGCCGTTTCGGATGGTCGGGGAGGTCTATGGGTGGCTTCCGATGTTGGGTTGTATCACTGCGATGGAAGGGGCACAAAATATTATTATAAGACCGACAAACTCATCAGCGCCTACCTGCGCGGGCTCGACCTCGACAATGAAGATCGACTCTGGGCCGGCGGACTCGGCGGCGTGACGATTCTTCGCGACGGTGAAAAACAACGGGTGATCACCCCGGCGGAAGGATGCCCCTCCGTTCACGTGAACTGCGTGAAGCGTTCGCCGGAAGGGGTCATGTGGGTTGGCACGCAGGTGGGTGTGGTCAGGTATTCACCCGACGGTACTCACTCACTGCGTTTCAGCCGTCGATGGCTATTGGATGACCAGGTCAACGACATCGTTTTCGACACCGCTGGAAATGCGTGGATTGCCACCGCCGGTGGTGTCAGCGCGATCCGAAGGCGGAAGATGAGTCTTGGCGACAAGCAAGACTATTTTTACGATATCCTGATGAAGCGTCATATCAGAGCACCCTGGATTGCGGGGCAATGTCACCTTAAAACGCCCGGCGATCTGCGGACCTGGTTCCCGGAAGACGACGACAACGATGGAGAGTTTACCGGGAACTACCTGGCCATGGAGTCTTTTCATTACGCGGCTACAAAGGATCCCGATGCCCGGGAAAAAGCGAGAAAAGCCTTTGGATTCCTGAAGATGCAGGAAGAGGTGACGGGTGGGGACGGTTATTTTGCCAGATCGATCGTGCCCGTCGAATGGGCAGATCGGGTCCATGATTTGAACCGCACCTTCACGGAACGCGAGCGCGCCGAAGAAATGGTAAAGGAACCCCGCTTTAAGCCGGTTGAGATAAGATGGCGCAAGTCAAAAGACGGCAAATGGCTGTGGAAGGGAGATGCCAGCAGCGACGAATGGTGCGGACATATGCTGGGGTACTATTTCTTCTATGAACTTGCCGCCGACGAAGCCGACAAGGCAGAAATCCGAAAGCATGTCTCGAAGATCGTCGATCATGTGATAGCGAACCATTTCAATATGATGGATGTCGACGGCACCCATACCCGTTGGGCAGTCTGGTCCCCCCCCTTGCTCAATCACGATCCGGAATGGAGCCCCGACCGCTGCGAGAATTCCATGGAGATGCTGGCCTTCCTGAAACTCGCGGCGTATGTCACCGGCGATCAGAAATACCAGGAGCAGTACCTGCACCTGATCAGAGACGAACACTACCTCGACAATATGGCCGAAGTCATCCGGCAGAACCCGGCCTGGTTCATTTATTACGATGTGACCATGCAGGCCTATTTATATCCCATCTTCCTGCGCTGTGAAAAAGATCCCGTCCTGCTGGCCTTTTACCGTCAGCATCTCGGCAATTTCATGGACAAGCGGCGAGGCGACCAGAACCCGTTGATCAATTTCCTGTATTGCTATTCGACGGGAGAGCGGGTGGAATTGTCTTCCTCGCTCGGCTTCCTGATCGATACACCGCTGGACCTGGTCGACTGGCATATCGACCAGACAAAAAGAGAAGATGTCAGAGTGGTCCACGAGCCCGTGCTCAGTGAACTGCAGATCGATCAGTTGCCGCCTCCCAGCATACGTGCCGCGGTGAGATGGGACAAAAATCCCTGGGGCGCCATCGATGGCGATGGAACCATGGAAAGAGAACCCGATTTCTGGCTGTTGCCTTACTGGATGGGTCGTTACCTGAAAATGATCCCTTAGCCGACACTAAAAAATATCCGTCATACTTCCCTTCCGTACCTGTTTCCGCGCCCGCATCCGTGCCCGTTTCTGTACCCGCATCCACGCTTATTTTCGTGCCCGCATCCGTGTCCTCCTCCGTGCCTCTGGACGAATGGCGCCATTCCATAGCAGCATTCGCAGCGTACCCGGCGCGGATGGCAGCATCCGTCATATTGATTGTTTATACAATGTTTCCGTTTGTCGTGAATGACGGATGGATGCTTATTGCCTGTACTAAAACAGGTTCCTGAGGATTATAAATCGAGTATGTATTAACGTAAAAATAATTAGGTATTCATTACTGTTATGAATGAATAATTGATATATTTATTGTGGTATCATTTTTTTAACTATTAAACCAAAATCAATTATGAACAGGTTATTCGCCAGAAGAACCATTGTGCGGCTGTCCCTTGCCGCCGTCCTTATTGCAGGATGCGCAGTGACTTTCTCCATGACAAACAACAGGGAAGAGAGCGCCCCCCAAAAGATCAGCCTCTCTTATTTGGCCAGGATCGCCGATGCAAATGCGGAGACGCATTGCGATGTGGCCGTTCCCCAGGTTTGCAGCGGGGATGGGTCAGGCTGTCTGTATCAGGCTTATTACGACAATATTGGATGGATCTGGGTGACATCCCTGTATTGCAAACAGTAGCCTGCGGATCATTGACTAAATTGATTGGATGAATTCATTTCATCCAATCAATTTGCTACATCTTCACTTATAAGCAGTTTCTTATGAAAAAGGGAACAGCATGCGTGGCCATGCTTTGCATTTTATTTCTTTTATCGTGCAGGGACCAGCCGGCTTCCGACCGGGATCCACTCGACGAGTTCAAAAATCTGAAAGAATATACGCTTAAGGGGAATCCGGTTCTCCTCGCCGGCGACAGCGTTTTATATGACCCCAGGGATTTCAGGATATTCGACACCGTAGCCATCTGCTACGACGATGTCGGCACCGCAGGATTTTCGGCGATTGGCCTGAAAAGCGGAAAATTGCTCAGACGATTCGCCTTTCCCGGCAATGGGCCTTCCGAGTTCAACCTCAATGCGCTCAGCCTCAGCCAACCGATGGATGACACCGCTGCTTTTGTGATCTCTCAATGGAACGCGCCCAACCGTCTCTATAAATATCGTCTCGATAGCCTGCTGAAGAGCAGTACCTATAAACCCGACTATTTCTACCAGTTCCCGCATGGATTGGAATACCGGATGGCGATACTCGAAAATGACTCGGTACTGGTAGGCAAGCTGGGGGGCAGGAGCATTGACAAGAATTTCTTCGGGATATTCCATTTGAAATCGAATAAGCTGATCACAGGCGTGAGCATTCCGGTTATCGCGGACGACCGGCATTCAAAATATTACGATTCCGCATACCTGGACTGGACACATTGGACACTTGGTGGCACCGTCGAATTTCGACCCGGCGGCAGCCACGAAATAGCTTATTTTTCAACGAAAGGCGCTTTCTTCCAGATTTTCAAAACGAGGGAGGGGAACGGTTTTGATCTCATCAAACAGCAGTTGTTCTACCTTCCGACCTTTACGCTCGTCAGCCAGGGCAACAGGCAATTCGCAAAACCGGACAGGGAGTGCCGGAACGGGTATAATAATATAGCGGTTACAAAGGACAGGATTTATGCTTTGTACAACGGCAGACCGGCTGCATCGAAAGGGGACGGCGACCTGTCTGCCAACACGGTCCTGGTATATGACTGGGACGGCAACGCGGTAGAGAGGCTTCATTTACCCGTGGATTGTTATAAAATTTCAATCGATGCTTCCAGGCCGCATGATCTCTATGCGCTGCGTTCGTTCGATTCCATCGGAATCACCCGGTATAGCCTGCCGTAAAAATCCGTTTCTGGTGAAAAAAATCAAACTCATATTGGCAATCCTCCTTGTTGCGATTCTCGCGGTATCCGCCGTGAGGATCTCCTGGCTGGATGTATTTCATATTCCCGGAGATTCGATGGAAGGCGCTTTAAAACCGGACGACCTGATTATCCTCAATAAGGGATTGTATGACGGAGTTTTTGCGAATCTCCTGGAAAAGGCGGGCATAGAAAGTCACCCGCAGGTGAACGACATTCTCGTTTTCAGACGGAGCATTGCTGACTCCGACTATTATGTAAAAAGGTGCATCGGATTGCCCGGTGACCTGATCGGAATAGAACATGGGAAAGTCAGGAGGAACGGATCATTGATGGAGGATGTGCCGACGATCAGGCATTTGTACAGGTTATGGTACGCGAACTTCCCTTCCCTGCGGACCTCCCTGGAGAATTACGGGATCCCCCTTTTCGGCCCCGGCTATTTCAGGATACCCGGTTCCGTCTACCTCTACCTGGACGAAGGCCAAAGGAGAATGCTGTCCAAAGAAGCGACGATCGATTCGATCCGCCTGGAAAGGACAGACCTTTTTCATTCGCAATATGGAATGGCCTCCGCCGGGGGTGACAAAATGACGATTATCGATAGCATGCAGGCCTTTATAGTCCCCTATAAAGGATGGGAGATGGTATTGGACAGCGCTCACTGGACATGCTACGGTAATACGATTCTGGCTCATGAAGGATTCAATATCCGGGGAGCGCCCGGTTCAGGATTTTATTCCGGAAACCGGAAAATAAAAACCTATGTTTTTAAGAATGATTATTATTTCCTGATGGGTGACAACAGGGATCTGTCGTTCGACTCCCGTTATTTCGGATGTATACCCAAAAAGCTTATCACGGGCAGACTTGTCTGCACGATTCATTAAATAGTAAACAGTAAATAGTAAATAGTAAATAGTAAGATCATATAATAAACAGTAAGATCATGAAGATGAGTAAGATTGTAAACGGGAGTGCAGTTTCCGTTCTTCTATCCGCTCTTGTATTTTTCCCGGCTTGTCACCTGGGATCTTCCGGCAAGACCAATGGTGAGCGGGAATATATCATTACGAATGACGATAGCAAAAACGAAAAAATGTCGATTATTCAAATGATCGATACTCCCGTCTTCAACATCGGTACCCTCACGGCAGGACAGAAAGTGAAGCATGTCTTCAGATTCAGGAATATCGGGAAAGGCCCGCTGGTCATCTTCAGCGCCACGGCTACCTGTGGGTGTACGGTGGCGGACTATTCGAAAAGCCCCGTGCTGGTCAATAACGAAGACTCGATCACCGCCTATTTCGACAGCGGTTTAAGCGGGAAGGGCCTTTTGAACAAGGTCGTGACCGTCATGTCGAATTCCCGCACCTCGCCCGATTTGCTGACCCTGATAGGAAATGTAAAATGATCACGACGGAAGAGATGACCCCGACGGAATAAATGACCCTGACAGAAGATGTAAAATGAAAGAGAAGATAATCGCCATCCTGCTTTTTTTGATTCCATCCGTAGATTTCCTGCCTTTTTGGAATCCGGCGGTCACGGGACGGTTTATTCTTTTCGGCGGCTTCATTGCGGCAGCCGTTCCCTTCCTGGTCTTTTATTACCTCTTCTCCGCGGAGAGATTTCGCGTAACCATTCCGGACATCCTTTTGCTGGTTCTTTTTGCCTATATCTCCACAGAAAGGATTTTTTCCGGGGCTGACAGGGTCTTCTCGATTCGCTACTATGAACTGTGGGGCCTTTGCATCTTGTACATGGTCGTGAGGTCCGCCGCGGATGAAAAGAGAATCCGGTTTCTTGTGTGGGCCGCCATAGCGGGAGGTAGCCTCCAACTGATCGTCGGATATCTACAATTAGCGGGCCTGCTGCGGTCGGATAATTCTCTTTTCAGGGTTACCGGCAGTTTTTTTAACAGCGGCCCTTACGCCGGATACCTGGCTTCCGTTTTTGCGATCTCTCTCTCATGCTGGAAGGCAAAATCATTTTCGAAGGCCAGGGGATTTTGCAGCAGGGCGGGGGAATTTGTCTTGCTATTTAATTTGGCGGGAGTCTTTTTGATGATCCCCTTACTGAAGTCAAGGGATTGTTTTTTGGCAGTGATGGTAAGCTCCGTGTTCCTATACCGGAATGAGGTCCGGCTATTTGGGAAGCGGCTTGCGAAGCGGGGACCATCGGGGAAGGCCATCCGGGTGCTGTTCGTCTCCTTTATCGTCTGCTTATTGTCCGGAGGGTTTTACCTGCTCGTAAAGACGAAGGCTTCTTCCTCTCAGGGGAGATACCTGGTATGGAGGAATACCTTGAAAATGATCGGGGACCACCCGCTGACCGGGGTAGGATATGACAGGTTCAAGACCCGGTATATGGACTACCAGGCCTCTTATTTTTCGACTCATCCCGGGGACCCCGCCGGGTTGCTTGCCGGGAATGTCTACTATGCGTTTTGTGAACCCCTGCAATTCGTCGCGGAAAACGGGATCTTAGGCCTGTTGCCCGTCTTGGCCGGGTTATATTTCCTGGGAAGATCTTTTTGGGGCAGCACGAAGCCTGCCGGGATCGGCGAAATGACGGCGGCGGCGGCAGCGGGACTGATTGCCATCCTCGTGTTCTCCCTGTTCTCCTATACCGCCGATATCCTGCCGATAAAAATGAACGGTATTTTTTTATTCGCGATCCTGGTTTCAGAATACAGGGGAAGATATGACCGGATCTGTTCTTTCGCTAAATGGAGGAGAAGTCCTGTCTTCAGACCGGTCGGCACCTTTCTGTTATTACTGGTTATTGCCGGCTTTTTTCAGGCTTCCTTGTTTTTGAAGAGGCTGGCCTATGGATTTTCGGACTGGCAAAATGCTTCGGTGCTTTATCTCGGAAACCAGTTCAGTGAAAGCCGGCGTGTTTATGCCTCTTTATATCCATTATTCGGCAATGACGGCGATTTTTTAGTCCATTATGGCAAAGTGCTCTATTTCGGTGGAGACTACGGCTCGGCGATTGTGATCCTTCGCAGCGCGAAACGGTATATCGACAATACGGTTTTGGAGACCAGTCTCGGCGACTGTTACCGGGGCATTGGGGAATATACTCTTGCGGAGGATGCCTATTTAACGGCCTCTTATATGATGCCGGGGTCTTTTTATAACAAGTATCTCCTTGTCAAACTTTATCAGGATGGTAAAGAGGTGATAAAAGCGCGCCGCATGGCTGACGAGATTCAACATCTGACGATAAAAGTTCCTTCTCCGGCCATCGATTCGATAAAATCGGAGATGAAGGAATATTTATCCGCCCCGGGCTTTTAAAAACCGGTCGCTGAATAAGAGCACGAGTTGCTGAAAAAGACGAGGCTGCTGAACAAAATACAGGTCGTTGAACAAAAGGCAGGCCTCTGAACAAGCAGCGTCTGAACAAAAGGCAGGTCATTGAACAAAAGCCCGGATCATTGAATAAAAAACGAGTCGCTTGAATAACTGAATATTGATGAAACGATACCATATACTATTCCCACTTGCCCTGGCACTGCTGTATTGGCAGTGTAATAGCCGCGTCGCCTATCCCGGCGGGGTAGACAGTTCCTTGCTGGAAGCCGGCTCCAACGGGAAAGAACTATTGAAGGTACTGAAGCATTACAGCGCGGAACCCGAAGATAGTTTGCAGTTTCGTGCTGCCTGCTACCTGATCGCCAATATGAAGGATCATTTCTCCGATTCGAAGATCGGCAGCATTCCCGGAATCGCAATTTCGTCCTACTACCTTCTTGACTCGTTGACAAAGAAGACGTTTTATACTACGGGTGATCGGAAGACGTTCGATTTCGCCGATTTCCTTCATACAGCCCTCGATTCAAAGGACTTCGTCGCTACGCCTGACTATGTCGCTTCTCTGATAAGCCAGGCATTTCCGGATACAAACGCGATTGCGACAGACAGGATACGAACGGGAGCATTTGAGAGAAGGGTAGATACCGTGGCGGACCTGCTTTTGAAAAATATCGACACCGTTGTTCAGGAGCGGGCCATTTTCGAGGACCTGCGGTCTGTTCATGCCGCGTGGTTGATCGACCATATCGACAATGCGTTCAGGGTATGGAAGAAATCGCCCTATTCCCGCGGAATGGGATTTGACGAGTTCTCTCAGACGCTGCTGACCTACCGGAGCCGCAATGAAGCGTTGGACCAGGCATCGGGATTTTACCCCGGACTTTTTGACAAGATCCTTTTTCCCGGGGATTCGATGGACCTGTCCGCGGCCATCAGGCGGCTTAATTTTTATATGTATTGCCTGGATTGTTTCGAGGACAAAGGAAGACATCTGGGAAATCTCGGTTTTTACGATATCCTCCAGTTTTATCAATACGATTGCGACAGGCATTCGGAATGGACCGCCAGGGTGTTAAACGCCTGCGGGATACCCGCGTACATAGACTTTACATCTGGGTATTTTAATCGCGATAAAATGCACTATGGAGTTTCCGTCAGGGATACGGCGGGAAAATATCATCATTTTTCTCCTAAATGGCAACCGCTTGGTGATACGGCCCACTACAAACTCGTCTCAAAGGTATTCAGGCGCATGTATGCTCAACAGGTTTGCCCCTATACGCTAAAGCGGGCAGACGAAGACATACCGCCTATTTTCAGCGATCCATTTATAAAGGATGTATCGGAGGAATATCACACGGTCGCCGATATATCCGTAGCGATTGATTCAGCGCCCCGGAACAGGAATCTTGCCTATCTTTCTATTTTCACGCCGCATGGCTGGCGCCCCATCGGGTGGGGGAGTTTTCAACAAGGGGTTAATACCGTTAAGTTTTACAAGGTTCCTGTGGCTGCGGTGTATGTCGCGGGCTATTTTGAGGGCGGGAAGATCATTCCTCTGTCCGGGCTTTTCCGCGTCGACGCGGCGGGTAAATTGTCTTATATGGGACCGGACCATCACAAGACGGAGACCTTGACGCTTACCATGAAATATCCCCAAAAGGAAGATCTCATCGCCCGTATGAAGGAGATGGATGGTGCGAGGATACAGGGAGCGAACCGCAGCGATTTTTCGGATGCCAGGGATTTATACCGCTTGCAGATATCCGACCTGTCGGATTTTGATGTCAGGGCTCTCCCTGTCGTAGACAATGGGAAATATCGTTTTATCCGCTGCGTCGCGGCCGGCGGCAAAGCACTGAATATCGCTACGTTCGAGGTTTTTGCTTCGCGGAGGGAGGCAGGCGGATACGTGAAGTGTTCCGAACCTGCAATCAAGGCGCCGGCCTCGGTAAGGAGACCTGACACGACGACCCTGACCAGGGTGCCTGGCATCCCGATAGAGAATGGGCAACGTCTGCAGAATGCCTTCGATGGTGACCTGGAGACCTTTGTAAACGCATTTTCCGTAGGCCTGGATCTTGGCAGGCCATACAGTATAAAAGAAATACGGTTTGCCGCCCGCAGCGCCAACAACGGGATTATCCGCGGAGACAGGTATCAACTTCTATACTACGACCATGCCTGGGTCCCTCTCGGAACGGTGACGGCCAAATATAATTTTGTGGAATTCAGGAATGTGCCTTCCGGCGCGGTCTACTGGCTTCGGAACCTGGATCGTGGAAAGGAAGAATTGTCATTCATCTATAAAGACGGACGGCAATTCTTCCTTAACGACGACGAAGGCAATGCCTTCTACAAGTAGTTCCATCACTCCTTATGCATCCTGACGATCTTCGGAACGAACCGGCCGATAGGGAATTCTTGGAGCAAAAACCGCTCGTTGCAAGGATGCTTTTGAAAAAAAGCCAGTTTCCCCGGGGAAAAGTCAGGGCTATTTTGTCTTTTTTATACAATTACGTCCTCTTTAAAGATCCCGGGATAAATCGTAGCTTTAAAGAGCAGATTGATAAAATAACCACTAAAACGATGTCTATGGGCTATTTTGAATATTTGGCTGAATATAGGGCAGATGAGGTACGACCCTGAGGGCCTTTTTTTAGTTATCTGCTCATTTTCGTCGCAACCGCATTTGATTATCGTCTCCCTTAAATAATCCCTTATATAATCGTCTTCACCACACCCCCGTCTACCCGCAACGCCGAGCCATTGGTAGCCGAGGACAGGGGGCTCGCGATATAGGTCACCAGGTTTGCGATCTCGTCGACGGTCGCGAACCTTTGCAACAGGGATGTCGGGCGGGCCGTCCTGAAAAAGTCTTTCTCTGCCTGCTCCGGGCTGATATGCTGTGATGCCGCGAGCTGTTCGATAAATCCTTCGACACCTTCGGAGGCCGTCGGCCCCGGGAGGATCGTATTGACCGTGACGGCCGTGCCTTTTGTCAGCTCGGCCAGCCCGCGGCTCACCGCCAGCTGCGCGGTCTTTGTCATCCCATAGTGGATCATTTCCACCGGGATATTGATGGCGGACTCGCTGGAAATAAAGACGATCCTTCCCCAGTTCTTTTTTATCATGCTTTCGAAAAAATGACGCGCAAGCCGGATGCCGCTCAGGACGTTTATTTCGAAGAAACGAAGCCACTCCTCGTCGGTGATGTCCTTGAAGGCCTTCGGCTCAAAAATGCCCGCATTGTTGACAAGGATATCCAGATCGGGTAGCGCCTCCAGCAATTTTCGGACCTCCTCCGGTTTTGAGAAATCGGCCGGAATGCCCGATACTTTTGCCCCCGGAACCAGCTTTCTCAGTTTTGCAGCGCTCTCCTCCACCCTTTGAGCGGTCCTTCCATTGATGATCACCGTCGCGCCTTCCGCGAGCAGATGACGGGCAATGGCGAAGCCGATTCCCTGGGTGGATCCACTGACGAATGCCGTCTTATTTTTCAGTTGTAAGTCCATGATGTTCGTTTATAGGTATTAATTTTTATACTTATCGCTTATCTATATTTATCGCTTGTCTATACTTACCGCTTATCTATTATCCGCCCGCACTCGTATTTTATCAGCCTTTTTTGTTGGCTAACTTTTCTTTATCAGGTTGTCCATCGAGAAGGTATTGTACTGCAATTGGGACAGCAAGCCCGCAAAAAAAGTCACATGGATGAGCTGGGTGGGAATCGCTTCCCAGTTCTCTATCATTGTCGTACCGAAAAGCAGGATGATCATGACGATGGCTCCCCCTATCAGGGCCGTTCTCGTAAACAGGCCGATGAGCAGCAGCAGGCCCGTCAGGAACTCTGCAAAGGGAAGGGCATAGCTGAACGGAATGACCAGGGCTTCCGGGAGGATGGATTTTTGAAAATTGTGGACCATCCAGGCACTAAAGCCATTCAGTTTGAAAAGACGCACCAGCCCGTGACCAAACATACTGGTGGCAATCGCCAGGCGAGCCAGTAGAAAAGCCCCTTTGGTATTTGTCATATTTATTTTCGTTTTTATATGTTGTGGGCAGTCTGACATGCCCAACAACAAATTGTACCGAAATGTTCATCTGCGCACCGCCCGTTTTTCTTTATATTGCCCCGGTTAAAATCAATACTAAATCAATATTAGTTGTCACGATCATTTCGCCTTTTTACCTTTTCGTCGCTTTGGATCTTTTGTATGATATTTTTTTATGATTCGACGGCTTATGCCCAGTCGAAGAATACCGGTTCCGGCGGGGCGGCCGCCGCCAGGGGAGTCCCCGATCCTGTCGTCAGGGCCTTGAATGAGAAGGCCGGGCGGTTGATGTTCAGTTTGCCGGACAGCGCGATTTTCTATAGCCTGACCGCTGCCGGTCAGGCAGAGAGATCCGGTGATATCGCGGGCCATACCCTGGCATTGGGCAACCTTGGCCGTACCTACTACCTGAAAGGCTCCTACGACCTGTCCCTGAAATATTCGATCGCATCCCTCGAGTTGGCCGAGAAAATGAATGATTCGCACAGCGTTGCCCTGGAATATAACAATATAGGGCTGGTTTATCTCGGGCACGAACAATACGATCTGGCATTGAAGGAGTTCTTACGGTCTTTGGAAATCGCCGGATCCAGTCACGATTCAGTCAACCTCTCCTCCTATCTCTTTAACGCGGGGATCTGTTATGATCATCAAAAAGACTACGCCAGGGCAATCGATTATCTCAACAAGGCACTTCTCGCAGACAAAGGCACACGGGTGGCGATCATGTCTATCAACCGGCTGGGGGAGACTTACCTGCACATAAAAGACTACGACCTTGCCAACGCCTACTACCGGAAGGTGCTTGCCGACAGCGCTGTAAAAGACGACAAATGGGAAAAAGCTTTTGCCTGTCAGGGTCTCGCCCAGGTGGCCTATGCCCGCGGACATTTTGATTCGTCGATTCTTTATTCGCGGCAAAGCCTGGCATTCGCACAGGCGATCAGCGCAAAATGGGACGAAGAACGCGCGGCTAAACTCCTGGCCCAAAGCTATGCGGGGTTACGGCAGTATCGGCAGGCGTATGAATACCAGCTTCTGGACCAGTCTTATAGCGATAGCCTCTATGATGAGAGCCGTGAAGAGGTGGTTAGCTACCTGAAGCTGAGACGTGAGGAAAAACAGAATCAGCAATGGCAGGCACAGTCGGGAGAAGACAAAAAGATCATACAGCTGCGCACGGTCCTGCTGGTTGTTGCGAGCCTTTTTGCGCTGCTGCTCGTTTTTATTTTATTATTCATCTACCGGAGTTATAACGCGAAGCACCAGCTGAACCAGAAACTGGCCTCTCAAAATGCGGATATCCTCGCAAAAAAGGAACAGATCGCCAGACAGAACGAAGCGCTTGCATCTTCCAACCAGTTGAAGGATCAGTTGTTCTCTGTGATCAGCCACGATCTCAGGGGACCGCTGACGGCCATGCAGCAGATGCTGGAGCTTGTCAGGACCAAGGAGCAAACGGAGGAAGAGCGGGACAAACTGTATGATCTGTTCTACCGCCAGGTCACCCAGACCAACCTCATGCTTGGCAACCTTTTACAGTGGGTGAACAGCCAGCGGACCGGACCAGGGATGGTTACAAAAATGGAAACCGTCGACCTGGCAGCTTGCGTCGGAGAAGTCCTGTCGGTATATGGATTCCTCGCCCTGCAGAAAAAAATAACGATTCAGAATCAGTTGCCTGCCAGGTTGTCGATGACAGGCGACAGGGAACAGTTGAAGATCGTTTTGCAGAACATGATCGGAAACGCGATCAAGTTCACGCATCCTTCCGGGTCGATCGTGATTGGGCATACCCATTCGGACCAGACCCTTAGCCTTCACGTAAAAGATGACGGCGTGGGCATACCCCGCGAGAAACTGGCCACCCTTTTCGACACCTCGGGCCCATCGCATTCGACATACGGAACAGCCAGTGAAAGAGGGACGGGAATCGGCTTGCAGATGGTGAAACAATTTGTAGAGCGCAACGGCGGAACCCTTTCGATTCAGAGTGAAGAAGGCAAAGGAACGGAGATAACGATCTCGTTCGTAGTGAGTGGTGAGTGGTGAGTACTGGACAGATATATCTACGTCTCCAACCGTAATAACGCCACTCACTACTCACCACTCACTACTCCCCGCGTCGACTCTCTCTCCACTAACGGCGCCTTTACAAAGACGGTCTCTTTTTTCTTTTTCGGGTTGGCGATCGTTTGCAGCAGCAACGATACGGCGGCTTCTCCGATGTCTTCCGGGGGTTGGTGCAGGTAGGAGAGGGGGGCATGGAAAAAGTCGAAGGCCGGATTCCCGTCAAAGGTGATGACGCCCAGTTGTTCCGGCACACGTATCCCCCGCCGGCTGATCTCTCTAAGCCCGCTGAGGGCCAGCATATTATTTCCGAACAGGATGGCGTCTGCGGCAAGCCCCGGTTGCCGGATCCGGTCGATAAATTTCTCCATGTCTTTTTCGGTGCTGTCGAAACCGATGGCCCCCAATAAGGCGGGGTCTTTTTTCAAATTGTTTTTTTTCAGCGCATCGAGCCATCCTCTTTTCCTATCCATCATGTGTTGCAGACCGGTGTCGTATACCGCCATCGCGATCCGTTTGTATCCATGATGGATGAGATGCCCAACCGCCTCGAATGCGGCGCGGTAATTGTCAATGCGGACCGAATGAACATCCAACGAGTTAAAATAGCGGTCGATCAGCACGAAGGGGATATTCTGCGCACTTAGCTTTTCCAGCTGGCTCTCGGTGTGTTCTGCGGCAGCGATGATGAATCCGTCGACCTGCCGGTTGGACAGGATATTGATCAGATCCCCCGATTTCTCCTGCTTTTCATCGCAGCTTCCAAACAATACGGTATAGTTGTATCGTTTGGCTTCATCTTCGATGACCCGGGCGATCGCCGAGAAAAAGGGGTTGGCAATATCGGCGACGATCAGACCCAGCGTGAAGGTCTTCCCGCTTTGCAAAGACCTCGCGATCAGGTTCGGTTTATAATTCATCTGTTCCGCCTGCTGCCGTATCCTGGATGCCATTTCGCGGCCTACCCGGGCCTCCTTCTCTTTGCCATTGAGGACATAAGAGACGAGGGCGGTCGAGACACCCAGTTTTGCGGCGATGTCCCTCATCGAGGGTTTCTTCACGGATTTAGCGGGAGCAGGTATTTTGACGGGGGGCTTTTTTGAAGCCCCCTTTTTCCCGGCTTCTTTTATCGTATTTTTTTTTATCGTAGTTCCTTTTTTCACAGGGAGACGGATAGTTGTAAAGATTCCCCGGCGTCCATCGATGTCTCCTCAAAATGGAGCCGGAGCCGGTTGCCGTTTACCTCTTTTGTGAAGGCGAGAAGCTGGTTTCCTTTTACCAGCCTGATCTCTTTCGGCGACCCCGTCACTTCGACTTCCAGAGAGGACAGCCGAAGCCTGCCGTAAGCCAGCGATATGGTATTGGTTTGTTTTTGAGCGGTTCTCTCCTGCCCGATATTACCCCATCCTTCGGCTCCCGTAAAAAAGCTCCTGAAATGGGCCGGCTGCACTCTCGGGGCGAATCGAAGCGATTTTGCCGGTCCGTCGAAACTGAAATCCTCCAGCGCCAGCAACACGCCCCAGGAGGCCATGGCCCGTGCATAGTGGTCGCCGCATTCGATCTCGTTCCAGGGATTGTGTTTTTCCGGGCTATAGCGCTCATGGAGTCCTTTTATCATCGACAGGCCTTCTTCGGTCATCCCTTCATAGATCAGTCCGGTTGCCACCTGGTATTCGATGCCCGTCCAGACTTCGTCGCGGTAGCGGACACCGGAATCACCCATATGCCTGCTGTGTGGCCAGGTGCAGACGAGCAGACCCGCTTCTCCGGGGTCGGCGTAGACCCGTTCCGGTTTGTGGAGCTTTGTCTGGGCGGCCACATCGGGTGCCCAGTTGTATTTCCAGACCGAGCCGAGTGCGGTCTTCACCTGCTGGCCCGGATAGAGGTACCCCAGTCCATAGAGATCCGCCCAGGTCTGCCCGAATAGCTGGTCGCTGAGACAGCCGCCCGCATACTGGGAGAGAGGATGCCTGGCGAGATCCACGTCCTGGACAAAATATTCCCCGTTCCAGAGTTTCGCCGAAGAGAGCTTTCCTCCACTTACGGCGATACTGTCACAATGGGCTGCAAACGCGGTATCTTTCATACACCTTGCCATTTGGGCCGCCGCTCTGAGCGACGCCAGGTAGAGGCCGCCGACATAAGTATTCCCTCCGTAAAACGCGATATCGTAGGTATTCGATTGCTCTTTTTCTATAAGCCCGTCGTTATTGCCGTCTTCTTTTATAATGTATTCCGTGGCCTTCCTGATCTTATCCCAGTTTCTCGAGAGGAAGAGACCATCTTTTGAGAGCAGGTGTTCCCGGTAGGCCTTCAGGATGGCCCCTGCATGACCGTCTATCAGGATGCCTCCCCAACCGTTACGCGACTGAATGCCCCCGTCTTCACCAAAAGAAGTCCCGAAATCCGTCTTCTCCCGGATATTCCTTTCGAGTTGGGGGAATAAATGGGCCAGGGCCTGTTCATAATTCCAGACATGCGTACAGGTACCTACACAGGAGCCGACACCCTCCCAGGCCCAAAACTTATCGGTCGCCCACCATTGGCAGGTCTCCGTGGCAAGATTCGACACGGGCATCATCAGGCGTTGAGACAGCCAGTAGGGGAGCGTACTATTCTCATAATAGGCGCGGTGAAATGCGAATGTCTCCCGGCTGAGGCGATCGATATTTTGATGCAGCCAGGAGGCTACATCGAGCGAATTGTCGAACCAGTTGGCATACATATTTCCGATGGCCGGCCCCGTCGTCGGGATGGGTGAGTCCCAGTTGCCTCCGTCGCCATATTGCAGGGGTCTGTTGGGGAAATACCAGGTCAGCAGGAAGTCGATCTGTCGTGTTTCCCCCGGATCCAGTTCCAGCGTCGTGCCCACGGCGCCCGTCAGCTTCTGTCCGCCGGATTTCCACGCCTCTGCGGTATGCCCGGTTCCGCCATAATCGGCATCGGCAAACCCGTTTTTGTCGAGTACGCTGAGGGAGACATTTCCAAAATAGGGATGTTTGCCGGGAAAGAATTTCTCACGGGCAGGCAGGTTGCTGAATTCGATATCGTCGACGCTGATATGTCCCCAGCTACCCGTCTCCTGGTCTATGATCTCGAAGTGAGCCGTCTGGCCTTTGAGGTTGCGCACGTCCCAGCTCACGTCATCCAGGTGATCGTCACTGACACCGGTAGCGGTTTTGACGGGCTTGCCGTCGATGACGAGGTTGATACAGGTGCGGTCGGGGTAGGAACCGCCGCCCAGTTTGAAATTGATATATTCCCGGGTGACCGTAAAGCCAGGAGACACCAGTTTCCCCGTTCCGCTGTCACCATCGACGGTGAGTTTTGAATTGACGAGAAAATTACCCTGCTGCCCCGTCACTTCATCCTTGATAGCGTCCTCGCTACGGACAGGTCCCTGGCCGAAGGCAGTTCCTTCCGCCTTCCATAGTCCGTAATGCCCGGATTCAAAATTCTCAAAGACTTCCTTTATCCGCGGTGTGATCACAGGATGGTCGTCCTTTACAAGGTCCATATACACGGAACTCATGCCGTCAGACTGCATGACCCTATTGTGCAGCTTACCCAACAACTGTTCACGGAGGTCGATGCAGACGAGATTTTGCAGCCAGCCGGTCAGATTCACCTCCATTTTTTCCGCCGAGGTATTTTTTAGCGTATACCGGAGGATCGTGCCCGGGGTGGCGGATTCCCTGGCGTTCATGGGGATGAACGGGGAAAATACGGTGGATTTTATCTGCAGGGGTAGGGGATGGGAGGAGGAGGAATAGTTGATGGTGGCAACCGGGTATTCTCCGATAAAAGAGATATCATCGAAATCCGCCTTGCTGAGTGTCCGGGTAAGGGTCCGCCCACGTTGCCGGATCGAGACCCGGAAGCCCTGATCGATATAGCTGAGAGGTTCGAAGGTCTGGTAGCATACCTTCCAGGGGCCGACTGCCGTTTTGAAATTCATCAGCCAGTCGATGCCATAGCCGGTATTGTAGGCGTTGTTGGCAATCCACCAGTTTGCCAGCGTGCCATCACCCCTTACATACAACTGCCCGGCGGCTATGCCTCCGCAGGGCATGCCGATCGTCCTCAGCTCTTTGCCGCGGTACACCTTCCGCCCGTTTTCCCAGAGGGAGCTTTTCCAGGCGGCGGTAAGTCCTTTGTTTACGGGGATTCCGTGGGTAGGATCTGTCGGCTGCGCTTTGACGACCGACGTAATGGCGAAAAGGAGGAACAGGCAGGGCAATCTCATGTCAAATCAGTTAAAGAGGATGAATGAAAAATAATAAATAATTCAGGATTCTAAAATATGCTTAAACTTTTAAACAAACAAAAAAAATCAAAAACCGAGGTTCGAAATCTGTAAGGAACCCCGCTCCGTATATAGGAGGGTACCCCTGCCATCGGTAGTGCTGCCGGCACTATCGCCCCCCCCTCCCAAATATATTTTTTGGACGCCGGATATCTTTTTGGATGAAGCGTCCTTGTCTCCTATTGCAAGTGAGCTTTCCGGGACATTCTTATTTGTTTTACATTTTACAGATATCGTATTTGAGGCGCTGCACCGCAGAGGCGATATTATGCGTATATGCATGACAGATATTTTGTTTAACATTTATCCTTTATATGGATGAGACGGCTTAACAAACCATTTTTTTATCATCGAAAAATCTATTGTCATAGGATTGTCGTATCTCAATCAGGAAGGCTTATAAAAATCCCTCACCGAAGAATGCAAAGAAGAATGCAAAAGAATATACTTGGTAATCACACTTTAATCAAATGACAAATTCGTCAATCACTGTTACATTCTAAAAATTGAATTTTATGAAATCGACGCTAAAAAAAGGCCTGTTGATTACAGGTTCCGTGCTTGCTTTGCTCATCCTTGTCCTGGCGGTCCATATCTATATCGTCACCAGGCCAAAGGCCCCGGATGCCTATACGAGAGCGATGGCCCGGATCGACATTAAACAGGATATCGATGCAGCGGATGCAAATAAGATCACCGCCTGGCTCTATCAGCAAAAGGGGGTCGATCATGTACTCGTGAACCCCCGGACGGACATCGTGATCTTCACTTTTTTCCCCGTCAAAACGACCGCGAACAAGATTGTAAGCGATTTTAAATCCTGCTTCCCCTATAAGGCGGAACGGTTCGTCCCGAGCGAAGCCGATCTCAAAGGCAGTTGTCCCGTGGCGAGCACTTCCTTTGTTTACAAGGCTTCCTCTTATCTCAAAAAAATTTTCTAAATAGTATTAATTAACCCAAACATTGTTAACAACGCAAAAAAGGAATCATGAAAAAAATAACTTTCTTATCAATTGTCTTCAGCATTTTAGCAGTCGGAACGTTTATGGCATCTTGCAGCAAAAGCTCCAGTTCCACTCCCGCACCCAAACCCACTTTGTATGATTCGTTGGGAGGGACTGCCATGGTGCAGGATCCCACCGCTGCCTCCGGAACCAAGATTGAGGCAGGGCGTCTCCTGATCCGTTCCATAATCGACAGCACCATTTTTGTGATTGCAGGGGATAGCCGGATCAACGGCCATTTCACGGTTTTGTTGACGGAAGTGGGAATGAACAACCTCACCGGTTTTGAGGAACTAAGCAAAAACCTTACAGATTTTGTCGCGGTAGGGACCGGCGCCAAAGACTATACTTACGGAGGCCTGTCCATGGCGAATGCTCACAACCCTGCCACCAATCCCAGGATGAACGGTAAGGCGACGAATTCCGATATGGATGCTTTTGAAGCCGACCTGGTGACGGGCGCGGGGAAAAATGGCGTCACTACTTCCAACCAGGCCCTGTTAAGCGTTGCCGCTATCGTGGAATCTTTGCGAAGCGCGGTGGTTCAGATGTAAGGCCTGCTGCCGAAATTATATAGCCCGACTACTGATTGAGGAGGCGCGGATTGTTTTTCCGGGCCTCCTCTTTATTTCCGCCAGGCCTCCGTGCCGCATGCCCGCTTGTCGCCATGCCTCCGCATTTCCCCGCTGCCCGGTGTCCGCCGGCTCAATTGTATTTTGAAATACAGCGATCAGGTGATACATTTAACATGGTAAAGTCCCGATTAAAAACAAACCATTGCGACCATGAGAAAAATTTTCCCGCTGCCGGTCCTTCCGGCGCATTCCCTCGTCCCGGTATTCACGCTCATGCTGCTGTCTTCCCTTTTTCAGTATAATGCTGATGCCCAGGCGCCTGCCGAAAACTACCCCCTGGACCCGGCATCCGTCGAGCAGGCAGGGGTACCCAAAGGAGAAGTCCTCAAATTCACATTCCGGGATTCGAAGATTTTCCCGGGAACGGTGAGAGACTATTGGATCTATATCCCGGCGCAATACCGTCCCGAAACACCTGCCTGTCTTTATGTGAACCAGGATGGGATCCAATGGAAGGCGCCTACGGTGTTCGATAATCTCATCAACAGTAAAGAGATGCCGGTCACCATTGGCGTTTTTATCACCCCCGGCCGGGTTCCGGCTGCGGACGGCGACAACGCGCTCGACCGGTTTAATCGCAGCCTCGAATATGACGGACTGGGAAATAACTATGCCCGGTTCCTCCTGAATGAACTGTTGCCCGATGTGGAGAAGCGTACGGCAAGCGATGGAAGGGCTATCCGTTTATCCCGTAGCGGTAACGACCGGGCTATCGGTGGCGCGAGCAGCGGGGCAATCTGCGCTTTCACGGCTGCCTGGGAAATGCCGGCGGAGTTCTCAAGGGTATTCAGCGCTATCGGCACTTATGTGGGATTGCGTGGCGGAGAGCGTTACCCGACACTGATCCGTAAGTACGAACCCAGGCCTATCCGCATATTTCTTCAGGACGGCTCGAACGACCTGAATATTTATGGTGGAGATTGGTGGAAGGCAAATGAAACGATGGAGAGAGCCCTTCGGTTTTCCGGTTATGAAGTACGGAATTCCTGGGGGGAAGGAGGTCATAATGGGAAACAGGGAGAAGCCGTCTTCCCCGAGGCCATGCGATGGTTGTGGAAGGGCTGGCCGCAACCCGTAAAAACAGGCAATACAGGCAACCAATTCCTGAATGATATCCTGATCCCCGGCGAAGGGTGGGAATTGGTTGGAGAAGGATACCGCTTTACGGAAGGCACCGCGGCAAACGCAGCCGGGGAGGCATTTTACCAGGACATCCCGACGTCAAAGACTTATAGGGTAGGATTGGATGGCAAATTGTCGACGCTGCCCATCGACGCGAAAAGGGCGAGCGGCACCTGTTTCGGTCCGGGTGGAACAAGATATGTGGTAGCCGGAGGGACCCGGCAGATCCTCCGTTACGAGACAAACGGAAAAGAGACCGTCATTGCGGATACGATTGACGGCAATGATCTCGTCGTCTCAAAGAATGGGAACGTATACGTGACCGTTCCTCACGGGCTCGACAATCCCGGCGAACTGGTCCTGATCCGGCCAAACGGAGAAAGAAAGGTGGTGGACGTCGGCTTGAAATTCGACAATGGTCTCGCCTTTACGCCCGATCAGACACAACTCTACGTCGCGGAATCCAATTCGCATTGGGTCTGGATCTATACGGTCCTCCCCGATGGTACTCTCGCCAACAAACAGCGATACGGATGGCTGCACGTGCCCGACAACTCAGATAATGCCTGGCCCGACGGCATTCGTTGCGACCGGGACGGCCGGATTTGGGTTTGCACTTCGATGGGTATCCAGGTGCTCGATCAGGCAGGGCGCGTGAACGCCATTATACCCGTCCCCTCCGGACAAGTCTCCAATTGCTGCTTCGCCGGCCCGGGTTTTAATATCCTCTATGTTTCCTGCGGCGAAAAAGTGTATCGCAGAAAGGTGAAAGTGCAGGGAGCCAATCCATTTGAAGCTCCCTTTAAACCCGTCACCCCACGATTATAAGGCTATACCGGCGGATTTTTATACTGTCGGACTTCTATCTTACCGGACTTCTACCCGGCTGGACTTTTTTATCCTGGCGGACTATCCTGAGAAATTGCCGGCGACATGATCCGGCCGATCTCGTCAAATGGGGCATATTGGGCAAATGGATCCCCGGAAATCCGGCGACGCCTTGCGCTTCGCCCCGGCCGGGCACTGAAACGCAACCGATTATAATTGGCAGGGTTTTTTGACATTCCAGGATAAAGCTATTATCATGAAAGACTATAAAAAAGTCATTGTCGGCTTGCTGTCCCTGGGGATGATCTTCCTTTCCGCCACGGGTTGCGTCGAACACCGCTACTACCACGACCATCATCATCATTCTCCCGAATATTATCGCAGTCGCCATATGGACCCGCCGCCGGGTGTGGACATCAATATTCACAACTAGGCGGATCGGCAGATCGAAAAGTCTCCCGAAGGGTAAAATGAGGCTTGGCCTGAATAAAATGGGTTTTGGCTAAGGCTTGGCTTACATGAGTACCAAATCCGCTAATGGATATAACGGGTATTATGTTTACCTTCACGGCAATATGGTAAAAAAAACGTCCAAATCCGTCAAAAGCAATTCCGCAAAAAGTAAGGTTGCAGTAAAAACCAGGACTACAGTAAAAACCAGGACTGCGGTAAAAACCAGCACTGCGGCAAAAAGCAAAACTGCAAAGAATAGTACAAAGATCAAGGCAGATACGCTCATTGTCAATGAGCTTAAGTCTGCCGCCAGGGCCTCTGCTGCCAGAAGACTGAGTAAATGAGAAACTGCAGCATTGACCTGCCGGGCCCGTGTCAACGAGAGCTTTTCAACCGTCTGACCCTTTATACCGGGGTGCCGTAAAGCGACATTTCTCTTTGACTGAACGATGCACTGAAATTCCCGACAACAGCATCAGCAACGCCGTCTGCATCAGCATCGGAAACGGCGGAGTCTTACACAACTAATTTATCCTTTGAGGATTTCGCTTCTGGTTTTTTGGCTATTGAAGCTTGCTTTTATTACATTCAAATTATTGGTGAGGCCGTTGCTCAACTTCCGGACGAGGTCAAAAATGATAGTCCGCATATCTCCTGGACTTCGATAAAGGGCATGCGCAGAGAAGGATGTCTCTGTTATTCCCCGTGTCGTAACTCGCCAAACGCTTTTGTAATGGATCACCCCCTTTTTAATACGGGATTTTGGGCAAATCATTTTTTATAAGTATCATTATAGTACCTAACCTAAAAAATGATCGTATGTTTTGTACAAATTGCGGCGCCCAGATCGATGACAAAGCAGTCATTTGTGTGAGATGCGGCGCGGCCACGTCCAATTTTCACACGGCCCCGGTCCGTCAGCCCGGCATGACGAACAACGAGAATGGATATGACTGGCTGACCACCCTGCTTCTTTGTTTTTTCCTGGGTGGATTTGGAGCTCACAATTTCTACACGAAAAAGACAGGAGTCGCCATCTTTCAACTGCTGACGCTGGGCGGTTGCGGGATATGGGCCTTGATAGATTTTATAATGATCTTAACCGAAAGTTATCGCGATGGTATGGGCAGGCCGTTGGTTAGAAGATAAGGGACGACTCCTCGTGCTGGCAGTATTGCCGGTGCTGGTCTGGACCATCGACTGTCATGGCTCCAATGAGCATTTCACCTTCTGCCTGCTGAGGAATATAACAGGCAGGGATTGTTACGGCTGCGGCTTCCTGAGAGGGCTGTCCGCCTTTTTACACCTGGATTTCCGGCAGATGGTCCGCCTGAACAGGCTGAACCTGGTAACCGTTCCCTTATTAGGCTGTCTTTACTGCAAGGAGCTCTATCTTACTTATCGCAAAAAATCATATAAGCCCCTGCATTGAAGTAAGTTCCGAAAACGCTGAAAAAGATCATTGCTGTCAAAACAAAAGCTGTCAAAACAATAGTTGTTAAAACAAAAGCTGTCAAAACGATCGCTGTCATAAAAAGATTAATGCCTCAAAAGATAAGTCCTCAAAAGATAAATGCTTCAAAAGATTAATGCCTCAAAACGAATAACTCTACAAAAACGATCTTTCATATGAACCATTTCAGCCTCGATCGCCGCAATTTTCTGAAGGGAGCTTCGGCGACATTCGCCTTGTCGGCGCTTGGAGCCGGCGCCATGGATTTTATCGTTCCCGCAAAGACGCTTCGCGTAGCCCTGATAGGTACCGGCTGGTATGGGAAGAGCGATCTGTTCAGGCTTATACAGGTGGCCCCTGTCGAGGTGATAGCGCTTTGCGATGTGGACAGGCATCAGTTGGAGGGAGCGGCGGATAGGGTCAGCCAAAGGCAGAGATCCCGTAAGAGGCCCCTTCTTTACGGAGACTACCGGAAGATGCTTTCGGAGAATCAATTGGATATCGTACTCATAGGGACCCCGGACCATTGGCATGCGCTCCAGGCGATTGCGGCGATAAAAGCCGGTGCTCATGTCTATGTGCAAAAGCCGATCAGCGTGGATGTCCTGGAAGGGGAAGCAATGGTCGCCGCCGCCCGTAAATACAACCGGGTGGTGCAGGTAGGCACGCAACGGAAGAGCACACCCCACCTGATCGACGCAAAGAAAAACGTCGTCGACGCGGGGCTCCTGGGAAAGGTGTCGCATGTAGAGATGTGCTGCTACTATCATATGCGCAATAACGGCAACCCGCCCGAGCAGCCCGTGCCTGACTTTTTCGACTACGGCATGTGGACCGGTCCCGCTCCGCTCCGCCCATATGATGGTTTGCCCCATGTCCGGTGGTGGCGCACGTTTACCGAGTATGGCAACGGTATCATGGGAGACATGTGTATCCACATGTTCGACACGGTGCGGTGGATGCTGAACCTCGGATGGCCCAAACGGATCAGTTCTACCGGCGGCATCTATGTTCAGAAAACCGGCAAGTCAAATATCTCCGACACCCAATCCGCACTCTTCGAATACGACGATCTCAATTGCATCTGGCAGCATCGCAGCTGGGGCACCCCGGCCGATCCCGATTATCCCTGGTCTTTCAAACTATACGGAGAGAATGGCACCCTGAAGGCCAGTACCATGTCCTATGATTTTATACCCGAAGACGAAAAGGGCCTGAAAATTCATAAGGATGTCGTCTATGAGAAGGAGAAATACCCCGAGGATCTCACCGAGCCGCAGATCGAGTTGAACGCAGCCCCGGCGACGAGATTGCATATGCTCGATTTCCTGAATGCGATAGACAAAGGCAGCCGCCCTATAGCAGATATCGCCCAGGGGCATATCTCTACGGCCAGTTGCCTGCTCGCCAATCTGTCTATGAAGGTAGGCCGCCCGGTCGTCTATGACCCGGTAGCGCGCCAGATCGTTGGAGACCCGGCCGCCAATGAACTTCTTCAGCGCCCCTACCGCGGACCCTGGGAACATCCCCACCCCGAAACCGTTTAACCGGTCACCGTATCCCCGCTCAACCCAGCCGAAAGCTGCCTTTAACGAGTTAGAAGCTGGTTACCAGTTCAAAGCCGGCCTTTTAACCAGTCAGAAACTTCATTTAACCCCATCGGTTGCCAGACGGTCGGCTGCTCCGATCCATGCGCCAAATACAGGAAGGATCTTTGGGAATGGCGCTGTTCCTCATCCCTTTATTCTTCTCTCGTTATTCCAAAATTGGGAATATTGGTTCAGAATTGGAATTTCTAATTTCGTTAATTTATTGATAATCAATATTTTATATTTTGGTATGCCGATTGTCAAATACGATTTATCCAAACTACCCTTAAAATTCAAATCGTATGAAAAAGATTTATGACTTTATCCTCGAAGAAGACAAATATTCCCTGAAAAGACTGTTCCTGGTCTTCCTCGCCGGCGGCTTTTCGGCCTTGATATGCTGCTATTTCCTGTGAATTCCGGATTAGAATCTCTTAATATACAAAAAAGGGAAAGGGGTTGTCGGTAACTTGCAAACTAACCTCATCTCATGAAAATTCTGCTTTCAAATTGCATGAAAAAGATGTATGACTACGGCTCCGAACGAGGCCGGTATTCCCTGAAGTGGCTGTTCCTGTTCCTGGTCTTTCTCGCCGGCGCATTTTCGGCGCTGATCTGCTGTCATCTCCTGTGACGCCCGATTTTATAATACTGATTAGAATTCAATGCCGTTTACGCGAAGACAGCGCCGCCCGGAATTTCGAGGCTTTGATCCCCACCTGAAACCGGGCGATCTTGTCCCCTTCGTCGGGGATAAATTCAAATGGCTGTAAGCACAGGTTTTCTTATTTTTAAGAAAACCGCCTTCACTTGCAAAATCCCAGCATAAAGCTCGCCTGGCGCCAGCTGCTAAAAAACAAAGGCTTTACTGCGCTCAATATTTTCGGCCTGACGCTAGGGCTGTCTACCTTTCTGCTGATCACCCTGTACGTCGCGGACGAACTCAGCTACGACCGCTTCAATGTCAATGCCGATCGCATCTGCCGCCTCAATACCGATATCCTATCCGGCGGTACCCTCACCTCCATGGCCGACGCGGCCCTGCCCGTCGCACCCGCCCTGCTCCGCCACTACCCGGAAGTACAGCAGACGGTACGAATGCTTCCCCTGAACAACGCCATGTTGTTCAGGAAAGGACAGTCGGTCATCAAAGAAACGCGCGTAGTCCAATGCGACCCATCGATCTTCTCGCTATTTACACTGCCCATGATTCAGGGGGATCCCGCCACCGCCCTCTCGAACCCGCACACAGTCGTCCTCACCGAGAGCATGGCCCAAAAATACTTCGGCACCACTGCCGTCGTCGGCCGGGTTCTACGATCCGAAAACGACACCACCCCCCTGACCATCGGTGGCGTCATCCGTGATATGCCCGCCCAGGCCTGCTTTCATTATGATTTCTTCATCACGATACAGGGCGATCGCATGCTGACCGATCCCGGCTGGTATAATATCCTTCCCATGTCTACCTTCGTGCTGCTCAAGCCCGGGGCCGGCATTCCTGCATTCAACGAAAAACTCGCAGGCTTCTATCGCCAATTCGTGCCTGAATACGGCGCGATGGAAGACGACAACAAGGGTGCCTGGTACATCCGGCTCGGTGCCACCCCCCTTACCGATATCCACCTTCGATCCAGCCGCACCGATGAACTCGCGCGTAATGGCAATATTCAATATGTTTATATCTTCTCGGCCATCTCCGCCTTCGTGCTGCTGATCGCCGCCATCAATTTCATGAACCTTTCTACGGCCCGCTCCGCTGGCCGCGCCCGTGAGGTGGGGGTCCGAAAGGTGCTGGGCTCACTCCGCAGCACACTCATCGGCCAATTCCTCACCGAGTCGCTGCTGATCACGCTCACCGCCGGCATCCTGGCAGTGGGTCTCGCCGCACTCGTGCTGCCCTGGTTCAATAACCTGGCCGACAAACAACTTTCCTTCAATTCACACACCCTGGCCTGGGTGCTACCGACAATCGTCGCAGCCGTATGGGTGGTGGGACTACTCGCCGGCGCCTACCCGGCACTCTTCCTCTCCGCCTTTAAACCCGTGCAGGTCTTGAAGGGCAAACTGGCGAATAGCTTCAAAGGCGTCGCACTTCGGAGCACACTCGTGGTATTCCAATTCTCCATCTCCATTTTTCTCATCGTCGGGACACTCGTCGTCTACCGTCAACTCGACTATATCCGGAATAAGGACCTGGGTTTCGATCGCAGCCGGGTGCTCATCCTCAATGGCATGGACGCGCTAAAAGATCCCAGGACCTTCCAAAAGGAACTGCTGCAGCTTCCCGGTGTCACGGCTGCGACGATCTCCGGCTACTTGCCCACGAACGATAAACGCTGGCATGATGGAGGTTTCGGCCCCGACAATGGAACGGGCACCAATGGGGGTTGGACCCAGGTCTGGAAGATCGACGACGCCTACCTGCCCACCATGGGTATGCAGCTGGTCGCGGGCCGCAACTTCTCTCGCGACTACGGCACGGATTCCAACAAAGTCATCATCAACGAAGCCGCCGCAAAACTCTTCGCCATCGGAAAAGACCCGTTGAACAAGACCGTGACCCTTGCCTGGTGGCAAAGAAGCGACCGAAAACTGAACGTAATCGGCGTGGTCAAGAATTTCAATTTCTCCTCGCTGCGGGACAACATACAACCGCTGGTGTTCGTGAATAGCCTCGACGAAGACGCCATCCAAATGGCCATCCGGGCCAGGACGGATAACTGGCCCGCACTACTGGCGCAACTCGAACAAAAATGGGCGAGCCTGGTCCCGAACCGCGCCTTCGAATTTTCCTTCATGGACAACGACTTCGAAGGGCTCTACCGTGCCGAACAACGCATGGGCCAACTCTCGATTGCGCTGTGAAAAGTCCGTGAGGTGGGGATTTAAAGATGAAACACCTCGAAACAACCCGACAGGTAACCAATCCTGTCCGACAAGGTCTAGTCAACCACCGGAAGCGAGTCTTGCGTAGTTGGCAGAGATGCCGGCACG
>JARLGZ010000133.1 GCA_031292515.1 Puia sp. | reverse complement strand
CCCCAAAACCCCAAAACCCCAAAACCCCAAAACCCCAAAACCCCTCTCCCTTGCTTTGCTGTGCTGTGCGGAAGAATTACGTCAAAACCCGACCGTCAGGATAATACCAGTAAAAAGCATAGACATGGTGGAAGGACTAGACCACTGGCTGGAAGGCCTCAAGCAGAGCAAAAAACTTATTCCCGAGTACCAGCTCATTCCGCTTTGCGAACGTGTATAACTCTCTCTTCCTATCATAAATGACGCCTAGGTCAAGGAGATCCTCTCGGAAGAGCAAAACACGGTCCCGGTGCAGGCGCCGGTGACAATCTGTGGGGACATCCATGCACAATTTCCGGAGCTCCTTCACCTCTTCGCAGTCGGCGGCCCTCTCCCCGCGGTCAGCTACATCTTTCTGGTTAGTCGTCAACAACCCTCATATAGTCGCAGGGGAACTACGTGGACCGGGGACTCTACTCTGCCGAGGTCATTGAGTATCTTCTCTGTCTGAAGGCCAAGTATCCGGCCAGGATCACGTTGCTCCGTGGGAACCACGAGTGTCGTTCCATCACCAAGGTACGACTGCTCCGCTGATAAAGCCGAAACGTAGATGAACGAGCTCTACACCGAACTGTACCGCGCCTACGGGAGCGCCAATCCGTGGCGCGAACTGACAGAACTGTTCGACTACCTCCCCCTCGCAGCCGTACAACACAACGTTCACCCCTTCTCAGATAGTCGACGGTGATTTCTTCTGCGTTCACGGGGGACTATCGCCAGAAGTCCCGACGCTGGACCAGCTCAACGCGCTGGACCGGGAGAAAGAAATTACGTACGAAGGGCCGATGACGGACCTTCTCTGGTCAGATCCTGACGAAACCTGTCAGACCTGGCTGCCCGACAGCCGTGGGGCCGGCCGGCTCTTTGGCGAGAAGCATGTTCGATGTGTATCTCAGGTGTGAGAGGAGACTGAGTAGTTCAATATGCTGAACGGCACAAGGATGGTGGTCAGGTCGCACCAGATGATCCAAGACGGTGTGAAGTACATGTTCGGCAAGTCGTTAGTCACAGTTTGGTCCGTGCCGAATCACTGCTATCGGTAGCAGAGTCTTGTACTAGCGAAATAGATGCGGGAACAAGGCGGCGGTGATGAGAATCCGATCGAAGGAGGAGCCCGAGTTCGTCGTTTTCTCAGCACTGAATTGAGTCCAGGGTTTTGGCTCACGTCACCAGCTAAGCAGCACAAAGGACACGGGGTTTTGGGGTTTTGGGGTTTTGGGGTTTTGG
>JARLGZ010000132.1 GCA_031292515.1 Puia sp. | reverse complement strand
GGCCGGCAGAGGGGAGCCCCGCCAGAGCTGGGAGGTGTTTTGTGGCCGTGGCTTAGCGCGTTGGTATCCACATCTCTCTGTCGCAGATCTCGCTTAGGGTATTGGGCCTCGGGGGCTTTTACATGCCCCTTACCCGCGGGCTGGCGTTTGATGCGGTGAGTCGGGTTCCGCTGTTGCCCTGGTGCTCGGAGGATCCTCTCCGGCGTCGGGTCGGCTGGCTCGGTGGTTCCCAGGTGACGCTCCTAACTTTTCAAGTTTTATATAAGGCAAGCATATACTCTTACGAATGAGCATATCATGCGGGAGATCGGCGCAGTTCAGTTCAGGTGAGAGACGTTATTCTGGCTGAATTGATCCGATAAATATGCGTCGGGCCGGTGCATTGTTGTAATATAGTGTACGCACAATATGATCGGCACAAGCTTCGGACTCCGCAGTGCCGATCAACCGGGGGGTAAAACTCCGACTCGCGCTCTGTTGTTGTGAGAGGTTAGTTTATTATGTCGGCACGTGTGCTCTCGACGTGCCCGGTGGTGGCCGGCCTCCCATGGTTGGACCTGTGACCCGCCTGTAGCGTGTTGTCAGTCTTCGCCGGGAGTAGTCCGTACTCGGTCTTGCCGCGGACAGCCTGACGTCTGATTTCACGAGACCTACACGTGGTGATGTTATATGTTCGTTTGTGTCGGTTATGTCTGGCAGTCTGATCCGATTTTCTGACTGTC
The DNA here is from genome assembly GCA_031292515.1 of Puia sp. GTDB lineage: Bacteria > Bacteroidota > Bacteroidia > Chitinophagales > Chitinophagaceae > Puia. The sequence goes on along the minus strand of JARLGZ010000132.1, from coordinate 562 downwards.
TGATCGGTATGTTCTGTCGGAAATCTTTTCTGATCGGACTCATTATGAAGACTTCCTGATTGTTCATTTTCTTCCAGCTTCGCCTTTGGATTCTGGAGGTTGTATGTTCTTTTGGGTCTCGGATATACATCTTGTCCAGTTATTGGAGGGGGCTCTCGCCGTTCTCCCGATTTGTTGTCGGTCCTGGACTGGCCAGGCCGGCAAAGAGGAGCCCCGCCAGAGCTGAGAGAAGGTTTGTGGCCGTGGCATACAAGCTTTGGTATCCCCTCCTCTCTGTCACTCGGTCTCGCTTAGGGCTTTGGGCCTCGGGGGCTTTTACATGCCCCTTACCCTCGGCCTGGCGTTCGATGCGGTGGGTCGGGTTCCGCCGTTGCCCTGGCGCACGGAGGATCCTCTCCGGCGTCGGGACGGCTCGCTCGGTGGTTCACCGGTGACACTCCTAACTTTTCAAGATTTATATTTGGCTGTTTATGTGCTAGAAAACTAAGAAGCAATACTGTACTGAATCCTTAGATTTTCTTTCCACCTGAAATTTCGGTAATATTCGAAATCTTTGCACTCG
>JARLGZ010000131.1 GCA_031292515.1 Puia sp. | reverse complement strand
AGCTTGCCCCCCCAGGCAACATAGCTGTGCCATCCAAATGGGAAGCATAGGACTGCGTCAATTTGATTTCGACGACAATATCGAAACACTCGCCAGACTAAATCGGGGAACTTGCGATATCCGCGAAAGTTGACGGACAGGTTCTCGACTTGGATACCGGCCTCCCTGAATTCGGCTGCTAGATCCGATGGGGAATCCTGAAACGTGCATACTGTGAAATCGATGCCACGCCGCCGCCACACTTTGGCCATCTCGAGGGCGAGGATCGGAGTTCCTTCGGCACATAGGCTGGAAAGAACGATGCCAACTCTCCCAGGATATACATGAGGTCGAATTACTTGTTGGCTAATAGAGTCGACGAGCAATTGTCGTTTCCTTTACCCAGAACGATGCGGGAATCCATCCTGTTAAACGGACTATTTCATATTGATTGCATGTCTCGAGCCAGCTATCCAAGTCGCGGATCGGCCCCCCTGTCAGCTGCTGCTTATCGCTATCATCTATGACAAAGAGTCCCCCTTCTTTCAAATGAGGCTCGGCGCGGTGAAAGCATGATTGCCGATTGAAATTCCCGTCGACCACAATCAAATCGAAATAGTCATTCGGGAATCTGTCAATTGACTCGATAAACGACTCGTCTTTGCAGTGATATATGTGGGCGCTGCGCGCACTGTTCTTCAGCGCGCTGTACCATTCGAAGTTATCTTCTACGGTATGAACTTCAGCGTACCGGTCCTCATACCACAGGGTCGACATTCCCCCACCGAATTCAAATACACGTGCATGTAATGGCAAAGTTGCCTTCAGGTACCGAATCGCTCTCCAAGTAAGCCAAGGTAGCTTTGGAAGATGGCCGCTTGCAAGTCGGTATAGATGGCCAAAGAATGAGCGCATTGCATCAGAAGCATCAATAACCCCCGAAAAGCCTAGGATGCCCTTTTCGCTATGAGCTCTTGTCTTCCTGTAGATGTCCCCTCGGAGAGTCTTAGTCAGAATGTCCATGCGTGTTCCCCGGCCTGGTTGTCGTTTCGTAGCGATGGTCCAAGGCCTCAAATTGCTTTGAAGTCTGTTGTCGTTATGGCGCGGTATCTGTCCGCAAAAGCGGTCAAGCCCCGGAGCGGTGTACCTATTTCAAAACCCGCATCCCATGTCGGTCAACACTGATTGTCTTAGGAGCCGGGACGACGACTTCTAAGCCAGAGAGAGTCGTAAGTCGAGATACGATGAAAATGCAGTTCTATAAAGTGTCAATTTTATCCACATTGTTTGACAAATTGCATGATGAAGGCTCACAGCTTCCCGGCGTGGTGTGATCTCTATTCGTGGAAGTCTGGATTTACAATAATTCAATTCGGGTTGGGTCTGGATGTCCCATTGCTATATCTGCAAATGCGCGTAGGTTGCCGCGAAGCCGGCCGAATCGGTCTATCTGGCGATCCTTTCGTATCAATCCCGCAATATTGCTTGCGAGCAAGCGCATCCAGTGTCGCGCAAAAACTTCGCCGAATCTCGGAATCGTACCCTTGCGATATAAGTAGTATGGATTGACAACTTGGGCATAGCCGAATCTGTATCCGGATGAGCGGCTGACATTCACCTTCAGATGGACTGCTCTTGCCGCCGT
>JARLGZ010000130.1 GCA_031292515.1 Puia sp. | reverse complement strand
CCAAAACCCCAAAACCCCAAAACCCCAAAACCCCATCGCCACTCGGTGCGGCACGGCGCGGAAAGTAGTTGTCTTAGAATTTCGCTGCGGATAGCGAATTCACGTCGAACATCCGGTATCCGCAGTTCTCCATCGACGTGAATACTCCCTTGTGATAGGAGTTGAACTCGGTGGCCGTGGTCTGGCCAATGAAGGTGCTGTGTGCGACCACCGCCACCTCGCCCGATTTTAGTCCATTTTTCGCCATATAGTCTTTGACGAACAGCGCAAACTCCTTAGCGCGCTTGCGGAGATTCATGTAGTTCTCCACCTTGCGGTCGTGTGTCGGATATGTCGTCCTCCTTATCTTCGTCGCCGCGCACACCGTCTCTATATATGAAACTTTGGGCTCGTTCTCTTCAATTTTCTTCAGCAGCTCCTCCCTCTCCGGACTATTTATATTGCAGACGAAGTAGAGCTCCGGCCGTTTGTACCCCGAGAACAGCCCAAAGTCAAAGCCTCTTGGGCCGAACTCCCTGATCTTTTCTGAGACCGGACAAGGGATCTCGTTGCTTCCTGCAAGCATTTCGCTGAGAAGTGGATGAACCACAAACTTGATGCTTTCAGCCATCGGATGTCCGCGAAAGAGCAGCTCTGCGGTTTCCATTGCTCTCTTTAGTGGGGAGACGAAGACCACTTTTATGGGCATCGCATGATATTGCGACTTGGCAGCCTCGCATTGTGCGACCCCCTTGGAGGTGAGGCGCGGGTCGGCGAGCTTCGGGTCGAACTTGTCTGCCACCTGAGACAGTTCTGAGATCTCTGAGGGTGTGGCGCCGAGCTCAGCCGGCGACTTGGTCCTCTGCAGCGCTATGAACATGTTGAAGAACGACTGTGCGTGTCTTATGTAACAGACTTCATACTTTTCTGCTGTCTCCATCGATTTGATTATTATGTTTGATCCACTGGTTAACAGCGAAGACGCGCCCCCACGAATTTCGCACTGGGGTTTTGGGGTTTTGGGGTTTTGGGGTTTTGG
>JARLGZ010000129.1 GCA_031292515.1 Puia sp. | reverse complement strand
GATGCTGGGGGTCGACCGAGCTGGCGATCGTCGCTGCTAGGCGATCCTGGCGTGAAGTTTTTCTATGAAAAACTCGGGGAATGAAAACAGAGGAAAAAAGAAAGAAATGGCTTGACGCTCACCGGCTTTCTCATGGAAGGACTTAACCTTCTTTCGAGTTCAATCCGCATCACATACGCTTAGGGGCCATACTCAGATTGTTGAGGTTTGACCAATGATGATGCTGGTGCTCGGTGTTGTGCTCATAGGTGTGGCAGCAGCTCTTGATTCGTTCTTTCGCCTTCGTATGGGGCACATCGGAGAAAAGTGGGCTCTACTTCGAGGCGGGGCTTTTGACTACAGCCGCTATCACAAGGCTTGCAAGGAGCAGGGTTGGGCTGCATTGCCGGTTTGCGTTATGTGGGTTGCAGTCGCCTGTGGTATCGCGTTGCTTGTCGTAGGTTTCTTCTCTTACTTCGGAACGAGTCCATTGCGCCGAAGCACGGCAGAGCATAAGACCGTGACTGTGGATTGGAAAGCCGAATTGGCGAAAGCCAAGGCCGGTATCGAAAAGGACCCAAAGTCGGAGTTCTGGCACAACCAAGCCGGGATAGCTTATGACGCCCTAGGTGACTTCGATACTGCTGTGAAAGAACTGAAACAGGCGTGTGCGTTGGACCCTTCAAATCCAATCAACTATTACTCGCTCTACGCCCTCTACAAGAGAAAAACAATGCACCAAGAACAACGTCAGGTCGTACTCGATGCTCTCGAAATTGACCCCAATAATCCCTTAGGCCGCTTTGAATTTGCCTACATTCTGGAAACCGAAAAGCAATGGGCAGACTCCCTTCGTGAATACCAGACAGCAAAGCGTCTGGTTGCAAGCGTGAGCGGTTCAGCGTACCTCGACGCCAGAGGCAATGCGTATACAGTCGAGGGTGTTCGGCAGCAGGTGGACAAAGCAATCGAAAGAGTTGCGAAGCTGAACGAAACCTCAAACGAGACCTATTCTCCGAGAAACGCGGACGAAGCAGAGATTCTGTCTGTAGTGTTGAAGGCTGAGTTTCAAGCGAACAATTGGACCAAAAACGAAAGGATTTGTTTCTCCGTTAAAGGACTTGACCCAAGCCCTAGGTTGGTAGAGACCTTACGTCAGCATTTGAACGTGTGTAGTTCGGCCGAGTGGCGCAAGAAGTTCGACTGCGGATTTGAGGTTCGTATTGAGTATCCAAGTTTTGACTTGTCGCAGGGCAAGGATATACGCGTACAGGTCCTGGACAACCGGGAGATTAATCAAGGGACTGGTGACCTCGCGGTGATACTGAGAGATGTTGACTACTCGCTTCACAAGTCGGATGGAAAATGGTCGGTAACCGACTGCGTCCCTACGAAACAGAGAAATTGACTGCTAGGTCCCGATTTGTCGTGTCGGCAAACCGGACATGTTGTTCCTAGTACTCGGCTTTCCCGGTGAGCGCGTCGGGTTGCACGTACGGCTATGAAATCGAAAAACGCCGACACCCTCGACTTGGGGGTGTCGGCGTTCTATGTCGAGCCTCCGCCTGCGCGGAGGGTGGGAACGAATGAGAACCTACTGTTTCACGGCCACAAACTGGCTGGTGGTTCCGTGCAGTTTGTCTTCGACCACGATTTTTGCGGTCTTGCCATCGGGCTCCAGTGTCACTATCGAGACACTAATCACCTTGCCGCCGCGTTTGTCGGTTTCCTCAAGAGTGCCTTTGCCCCTCATCTTGACCGAGACGCCGTCAGTTCCAGGATCACCCTTGTACTGCGCCTCCGTCCCATCCAGTTTCGCCGTGTAGCTCTGTCCGGTTGGAGTGGTCATCGTCAAGCTGTCACCCACGACCTTATACGTAAACAGCAGCCCATTATCGGAGAGCGCATCCAACTTGCTAGTCCGCCAGGATCCCGAGATCGCATGG
>JARLGZ010000128.1 GCA_031292515.1 Puia sp. | reverse complement strand
GCTCCCAAGGTCCCCTCGTCCAAATTAGAAGGTATTAGGGGCAGATTACCAACCGGAAATAGCGCTGCATATTCATCGTTAATGTTACCGTAGTGTAACTTTTGTGTTACGTGGTTGAAGTTTAACATAAACCAGAGTTTAGAGGGTCATCGTGCCACCCTCTGAGCTCTGGAGTCTTCCTCGTTTTGGCTAAAATCTTCAATCTCAAGCAGTCACGTTTCACATAGGTAACCACAGGCTAGATTACCTTTCAGCAGAATCAAATGCGGTGATGAAGATCACCTCAAATGCCGGTCCTCCGCGATTGCCGCGTGCGGATCCTGGCTCCGAACATTAAGACTCGGTCCCGAGGACAGCCCCTTCGACCGGACCCTTGGTGAGCGAAAAGGGGTGGAGAATATCGTACCCGAATTGAAAAGACATAAAACCCGTACTTTGAAGACGAGCTGCAGCCGAGATGCTTGATGTACTTGCCCTCGGATCCTGCGATGAAGTGGGAAGAATCAGGACGCCGAGGCCGGAGCACCGCAAGGAGAGGCGAGGATGAGGACGATTTCCGCTTAACCCTTTGGCATTCACTGAGAGACGGGGGGAGATTCGGGATGCCGGAGCCGCGCAAAAAAACAGCCCCAACTTCTTCGGCGGAGACGCCGACACACCGTGGGCAGATACAGTGCGGCTAGATAGATGCCTGTAATGTTGCAAAGTATTCAACATGGAGATTCGTTGCAATTATTTGCAAGGTCAGGGCCAAACCTGCCGTCACAGTATCGGAGTTGTCAAACCATTTCAGATCGTGTGACTTACGTGGGTAAAGCTCCGGCATGGTGTCGATTGGTCTAGCGGCAGGAAAGCCATCTCTCCGCCTCATTTTTTCACGGTATGTACTTTCTACATGGTAAAAAAGGGAAGTAAGGTCTCCGCCCTCTCGAGGTTTCAGGGATGAAGAGGACACTTGATTGCTCTGGCGTCGTGCCAATCCAGCCTCTTCTCCGCTTTGATGTGAGGTGTCTGACCTGATGTATCCCGGTTTGAACCTTCCCTTGGATCAATTGAGTGCGCGATGGGCTAAGACCTCCAGTTAGTTACAAGTACCTGCGGACTCTGTCGGAACTCATATCTATATCGAACAAGATTACCGAAGAGAGTGCAATGGGCCTGTATGCAACGGCATCATTGTCCACTTTCCACCCTCCAAGTTGCGCATTTCATTGCACTCTTCTTCCAGCAGGAGGCGATTCTTCCCCGATTTTTGTGAAAATCGTTCGGCAATCCAATTGCTAGGAGATTGATGCATCGAGCCGTCTCACTTGAACTGGCGGGAACTCGCACTGCACTTGAACGACCCTTTGAGCCGCCATTCAGGCTCGAAGGGATTGGAATTCGCGGAACCAAACGGCCTTGGCGGCAGGCTACGGCATCGAAATGGCGCACATGAGCGAGGAACGAGCCACGCAGAACGACCGGCGAGACGGGCAGCGGTTTCCAGTCAATGCCCCTGTAACCCTCTTCGTGGGAGATAGCCAGATCCCTGCCTATACTCGGGACCTGAACAACCGGGGAGCCTATCTGTTTTTATCGCTTGCCGACAGCACCCAGATTCGGGGCGAATTTGATTTCACCGTTGAATTGCCTCCAGAGATCACGCAGTCTGCACATTGCCAGATCCAGTGCAGAGGGCGAGCGGTGCGCACAGAAGCAACTGCGGCAGATCTGGCGGGGATGGCAGTCGAGATTCTGAAGTACGCAATTTTCCGAGATACAGGGCACCAAGGCTTGCCAACGAATTCCTAGAGCCGCACTGGGGATTAGTGCTTGAGGCTAGAGTTTGCGCATCCCCAGAACTCGGTGGTCAATCAGCCAGCTCTTGAGGACGTAGACAAGCCTATTGTTGCTTTCCGGGGCGGTGGGCATAACAAAGAACCCTGGGTCAACCAGGTAACGAATGGAGTTGAACACGATTCCTTCCATCACTTCGCCATCCAGAAACTTGAAGCGCATCCAGATGCCGTGGACAATGGGTACCCGTGTGTGGAAGTTGATTT
>JARLGZ010000127.1 GCA_031292515.1 Puia sp. | reverse complement strand
GGGCATGAAAAGATTTGCCCGGCCCATCCACGGTTTCCATTTCCCTTGGGGTATGCCTTGGGCTGAGATTAGGCTACAAACCGGTGGCCATCTTAATGGGACCCCAATAAGTTAGCTCTTATGGGGATTGCTCCCCGCACTTTTGTCCTTTGCCTTGCTTTGAGCCGACGCTTACGACACAGTTTCGTAGCGCAGCCCAACAAGAACTTTCCAGAGCATGAAATCCCCCCCAAATCACAGACCGCTGACAGGCTGTACGGGCCCCTCCCCTTCGTACGATCTTTCCGCCGGCAACTCCTCGCTTTTTTCCTGCGCCAGGATAGCCGCTTCGATGTCCGGAGTGACGAAGGCCGAAGCACATCCCCAGCAAAAAAAGCCGATCGCTCCGATCACAACAACCAGCAGGTCCAGCGGATAGCTTATCAGGTCGTGGCCGCCGAACCGGCTGGACCCGGCGTAGGAAACGATCAGAAGGAAGAGCATATAGACCACCAGCCAGATGCCGGCCCTGATGTTTTTACCGAGGTCTTTTCGCAGATTCCGGTGGGCTAGCATGAAATAGGCGTAAAGCGCCAGGCTGCACAGATCGACCGTCACCACCACCCAGTCGGTATGCCAGCCATTCCAGTAAATGAGAAGGGTCCCGACGATGAACGCCATGAGAGCGATCAGCGGCAGACCTTTCAGGGGGAGCGGCCGGTGCATATCCGGGGCGGTTCTGCGAAACGCCAGGGCCGACACCGGTCCGACCATGTAAGTGAAGACCACCGCGCCGGAGACCACACCGACCAGCTGATTCCAGGTCGGAAAAGGAGCGGTCCAGACTATGGACAAAACAAGAGTTAGCCACAGGGCCGCTCGCGGCACACCCGATTTGTGGTCTACCCCGCTGAAGACATTCCACCACAGACCGTTATGTGCCTGCGCCAGAATAAGCCGGGAGGTCGAGGCGGTGTAGATGCTACCGGTGCCGGCGGGCGAAATCAAGGCGTCGGCGAAAAGAACGGGCGCCAGCCAGGTGAAACCCAGAAGCAAGGCCAGATCGGCGAAGGGGGCTTTGAATCCGAAGTTGCCCCACCCTTTGGCCAAAGCGGCCGGGGTGAGAGTACCCACAAAACAGGTCTGCAGCAGGGCATAGAGGGCGACACTGATTACGACCGCGATAACGATGGCCAGCGGGACATCGCGCCCCGGGTTTTTTGCTTCCCCCCCCAAATCGACCGCCATCCGAAAACCAAGAAAAGCAAACACCACGCCGCCCGAGGAGACCGCCGAGAAAATGCCTGGCAGCCCGAAGGGGGCAAAACTGCCTCCAAAGTGCAAATTCGCCGGATTAAACCGGGTGAAGAAAACCAATATCACCAGGAGCGGAGTGATGAATTTCAGAATGGTAATAATATTGTTGACCCTGGCAAAAATCCTGACACTGAAATAATTGAGCAAAAAAAACAGGAAAATGAATAAGAGCGTGACCAGCCAGCCGAGCAGGGTCATGTTCTGGTGGACATAAAGCAGCGGAATATAGGCGCTCATGTATTGCACCACCGCCTCGGCCTCGATGGCTATTACCGTGGAATAGGCCGTTATGCACGAAAACCCCATGATGTATCCCACAAAATTGCCGTGGGAATACTGGGGGTAACGGACAAGACCGCCGGCCACCGGCAGCATGGCGCCCATTTCCGCATACACCAGAGCGATAAAGGTGATGGCCCCGCCGCCGATAATCCAGGCGAGGATAGCCGCCGGGCCGGCCAGGTTTGCCGCCTTCTGCGAAGCGAAAAGCCAGCCGGAGCCGATTATGGCGCCAAGCCCGACCATGGTCATATCGAGCAGGTTCAGCTCGCGTTTAAGTCCTTTTTTCGTGGCCCTACTCCTCTCTTCCTGAGTAATTTCGCTAAACATACATTAGGTCGGTGAAATAATCACCCCGAGATTTTAGAGAGGTGACGGAAGCTAAGATTGACAGAAATACCAAAGAATGGCGCATCGGGAATCGAGGATAACGGTGGGCTTATTTAGAAAAACGGGACAGTATTCTATTTTGTTACCCGAAGGCGAAAGTCGAAGTGAAAAGTCAAAGGTCGCAGGTCAAGCCCGGAACATCTCGTGTTTGACCTGCGACCTTAGACTTTTTGACCTTCGACCCTTTTAGCCCTTCGACTTAACAATATATTTGAGCGTCTGTTTCAGGACCCCCTCCAGGATTTCCGGAGCGAGGAAGTAGCCGGGCATCTGCTCGTAGGCGGCGGAAGCGCTCTCTCTTGCTGCCGCGTCGATGTCGTTGCCGTTGCGCCGCAAGGCCTCGATGAGAGCGGCCCTCATGTTCGACGCTTCCACAATGCTCTCCGGGACCACCGTGCGGGCTTCCTCCGCGGTGATATAGCCATAGTGATCGGCGCAAAACAGTTGGACTTCCAGAGGCGCGAGCTTTTCGAGACTGGCCAGATACTGATCGATATTCGTATTCATTGCCGGGAATAGTCTATCGGAAAACGGTATGCCCACCGCATCGGATGGGAATAGGATTTTGTAATTTGGTTCATAAGCCGCAATTGCACAGTTCGAATGGCCTGGGGTCTCGAAAATTTTTAGTTCGAATCCGCCCAGGTCTATCACATCGCCTTCCCTGACCGGCAGCACCACTATGTCCGAGCGCCACTCGAGATCGAAGTCTACAAGGCTTTCAGCCCTGTTTCCGGCCATCAAGAGGTTGTAGCTGTTTATAAATTCGACCGCCTTGGGCCTTTGCAATGTCCCGATAGCCGCTTCGGAACCAAACACCTTGATCGACGGATATTTTCTGCTGAAATAGGGAATGATTCCCACATGGTCGAAGTGCGAATGGAGGATCACCTGCGTGGTGATTTCTCCGGGGTCGATCCCGAACTCGCGCATTTGAGAAAGGACCCCCGGAAGAATGTAGCTCATCCCGCCGCTTATCAGGGCCGTGCCGTGGTCTCCACGCAACGCGTAAACCCCTGATTCCTCGGCGCCCAGATACCACAAATTGTCCATTATCTTACCCGGTTTTCGAAATCGCATCCGCCTGCTCCTTGAATTCAAGATATTTATTTTATACATCAGTATCCATAACGAACCGTCCGGTTTCAAGAAAAAAGGTGATACGGTTCCCCAACATCCCCCGGGACCAGGGGCATTCTGTTCCAACAGTAATTTATTGTAGGCGTGCCAGGTTAAGACTCATTCCGGTCCGATGGCCCCTGCCGCCGTGGTTCGGTGTGCCTGCCGCCTATCCGCCGAAGGCCTGCCCTTTTGACCGGCCGTCGTCTCCCGGCCGGTCAAAAAAAAAGAACTCTCTGTGCCTCTGTGCCTCTGTGGTGGATTTTCCTGTTTTTTTGTATGAAACACCTGGGCCTATGGAAGGACAAAGTTCACCCTTCGGATTCCGACGATTTTTGTCGGTAATCATCCTTGATTCGCACTGGGAAATGTTCAATAGGTGGGTTCCCCCTTTCCTTTTAGTTTGAAAAACTTTTTCTGATATGTGGAGCGTGGTTCAGCTTCAAAAAATAGTTTTGTATGGGTGGTCATCGTTTTGATGCCGACAGTTTGTTGTTCTGAAAGCTGATCGGTCACGTTAGCGTCCGCGCTCTTAGGCTGCAGTTAACGATCGACCTCTTTTTGCTCCGGCCAAATTTCACCATATGGCTTCTAAGCTCTCGAAGGGACTAAAACATAGCCCAATTTCTTTGCCTGTCGTTTAAGGTTGTCGAGTTTTCTTCGTTTGTCGTTGTCATTCAGGCAGCACTCCCCGAGTTCCCTGTACGATTCCCCATGTTTTATGATCCGGTAAACAGCCTTGGTAATTCGATTGGCTATTGCGACTATCGCCTTTTTGGGTCCAATCCTCGATTTGAGTCGATAGTACTTTTCCCGGTAGTAGGAACCCTTCTTCTTAATAGCCGCCCAAGCTACCTCAACCATTATCGTTTTAAATGGATGGGAGCGGACTGAATTGCGGCCGTTTTTGCGCTTGCCTGCGCTCTCATTATTGCCAGGACAAATTCCTGCCCAACAATTTAGACTGCCGTCAGAAGCAAACTCCTTCAAGGTGGTCCCTATATTGCCCAGAATTGCCTGGGTCGCTATCTCGTTGATGCCGGGAACCTCGTCCAGGCGCCGCATAAGCTCCACTTGAGGCTTCATTAATTCTCTGAGGTGCTCCGTTATTGATAAAATCTCCCTTTCCAACTGCGAAATAATCCGCATCATACCCCTAAGTTGAAAACGGTGATGGTCGCCAAAAAATCCGGCCAGACTGTGAGAGAGTTCTACGACCTTCGTTTTTAGACCAGCCTTGGCGCACTTTTCAATATTCTCTATGCTCAGTTCCGCGTTCTCCTGGCTTAGCAAGCCGATCAGATTGCGACCTGTAACCCCGAACAGATCGGACACAACCGAGTCAATTTTTATATTTGCGGTCTCAAAAAGCTTATGAACTCTGCGTTTATAGTCGCCAACAGTCTCCACATGGCTCTTTCGAAGTCTATCCAACTCACGCCACTCTCGCACGTGCTTTTCAGGGATGAAACTGGCCTTCAGAAGACCGTGTCGCAGCAGACCCGCAAGCCATTTGCAGTCGGAGATATCGGTTTTACGCCCCGGCACGTTCTTTAGATGCCGGGCATTGACTAGGATCACCTCCATGACATCCTCGAGCACGTTGTGAATAGGGCGCCAATAGACACCGGTACTCTCCATCGCCAGAATTGGGCAATTGCTCTCCACGAGCCACTTTTTCAGCCCAAGCAAATCTTTGGTAAAGGTACCAAATTCTCTGACCTCGGTCTGGTCCCTTCCGTCCTCGTCGGCTGTATGCAGGCAGGCGCTGATGCTCTCCTTGTGAACGTCCAACCCGCAACAATTTGGATGCAGAATTTCAACAACTGGGCTATCCTTTTTCTGGGCCATATCGCTATCCTCCCTTGGTTTGCTGCGCTGACAGCTTTGGTTGGATGGCATATGGCCTAAAATCGCGGGGTCCGCAAGTGTTTCATCTCTCGTTGTGCCCACGGGGCATGGATCGTTAGCATGAGAACAAATTTACCGTTCCGCCTCAAATTTCCGCCTCGAATTTCGCTATTTTTAAGCCAAAGAATTATGATTATTCCCAAATTCAGAAAACCTGAGCGATTGACAGAAATTCTCTTGCATTTTCTACCGCGTTCTATGAAAATTTGCGGGCTTGTTTCGACAGGAGCAAAAACAGGGGCCGGGCACATATCGATTCGGAAGCCGTTCAGACCGGTTTCCGTCCCGAATGGGTTTCTTTCCAAGATAGTTCAAGATCGTTAGACCGGGCGCATTGGTCGGGTTCTTTCCCGGCGAACGCCAGGAAGAATAATTAAACCGGGTGGTATTCGGGAACTGATCGAGGGCGGCGCCCTTCGACAGAAGCACGGGTGTGTCTTTGCCTTTCCGTCAACTGCTCCAACCTGCGTCAGGAGAAGATATGGAAGTGAAATTACTAAACATCGGTTTTGGCAACACCGTGATAGCCAATCGCGTGGTGGCGATCGTATCGCCTGCCTCCGCCCCCATGAAAAGGCTAAAAGAAGACGCAAAGCTCGGAAATAAGCTCATAGACGCAACCATGGGCCGCCGCACCCGCTCGATAATCGTCACCGACAGCGATCACGTGATTTTATCCGGCGTTCAGGCCGAAACAATCGCCCAGAGGCTTCTTCTGGATGGAAATATAAAAGACTCCAACATTTTGAAGCAACCCCAGGAGCTTAAGGTTTGAGGACGGGTCCATGGTCCATTTAGAGCCTGCCGGACAGCTCTTCATCGTCTCGGCGCCGTCCGGCGTAGGCAAATCCACCATTATCGGCAAAGTACTGCCTGATTGTCCGAAAATGCGCTTTTCCGTATCGAGCACCACCCGGCCGGCGCGTCCCGGGGAAGTCGACGGAAAAGATTACCATTTCCTGTCCGCCGACGAATTCAGGCAGGGGATAAGTTCGGGCCGCTTCCTGGAATGGGCCCGGGTTCACAGCCACTTCTACGGCACGGATCGCCACATCGTTGAAAAATGGCTCGGAGACGGATTCGACGTCCTCCTCGATATAGACGTTCAGGGAACGAGGCTGGTGCGTTGCGCCCACCCGGCGGTCAAAACCATTTTCGTTTTACCCCCGTCCATGGAAGTGCTCGAAGAGCGTCTCCGCGGCAGGGCGACGGAAACCGAGGAGCAGCTTACCGTCCGGCTTGCCGCCGCCAGGCGTGAGATACTGGAATCGTCCTGGTATGATTATCTTATCATAAACGATGACCTGCAGGAGGCCGTAGAAGATCTGAGGGCCATTCTGCGCGCGTGCCGAGCCAGCCGGGAGGCCCGCTCTCCGGCAGTCAAAACGTTTCTCATGTCGCTTATCGATCTGACGATCACTTCTTAGCAATGAAAAAGACGCACTCGAAAAAGACTCACTCCACCGAAGGCGAAATCTGGGTTTCAGGCATCAACCCCGTACGGGAGGCTTTGCTGGGGGCACAGACCTCCGGGAGCGAACTGCTGCTCGCCCGTAGCGATGCACGGGCGGACGAGATCGCCCAACTTGCCGCCGGCAGGTCCATTCCGGTGGTCAGAGGCGATCGGGAGCGCTTGAGCGCGCTGACCGGACATTCCCACCACCAGGGCGTGGCGCTTCGAATGTCCGAGTTCCCTTACGCCGCTCTGGAGGGTCTGCTCGAAAAACCTCTGGCCGACCGTGACCCGCTGGTTGTCCTGGATTCCATTCAGGACCCCCGGAACCTCGGGGCGATTCTGCGCTCCGCCTGCTTTCTGGGAGCAAAGGGAGTCGTTATTCCCGCCGACAGATCGGCGGGCTTGAGCGCTTCGGTGATAAAAGTCGCGGCCGGCGCCTCCGTTTATATTCCGGTGGCGCGGGTCACCAATGTGGTCAGGACGTTGCAAAGCTTGAAATCCGCGGGCTACTGGGTGGCCGGCCTGGAAGTCCGTGGCAGCCAGGCTTGCTATGAGGCTGATTTGAGAGTCCCGCTTTGCCTGGTCATCGGCAACGAACAAAAGGGCATCCGGCCACTGGTAAGAAAAGAATGCGATCTGCTGGTGCGCATTCCCGCCGCCGGCCCCCTCGATTCTCTCAACGCCGCATCGGCGGCCACCGTCGCCCTTTACGAAGTTTTGCGCCAAAGGCTCACCGAGGAGGCCGGGACATGACCGGAAATGATCTTACGCCCGAACAGATCGAAGAAATGGACAGGCTGCAGCGGAGGTATTTCAACGAAAACGTCGATCTTTTCGAACCTCCCCTGCCCCCCGACGTGCCGCGGCGGTTGGCCGCCACCGTAAAAGCGGGCCGCATCGAGCGGGGCCAAAAGGTCATGGATGTGGGGACCGGGACCGGAATTCTCCTCCCCTACCTTCTCAAATACCACCCCTCGGAAATCCACGTCTGCGATTTGGCCGAAAACATGCTTCACAGGGTGAAAGACAAGTTCCCGGGGGTTATAGCCCATCTTGGCAGCGTCAGCGACTTGTCGCTTCCCGACGACAGCCTCGATGCGGCCTTCATAAATGCCTGTTTTTCCAATATCCTGGACAAGGCGGCGAGCCTGCGTAACCTCCACCGCATTCTGCGCCCGCAAGGCAGGCTGGTGATAAGCCACCCCATGGGAAAAGAATTTATAGTCGAACTGAAGAAACACACGCCCTTCCACCTTGACTTGCTGCCCGATCAAACGGAGGCAAAAGAGCTTCTGGACCCGCACGGTTTTGAAATAGTTACTTTCCTGGACGAACCGCTGTTTTACCTCGTGGTTTGCGAAAATCGGAAACCAGGCTGATGAGCGGGAAAATCCGGCTGGGCGGTACCGCCAGGAGCCCCGAGGACGCACTTTTGCTTCACGGGCTGGGGCTTGGCTTTGCCGAAATTGGCATTGCCGACCCGGTTGGCTTTCAGGCCGTCAAGAGGCAATACCGGGAACTTTCCCGATCGACCGGTCTATCTTACTTGTGCCACGCCCCCAGGGAAGGCGACCCCAACGATATCGAGACCCTGGAAACGGTCTATTTTCCAAAGCTGCTCCAGGTCCTTTCCATTATGCCCGAACTGGACATGCGCCTTGTGACCGTGCACCTCTGGATGGACCCCCGGTTCGTTGGAAAACAAACGATCGCCTATAAGATCGGCTTTCTGGAAAGACTGGTTGAAAAAGCGAAAACCCATGGCCTGACCGTGTGTATCGAGAACCTGAGCGAACGCGCCTGCGACCTGGCCGAAGCCCTTGCCGCCGTCCCGCGGCTAAACCTCACCCTGGACCTGGGGCATGCCGAGCTTTTATCCCCTGAAAACACAAGCTTTGGTTTCCTCGAAAAATTTCCGGAGAGGATAAAACATATCCACCTGCATGATAATTTTGGAGGCGCTTCCGCCGGCGACGACCTTCATCTTCCGGTGGGAGAAGGAAAAATTGATTTTCCAAAAATCTTCGATAGCCTTCTTGGCGCCAAGTACGAAGGAACGATGACTCTGGAGTTGAGGCCCGCACAGATCCAAAGTTGCCTGGAATATGTCAGCGCGCTGATCAATACTGAAACGAGATATAACAGCGGGGGAGCGTCTCCCCCGCGCCCCGCCGGGATCGGGCCTCGTCGCGCCAAAGGCGCGATGCATTTGGCCGGCGCACGGAACGTGCCCCGGCCGCAAATGGCGGGTGCAGGGCGGACACCGCCCTGCGCTTTTAGTTCTTTGCATCTTTACCAGTCGAAAAAGAGAAAACCATGAACATGAATCCATCCGCACTGCTGCTCTCGGTGCTCTTCGGTGCAATAGGCATGGCCTACCTGGCCTACGGAAAAAAACAGGGGGAGTTGATGCCCGCATTGGCCGGCATAGGTCTTTGCGCTTTTCCCTGGTTCATATCCAGCACCTGGGCCATGGTCCTGGTCGGAGCCGCTCTCACTGCCGCGCCCTGGCTCATATAGCGGCAAGCCCCTCACGCGTCTCCACGCACCCACTTCAGAATAATTCAAGTCGCATTCAAATGTTGCCGATCTAACACTACTGAGAAGCCTGATTCTTGACCGAACAACTTTAATAATGGAAGGCCATGAAATTGAACGCCGAATCCGACTGTTTTCTCCGGATTAGCGAAAGCGGGCAGGACAATCTCCAGGCCCCCCAGGGGGGGACGCCTCCGAGGATATTGATCGTCGACGACAGCCCGACCATCCGGTACACCCTGAAAAAAGATCTGTTGCAAATGGGGGCGATCGTCACCGAAGCCTCAAACGGCAGCGATGGTCTCAGCCTCGCGGAGTCTCAGGATTTCGACCTTATCATAACGGATGTGGAAATGCCGCGGATGGACGGATTTTCCTTCTGCGCCAAACTCAAAAGCCATCCCACAAAGAGCTCTATTCCGGTGGTCATTCTCAGTTCCCGGGAAAAGGAAGAAGACATAGAATTCGCCTTCAAGGTGGGCGCTTCCAATTATATTACCAAATCGAACGCCAGAAAGGATATACGCGCCCGGGTAAAGGAGATCCTGGACAGACGGCGCCTGCTCAACGGCAGAACGGTCCTGGTGGTGGACGATTCATCATCCATTCGCAACTTGATCGAAAAAGCCCTCATAAAAGCCGGGTTCCAGGTGCTCCTGGCCGAAAACGGCCAGATGGCCCTGGAGCTGCTTGGTCGCCATTCTCCCGATATGGTTCTAAGCGATCTGCACATGCCGGTAATGGACGGGCTGGACTTGTGCAAGATCGTTCATAACCACAAGGACTTTTCACAAATTCCGTTTATTGTCATGAGTTCCGACGGCGACCGGGCCAAGATGCGGCAACTGCTCGAGTACGGCGCTTCGGCCTACCTTGTCAAGCCGTTCAATATCGAGCAGTTGGTGGTTACCGCCGAGAGATTTCTCTCCGATCATTTCAGCCGGGTCCTAAACGAGCGCAAGCATCTGGAATCCGAACGGCAGATGCTGATTGGAAGCATAAGCAGCCTGGTGCTCGCCCTCGAAGCTCGCGACCTCTATACGCGCGGCCACTCGGAGTCCGTGGCCGAACTGGTGGTCGAGATGGCCCGCGAGATGGCCATGGATGCAAGCCAAATCGAAAGGGCCAGGGTGGCCGGCAAACTCCACGACCTGGGAAAAATCGGCATTCGTGACGACATATTGCTCAAAACGGCCCCGTTAGACGACGAGGAATGGAAAATAATAAAACTCCACCCCATCATCGGGGCTGAGATCCTTAGCCCCATTCAGAGCCTTTCCGATATTATTCCAGCCATCCGGAGCCATCACGAAAGACTCGACGGCAAAGGCTACCCCCAGGGGTTAAAGGGCTCTGAAATCCCCCTTCTCGCCCGCATGGTCGCCGTGGCGGACACTTATGATGCGCTGACCAGCGACCGCCCTTATAGAAAAGGATTTTCAAACGAGAAAGCGCTGGCAATCATAGAGGAGGTCAAAGGCGAACAACTCTGCCCGGAATGCGTACAGAGCTTCCTGAGAGCCTGCGACAAACACATGCGCACTTGATCCCGACTGATATTCCAAAACAAAAAGCACATCCACCAGAGGCACGGAGGCACAGAGAGGATTCCTTCTCGACCGGCCGGGAGACGGCGGCCGGTCAAAAGGCCTGCGCCTTCGGCCTGTTATTCCTTCTCTTAAGAGCGAGAGTTTTCGCAGACCGTGAGAACCACGGCAGGCCTGCCCCTCTGGAGCTGATTTTGCCCGGCCGCCGTCTCCCGGCCGGGCAAAAAATGGCCCTCTCTGTGCCTCGGTGCCTCTGTGGTGGATTTTTAAATTACTCCCGCCGGGGCTACCGTGCGGCTGTCAACTCGACTTCCTTCGCATCACGGCCCAGCAAAAACCATTTTCTAAAGGCCAAAACAAAAACTATCGCCATCAAGATCATGAGTGACGCGGCAAAGCAAACCAGCAGATAATTGGCCTGGCTGAGATTTACCTTTATCAGATAGTAGCCGGCCGACATTGTAACGGGCAGCATTAGAATGCCGGGAATAGCAGTGATCCATGAGTATTTCATTTTACCCATGGCCATGATCATGGTCGTTCCAACGATCAGGGCGCAAGCGGCGAGCAGTTGGTTGCTCATGCCGAAAAGGGGCCAGATCATGGCGATGTTGCCGGTGTAGACCAGGTATCCCCAGGAGAAGGTGAACAAACCGCTTGTTAACACGATACCGGGTATCCATCTTCTGTCGGCAAATTTCGGGATCACTTTCCCCACCATTTCCTGCAGCATATATCTTCCCACGCGTGTTCCCGCGTCAACGGCGGTCAGGATGAATACGGCCTCGAACATGATCGCAAAATGATACCAGTAAGCCATTAAATGTTTCATGAAAGGAATCGAACTGAATATGTAGGCCATGCCGACCGCGAGCGAAACCGCGCCTCCGGGTCTGCCCTGGATATTTTCCTGTACCATTTTTGCCAACTGGGGGAGGTGCGCGGGGGTCATGCCCAGGGTCTTGTATGCCGCGGTGGTGGCATTGATGGCGAAATAATCGGAAGGAACCAGCACGCAGGCGGCAATGAGAGCCATAATGGCCACGAATCCTTCGGTCAGCATCGCGCCATAACCGACAAAGAGGATGTCTTTTTCGTTATTGACCATCTTGGGCGTCGTTCCGGTGCCGATTATGGCGTGAAAACCGGATAAGGCGCCGCAGGCAATGGTGATGAAAAGAAATGGAAAAACCGAACCGGGAGCAGCCACCAGCGGACCGCCGCCATGGATGAATTTGGTTAAGGCCCCCATCTGCAGGTACGGATGGACCAGCACGATACCCAGGGCAAGCGCCGTGATGGTTCCAAGCTTCAGATAGGTCGAAAGATAATCGCGCGGCAGCAGGAGAAGCCACACAGGCAGGGCCGAGGCGGCAAAACCGTAGAGGGCGATAAAAATGGCGCATTGATCTTTTGACAGGTTGAACCAGTGGGAAAGAACGGGATGAGCAGCGATAAAAGGGCCGGTCAGGATAACCAGGGCAAGGAGCGCGGCGCCGATGGCGCTTCCTCCCGCCACGTCTCCAGGCTTGATCACGCCCATCCAGATACCCATGATAATGGCGATCGGAATGGTGCAGATGACGGTGTAAGCGCTCCAGGGGCTGTTCATCATGGCGTTCACCTCAGCCAGTGAGAGCCCGGCAAGCGTAAGGATAAGGATGAAAAGTACGGCGAAGCCGGCTACTACTCCGGCCGAGTCTCCTATCTCGGCTTGGGCGATGCGCGATATGCTTTTTCCGTTGTGCCGAATCGAGGCGAAAAGAATAACCATATCGTGCACCGCCCCGGCAAATACCGATCCGATAATGATCCATAAGGCGCCCGGCAAATAGCCGAATTGAGCTGCCAGAACCGGTCCGATAAGGGGGCCGGCCGCGGCGATGGCCGCAAAATGGTGTCCAAAGAGAACATATTTATTCGTCGGACAATAATCGATCCCGTCCTCCAACTCGTGGGCCGGGGTCGTCCGGTTCGGGTCTATTCCCAGTACCCTGTTGGCTATAAAAATGCCGTAGAAACGATATCCCAGAGCAAAAACGCACAAGGCCACCACCACGAGGGTCAGCGCATTCATCAAGCCCCTCCTTCCCGATGGAAAAAATTGAATAAAGATCCGTCAGAGACGGACTATGTTACAGGCGAACCGCGGATTGTCCGGATAAAGCATGTTCAACTACTTTATACTATCTCAAGGCCTTGCAGATAGTCATTATTTCGCCAAAACAGGGGTATTACTCTTCTGTATGTCTTCTCTGCGGACTCTGCGCCTCTGCGGTGGATTTCTTTTTTTAGATGGGCGCCAAATCCTTATCCGCCAGAGAACGCATGACGTTGTATTGTTGGCCCCACCGATGCATTTCGTCCAAAATGGGTTTCAGACTCCTGCCCGTTTCCGTAAGAGAGTATTCGACGCGTGGAGGCACCTCCGCATAGACTTTACGCTCGACAAGGTCGTCTTTCTCCATCTGCCTGAGCTGCTGGGTCAGCATCTTCTGGCTTATTCCCGGAACCCCGCGCGAGAGTTCGCCGAATCTCTTCATACCTTTAAACAACTCACGCAGGATCAATACCTTCCATTTGTTGCCCAAAAGCGCCAAAGTCAGCTCCACCGGGCAACCAAGCTTTTCCCCGGACATATCTACCTCCTTAAATGGCTCAACTTCCCAATACTTACCTTTTGGTTAGTACCTTACAAAATGGTATCTACTTGCATATCGAAAGTTTCAGTCATAAAATAGCACCTGTCAACCGGGAGATCAAGCGGCTCGCTTCTCGATGGTCGGGCGGTGGCTGCTGGAAGGATCGCAACAAGGAGGTGGGGAGATGTCTGATCGAATGCCGACCATTTTCTTCGGGCATGGCAATCCCATGCTGACGTTATCGGAAAACGTTTACACAAAAGGATGGAACCATGCAGGCAGGTTACTGCCGCGCCCCAAGGCTGTCCTGGCGGTGTCCGCTCACTGGTACGGGAGGGGGCTGTCAGTCACCTCCAATCCCCGGCCGTCCACGATACACGATTTCTACGGCTTTCCAGAGGAGCTGTTCGCAATCCAATATGGAGCGCCCGGCAGTCTTGAGCTGGCTTCGAGGGTGAAAGAGCTGCTCACACCGGAGAAAGTCGCGCTTGACGATAAAAGGGGGTTGGACCACGGGACCTGGAGCGTACTACGCCATGTCTTCCAGCGGGCCGATGTTCCGATCGTTCAGCTCAGCATGGATGCCGGCCGCCCTCCCGAGTTTCATTATGAAATGGGCAAAAGGCTGGCGCCGCTTCGTCAAGAGGGTGTCCTGGTGGTGGGCAGCGGCAACATCATTCACAATCTGTCCATGTACTCATGGAACGCTCGGGGCCCTCTCGCCTACGACTGGGCGGAGCGCTTCGAACAACGGGTTCGCGAACTCTTGGCCGTACGGGATGACGCCACCTTGACCGCCTACCAGAGTTTGGGTCGAGACGCGGAGCTGTCGATCCCGACCCCGGAACACTACCTGCCTTTACTCTACGTGCTCGGTTCGAGCGACCAGGGGGAAGCTTTGAGTTTTCCGGTTGAGGGGATGGATGGAGGCTCCATGTCCATGCTGGCGGTTCAGGTTGGTTGAGGTGACCCGGTAGGTCGACAACTACAAGGGTAATGAGCTTTTGATGGGGAAAGGGGAAAAATCATGGAAGAATACCAAATCGGTGTCGTCGTCGGAAGTATTCGCCGGGATTCGTTCAACCTCAAGTTGTCCGAGGCGCTGGAAAAACTGGCCCCCCCGGAATTTTCGTTCAAGCAACTAAAAATTGATGATTTGCCGCTTTACAACCAGGACGATGACTCCAGTCCCGCGGAATCGGTGGTTCGGCTGAAAAAAGATATTCTTTCAGCCCGGGGACTTCTTTTCCTGACCCCGGAGTACAACCGCTCGATCCCCGGGGTGCTCAAGAATGCACTCGACCACGCATCCCGGCCTTACGGCCGGAACGCCTGGGCGAATAAACCGGCGGGAGTGCTGGGCATCTCTATCGGGCCCAGCGGCACGGCTATGGCCCAACAGCATTTGCGAAACGTCCTGGCATACCTGGACGTGCCTACGCTCGGCCAGCCGGAAGTCTTTCTCCAGGCCAAAGACGGCCTCTTCGATGAATCGGGAAATATCGGGGCCGCCTCCAGGGACTTCCTGCAAGCCTGGATGAACAGGTACGTTGCATGGATAACAAAGCACGCGGCATGACAGGGGGCCCAAAAGGTCCGCCGCAAACGCGGCAGGCCGGGCGTAAACCCCGGAGCTACCGAACTCTTTTCTATACGGGACCAGTCCATTACGGCCCCCTTATTGGAGGATGAGATGAATGATTTCGTTCCACTGACAGCGAGAATTCTTATGGCCCAGATTTTTCTCATCTCGGGTTTTGGCAAACTGGGGGCGGGATACGCGGCAACCGGCGCCTATATGCAGGCGCTGGGGATTCCGGCGGTGCTTTTACCTCTGGTTATAGCCCTTGAAATTGCCGGCGGCCTGGCGCTGACACTCGGGTTTCAGACGCGGTGGACCGCTTTGGCCCTGGCCCTGTTTTGCATCGTGGCCGGGCTGATTTTTCACCACAATCCGGGCGACAGGATTCAATCGATCATGTTCATGAAAAACCTGGCCATGGCCGGAGGACTGCTGCTGCTAAGCGGCTATGGCGCCGGAGCTCTCAGCGTGGATGCCAACCGCTCCACCGCTCGCTCCGGCCTCAGAGCGGAGCGTTGACCAGCAGCCAAAGGGTTCGGCTCGACCGGTTCCAGCCGAGTCCGAACCCACACTCCCCCACAGTCCTTCATGTTAACTCGGAACACCCAATATAATGAAAAGCTTCGGGGCGCGGTTCTTTCCTGCGCTCTTTTCACAGCTCCGCGGATTGGGCTGTAGGTTGGGCTAAGCGGGGTAGCGCAGCCCAACAAGAACTTTTTCAGAACAGTTTCTCATCTCGCCGCGGGACACCCGGAAACCGCGAAAAGGCCATGGTTGGGGCTGGGCAATCCCGGCTGCGGCGGCACACCGCCCCGGCTGGCGGCAAGGTTGTTGAGATAAGCGACTCAACTGGAATCGGTGCTGCTCTTTTAGAGCGACGATCGTGATCCCGGAGGGATCAAAGCCATTAGCCGGGGGTTGAGGCCGTAAGGCCGATACCCCCGGAAAGGAACGAAAAAGAAGGAGACGACCCCGTGAGGGGTCGAAGATTCGAGACCCCGTGAGGGGTCGCAGATCAGAACCATCAATCAAGATATCTCTGATCAACCCCCGCTCTTTTGCCCTTCGTCATTTCAATGGGGTGGCTACCCTTGCCCTGGCTACCCCTATCCCGCTCTTTGCTTTTCGCTCCGGTCACCGGCCTCAATCGCCCTGCAAAGCGCCGCCCGGTGGAACTCCGCAGCCAGATGGACCGGGCTCTTGCCGTACATCGGGTCCCAACCGGCCGGGTCGGCGGTGCAAAAGAACTGGACTTCCAACCCCATACGGACGGCGGCCTCTTCCACGGGCAACCCCGCCACGCGGGCGGCGGCCTCCCAACTCGCCCCGCACGGTGCGCCGCGCAACACGGTGATCTTTTGAATCCTCTCGCCTTCGATTTCGATAGCGAACTCCGGCGCTCCGAAATGATCTCCGTAGCATCCCAGACGGCGGTCTCGGGAGAGCGCGCAACAGATCATCGGCGTGAAGACGCCCTGCACGCGCGTTTTCTTTCCGGAGGCGACCAGGGGAATCCCCCTGTTTTGACACATGACGGCAAGATCATGCGAGAGGTCGGGATGCTTCAGGTAATCCAGAACCAGATCGGCTTGAAAATCGGAGGGCAGGTACTC
Source organism: Puia sp. (assembly GCA_031292515.1). Lineage (GTDB taxonomy): Bacteria > Bacteroidota > Bacteroidia > Chitinophagales > Chitinophagaceae > Puia. The sequence goes on along the minus strand of JARLGZ010000127.1, from coordinate 5,542 downwards.
GCCCGAGTCATCGAGAACGGCGGGTACCGAACTCTCGACAGATATGATTCCCAGTTCGAAAAGATTTTGGCCATGCGTTCGGATGCCCCGGATCTTATTCTCCCCGCTCCCGTTCTGCTGAAAGACCAGCAGTTTCTGAACGGTGGTCGCCGGCCCCTCGCGAAGGGCCGGACCCGATGGACCGATAAACCCACAGTCGCGGATTTTCATATTCAAGTTTACTCGCTTTCTGAAGCAGACGATGGAGCAATATTGCAAGCCTGACCCGGCGGTCCCACCGCCGCACAAGACGTTTCCGCCCGGTCCGAATCTCTTTGAAAACAGAAGAAACCTGGTCTAAACTGCTTAGCATACCCAAGGCGCTTTCCTTCGACGACCTTTTTTAAGCCCGCGCCCCACCGAAAAGCGCCTTCAACTTTCTCAGGGATATGTCAGACTCCCGTGGTTTTCGAGTCTGCTTGCGTTCCCGGTCGTAACGAAGCTCGACGAGGAGACTCAAAGAATATGTCGGAAGAAATCAAATGGGCCAAAACTCACTGCGCACGGATGGATCATGGCGGATGCGCACTTCTGGTTGGCGTCCGGGGAAATGAGATCGTTCAGGTCAAGGGGGACCCGGAAGGCCATCTGAACAAAGGCTACACCTGCCACAAAGGCAGAGTGTCGGCAGACCGCCTCTATCACCCCGATCGTCTGAGGTATCCGCTAAGACGCGCCGGCAAGCGGGGTGAGGGAAAATGGCGTCGAATCTCCTGGGAGGAAGCCCTCGATGTGACTGCGGCCGGCCTCCTGGCCATCAGGGAAAAATACGGCGCGCGGGCGGTGGGCTTTGGCGCCGGGATGCCCAAGGGCCTCGAACATTTCGTGCTGATTCGCCTTGCCAATATTTTCGGCTCCCCCAACGTGGTCGCCTCGCAGGACGTGTGCCACGCCCCCCGGGAGGTTACCGGTATTCACACCTGCGGGTTCTATCCGGTAGCCGACCTGCACCACCCCACGCGCCTCATCCTTTCGTGGGCCAGCAATCTGCTTTCCACCAGCGAAGAAGGACAAATCGCCAGTCTGCTTTTGGAACGGCTAAAAGACGGCGCCGGGCTGATAGTGGTCGATCCCCGCAGGACCGAACTGGCCGAAAAGGCCGATCTGTGGCTGCAGCTTAGGCCCGGGACCGCGCCGGCGCTAGCCTTGGGCTTTCTTCACGTCATTATCGAAGACTCCCTATACGATGCCGACTTCGTGGACAAATACACTTACGGCTTCGCCGACCTCGCCCGACAGGTCAAAGCCTACGATCCTCAAACCGTGGCCGGTATTACCCGGGTTTCTCCCGATCTGATCCAAAAGGCGGCAAGGCTCTACGCCACGGCCCGCCCAGCCGCCCTGCAGTGGGGAAACGGCATCGAGCACGACGTGAATGTCTTCGACGCGGCACGGTCCCTGGTCTGCCTCATGGCCATCTGCGGCAACCTCGAAGTCCCGGGAGGCAACGTAAACGCGCACGATCCCGCCATACTGGGGCTTGGCCAATTCGTACGGGCCGACCTCATTCCGGACAAGCGCAAGGAGATGATCGGAGCCTTCCATGGCACGATCCCGAAAATGATGACCGTTCCTCCGGCCTATTTTCGAAAAGCCGTGCTCGACGGGACCCCTTATCCCGTGAGGGGCTACTACGGCATGTGCACAAATCCGCTGGTGGCCTGGGCGGACAGCAAGCTAACCTATGAAGCCTTCATGAGCCTGGACTTCATCGCCATGGCGGAAATCTTCATGACCCCCACCGCCTCTTTGGCCGATATCGTCTTCCCGGTCGCCCACCAGTATGAAATGAACGATATCGGCCACTACGGAATTGGACACGGCATGATTCTCGCCCGGCCCAAAATCGTCGATCCCCCTCCGGAGTGCTGGCCGGACATAAAAATCATGAACGAACTGGGCAAACGGGTATCAGACCCTCAATACTGGCACGACGACTTCGAGCAATTCCTGGAAGACGTGGTAAGACCCGCCGGACTGTCTTACGCCGGGTTTGCGGCTGGAGGCCCCTTAAAGGGCCCGGATCTTTTCGGGCTGTACCAGGAAAAGGGCTTCCGTACCCCCACCGGAAAGGTGGAGTTAAAACTCAGCACAGCGGAAAAATTCAAGCTTAAGCCTCTGCCGGAATTTACCGGGCTTCCCGAAGCAGACGATCCGGAGTATCCGCTGACTCTTATCAGCGCCAAGAGCCGCTATTATCTTCTCTCCTCCTACCGTTGGGTGGAAGCACTCCGTAAGAAACGCCCCCGGCCACGCGTTGAAATTCACCCTGAAACGGCCAAGGCCCATGGGATCGCCGAGGGCGACCAGGTCGTCATCTCCACCAAATACGGGGAAATTACTCAGACAGCCAGGGTGACCGATATAGTCCATCCCGGAGTGGTGAGCGGCGCCCTGGGGTGGTGGTTTCCGGAAAGCGACGCGGCCGACCAGTTCGAATGGCGCAGGTCAAACTTCAACATGCTCACTTCCATAGGAAAGCTTGGGCGGGAATTCGGAACCCCCAACATCCAGAACCTGCCGTGCAAAATACGCCGGGCATGAAATCTTTTCCGCATCCAGCCGGCAAAATGTCTCACTAAAATTCGGAAAAGAAAGGAGACTTCGAAGCCGCGAGGTTAAAAAAACCAACGCACCCCGGTTCTTGCCGGCAAAGGGCACAGGACTTGCTCAACACCGGTTGAAGGAGATCATCGTTTTGGCCAGGTACGCAGTGGCACGGTTCACATGTTTGCTGGTGGCAATGAATCGCAAGCGAAAAGGAAAGGACCCAAGTCATGGGACCAGGGGCAAAAAGAATCGATGGGGCGTTGTTTTTGTTCAAGGTGGCGCTGGTGCTCGCACTCATTGCCGTCGCCGTTGTGCCGTGCACCGTTTCGACAGCCTCGTCGGCGTTGACCGTATACGGTGATGCTCTAAACTCGGCATGGGCCGACTGGTCGTGGGACGTAACAGACAACTTCGCCGCCACCTCGCCCGTCCATAGCGGAAAGCACTCCATAGCCGCAACGATCACTTCCGGGTGGGGCGGGTTATACCTGGCGGCAAGCCCGGCGATCTCGTCGAGTCCATACGATACACTGCAGTTCTGGGTCAACGGGGGCAGCTCGGGCAGCCGGCAAGTGCGGGTGATGCTGGCCGACGGAAATTACAACCTGCTTTCAAACAACGCCGTCCAGGTCTCCATGAAAGCGGGCGTCTGGACGCAGGTGACGCTCAAGCTCTCCAGCCTGGCAGGCCCGGCGCAGATCGGCGGGATAGTGTGGCAGGATACGAGCGGCGCCGCCCAGCCCACATTCTACCTGGACGATATCTCCCTTAGCGCCCAGGGGACCCCGCCTCCGGGCAAGGGACCGAATCTCAGCATCGACGCGGGATCGAACCGGCACGTCATCAGCCCGGATATCTACGGCATGAACTTCGCCGGCGCAACCCTTGGCGCCGCGCTGAAAATTCCCGTGCAGCGCTGGGGCGGTAATTCCACCACGCGCTACAACTGGCAAACCAATGTTTTCAATACGGGCAGCGACTGGTATTTTGAAAATATCCCGGAGTCGACCGGGGGCGCGGTTGCAAACGGTTCGGCTTCCGACCTGTTCGTCCAGCAGAACATCGGGTACGGGGCGCAAAGCATCATAACCGTTCCTCTTCTCGGTTGGACCCCGAGGGCCGGCAGCCCCGCCGATCACCCCTATGACTGCGGCTACAAAACCTCCAAATACGGCGATCAGATGAGCACCGACCCCTGGGACACCGATTGCGGAAACGGCGTTCTCAAAAACGGCCACAACGTTACCGGCAATAACCCTCTGGACACCAGCACACAGATCGACTCATCGTTTGTTACCCAATGGATCGGTCACCTCACCGGAAAATTCGGCTATGGACTCGGCGGCGGGGTCGAATTCTACGAACTGGACAACGAGCCAATGTTGTGGAACAGCACCCATCGGGATGTGCACCCTTCCCCGACCACTTACGATGAACTGCTGAAGCGCACTCTTTCGATCGCCCCCGCCATAAAGTCCGCCGACGGGACTGCCAAGACGCTCGGCCCGGTGGTCTGGGGCTGGTGCGCCTATCTTTATTCCGCACTCGACGGCTGTTCGGCGGGAAGCGATTACCAGAAACACGGAAACACGTACCTGGTGCCGTGGTACCTGCAGCAAATGCAGAGCTACGAGAAGGCCCACGGGATACGAATCCTCGATTACCTCGACGTTCACTATTACCCGGCATCAGACAATGTCGCATTGTCCGATGACGTGGACTCCGCCACCCAGGCCCTCAGACTACGTTCCACCCGTTCCCTGTGGGACCCCACATACAAAGATGAAAGCTGGATTTCACAGACGCAATCCGGTGGAGTCTCGGTGCAGCTTATTCCACGCATGAAGCAGTGGGTGAGTGCGAACTACCCCTCCACAAAACTCTCCATAAGTGAATATAACTGGGGGGCGCTCGGCAACATCAACGGTGCGCTGGCCGAAGCCGACGTATTGGGGATTTTCGGCCGTGAGGGTCTTGACCTGGCCACGCTGTGGTCACCTCCGGGCCAAACCGATCCGGGCGCTTTCGCCTTTCGCATGTACCGCAACTACAACGGTGCGGGCGGCGCGTTTGGCGATATCAACGTACAGGCCGCCAGCACCAACCAGGACCAGGTCTCCGTCTATGCGGCCCAAAACAGCTCGAACAACGCCCTCATGATAATGGCAATCAACAAAACGGCCGGAGCTCTTTCCAGCAAGGTCACTCTTTCCAACTTCACCCCCCAGGGAAGCGCCGCGGTTTATCAATACAGTCAAGCCAATCTCTCGGCCGTTGTGCATGCCCCCAATCTGGCCGTGACCTCCAGCGGGTTTACCGCTGTTTTGCCGGGCAATTCGATTACGCTTTACGTCCTGGCGCAACTCCCCGCTGTAACCGTTAAAATTGCACCCACAAGCGCGACGGTGCAGGTTGGAAAAACGCGGCAATTCACCGCCACGGTTACAGGAACCTCCAATACTTCGGTTACCTGGCGGGTAAACGGCGTTGCGGGCGGCAACAATACCATCGGCGTGGTATCGGCGTCCGGCCTCTACACTGCCCCGTCCAAGGCGCCCAACCCGGCTGTTGTGACTGTTAGCTGTGTATTGAAGGCGGATACTACGAAATCGGCCTCAGCCAAGGTCACGGTCGCACCGGCGGCCACCGCCGCAGTCGGGATTGCCAAGCCCAAACCACGGGCTTTTCATGGTTTCATATGTTTAGCGTTCAAGTGCCGACTTATGGCTCTTGCTCTTTCCCCTTTTTCAAACGGGGGGAAGAGGGGACTTTAGATTTGTCTTGAACGCCAACCGGTATCAGGGCGTTCTAGAGGGGGGACAAGAGGAGCTGCTTTGAAAAAAGCAGGTATTCAGCCAAAGCATGCGGAAAGGCTGCGCCTTATACTTGGTCGCCTTCAAGCCTCCAGCTGTCCTCAGGACATGAGTCTCCCCGGTTTGGGTCTTCATGAGCT
>JARLGZ010000126.1 GCA_031292515.1 Puia sp. | reverse complement strand
GACCCCCTGCGAGGTCCTGGGCCACCTCTGCGACTGCGAGTGGGTCTACGGCTACCGCGCCCGGCTCATCCTCTGCGAGGACAACCCCGCCATCCTGGGCATGGACCAGGACCGCTGGGTGGCGGGCCAGCGCTACAACGAGCGCGAACCCATCGAGCTGGGCGACGAGTTCCGCCACTTGCGCACCCACAACCTGCGCCTCTGGCGGGGCCTCACGCCGCAGGAGCTGGCGCGCACCGGCCAGCACAGCGAGCGGGGGCTGGAATCCCTGACCCTGCTGCGGACCCTCATGGCCGGCCACGACCTGCTCCACCTGGACCAGATGAAGCGCCTGCTCATGGCCATCGTCTAGCCCCGGAGGAACCCGGATTCCCAGGGATGAAGGGCCCAAAAACAGCCACCGGCGAGGAACGGCGGGGGACGGTGGGACAGCCATTTCGGGGTCACCGCTCATCCCCGGCGAAAGGGCTTTGGAACCACGGACGAACACCGATGAACACGGATGAAAGAAAGGTCTGGCGGCGGGCCCCGCTCCATCCGAAAGGCGTTCAATCGCTGATGACGCAGATGACGCAGAACGGGCTTTAGGTCCACAGATTTCACCGATTCACACAGATTGGAAAACGCGGGTCGATGGCTGGTCTCGGGGTGGTCGCTTCGCAGGCACGGGCTTCAGCGGGGGCGCCGGGGCACGAGCCCCCCAAAAGGCGCCCCCGCTGACCTCCCGCCCCGCCGGAGGCCGCCTGCGGCGGGCCCGTGCCCGATGGGTCGGCGCCATTCGCGGTTCCAGACGTCGCCGCGAAGGCTCGATCCTTCATCCGTGTCCATCCGCGTTCATCTGTGGCCCATCTTCCCTACATCTCCACGAGCTTGGGGTGGGCCAGGCGCTCGAAGTCGCGGTAGGCCATGCGGATCAGCTCCGTGTGGGTGCCGGCGTTGAAGGCAATGAGGGCGTCCTGCGCCAGGTGCGGCTCCACATAGACCTCCAGGCCGTAGAGGTTGCCGAAGGGCGGCATGGCCCCGTCCTCGCACTCGGGGAAATCGCCCCGGAATTCGCGCTCCTGGGCCAGTTCGGCGGAGCCCGCGCCCGCGGCCTGGCGCAGCGCCTCCAGGTTCACCTCCCGGTTGGCGGGCACCACCGCCAGGGCCAGGTGGTCGTCCAGCTTCACCACCACGGTCTTGGCCATCTCCCGCCGGGGGATGTGGGCCACCCCCGCCACGGACTTGGCCGTGAAGGCCAGGGGGTGCGGAATGACCTGGTAGGCCACCCGGTTGTCTTTCAGGAACTCCTTCAGCCTCGTCGTAGGCATGGCAGCCTCCTCAGAACGAAAGCGAACCAAGGATGGGTTCCAGGCGAGGCGAAAGCCACGAATGGTTGACCGACAGGGATCGAATGGCTTCCACCGCGAAAGGAAATCAATAAGCGGAGGAGAGCGGAAAAGCTGAGGAGAGCGGAGGAAAAGCGGCAGGCGAACCCAGTCTTTCTCCGCTTTCCTCCGTGCCTCCGCTCTCCTCCGCTTACCTATGTCTTTTGAAGTCGGAATGGCCGAATACAGGACGCTGAGGGAACACGGAAAGCAATGCAGGCAGGGTCGGAGTTGAGCGAAGGGTTAGGCCAAGGAGAATTTAATGGGAGTGAGTCAGTATGTCTTTTGCTTTCACGAGGACATATCCTGGGCGTGTTAATAATTTTGACATCTCTGAATGTTGATTGGTTTTATGTGTAATTAGTAAATTTATAATGGGCAATAGACCGCCAATTGCAGCAGGTATTTGCTGGGTGGTAACGCCATAAGCAGATAACCCTAATCCTAATATTGAATATGTTGTTCTCCAAAGGCGGAACGAATTTTGCTTTTTTAATTCTAACTCAGTTCTGACTTCTTCTGCTTGATACTTTAATTGATCGATTATTGAATTAGGCTGAGTTATATTTGTATCGGAATATGCCATTGATTTTGCTAGTAATGCACGCAATAGTGGTAATGTTTTTGAAACTTCATACCTTAGTTCTATGATTTGACTTGGACTTAATTCTGCCACCCAGGGTATTGAAAATTCCCTTTCATTATCTAAAAAAAGCAAATTACGACGATCTAAAAGTCTCCCCTCTTGGTGTAATAAACCCGAAAGTGCAATTCTTGAGTTTGATAAAATAGAGCCTTTTGAGATCGAAGCTTCGCGTGCTGACCATAAAATTGAATTGATTTCATTATAAGCAGTATTTCGAGTATATATTTTTAGTGGCGGTACATCATTAAGGGAATCATCGACACTTGTCATAATTAATGGCGGTTCGAAACATTTTCCAGTGTATATAGAATATCCTCCATCACTTTGAGATTTTATTCTGAAATCTCGGCGAAACACATGAGCCACGGATTGGGATATATCCAAAACCTGTTCATCGAAAGTTTCAATACAGGAAGTACATGTAGGCCGAACAGGTGGTGAAAATCGCACTATTCCATCTTTTATGAGCGGAAATAATTCGGATAACACTAATACATCGGATATAATTTCGTCCAATTTTGCATTCGTAATTCTGCCGAAATTTATGAATCGACTTGATAGGGTATCTGAAAGCCACACTCTATCTGCGATTAAGCCTATGCTACTTGCTAATCGTTTTGCTGAATTAATGCGACATTCTGGGGACATGCATCCCGCGCCAGAAAGCAAATCTAATGCTCCATGAAGGTGAACATTAAATATTGCGGGATCATCATTATAGCTCATTGTTAAGGCATCGCCGTATGCATACCCTTCAGATTGCTCTCTAAGGGTCATCATCATATCTTTTATTCTTTTTCTAGATTCTTTCCAGGTTTTGCCTCTAATAATTTCATTGAGTAACAAAGGAAGTGCAGGTGGAACATTGGGTAAATCGACAAGTTCAGAAAATGGGGTCATAGTCCGGACTCCACAAAAGAGTGTCTAGTCGAGGTTGATAAGGGCCTAACGAATGAATCTAACCAGCCCCGCCTACACCGAGGCGACGAGCGGAGCCGAGGAAGCGTAACGATGAGAGAGAGCTAAAGACAATATAGGCGGGGTCCGAGTTGAGCGGAGGGTTAGGTGGCGTCACTATCCTTGGGTCGGAGATCTTTGCCGTATGTGTCACCAACCCTATACAAGAGCTCAACTAGGAATTGTACTGATGCTTCGGCGTAGTTCCTCAACATCGGTGATGTTACAAGAACGGGTTGGTTTATGCGGAGTTTTAGCCAGGGACAATCAGCCTTTAACCTACGATCCACCTTGCCATTCCGATGTGCCATTACGTTTCGAATCTGCTGAAGCTCAAACAATATTTTTGAACAGCCTTCAGGAAGTTGGCCTGAGAGCGAGAATGGGTCAAGAAGACACTCAAACCTGTTTGAGCCGCGTTTTAGGGACGAAGCAAGTTCCTGTTCAAGCATTTCAACAAGGTATGCCGCCTGTTCAGTTTTGTTTAGTTGAATATAGTCACCAAATCTAATTTTCAGTTTTTGCATTACAGGAACCACTAATGCATCTCGTCGATGGAGAATCCATAGCGTTAGAAACCCCTTAACAAAATGCTCAAGCCAACTCCAGAGAGCAACAACAGCAAGACCATGGAGCACGGGATACCCGCTCTCCATCTCCGTTTGAGCTAGTGCTGCTTCTTTTTCTGCGGTTTCGATGCGCTTTAAGGATTTAGGGTCGTCAGTTGAGTTTTCAACTTTGGCAAGAACCTTGGTTATCTGCGGCATTCCCCGTAGAACGCCAATGCCCTTCTCACTGAGGTGAATAATCCTGAAAAGTAATTCATTTGAATCCAGTGATTGCTTGAAATGGTTTGTGGCCCATTCTGGGATTTTTTGTTTTGAGTTCTTTGGTGCTGTTTGAGGTTTGGATTTCAGCATTGGAAACACCTAACGAATGAAGCTAACCGGCCCCGCCTGCACCGAGACGATGAGCGAAGCCGAGGAAGCGGAACGAAGAGAAAGAGCGGAAGACAGTGCGGGCGGGGTCCGAGTTGAGCGAGAGGTTAGGCAGGGCGCTGCGTTTGATTGAGTTGGGATTGGACCGTTGGTGCGATGGTGCTGCCGTTGGGACGAAGCTTACCGCCGGGTGGTGTTCGGCTGAAGGAATATGCCGCTGAAGTGGCCGAACCGTGGGGAAAATGCCGCTGAACGGTGCCCGGGGTACCCAAACCAAGACCATTGCGTGGGCGCGGCTGGGCGGAAGGGCGACGGATGATGCGCTGCGGCGCGCCGACTGAGCGCGAAGGGTGCCGAGGTGATCTG
>JARLGZ010000125.1 GCA_031292515.1 Puia sp. | reverse complement strand
ATCAGCTCGATACCTGCTAGACCCCTACGGAAGAACCAAGCAGCACCGATGGCAACCATCCCCAGCGTCGGCAGGGCGCATCGCGGCCACAATACCGCGATGACACTGAGGAGGATCACACCAAGCATCGGGCTTAGGTACCTGAGCCTGTTTCAGCGGTATTGCCAGTTGCTGGATTGCTTCCACCCCGGGACCTCTTCTTTCGAGTTCGCTTTTGAACGAATTGTACGCTCAACTGGTAAACTTTCCGGGTGAAGTGGGAAGACCATCGCTCGTGGGTTTTGGGCTCCATCGCTGCCGCTCTCATCACGTTTGCCGGAGTCGTTTTCTCAGCGGTCTACACTGCCTATTACAACCGGACACATCACATCGCCGAATGGGGAACCATAGGGGCGAGTTTACGAACACCCGTGCCACTCTGGTTCGTCTTGTTGCTTGGAGTTCTCGCCGGGATTTCATTATGGAGAGCGATTATATCCGCAAGAATGAGCCGTTTTCTGAAAGAAGACCACACAAAGCTTTACCGGTGGCAGACAATGGCAGAGATTCTGAAAGAGAAGAATAATCAACTGGAAAAAGGGCTTGAAGCCATGAAAGCCAAGGAGCCGATACTCCATGGTGTGTGGAATCCTTCACAGGCGTTTTGGCACATGGGAAGAAAAGCAAATGACCCGTCAATGCAAATTGGAGGTTGGATAACTCTATCGACCAGTAACGCAGATGAGACGCTTCATCTGTTGGCTGCATACATCGGGGAACGACGCGCGGACATTTTTATGCCCGTCTCCGTGAAGCCGGGGGCTGTGGAAGACCAGATGGTGATGCTGTTTTTCACTCCGCCACTTACAGAGAATCCCAACGAACCATTCACGGCGACAATCGTGGTCGAAGACCAAAAGAACAGAAAATATAATCTTCCGAGATTCACATTCAGGGCAACGCCCGGTCAGACGCCTCCTTCGATACCAAGTCCGGAAACGGCTCTGCCAGTACTGCACGCTTCGTGGCCGGGCGGCTCTGTTTGGGGCTGGACAAGCGCTTTCCGTGAGGAAGACCCGATTTACATGATTAGGGGCGATGTCACGCTGCTGATGGACAACACCAAGGAGTCAGTGATTATAACCGGTGTCGAAATCGAAGGTGCCGAGTCGAGGGGTACGTTCGTCAATTTCAAATTAGACATCGGCCAACCGGTGACCCGTGGGATGCGATTGTATTTTCGCGGCACGGCTCCCCAAGGGAACGATTATTACACCGTGCAATTAGTCTTCAAGGATTTAAAAGGGAATCGCTATCCCACCGAGCCGCACCGGTTTAATCCGCTTCCGATTCCCGAACGGGTGGCTATCGAACGCGGTGGTCATCTTTAGCGTACTGCGGTACTGTGCCTTGTTTCAGAAACCCAGACTATCGTTGTGCTTTTCCTTCGGGATGAGCAGACTCGGCCAGCAGGAGTTTGAGGAGAACTCCCATCGCAGTCACCGTAAGATATTCCCGTATTACGACGATGACGCGGCTGGTTGCTCACTTGGCTTGGCGAACCCCAAAAGGTACTGGACCATCATCAGCCCGACGTTCCGCCAAACGCTGTCGAAGTACCAACCTTCATGGAAGTTTTCGTTGATTCCCCACAAGGCCCAAAAGCATGCTAGAGCTGTAGAGATAGAAACAGCTATCCAACCAAGAGTT
>JARLGZ010000124.1 GCA_031292515.1 Puia sp. | reverse complement strand
GAGGTAAAAGGATGGCATATAAGAGTATCCTAGTGGTTGGAGGAGGAATCAGCGGACTAACAGCCGCAGTGGAAGCTTCCGAGGCAGGACACGAGGTCTACATTGTTGAACAGAAGCCATATTTAGGTGGAAGAGTAGCGCAGATGAATCAGTATTTTCCAAAGTTGTGCCCGCCGAACTGTGGTTTGGAGATTAACTTTAAGAGGATCAAACAGAACCCGCGGATTAAATTTTTCACATTAGCCGAGATTGAAACGATCGAGGGTGAAGAAGGAGATTTCACGGTCACAGTGAAATCGAATGCACGTTATGTAAATCAGAACTGCACAGCTTGTGGGAAGTGCGTAGAAGTGTGTCCGGCAGAGAGGTCAAACGAATTCAACTACGGATTGGATAAAACGAAAGCTATATATAAGGCGCATGCGTTTGCTTTTCCGATGAAATACGCGATTGACGATAAGGCTTGTTTGGGAGCGGAATGTGGGAAATGTGTAACAGCCTGCGAATATGATGCCATAGAATTAGGCATGATAGCGAAAAGCTTCAAGTTGAATGTGGGAGCGATTATTTGGGCAACAGGTTGGGAACCATATGATGCCAAGCGAGTGGACTATTATGGATATGGACAACATCAAAATGTGATAACGAATGTGATCATGGAAAGAATGGCAGCTGCTACCGGTCCTACCGGAGGCAAAATAGTGCGTCCGTCGGACGGCAAAGAAGTTGAAAGTATAGCTTTCGTACAGTGTGCCGGCTCGCGCGATGAAAACAATTTGCCCTATTGTTCAGGGGTTTGTTGTATGGCATCGTTAAAACAAGCCACGTATGTTTTAGCACAGAATCCAGAAGCTAAGGTCTCTATGTTTTATATAGATGTCAGAGCAATGGGAAAATATGAAGATTTTTATACCAAGGTACAAGATAAAATTTCGATGATTAAAGGAAAAGTCGGCGAGATTAGCGAAGATCCGTTGACAAAAGACTTAATTGTGCAAGTTGAGAACCAAGTTACCGGGGAAATGATGAAGGAAAAAGTTGACATGGTAGTACTAGCGACAGGGATGGTGCCAGCGACAGCGGGAACAAAAATACCTGTTGAAATAACTTATGATCAGGATGGTTTTATTGCTACCGATTCACAGCAACCCGGAATTTATGGCGCTGGATGCGTTAAAAAGCCATTGGATGTTGCCTCATCGGTTAAAGATGCTACAGCTGCAGCTCTAAAGGCCATTCAATCGACGGTGAGGAGGTAGCTCAATGGAGAAAAAAACAGGTGTTTATATCTGCACAGGGTGTAGTATCGGGGAATCCCTAGATATAGGGGGCCTGTCCAAGGTTGCCACCAAGGAAGGCAAGGTACAGGTTTGTAAGACACATGCCTTTTACTGTGGTGCGGAAGGCGCAGCGCTCATAAAGAGTGATATAGAGAACGAGGGTGTCAATACAGTACTGATCGCAGCGTGCTCTTCGCGTGTAAATTATGACGTATTTGACTATGGACCTTCAATCATCATGGAAAGAGTCAATCTAAGGGAACAGATCACCTGGTGTCATCCGGCCAATGATGAAGATACCCAAATGATGGCTGAGGATGCCCTGCGGATGAGTCTGGCCAAAGCCAAGCATATCCAACCACCTGAAGCTTTCCAGGGTGAAGACATGGTCAAAACGATTTTGGTCGTCGGCGGAGGTCTAGCAGGCCTAACAGCCGCTCTCGAGGGAGCAAAAGCAGGATATAAAACTGTTTTAGTCGAGAAAAGTCCGGCTCTTGGTGGCTGGATGAACTCATTGTATAAACAAGCTCCGCGGAAGGCACCTTATACTGAGTTAGAAGAGGTTGATATCGCGGATCGGATTAAAGAAGTTGAAGCTCACCCGGATGTCAAAGTCTACGTGGGAGCAGAAATCAAAGAAATCGCGGGCGCTCCAGGGATGTTTGATGTTAGCATTAGCCAAGACGGAAATATTATAACAGAACGAATCGGATCGGTTATTCTGGCGACCGGAGCCGTACCTTATGATGCAACCAAGCTAGAACACCTTGGCTATGGCAAGTACGAAAATGTCATTACTGGGTTACAAATGGAAGAACTGGCTAAAAAGGGCAAAATCGTGCGTCCTGACGGCAAAGAAGTACAGAGTATAGCGTTTATACAGTGTGCAGGGTCAAGGGATCCGGAACATTTACCTTATTGTTCATCAGTTTGTTGTGTGGAGTCTTTGAAACAGGCAACGTACTTGAAGGAACAGAATCCAGAAGCGGCGGTCTATGTATTCCATAAAGATATACGGACGCCCGGTCAATATGAACGTCTCTACCAAAAAGTGCAGAAAGATGGAGGAATTTTCGTCAGAGGGGAAATCACGGGTATCAAAGAAGATGGCGAAAAGAACTTAATCATTGAAGCAACGGATGTTCTGACGGGATCAGGAATTAGCACAGAGGGCGTAGATATGGTAGTTTTGGCTACAGGAATGGTGCCCACCACTGCTGTAGGAGAGAGCTTGGTCTTGAAAATTGAATGTGAAGCTGGCGAACCGGAAGTAGAAGCCGATGGAGAAGCGATTCTCAAATCGAATCTTTTAAACTTGGCTTATCGGCAGGGACCGGAGATGCCGACGTTGAAATATGGTTTTGCGGATTCTCATTTCATCTGCTTCCCGTACGAAACACGACGTACAGGCATTTATGCGGCAGGTAGCGTAAGAGCGACGATGGACGAAGTGTCCAGCATCGAAGATGCAACAGGAGCGGCCATGAAGGCCATTCAATGTATAGAATTGAGTGCTCTGGGATCAGCAGTGCACCCAAGGGTAGGGGATCTATCATTTCCGGATTTCGCTATGTCGAGATGTACGCAGTGCAAACGATGTACAGTAGAATGTCCGTTTGGTGCGATAAACGAAGATGAGAAATTCAATCCACTGCCGAATCCTACGCGTTGCCGTAGATGTGGAATCTGTATGGGTGCTTGTCCTGAACGGATTATTTCGTTTAAGAACTATTCCGTACCGATGATCGGCAACATGATTAAAGCCATCGAAGTGCCCGAAGAAGATGAGGAAAAACCAAGAATAGTCATTTTTGCTTGTGAAAACGATGCCTACCCAGCGTTGGATATGGCAGGGATAAACCATCTGAATTACAATGCCTGGGTGCGAGTTATCCCGGTAAGATGCTTGGGCTCAATGAGCTTAGTGTGGATTGCGGATACATTATCGCAGGGTATTGATGGAATACTACTGCTAGGATGCAAACATGGTGACGACTATCAATGCCACTTTATAAAAGGTAGTGAACTAGCCGATATCAGGCTATCGAAAGTAGCGGAAACATTAAACAGGCTGGACCTCGAATCTGACCGGGTACGGATGGAGCAGATCTCCATCATGGACTATGACAAGATACCGGCTATCTTGGACGGCTTTGCTGAGAGACTGGAAGAACTGGGACCCAACCCCTACAAAGGGATGTAAGTCGCTCGCTAAGGAATGGGGACACACCGTATAGGAATGGGGACACACCTCCTAAATCTAGTAACGCTTTGGAGTAGGAGGAATGTCCCCGATCGGAATAATCTTAGGTCGGAGGAATGTCCCCCGATAAATGAGATCAGACTCCGGGTGGGGAGGAATGTCCCCATCTAAAGTAAAGGAGCATGAATATGGATGAAGTAAAAGAAGTATCTCTGGATATGAGAGATTATATAGTTTCTTCGGGGGCTGAGACGCTTAGTTGGTGTATGCAATGCGGTCTATGTACCAATCTTTGTCCTTGGAGGCAGGTTACTGGGGAGATCAGCGAAGCATTTAACATTCGTAAGATGCAACGTTTAGGCCAACTTGGTTTGGAGGGTTTCGAGGGAGAAAATATACTTTTTGCCTGCGTTACCTGTGGAATGTGTCTGGTGAACTGTCCCCGAAAAGTAGAAATCATCGATAACGTAAAATCGATGCGCAACACGACGGTTGCAGCCGGATTTTTACCAGCGACCTTGCGTCCGATCGCAGGAAGTCTGCACGCCAACGGCAATCCGTGGGCCGGGCCGCAGGAAAAACGTGCTGAATGGCAGGAAGGCCTTAATATACCGGCTTTCACAGAGGATACCGAGTATCTGCTTTATGTCTGCTGTACCTCCAATTACGATACACGAAGCAAGAAAATTGCCAAAAGCGTCGTGAAACTGTTGCAGAAGGCAGGAGTAAGTTTTGGTGTATTGACGGCAGAAGAGAATTGCTGCGGAGAAACCATACGCAAAATCGGAGATGAGGCGCTGTTCACAAAACTCGCCGAATCTAATATAAAATTGTTTAACGGAAAAGGCGTAAAGAAGATTATAACGACCTCCCCTCATTGCCTGTTTGCCTTTAAAAAGGATTATCCAGAACTGGGTGGAGAATACGAAGTCATGCATTATGCTGATCTATTGGGCGATCTCTTAAAAGAAGGAAAGCTTACCTTCTCCGAGGAACTAGCAAAAAAAGTGACGTTTCATGATCCTTGCTACTTGGGACGGCATAATGGAGTCTACGATCCACAAAGAGAACTTCTGCAGGCGGTTCCAGGTGTCGAACTAGTCGAATTGGAGCGTACTAAGAACAAGAGTCTTTGTTGCGGTGGTGGCGGCGGTCGAGTATGGGCAGAAGTACCTTTTGGAGAACGTTTCGGCGAACTGCGGATTAACGATGCAGTGGATAAAAAAGCGGACATCTTAGTCACCGCTTGCCCTTACTGTATTGCGATGCTGGACGATGCTTGCGCGGGCTTGGAAAAGGGAGATGTCTTACAGGTTATGGAATTGTCCGAACTACTATGCTCAGCTAGCCAACCGGATGGT
>JARLGZ010000123.1 GCA_031292515.1 Puia sp. | reverse complement strand
CCCCAAAACCCCAAAACCCCAAAACCCCAAAACCCCAAAACCCTCTCATGCATCCCCCTCAAAGGAAGTGATAAACGAAACACGCTATCAAGCGTGAAACATTACTGCCGTTTGGCATCCCGCTATTACAGAATGCAATTTTTAGTACAGTACACCTCTCCCGCGCGAAGCTATTGCAGGCTGCTCTTCGATAGCCTTCATGAAGTCCCCCATTGGATATTCCTTGACCACCGGCGTCCCGAATATCTCCCCGCCCGCCTTCAGGTCTTTGTCTACCACATCCAGGTCCGATCTTATCCCCTTCTTCGCTCCCTCTGGTCCGTACGACAGATAGTATCCTCTAATGCTTTTCCGGTCTCGAACAAGAACCTCCGGATTGATGCTTATGCTCTCGACCCCACCAAGCGCCCCGTAAAGGATGTACTCCGCACCTTCGGGCATCGCGCGGAAAACCTTCACAATACTATCGTGACCCACTGCATCCACCAGCACCCAGCGTCTGATGTCCTTCGTAGCTGTCTGCACCGATTTTTCAATCTCGGGGTCGCCGAGCCGGATAATGTTCGCAGCAGTCTGGCCCAGCCTCAGGAGAACATCGACCGAAGTCTGGCTTCGCACGAGACTTACCACGGGGACACCGATCCGCCGCAGAAGACGCATGAGAATCTTCGAGATGGTGGATGCGCCTGGACTTAGCAGCACGCCGAGGCCCGGCTTGGGGACCAGGTCGCGGAAAAGTCCCAGCGCGGTCAGCGGTGCGCCGTACATCAGGCAAGCCTGAGAGTGCGGGATCTGTTGCGAATACACGTAGACATCCTCATACTTCATCACAACATATTGACACCAGAACCCCTTCCAGCCGGGTTCGACGATCTTCCCCGGATCAACATACCGGAATACCACAACCTTCTTGTTGACCGCACCTGCCGGCACTCCTTCCCCTGCGGAGACAATCGTGCCGGAAGCCTGCACGCCCAGCACGAGTGGCGGCGTGAATACCTTGGTGAAACATTGAAGCCGCTCGAAGGTGGTGGCCGGGGCACACTCCACCCGCACCAGCACCTCGTCTGCTCCCGGGACCGGCATTTTCACATCGCATAGCTTCGGTCCCAGTGTGTGCGAGGCCACTGTGACTGCCCGCATGGTGGACATGATCTTCTGCACAAGAAGCTGTTCATCCATCCGAAAAGACTACGTTGAATGTGGATGATATTTTTTATTGCGGGTTGAAACTCGGCTATATACTGTCGGAGCGAGTTATCGCTACTTGGCGAGTTTCGTTTCTGATCCTGACATGCGGAATT
>JARLGZ010000122.1 GCA_031292515.1 Puia sp. | reverse complement strand
GCCTATTTATCCGGAAAAGGCAACCATTAACAAATCGTTTGCGTACAGTTCGGCAGTGTGAAGGTAGTTTGCGCATATTATAACCTATACAAAACGGACCTTCAATTTGATCCCGGGCAATACGCAAATAAGTGCTTTGATAGACGGCTGCCGGTCCAATGACCGCGCCAGTCAGAAAGAGCTATATTATATGCTCAGGGACTACGCCATGAAAATATGTTATCGTTATCAGAACAATCTCGAACAAGTCGAAGAAATGATGAACGAAGGTTTCATGAAACTATTTAAGAACATCCATCAATTTGAAGAGACCAGGCATGCAGATATCACAGCCTCGTTGAAAGGCTGGTTTAAAAGGATCCTTGTCAATACCTGCATCGACTACTATCGAAAAAATGCGTCTTATATAAACGGCCAGGTGCTGACAGAAGATACAGAAGAGATTGCAGACCGGCAGGAGAATGGCATCGATATTCTGTCCTACAAGGAAATCATCGATGCCATCCGGCAACTGTCGCCAGCCTACCGCACCGTTTTTAACCTGTTTATTATAGAAGGGCTCTCGCATGAAGAAATAGCCAAAACATTGGGGATCTCAGTGGGCTCCTCAAAATCGAATTTATCGAAGGCCAGAGAAAACCTGAGAAAGATCCTAACTGCAAAAACGACCAAAAACCTTTATGTTGCAACTTTCCGATAAAGAGTTGGACCAGCTCAGCCAAAAAGCGGCCGAGCAGTACGATCCGGGGTTGGAGCATAGTCCCGGGTCCTGGGAGAAACTCGAATATCAGCTAACCAAAGATCTGGGAAGGTCGCACCCCTCTTTATTCCGGGGCTACCGCCGGATACCTTTCCTCTACACCCCGATCGTCGTGCTATTGGTGGGGGTCAGTTATTTCGTGTTCAAACAGGGAGCCAGGCAGAAGCCTTCGGCCAGCAGACAGACCGACACCGCCTCCCTGGCAGGACCCGCCAACAGCAGTCCACCGGGCGCAGTGATAAGGGCCATGCCCTCCGCTGCCACCCCTCCGTCAGCGGATGACCACACCCCGAAAAACGATCTATCACCAAAAATTGAAATCCCTGGAAATAACTCTACTACTGAAAACGCTACCGCAAATGCTAGGGCAAAAAAGGGTGCAACCGGAAAAGGCCCCCACATGAACGGCATCCCGTCAAGGGATGAGCCCCATTCGTTAGGGAACATAGCCCGCACCCGAGAGAATACCCTTTCCGGGAAGGCAGGCCCTGCCGGGAAATCCAGCCCGGCGGCCAATGCTCCCTATTCCGGAATTAAAGACCTTACCGGACGCAAACCCGGCTCCGGAAGTGGAAACCGCGCGGCAAATAACCCCGGTTCCGGCAATAATACCCGTGCAGGAGCCAATTCAGGCCCCGGAATTGAAGCCGGAGCAGGCAATCAATCCTATGCCGGAAATACCGTCTATCCTGAGAGGAACATCACCCGGTCACTCCGCTCAAAACAGAACAGCCGCTCACGCAACAAGCACAAGCAAAACGGGCGCTCAAACGATAAATCTCCCCGCGACACATTCGTGGAGCAGGCGGAAAGCCAGGACGGAAATCCCGGCAACAGCACAAAACCCGGCCTGGCGGAGGAAAATCAGGTGGCCGGCAATCCCTATTCCCGGATAAGACCTTCCTTGCCGTCAAGCCACCCCAGACCGTTCATCTACGATTCGGCGCTCAACGTGATGGCAGCGAATATGGCCGCAAATCAGGCGGCTGCAAAAAAGGCGCTCGCCGAAAGCGCCAAAAAGAACGGTCATTCCCTGCAGATCCGGAACCCCTTACAGATCGGGTTGTTATATGGACCCGACTTTACCACCGTCAAATCCTTTGGAGGAGACAAACCGGGCCATAGCCTCGGAGTGACCCTGGGCTACTCTGTGTTTAAAGGCTTGTCCGTCAATACCGGTCTTTTATGGACCCGGAAGAACTATACCGCCCCCGCCAGCGATTTTCACCTGCCCCCCGGATCCTGGTTCAACAACAACAATCTGGTCCAACTGCATTATGTCCAGGGCAGCATGGACTTAATGGAGATTCCCCTGAATCTCAGGTATGATTTCAAATTGCCCGACAACAGCATCGTATACGTGAGCACGGGTCTCTCCTCTTACCTGGAGGGAAATGAAAACTGCCTCTACTTTTACGAGAATTTCGGCATGAACAGACGGGCCCCCGAGAAACAGGATGACCATGACAGCTACTGGTTCTCCTCCCTGAACCTTTCCTTCGGGATCGAGAAACCGATCAGCAAGACCTTCTCCCTCCAAATGGAACCTTACCTCAAGATCCCCTTGAACGGAGTAGGCATCGGCAACGTACAGATGAATAGCTTTGGCCTCTATTTCTCGCTGAAATATTCGCCCGTTCTAAGCCGGTCCAGGCACTAAACTATAATACGTCGGTGGCATCGAACCAAACCGGGGTCTTATTATTCCAGTCCCCGTTATAGTTGATAAACAACTCGTCGCCGGCAGCAACAAACCGGACCGTTTTGATGGAAATCAAGGCCTGCTCATAGTCCATCTCGTACTCACAATTGGATTGGTAGGAATGATTATACACCGGGACGTAGCCCAGCGCCATACAACATTGCTGCCGGTCGCCGCCCCATTCAAAAATGTAATCGTGCAGGAGCGTCTGGTCCAGCAGCCTGCGATCGTCCTTACCCATTACGATGACGGGCGCTACTTCTATCAGAGTGCCCTTCGCCAGGTCCTCCGTGGTATAGACGCCTCTTCCCCGGTTACCGGAGGGCGCAATGATCAGGCATGGTAAGATCATGAGCATTCAAAATTTAACTAGCCAAGATAGTGATCTCCATTGAGAATTTTAATGTAGGTTTGGCCCATGTCTGTAGAATTTGAAGTCCCGACGCCAGAGCAGCGCTTCCTGGAGATTATCCAGTCGGAAGACCCGTTGCAGATCCGCGAGTTTCTGGATAGCCAGAATATCAGCGATGTTGCCGAATTGATCAGCGAATATCCCGACTACGAAGACCGGATCATCGCCAATATGAGCGTTCACCGTGCATCGAGTACCTTCAAGATACTGGATTTCCCGACCCAGAAGCGGATCATCCAGGAATTACCTCCCTTCAAGACCGCGGAATTGCTAAACGAATTGTCCGCGGATGACCGGACCTCCTTCCTGGAAGAACTGCCCGGCGAAGTGGTCAAGGAACTGATCAAAACCCTCGACCCCGAAGAAAGAAAGATCACCCTCTCGCTCCTGGGCTACCCCGAAGATAGCGTCGGACGGCTGATGACCCCGGATTATATCGCGGTACAAAAGGATTGGACCGTCCGGGAAGTCATCCGGCATATCCGCGAAGTAGGCAAAGACAGCGAAACCATCGACGTGATCTATGTCGTGGATGACAAGGGGGTCTTTATAGACGATATACGCATCCGGGAGATCATCCTGGCCAATCCCGATAAAAGGATAGAGGACGTCATCGACAACCGCTATATAGCCCTCCACGTGGATGACGACCAGGAGACCGCCAGCCAGGCCTTCAAAATGAACAATCGCGTCGCACTCCCCGTACTGGACAGCCACAATATCATGATGGGCATCGTGACCATCGACGACATCCTCTGGGTAGCCCAGGAAGAATTTACAGAAGACGTCCAAAAGATCGGGGGTACGGAGGCGTTGAATGAACCCTACCTCGAAATCCCGTTTTTCAAGCTCATCAAGAAAAGGGTGGGCTGGCTCATCATCCTGTTCCTGAGCGAAATGCTGACGGCCACCGCCATGAGCTTCTATGCCGACGAAATCGCAAAAAAAGTGGTCTTGTCCATCTTCGTTCCGCTGATCATGTCCAGCGGAGGCAATAGCGGCTCGCAGGCGTCTACGCTGATCATACAGGCCATGGCCATCGGGGAGATTACCATTGCCGACTGGTGGCGCGTAATCCGGCGGGAAGTCCTCTCCGGTCTTATCCTCGGTTCCATCCTCGGAACCATAGGCTTCTTCAGGATATTTATCTGGCACCTGATCATGCAGCATGGTATCATCCGCGACCTTTACGGCCCCCAATGGATGCTGATCGGTTTTACGGTAGGCTTGTCGTTGATCGGTGTCGTCCTCTGGGGAACCCTGGCCGGATCCATGCTCCCGATCATCCTGAAAAGGCTGGGCGCCGATCCTGCGGTATCTTCCGCCCCCTTTGTCGCCACCCTCGTCGACGTGACGGGTCTGGTGATCTATTTTACCGTTGCGACCCTCATCCTCCAGGGAATGATGTAGGCAGGTCCACCCCTGAACGGCAAAATCGGGTCCGCCCCTGAATGGCAAAAAATGACCCCACTCCTGAACGGCAAAATCCCGCAAAAATATCCGGGCACCTCCGGGCAGCCTGGTTCTCCCAGTCAACCCCGTCTCCGTCAACCCCGTCTCCGTCAACCCCGTCTCAGTCAACCCCGGGCAGCTTCTTGACGAGCCGGTTAAACCTTTTAATAAATACACGGTCAAACGCTGATTCGTTCCGGGAACGAAAGCCATGCATCCCTCAGTTTGAAAGCCCTGCACCCCGGAAAGAATTGTTAAAGAGTCCTAATGAGGGAGCTCTTTGCTGCTAACCGTCAATTTATTTAGTAAATTTAAGTGGCGTAAAAAATATAAGATTATGAAAAAGTTTGTAATCATCCTTCCCGCACTCTTATTCTTATTCTTCAGCAGTTTTGCTCAACGTGGCGGCGGCGGACGCGGAGGCGGCGGCGGATTTCGTGGAGGAGGAGGCGGATTTCGTGGAGGAGGGGGCATCTCAAGAGGTGGCGGTGGCGGCATTTCGAGAGGAAGCGTCGGCATCCGTGGATACGGCGGCGCCCGGGTCGGAGGCGGCGTACGCGCATATGGAGGCTCGCATGGAGGCTACTATGGCGGCGGACGTGGCTACTATGGAGGACGCGGCTACTATGGCGGGGGTTATTACGGCGGACGCTGGGGTTGGGGAGGCTATTACGGCTGGCCCTATGGATGGGGTTTTGGCTTAGGCCTCGGCCTGGGATGGGGCGGCTATTATAATCCCTATTACTACGGGTATCCTTATGCTTATGGTTATCCCTACTCTCCCTATTACGGCGATCCCTATGCTTATCCCCCTGGCAACCAGGATTATTACGAGGATGATCAGGATCCGGCTCCGCCTCCCGATAAGAGAGGCTCCTCCTATGATCCTTACCAGGAGAACCCGACCCCTGACAACCGCGGCAATAACTACAACGATAACAGGAATTATAATAATAACAACAATTACAAGAATAACAACAACAATAACAACAACAATAGCAACCCGGATTCGCTTTCCAACAGACCGGGTACTAACTACTACAATTCCAATTATTCGAATTCCCGCAGTTCAGGTCAAAGGGTTTGGGTAGAAGCTCACTGGAAACAGACCCCGAATGGTCAGATTTGGATAGAAGGATATTGGAAAAAAATCAGCTAAGACCGACTGAAAAAGTTGCAGACACAAAGAAAGAGCTGCAGACACAAAGCACAAAGGATTTATTGACGTAAAAAAAGCCGCTCCCCGGGAACGGCTTTTTTATTATATCATCCATGATCTTCCCCGCGACACCGATGCTCCCCTCCCGGCAGTACGCATCATCTTTCCCGGTAACACGCATCATCTTCGGGCAGAACCATCATATTTCCCGGTAGCACCTATCATCTTCCGGTGGCACCCATCATCTCACCGGCAGGAAATCTCACGCCAGAAAGACCGGGCTTATAAACTTTGGGGCCTTTTTAGTCCTCAATAATCGAATGTTAACCCGATTCAGCCCCATCGAATGATATTTTTTTATAATATTGTATTCGATTTATTAAAAACCATTATCCTATGTGCGGAATTGTTGCCTATATCGGATCCCGTGAAGCCTCCCCCATCGTCCTGAAAGGACTAAAACGCCTCGAATACCGGGGATATGACAGCGCCGGCATCGCCCTGCTGAACCAGCACCTCACCATTTATAAGAAAAAAGGCAAGGTCGCGGACCTCGAAGAGACACTCGCTGGCCGGAATCTCCACGCACAGGTCGCCATGGGTCATACCCGGTGGGCCACTCACGGGGAGCCCAGCGACCGCAATGCGCACCCTCACCGCTCGGCCGATGGAAAACTCGCTATGATCCACAATGGGATCATCGAAAACTATACACAGCTCAAAAGCGAACTTGTACACAAGGGCTATACTTTCACGAGCGACACCGATACCGAAGTGCTCCTGAATTTTATCGAAGACATCCGCCAAAATAACGGATGCGGCCTGGAAGAAGCCCTCCGCATCGCCCTGAAAAGGGTCACCGGCGCCTATGTGCTGATCCTGATGGACGAAGACCAGCCCGATATGTTGATTGCCGCCCGAAAAGGCAGCCCGCTCGTAATCGGCATCGGGAAGGACGAACACGGGAAAACCGAACATTTTCTGGCTTCGGACGCCTCCCCCATCGTAGAATATACACGCGAAGTGATCTATGTGAATGATCATGAACTGGTCATCATCAAGGCCGGTGAACTGGTGCTGAAAAACCTGGGAAACGAGACCCTCACCCCTTTTGTACAGCGACTGGACCTGGAGCTGGCGGCGATCGAAAAAGGAGGCTATGAACATTTCATGCTGAAAGAGATCTTCGAACAACCCGACACGCTCTTCGATTGCCTACGCGGACGGTTGGATTCACAAAAAGGCACGCTCACCATGGCAGGCGTGGAAAATCATATCGGGCAGTTGAAAAACGCTTCCCGGATCGTGATCGTCGCCTGCGGCACCAGCTGGCACGCGGGACTGATCGCGGAATATATCATCGAAGAACTATGCCGCATACCCGTAGAAGTAGAGTACGCCTCGGAGTTCCGCTATCGCAACCCGGTCATCAACAAAGGTGACGTCATCATCGCGATTTCACAAAGCGGGGAAACGGCCGACACCATCGTCGCCATCGGGAAAGCCAAAGAACAAGGAGCCTTTATATTCGGCGTCATCAACGCAGTGGGCTCTTCCATTTCCCGCATCTCACATGCCGGCGCCTACACCCACGCAGGCCCCGAAATAGGCGTCGCCAGCACAAAGGCCTTTACGGCCCAGTTAGCGATCCTGACCGTGATCGCGTTGAAGATCGCCCACGAAAAAGGGAGTATCTCCAATACACGTTACAGGGGGTTGCTCGACGAACTGCACAAGATCCCGCAAAAGGCGCGGGAGACCCTGTTGCTAAACGATTCTATCCGCGATCTCGCAATAAAATACAAAGACGCCAAAGATGCACTCTATCTGGGACGCGGCTATAACTTTCCGGTAGCCCTGGAGGGCGCCCTGAAACTAAAAGAGATCTCCTATATACACGCGGAAGGATACCCCGCGGCGGAGATGAAACACGGGCCGATCGCCCTCGTCGACGACACCCTCCCCGTCATCTTCGTCGCGACAAAAGATTCCTGCTACCATAAGATCGTCAGCAACATCCAGGAGATCAAAGCCAGAAAGGGCCTCGTGATCGCCGTCATCAGCGAAGGCGATCAAACGATCGCGAATATGTCCGACGACTGTATCGTCGTTCCCGAGACAGATGAACTCCTCGCCCCGATCCTGAACACCATCCCGCTCCAGCTCCTGGCCTATCACATAGGTATCGCGAAAGGTTGCGACGTCGACAAACCCCGCAACCTGGCAAAAAGCGTGACGGTCGAATAAAATATGGCAGAACCTGATCATCCGGAAAAATAACTTACTCAAAATCTTTCCCATGAACGAAATCAGAAAAAGCCCGGTCGAAACCTTGGGATACCAGTTCATAGAGGCCCGATACCTGCCAAAAGGCCGGGACGAATACTACCTGCGGGACCTCCAACGCAGCCGGATTAAAGATATTAGCAGCCGGTCAAAAGACACCGGCGTCCGCTACCGCCAGCTCTCCGCTTATGAAATAGAAGTCCTGGTGCGCAACAGGAATACATCAGCCAACTGGAACGACCTCCTCGTCACCGACGCCTTCACCCCCGAACTGGTTCAAAACTGTAAGTTCTTCGGGCTCGTGCGGATCGGCAAACTCGAACCCTGGTACCTGGAATTCCATAACCTCCGGCGGCCCGTCGGTCTCTACAACAGTACGATCATCAGCTGCGACCTCGGCGATAACCTCGTGGTGGACAATGTGAACTATCTGTCCCACTATATCATCGGAAACGATGTCATGGTCGTCAACGTCAATGAACTCGCGACAACCGACAACGCGAAATTCGGGAATGGCATCCTGAAACAAGGTGAACCGGAAACAAGACGTATTCATCTGGAGATCTGCAATGAGAACGGAGGACGCAGCGTCATCCCTTTTGACGGAATGCTGGCCGGAGACGCCTGGCTCTGGAGCCGGTTCCGCGAAGACAGCATCCTGCAGGATAAATTCCGTCAGTTCACAGAGAAACAGTTCGACAACCGCAGGGGATACTATGGCATCATAGGCGATCGCAGCGTCATCAAGAACTGCAAAATCATCAAAGACACCCTGATCGGCAGCGATGCCTACCTGAAAGGCGCCAACAAACTCAAAAACCTGACCATCAATTCCTCTCCCGAAGCAAAATCCCAGATCGGGGAAGGATGCGAACTCGTAAACGGGATCATAGGCTTTGGATGCAGGATCTTCTATGGCGTAAAAGCAGTCCGTTTTGTCCTGGCCTCCCACTCGCAACTGAAATACGGAGCCCGGCTGATCAACTCCTATCTGGGCGAGAACTCCACCATCTCCTGCTGCGAAGTGCTGAATTCCCTGATCTTCCCGTCGCACGAGCAGCACCATAATAATTCATTCCTCTGCGCATCCCTGGTCATGGGCCAAAGCAATATGGCCGCTGGCGCCACCGTCGGATCCAACCATAATTCCAGGAGCCCCGACGGAGAAATCATAGCCGGTCGTGGCTTCTGGCCCGGTCTCTGCGTAAGCCTCAAACACAATTCCCGTTTTGCCTGCTTCACGATCCTCGCAAAGGGCGATTACCCCGCCGAACTGGACATCCCCATCCCCTTTTCCCTGGTCAGCAATGATGTGCACAACAACGAACTGGTCATCATGCCCGCCTATTGGTTTCTGTACAATATGTACGCCCTCTCCCGCAATGCCTGGAAGTACCGCGACAGGGATAAAAGAACGGACAAGACCCAGCTGCTGGAAACCGATTTCCTCGCCCCCGACAGCATCGACGAGATGATCGCCGCCCTCACCCTTTTCGAACGCTTTACCGGGAAAGCCTGGTTGCAGACACAACCGGCAGCCGACAACGCAGCCGCTGCGGCAAAACAGAAACTCTCGGCGGCAACCTACAAATACCCGGCGGGAAAACGAGAACCATCCGCGGGAAAAGGAGAACCATCCGCAGGAAAACGAGAGCCATCTCACGGAAAACAGAAGCCGGTCGCGGGGAATGACCCGGATCTCATCGCAATCGGCAAAAAACTCCTGCAGGGCCCCCAATCGGTAGTCGACTCGCTGGACATATTTGCCGATGGGTTTGAAAATGATGAGCGAAAGACGCGCCTCGTCAAGGTCTACCAGGCTTATCACATCTTCCGGGAGTTGATCGCTTTCTATACCGTCACCCAGTTGAAAAATGCAATAGAGCCTTCCCGGAACGGCTCCGCTCTCTCAAAAAATGCCTCAAGCCCATCGAAATCCGTGTCCGCTGTCCCCGCTACCGCCCCTGCCCCCCATGCCTATCTTCGCAAAAGCTTCGACAAATTCCGGGAGGAGCTTCCAACAAGGGTTTCCCGGACCGGATGGCGGAACATTGGCGGCCAGCTCATAACGGAGACAAGCCTGAAAAAGCTGATCCTCGGCATCCACAGTGGCAGGATCCGCAGTTGGGCCTCGGTCCACCAGTTTTACTCCACACAAGGCGCACAATACCCCGCCGACAAGCTGGCACACGCCCTGGCCGCTTTCCGGCAGGTATACGGTATAGACCTGAAAAAGGCAACGCAACCGGTCTTCAGCGATCTTTTCCGGAAGAGCATCCGCACGCGCGAGTGGCTCGTAAAAAACATCTATGAATCACGGGAAAAGGATTACCGGAATCCCTTCCGCCGGATGCCCTATTCCGTCCCCGAAGAAATGGAGACCGTCCTGGGTGCGCTCAAAGACAATAATTTCATAAAACAGGAGAGGGAAGCCTGCCGGACCTATACCCTGGAAGTGGAAGAGATCCTGGCGATGTGGAACACAGCCCGGACCAAATAAAAAACCCCTCCGTTCCGGAGGGGTAGCTTCTTGCAAGAAGTAGTATCAACTTCGAAAAAAGGGTTACTTCTTCAACTTCGCCTTAGCGCTATCTACAGCTGCGCCAACTTTGGCCTTAGCGGTATCAACGGCAGCTTTGACGGTCGAATCTGCTTTCTTGGTAGCAGTGTCAACGATCGCTTTAGCGCTGTCAACAGCGGCTTTAACGGTAGAATCAGCGGAACCGGAAGGTTCAGTGCTGTTGTTGCAGGCAGTCATTGCGCCGGCAACAGCTAAAACAACGAGTAATTTTTTCATGAAAATTTCTTTTAGAATGTTGGTTGCGTGCAAAAGTAGTCCGTTTTTTCAGATATGCAAACTTTTTTGCACACTTAGTCTACAAACTCAAAGTACTATCTGAAACGCCCCACCCCTGCATTCACCATCTCCCCTTCCGGCGTCCCCTGCCTATTTCTTGCGGAAAAACAGGCGGATCGGCACCCCTTTGAAATTGAAATTGGCGCGCAACTGGTTTTCCAGATAGTTTTTATAGGGCTGTTTGACCTCGTCCGGGTAGTTGCAGAAAAATGCAAAGGAAGGCACCTGCGTCGGAAGCTGCGTGATATATTTGATTTTCAGCGCATGCCCCCTCACAACCGGCGCATGATAGGATTCCACCGCTTTCAGCATTACCTCGTTCAACTGGGACGTGGACACCTTGCGTTGTTTATTCTCATAGACCTCCAGGGCCAGTTCGATCGCCTTGAAAATACGCATCTTCTCCGTAACGGAAATAAAAAGGATCGGTACATCCGTAAAAGGCGCCAACCTCTTTTTCAGATCCTTCTCGTAGTCTTTGGCCGTATTCGTCTCCTTGGCCACCAGGTCCCATTTGTTGACCAGCACCACCACCCCCTTGCCCTTTTTTACGGCCAGGCTGAAGATATTCAGGTCCTGCGCCGTGATCCCCTTGGAGGCATCGAGCACCAGCAGGCATACATCCGCCTCATCCATGGCCCGGATCGCCCGGATCACGGAATAAAACTCCAGGTCTTCGTGCACCTTTGTCTTCCGTCGGATTCCCGCCGTATCGATCAGGATGAATTCCTTCTGAAAGAGATTATAGTGCGTATGAATAGTATCCCTTGTAGTACCGGCAATCTCACTTACGATCGTTCTCTCCTGCCCGATCAGTGCATTCAGCAGCGAGGACTTGCCCACGTTGGGTTGGCCGATAATCGCAAATTTCGGAATGACGGAATCTTCCGTTTCGGGGATATCGGTAGCAATCAGGGCCGTAATGGCATCCAGCAATTCGCCGGTACCACTGCCGGACATGGAAGAGAGAAAGAAAATTTCGTCGAAACCCAGACTATAGAACTCCGAAGCATCCAGGAGCCTCTCATTATTATCGACCTTGTTCACGGCCAGAAAGACGGGCTTCGTCGACCGGCGCAGAACATCGGCCATAGCCTCATCCAGGGTCGTGATGCCCGAAGCGACATCCGTCATGAACACCAGGGCATTCGCTTCCTCCAGGGCTATCAACACCTGCTTTTTGATCTCGATCTCGAAGATATCGTCGCTATCGGGTACAAATCCCCCGGTGTCGATCAGGTTAAAAGTCTTGCCATTCCAGTCCGCAACCCCGTACTGCCTGTCCCGGGTCACACCGCTCTCATCATCCACGATGGCTTTCCGCTGTTCCAGCAAACGGTTGAAGAATGTGCTCTTGCCGACATTGGGTCTTCCGACAATGGCTACCGTAAATCCGCTCATAATTCATTTTTAAATATAAACATTCAACTGCTCATCACTGACTACTCACTACTCACTACTCACCACTCACTACTCACCACTCACCACTCACTACTCACCACTCACTACTCACCACTCACCACTCACTACTCACTACTCACTACTCACCATCAATACCCGTACTCTTTCAGGTATATTTCGCTATCCCTCCATTTCGGCCTCACCTTCACAAACAGCTCCAGGAATACTTTCCGGTCGAGGAAGGCTTCCATATCCTTCCGGGCTTCCGTTCCCAGGGTCCTGATCATCTTCCCGCCCTCTCCCAGGATGATTCCTTTCTGGGTTTCCCGCTGTACTACGATATCGGCCCTGATCTTGATCAGGCTCGTTTTCTCCGTAAACTCCTGCACAAGCACCGTAGCGTGGTAGGGGATCTCGTCCCCGTACAGGAGGAAGATCTTTTCCCGGATCATCTCTCCGACAAAGAATTTGGTCGGCAGATCCGTCAGGTCGTCCCCCTCATAAAAGGGTTCGCCTTCTGGCAGTTGTTCCAGGACGGCCTTCAGCAAACCATCGACATTCTCCTTCCGCAGAGCAGACAACGTGATGACTTTCAGACTATAAGGCTTATTTTTAAAGAATTCTACGGCCTGCGCGGTCTTCTCCGCCGATGCCTTGTCCGTCTTATTAAGCACCAGGATAGCCGGAGACTTCAGATGCAAGGCGGTAAAAATCCTGTCATTCTCCTCGACGTCGTCGTTGATATCCACCAGCAACAAAGCGAGGTCCGCGTCCTCCAGCGAGTTTCTCACGGCCTGCATCATCTTTTCATGCAGTTTATATCTCGGTTCGATAATACCCGGGGTGTCGGAGAAGATCACCTGGTACTCCTTTTCGGTCAGTATCCCCTTGATCCGGTGCCGCGTAGTCTGCACCTTAGGGGAAACGATCGCCAGTTTCTCCCCCATGAGGGCGTTCAGCAACGTACTCTTTCCCGCATTGGGCTTTCCAAATATGCTTACAAATCCGACTTTCATTCGTTCTAAATGTCTTTCCAATTGTCGAATGCCGAACTTCGTCGAGGCATCGTTCCTTGCCTCTTCTTGTTCCTAACCTTCACTTTCGCCCGGTTACCTCTGGCTCGTGTCATTCGTTCTAAAATTCCCCGCAAAGGTATAAAATAAAAAAAGGCCCCGTTTTGAGGCCCTTGTTGCGAAGGCAGGGATCGAACCTGCGACCTTCGGGTTATGAGCCCGACGAGCTACCGCTGCTCTACTTCGCGATTTGGACGGCAAATGTACGGGGATTTATATTTCTCACCAAAAAAATGAATTTCCGGTCGCGTATTACACCTTACCATCTCAGCGTCACAATGGAACGGGCCGGGATGTCCTGGAAGAGGATCCTGTTTTTCCATCGTAGCCGGCAGGTCCTTCCCGACCCGGTATTGACGATGTTGAGGACATGGCTTCCGTCAGGGTTGCTGAATCCCGCAAAATTGAGCTCCGGCGAATCCCCGGAAGCGGAACAGTCGATCCTCCTGGCGCCGGGCCTGATAAAACGGCTGAAATGGGCCAGGTAGTAGTAAAGACCGGTATAAGACACCCGATGGCTGGACCGGTCTACGATCACCACGGGCTGCTGATGATTCTGAGCCGGGTCGCCATGCACCGGCGAGACCAGCCACGGCCCCCCATCCTGGTCGAGTATCATATTCCAATAGATCCAGCCCGACACCTCATTCTTCAGGTCATTCAGGATCATATTCCCCCAGAACGCCCCATCTTCAAATTCATATAGGGGCAGTTTGGTGGGACCGCCCGGAGGAACGTTGTTGGGCAGCGCATAACATATTTCTGTCATCCATATCGGAATGCCGGGGTATTTCCGGTGAAGCTCCGTTAAGGTCTGGAAACTGCTCCAGTCATACCCATGCACGGTGAGCGTATGGACTTCTTTGCTCACCGCCGGATCGTCCATCGCCGCCGGTAATTTTCTGATGCCTTCGGGTCTGCTCGCCGTTTCGCATAACTGGATCTTTGTATTCACTCCATCCGCCCGCAACTGGGGAGCGATATAACCCTTTACCATCTCTCCGATCTCCTTGTAACTGATATTGGAAAACCAGTTGTTTTCCGCTTCGTTAAGCGGGTTCAGGTAGCCGATCCCGATACCCTGTTCCGCATAGGCCTGCAGATACCTGGAGTAATACCTGGCCAGGACGCCGTAATAACCGGGCCGGACATGCTTCTCCCCATCCTTCAGCCCATACATCATCCAGTCCGGAGGAAAGTCCATCGTCGTCTCGATCTGGAATCTCCCGAACCGGGCCGCATTCCGGACATAGTTTACCTGTCCGTCCGGTCCGAGGTCCCGGCGAATGCTAAAATCCAGCAGGGCAGTATCCCCCGGCGTATCGTCATAAGAATACCAGGGCCCCGCGGAGGCAAAGTCACAGGCAGCCATCGGTAATTTCATCAACGTGAACCCCGCGCCCGACACCGTGTCGAACAAGGACTTCAACACCTTATCTCGGTCTTTGGGTCCAAGCGAATTCAGACAAATCATACCCGCCTCGTTAAAAGTGGCGCCGAAGCCCGCCATCTCCTGGTAGCGCAGGTCTTCATCGACCAAAATATCCACAGTCTTATCCCGGGGCACGTCGTTGTCCAGCCGGGACACATCATTCTTCACACGGTTCTTCGTAGAGTCCTCCTGCCGCAGGAACTGTCCGTCCTTTTTCCGGGTCAGCCTGTCCCCCGCTGCCGACGAAACATATATCGCGACGGACTGAGCCCGCCCCGTAACCGGAAACAGACCGAGCCACCCCAAAAAGACGACCGCGCATACTATCTCTCCCGGAATTCTTCTGACATGCATCTTCTTTATTTTTTAAAAGCGCGATTGAAATTGGATATCCCGGCAAACCGCATAAACCGGTGATCTCCGACACAGTTCTAATATAACACTTTTTCCACCTGCTTGCCCGCCCGCACGCCTCTTTGTCGCGCATTTGGCAGCCCCGTGCGGTATCTTCCCTCCCGATCCGCCGGCAAATTTTCCCGATCTGACAACCCGTTTTTCCGATTGCGTAACTCATTTCCTCCGATTCGTTCTTGCTTTGCGCAATGAAAATAATCGGCTTTTCCCTTTTGATCCTTTTGACCGGATTAGTCCGGCTCGACGCGCAACAATTAGCACCCCAACTGACACCCGCCCAGCGGCTCGTCTTACTCACCAGCGAAGATTCCCTCCACAATAATGTATCCACCGCCAAAACGGTGATCTCCGGGTATGGGAGCGCCTTTTATCAGCGTGACTTTCACCAGCACCAGGCATTCGCCACCCTGGACCGGGCCGTACTATTCGTCGGTCACAGCTTTTCAGATAAAATAAGCCTCTTCACCGAATTGGAAGTCGAGCATGCCGTCGTATCCGGCGCCAACAGCGACGAACACTCCAGCGGCAAAGGCGATATCGCCATGGAACAGGCCTTCCTGAAGTTCAACCTCAACCCCCGGCAGTATATCATCGCCGGTCTGTTCACCCCCCGGATAGGCATCATCAACGAGAACCACCTGCCCGTAAACTTCAACGGTGTCGAAAGACCGATGGTGGAACAGCTGATCATCCCCACCACCTGGCGCGAGATCGGCGTAGGCTTCTATGGCGCGCTGGATCGCCTGCCCCTGAACTATAGCATCGCCATCATGAACGGGCTGAACAGCGCCAATTTCCAACATGATACCGGCCTCGGAGAAGGCGAAGGACTGGGGAGCGACGCGACCGCCAACAACCTCGCCATCACGGCCTCCGCGCAATACCATCTGCCGAACATCAAATTCCAGGTTTCGGGTTATATGGGAGGCACGGTCGGCCTGAGCCCCAGAGGCGCGGATAGCCTCGGGTTGAACAGCGGGGCATTCGGCACCCCCCTCTATCTCGGGGAAGCAGATGTCCAATATGCACGGGACGGCGTCTCCGTAAAAATCCTCGGGACCTATATATCCTACCCCGACGCGGGAAAAGTCAATACGGCCTATGCCAAAAACCTCGCGACAGCCATGTATGGCGCCTATGCCGAGCTCGGCTACGACTGGCTGCACAGAAAACCCGGCGCCGGCCAATTCATCACCTTCGCAAGGGCGGAAATATTAAATATGAACTCGTCCGTCCCGGCGGCGCCCGATGGCATCTATGACGGCACCCTGAAACAAACGCATATCATCGCAGGGATCGGCTACCTGCCGCTGCCGAATGTCGCCATCAAGGCCGATATCCGGCTGGTTCATACAGGCCCTCAAAACCCGGCATTGGTCATCAATCCGCCGCCGAACGCGCTGCCCTATGCACAAAACGACCAGCTGCTAAGCCTCGGCATCGCCTATTCATTTTAAAATTACAGCACATGGAACGTAGAGCCTTTATCAAGTCATCCTGCAATGGTTGCCTGCTGGCCGCTTCCGGCCTTCTTTTATCGCGGCTCGCCGCCTCCTGCAGCCCGGCATTTCCCGTCTTCAAAACAGAAGTCATCAATGGTGAGATACAGCTCCCCCTGACCGCTTTGGGCTCCTCCGGTTTCCAGATCGTCCGGCCCAAAGGCTGGTATTACGATATAGCCGTCCGCAAAAAAGAGGATGCCTCGTATGAAGCGCTGCTGCTAAAGTGTACGCACCAGGACAACCAGCTCACACCCTCCGGTTCCGGGTATGGTTGCACACTGCACGGCAGCCAGTTCGACAAGGACGGCCGCGTGACAAAAGGCCCCGCCGAACACCCCTTACAATCCTATACCACCACACTTACAAGAGACCAACTGATCATCAATATAAAAGCATAATCAAACTGCAACTCTCCGGCAAATACAACAGTTAAATCATAAAACATGAAAAAGATACACTCCTCCAGGATATTGTTCTCCGCATTCCTCATCTGCAGCGTGGCTTTCAGCGCCTGTCACAAATCCAGCTCCTCCACCGGGGATGCCGTGGATTTTAAGACGCTCGAAGCGAACGTGATCAACGAATTTACCAACAAGACGGCACTTCCCCAATACGACAGCCTCGTAAAAGCGGCAACTGCCCTGAATACAGCCATCACAAACCTGAGCGGCTCCCCCACCGATGACAATTTGATCGCGGCACAGACCGCGTGGAAAAACGTCCGGACGGTATGGGAACAAAGCGAAGGCTTCCTGATCGGGCCCGTGGAATCCAACGACTATGATCCGAACACCGATACCTGGCCGACGGATTATACGCAGATGGACTCCCTGCTCACCAGTGGCAACCCTCTCGGGGAATCGGATATCCAAAACCTGACGCAGAGCCTTCGCGGATACCACCCCGTAGAATACCTGCTTTTCCGCAACGGCGAGAATCAAGTCCGTACGGCATCCAGCTTCACGCAACGCCAGATGCAATACCTGATCAGCCTCTCCGCGGATATCCTGGACAACAACGTCTCACAGCTCCTGCAGAGCTGGACCTCGGCTCCCGCCAATTATGCCAATGCTATCCTGACGGCCGGTGCATCCGGGAACACGGTTTATAGCTCGAAACTCGCCTTCTTCCTGGACATTGCCGGAGACAACGGCATGGCGGGTATCTGCAACGAAGTGGGGCAAGCCAATGCCGACGGAAAGATGTATGCGCCCTACAGTAAGAGAGACTCCACCATCACCGAATCGCCCTACTCCGACAACTCCCTGAACGACTTCAGGAACAATATCATCGGAGCGCAAAATGTCTATCTGGGACTGAACGGAGGGCTGGGGATAAAAGACCTGGTCGCCGCAAAAAACAAGAATCTCGACAACCAGATCCGCGCGCAATTCACCGCCGCGATCAACTCCTTCAGCAATATCACGGAAAGATACGAACAGGCCATCCTCGACCAGCGCGTACAGGTACAGGCAACGATGACGGCGATCCAGACGCTCCAAAGCCTGCTGGATAACGACCTGATCAATTTCTTAAAAACAAACGTACAGGATTAGTGAAAAAGTTCTATATCATTTCCGGACTAGCCGTTTTTGTTACCGCGTTTACCATGTGTCACAAGGCAGGCGTCTTTGCCGACAGCGGGTATGATGACCGCATGAGCGGGGGAGCGGCCACCGTGCTGGATGCCTCTTCGAAAGCCTTTGGCAATAGGGTCGACGGGCTGAGCGCGCGAGATGAGAGCGTCCATATCACCGGGGATGCGACTTTCAGCCAGACCTTCGTGGCCCCTCCTTCGCCGATCTTCACTGGCCTCGGCCCCGTCTATAACAACATCTCCTGCGTCAATTGCCATCGCAATGACGCCGAAGGGATCCCTACGGCCGGCTTCTCCAACTCCGGCCTTTTATGCCGCCTTAGTCTGCCCGGGCAGGATTCCCTCGGCGGCCCGTTAGCCATTCCGGGTTTTGGCACCCAGCTACAGGACCAGGCTGTCATCGGGGCCTCTCCCGAAGCCAATGTTGTGATCACCTATACCGACCTCCCGGTGACCTATCCCGATGGAACGACGGTGACATTACGATCGCCTTCCTACACGCTCAAAAATCCCTATACCCCCTTGCCGGGCAATTACCTGCTGTCTCCTCGTCTCGCCCCGCCGCTCGTGGGGATGGGCCTGCTGGAGAACATCCCCGAAGCCACGATCCTCTCCTTTGTAGATGCCGGCGACGCCAACGGCGATGGGATCACCGGCAAGGCTAACTATGTCTACGACAGCTACACAAAACGGAAAGAGCTGGGGAGATTCGGTCTAAAGGCCAACACGCCTACCCTCCTGACACAGGTCGCCGCCGCCTATCAGCAGGACATGGGCGTCACCAGCTATGTCAACCCCGAGGAGAGCGCCCTGGGCCAGCCACAGATGAGCGTCATACACGGCGACACGCAGCCCGAACTGGCAGACAGCCTCCTGAACTATGTCGTGTACTATGTGAAGACCCTGGCGGTGCCTGCACGCAGAAACGTAAAAGATACCGTCAATCTCCGCGGCGCTGCTCTCTTCAACCAGGTCAATTGCTCGGGATGCCACCGTCCCACGATCCAAACGGGCGTCGACCTGACACTGGGGCCCATCAGCAACCAGCGTATCCATCCCTACACGGACTTGCTGGTCCACGACATGGGAGAGGGGCTGGCCGATAACAGGCCCGACTATCTTGCCACGGGAAGCGAATGGAGGACGGCTCCTCTGTGGGGAATCGGGCTGCTATCCATTGCAAACGGCACATCCTATTATCTGCACGATGGCCGTGCAAGGACGATCGAAGAAGCCATCCTGTGGCATGGCGGAGAAGCTGCAAATGCGAGACAGAAATTCATGCAGCTGGGCTCCTCCGACAGGGCCGCGCTGCTGCAGTTCCTGTCCTCACTGTAATTCATGCATGTAACTCATCAAAAGGGCCCCGCTGATAATGCAGGGCCTTTATTTATATTTACTACTCGTTCTTTAGTCTCATCCCTTCCTCAGCTTCGGTCTCACCCCTTCTTCGGTCTCACCCCTTCTTCGACACGCTGCTGGCGCCGCTGGTATGCGAGCCGCTGATCACGCCATTGCCCTTATAAGACACGCTGCTGGCGCCGCTGGCATGGGCTGTCAGCTCCTTGTTCACGGTGATCTTGACGGCGGAGGCGCCACTGAGATTCACGCTACAGCTCTCCGTAGTCAGGTCATACCCCTTTACATCGCTGGCGCCGCTGGCCTTGATCGTCGTGACGCTGGCGACACTGCCCGTAATCAAAATATCGGATGCGCCACTCTGCGAGATCTGCAGTTCATCCAGGTGGACGGCTCCTTTAAAATCGCTCGCGCCGGAAAGGCTCAGGTCCAGTTTGCTGCCCGAGATCACCCCATCCACAAAAATATCACTGGCTCCCGAAGCTCCCAATTTGTCCAAGGTGACAAACGATATGTAAGCCCTCAGTTTACCCTTTCCCTTCCATGATCTCCAGCCCTCGTTATCGAAACTGATCCGAAGGACCCCGTCGACGACGACCGTCCGGATACGATCCCGCGCCGCCGTATCCTCCGCACTGACGGCCACCACCTCTTCGCCACCCTGGCTCAGGTAGAGATTGATGGCGTTGGAGACCTCTATCGCATGAAATCCTTTCACAGACCGCGTCACCGCGTTCGGGTCATTGATGACCGTCTTTTGCGCCGATAGCATACCTGCCGACAGCAGGAGGACTGCCAGGAATGCTGCTTGCTTTAGCCGTTTATTCATTTGCTTCACCGTTTAAGAGTATCTATTTTCTGGAAACGACGCCGCCGCTTCCCGTATTGATTGAAGTCATCACACCCGTCCCTTCATAATTGACGATGCCGCCGCTATGGGCAGAAGCCGTCAGCGTCTTCAGCACATTGATATCCATGACCCCGCCGCTATTCGCCCTTGCCTCACACTCGTTTGCCTGCAGATCCCCGCCATGAAATATGCCACCGCTGGTAGCCACCGCTTTGAGACTCACGGCCGAGCCCGAAATGGTCGACAGGGCGCCGCTGCTCTGATCCACCTCCAGTTTTGTCACCTGTACCTTTCCGGAGAAACTGGCGCCGCTTGAGAAATTCAACGACAGCATCTCCGAATGGACCGAGCCGTCTATCTCAACCATGGCGCCGGAAGAAGCACGCAGGGCGTCCAGCATCTTGCAAGACACATACGCCTTCAGTTCCTTGCCGGAGGTATGCCAATGGCTCCAGTCTTTAAAATCGAAGTAGATCTTCAACACCCCGTTCTCAACCTCCGTCCTGATACGATCCCGGTAAGACAGTTGCGAGGCGCTCACGGCGACCGCCTCCTCGTCGCCCTGTGTAAGATATAAATGAATTCCCGTAGAAACATGGATCGCATGAAAATTACTCACGGTTCTCACCTGGGCATTGTTATCGTGTATCACCTTCTCCTGATCATGAGCAGGCTTGTCCTGGGCCATCGAAGACGACAGGATCAGACACCCCGCTACAGCCGAAAGAAATAGTTTTATCATATTGCTGGTATTATACTTAGTTGTTTTATACTAGTTGGTTATGGTGCCGGCTGTTTTTTTATGCCGGGTGGTTTTGGCGCCTGGTGGTTTTATCCCGGAAACCGGTCACCCAACTTACTATCCGGATATCACCCTTTTTTGTACACTCCGCTGCCGCCGCTCGTACTCACCGCCTTCACCGCGCAGGTACCCTTGTAATAGATACTGCTGCCGCCGCTGGCGACCACTGAAAGCTCCTTATTGACCGTGACATGGATATTGCCGCCTCCACTGGCACCGACATGTCCAATATCGGCCACCAGGTTATAGCCGCTGAAATCCCCGCCGCCGCTCGTCTCCACATTCAGACTCCCTACCGTTCCGGTAACTTTTACATTCGATCCGCCCGATT
Source organism: Puia sp. (assembly GCA_031292515.1). Lineage (GTDB taxonomy): Bacteria > Bacteroidota > Bacteroidia > Chitinophagales > Chitinophagaceae > Puia. The sequence goes on along the minus strand of JARLGZ010000122.1, from coordinate 58,707 downwards.
GCCTGACGGCCAGGTCGGACAAATCGACCTGACCCTTTAGATTTCCTCCACCGGAAAGCGTCACGGCCAGCCGGTCCCCCTTCAGGACATTGTCTATATAGACATCCGATCCGCCGGAAGCCCCGATGGCGTCCAGCTGCTTAAAACTCACATAAGCCTTCATCGATCGCCCGCCCGTATTCCATTGTCCGTGCGTATTCTCCAGGTATATCTTCAGCACGCCACCTACTACCTCGGTCCTCATATGGTCCCGGATAGCAGGGTCGGAAGCGCTCACGGCAACCGTTTCATCACCGGGATTCAGGTAGAGGTCGATACCCCCGGATACCTCGACTGCATGAAACCCCTTCACATCGCGTGTCTCGGCGTTTTTATCATCACCCGCTTTATGATCCTGCGAAAAAGACACAAAGCCCATGAATACCAACAAAGAAAAAAGGATAATTTTTTGCATATAGAGACAGTTTTCTAAAAGACACGATCCCACGGATATTGTTGCATCCGCCATCTAAATACCAGTCTACCTAAATACCAGCCTCTTGGTGGGACGGATAGGATGGTCAAAAAGTTACAGCCCGCCGTCGAAAAAACCGTTCCTCCGCCTGAAAGAATTGAAAATTCCGTTCATCTGCCTATATTTGCGGTGTCCACGGCCCGCTAAACGGCGGCCGCAGATATTTCTCAGTTTCCCCGGGGTGCTCTCCCGCAAGAAGCGGAAGGGCTGAGATAATACCCGTAGAACCTGATCAGGGTAATGCCTGCGCAGGGAAGGTAGAGTGCCGCCATCGGCCTATTCGATCTCCTTTTATCGCAGCATTTCCCAAATCAATTTTTTTTTCAACACAAAACCAACAGGTACATGAAAAAATTGTTTTGGGCAATGTGCATCTCACTCAGTCCTTATCTGAGCCATGCACAAGCCATTTTGCAAGGAACCGTGACCGATTCCGCAACCAGGGAGCCCCTCTCGGGCATATCCCTTCGCCTCGGCAAAAACACAGGAACATCGTCCGACGAAACAGGAAACTTCCGGCTGAGGACCGCCAGGGCCGGGGACTATCCGCTGACCATCAGCGGAATCGGGTACAAGACCCGGTTCATGATCGTACATCTATCCGGAGAGCCTGCAAAAACAGACATCTCCCTGGCCAAAGTAGATTTGTTTTTACAGCCGATCGAAGTCAGGGGCGTCAGGGCCGGCGAGAAAACCCCTTTCAGCGCCACCAACCTCTCCGCAAAACAACTGGAAAAAGACAATGTCGGGCAGGACATCCCCTATCTGCTGGATCAGACCCCTTCGACCGTCATCAATTCCAATTCCGGTAACGGTATCGGATACACGGGTATCACCATCCGGGGCGTGGATCAGACCCGCATCAACGTCACCCTGAACGGGATACCCATGAATGACGCCGAGGACCAGGGTGTATATTTTGTAGACCTCCCGGACCTGGCCAGCTCCATCAGCACCATCCAGGTGCAGCGGGGTGTCGGGACATCCACCAACGGATCGGGGGCCTTCGGCGCGTCGATCAATATCAGCACGAACGAATTCAACGACAAACCCTACGCGGAGGTCAACACCAGCGGCGGCTCCTACAATACCGTGAAAAGCACGGTGAAACTCGGCTCCGGGCTGATCGACGATCACTTTACCATCGATGCCCGCCTGTCCTATACGAACAGCCAGGGCTATATCGATCGTGGCGCAAGCAACCTAAAATCCCTTTATCTTTCCGGGGCCTACCTGACGAAAAAATCCGCCCTGCGCTTCAACTTCATCTCAGGGGTGGAAAAAACCTATCAGACCTGGAACGGCATCCCCGAAGCAAAATTGAAAGGGAGCGCCTCGGACCTGCAAAACTACTACGACCAGAATATAGGCTCCACCTTCTTTACCCCGCAGGACTCCGTGAATCTCTTCAAATCCAACCCGCGGAAATACAACTATTTCACCTACCCGAACCAAACGGACAACTACCAGCAGGACTACTACCAGCTGTTTTACAACCATAACCTCAACGAGCATTGGGACTTCAATACCGGCGCCTTTATGACCCGCGGCTTTGGCTACTATGTGGAATACTCCCCGCAGCAGTCTTATGCCAACTATGGACTGCCCGACCCGGTATACAACGGCGATACCATCGCCACGACAGACCTCATCCAGCAACTCTGGCTGAACAACTGGTTCTACGGAGGCATCGCCTCCCTCCAATACCATTCGGCAAAAGACCAGGTCATCGTCGGAGGCGGCTGGGACCGGTACGACGGCCAGCACTACGGGATCGTCACCTGGGCGCAGACCGGCTTTCCAAACGATTACCGCTACTATTACGACGAGGCGCACAAAACGGACTGGAACGTATATGCGAAATGGGAACACCATTTCAACAAGACCTGGAGCTCCTTTATAGACCTGCAGAACCGGTCCATCGTATACAACATAAACGGCTTCGACGACAACCCCACGCTCTACGTCCACAAGACCTTCGACTTCCTGAATCCGAAGGCTGGCATCAGTTATACCGGCACGCACGGATGGAACGGATATCTCTCCGTCAGCACAGCCGGACACGAGCCCAACAGGAGCGATTTCGAGGCGAACGAGCAGCAACAGCCCTCGGCCGAACACCTCGTCGACTTTGAAGCGAACATCGGCAGGAGAAACCGTCTCTTCAGCTGGAACGCCACGGCTTACTATATGGACTACAGGAACCAGCTGGTACTGACGGGAAAGATCAATAACGTAGGAGAATACACGCGCACCAATATCCCCGCCAGCTACCGTGCGGGATTGGAGCTGCAGGGCGCCTTAAAGCCCCTGAAGTGGTTCGGAGCCACCGCCAACCTGACCCTGAGCGAGAACAGGATATCGGATTTCACCGAATACCTCGACGACTATGATAATGGCGGTCAGCAGGTCAACCATTATCACTCCACGGACATCGCCCTTTCTCCCGGTATCATCGGGGCGGCAAGCCTGGATTTCATCCCGGCGAAAACCCTCACGCTAAGCCTGATCAGCAAGTATGTCGGCAGGCAATACCTGGACAATACCTCCCACCGGGACCGGAGCCTGAATCCTTATTTCTATGAGAACGCGCGTGTCGTGTGGGATCTGCCGGTGCCCGCATTCAAACAGATACAGCTCATCTTCATGGCCTACAACATCCTGAATGAACGGTACGAGCCCAACGGCTACAATTCGCCGTATATCAGCAACGGACAGGTGGTCACCAACAATTTCTATTTCCCGGCGGCCCCTGCAAATTTTATGGTTGCGCTGAATCTGAAATTATAACCCCCCATGCTGCCGGCAGGATCGGACAATCCGATGGACAATCTGGTGAAAGTAAATGCGTAATCAATTGTTGATTTATTCTGATCAAGACCGATTAATACGGATCCATCCTGATCAGTGCGCCTTTACGATCCGGTCCTGCCAGGCCAGCATGCCACCCGTCAGGTTCTTGACATTCGTGAATCCGGCAGTCTCCAGGATCAGGCAGGCCTGCCCGCTGCGGTTGCCGCTCCGGCAATAACAAATCACTTCCTTGTCCTTCCAGTCTTCGATATCGTCAACCTGGAGGGTCTGCACCCTGCCCAAAGGCAAAAGGACGCCTCCGATATTGAAATCGGCGTTTTCCGCAGGCTCACGTACATCCAATAAAAGCAATTCTTCTCCTGCGTCTATCCTGGCTTTCAGTTCATCTACAGAAATTACTTGCATAGCTATAGGTTGATTTTTTTATACTGATTCTTGCGACGATCGCTTCCCTGCTCATCGCCCATCGCGCTTCACCATCTCCCTTCCCCTCGTAACATCCCTTCTCTTCGTCACTCCCCTTCCCTTCGTCTCTTCCTTTCTCTTGCCCACTTTCTTTCACATCACCACTTCCCTCCTCTTCATCACTTCCTCCATCGTTATTTCCCCCATCACGGGATCCTTCATTCCCTCTTCACCGTTTCCTCCTTCGCATCGCTTGTTCCCGCGCCTCAACGGGGTGTCACCGTCGTCGTGGTGTCTACTTTCCGATCGGGTCTTTGGACGCTCAGCCAGACATCGATGGATTGCCCCTGGCGGATATGGTTAGGCTTCATCTCGTCGTTTATCTGGGGCGGGCTCTGCCGGTAGACAAAGGCGGAAGCGGTATCCGTCACATTCGCATCGGGTACGACGGCGCCCAGGATCATGTTGCCGGAATCCAGGACAGCCCTGACCTGCCGATAGGTCAGCCCGAAAAGATCCGGCACCGGCAGATCCGAAGTGCCGATTCCATTACCCAATACAAGCGTGATCCCGCTGCCCTGCTGGATCTTGGTGCCGGGCTTTATGCTTTCCCCCTTATAGAGCACGTCCAGCACTGAATTGCGGGCAAAATCGGGCTTATAGACCGTGTCTTCGAGTTTCAGACCATACTGGCGCAGGACCAGACCCGCATTACGGGAACTCATGCTGACCAGGTTCGGCATATCGATAAAGGGGGCGACTGCCCGGTTGATCGTAAGATAGACGGTACGATTCACCTTGACGAGGTTGTCGGCCTCGGGGAATTGCTTGATCACCTGTTGCGGCGGGATCGTATCGAAATAGATCGAGTCCTGTATCAGGACTTCGAACCCCTGCATCTGAAGCGTCTTTTTAGCTTCAGCAAGTGAGAGACCCGTCACCTGCGGGATCTTCAACACCTTACCGTGCCGGGTCAGCAGGTCCAGGGAACCCAGGAATAATAGCAAAAGCAGGATCAGGATGCCCACCCCTGCAAGAATGTTTACCCAAAGGGGCCGGGTCGTAAGGAATTTGAACACGCTGGAAAGTTTAATATATCGGGTCTAAAATAATAAATATATCGCCACACACCGCTAAACTCGTGCCAATGCGTCATCGATCAGGGCCGAATAGAAATCTTTGAGGGTCCATCCCATGGCCAGCACCTGTTGGGGAACCACACTCGCTTCGCTTTGACCGGGCACCGTATTGATCTCCAGCATAAAGGGCTGGCCCCGTTCTTCATTGTATATAAAGTCGATGCGTACGATCCCCCAGCAATTGAAAGCCTGGTAGATCTTTTTGGCAGCCATCCTCATCTTCACCGCGATGTCTTCCCCGACGACGGCGGGGGTGATCTCCTCGCTCATGCCGGGCATATATTTCGCCTCGAAATCGAAAAACTCCTTCTTGCTCTTTATCTCCGTAATAGGCAGCGTGATGATCTCCCCGCCCGACCGGAATACGCCGATCGTGAATTCCCTTCCGGTGATGAACTCCTCCACCAGGACCTGGCTATCTTCCGCAAAAGCCTTTTCAATGGCTACGCCGAGTTCTTCGGAAGCCGAATTCACCCTCGACGTGCCGATACTGGAACCTCCGTTATTCGGTTTCACGAACACAGGGAATTGCAGGTGGGCGGTCACCTCGTCCGCACTCTCGAAACGGTCTTTGATCAGCAGGACCGAGCGGGCCACGTGGATGCCATTAAAGGCGGCAACCGCCACCGTAAACCGCTTGTTAAATGTCAACGCCGAGGTCGCCGCGTCACAACTCGTATACGGCAGCTTCAGCATATCGAAATACCCCTGCAGTTTTCCATCTTCGCCGGGTGTTCCGTGGATCCCCATCAGGATCACGTCAAACCGGATCTTCTCCCCTCCGAGACCCAGGGTAAAATCGTTCCGGTCCACCGTTACCGTCTTGCCGTCCTTCGTCTCATGGAACCAGCCATCCGGACGGATATCGATTTTATAGACCTTATATTTGTCGTAATCCAGGCTATTTTCGATGGTGATGGCGCTTTTATAGGAGATGACGGATTCACCGGAATAGCCGCCGGTCAGGAAGGCAACGATAGGTTTCATCTGTTGAAAGATTATTTTTCAGCAAATAAACGAAAAAGCTTCCGGGTTTCGTGCGTCTTATAGAAGGGGAGGATCGTAATGGCAGCATTTATTTCACCTCCATCACAAATCCGACCTCTACAAATAGAAAATCTGAAGGAGACATCCGCAGGTCTTTGCCAGGGGAGTACCGGGAGGTTCAGAACTTCGTCCCTTAACACTGTTGAGAGCCTCGTTCGTAACGTTCGCTGCGCTCCGTTATCACAGAAAAGCACGGAGCAAAAATAAGAAAGGTGAAGGTTAATCCCCTTCACCCTTATATGACGGGAAATATCACCCGCCTATTATCATGTAGCACTGGGCTACATTCGTAAACAATTTGATATATGAAAGTTATTTAATTTCCCGGGTCTTCCCAATATCCCGGCAGGAAACTTATCCACACCCCAAAACAAAAGGTTCCGCAAAACCTCCCGGAAACGGTCCCAAAATCTGCCCCTGAACAGTCCAAAAAACGTCCGGGAACCTCTTAAATCATACTTAGATGTGAAGACGCTCTTTTTTTGCCAGCAGCCCTTCCACCGTTTCGCGGTACATTTCGTCGGGCACACAGCAATCCACGGGGCAGACGGCCGCGCACTGGGGCTCTTCATGGAATCCCTGGCATTCCGTACACTTGTTGGGGACAATATAATAGGTGTCGACGCTGACAGGTGCATTGCGCTGGGCGGCGTCGATGACGGTCCCATCAAGGAGCGTAAAAGGCCCTTTCACGCTGGTCCCGTCGGAAACGGACCATTCCACCCCTCCTTCATAAATGGCGTTATTGGGGCATTCCGGCTCGCAGGCTCCGCAATTGATACATTCTTCGGTGATTTTTATAGCCATATTTAAAAATAATTAGAGGATGATTAAAAGTATAATTTTACAGCCCCAAATATAGAAGGATTTATGCATTTACACCAACGGATTAATTTATTGGCGGAATTAGGCGGCTATCTTTTGTCGGACGACCCGGACTGGCGGCTGGCCAGGGACAAGGCCCACCGGCAGAATGGCTGGTTCATCCCGGAATTCATCGACAGGGCGGTTCGAAACATCGCCTTGGAGTTTCTCCAAAAAGACAAACTGATGGCCTGGGCAAGCGCCTATCAATTACCGGAAGAGAACAAGACTCCAAAAACCGTGGGCCTCGTCATGGCCGGCAATATCCCCCTGGTCGGATTTCATGATTTTCTGACCCTCTTCCTGTCGGGCCACCGCCAGGTCATAAAGCCCTCTTCCAAAGATGAAACGCTGATCCGGCATCTGGCGGACCGGCTGATCGCTGCACACCCCTCCGCCGGCGGGTACATTTCTTTTGCGGAAAGGCTAAACGGCTGCGATGCCTATATCGCCACCGGGAGCAACAACTCGGCCCGCTATTTCGAATATTATTTCGGCAAATATCCGCACATCATCCGCCGCAACAGGACCTCCGTCGCCATCCTGGACAGCAGCGAAACGCCGGCTGAACTGGAAAAACTGGCGGACGACGTCTTCCTGTATTTCGGTCTCGGCTGCAGGAATGTCACCAAGATCTATGCCCCGGAAGACTACGACTTCGTCCCCCTCCTGAAAGCCTTTTCAAAATATGATTATCTGGCGGATTTTTCAAAGTACAAGAACAACTACGACTACCAGCTTGCCATTCTCATCCTGAACCGGAAATACTATATGAGCAACGACGTCGTCCTGATCGCGGAAGAGCCCTCGGTGTTCTCGCCGATCAGCGTTCTGCACCTGGCCTATTACAAAGCCGGTGAAGCACCCGCCGATACCCTCCGTTCCAGCGAAGACATCCAGTGTATCGTGGGTCACGGGAAGGTCCCTTTTGGCCGGTCCCAGCAGCCTTCCCTGACAGATTATGCGGACGGCGTGGACACCCTGCAATTTTTACTGGCTTTGTAGCCCTTTAAAGATTTGCAGCTTTGCAAAGACAGGATCCACCTAAAATTCAAAAATCTATTTTGATAAGCTATTGAAAATCCTTAACTTGTATAAAGCATGCAAACTGCAATTCGACTCATCTACGAAAAGCTTAGTAAATTATTTGTTAAACTGAATTGGCGGAGCCAACAGATTTGAAACCTTGTCGTTAATTTCGTCAGCAGCATTGTAATTTGGAAAAAATCTTATCGTTAAACAAAAAGAAAACAAAAGGATATTTATGAAACTTAAACAAGTAGCGGCCGTAGTCCTGATCAGTGCAGCAACCGCCCTGGCTACCATGTGGGGATACAGCCATCTCACGGTTGGGAAGACCTACTACTACTCGCAGGATTCGGGCAAAGTACCAGCCAACTATGCAAAATTCTTCGACGGAGAAAAAAGACAGCTCAGCGGACCCGTGGACTTTTCCGATGCCGCCAGCGCGGCCATCCCGGCTACCGTACATATCAAGACGAAGACCGTCAGGACCGTCAGCAACAACCTCCCCCATCGCAACCCCTTCTCCGATCTGTTCGGCATCGACCCGGACGATTTCTTCGGGAACGGCGGCAATGGAATGCGTTCCATGCCTGAAATGGCCTCCGGTTCCGGCGTCATCATCAGCAACGACGGCTATATCGTCACGAATAATCACGTGGTTGACGGCGCCGACGAGGTGACGGTCACCCTCAGCAACCGGAAATCTTTCAAGGCCAAAGTGGTCGGCACCGATCCCAGCAGCGATATCGCCGTCGTCAAGATCGACGCACAGGGCCTCCCCTTCCTGCTCTACGGAAACTCCGATGAGGTCAAGATCGGCCAATGGGTACTCGCGGTGGGATATCCGCTGAACCTCGAAACCACGGTTACCGCCGGCATCGTCAGCGCCAAAGGCAGGACCCTCGATATCAATTCTCGGCAGAGCAAGAGCGCACCCCCGATCGAATCGTTTATACAGACAGACGCAGCCGTCAACCCAGGTAACAGCGGCGGCCCGCTCATCAACCCCGAAGGACAGCTGATCGGCATCAACTCGGCCATCGCCTCCCCCACGGGATCGTATGCCGGTTATTCCTTCACCATCCCCGTCAATATCGTCAAAAAGATCGTCAGCGATATCATGAAATTCGGTACCCCGCAGCGGGCATACCTGGGCATCCAATACCCCAGCAACAATATCAGCGATGACCAGAAGAAGGAATTGGGCATCAAAGACGGCGAAGGGGTATACGTGATGGATGTCATGGCAGACGGAGCAGCGTTCCAGGCCGGCATCAAAAAAGGAGACGTGATCACAAAGCTCAACGAAGTTCCCATCACCACAGGTGCTGAAATGGTCGGACAGATCGCCACTTATCGTCCTGGTGACAAGATCAACCTGACCTATAAAAGGGATGGAAAAGAGTCCACCGTCACCATCACCTTGCGGAACAATACAGGTACCACCGCCGTCGTAAAGACATCGGCCCTCGATAAGTTGGGAGCCGATCTGCAGACCCTCGACAAGAAGGACGCAGGCGAGATGGGCGTAAAAGGCGGCGTAGTCGTCAAGTCGGTGCAGGAGAACGGACTGATGGATAAATCCAGGATCCAGGAAGGTTTCATCATCCTGAAAGCAAATGGAAAGGACGTCCTGTCGAAGGAAGAATTCCAGAAGATCGTGGCCGGTTCCACAGGCACCATAAAACTCGAAGGAGTATTCCCGGGGTATGAAGGCGTCTATAGCTTCCCCCTGAAAATATCCAGCGGGGAGTAAAAGAGTCCCCGATCAGGGGTTAACCGCCCCTTTTCAAACGAATGCTTTCCATCAATAAAGGAGGGCGTCTCCGATGTTCGCAAAAGAACGGGAGATGCCCTTTTTTTTTGACACTTTTCTTTTCAGCCTGATAGGCTGACAGCCCGCTTTTGCAATCTTCTTCCGGTCGTTCTTTTGGAATTGAAAGTAGCCATCGGTCACAAAAATATTCAGGGGCCCATTCAGGGGCCTATCCGGTGGAGCTCGGGAGCCGGGCGTAAACCTTATACCCCCAGGCGGCCATAGAAACAGAAACCTTCTGATCCTTTGTCATTTCAATTTGCTGTGGCTGAAGCACTTTATTTGCTCCATTGGTTCCATCATAAAGAGACCAGGTTCCAGAAAACTTGCAGATATAATACATGCGGCCAGATATATAGTCTTAAAAAATGAACTATGAATTGGAAAAATGAGCTAATGAGCCATTTTTTCAAAAAGAGGCGGATTTGCTTTCCAGACGGATACAACCCATCGATAGGCAAATGCTTTCCAATTCTTGATAAAGTTTCTTTTTCTGCATTTCCAATGTCGGTGCTCATATACAAAGAAAAAGTCCTCAGCCTCATTTTCCGGCATTCCCTTTTTGGAAAAGTATACCTTGACCTCCTCCATTTGAGGAGATATGTGATGGTCAAATAGCGCTTCTTCAGCCATTACCTGTTTCATGATGAAGATCGTTTAATCGATGAATAATAGCAGACTATGCTGGCTGTCGGTATTTCCTGTTCCCTGTCACGTGGACGATCTCATTTAAAAACCCGCAATCCCGTTCTTTTACCAGGAAGTATCCGGACGACCATGATAACCTCTTTTATCTGGTCGGTTAGTCTTCATTTGTTTTTTGAGCGAGATCTTAACTGCCTTGACAATCTCGTTTTTTAGTTCCGTCTTAAAACTTTGCAATTCTTCATTGGTCACCGGATGAAAACGGCTTGTCTTCTTTTTGTGGGTGAACAGCGGAATTACCTTTGCCATGTTTTTAAATTGTTTTCCAAAGGTCGCCTCCAAAAAAGGGCATCTATCAGAGTGCAATAAGACCAGGGAGAAATCCGGCCAGAAACTTTGTTTGAAAATAACAAGTAGATTTGTTGGAGGACCGTACTATTTCCAAAAATGAATAGCAGTATGGCTGTAGATGCGGTTTATCATAAAATAATCGTTTTAGAATATTCATATATTTTACTAATTTCAGATTAGGTGCAGATTATGTACCTTTGTTCATAAGGCTTTGGCTCGGGTTAGTTTACATTTTTTTGCTACCTAGAGAAAATCTTCTTTCACCATTAGGCTGTTGACTCTCTACGTTTATTCTCAGGCGCTAATGACGGACAAAATGGGAAGTAAGAGAGGAAAACCAATCACCTACAGACAATAAAGGTTTTTATATTAGTAAGACATAACTTCCCCAATCCGCTCAACTGTATATAACTTTCCAAGTTCATTTCTCTTTTCGGAATTCTGTATCTATAGCCCCAAATTCTGGCTACCAACCAATTCATTCGAAAGATGAAAGGACTACCTATTTGACTGTTGATTTAAAAAAGCAGAAATATACCCGTTTTAAAGCGGGTAATTCCGGGCGTTAAAACACCCTTTTTTCGCGTTAAAACACCGTTTTTTTAAGCAGCTTTTAAAACCAATTATCGTCTATATGCCTTACTGGTATTATAATATAATATTAATAAATATACGTTTGCGGTTCTCCTAGACAACGGACAGAAATTTATTTTTTCAACAGGGATAGCTACATTAGAGTTGTACCCGCCAGTATTTGCCGATTACCAATTTTCCCCTTCACCATCTAACCGCCTTGCTTATGAGATACCTTACTATGCTGTGGGTACTGCTAATATGCACCCAGCCTACATTCTCCCAAGATCAGCAGGATCTCACCGGTAAGGCTGTCGATTTCCCTTCCAGGTTCTTTACCAAAATCAACCAAAAGACGGTGTCCCTGGACGATCAACTTACCCGACAAACGGAAAAATACCTCACCAGTCTGAGCAGGAAAGAAAGGAGATTAAAAACGAAATTATACGCGCAAGATTCGGCCAAAGCGGCCGCCCTGTATGGAAATGACCCCCAGCAACAATATGCTGCCTATATCCAAAAACTGAAGAACGACAGTTCCCGTATCGTTCATTCCATGGGACCGGAATACCTGCCCTATGCGGATTCGTTGCGGGTCTCGCTGGCCTTTTTAAACAAGAATCCGCAACTCTTCGGGGCAGCGAGAGCTCTTCCTGCGGGCATGCAAAACTCCCTGGCGCAGTTGCAGCAATTGCAAGCGAAACTCTTAGACGCCGATGAAATCAAACAGTTCATTCAACAGCGAAAAGAACAAATCCGGCAATGCCTGCTTGGCTATGAAAGTCCTCCGCCCGGTGCAAATGGCATCCTCGACAACTATAATAAGCAGCTATATTATTACAGCGTCCAGGTCCGTCAGTATCGCGAGGACTTAAACGACCCCGGGAAGATGTTGCAGGAAGCGCTGTCCGTATTATGCAAACTCCCTGCTTTTGCCTCTTTTATGAAGACCAACTCCTTTCTCGCCGGCCTGTTCGGTGTCCCGTCCAACTATGGGTCCCCTGACGCCCTGACGGGGATGCAAACCCGGGACCAGGTACTCTCCATGATCCAAAACCAGGTAGGCTCCGGAGGACCCAGCGCCGCCGGTGCTGTGCAGAGCAGCTTGCAAACCGCCAGCCAGGACATTACCAACATGCAAAACAAAATCAGCTCGATGGGCGCGGGAGGAGGCACGATGGACATGCCCAATTTCAAACCCCAAAATGTAAAGACGAAAACATTTTTTCAGCGTCTCGAATACGGCACCAATGTACAAACGCAAAGTTCCGCTTACTACTATCCCGTAACAACCGACCTGGGGCTATCGATCGCTTACAAGATGACAGATCAAAATACCATTGGCCTGGGCGCCAGCTATAAAATCGGATTCGGTAGCAGTTTCCAGCACGCGAGCCTAAGCAGTCAGGGGATCGGTCTTCGAAGCTTCGCCAATATTCAGGCGAAGAAAAGCTTCTTTTTGAGCGGCGGATTTGAGTATAACTACCAACCTGTCCAAAGCGATCTTTCTCAAACGCTTGCCCTAAAGTCGTGGAGCCAAAGCGGGTTGATTGGCGTCAGCAAGATCGTCTCTATGAAAACCAGGGTCTTCAAAAAGACCAACCTGCAACTCTTATGGGATTTTTTAAGTGCTGACCAGGTACCGAGAACGCAGCCCTTCAAGTTTCGCGTTGGCTACAGCTTTTGAGCGTGGCAGAAAAATAGACGATAAAGATCGATTCGCAAAATATTATTGACTAACTATGTACAAGACCCCACACCTCCCGGTGATTTTCACCCTTGTCTTTTCCGGTATCCTGAGCACTGCTACAGCCCAGGACACGTCCAACACGATTGGGCAGGTTTCCATCGCATCGCCCACGGCTGCCTCACTTGGGAAATTCGGCGACATTCCGGTTAACTACCATACCGGGGTACCCCAGATCGGCATCCCCATTTATACCGTACAGTCCGGATCCCTGAAACTGCCCATCGGGCTTAGCTATCATGCCAGCGGAATTAAGGTGCTGGAACCAGCCGGGTGGGTAGGCTCAGGCTGGGCGTTGAATGCAGGGGGCATGATTACCCGGACCGTGGTAGGCGCTCCGGATGACCGCGGGAACAACCCAGGTACCACCATTACCAACGGATACTACAGCGACTTCGGATTCGAAAGCTACCTCAACCAAACCGGCTATACGACCCCCGATGACGTGTCTTTTGCCAGGGGCGTGAAAGACGGGCAACCGGATCTCTATTTTTTTAATTTTGGGGGCTATACCGGAAAATTCTATTTCAATGATGACCGGACGCCTATCCTTTTGCCAGACCAGGATTTCAAGATTCAACCTTTATTTCAAACGGGCTATGGCTTTCAAGGATTTGTGGTAATTACCCCCGATGGAACCCGGTACTATTTTGGACAGGCCGGCAACGACAATTCATCGGTCCCTCCGATCGAATCAACGATCGCCGGGACCACTCAAAATGGCTACTCATCCAACAGCGGCGTAGCCTCTTCCTGGTTTTTGAATAAAGTCCTTTCGGCAGATGGGATGGATTCAATCAACCTGGTATACCAGGCCGAAAGCTATAGCTACTATACCCTTGCGATGTATCCGGTACTCAGCTCGAACTATTCAGCCTCCGGCTCCAGCTATACACAGACCGGCTATAACGTCGTGAAAAATTTCATCAACGGCGTAAGGCTTAGTCAGATTAATTTTCCGAATGGACAGGTAATTTTTACACCGTCTGCCAGTCCAAGAACAGATCTCACAGCGGGAATGAGTGTAAACAGTTCTTTTACCGATGCTGCCAATACCAGTTCCTATTCTTTGGGGAGCATCGCCATATCCAACAATCTTGGGTTTTGTAAGAAAGATACTTTCTACTATGATTATACCCGGGATACTTCGGCGCTTAATACAAGTTTATCTTTTTACAATACCTATAATCTGCATGCCGATGAGTACCGGTTGCGTTTGGACAGCGTAAAGGAAACTTCCTGCGACGGAAGCCTCCTTGTGCCACCTTACAAGTTTTCCTATTTTACAGAAACGTTGCCACGGAGGCTGAGCTTTGCTGTAGATCATTGGGGATATGCAAACGGCCAAACGGGAAATACGACGCTCATCCCGACGTATACGGTATATTCTACCGGAGGCACCGGACCCGTTTCCCACCCGGGCGATAACCGGGATGCCAGTTGGCCCACCATGCGGGCTGGAACACTACAACAAATCACGTATCCTACCGGGGGGTATACCCAGTTCAATTACGGAACCAAAGCAATCTATAACACGACCGGAAGCGAGTTATCAGATGTCTTTCTTGGAGCAATGGTCGTCAATATGTATGGGCAAGATGAATACTCTATGAGAAATACCTTGAATGTTGAGAACAACAATGCCCCGCTCACGATCACGGTGACGTATACAGCCAATCAGGACGTATCCCTGACTATTCTTAACAGCAGCAATGCTCAGGTTTACTACAATCCCAATATTATTTCAAGCTATCAAACCACTGTAAGCAACCTGCCAGGAGGTACCTACACCGCGATATTGTCAATACCTGACTCGGCGGCTGTCACCGGCGGTGCCTATGCCACAATTCAGCAAGAACAAAACACCACCTACCAGGCGTCTTTTGCCGTCGGCGGCTTACGTATAAACTCAATTACCAGCAATGACGGGCTGACACCTAATAATATCGTCACCAACTATGATTATCTGGATGCAAACAGTATGAGTAACGATATTCTATATAGTATCCCCACCTATGTCCAGATCATTCGGAATGACCTTTTGGGTACTGTCTGGCCCTATTGCTCACCCAATGGCTGTTCCACCTGTGATGGATATAGCGGCCATGCCTATTTCGTGTCTCCGGGTACCATTCGCGCGATGGCAACGATGCAGGGAGAAAACGTTGGCTATAGCGAAGTGGATGTATCTCAGACGGGAAATGGGAAGAGCGTTCATAAATATTATCCGTCGATTTACTATAGCAATAACGCATATAATCTCACCGATGTCTGCGTAAGATCCATCATACAATCGAGCCTTTGTGACGGATCGATCCCGAATTACCCTTCGGCTCCCGTAGCATTCGAACCACTGCGGGAGGAACAGAGTTATGAAGGATCTTTTAACCAATCCGGGCAAGCATTGAAGGAACAATACTTTTATCCTGTATTTGTTAATGATTCAATGCTAACACCCGGCCATGTTACGGTGAATGTCCCGGGTATGTATTCGTATACGGAATACAATCTGCAATCCATGCGTAAAACACAGAATAAGATTGTTGAAACAGACTATGACCTGGCAAACTTTGCGCAGGTGACCAAAACCACCACGGTGTATTACGGAAGTCCTTACCACAATCAACCTACCAGAACGGTCACGACGACGTCTACCGGGGACAGCCTGGTAACCAATTTCAAATATGCGTTGGATTACCGGATCGCCAGTTGCGACGCGGTACCCGACAGCCTGCCATATTACATGACAGCCGTCCAAAATGCGGGAAATACAATGGCTTCCAATATCACCAGTTGCACCCCCCAGGTCAACAATACGACCAATTGCCGGGCGACTGTTTTCACCACCTACCGGGAATCCCTCATGCAGGCGCGGCAGAATCTGATCAGATGGCGACGCCGGACATATGCGCCGGATTCGACCAACCTGGTGTCAGCCTGTTATGTCTCCGCCTTGTCCGCTGCGGACACGCTGCTAAAGCCTGTGCTACGCCTGCAAAATATGTATGAGAACGCCGCCATTGAAACCAGTGAATGGAAAGACCTGAATTTGCTGCATGCCAGCTTCACCCGATATGACACCTCCACCAGCCCCGTAGGGTATGCCTATCCGGGAAGGACGAAATTGATCAATTTACAAGCGCCATCGGCTACTTTTACCAATTCATCCGTATCGGGCAGTACCATCACCAAAGACAGCCGCTACGTGGACGAGACCTTTTTCACCTTTGCCAATGGAAACCCGCTGCAGGTGTTACCTCGCAATGGGTTGACCTTCTCGTATATCTGGGACTACCTGAATATGATGCCTATCGCCAAAGTTTCCAATGCAGCACAGTCCGACATTGCTTACACTTCTTTTGAGGCCAACGGACAAGGAAACTGGTCGTTTACCGGGACACCGGCCACTGACGCCACGGCGCCAACGGGAAGTAAGAGTTATGGCCTTTCCAGCGGTAGTGTGAGTAAATCAGGTCTCACCAGCGGAACCAGCTATATCGTGTCTTATTGGAGTAAGACGGGCAGCAGCTACACCGTGACCGGTAGCACATCGGTGAAGCAGGGAAAGACTATCAACGGCTGGACTTATTTTGAACATACGGCAACAGGCAACACCACCATCACAGTCAGCGGTAGCGGTAGTATCGACGAGTTGAGACTATATCCGTCCACTGCTCAAATGACGACCTATACCTATACCCCGGTATTAGGGATGACTGCCAGTTGCGATGTGGACAATCGAATCACCTATTATTTCTATGACGGACTAGGGAGGTTAAAGTGGATAAAAGACCAGGACCTGAATATCATCAAGACGATCCAGTACCACTATCAGACGATCACAGGGATGCAATATTGAGCCACCGAAAACCGGCCTGAAAAGGCTTATTGAATCACCGTTAACGGACCAAACCTATGCGTTTCAAACAGTTTTCTTTCGTTTTCTTCCTGCTGGCGGGTCATTTTTATTCGCCATTCGCCGGTGCCCAGGTCACGGTCAGCGGACCGGGTTGCGTCCTGCCTGGATTGGGCTACCAATATAGTATTCAGGCCGGGTGGAGCGGTAACGCCACTCTCCAGGTCTGCGTCACCGGTGGGATATTGGCGGACTCCAGCACTCATTGCCGTAATGGCTCTCCTGTATCATTCGTGCGGATCATATGGGACAGCTCGGCGAGCGCGGGCAGTATTTCCATTACTTCTTCTGCCGGCAATTCAACGCAGCAGGTGACGATTGCTCAACCCTTACAGGCAGGTGCCCTCGACCCCCAGGATACCTTGCAATATCTTACCAACGCTAGTTTGCCGATTGCGCTTCATTGTGCAGCCGCTACCGGTGGAAGTTGCTCCCCATCCTATGTTTATCAATGGCAACAATCCGAAGACGCCATGAACTGGACGGATACGGCGGGTGTCACCGGTCAGGACTTTCTTTTTTCCGCCACTCTCCCTATAAGCAAGTATTACCGGTTGAAAGTGACCGAATCAATATCCGGCTCTATTGACTATTCCGTCATTGCCGCCATCCTGGTCATACCGCCATCGACCGGTATGATTAATAACCGCCCAAATCCCCTGCCTTGAGCAAAACCCCAAACACACCGCTAACATGATGCATTTACACAAACCATATTCCCAGATCATTCTACCCGAACATCCTATGCGTATTGCTTTCTTTGGAATGATCCTGTTTTTTTGGGGCCAGACGGCTTTGTCGCAAACGATCACCATATCAGGCACAACCTGTACCAATACAGGAACAGCGTATACCTATAGTGTCAGTTCCACCTATACTAGCGGGCAATCCTGTTATTGGGAACTATCCGGTGGTGGAGGTGTATTTACCGGCACCACCAATACTACAGAAAGCGGATCCTCCCTGAATTCGGTATCGGTGACCTGGGGCACCGGTAATACTACTGGGACTGTAGCTATGCACGTCTATAGTACTCCGGCCTATAGCGGCAGCCTCAGCGTTAGCGTAGCCGGCAGCATCGTGGCCGGAACAATCAGCAATCCCACACAAAATATTGCCTACAATGCCGTTCCGACGACCATCAGCTGTGGAGTGGCCAGCGGCGGCGGGTGTTCTCCCGTTTCTTACTCCTACCAATGGCAATCAGCCCCCGACGGACTTACCTGGACCAATATATCGGGTGCCACCGGACAAAATCTGTCTTTCTCAGCAGGGCTCACCCAAACAACCTATTATCGACGCAGCGCCTACAGCAACTACGGACAAACCGGGTATACCGGTTCGGCTACCGTTTTTGTCACCCCTCCTTTGGCTGGCAGCAAAGTCACTCCCAACCAGGACATTTTCTCCGGGGGAACACCCACGCAACTGACAGGTGCGGCTGCCACCGGTGGCACCTGTTCCAGTTATTCCTATCAATGGACGACATCTTCCAACGGCACTACCTTTTATCTTATTTCTGGCGCGACTTCCAGCGGGACAGGTCCCACCTATTATACCCCGCCTGCACTCACACAGACCACTTATTACCAATATGTGGTCACCTGTGGCAGTTCAACGGCTTATTCCTCTATTGACACAATAACGACCCATGCACATTTAGCAGCCGGCACGGTCACCCCCGGATCGGATTCCATCAACTACAATGCAGTCCAACCGACCCTGACGGCTACCCCCTCCACCGGAGGCATATGCAGCGGCGGATACAGCTATCTTTGGCAGCAGTCCCCCGACGGCTCCACCTGGACAAGCGCCGGAAGCAGTGCGCTTAGTTACTCCCCGGGAAACCTGACAACGACAACCTGGTACCGTTTTCAAACGATCTGCGGTTCTGAGACCGTCTATACACCTATCGTCAAAGTAACCGTATACCCGCAATTGAGTACTGGCTCAATTGCCCCTACATTACAGACAATTGGCTACGGCACAAATGCCACCACGCTTACCCTAAGCGGGATTACGGGCGGCACCGGCGTGTATACCTACCAATGGCAAAGCTCACCGGACAATGCGACATGGAGCAGCACCGCAGGCACCGCATCGACGTACACACCGACGGCACTGACTGCGACCTCCTATTTCCGCGTGGTGGTCAATAGCAACGGCGCCGTCACCTATAGCAATTCTGCGTTGGTGAATGTTACCCCACCACTACTTCCCGGCATTGTATCGCCCAGCTATGTATCGATCTCTTCAGGCAGTAGCCCTGGGGGATTCAGCGGTACGCCCGCCTCCAGTGGGAATTGCAGTGGCAGTTATACTTATCAATGGCTAAGTTCCACCAACGGGACGACATTTACTGCCGTCAGCGGCGCCACCGGGACCACTTATGCTCCCGGCAACCTGACTGCCAACACCTGGTACACCCGGCAGGTTTCCTGCGGAGGCCAGACCGCGAATTCAGACACGGTACTGGTGGCTGTTGCCTCAACCACAGCTGACCTGAACTTCATCCGGGTTAGGGAAATTCGCAAGGCCGGGGTGATGGATAGTGCGAGCGCAGCCGGATTAACCAATCCATATGATGTCAGTCAAACAACCCAATATTTTGATGGATTGGGGAGGCAGGTGCAATTTGTAGGATTCCAGCAAAGCCCCCTTCAAAATGACATCGTGAGTTTAGAAGTCTATGATGCACTTGGTCGGGAACCGATTAAATATCTCCCTTATGCAGCAAGCACCAACGACGGCAACTATAAGTATACAGCGCAAGCCGACCAATATAATTTCAACGCTTCTCAATTTGCGGGGGAACAAAATTTTTATGAGGAAACGCTATTCGAGCCTTCACCATTAAACAGGATCAATCAATCAATGGCACCCGGCACCAGTTGGGATGGCAGTGGCAGGGGCGTAACTGCACAATATCAGGTTAATGGGACTTCAGATAGTGTAAGATGCTGGACGGTAGCCTCCGCTCCCGAAAATATACCGACAACCAGCGCCGCGTATGCACCTGGCACACTCTACAAGAATATTAAAACCGACGAAGCAGGGAATTCTACCGTTCAATACAAAGACATACAGGGGAAAATTATCCTGACAAAGGTTCAAGTAAGTGCAGCACCCGGTACAGCCCATGTAGGATGGCTTTGCACATACTATGTATACGATGACCTAAATAATTTACGCTATGTGATCCCGCCGTTGGCAGTGCAAGCAATTAATAACAACTGGATCGTCAATAGCGGAATTGACACTGGACTCTGTTACCGCTATGAATACGATTACCGAAAGAGAACAATTATTAAAAAGATTCCGGGAGAAGGTGAAACATGGATGGTGTATGATGCGAGGGATCGGCTGGCGATGACCCAAGATTCCTTATTAAGGGCGCAGCATAAATGGCAATTTATCAAATATGACAGCGAAAACAGACCTGATTCTACGGGCCTTATCACAGACCCCACCAATTATAACAATTACACTTACCATGACAATCTTGCGGCAAGCAGCATCAATTATCCATCAGTTGGTTCTTATACCAATGAATTGTTGACCCAAACCTATTATGACGATTATAGCTGGACGAGCGGGATCGGATTGATGGCAAATGTCAATTCAACTTATACGTCCAATAATGCCTACTTTAACACATCCTACAACAGCTCACCAGCGTATCCGGTGCCAATAACACAATTCCCAATAACGAGGGGTATGATGACAGGGTACAAAAAAGAAGTCATCGGCACCGCAGGAACTCAGTTTCTATACGGAGTGAGCTTTTTCGACGACCATGGCCGAAATATTCAAAACCAAACAATTAATTACTCTGGTGCGAAAGATACGGTTACTATCCAGTATGATTTTACAGGGAAACCACTACGCAATTTATTAAACCATGCCAAGAATGGCAATATTGCACAAAATCATATTGTTATTACAAAAATGGATTATGATCAAGGATCTCGGCTAAGACACCTATGGAAAAATATTGATAACGCCGCATCTGACCAACTTATAGACAGCATGCAATACAACGAAGTCGGGCAATTGCGGGCAAAATATATCGGCAACAATATTGATAGCCTGATATATGATTACAACATCCGGGGCTGGATTACAGGGATCAATAAAAAATATGTAGCCGGTACCACCAATAATTATTTTGGGATAGAACTGGGCTATGACAAGCAGACATCCATAGCACCTGGAAACACATATACAACACCTCAATATACGGGAAACATTGAAGGAACAACGTGGAAAACAGCGGGTAGCGGAGTGAACAGAAAATATGATTTTGTTTATGACAATTTGAGTAGGTTATCGGCAGCAAATTTTACCCAATACAATGGAAGTGGTTTTGACATAAGTGCTGGTATTGATTTTACGACGAGTAATCTTAGCTATGATGCTAACGGAAATATCCTAACTATGAATCAAAAAGGGTATACGGTAGGGGCTTCCAATTTAATTGACCAGTTGACGTATTCTTACCAGGCAACCACGAATAAACTAAGTCAGGTTCAGGATGCCGTGAACAACCCCACTTCCCAATTGGGCGACTTCCATTACACAGGCACAAAAGGGTCTTATGATTATGCGTATGACGGAAACGGAAACCTGACTTTGGATAATAATAAATCTATCAGCTATATTCACTATAATTATTTTAATCTTCCCGATAGTATTGTATTTACAGGAAAAGGATACATTAAATATATATACGATGCTTCTGGCGCAAAGCAGCAAAAAGTAACAGTTGACAACCTCGTCGGAAAAAAAACTGTTACTACCTATATTGGCAGCTTGACCTATCAATATTCATCGAGTATTACAGGAAACGGAACTGATACATTGCAATATATAGCGCACGAAGAAGGAAGAGCCAGGTGGGCATTTCACAAATATACTACGGGCACTACAGCCTATAAATTTGAGTATGACTTTTTTGAAAAAGACCACCTGGGAAACACCAGGATGTTACTGACGCAAGAAAGAGACACAACGAACTATCTCGCCAGCCTGGAGGCAGCCTATCGTACTACGGAAGCGCAGATATTTGCCAATATTACGAATACCAGCTATGCATGGTCATCTGTACCGGGATACTCTGGAATCCCAACCGGGACAAGGCTCGCAATCACCAGTCCTAACGACAGTGTTTCAAAAGTAGATTATAACGGTTCAACAGGCCAAAAAACAGGACCGAGCCTTTTGCTGAAAGTTATGAGCGGCGATACCGTTAGTATGGCAGTACAGAGCTTTTATAATACAAATACAATAACTACGACCAATAGTTCTCTAAATGATGTATTGAATTCTTTTGCATTGGGATTGGTGAACACCGCGACGGGAGGTGCGGAAGGAGGGCTCTCGGGATTTACATCCAGTTCAGGCCCTGTTTATGCGGCCATCAACAGCTTCCTTCCTTCAAAAGATCCTGCACCCCCAAGCGGCTATCCGAAAGCATACCTGAATTGGATATTCCTTGACGATCAATTCAATTATGTAAGTAGTTCTAGCGGTTCTGTTGCTGCAGCAAGCAGCACTTATCCTGCCGCTACTTTAAATTCTGTTGCACCGGGGTCTCCTTTAAATATAACAAAAAATGGATATCTTTATGTTTGGGTCAGTAATGAAACCCAGGGCTGGGATGTTTTCTTTGACAATCTTTCCGTACAACATAAGCAAGGTCCTGTACTAGAGGAAAACCATTATTATCCATTCGGTCTGACTATGGCCGGGATTTCCGATAAGGCAATTAAAACACAATATGCCCAGAATAAGTATCGTTACAACGGGAAGGAATTCCAAAACCAGGAGTTCTCCGATGGAACGGGCCTGGAAGAATATGATTATGGAGCAAGGTTATTGGATGTTCAAATTGGGAGATGGCAAAATATAGATCCGTTGGCAGCAGTTGCTAGGCGATGGAGTCCTTATAACTATGCATTTAATAATTCAATCCGATTTATCGATCGAGATGGAATGGAGGGTGAGGATTCTCAGAATGGCGACGATGACTTATATAATTTTATTAGAGTTAAAAATAAAAAAACAGGAGAAATATCAAATATAGTAACTGGAAAAGCTGAAGCAGGATCTGTCGAGAATTATACTGAAGCAAGTTCCGAAACCAACCCTTTTGGAGTAAGCGGGATTGTTGTAGGCAATGATGGCCGTATATTTCAAAATGATAAAAAAAGCCCCGATGTATATGTTCATCATTTCCTTGGTAATTCAAATCGATGGATTGGACAAATAGGTAACAACATAGACGCCGATGAAATATTTTCAAACCTACTAAATAAGGATATCAATTATGCAAGCGGAATCGTTTTGCCTACAACCTTCTATAATTTAGTTAGAAATCATGGGGAATGGGATCTAAAAAACAATAAAAGTACTATCTACGGTTTCGCTCATGCATATGACAGACAAAATAACACTTCAACACTTTTTGCTTTTCAAGGAGCTCAATATACTTCAGAAAATATGGGCAACTATCTTTTTGGCGCCACAGGGTCAGCAACTTGGTTTGGGGATGAGGAATTTCTTCTAAGACAAGCAGGAGCAGCACAAATGGCAGCTAAGACCTCTAAACCTGAATGGCAGGTATATGCCCCTCCGGTTAAATTCTATGGAGAGCAGGGACAACCCTATAGCATACCAGGAGAAATGCTTCCTCCTTACGGAGATGACCCCGAAGATCAAATGATGATCAAAGCAGGCGTAAACTATTATAAGCAACAGAATAAATAGGTGACGAAATTATTATGACTATTTTTCTAAATAATTTGATATCGGAAATTAAATAAGGCTAAGCCAGAATCAACTGTCTTATAAGATGCTCATTGAACCACAACTAATTAAACAATTGAATATCTGTTTATATTTCAATAGGCTAGTTATATGAAAATGAATGTTCACTTTGCACAATTTCATTTGAATCCATTTATTTGAGAATGCCGATGATACATAACATTTGCTGAATTGACCACGACTAAAATATTTCAAACTTTTATCAGTGAAATTAATTTCATAATCTTTTATATTAAACCTAATGAATATTAAAAACTATAAACGTAAAATTAAATTTTCATCTCTCATTTTAGCTTTTGCAATGGCCCGCTGTTCAAACTTGGCCGATGGCGGACAAAGCACCCTCATAAAAGAATTAAACAATGCTGCAGGAAATAAAAAGGCCACCCTATTTGTAAGGGAATCGGGAGCTACTGTCCCAGACTCCTATCAGATATCTGTCCAGAATCGTGACCATGTATTTGAGAAATCTGAGGTTGGCAACGCATTTGTAGTAGACGACAATCATGGCCAAGCCAATTTAGACTCAGCGTCAATAAGATTCCATTGGGTATCAAATGATACCCTTGAAATTGAATATGACAAAAGATTAAGGATATTTAATCAAACTAGATCTATAAATGAAGTAGCCATTTTTTATAACCCGAAATAGTAATAATGTCAACCTGAGAAGGCTGGAAAGTGACATGGGGAGGATTGATTGGAGCCGGGATTGGTTTCCAGAAAACCGGCGCGCTTTTATCGAGGGAGCCCCCCAGCGGTCCCTGATCAACGATATTGTCCGGGATATGACCAGGCTACAGGAAAGCAATGCCGAAGGAAGGGAGGTCTTCCAGCAGCTGGCACTGAAATTCCTGATCCATACGGTGAATGGAAAAGCGCTGGAGGGCATGGTGAACCTTGAGCAGTTGCGGTCGGGCTATGAAAAGAAATTGATCCTTCAACCTGACGATCTGTCGGTGACCGCGCTGCAGGCATATAACCTGTTGGATGGGCGGCCCATCATGAAAAAAATGGGCGTTCCGGAGAGCCAAGATTGGGAGTGGTTCGCGGTCAACCCGGCAAAAAGAAACCCTGACGGAAGCAGCGTTATAGAACGCGTATCCGATATGCAGGATCTGATGCTTGTGCTGGAATTGACCCGCATGGGTGGCAAAATACCCAGCTACGAAGATTTGGCAGCGATACGGAATGGGTCGAAGGTGCTGATTCACCTGGAAGTTGACGGCGTGAAAGCCGACCGGATCGTCTATGCGGACCCGCAGCATATGCGCCTGGTGATTGATCGCGCCGAAAGCGAACACTATGGGCTTTACCAGGTCACTGATGAAGAACTATATGGCTCGAGGCGTCAAAAAGCCCAGCTTTTTTTACCGGCATTGCAGGCGCAGGCGACTGCCATCGGCGTCAATAAACCCAATGTGGCCAGGTTGGCCGAGGAGATCATCGTACGCGACCGGTCATTCGATCTTATTCAGGAAGGGATATACGACAATGACCGGGTGGTTTACCTGGTTGAAGTCGGTAAAAATCCAGACGATGACTTCAGCATCCACCAGATCCGGGCGGATCTGCGCAAAGGACCGCATTTTTCGGACCCGGTGATCAATACGGTCGACGTACCGATGCTGGAAAAAATGATGCAGGCGGCGGATTGGAATCAGGATTTTACAGGGGCCGGTTCCGTCCAGTTCCACAACCGTCATCCGGGTGGAAACAAGGAAATGCTGGACGTCGTCTCACAGGTGCAGGCTGATCTGCAATATCTGTATGCCGGTCCCAACTTGGAAGGTGCTGACATTGCGGCCACCCTGGCGCTCAAATACCTGAAGGATAGCCCCAATGAGCAGCTGGTGCCATCCACCGTCCGTGCCATGAATCAAAAGCAAGTGATCATTACTTTTCCTGGCAAACCGGAGTTCTCGCTGGAAAGTCTCTATCACCTGATGAACAATCGGTTTGCAATGGGCAAACGGTTTGCTGAGGGGAGGGAGAGGGAAACCCGTGAATGGTATAAACTTGACCGTGAAAAAACGCTGATGGGCATCAATCCGCCGATTACCCTGGTTCCGGGAGAATTCTCCGTGGCCGATTCCCTGGCAAGGCATGCGTCCGTGGTAGAGCTAAAAATGCCGACCCTGTTGGATCGCACAGTCAAGGGATTGGAAAGCGGCGGCCTCATGGCGATTCATTTGGACAGAAAACAATTTGCCGTACCAATGTTCATTTATGCAGATCCAGTAAACAAGGAGTTGATGGTGGATTTAGCGGCTACCCTGGCCAAAGGCAACTTTTTAGAACAGGCGATGGCCTTTAAGGGTGAAACCATGACACTGGACCGGCTGATAAACCTGGTGGGAGAGGCGCCTGCGGCGAAGCAGGGCCATAAAAAATGGTTGGGCGGGAGCAAAAATGAATCTTCTGACGATCCGGATGAAAATAACCTGGGCAAAAGCAGAAAGAAGTAGAAAACGGTAACGTATTGGCAAGATAAATGGCTGGTATATGTATATTCAACCGAATGATGAGCATAAAATTCAGAGGTATCTAAATGAGGAAAAACAAGCGTGTAACGCCTGGGGGACCTTTGATTCTGAACCCCGCTTATTCCCGGATGGACCTTGAAGCGTCATAAATCAGATTACCAGGCGTCTCGTTTAACGGAAATGGAACCAGGCTATCGATATATGCCCATTGAATTCATACTCAAAATAATGGCCGTCTATCCAAAGGATTTGCCTGGGCTGAACCCCAAATTGGTTGAACCCATTATAAACACTCTTTCTTTTGCATTCGAGCAGAGATTTTATGGAGATGATCACATATGTTCTCTCCTGGTCAATTGGCCAGAGAGCATCTCAGGCGGGCGGACGATATTGATAAGTATGTCATCATTCGTCATACGCACCCGGGCCACATGATCTACGAGCAGGATCACGAATTATCCCGCAAGGGGGAATTTTCTTCCCTTGAAGTAGGATTGGCAAGCCTTGAGAAGATTATAAGCGACGTTTTTGCAAACAAACAAAATACACGTCAATTCGAAGTCATCGAGCTTATGGGACAATTTAGAGATAAATCCCTGCAACTTAGCTACGATGGTATACCCCAAAACAATACAGGATTTGTGATCAGTCATTTCTACAATGAGCATGGTGCAAAAGAACCAGTTATTAAATCGGAACACCGCCCGGATCAGATGAACACCCTTTATGAACGGCTGCGTCTTCAGTTGGAATTTGGAGATAAAGGCCAGATCAGGCTCCATGTAAGAGATGGATTGTTTAAGGAAGTTGACTTGGAGAGAGGTTTTGGGATAAAGAACCCTTGATGTGGTATACTTGATATACAGACGGAAAGGGAAAAACAATACGATTTTGAAAAAAAGAAAGGTCAGGGTAAAGGGGATGAAAATGTTAACCGGTCAAGCGCCCAGATTAAGAGATATTCAGAAGGTCCTGATGAAAATAGCCTGGGCAGAGGCTGAAGGAAATAAGTGATAAGAGACAATGTTCGTTTTATATGGCTCGTTCGGTAGACACCTGTAAATCAATGTAGGGCTGATCGACTGTCGTGTGTGTGATTGAAAAAGAGGAGGGTGATATGGAAACACTGATCATTACCAATGAGGCAGATCTCAAGGGCTTTATTCGTGAGGTGATCCGGGAGGAGTTGACGTCGGCTTTGTCACAGTGCAGGTGCGAAAATAGACAAACGGACGAGGCCGTTACGACCCGGAAGGAAATAGCCGTCTATTTGCGCATTTCGCTCGTCACATTGGCCAGCTGGGTGAAAAGGGGCCTGCCTATGCATAAGAAAAAGAAAGGAGGCCGTGTGCTATTTATAAAGTCCGAAGTGTTGCAGTGGGTCAAAGACAATCCAGACCTTCGTTATAAACACCTGTAGTAACGGATTTGATCAGTCGATATCTTCAGCCCGCCACATTTCCTTGGTAGCTGTAACATAGGTCCCAATGGGGACATAGCCCACTTTTACAAATACCTTGTTGGATGCCGGGTTATCGGCGTCGGATACCAAGCCGCAGGCTTCATGTCCCTCACGCAGCAGGCCTTGGGTGATCGCCTGTAAAATGGATCCAGCATACCCCCGGTTGCGTTTTTCTTTGTGGGTGAACAAATGCCCGATGAAAGGAGGCGCCCCATCGCTGTCGATGACCTGGGCGATCGCGCAGATCGCACCCTGATCGCGCCAAGCATAAAAATTATCTTGGAGAATGCCGCCTTGTACAATGTTACGTATGTGCGCGTAATCCCTCCCTTTCCCGTGGTATTCTTCCTGGGAATATTCATAACTCATTTGGGCCAGTTCGTCCAGGTCGCTTAGGTGGGCCATTTCCAGCCGCCCGGGGACTGGTGTAAAAGCGCTTGACAATTGGGCGCACCGGTAACTGATCCGGTCCTTGATAATATGAAAGGTTGCTCCGTCGCTGTCGAATAGGGCCTGTAAAAAAGGTTTGAATCCGCCAAACATGAACCGCTTAAACTTTTCAAAATGTAGTTTCCTAGACACCGCTGCGATCACCGCTGGGTTCCATCGTTCGCAAAAAATAAGGCATCGTTCATCGACCAGCAGGACGATTGCCTGGGAACCATCATCATCGACTACGTTAAAAAAATCCCGCCATCCCAATTTCCCCTCCGCCACATCGTCCATCAAATGGATGAGGTAAAAATGATTAATATAGTCATCCTGCAGAGCATCTATATTCTGCAGGTAGAAGGCGGTATAATTCGGGAAGGTGATGACTTCGGCCATAGCAGCGATGATTTGGTGAAAAGGGTCATTCTTTTTTCAAAGCCCTGCTCAGGGCTTCGTAGGCGGCTTTTTTCTCCGCCGCTTTTTCCAGGCAAAAATGGTGAAAATCGAGCGTGTTTTGGATTTTATCTGGTGTACTGCTGCCGGCCCGGTCGTCTTTTTTCCGATGGGCATCGAAACTTTCCCGGATCATGGCGTCGGTGATGTTGAGGTTGCTCCAGTCCACCGCGTATCCTTTCTCGGTAACGGACCGACCGTCCCGGCCGACAATGGGAACATCGTATTCATAAACCATTTCCTGCCGTTCAATCGGGGAGGCGGCGTCTCGCTGGAAAAATACCTTCTCAATGCTTCGGAAATAATTAATAATCTCAGGGTCTATGATACAGCCCGACCAGCGCTGTTTTTTCTCCAAGCCATAGGCATGTACTAGGCCCATGCCTACGACCGACAGGGCGGTCTTGTCTTCCAGCACGCTAAAGGGTTGACGGGTGATGCTGCCGCGAAGGGGCAGGCCCTGGATCAGGGAAACGCCGAGCAGGGTTGATACGGCATAAGTGATCTCGAAGAGCGCGGAGGGTTGCCCGTGAGCCGTCCAGATCAGGATGCTGTCGGAGATATTCACCATCCGCAGGCTGCTGTCTGTGTATTGTTCCCCCAGGCGGGCGGCCCGGGCCTGGGCCAGTGCTTTTAAATTTACGTCTATGTGGTCCACCTGGGTGGCAAACAAGTCTCGATAAAGCTGGGCCAGTGTTTCGTGGGTATTTTTGCGGACCAGGGCCGAAAAGCCCAAAATGTCCAGGAAGGCGAAGTAAGGCCGCTTGTACAGGAAATTGTCCTAATCCTGTTTGGTTTTGAGTACGGAATGCTTTTCGGGTGCGTCCATGATTCTTTTAGGGGTGGTGCTTTAAAATGCGCGGTTGGAGATAAGTGGGCGCAAAGTTCCTCCTTTTTCCCGATTTTACGGCCCAGGAGACAAAATTGAACGGAATGGGTTAAATTTGACCCTGTAAACCTGCCTGACACACAGGGTTGCTAAAAAGCTCTTTTTATACGCGGGAAAGAAATGGCACCAGGGGGTAGGCGTCGATTGCCTGTCGCATGTTGTTCAATATGTTGTTCAAATCTGCAAAACCGGGGTTTTTCTTGGGATATTGGTTCCCGTGAAAAAGCCTTGAAAATCTCCGATTTTCAGGATCGAAATGAACAAAAAAAAGGATTGGTTTATTAAAAACCAATCCTTCATAACTAATTGAAAATGTGTGACTCTGTTAGGATTCAAACCTAAAACCTCTTGATCCGTAGTCAAGTGCTCTATTCAGTTGAGCTACAGAGCCGAAAAAGAACTTTATACCCCCAGGCCGGCATCGAAACCGTTTGATCCGTAGTCAGATCGACCGTCTCCTTGCCGAACACCTCCGTAAAACTACCCCGTGGGCTACCCGGTTCGTCGAAACGGATCGTCTGCGCCTCCGCCGACAGGTTGAGAACCACCAGCACCTCCGCCGACGGATGCTTTCGGAGAAAGGCGAAGATGCCCGGCGCCGCCGTCTCCGCCCCGGCATCCCCCATCGCTCTTGCCCCCAGCCGGTGCGTCTGCACCGACACATCCCCCGCCCGCAGAGCCGGGTTCGCCTTCCTCAGACCCAGCAAGGTCTTATAAAAATCATGCAGCTTACAGACACCCGTCCATTCGATGGGGTCCTTATCGAAGAATTGCAGCCGCTTCAGGTTGGGCAGCTCCTGTCCGCTATAGATCAGCGGGAGACCGTTCCAGGTACAGCATAACACGGCAAAGGGCAGCGCCGCGTCGCCCATGCGCTCATATTCGCTGCCGCTATGGGAGTTCTCGTCATGGTTCGTGGTGAAGTAAGCGCGAAATGCGGTCGGCGGAAATTGTTTGTCATAATACCCGAGGACCTCATCCAGCCCGTCGATACCCGATTCTTTTCTCCAGACCTCTTCCATCCGATGCAAAAACTTCCAGGTATAGGTCGCGTCGAAGACTTCATGATAGGCGATCTCCTCACACTCGGCCAGCCAAAACAGGGGTTTACCCTTGTCCAGCGCCGTACGGGCCTGCCTCCAGAAATCCAGGGGCACCAGCATCGCCATATCGCAGCGAAAACCGTCGATATCGAAATGTTGGACCCACCACTGCATCGCTTCGATCATGGCGGTCTGCAGGTCTTTGCTGTCGTAATTGAGATCGATCACATCCTCCCAGCCATGCATCTCATAGAATTGCCCCTCGTGATTCTTCCGGTAATATTCGGGATGTTCCCGGGTCCAGCGATGGTCCCAGCCGGTATGATTCGCCACCCAGTCGATGATGACCTGAAAACCCAGCCCGTGCGCAGCCTGCACCAGGTCCTTAAAATCCGCCGTCGACCCGAATTCGGGATTCGTCGCCGTATAATCCGAGCAGGCATAATAACTGCCCAGAGTCCCCTTTCGTTTCTCGACGCTGATGGGGGTGATGGGCATAAACCAGAGGATTTCTATCCCCATATCCCGCAGGCGGGGCAGCTCCCGGCCGAAGGCTTCAAAAGTCCCTTCTTTGGTATATTGCCGCAGGTTGACCTCGTAAATATTGGTGGAATAGCTCCAATCGACCGGTTTAAAAGAGGAAGGCGAAGATGAACTCATAAGCTGTAAATTAATATTTATTCCGCTTCCGGAAAACGAAGTTTGTACCTTTGCGCTTTGGCCTGATTCAGGCCTCGAAATCACAACCGATTCAGGCCTCGAAACCGCCACCGAACCAAGTATCGAAATCATAACCGAATCAAGCATTGAAAACTTTTAATGTTCCGGTCACCTATCGCAGTCCGCTGATCGGCGCCATCAAAAACAGGCGCAAACAGCAGGATAAAATGAAGAAGGATTTCACGCCCACCTTCCTGGACCTGGGCCCCCTTCATATCTTTCTCGCGCGCCATTTCGGGTTTTGCTACGGAGTGGAAAACGCGATAGAGATTTCTTTTCGCACCGTCGACGAGAATCCCGGCAAACGCATCTTCCTGTTGAGTGAGATGATCCATAACCCGCGGGTCAACGAAGACCTCCGGGCCAGGGGCGTGCGTTTCCTGCAGGACACACACGGCAGGGAGCTGATTCCATTCTCCGAGTTGACGGCCGATGATATCGTCATCATCCCCGCATTCGGAACGACCCTGGAGATGGAAAAAAAATTACAAAAAGCAGGCATTCAAACCTCGACCTACAATACCACCTGTCCCTTCGTGGAAAAGGTATGGAACCGCTCCGAACAGATCGCCCGGAAAGAATATACCGTCATCGTTCATGGCAAGCCGGGACACGAA
Source organism: Puia sp. (assembly GCA_031292515.1). GTDB lineage: Bacteria > Bacteroidota > Bacteroidia > Chitinophagales > Chitinophagaceae > Puia. Next base: position 26,920 of record JARLGZ010000122.1, on the reverse strand, counting down.
GAGACCCGCGCGACCTTCTCTCATGCCGCTTCCCATACCCCGACCCTCGTGATAAAAGACATGCGGGAGGCCGAGCTGCTGGCAAAATATATCAAGGGACAGCTTCCCGCCGGAGAGTTCCACACTTCCTTCAAAGGACAATACAGCGCCGGGTTTGACCCCCGGAAAGACCTGGAACGGATCGGCGTGGTCAACCAGACCACGATGCTCGCCAGCGATACGCAGGCCATCGCCGATTTCCTGAAACAGACGATGATCGAGACCTATCAGTCGGATACCGGGACCAGCTTCCCTCGGCCGGATCCGGTTGATTCGCAAAGTCCGAATCCGGCCGCCCCGGAAGAACGCTTTGCCGACACCCGCGACACCCTCTGCTATGCCACCCTGGACAACCAGACCGCCGTTTCCGGAATGCTCGAGACCCCCGCCGATCTCGCCATCGTCGTAGGAGGATACAATTCCTCCAACACCTCCCACCTGGTGGAGCTCTGCGAGGAACACCTGCCCACTTATTTCATTTCCTCCGACGAGAAGATCCTCTCCGATCGCGAGATCCTGCATTACAACTTTCACACCCACGAGGAATTGCTGAGCAGAGACTATCTTCTTTCCAGGAAGAGAACGACAGACTACACAAAAAACGACGCAGCCATCCGATCGGCAACTGCAGCAACCCAATCGGAAACCCCAGCCATCCGATCGGCAACCGAAAGCAAACAGGCCGGTAGCCGCCCGTCAACCGCAGACCAACCCGCCACAAATCTGCAGGCCACGAGAATCCTCATCACCAGCGGAGCTTCCTGTCCCGACTCGATGGTTGAAGCCGTCATACGCAAACTGGCGGCCTATTTCCCGGGTGCGTCAGGGCAACTGGAGGAACTGATCAGCGAAAGCCGGCAATGCTAACAGACAGGGCGGCAAACCGCGTCAATAGCGGTCATCTTCAGCAAAAGCAGCATCCTGCACACCCTTGTGCAATCCTGGGATCCGCTACATCATCTTAAATCCTTCTAAAAATTTCGTATTGAAGTCGCCGCTGCGGAAACGCTCGTCTTTCATAAGCTGCAGATGGAAGGGGATCGTCGTCTTGATCCCTTCGATCACATACTCACTCAAAGAACGATGCATGGTATTGATGGCCTCTTCGCGGGTGCGGGCCACGGCAATGATCTTTGCGATCATGGAGTCATAATAAGGCGGGATCGTATAGCCAGCATATACGTGCGAATCCACACGGATCCCATGACCGCCGGGCTGATGCAGCACGGTGATCTTACCGGGAGAAGGCCGGAAATCGTTATAGGGATCCTCGGCATTGATGCGGCACTCGATGGCGTGCATCTGAGGTTCGTAATTCAGACCGGTGATGCTGTCTCCGGCCGCTATTTTTATCTGTTCTTTTATCAGGTCGAAATTCACCACCTCTTCCGTCACGCAATGCTCCACCTGGATACGGGTGTTCATCTCCATGAAGTAGAAATTGCGGTGCTTGTCCACGAGAAACTCGATCGTCCCGACGCTCTCGTAGTTAATGGCCGAAGCCGCTTTGATCGCAGCCTCTCCCATACGATGCCTTAACTCGGGAGTCATAAAAGGAGAAGGCGATTCCTCCACCAGCTTCTGGTGACGCCGCTGGATGGAACAGTCCCTTTCGCTTAGGTGACAGACCCGTCCATATTGGTCTCCGGCTACCTGTATCTCGATATGCCGGGGCTCTTCCACGAATTTCTCCATATAGATGCCGTCATTCTTAAAAGAAGCGGCAGCTTCCGCCTTGGCCGTGTTATAGGCGCGCTCCATCTCCGCATCTTCCCAGACCACGCGCATCCCCTTGCCGCCACCGCCGGCCGTAGCCTTCAGGATGATCGGATACCCCACCTCTTTAGCCAGCCCCCGGGCCTGGTCCAGGCTCTCCAGCAACCCCTCGCCACCCGGCACGACCGGAACACCCGCCTTGATCATCGTTTCTTTGGCGGTGACCTTATCGCCCATCGAGTTGATCATCGCGGGAGTCGGCCCGATAAACTTGATATTGTGCTCCCCGCAGATCTCCGCAAAACGCGCGTTCTCGGCCAGGAATCCGTACCCCGGGTGGATCGCGTCGGCATTGGTAATCTCGGCGGCCGCCATGATATGCGGGATGTTCAGATAAGAATCGAAACTGGCAGGCTTGCCAATACAGACCGCCTCGTCGGCGAATTTGACATGCAGGCTATCCTTATCCGCCGTGGAGTAAACCGCTACGGTCTTAATACCCATCTCGCGACAGGTACGAATGACCCTCAGAGCGATTTCCCCCCTGTTGGCAATTAATATCTTTTTAAACATTTTTTCAATTTGAAGACAGGAAATTTTAAAAATGAGCGACCCGGAAACCCCGACTCATTCTCAAACAGATCAGGCAGGTTCGACCAGGAAAAGAGGCTGATCGTATTCCACCGGGCTGGCATCTTCCACCAATATTTTCACGATCTTGCCCTTGATCTCACTCTCGATTTCGTTAAACAGCTTCATCGCTTCAATAATACAGACGATCTTACCCGGCTCGATCTCATCCCCTACCCCGATAAATGGCGGCTTGTCGGGAGAAGAGCTGCGGTAGAAAGTCCCGATCATGGGGCTCTTTATAGTGACCGTATTGTCTGCGGGCGGTTCCGGCGTCCTGGACTTTTCCGTGGTCGGAGCGGAAGCTGCCGGTTGGGCAGCCGCAGCAGATTGGGCCGGCAGAACGGCCATCTGAGGTGCCTGGACGGATGTAGTAATTAATTGTTGTACTGGTTCTTCTTTCTGTTTGATGGTCAACTTGAAACCCTTCTCCTCGATGCTCACTTCTCCGATATTTGACTTATTGATCATTTTGATCAGTTCCTGAATCTGTTTAAAATCCATATTGATGAATTTACAGTTTGTGAATGGGCGGCTAAAATAGGGATTAAAAGCTAAATATACCCAAAAACAGGGGCTAAATTTCAAATTCGGCGCCCGGGATAAGGGTTCAGGGGACGATGATACCGACTAAAAATGGACAACGAAACAATCCGTTGTCCATCAGCTATTTTGATCGGTCTCGTTACTTTACTCTTTCGACGTATTCCCCGGTCTTTGTGTTTATCCGGATCAATTCCCCTTCATTGACGAACAAAGGTACGTTCACGGTAGCACCCGTCTCGACGGTGGCGGGTTTCAGGGTTCTGGTAGCCGTATCCCCTTTCATGCCGGGCTCCGAATACGTGACCAATACCACGATCTTATCCGGGAGTTCGACGCTCATCGGCTGTTCGCTTTCGGTATTGAGCAGCACGGATACTTCCTGTCCTTCCTTCAGGAACTGGGGAGCATCGATCAACGTTTCCTGCATGGCGATCTGCTCGAAAGTCTCGGCATCCATGAAATTATAACCCGTATCGTCTTTATACAGATACTGGTAGGTCTTTCTCTCTACCCGGACAGGGAAAATCGAATCCCCGCTGTTCCAGGTCTTTTCGATGGAACGTGCATTGTCGACCCCTTTCAGCTTAGCCCACACTTTTGCGGCCGCCCTGGCGGTCTTGTTCTCTCCAAACTCCACGACGGTATATAGACTGCCGTCCAGTTTGATGATCATCCCACGACTGATGTCTGAAGTACTTGCCATAATGTATATACTATTTACCGTTGAGGCGGCAAATCTAAGTCAAAAACCGCACCCGGCAAAGCAAAAATGGCATCCGGCGAAGATTACAGGGAACTTGTACAGATTCTCCGGTGCGGATCATCTGGCGAAACCTCCGGTATTTTCTTCGACCGGGAACATCGCAAAAACATAAAATTCAGGGGGTGGCATTTTTAAGATGGATCTGCCATACTCCGTTCCGGCCTTTCTCTCCATATCTTTTGACCGCATCCTCTCCGGTCAGCACGGACAGCGAATCAATGGCGTCCTTTCGGATTTTCACCACCCGGGAAGAATCCACTTCCACCCCGTTTACGACAAAAATGGGCGGAGGAGAAGGCAATGGATGCTGCAAATGGATGACAAAAGCCGAAGCCTTCCCTGTCATGACGCTTTCTGACTTTTTCATGGTGATTTCGACGACCCCGTTTTTGGCCTTCTCTACCCCGTACTTTTTATCGGCTTCGTCGCCCTTAAGTATATTGATGGCTTTCACATCTGAGGGTGCTAATTTTAAGATCTGCGTGGAATCGACTTCCACCCCATCCACCAAATACAAAGGCTGGGGTTTTGGAGGATAAACCCCAAAACGAAGATGCGTCGTATCGACAGCCCTGGCATTCTTTGCCGGTAAAACAACCACCCTCACCCCATCCCTGTCCACCGGGAGAGAGAGTGCAAAATTCTTAAAATCAATAGGACTCATTCGGAAAGAATTACTCACCGGAGACACATTATTATTATTCGCCAAAGACACATTGACGGGTATCCCGGAATCAAGGATGGACTGGTTAATGATTTGAACCGTACCCCTTATAAGGTCGACAGTATAATCGACATGCTGCTTCAGTACCCGGCCACCCGCTGTAACGACCACAAAGTCCGGCGGCACAATGTCGGAGGCTCCGGGAGACAGACTGGGACCAACCAGCCGGCTTGTCGTTCCCGGCTTTTGTGTCTTGATGACAATGGCTCCATGATTGGCCCTTGGCCCGTACTCGTGGACCATCCACGGGCCTTTGAACACCGAGACGGATTGGATAGACGATTGATCCAGATCACGGGCTGACCAGCCTCGGGGCATTTGCCTGCCATCCACGACGTAAAGCATCTCTCGAGTAAAAGGAAGAGCGAGCGAGTCCTTTTTTATAGATCGAATGCCGACACCCAGGTTTAGCGTGTCGGATCCTGAAGTATCCGCGGGAGCCGTGTCAACGCGAGCCCTGGTTGACAGCGTGGGCACCGGCACAAAATCAGGCAGCTTGCCATACAGCTTTTCAAAAGCCGGCCGCTCCTCCGGAGCCATACTCTCCATATCGAACATCCGGGTCTTTCCCGATCTGTCAACAACGAGGACCCGGCTATCTCCCGGAAAAATGATCCTTCGGGCATCGGGATTGGCGGTGTGATAATTTTCCGTTAGTCTCGCAGCAATTCCCTCCCAGCGGGCGAGATGGGCAGTACTGACCTGCTGGGGGCTCTTTGTGATCATTTCCGGCAAAGGCCCGTATTTTTTATCCATATCCTCTACACCGGGTCCGCCGGGATACCCGTATTTTTCGATCCCGCCGTTACGCAGCACGACGAGATGCCGGCTTTTGTTTTCGCTGGTATAGAACAGGCTGACCTCCGGATGATCCCTGAGCATTTTTATAAATAGACCCTGATCGGTGTTAAAAGTCTCATTTTTTCTGAATTCCTCCATTACATCCGCGTAATCCGGATCTTCCGGAAAATTAACGACGGAAGGCGCCTCAACATAAATGCCGGCAGCATGCACCGACCTCATACTCATCGGAATAATGAATATCCATCCGAAAGATCCCTTCACAGCTCCCGGCGAAGGCATTCTCCTGTCATTATTCCGATACCCTTCCTTGCTGAATACCAGGTGAACCTCTCCGCTCTTATACCGGATCACTCCGGCGCCGTCTTTTTCGAGGGGCTCGCTGATCTTGTAATATCCGTTTTCATCCGTGACCGTGACTGTGCCGGAGACGCTATCCAGTACTTCTACCCCCGCGAGTGGCTTGTGCGTCGAAACATCGATCACCAGCCCCGCAAAATTCGCGTGTGCCGACCCGGCCACGCGTTCGAATATTCCCTTATACTGATCCCGGAATGCCAGCAACAGGACCGCCATCAATGGCAGGAGGAAGAGGAACTTCACCAGTTGTACCCTCCCGCTCTTTATCCGGTTCATCATCAGGATTCTCTTTTTGAGCGAGGAGAAGTTGAAATTATTGGCGATCCGGTAAGGTTGGCTTCCCACCACTTTTAACAGGTGGTATTGATAGGCTTTCCGGTCGGAGCCATTCTCCAGCACCTTATTGTCCGCAATAAATTCCAGGTTCTGCCGGACGCTGAACCGGATCAGCCAGGCAAAGGGATTGTACCAGTTCAAAATACAAAGCCATTCTCCCACCAGGATATCGATCGTGTGACGCTGGCGGACATGCACATATTCGTGCAGGATGATCTCCTCCCATTCTTTTTCCGTATGCAGGTGCTGGTTTATATAGATGGCATTCCCAAACGAAAAGGGAATGATATTCTCTTCCACATGATAGAGCCTCACCGCCGCCCGGTCCCCATGATCCACCAGCCGGGCCTTCCTGCGAATCTTTCGGAAAGACCGAATCCTGAATAAAAGTCTGATCAGCAGAACGACCGCACCGGTCACCAACACCAACAACAGGATATTCCACCCCTGGAACAGGAGCAACCAGCTGTCCGTTTTTGCGGGCTGCAGGACAGCTACCGGCGCGCCCGCGTTCGAGAGCACCGGTATATAGTTGATCAGGGATTCGTCCCGAAAAGACTGCTTCTCCATCCAGGGATTGATATCGATCAGCGGCATGGCGAAACTCAAAAGGGAATAGACCAGCAGATACCAGCGGTTCCAGGCATAAAAGGTCAGCCGCTGCAACACCAGTTTGTAAAAAAGCCAAACGACCGAAAGGCTGATAGAGAGCTTCAACAAATAAAGAATGCTGTGCGGCATAGTCCCCTGTTTTATGGATTCATTTATCGTTTCGACATCGCCCGGGAAGTACGCAGCGTATCGATGAGGAATAATGTCCGGGAAGAATCGGCGGGCCCCACCTCTTTCTTCAGGCTAAACCAGACCGCATAACGCATCCTTTCCGTGATTTTGTCCTTGAAACTTCCCACCGCGATCGATTCGATATTCCAGGTATGGGCCAGTTTTCTGGCCGCCTCTCCATTATAGAGGGCTCCGTCTACATAATATTCCAGGGCATTTAAAGCGGTATCGGGAACCGACAATGTAGCTCCCCCCCATCCCTTCGGAAAGCGATTCTTACGGGTCGTACTGATAACGACGATATCCCTGCACTCTTTCTCGCCAAATACCGACAGCGCTTTGTTTTTCACCACGCTAAAGTCCACATTATTTCCCTCGGGGACATTGAATTTCGCACGTGAGAAATCCTTCAACGAAAACCCAACCGGCATTTTTTTACCATCTATCACAAACAAGGGTTTTTCCAGGGAATCTCCTATAATCGACGATGACCAACCTCTGATCACCAGTGAGTCGTTTGTCTTTCCCGGTGTGGTATCGGTGACAGGAACAACGCTCCGCCTGCGTGCGCCTTCTTGCAATTTTGCCGGCGCCCCCGGCGCCTTGTCCGAACCCACCCCCTCTCCGCGAGCAAACTGATCGATTGTTTTTTGCAGGACGATTGACTCCTGCAGATCCTGTTTTTTGCTCGTCAGTTCGGCCATTTTATTCCGGAAGGCGAGGAGCAGCACCGCCATCAACGGGAATATAAAAAGGAACTTAACCAGCTGGAGCCGGGCGCTCTTCATCTTGTTCATCATAACGATTCTTTTTCTGAGTGATGAGAAATTAAAATTATTGGCGATCCGGTACTCGGCCACCCCGACCACCTTTAATAAATGATACTGATATTCAATTTTGTCGGATCCGTTCCGGAGCACCTGTTCGTCGGCAATAAATTCCAGGTTCTGGCGGATAGAAAAGCGGATCAGCCAGGCGAATGGATTGTACCAGCACACAATACAAAGCAATTCGGACAGCAGGATATCGATCGTATGGTGCTGCCTGACATGCACGTATTCGTGCAGGATGATCTCCTTCCACTCCTCTTGTGAGTGCAGGCGCGGATTAATATAGATCGAACGTCCAAAGGAAAAAGGAATAATGGGCTTGTTAACATCGTAAACGAGGAATCTGCCCCCGCCGTCGACAGGGGTAGCCCTGCGCCGGATCCGGCGGAGCGAAAGAAGCCGCACCACCAATAAAAGATCCCACGAACTCACCGCGGCTGCAGGGGCCTGATATACCGGCGCGTTCCAGATAACCGGAAACTCGCGCACGAGCAGCGGTTGCAAAGACGGTTCCGTTTTTACAAACAGGCGGATGTCGATCAGCGGGATTACAAAACAAAACGCAGAATAGACGAGCAGATACCACCGGTTCCAGTTATAAAAGGTCAGCCTCCTCAGCAAGAGCTGATAAAACCCCCATACAACGCCCAGGCTGATCGACAACTTGAGCAGGTAGAGCAGATAAAACGGCATGCAAAAAAAATTTATAGTTTATAGCTATCAGATGCCTTTCCCATTCTCCTCACTCGCGTCCCTTCGCGTTCTTCCCTTATTCGTGTCTCACTTTTCCCGTCTACCATCTTTTCCCTCGATCAGCGACAGGATCTCTTTCAACTCTCCGGCGCTCAGCTTCTGCTGGTCTACGAAGAAATTCACCAGTTCCTTATAGGAATTGTCGAAATAATCTTTGACAAACCCACTCATAAATTTTTTCTTATACTCCTCTTCGGTGACGATCGGCCGGTACAGATAGGCGTTGCCGATCAGCCGGCTTCCGAGGTAACCTTTCTTTTCCAGGTTTTTGATCGTGGAGGCCAGGGTGGTATAGGGCGGTCTGGGTTCCTCCATATTTTCGAGAAAGACCTTTACATGGCCTTCCCCCGTCTTCCAGATGGCCAGCATGGCTTCTTCTTCCTGGTGAGTTAATTTTTCCATTATTACGAACTTTTCGTAAACCTACGAGTAATTCGTAATAAAAACAAAAATGTTTCGATTATTTTTACACCCGTATCGAAAAATCATGTCTGTGAAAATCATAAAAGCCAGGTTAACAAATCAAAAGTGGACGGACGGCCAGTCAGCAAGACCCCTAAACGGCCCGTCGGCAAGATCCCTTAGCATCTTTCTCTTTGTGACAGCAAGCCTCTTCAGCGTCTGCACACTGTCGGCGCAACAGGCGGCGCAACAGCCGGCCCAGGGAGCGACCCCGACGGCCCCTCCCTTCAGACGTTTTCCGACCCTGCCCCCCTTCCACCTGCTGAAACTGGACAGCGCCAGCTACCTCACAAAGGATGACGTGAAAAAACATCGCCAGACGATAGTCATGTTCTTCAGCCCGGATTGCGACCACTGCAAACACCAGACGGAAGCGATCCTCGCACAAAGCGATAAATTCAAGGACATCGAAATCGTCATGGCTACCTACCAGCCCTTCGAAGAGATGAAACAGTTTAATACCTATTACCGCATATTCGACCACCCAAATATAAAAATGGGCCGGGACGAGAAATTTTTCCTGGTGCCCTTCTACCAGATCCATAACCTGCCCTTCCTCGCCCTCTATGACAAGAACGGCAACCTGATCACTACTTTTGAGGGCAACCAAAAAGCGGAGACCCTTCTTAACGCCTTCCAGCAAAAAAGTTGAGGGCCACCGGAATCCCCTAACTTTGCGCTCGCAAATATTTTTGATTTTTACATAAAAACTAAAAAATTAACAGATGAAAGTAACGGTTGTAGGTGCAGGCGCCGTAGGTGCTACCTGTGCTGATAACATCGCCCGTGCAGCATTGGCTGAAGAGCTGGTCCTGCTGGATATCAAGGAAGGATTGGCCGAAGGGAAAGCCCAGGACATGATGCAGACGGCTGCCCTGCTGGGTTTCGATACCCGTATCACCGGCAGCACGAACGATTACGCGAAGACGGCAGGCAGCGATGTGGTCGTGATCACATCCGGACTTCCCCGCAAACCCGGCATGACCCGCGAAGAACTGATCGGAACCAATGCCGGCATCGTAAAAGGAGTCGCGGAGAATATCCTGAAATACTCCCCCAACGCGATCCTGATCATTATCAGCAACCCCATGGATACGATGACCTATCTTGCCCTCACCGCGACGGGTCTCCCAAAGAATCGCATCATCGGCATGGGCGGCGCCCTCGACAGCGCCCGTTTCAAATACCAGTTAAGCCAGAAGCTCGGAGCCAGCCCGGCCGACCTCAACGCCGTCGTTGTCGGCGGACATGGCGACACGACCATGATTCCCCTGATCCGCCTGGCAACCTGGAACAGCGCCCCGGTAACAAAATTCCTGAACGAAGAACAGCAGAAACAAATCGTCGCCGACACCATGGTAGGCGGAGCCACCCTGACAAAGTTGATCGGCACCTCGGCCTGGTATGCACCCGGAGCAGCCGGAGCAGCCCTGGTGGAAAGCATCGTAAGGGATCAGAAAAAACTATTCACCTGCTGCGTTTCGCTCAACGGCGAATATGGCCAGAAAGATATCTGCCTCGGCGTGCCTGTAACGATCGGACGGAATGGCTGGGAGAAGATCGTCGATTTCGGTTTGAACGCCGAAGAACAGGCCCTGTTCAACAAAAGCGCGGAAGCAGTACGAAGCATGAACGATGTGCTGAAGACGCTGTAAGCAACGCATACTTTGGATTGACCTCCTTTGGACTGACCTACTTCGGATTGATCGCTCCGACGATCCGGTCTACCGGTTGCAATTCCATACATTTAAAATGCCCTTTGGGGCATTTTTTGTATCCGATCTTCGAACAGGGACGGCAACTCAATCCCTTGACTTCCAAGATCTCATAAGGCAGATCTAAGCCGGCTTCCATTGGTTTTTCGGATGCCTGCCCGACGCCGCCCGAAGCAATCCCGGCACTACCCGACGCAACACCGACACTGCCGGACCGCCCGCTGCCTCCGCCGGATCCCCGGCCCGACCGGAAATTCGACAGATAATTTTCTCCATAATAAGGATACATCCCGAACTCCGGCACGGTATTCCCCCATACCGAGAGCACCGGGCGCTTGAAAGCCGTCGCTATATGCATGAGACCGGTATCATGAGTGACCACCAGCTTGGCCCTTCTCACGAGGTCTGCGGATTCATTGAGACTGAACTTGCCACAGGCATTATAAATCTTGAATGGGTCGATGGCGGAAAGCGCCTCGCCCGTCTCTGCGTCTTCCGGTCCCCCCAGCAGGATCAGGGGATGCCTGGCCTCCGTACAGATCTCCTTTAGCTTGTGGAAAGGGAGCTTCTTTGTCGCCAGCGCGGCGCCGATCACCAGCCCCACATAGCCCGCCTGGTGTGATGCCGGGATATCGCTCTCCTTTACCCGTTCCTCCGGCGCCATAAAATAATCCAGCCCTGCACCGTCGTTCTTCACCCCGAAAGAGCGGACCGTATCCATATAGCGGTCCACAATATGCCGGTCAGGCATCCGGTTCCATTTAAAGTTGGTATACCACCATTTCTCGATATTCAGCTTATTGAAGGAGAATGACTTTTTCCCCAGGGCCCTCTTGACCTTAAGCGTTCGCAGGTTATGATGCAGATCGATCACATAGTCGAAATCCTCCTCCTTCAGCGCTTCGATGACTGGCACCAGGTCCTGGTCCAGGCAATGTATTTTATCAATATAAGGATTACGGGCCAGGATCGGCCGGAACGAAGTTTTTGTCAGGTAATGCACCTCGGCGGCGACCACCTGCTTCTTCAGGCACCGGACTACCGGCGTCGTCAACACGATATCGCCGATTGAACTAAACCGTATGATTAAAAACTTCATAGCACCAATTATTCGTGTCCACTAGCGTTCTATATAGTCCAGATCCTTCCCAAACGTCTCTTCCGTCAGAGCCAGCGCGATAAAAGCAATTCCAAATACGATGAGACCCGTGATCCAGCCGCTCTGGAAATAGGCCCGGCTTCCGGAAGACGCCAGCACCCCTTGCAGACCGGTAAAAAGCAGGGAGACCAGGTTCAGGGACCCTCTTGCCATATTCGGAACGGTGGTCGCCACCGTGGCGCGGATATTGGTTCCGAACTGCTCGGCAGCCATCGTGACGAACATCGCCCAGAACCCCGTACCCAAACCCAGAAAGAGACATACGATATACAAGGTAGTCGAAGTCTGCCCCTGCAGGTTGAAGAACCAGATGACGGCCAGCGCCGTGATGATATGGAAAAGCCAAAGTGATTTCTTGCGACTCTTAAACGACTGGCTGACAAACCCGATGAGCACGTCCCCGATCGAAATCATAACATAGGTCACCATGATCGCCTTCCCTGGATCGACGACGCCGTCTATTTTCATCAGCCCCGCAAACTTATCCGAAAAACTGACCAGGATCCCGATCACATACCAGTTCGGCAGCGCGATCAGGATGGCGGTAAGATACTTCTTCAACCGCTTCCCGTTGGTAAAAAGCATCAGGAAATCGCCCTTCCGGACATCGCTCTCTTTGACATGCTTAAACATGCCCGATTCAAGGACACCCACACGCAGGAATAGCAGGAGGAAGCCCAGACCACCCCCGATAAAATAACAGGTTCGCCAGCCTTCCCCATCCGGAGTCACGAACTGCTGCCTGATGAAATAGGCGAACACGGCCCCGCTCAGCCCGATTCCCGCAACCAGCGAAGTAGCGATACCTCTTTTCTCTTTCGGCATCAGCTCGCTCACCAGTGTGATCCCCGCGCCCAACTCGCCCGCCAGACCCAGACCCGTGATAAACCTTACGGCGGCATATTGGTCGACGGTATGCACAAACCCGTTGGCGATACTGCCCAACGAATACAAAATAATGGAGGCAAATAACACTTTCAGCCTCCCTTTTTTGTCTCCCAGGATACCCCATAAGATGCCCCCGATCAACAGGCCTAACATCTGGATATTAAGAATATGCAGGCCCTGTTTAGCCAGTTGGTCCGCATTCAGCCCGATAGATTTCAAGGAAGGAACACGGATAATGCTGAAAAGCAGCAAGTCATAGACATCGACAAAATAGCCCAAAGCCCCTACGATCACCGCAAGGTTAAAAACGGAATACTTCTTCTGTTCCATACCGATTACCGGGTTTATGATTGATTGGATTTAAAAGAAATTTAAAACAAAGGATAAATATAAACGATATATAAACGATTTCACCTCGCGGGGGGATCATCTCCCGGGTGATTCTTCCCCTAACTATAAGGGTCCTTCGTCGGAGCCGGTTCTTTTCTGCCGAAGAAGATCTTGTAAAGAACCGGGAACGTCGTGATCACCACGATCCCGATGACGATCACCTCCAGGTGTTTCTTCAGATCGAAATCGAATTTCATCAGGAAAAGCTTATAAAGATAGTGGCCGCCAAACAGCATCGTGAACACCCAGGCCACGCATCCGACAACATTATACACCAGGAATTTCCGGCGGTTCATATCTACGATCCCCGCGATAATCGGTGCAAACGTCCTGACGATAGGCAGGAAACGCGCAAACACGATCGCCTGTCCTCCATGCTTGTCATAGAATTCTTTGGCCTGGAAAAGATATTTCTTTTTAAAAAGGAAGTTATCCTTCCGGTGAAACAGGAAGGGACCGCTCTTCCTGCCGAACCAATACCCCACCGCGTTGCCGATGATCCCGCAGAGGGACACCAGGATCCAGAGAATTGCCAGGTCCAGGAAATCGCTGCCCGTGCCACCCTCGATCATCCGGCTAACCAGGTTCTGACTGTAGATACCCGCCACGAACAGCAGGCTGTCACCCGGCAGGAAGAAACCCACCATGAGACCCGTCTCCGCGAAGACGATAAATAACAACACCCACAGCCCTCCATTATTAATATAGAACTCAGGGTTCACCAGGTCTTTCAGACTAATAGCTAGCAGATTTATCATAAATCAGTTATTCGTTGAGACAAATTCAAATAGTCAAACTACACACCCCGATTATCGCCCTATTTCCCATACATTCACACCATTCCCTCCACTACTCTGTACCCACTACTCACCATTCACTATTCACCACTCACCTCTCTACTTACCTCTCTCCTCTCTCCTATCACTACTCACTACTCACCACTCACTACTCACCACTCACCACTCACTATCACGCCCTCATAGCCGCGTCCTCTTCGGCTTCCCGCTCCCCCAACTCCCCCTCCCACTTGCTGACCACCACCGCCGCGATGCTGTTGCCGACGACATTGGTGGCGCTTCTTGCCATATCCAGGACCTGGTCGATCCCCACCAGCAGCAATAATCCTTGCTGCGGGATATTAAACAGAGACAAAGTACCCGCGATAACTACCAGCGAAGCCCGGGGCACACCCGCAATTCCTTTGCTTGTCAGCATCAGGACCAGCAACATCGTGATCTCCTGGCCGAAGCCCATATGCATACCGTACGCCTGTGCGATAAACAACGAGGCAAAGGTCATATACAACATGCTGCCATCCAGGTTGAACGAGTACCCCAGCGGCAACACGAAACTCACGATCTTCGGGGGGCATCCGAATTTCTCCAGTTCCACGATCAGCCTGGGAAAAGCCGCCTCCGAACTGGCGGTACTGAAAGCCAGCAGGACTGCGTCTTTTACGGCGCCCATCAAATGTAGGACCTTCCTGCCTATAAACAGGGCCGAGATCGCCATGAGGAGCAACCAAAGCCCAAGAATACTCAAATAAAATACAATAATAAACTTCCCGTAGGTGATTAACAGCTCGGGGCCCTTTACCGCCACAACCGCGGCAATAGCAGCCAGCGCCGCCACAGGCGCAAAATTCATTACATACGCCGTCACCTTCAGGATGACATGCGCTACCGCATCCAGGCCCCTGACCACGATCTTCCCGGTCTCCCCGATAGCCGCCGTGGCAACCCCGAAGAAAATGGAAAACACCACGATCTGCAGGATCTCATTGTTGGCCATCGACTCCACCACACTCCGGGGAAATACATGCGTAATAAAGTTCTTAAAGGACAGCGAACCACTCTCGATCCCGGTCGCCGCGGTGGCAGGAGGCAAAGGCAGGCTCAGTTGGCTGCCCAGTTGGGAAACATGCATGATCAGCAAGCCAAAAAGCAGCGACAGCAGCGAAGCGCTTACAAACCACAAAAGGGTCTTCCCCCCGATCCTCCCCACGGCCTTTATATCCCCCAGTTTTGCAATACCAACCACCAGCGTGGAGAAAACCAAAGGCGCGATAATCATCTTTATAAGCCGCAGGAAAACGTCCGTGACAACGGAACATCCCTCCGAAAAGGACTGCTTACCCGCTGCGGAAACCGTGTAATGCACCCACAACCCCATGACCACCCCTGCACCCATAGCTATCAAAATCCAACCCGTAAGACCAATTTTCTTCATAAGCTCATCAATAACGGTGCAAAAAATCGAAAAATATTGACTTGGCAAAACTTTAGCCGTAAAAACCCGGACAACACTCCATTCGACTGTCCGGCAAACCTTCTTCAATCTTCCGGGTCCTCCCTTCGGTCTGCACTGCTTCAATCCGTTTCATACCCCCATTGGATGCGTTGGACCCTTACGCCGGCGAATTGGTAAGCTTCCCGAAAGAATTGATGATCGAATATTAAATATTTGTTTATTTTACGAGGTTAAAAGCCAGACCAGCCATTTATCAACCCAAACTGAAGTTATCAAAACAAACTTAATATGAGTCTATTAAGAAAGAAATCGTTAGCATCGCTGCTCGCTCAGGCCGGAGATTCGGAAAAAGGCCTGAAAAGGACACTGGGAGCGGGAAATCTGGTAGCGCTGGGTGTAGGAGCCATTATCGGCGCGGGGCTATTTGTCAGAACGGCCGCGGCTTCGGCCGAAGCAGCGGGACCGGCGGTCACGCTCTCCTTCCTGGTCGCCGCAGTCGGTTGCGTTTTTGCAGGGTTATGCTATGCCGAGTTTGCAGCTATGATCCCGATTGCCGGAAGCGCCTATACCTATGCGTATGCCACGCTCGGCGAATTGGTAGCCTGGATCATCGGTTGGGCGCTGATTATGGAATATGCCCTCGGAGCCGCCACCGTCTCCATCGCCTGGAGCGAATACCTGAACCAGCTGCTGGGAGGCAGCATCCCCTATGAATGGAGCCATTCCCCCTTCGAACATATCAACCAGGTCACGGGTACGGCCATTTCCCAATTTCCCGCCGACCTGGCGTCCATGGCTAAAGAGAACGTCCTGCTGATCAATGACCGCCAGCTCGCAGGCCTGACGGGCGACTTGCACGGGCTGGTCCACACTTCGCATGGGATCATGAACCTGCCCGCGCTCCTGATTCTTTTATTGATCTCCCTGCTGCTGATAAAAGGCACAGCGGAATCGGCCTTTGTAAACGCCATCATCGTGTTCATAAAAGTATCGATCGTACTGGTGTTTATCGCCGTAGGCTGGCATTTTATAAACCCCGCGAATCATACGCCGTATACGATACCGGCCGACGCGCCCGGTCACGAAGGCTTCTTTAAACACGGGATAGGAGGCATCCTGGGCGGGGCAGCCATCGTATTCTTTGCCTTTATCGGTTTCGACGCAGTATCCACCGCCGCGCAGGAGGCCAAAAACCCCAAAAGAGACATGCCCATCGGGATCCTCGGCTCCCTGGTCGTCTGCACGGTTTTATATGTTTTATTCTCATATGTACTGACCGGCGTAGCCAACTGGAAAGATTTTGAACTGGCCGGTAAAGAAGCCTCCGTAAGCTATGCCATCAAGACCTATATGACCGGCTTCAAATGGCTGGCCACCGCCGTCAACGTCGCCATCCTCGCCGGGTTCTCCTCGGTAATCCTGGTGATGCTGCTCGGTCAGAGCCGGGTCTTTTACACCATGTCCACCGATGGCCTGCTGCCGAAGATATTCTCCGATCTGCATCCCAGATTCCGGACACCCTACAAATCGAATATGCTGCTGTTTTTATTCGTGGGACTATTCGCCGCCTTCGTACCGGGCAGCGTAGCGGGCGACCTCACCTCGTTCGGAACCCTGTTCGCCTTTGTACTGGTGAGCGCGGGCGTGCTGGTCATGCGCAAGTCCAACCCGCAGGCCGAACGTCCTTTCCGCACCCCGCTGGTGCCGGTGGTACCCATTCTGGGGGTAATCGTTTGCCTGGGAATGATCATAGCCCTCGATATCAACACCTTGACAGCCGCTTTTGTCTGGATGATTATTGGCCTGGTTGTCTATTTTGCCTACGGGAGAGGCCATAGCAAACTCAAAGCCTGATGATCCTTTCCGACCGTTTTTGAGCTGTGTCCCGGCAGCCATATTTGTGAGCTTTTAGACCGTCCGCCCCCGGCGGGCGGTTTTTTGTTTTGTTACAAGCGCCCCTTAAACTATTTTTGCTCCCCCGAAGACTTCCGGCCAAAGCAGGTGCCGGAGAAAAGAAAGCAGCCCGATGGGGTAAGAAAAGGCAGCCGACGGGGCAAAAGAGGGTCTACCGGGGCAAAAAAGATAGTTGACCGGGGCAAGACAAAACACATTTTAAAAAAAGATAAACAGGAATATATGGGTCGCATATTTGAAGTACGCAAGCATACAATGTTCGCCCGCTGGGACAGGATGGCCAAACAGTTCACCCGCATCGGAAAGGAAATAGCCATCGCGGTAAAAGCCGGGGGCCCCGACCCAGCCACGAACCCCGCCCTGCGACGCTGCTTCCAGAACGCCAAGAGCGTCAATATGCCAAAAGACCGCGTGGAAGCCGCCATCAAACGCGCCATGGGCAAGGAGATGGAGAACTATGAAGAGATCCTGTATGAAGGCTACGGTCCTCACGGCGTCGCCATCCTGGTGGAAACCGCCACCGACAACCATGTCCGCACCGTCGCCAACGTAAAATCGATCTTCAACAAGGGCAACGGCACCTTAGGCAATAGCGGCAGCGTGAGCTTTCAGTTCAAAAAGATGGGCGTCTTCAAATTGAAACCCGAAGGGCTGAATACCGACGACCTGGAACTCGAACTCATCGATTTCGGGCTGGAAGAAATGGGAGAAGGCTCCGGTGAAAATGGCGAACCGGTGATCGTACTGCGCAGCGCCTTCAGCGACTTCGGGAGTATGCAGAAAGCACTGGAAGAAAAGGGGATTACCCCCATCACCGCCGAATTGGAATGGATCCCGGTAACGACCGTGGAACTCCCCGAAGACCAGGCGCAGGAACTGCTGAAACTCGTCGATAAGCTGGAACAGGACGAAGACGTCCAAAAAGTCTTCCACAACCTGAAATAACCTCCCTATTCATTCATCATGTCCCGGACCGCATCCATGATCTGTTCGGCATTGGGCTTGCTGAAATAGTCGCCATCGCTGGCATATGCCGGCCGGTGCGCTTTGGCAGTGATCGTACGGGGAGCGGTATCCAACCACTTGTAACCTCCCTGCACCTCCATGACATGGTTGAACATATAACCGGTTGCCCCCCCGGGCACGTCTTCATCGACAAACAGTATCCGATTGGTCTTTTTGAGACTTTCGAGGATCCCGTGATGAAGATCGAAGGGAAGCAGGGTCTGAACGTCGACGATCTCACAATGGATCCCCCCTTCTTCCAACACCACGGCAGCCTCCTGGACGATCCTCAGCGTGGCTCCATAAGAAACGATCGTGACGTCGCTGCCTTCCCGGATGACCTCGGGGACACCCAGCGGGACGAAGAAATCCAGCAGATTCGAAGGGAGTCGTTCCTTTAGCCGGTATCCGTTCAGACATTCGATCATGATGGCCGGATCGGCTCCTTTTAATAAGGTGTTATACATACCGGCGGCCTGCACCATGTTGCGCGGCACGCAGACATGCAGCCCTCTCAGCGCATGGACGATCATACCCATCGGGGAACCGCTGTGCCAGATGCCTTCGAGCCGGTGTCCGCGCGTACGCACGATCACCGGCGCCGTCTGTTTGCCCGCCGTACGGTATTGCAGCGAAGCGAGGTCGTCGCTCAACGGTTCCAGCCCGTAATAGATATAATCCAGGTATTGAATCTCCGCGATCGGCCGCAGCCCCCGGAAGGCCATCCCGATCCCCTGCCCCATGATCGTCAGCTCCCGGATACCGGTATCGAAGATCCGGTCTGCGCCGTGTCGCGCCTGTAACCCCGCAAACCCCTGGTTTACATCCCCGATCTTTCCGAGATCTTCCCCAAAGGCCAGCACTTTGGGATTATGCAGGAATAATTCGTCGAAATATTTGTTAAGCACCTCGTACCCGTTTATCAGGGGAGAATCTTCTTCATAGACCGGTTTCACCTCCGCAATCTTCAGCGGGCTTTTTGCCCCTTCGTGATAAAGATGCGTATTGTAGAGCACCTGGTTTTGCGCCTGCAGTTCCTCGTAATATGCTTTTACGGGAGCTTCCGCGCCGCTGTTGCCCGCTGCGATCAGGGCCTGGTGGAGCGCCCGCATGACCTCCCTGCGGCCGGGTTCACGTTCATTTGCCAGGTCTTTTGCCAGTTCCTGCAAACGGGCGGAAACGGCGGGCAGGGCGCCTGCCATGCTCCAGATCAATTCCACTGAGCGGGCAACCTGCATTTTTATGGGCGCCTGGTATTTTTCCCAGGCCCGGTTCCGGCTGCTCCGGTTCAACTCTTTGGCAGCCGTCTCGAGCTCGTTCAACTCGTCTTCCGATGCCAGGGCATTCTCCAGGATCCACTCCTTCATTTTCTTGATTCCGTCCCACTCGCGCTCCCATTGAAGACGTTCCGGTGATTTATAGCGTTCATGACTGCCCGAAGTAGAGTGCCCTTGCGGCTGCGTCACTTCCTCCACATGAAAGAGCGCCGGAGTATGGGTCTGGCGGATCTTCTGGATGCCGGCCTCGAACACCTCGCACATGCCCGCATAATCCCAGGCCTTTACCCGGTAGATATCGAGACCATTGGTGCCCTCACGTTTCTGAAACCCTTTCATCACTTCGGAAATAGATCCTTTGGTAGTCTGGTATTGCCGGGGGACGGAAATACCATAGCCGTCGTCCCACACGAAGATCGCAAGCGGAACCTGGAGCACCCCCGCGGCGTTGACGGTCTCCCAGAAATGCCCCTCGCTCGTGGACGCGTCTCCGATCGTACAAAAACAGACTTCATTGCCATTATTGGACAAATCGCTGAATTGCTTGAGCACCTCTACCTCCCGGAAAGCCTTGGAGGCATAGGCCAGCCCCAACGCCTTGGGCATCTGGGCGGCGGTAGGCGCCAGCCCCTGGGTAAGGTTCTTCCGGTTGACCAGGTCCAGGAATTCACCCTCCGCGTCGACAAAGGGGGTGGCAAAATGAGAGTTCATCTGGCGTCCGGAACTATGCGGATCATTCGAACCATCCGGATCGGCATATAGCTGAGAAAAGAATTCTTCGATACTGGCCGCCCCCGTAGCGAAGGCGAAAGTCTGGTCGCGATAATACCCCGCATAAAAATCTCCCGGTCTGAAGAATTTCGCCATAGCCACCTGGGGCACTTCCTTGCCATCCCCGAAAATACCAAACTTCGCCTTACCCGTCAACACCTCCTTTCTTCCCAACAGACTGGCCTCCCGGCTATCACAGGCGGCCCGGTAGTCTTGCAGGACTTCTTCCCGGAACTTATCGAAGGACAGTTTTTCCTCGTTGATGACTTCGTTAGGAGAGAGATTTTCCATAAAGCAAAATTAGGGTTATCCGTACAACCCGCGCCGCCGCTGTACCGATTGTTAAAAAAATAAAAATACGCCGACAATTTATTGGCAAAGCTGGCGTTTACCACGTACTTTTTATAATAGTTTTCAAAGGCCAAACTATGAAAAAATCGTCAATAGCCCTCATCCTTTTTATCACCGTTTTTCTCGCCCGGACGGCCGTTTGCCAGGCGCAAAACGCCAAACCCGCCAACCAGGTATCCGGCGCCGATGTTCTGGATGTCCCGGAAAAATCCTTCAATTTCGGAAAGATCCCCCAGGGACGCCCTGCGATACACTATTTCGACGTGGTGAATACCGGACCGGTCGATTTGAGACTGGAAAACGTACAGGCCTCCTGCGGTTGCACAACGCCCGAATGGAGCAAGGAACCCATCGCCCCCGGAGCTACCGCCAGGATCAAAGTGGGTTATAACGCCTACGCCGAAGGCCCCTTTACGAAAAATGTGACCGTTTTCTATAATAACAAGCAGACGAGGGTCCTGACGATCTCAGGGGAAGTCTATAAGGTCCCGGCCGGCTCCGCCCCCGAAAATTCCTCCGTGCAATTATTAAAACAAGTAAATTAGCGTCCTGTAACAGGATCCTTTTAAAATAAAAAACGCTATACGTTCAAAACCATCAAATCAATAAGCATGAAAAAACTATTTTTATTCGCGGGTGCCCTGGTGCTGTCGGCCTCGCTTTTTGCACAGCAGAAAAAGGCGGAAGATGCCGTAAAATTCAAGGACCTGGTCCACGATTTCGGAAAGATCAAACAAGGTACGCCCGTAACATTTGACTTTTTGTTTACCAATATCAGCGATGCGCCGATCGTTATCGAATCGGCCACCCCTTCCTGCGGTTGCACGACTCCGGTTAAACCCGAAGGCGCCATCGCAAAAGGAAAGGACAATAAGATCACGGCAGGCTTCAACGCCGCCGCTCCCGGCCCTTTCAACAAAAGCATCACCGTAAAAGTCGCCGGCATCGACCTGCCCCTGCAGTTAAAAATAACCGGGGAGGTCCTGAACGCAGATGCGTATGCGAAATACGAAGCGGAAAAGGCGAATACAAAAACCGTAAAAACAGGCAGCTAAACCGGCTTGATAATACTAAATCAAAAAGGTCCTGCCAAATCGCGGGGCCTTTTGATTTTATAGCCCTTTGCCTTTCCTCTGTCTTCCTTATCAGCTCTTTGACCATGAAAACTGGACATCGTGTCGACGAAGATCCCGATGAACCTTGCATTCTCTTCGTTCACCGCGGGAGATCTTCTGTCGACATCCCGGCGCCCTTCGTTGATTTCACAAGACCGGTTGATCGAAAAAATCCACCGATCAGGGATAATCTGCCGGAAATCTTCAACGGCAAATGGTTTTTATTGAAGACAATTTGCAAAACCGCGGGCTTTACCCCTGTTTTGCCGATTACTTATTTCAGTTGAGACATATATTATAAATGCTGCTTATTTTTGTAACATGTTAACGATCAGCCAGCGCGGACGACAAATGCCGGCTTCCCCGATCAGGAAACTGGTTCCTTTTGCAGAGGCCGCTAAAAAAAGAGGGGTGAAAGTCTATCACCTGAATATCGGCCAGCCCGATATCGAAACACCCAAAATGGCATTGGACGCCGTACGCCATTTTGATTTCAAAGTGCTCGAATATAGCCACAGCGCAGGCAATGAGAGCTATCGCCGCAAGCTGGCCGGCTATTATCACAAGGCGGCGGGAATCGAAATAGACTACTCCCAGATCCTGATCACCACGGGCGGCTCCGAGGCGATCCTGTTTGGCCTGATGAGCTGCCTCGACGCGGGGGATGAGATCATCATCCCCGAACCGTTCTATGCCAATTACAACGGTTTTGCCGTAGCCGCGAATGCGGTGGTAAAACCCCTGACCTCTTATATAGAGACCGGTTTCGCCCTTCCCCCTATCGAAGAGTTCGAAAAACTGATCGGACCGCGCACCCGCGCCATCATGATCTGCAACCCGAACAACCCTACCGGCTACCTGTACAGCCGCGAGGAAATGGAGACTCTGAAAGACATCTGTCTCAAACACGATCTATACCTGTTCTCGGATGAAGCTTACCGCGACTTCTGTTACAGTGGAACCCATTTCAGCGCCATGAATCTCAAAGGGGCCGACAAGAACGTGATCCTGATCGACACGATCTCCAAAAGATACAGCGCCTGCGGAGGACGGATCGGCGCCCTCATCACCCGCAACCAGGACGTGCTCGACACCGTCATGAAGTTCGCCCAGGCCAGGCTCAGCCCCCCCTCCTTCGCGCAGATATTGGGAGAGGCCGCCATCGACCTGCCCGATAATTATTTTGATACCACCCGTGCCGAATACCTGAGAAGAAGGGACGTGCTGGTCGACCGTCTCAACAAGATGCCGGGCGTGTTCTGCCCCAACCCCGGGGGAGCCTTCTATGCCATCGCGCGCCTCCCCGTCGACGACACCGATGTCTTCTGCCAATGGCTGCTGGAATCGTTCTCCTATAACAACCAGACCCTGATGCTGGCCCCTGCCGCCGGCTTCTACGGTACCGAAGGACTGGGAAAACAGGAAGTAAGACTGGCTTACGTGCTCAACACCGAAGCCCTCAACAGAGCCATGGACTGTCTCGAAAAAGCCCTACAGGAGTACCCGGGCAAAACGGCGCCCAAAACCGCGGCCAGCCGCCCCCAACTCGTGCGGGAGAGCTAAAGCGGGAGGAATAAAGCCGGAACAACAAATCACTTTTCCAAACCCGGATCGCCGGATCTTGCGGTCTTCCCGGAACTCTCCTCGTCTGGAACCGCCCGGAACTGCCCCTTATTTGCCTCTCAGAATACCCAATTATCCCCAAATTGACCATTCTACCCTTGAAAACATATTAAATAAAATAAAATGTTTATTTTTTTATTATCTTAATGTAAAAAAATACAAAATGTTGAAAAATTAATTTCTTATTAAAACAATTTATACCGAAATTGCACTCAGAAACGGGGATGAACGGCGAGATTGAGGTAAGAAATTCAAGATAGACCGGGATGCAATTATATATAATTATATAATATATGATTTTTCGAAAAATTCCGGAACCAATATCGATAGATTCCAAACCCTAAACCGGCTTTTTAAAAGATATTTCTAAGTTTTTCATATGGCAAGCAATCGTTAGACGGCCTTCTGTTTCTACAGAGGGCCTTTTTTTGATCCTGCCAGTTCTGCAATTTCGATCCTGTTTCTCCTCCTTTAGATGCATCTGGATTCTTTTAGATTCTTTTGAATCCCGTTAGCCCTCTTTAGTGAACCTCCCTTCTTATCGTTAAGGTCCCCCTAACCATCCTTTTAGATGCTTCCAGAGCCATTTTTAGTGTCCTGTCGTCTTCATGATGCGGTTTTGTTATACCATGTCTTGGCAAATCAATGCATTCTTTTCGCTTCATCCCGAAACCGCCCTGCATATTCATTTTTTTCCAACATCGTCCTCTCAAAAATCCCGTTTCAAAAACAAAGGAATTGATTTCAGCTTTTGATCTCTTTTCTCTATTTTTGCAGCCCTTTACAAGGCCACCTTTCAGGCCGTTTGTAATGAAAAAATGCCCGGCGCGATAGCTCAGTTGGTTAGAGCACAGGATTCATAACCCTGAGGTCTCGGGTTCAAATCCCGATCGCGCTACATCCGGTACTTTCACCGAAATCGAGAGAGGGCTGCTCCACCAAGAGCAGCCCTTTTTCTTTTATAATCAAATCGTTATGTGCAAGCGCCGGATGGAGGAAGGGTGTTCTAAATGAATCCCCAACGTAAGTGAGACCACCTTTGAACACCTCCCGTAGAATGCTGTGCTTTTGGAAAATGGTTGCCTTCTTAAAAATAGCCTTAACGTCCAACAATGCCGGAATCAGGTGTACTGCCCTGCTTAAGTTGTCATCATTCTCTTTATTCAGTTCCATTATTTCAGCCTGGATGATTGATTTCTGGACGCTGAACTTTTTAAACCATTTTTTATAGGTCGCGTTCTCAATCTCATCATTCACCATTTTCTCCTCCAATCCGTCGATTTTGGCTTCAATGAAATGCAATTCTTCCAACTTACCTTTGGCCTGAATTTTCCTATTCCCCAAGAAATCGGTTATTTTTTCCTTTACATGCTCAACCCAATAGTCGACCTGCCGTTGATTAAAACTGAGTAGGTCCAGGATCTGTTCGAACTTATTATGAATTTTCTCTCCCGGAATATTGATATTACTGCATTGAGTACATCGATAATACAGGTAATACTTACTTTTCCCTTTACTGTACCCGGCAGTCATACTGGCTCCACAAGAATGCCTTAATACCCCTCTTAATGGCACCTCGTCTTTAGGAATGCTTTTTAAAGCAGGTTCATTAGTGTCTCGTTAAGATCATAAGTAGTTCTTTGAAAGTCTTGATGCGCTTGTATTTCAGGCGATTTTCTGTCCGTGACGATTTGAAATTGCCAAAATCATAACTTTCTGAAAATCAGGGAGTTTATGAATCAGGGTAAATATTCTTTGCACAGATAGTTTCATTTCTTCCTCAGCGAACGTCCACGATGTTCAGGCAATGGATCAAATAGTGTACGAACCAGGCAGCTTTTACGTTTTTGACAAGGCCTACCTTGATTTTGAGCGGCTTTTCACTATTCATGAATCGAAATCCTTTTTTGTCATCCGGGCGAAAACCAACCTTCAGTTTAAGAGGCAGTATTCCGCTACGGTGGACAAAAGAACGGGAGTGCAATGTGACCAAACAGGAGAGCTTAAGGGCTTTTATTCCGCTAAAGATTACCCTGAAAAGATCAGGCGAATAAAATTCCACGATGAAGAACAAAACAGAACCTTCATCTTTTTAACCAATAACCTGAATCTGGCGCCGGAAGAAATTGCATCTCTCTATAAACATAGATGGAAGGTGGAATTGTTTTTCAAATGGATAAAACAACACCTTAAAATCAAGTCCTTCTGGGGAACTACCGAAAATGCCGTCAAAACGCAGGTGTATATCGCTGTTATTACATATACCATTATTGCTATCATTCGGCAGCGGCTAAAAACAGAACATTCAACCTATGAGGTTTTACAGATTTTAGGCAGTTCATTGTTGGATAAAACCCCAATAAATCAGTTGCTTAAGAAACCAAGCGATCAAGATGTCAAAGAACCGATCAATTGAGCAACCCCATTGATTTGGGTTGACAACTAATACCTTTTATCTTCGGAAAACCTTCAGAAGAAGCCCAGATGTGAATGGTACTTGAAGAGTCCTTCAAAGAACCAGGTTGGAATGTATAACGCCCTGACCACTTATGGGCATTTGTTGATTTTAATGGTGATCCGGTTTCAAACAGGAATCCCGAACAGAAAAGTTATATACACAAATATACATTCCCTGAAGCCATTTTTCACCTTTTTAATTCCTAAAAATGAGCGAACAGGAACTTGCCATGAAAATTGTTCATCCGAATGCCGCCGGTATCGACATTGGATCCAAAAGCCATTGGGTAGCCGTAGATCAAATTCCATTGAACGTCAGAGAATTTGGAGTTTACACCAAAGACCATCAACGGATCATTGATCATTTAAAAATTCATCAGATTACCACCGTAGCGATGGAAAGCACAGGAAGCTACTGGCAAACCCTCTTCCATTCTTTGCAAAAAGCAGGATTTGACGTTGTTCTGGTACAAGGAAGTCAAACCAAAAACTTACGTGGCAAAAAAACCGACCTTCTCGATTGTATGTGGATTCAAAAGCTACATACGCCTGGTCTGTTGACGGCCAGCTTTTTATTGAGTGACCAGCTCCAAACCCTGCGTACATACTATGCTCATCGGGAGCATCTTGTTGAACAGACAGCTATGTACATCAACAAAATGCAGAAAGCTTTACGACTGATGAATATTCGACTCGATATAGCCATCCGGGATATTGCTGGCAAAACCGGGCGAGCCATTTTGGATGCTATTTTGGCTGGTCAAAGGGACCCAACCTATCTGGCCTCACTGGCTCACTTCCGCGTCAAAAAAACTCCGCAGGAAATTGCAGAAGCTCTTCGTGGTAATTGGAGAGAAGATCTATTATTTGAATTACAGTCCTGCCTCGCATTTTATGACACCTATAAGCGAGAAATAATCATCTGCGACAAAAAAATAGAAACTATGTTGATCCAGTATAGACCACAAGACGAACAGCTGGTATTACAAAATGAACCCTCTGAACCAATACGTAAAAAGGCTAACAGGAATTCTCCCTCTTTTAACGTCCGGCAGCTGGCTTTTGCTCATCTCAAAACAGATCTTTTTCAAATTCCAGGTGTGAGTCACTCCACTATTCTTTGTATCCTCTGCAACATGGGGAAGGACATCAAACGATTTCCTTCAGCCAAACAGTTCGCCAGCTGGCTACGACTTGTTCCCAACAATAAAACGAGTGGAGGAAGGCTTATAAGCAGTCGAACACCAAAAGGGAAAAACCCG
>JARLGZ010000121.1 GCA_031292515.1 Puia sp. | reverse complement strand
GCTTTAACGTCTCGTTCCATCACCGCTGAACCCTCCTCTGATTCAACATTGGCAGCCACGAGGGCGGTTGTCTGAACGCATCACCTTCTTGCGATTTTGACGGCGCAATCTGCCCCGGACTTGACCTCTGCAGTTGCACGGCAGAGGTCTTGGCCAAAGTTCTAAGGTTTAATGCAATTGAGGGTGTTCAAGAGGGTGCTGAAAAAACTCTCGCTGGCTAAAGAATTGATGGAGCTATGGCGACATTCTGCACTGATCTGCTCTTGATGAGTGCATCGGCGGACAATACGCTCATCGACGCCGCATCGACAATCGCTGGACTTGAACCTGTTCGTAGAGACTGATTCTATTTTGAGATCGAGAATTGAGCCTGTGGCAGTTTGAGCTTTGAATCGCCCTTGATTACCGACGAAACGACTGATTCTCAAAATCGATCGGAAGCGGCTTCGACGCCGCCGATCTATGATTAATTCAAAGAGTATTCATGCAAATCTTGATCGGCAATCCGGTGACGGGAGCTATCTTGTTTTGGTGGATGAAAGGCTCTGACCAGGATGGCCCCGCCGACGAGATCAATAAAGGATGGAAGCTATTGCAACAGCAATACTCATCTTGTTTCCCCGACATTCTGCACAACATCAATCATTCCCAATGGCGGAGAGGAGAGAGCTTCATCAACCTGGCCACTCTCTTTCCCGACCAGGTCCGACCCCTCTTGGAAAACGCCGTAAGGTGCAGACAGAATCTGACCAGCTTGTTCCCATATGGTGGTTCGGCGGATGCAGGTGTCTTACAGACTTCCATCTCTACTTTGGGTGCGATAGGTACTGAGAACTCAATCGAAGAATTGAACAACCTGGCCGAAGATCCGAGGTTCGGCAGGGACACCATCCGCGCCATTCAGGCGATACGGAGCCGCCCATATCCGGGCAAAGAAAAACATCAGATATGAACTTACCAAGCCTCAAATAACTTGACAGAGACCGACCTTCTCATGGAAGACCGTTGCACTCTGGTAGGCACCCTCGGTGCCTAGTAGTCGTCGGTGAGTTCGCCGGCGATTTGGCAGCATTCCGGAATCCATTCTGGCTACATAGGCGTTCACGAAAGCTAGTAAGGATTCCGGGAGGCGACGGATGAATGGTGCCATAGGCAGACGACAAAATCAGATCAGGCGTCGCCATCTCGCTGGGCCCATACATTGTACGGATCGTCTTTGCCTTCTCGCCTTTTCTGTACACCTTTCCTAAACAGACGGAGCAATCCGGCTTCGTGCAGCGGTAGCTCCCCATTGAGATATTGATCAACCTTTGCTTCAAGCTCTTCGATCGAAAAAAGGTGCTCAAAACTTGCGACGAAAATGAACTGACGACTCCCTCCGGTGCCTTCGGCTCTAGAAATGATTGATTCAAGGTATCCAGCCACTGAGTGACGGTCCTTGAGGTATGCGTTAAGCCAAGCCTTCGCCGAGACGTTATCGAATCTGGCCCAGAAATTGACGGTGAGGAGAATTTCGTCCGTTGGAATCTCAGAGCCCGGTTCGGTTGCTCGAAGAATGGCTTCAACGCCGGCTTTGTTGAGACGATCGCGGTTCGCTTGTTCCTGGAAGAAAGGCTGAGCGGTCGAGCCAGCATCGAACACATGCGCCAACAGTTCCACCGCGTTGATCGCCAACGATATTCCACGGGTGTATCGTAGGACCTCTTCCATAGCCTTCAAGCGTTCGTTCTCTGGAAGCCGCTGAAGGTACCAATAGGTAATGCTCGCGATTCGATCTTTGGGAGAGGTTTCGAAGAGGCCGTACTCTCGTTTCTCGAATCTGATTTGATAGAGGCTCGCAAGCAGCGTCGCCGCATGGTCAAGTGGAACAGATGTCTCCAGCGACGCGATCCTAGTAAGCATGACATCCAGCAAGCCACGCTCATTGAGTTGTAAGAAGATCCGATCAAGCTTCGCCAGGTCTCCCATGCACGCGATCAGGTTCTCAATATCAGCTTGCGAGACATCCCCCTCAGGTGTTGCAAATTGAAAGTACCGATCAAATGTCTGGTAGGAACAAACTCGCAGCTGCTGGAACCATTTATCTTCCGCGTCTCTGCCCTGGATGCGAAAACCCTTCCCTAAATTCAGGGGAGGAAATACCACGCCCAAGATATTTTGTATCGAGTCCTTGTTTGCCTCGGAAGAGGGTGAGAGTAATTCTTGAATCCGTTGCTTTCTCGTTTCGGCATCCTTTTCCCGGTCCCATGGGTTCGTTGTCCCCAAATCGGTGAGAATGTCCTTTGCCTCAGTGATTTTTCTGTAAACCCCGGGCTCGAAGAGCCGGATGGCTTCGAGCGCGATCAGGTCGACGGGATTCACTTCGAAAGTGTCGCCGTTCAAGAACAATTGGATGTGGAAGGCCAGCGTTCCGAGGAATCGATTTAGGTCTCGGAGATTCTGGAATAAGGGGAAAAGGTGTGGGAATACAGCAGCCCAATGCTCGGCTGAGAAGCGCTTGTCGAGTTGGGGCCCGGTAAGCAGCTCATTCAATCCATTCAGAAAAAAATCTTGAAGCTGCTTGCGGTTTACGACTGGGACATCGAAGCTGACCTGAATGATCTTCTCAAGATATGCATCGGGTTCGTCTGGGGCGATCTCTTTGAGCGCAGCAAGAACGCTTTTCTTCTGGGCCAAGAGCAGATAAATGATGTTTGGAAAGTCGGCATTCGCCTTTACTAGTTGCAGTGTGTGGCGTATCTCCTCCTTGGTGAGTCTGTCTATATCGTCGATTACGACAAGAATTGTCCTGTCGAGTGATTTCAGGTCTTCGCCTATTTCATCCTTTAGCTCTGACAGGCTAAGCGAATCGGCCGCCCCCTCTGCCTCTACGGCCTCTGACCCGGTCCTGGCTACTGAGGCGACACCTTCCGCCGACGTTGCGATGCCAGCGATGGCAAGACCCATCGGATCTGTCGGAGGAAGTGCGGCGCGAAAAGCACGCGCTACTGTCGCTGAAATTGAGAGGACGCTAGCGTACATCTTCCATCTTGCAACGCGACGTTTGAGCACTATGTCTTCGGAGGGCGCCGTCTTTCGGAGGGCTTTCCCGATCTCTCGGAAGAAGGTTTCGGAGAGTATGTCCTGGTTGGACACCTGCCACGGGCTGAACTCTACGACTTGCGGGCCGTTTTCTCGATCCAGTCTGATGAATTCGAGAACAAGGTTCTTGAGCGATGACTTGCCGCTGCCCCAATCCCCAAAGAGGCCGATGACAAGGCTGGGCTTGTCACGCCAGGATTGAATGACATTAGCGAGAGCCTCGGCGAAGCCGCTGCGATTAAGCCTGTCCTGCTCACTGAATTTGATGGGAAGATCCGCTGAGATGCGAGATCCAATCGTTCGACCATCTGGCATAGTTTGTCTCCAGATTTCCCGCCTATGAAGCCCACGGAAATCGCGGTCTATTTCTAGCTAGAAGAATAGCACCAGTAAGTCGCCAAGGCTCCGCCGATCAGCTTCCGCGGAATCCTGGGTTTACGCAAACAGACCAATGCGCTCGTAGACCTCGATTTGGGCCGCGTTTCGAGGATCGGTCCCAATAAATGTCGTTGTTTTGAATAATCCAAACAGACCTACGTCT
The DNA here is from genome assembly GCA_031292515.1 of Puia sp. Taxonomy (GTDB): domain Bacteria; phylum Bacteroidota; class Bacteroidia; order Chitinophagales; family Chitinophagaceae; genus Puia. Next base: position 6,895 of record JARLGZ010000121.1, on the reverse strand, counting down.
TTGCACTGCAGATGTCTTGGCCTGAATTGCAAGGTTTAATGCGATTGAGGGTGCTCAAGAGGGCGCTGAAGAGCAACTTCTGGATTGGTGGCGTTGTCTTAAGCGGTGAAGGAAGTGTGTTGCCAGGCCCTGCATACGAGATCGATCGAAGTTGACACACTCAACTCGTTACGGTCAAAACATCTGTCGAATCCGACAGCGACTCTAATACCAGACTCAGTTTCTCCCAAACAGGAATCTTGGCATGGGCTACGGAAATGGGGCCTGTGCCCGCAACGCGGAGCACTTATTTTGGGTAAGAGCTATACTTGGATGTCACTCACCAACAAGTCCCATTCCGTCTGCCAGTTTTTTCAGGGGTGTTCGCCAATGATGCACACTTGCCCTCCGCCACAAAACATATTGGCACGGTGGTTGACCAGCGCAGCGCATATAAACGGCGCATACGGTCATCACTTGTTCGAACAGGTGATACCTTCTGACAACTGTGTGATTTCTGGACTTCGTCCTTACTTTGAATCGGCACATATGGATGCACGTGAGATTTTTCACGCCAGTGCCCGGATTGATTTGCATCCTGATGCAGACGATCCAGGTGTGCATGCACAATATCCAAACTGCTTGCCGTCTAAAGCCAAGAGAGGCCTCTTCGGTGAAGTCATGGCGGGGCTGATGATAGAGGCTTACCAAGTGGTCGGCGCTCATCACTGGAGGATCCCAATTTTTCTCTTTCGCTACCACGCGGAGGTTGAAGCATATATTTTTGATTTGGCTCGTGATCCGGCTCGGACGCGAGAGGTTTCCGGCCGACATGGCAACGACTTTATTGCTTTGGGTATTGATCCAAATTCTGGTGCAGTTGTCCGTTTTCTTGCAGGCGAGGCGAAATGGCGTGCAGCTTTGACTCCAAGCACGATGGACGAGTTGATGCTGGGTCCATATGCAGAACCAACGAACGCGCGCATCAGGGATGGCCATGGTGTGTGGAACGAGATGAACACAGGTCTTGCAACCCCGCAGGGACTGGAACAGATTAGTCGGCTCTTAAAGGAAAAGGCACGAGACCAGTATGCTGAGGCGATTGTCTCACTGGATCGAGTTCTCTTGATCGACGCTACTGCACTACCCCGTACGGACTATGTCTTCGTCTCTGGAAACAGGGCACGACGTCGTACGCGGGGAACTGCTTATCTCCCAGTGAATGCTCCACCTCCTGATTACACAGCCGGGAGAGACTTGCAGGTGATTGAGCTGGTACTCGAAAACGGAGAAGAGCTCATCGAGGCTCTATATTCGTCTCTTTGGGGAGACAATAATGGCGCGCCTTGATGACCAGAGACGAGTACTTGCAACCTCTATTCTGCACAGCCGTGCAATCGAAACTGAATTGACGCCGTCGCAGGCCAGGCTGTTCGTCAGGAGCCTTCAGATCTCATGGCAAGTGCCACCAATTGCATGGGCACCTCGGGAATCCCACGAACAATATGCTGACGCTAGACGCTTATTTCATGCTGCTCAAGTATTCGTTGATGTTGATGGTTCGGATTCGCCTGGAGCGACTTCCTGTTACCGTCGTTCTGCCGAATTATTGGAATGGATGTCACGATCCTCGGATGCTGTGACGAGGGACGTACCTGCCAGTCTATTAGCCGCGGGGGCGTATCAACTCGCCGGACTGCCTGCAATGGCAACTAGTTTATTGAGACAAGGTCGATATGGAGGTGGAATTGCCGAAATCATCGGTGCATATTTGTCCGCAGATTTCGAACGAGTTTTGGCTCGGGTCGTTACATTTTGGAGCGACCATTTTGAGTTAACTTCTCGAACGGGCTCACAAGAATTGCTGGCTGTTCTATCTCTGGACTTTACTGCGGCGGACGAGCCAGCGGATGAGCCTAATGAGATGAACCAAAATGAGGGACAACAGGAACAACTTCTGGCTGAAACCGGTCTCGGGTGGTATGTCACGGTTGAGCTTGTTCGCTGTCTAGGCCTTTTGTCCGATTCTATCCGTCGGGGAAATGACCGACGTCTAGCGCAAGCGATGCGAAAGCTTCAAGCTCTGAACGACCTTGCAACTCGATTGGCAACTGACGAGTTTTGGATTTTGATTTCTCTTTTAACCGCCAGTTCCCAACAATTCGCTCAGCGGAGCCTGCATACGAGAGTCACGCGTCTGGCAAACAATTCCCCTGAATTGATGCCGCGAATGCAAAGATTTGCTCGCGAACAATTCGCGCGTGGACGAGGAATACTATGGACCTCGCAAGTTCAGGGACTGGAAAGGCTAATCACGACACGAAGTTTCGCGCTGTGCACGCCGACAGGCTCAGGAAAGACTCTTGTCGCGAACCTAGCATTGGTAAAAGAGCTCCTTCTAGCCGGTCCTTTCGATCCGGCGCCTATCGCTCTTTATCTCGTTCCATCGAGGGCTCTGGCCAATGAAGTGGAAACAAAATTGACGGCTGAATTGGGCAAGGATGTGATCGTAACTGGCCTCTACGGTGGTGCGGATTGGGGCATCACCGACTACTGGTTGACTGCAGATCAGCCAGTAGTGTTGATTGCAACAGTCGAAAAGGGAGAGGCCCTTATGCGATATGTCGGCCATCTACTCTTGCATCGTCTCCGTCTTCTAATTTTGGATGAGGCCCATCAGGTAGTCAACGATGGCGACACATATGCGAAAGAAGCGCTGGCTGCACACACCAGTAGGTCGATGAGACTAGAAGCTTTGGTTTCACGCATCTTCGTAGCAAAACCGGACATCGCACGAATTGCGCTCACAGCCGTTGCAGGTGGTGCGGCGGAACCGGTTGCTAAGTGGATCGAGGGACGAAACGACGCAGCTCCGATTGGAATCCGCTATCGCAGTAGCCGTCAGCTGATTGGTGCTCTGGAATGTGATCCTCAACGTCCACCCAGGGCTACTCTCGACATGCTGAATGGACAACCTCTCTATGTCCGCGGTCGTGATCTACCTGTATATCTGCCCCTAAGAATCCCCAGAATGGAACTTCCCGCGGCACCAATACGCAACAGTCTTCCCCATTACGCACAGCTGTACACGCTTTGGACGGCGCTGCATACGCTCGACGGAAACCGGCGCGTTCTGATCTCAGTGATGCAATCGCCTGAAGTGATCATGAAGCGGTTTGCTGAAGCGTTCACATTATCTGGATGGGAGACAGTTTGGAGGTTCACTCCCCCTGAAGCTCGTACAGATCTTGTTGCTTACGAGGAGGCACGTCAGACCTGCACCGATTACTGCGGACATGATTCTTATGAACTCGCTCTACTGAACCGCGGAATTGCTACGAGCCACGGTCAAATGCCACAACGCTTAAGGCGGCTAATGACGAGGCTTGTTGAGCGAAGAATATGTCCTGTTACCGTAGCGACAGCCACGCTCACCGAGGGCGTTAACCTCCCGTTCGATATCATCTTTCTAAACAATATTGTGCGGCGCAGATTCGACGCCACTACAGGTACCTCGACGACGGTACCGATGTCCACCTCAGAGTTTAACAATCTTGCAGGCCGTGCCGGTCGTCCAGGTTCGGCCGACTCAATCGAGGGGATTACGCTGGTAGTTGTGCCACAACGCCAGTCAACAACGGCGCGAACCCAGCGTGAGAACCAGTTAAATCAAGTCCAAGCTGCAAATAGTCAGTTCAACGGATTACTTCGACGGTTACGAGAGGAGGGCAATGCACCCGCGGTTGTCCTGAGCCCTCTCGCCGTTCTGCTACGCTCGATTCGAGAAAAAACACTGGCGTTAGGATTACGTACAGAAGAAGAGTTCGAGGCCTGGCTCGAAAACACACTTCCAGAGAATGCAGGAGGAAATCTGGGAGTCGAGTCAAAAGCAGTGGCCGACCAACTCGGTGACAGCTTGGATGAACTTGACGGGTTCATTCTGAGTGCAGTTGAAGAGTGCACTCTGATGAACAACATCGCACTTGATGGCGCTAGAGCTGAAGAATATCTGCGGGATCTCTGGCGGCACACTTTCACTCGTGTATCAACAACATTAGAAGAATGGCTGGAGCGAAGCTTCATTCACCGCGGTCGGGCTTTTGTCGATCGACTTTATCCAAATGCTCCTCAACGGAGAAGACTCTATCAATATGGCTTTACACCATATATAGGAAGACGGTTTGAGCTAGTGGCTCCACAACTCATCCTTGAGTTGCAAGGAGCGACGGCCTATGGAACCCACTCTCCAGAAGAGCGTTTTCAGGTGTTCTTGAGGCTGGGCGAACGCATGCGAGCGGAGCCGGGGATTGGATTTCGAATTCGCAATACGGTCGGCGATCAAAATGTTTTAGCTCGTTGGAATGCTGTCCTTGGGTGGTGGTTGCAACGACCTGGAGCAGCGCCTCCCCCTCCAGGCGATCTCCGAGATTGGCAACGCTTTGTGGCGGAAAATTTGGAGTTCAAACTGGGAGCCGCCGTCGGTGCTGCTGTAGCCCAAGCATGGGGCCAAAACGCGGAAGGACAGCAAACACCGACGCTGCAGATGTGGAGAGAGACTACACAACTTCCTTGGTTCGGCTTTTGGATTAGAGAGTTGCTGAAGTGGGGAACGCTCGATCCTTTCGTGGCATTTTGTATGGCGCAAGGACTGGCAGGTACAAGAAGCGAAGCGACTGCTCAGCGACCATCTTTTGACGGTTGGCTCGAATTTACGGGACTGCAGATCGCTGATGAGGATCTGATCGATCCTCGCAATTTCCTCGCGTGGCAAAAAACTCTCATTCTTGGACCTGAACGACCTGAAGGTTCTCGAAGTTCTGAAGCCCACCCGACCAATTCCGATGGCAGGCGGGGAATTTACGATGTACTTCCAGTTCGTAGAGGTGATTCTGTGGATTGGATTGACGCGGGTGGGTATGCATTAGCCAGGTCTGGTTTGAATCAGGGATTGTTAACTGAACGGCCAGAACGACATGACTTTACTCTCACCACAGGAATGGCCTCAGAGGTCACTCGTGCATTCTAAGTAAGTATCCACCGGCAGAGCCGGTGGCATTACGGTTGCTGGCCCCTCAAAGGGGCCTGACCGCAACCGTCCGAAGCAAAAGCAAGGACAAAAGCAAAAACCTCGAACTGCTGTCTTCACTGCCGCAGCACGGGCAATTCGAGGGAAAACATACTCCCGGAATTCTCAAAGTTCTACTGTCACCCCGGCAGAGATCGGATAGTCAATTGAGTTGTCTTGATTGTAAGCGTCGATGCCCCACACATCTCTCGATCTTCAGGTAAATCAGCGTTCGTGAAAGTGCTCATCGAGGCAATGAAAGGTTTTTGGAGCTGGCTCATCCGACATTGGTGCCGGGAAGTTGGCAATACCGACCCAAGGATTCAAGCGCGGTTCTAGGTAGTCATGCATTGCTATACATCCGCGCATAACTAAAGGGACATGTGTGGCATACTGGTCGTGGGAGGCCTTATGGAGCCACGCCTGTTGCAGTTGCATCCCCGCACATATCAGCAATTGGTTGCTCTGAGCAAAGAAGCGGAGAGAGATGGGGCTTACCGGGTGGCAAAGCGGTTGCGCGCCGTGGTGCTGAATTCTGAAGGACGTACAAGCGGCCAATTGGCGGAGATCCTGCAGGCTCCGAGGTCCAAAGTATCGCAGTGGCTGCAGCGATATCAGAGCGATGGAATCGATGGTCTGTTGGAAGGGTATCGGTCGGGCCGGCCGTCGGAGCTGTCAGAAAAACAGCAGCAACAATTGGGGGATATTCTCGACAGCGGTCCGGTAGCTTACGGCTTGGACAGCGGCATCTGGACCTCTCCCATGATCTCCTGGGTGATCGAAACAGAGTTTGGCGTTCAGTATCATCCCGGTCATGTTCGTAAATTGCTTCGCGGCTGGGGATTTTCAGTACAACGACCTCGCCGCGTACTGGCCCGCGCCGATGCTGCGGCGCAAGACCGGTGGCACCGCCGCATCTATCCCGCCCTTAAAAAAAAGCCCGTTCGCGACACTGGGCTCTCCTTTTCACCGACGAAGCCAGCTTCCGGCAAGACTCAACGCTCCACGCCACCTGGAGCCGCATCGGGTGCCCGCCGGAAATCCCCGTAACCGGAGAACGCAAGAACGTGAAGATTCTCGGCGCCATCGAACTTTGGCGCACGCGGTTCGATTACCGTCAGGAAAGCGTCTTCAATGCCACATCGTACCTCGGATTCCTCGAACAACTCGCTCGGCGCTACCGCCGCCAGGGAGCCATTCTGATACAGGACAACGCCTCCTACCACAAAGATGCCGACGTCTGGGCATGGTTCAAGTCCAACCGGCATTGGCTGGAAGTACATCAACTGCCACCCTATTCGCCGGAATTGAACCCGACAGAAAGACTGTGGCAGCACACCCGCAAGAACGGAACACACAATCGATTCTTCGGCTGCGTGGATGCACTGCTCGCCACTCTAACCAGAGTCTTTGGTGAAATGCAGTCCCACCCTGAACTGATTCGCTCCTATCTGACGCCTTTCTGTTGATCGCGATGTCCCTCTATTTATGCGCGGATGTATAGAGAAGATGTTGCCGCAGTACTGCAGAGGTCTGTAACCAAAAAGCAGAGGTCGGCGAGGGTGCTGACGAGGGTGCTGAAAGTTTGCCTACCGATTTTTATAAGGACTTAGGTTGCTTTTGTTTGCCATCAGTGCCCATATTTTCAATGGGTTACGATCAAAAGCACTTCTGTCACGGCAGAGGTCCCAACGTCCACTCTCAGGATCGACGGCGACGGCAGCAGCTTATCGGGCCGCTAAAGGTCTCTGACAGCAATCGCCCTGTAAATCAAATGACACTGCGGATCACTGGCCTTACTCAGGGGAGATTCAGATTCTCATAGATCCCTTCTCGCCGTTGCACCACCAG
>JARLGZ010000120.1 GCA_031292515.1 Puia sp. | reverse complement strand
TTATACTTGACATATAGAACGTTGTACAGTACTCTGAAGGGGTGTCTCCGGGGAGGTTACCGTTGTCCGAGAAACCCATTCGAGATGAAATAGCCGACCGCCGTCGAACTTCGCTCTTGCTCTTCTATGTTGCTGCGCTTCTGTCAGTCCTTGCCATCAGTCTTGTCGGCAGGATTTTACCTTTCCGCGTGCCCCTATTGGCTCTGGCTGTCGTCGGAGCTGGGGCGGCGATCTTGTTCCTGTTGCGCTTTCTTCGGTCGAACGATGAGCACGAACGGCAGATCAACTACCGTGCTCTGACGTTTGCCTTCACGGGAACATTGGTTTTTTCTGCGGCTATCGGCTTCCTCCAGAGCTTCGGTTTTCATCCCGTCTCCTGGCTAGGTATTCCCGCGCTCATGATCATTTTGTGGAGCATCGGATTGATTCTTTACTCATGGCGGTATCGATGAAGACCCGGTTACGCGTATTGAGAGCGGAAAAAGAATGGTCGCAAGCCGAGCTTGCAGCCCATGTGGGAGTCGCGCGCGGAACCATCAATGCCATTGAAACCGGGAAGTACGACCCGAGTCTACCGTTAGCCTTCAAGATCGCACGCGTTTTTGGAAAGAACGTAGAAGAGGTGTTTTTGTATCCCGAGGACCAAGGCCAGGCAAGTCCCCAGCAGGTCTGAGTTCTGTTTCTAGCAATAGCAACATGATCTGCGCCAGTTCACAATCCCGGATTGCTTCCGTAGCACATCACTCGAAGTCTATCCCCGTTTTCTCGCCAAGGTGAAACGAAAGGAATCTGTCCATGGACCGTCCCTATGGCATTTCCGACTTCGCATTCCCAACTCGATGGGACCGGGAATCCGGTCCCGACCTGGTAGAGAGGGCCGGTCAGTCTCCCCGCAGGGACAGAGAGCAGGGCCAAGCGGAACGGGAAAGAGGATCGAATTCCACTCGGTCCCGCGGCGGTGTCGGCGCCAGCGAAAAACGGAGCCATTCTGGCCGGTGCTGGACGGGGCCA
>JARLGZ010000009.1 GCA_031292515.1 Puia sp. | reverse complement strand
GGCGCGGTCACCGGCCTCGTCACGGTCGTAGGCGATCAGCACCCGCTCCGTGCCGTAGCGCTCGAAGGCGTCCAGGTGGTCCTGGGTGAAGCCCTCCACGCCATAGGCCGCCGTCACGTTGCGGTAGCCGGCGCACCAGAAGGTCAGCGCGTCGATCAGGGCCTCGCACAGGATGATCTCCTGGCTCTCCTTCAGCGCCTCCACGTTCCAGACTCCCTTGTGGGGCCCGGGCAGGTAGAGGTGATAGGGCGTGCCCTTGCGCAGGTTGTTGAGGATCTTGCGGCCATAGACTTCGGTGATGTTGCCGTCCTCATCCCGGATCGGGACCACCAGGCTGCCGTTGAAATGCTCGTGGCCGCTCTCGCGGTAGAGGCCCACCTTCGTCAGGTGGCCCCGGATCTCGCTCCCGGCCTTCCAGGCCTTGCCGGGCAGGCTCAGGCCCAGGGTCCGGTTCGCGTAGCCCAACCGGAAACGCTCGATGACCTCTGGATGATGGATCCCCCGCGCCTTCAGGTAGTCCAGCGCTTCCGGGGCCGTCTTCAGTGTCTCGTGGTAGTAGCCCACCACTTGCCGCAGCAGAGCCTGATCATCGGCATCGAACGCCACCGGCGGCGGCAGCTTGCGGATCGAGCTCTGCTTGACCCAGGCCGCACCCTCCACCGGCAGGCCCAGGTCCGCCTTCAGCAGTTCCACAGCGTGGCGGAAACTGACGCCCTGGCTCCGCATCACCCAGTCGATGGGGCCGCCCGCCGCGCCGCAGCCGAAGCAGTGCCAGAGATTCTTGCCGGGCGTCACCGCCAGGGAAGCCTCCCCATCCGCATGGAACGGACACTTGCCCAGCCGGTCCTTGCCGGACTTGGTCAGATGGATCCCGGCCGCCTCCACTAGGCGCTCCACGCTCACCTCGGCTTTCAGGCGCTCCAGTTCGGCGTCGGGAATGCGGGCCATGGTTTCCTCCTTCCGCGAAAAACCTGTCAAGGGGATTTTTCAAAAAAGATCCTAATTGCAGGCTACTCGAACTACGGGTAAGGTCAAGCCTGAACCTGAAAGGAGTCTCTACGCTCATGGCTGGTGTCATTCCTCCGAGGACGACTGTGAACAGCCAGGACGCGCAGTTCTTCAAAGCCATGGGCGCGCGCATCTCTCAGACGCGCCGGGAAAAGGGCCTCACCCAGCAGCAGGTGGCCGACCATCTTGGCATCCCCCAGCAGACTTACGCGCATTACGAGGTTGGCGATGTGCGGATTCCGGCCTCCACACTCCCCCTCCTGGGGCAGATGCTCGGCCTGACCCCGAACGACCTTCTGGGTCACAGCGCCACCTCCAGGAAGTCCAAGCCTGGCCCCATGTCCAAGCTCGACCAGCAGATCGAGCGCATCCGTCAGCTCCCCAAAACGAAGCAACATTTCGTGATGGAAATGCTGGACATGGTCATCGCCCAGGCGGGCCACTGAATCCTTTCTTCTTTAGCAGCTGAACAACCAAAGCCGAAGGTCACAACCCCAACGAGGCGCTGGGGTTGGGGGTTCTTTTATAAGCTGCTGTACCAAAGGGAAGTCCGAGGACGCCGAGATCCTGGGTGTCATCGGCGGCGATGAACGTCAGCGGCTTTCAGGCTGCAACCCGTTTGGAGGCTGTCGAGGCCAGCGGTGCTGGAACCCTCATGCGGGGTTCGGTCCGGATCCCTCCTGCGTACGTCCCGGCCCATCACCCCCCGTCTACTGGGGGTGATGGGCCGGGCGCGAGCGAGGCGCTGCGTTCATGCGGTCCCTGGGGGCCGGGTGGGTCGGCGCCTTCCACGGGCGCCCTCGTTGCCGGGGGCGTGCTGAAGCACAGCGGAGGCGCGACCCTGGCGAGGGCGAGCCGGACGGCGCGATGGGACTGCGAACCAGGACGCTAATGCCCAACCCCATCGACACGCGCGACTGCTCAAACGAAGCCACAGAGCCCTTCGCGGCGGGAGACATAGCGAATCCGTTATGTCTAGGCAGGCGGCGGGAGTTTTGATGAAGCGCTCGGCGGCGCAGCCGACGAGGGATTCAGCAAAACCATTTTGGATAAGGGCCCTTATCCGAAATGCGACGCCTGCCGACCGACGCGGAGGGCGGTGATGGGTGATGTGGGAATGAAATGGAGGGACCCGTTGGGCTCTCAGGGTGGCCGCCGTCTGAGGCCGCCGCTTTCCCTCTGCACGGCGGAATGGGTCGCGCTGCGTCACGGGCGCCCGAAAGCAAAGGGCGTGACGCAGCGCAGCGAAAGCGGAGCGGAGGCGCGACCGTTGCCCAGGGCGAGCCGGACGGCGCCCTGGATGGGGTGGGTCGGCGCGATGGAGAATCAAGGTAGAAACAACTAATAGCCATCCTGGTTATCTTTAATATTTATCGGTTTACCCTTTACAAGAACGCAAGCCGGATAAATCCACCTTGACTCAGCATCATCATCTTTCTTGTCGGATAGCTCAAAGTCGAATGTCAGCTCAAAACATTTGTCCACATGGCTTTCGTTAGGAATAAATTTTCATTTTTCAAACATCCATTTGGAATATTTATATAATCTTGGGTTTCCCGACTTCAATCGAACGTCAACAACATTGCCATCTCGGTCAATTCCATAGAGCAATACAACCAACCCTGAATCTTTTGCAGCAGCCGCAATTTTAGGATATTCACGAAACACCATGACCGATGGGACAGGCTGGTGCTCTTCCTTTGCCAAAGAAGGCAAAGACAAAATGAAAACGCTCAACACAAGCGAATTCATCAATGAGCCTCCTCAATTTAGAAATCCACTCATTGTCGATTAGTGATCTATTTTATATAAATACCTCGAGCCATTTCTCCAGGATCTCAACAGCTTCACCTGACGAAAACTCAATCAGGTATAGGTTGCCTTCTGGCCCGTTACGCATTCCACAGACGGATCCAAGGCAACCAGGGTGAAGCGGGCTTGGCGCAGCCTCAATGACCCGCACACAACTTCCCCAGTCAAAGACATAATTTTCGCTCATCATTTACTCGGCAGCCAAGGTGTTCCATCTTGATTAGTGACCCCAGGGGCATGGATATGCGGCTCCTGTCCCCGTATGTCCGGGTGCGATGCTGCGCTATGCCCTCCATCTAGTCGAAGCCCAGTTGGGTCTCCATTCGCTTCTCTTACTTGTAAGTATTTCCCATCTGGTGATCCTATCATTTTTTGCCCAGGTTCAACCGAAAGCGCATTCCCTTTTGGATCAACCACTGTGACTTTTTCGGAAACTGGGCCTTCAAAAGGATTAGTTTCCGGAACTCCGCCCATGGCGGAAGCACCACCAACAGGAACAATGCCAGCAGGCATCATCTCAAACTTTTCCGCCATTTCCATGGTGGAAATCAGCATGGCGGTCTTAGTGGCACCCTTATCACTGCTATTCAACGCTGCTTCTAGCTTTTCATGCCGTTCAGAGTTGGTGATACTCCCGAGTCCAGCAAGTTTGTTACCTGCTTTTTCAAGCTTGGTCTTTACTTTATTTGTAACATTGTTTACGGCTTTATCCGCACTGGTTATGGCATTCGCTGCCGCGCTTGCGACTTTTTTAATGCCGCTCCAGATATCCGCAAAACTCGGGAAGTTCATCTCCCCCGTAGGATCAATGCGCATCACCGGGTCATTCTGACAGTAGCTGTAGATATTCCAGGACTGCGTCTCTTCGAAGTGCTGATCCCTAGCCGGATCGGGGCTTGAGAAGCGGTGGTATTGGGGCAGGTAGAACCTCGCCTGCATGTAGATCAGCCCACTCGCATCCGTCTGTTCAATACAAACGGATTCATCAATGAACCTCTTCAAGGACCTGTTTCCGAAGGACATCCCCACGCTGTCCGGGAAGTGGCTTCGGATCAAATTTCGATCTCTCCACACTTAAAACCACCAGATGTTTATATCTAAGTTCATATCAATACTACTAAATTTTGTTCCTTTGACTTCACGAGTCCATTCAGCAATCAACTTAGCTTGATCTTCTTTACTGGGAAAGATATATTCATCCCTGGACATCCATAGCCAAAATGAAGTAATTTTATTCTCCTGAAAATACTCCTTGAACCTTGAGTTGCTCATTTTGGAATTTATCGAAATATTTTTTGTCGTCAGCAAGCGAAGCAACCGAATGCGCGCTATATATTGTCTATGCCTTTTATCGAGGACCTTAAATTTCCCTTCAGTTACCGACTCAAGCCCATGGGCAATAAACGCAGCTGAATCAGCATATTGATGATTTAAAAATCCTTCGCTCACCTTTGGATCACCAAGGACAGTCAATTCTGCAGTCACCTTTTCAGGAATACTTGGCTGTGCACTTAAAATATTCACACTTAAGATGACCGCGATAAACAATGAAAACAAAATCCTCATTTGACCCCCTGATAAAAATCTATGTATGTGTTGTTCCCTCTCGGAACGTCACCCCCACCAGGATTTACAAATGGTCCAAAGGACTTGAATGGTTTTTTGTCACCAGCCCAGTCAGGGGCCTGCTTCCCTTCACCTTCTTGGCGCAAGAAAAAATGCCTTACATTTAAAGGAAGGTCTGTTTTCATTTTGGACGCATTAGCAGAGTCATCCCAAGCGTCCTTACTTGCCTTATCTTTCTTTTTAGATCCGTCCTCGCGGTGAACATATCCGTTTCTTCTAGATACTTCAGCAACATCCGCGCGAGCTTCAGTTAACTGCTCTTTGGATTTCTCATCAACTTTTCCATCATTTCCCTTTTGAGGCCTCAAGCCCTTGGTCTCTCCATAGGCAGCTTTCGCAGCCTCAGTATCCACTGGCTTATTGGCTTGTCTTGCCGGTACCACCGAAGGCGCTGGCTGTGAACCTGCCCCCTGAATATTGGAACCCGGAGGTGGACCCGCAGGCGGTGGTACTTTGGCAACTTCCTTTGCGAAGGACTCAAAATCTGTCATCCCCGTTGGGTCAATCCTCATCACAGGGCTGTTCTGACAGTAGCTGTAGATGTTCCAGGATTGTGTCTCTTCGAAGTGCTGGTCTCTGGCAGGATCCGGGCTACAGAAGCGGTGATATTGGGGCAAGTAAAAGCGTGCCTGCATGTAGATCAGCCCAGACGGGTCGGTGGCCTCATGGTTCGTGAACCCCTTCCCGAATGTCAAAGATCCCCTCTGGTCCAGCGTCTCGCCGAAGGATGCATCCCGATCCAGTTCGGCCTCCCATGCGACGCAAGCGCTTGTACCGTCTACTCTTAAACAAGGTCTCAGACGCCACCGGCTTCCGAGACCCCCTG
>JARLGZ010000119.1 GCA_031292515.1 Puia sp. | reverse complement strand
GCCCGTGACGACGAACGACTTTGATCCGTCGATCCCATCCGATCCTCGAACCCTCGCGCGAACGCGGGAGCTCGCGGCTATGGCCGCCTTGCCGGAGGACCGGATCGACACGCGCGAAACGCTGGAACAGCGGGATTGGACCGGGGCGCGGCGGGGGGTGTTTCATCGCCCAGCCAAAAAGAGCTGATTCCCGCCGCTCTACGGGAGTATGCGGGTCAGATGGCGGCTCTTGAAAAGATATCTATTTTATCTATAATAGATAAAAAGGGATGCCCATGAAAGTCACGTCGACGGAATTTCAACAGAATGTCGGACGCTATCAGGACGCCGCGCAGCAGGCTCCCGTGGCGATCACCAAGAACGGCCGCATCCATACGGTGCTGATGTCCGCGGCGTTTTTCGAGATGGTCACGAAAGGCCGCGTCGCCCGTTCGGTCGAAGACCTCGACGACGAAACGGTGAAGGCTATTGCGCGGAGTCAGGTGCCGGACGAACTCGCTCATCTCGATGAACTCGTAAAAACCAAAGCCAATCGGAAAAAAGAAACCGGACAAGAATGAAAAGCCCCAAGCCGAGCGGTTTATTGAGACCGCCCGGAAACTTGGTGTTGATGAAAGCGGCAAGGCGTTCGAGGACGCATTCGTTAAGATTGTGCCTTCAAAGCGATAGCACGCGCACGCAGGCCGTTTTCATCAATTGTATGCAGCCTGTGTAAAACCTTGTCGGTAGATTTCCAGCGAATAGGAGATATATCCGCCTTATCCCGTTGCTGATGGTACATACGACGAATTTTCCATACGAGCATATCCGCCGCTTGTATTGGTAGCATGTCCTCATCGTTGGCGAATATAGGAGTGTGTTTCAGAATTTTTCTAATGTCTTGGTCAATTGAATTCGCCATCGTTCTCTGAGAGAAAGCCCATGCATCCAAAAATCTTCCTTTCTCAAGCATCTGGTCATCAAAAACAAAATCTATCTCGGAATATTGAACCCCTAATTCTCTTAGCATTCTCGCTACGTCTGTAATAAGAATTGATGCCATAGCGTAAAAAGGGTGGGTAGACATCTTATCTTTTGGGTCGAATACGTTCTTTATAATTCTTGTATCAATGGAAATAGCTGCGGCATATTTTATATGCTTCTCAATTACATGATAAAGAGCGCTTAGCTTCTCATTCGCTGCTTTTTCACTACCCAATTCATGCCTTATGTTGCTTGTCTTTAGCCGCGACAGGGCAGGCGCGGCCTGAAGCACATTGCCCCAGTCAGTCGAAAACTCGGCCCAGTCAGATAAATGCGCTAAGTAGCCCCCTAAAACATAAATGGGAGGATTGGGCTGCGAACTATCGTCCGCAACAAATCTCAGCATAAGACATGCCCACGAAGCGATCCGCGCAGGATGAAGACCTGAGAATTTGCCCCAAAGAGCAGAGGCGGACGGGTTTGCAAAACGATCTTCCACGGACGGAACGGCACTATTCATTTAGCACCTCCCGCACGACTTGGGTACGCGAAATATAACATTCCCCCGTTGAAATACCCGCTGCCCTGAAAGCGCATCTCCGCCTCGACGGCCGACGGTCTTGGGTCGTGGTCACGGAAACCAACGATTTTATCTGGCCGGGTGCCGATTTGCGTCCGGTGCCGGGCGTAAAACCAAACAGGTTCGATTACGGCATGCTGCCGCCCCGCTTCCTTGTCCACATCCGCGACCGGATTTTGCAGGCTCACCTCGACCGGCGGCTAAACCGCGTGCTACGTACGGAATGACGTCGAGAAACCGCCGGTCAGAGCACGCCCTGATCGGCGCTTTTAATGTTATTCTGTGATCTCGCCGAACAACTCCCGAATTACCAAGGTGACTTCTTCAAATAGATCGAGGAACATTGGCGGATTCAGAACAGCGTTGCTTCCATGTGCAAACATATTTCGAACATGATGCATCCATTCTATGTCCGACGATATTAAGCCTTGCGCCATTGCTGTCTTGAGCAGCTCGTCGAGCTTTGGCGGCGGCATCGGCTTTCCTTTTTTATTCGTCCTTCCTTTAAATTGGTCCCCGATCCGTTCGCGCAACGCCAGCTCCAAACACGGGAACGTCTGGCTCGCTGCCAGTGTTAAAAGGTCGTAGGAAAAGTAGGAATATATATACGCGTGCCTCACCGCATCGTGACACTTGCGAACACCATCCGGAACCGTCGCCGGAAGTTCCAGCTCGCTCATGTCATGATGTAGTTCCTCCAGCGTGCTCCCGACAAACCCGGCAGTTCCGGCATAATACGGGTCGGGAGAGCGGAGATCTTGCAACTTCTTGAGCAAAACGCCCCCCTCACAACTTCGACAATTCCCCCAACACCTCCGGCACGGCAAACGCCGGCAGCAGGGCCTCGCGGATTTTGTCGCGTTGCGCGGCGTCGGTGACTTTGTTGCCGTCGAGATCGGTGACGTAGAACACGTCGGCCGCCTTTTCGCCGAAGGTCGCGATATGGGCGGAATAGATG
>JARLGZ010000118.1 GCA_031292515.1 Puia sp. | reverse complement strand
TACCCAGCAGCGTCTCGCCGTTCTTGATCCGGCTGGCTGCCTGCTTTTTGAATGTTTCAAAATCGAATGATTGCTTTTCCATGTTTATCAGTTTAAATTTACGAAAATTTTAAACTGACACACTTAGTGGAATACTCTCCGATATGAAGATAGGAGTCGATATTGCTTCTCTCGCATTAAAAAAACAAGTAAACCAGATTGTATTAGTCTCTGGAGACGAGGATTTTGTGCCTGCCTCCAAATTGGCGAGGAGAGAAGGGATTGATTTCATTTTGGACCCTTTGTGGAATCCTATTGATCCGAATCTTTTAGAGCATATCGATGGACTCAATTCTACCTCCCCCAAGCCCACAAAAAAAAGTAAGTAAATATTCTCTGTTTAAATTATCTTTGAGAAGCAAATCACAATAAGGATTATTCCGTAGTGTAAACTTTTACAGTAGTCCCACCGAAAGGTGGGATTGTTGTTGATGGAACTTTTATTGAGATAAAGTTGTCTTGATAGAGCGCCGATGCCTTATGTAACTGGGGATGTCATTCTTAGTGTCGAGCAGGCTGAACTATTTCAATTTTTTCCTTCTCAGAGAATACTTGTAGAAGTCTTCGACCTTGGTCCTGGCCCAGGGTGTTTTTCGCAGGAATTTGAGGCTGGACTGGATGGAAGGATTGCTGGAAAAGCAGTTGATGCGGATGTTTTCCGCCAGCTGTTCCCAGCCGTAGCTTTCCACCAGGTGGGTGACGATTTTTTCGAGGGTCAGGCCGTGAAGGGGATCGTTCGACTTTTTGGGGGAGGCGGGCTGCCCTGCGGGTTGCGGAGGCAGGGGCTGTGGTGCGACGGGCTGCTCGGTGGATTGGGGTGGCAGGGACTGTTGAGATAAGAGCTGCCGGGGGTCGGGTTGTTGAGATTCGGGTTGTTGAGGTTCGGGTTGATGAGATTCCGGTTGATGAAGTTTTTGCTGATGGGAGTGATCTTCCATGACCTGTTGATTTAGCCTGTAAAAGTATGCATTCTGTTTTTCCTATCTTTCCGGAAATTTAAGATACTAATCTATGATTGTCGATATTCTCGGATGGGTAGGCTCGATAATGGTCGTTGTGGCGTATGCGATGAATATGTATAAAAAACTGTCGTCTGATTCTCCGTGGTATTATTTTCTGAATATTACGGGGAGCTTTTTACTGGTCATCAATACTTTTTATCACCATGCGATCCCTTCGGCCTTTGTGAATATCGTCTGGGTGTTGATTGCGGTAGTCGCTCTGTTGAAGAAGAAGTGATCGTGTTGCCGGCTGCTGTGAACTTATGATCTGAAGCACTCCTCAACGCGCACACTCAAAAAAAAGGCGGCCCCTGTTTATCGCGGGCCGCCTGATACAAAGTTGTTCGCTTATAAAGTTGGTCGGTTATAAAGGTTATAAAGTTGCCCTGGAGTGAACTTGTCCGGGTATGAACTTGTCCAGGTATATAAAATGACGCTGTATACCCGTAGTGCTTTATAGTTCCCTGATCTCGATGTGGCGATAGTAGGCCTTGTTGCCGTGGTCCTGGAGGGCGATTTCGCCATAGCGGGATTGGCCATAGTCGGGGTAGCCCTTCCATTTCCCGCCCAGGCGTTTTTTGTTCCATTCGTCGGTCCAGGCCTGGAATTCCACGATTTTTTTGCCGTTCAGCCAGTGTTCGACGTGTCCCTTGTGGAAGATGATCTTGCTGGTGTTCCACTGGCCGACGGGGTTTAGTTTCTTCTGGTCGTTGGCAGGAGTCATGGCGTAGTCGGCGCCGGTCTGCTGCCACAGTTCCAGGTGGGCGGGGAAGCCGATGTCGTCGATGATCTGGTATTCGGGGCCGGTCTCGTAGGGTGATTTATATTGGGGGCCTTCGATGACATGGTACATGACGCCGCTGTTGCTGCCCTGATCGACCTTCCATTCCCAGGTGAGTTCGAAGTCTGTAAATTCCCTGTCACTGACGAGGTCGCCTCCGTGGGCGTCTTTTGCGGCTCCCAGGCAGACGAGGGCTCCGTTTTCGACGGTCCAGTTTTCTACCTTGCCGGATTTATTGAACCCGTGCCAGCCGTTCAGGGTCTTGCCGTCGAACAGGGTATAGGTCGACTGGGGTGATTGCGAAGATTCGAGGGATCGTGCTGACTGTATCGATCCGGCCGTCGTGTTTTGCGATAAGGATCCGCGGTCTGCGGTTATGAAGGAGACGAGAGCCAGCGTGGCGCCTAATGCAAGGATCTTAAATGCGTTTCTTTTCATTTTTTTTTGTTGTAATAAGAAAAATCAGATGCCATCGGGCAGGAGGGGCGCAAAATACAAAAAAATCGGACAAAGGGGGCGTCGTTTGGGTATAAAAAAGGCCGTCTCATTTGCTTTTGAGGCGGCCTGTTAATATGTTCATCCATTTTTCACAGATCAGCTCTTTCAAGACAACAATGAAGACATCAGGGAAGACATCGACGCGGTCTTATACCGGTTGTCTGAAGGTGCGGGCGGAGTTTCCGTAGTCGGCCTAGATGTTCCGCCAATGACCGGGGATCCATCTCCAGCCGCGGCCGGTATCCTGCCAGTGGCCCGATTCCCATCTTGCGGCAGGCCGGGGTCTCTCCCAATGACCTTCGCGCCATTCGTAGCGGCCACTCACCCAGACCCAGTCGCCGGTTATCCAGACGTGTTCGCGGCTAGGGGGAGCAGGCCTGACGTATACGACTTCGGCGGGCCTTTCGCGGACCACCGCACGCACGGTGCAGGACGAAAAGGATACAGTTCCTGCGAGCAGGATCGCCAGGAAGAAAAAACCTGTCTTTGTGTTCATAGTAGATGTTTTAATTAAAATCAAATCACAGCTTGGACTAGAACGGCAAAGATGGTTTAATGGATATATTGTTAAATCATAATTTAATTAACCATGTGTTAATGATTAGCCCCGGTGGATACTGCAGCTTGCTCCGGTTGATCGAATCGATTCCCGACGGATAGGACTGGTGTCCTCGGCCTTGTCTGTCTAGTTTCCCAGCGAATCGATCTTCTGGTAGATATCCCGGAAGCATTTCCAGGCTGTATGATTGGGATCGCGGTCGCGTCCGGGCCGCTGGTTGGCGGTATTCCCATAGAAACCGTTCAGGAAAGACTGGGTGCTGGACCAGGTCGTTTCGACGATGCCATAGAATCGTGGTTTCATTTCGGCGGTGGATTGCTGTCTGAAGTTCACGATGTCGTTCACCTGTTCGATGCCGGATTCCGACCGTCTCCAGGGGCAGGTCACGATCCTGAATCCCTTCATCGCGAAATAGACGGCAGTCTTGTCGGAGCGCTCGTAATGCCAGTCGCAGATGACTACGTCTTTCGGGATCATGTCGATTGCGCGATAGGTATTGTTGTAGCTGGCTTCCCATTCTCCGATCCCGGTGGTCTTGCCATCTATCAGGCGATCTCCCCAGATCCATAATTCACGTCCCTTTTGGGCAAGGTGGTCGTGAATGGTACGGACTTCGTTGGCAAAGAGTACGGACTTGTCCATGCCTCCGCAACGAGGGCATTTGCTTTCGCCGATGTAGAAGACTTCATCCATACCGCCATGAAAGGCATCGGTCTCGAAAGCATCGCAGAGCTCATCTATCACGGCAAAGAGGACTTCATGGACTTTGGGATGGAGGGGGCAGTAACTCCTGCAATAGAGATTGTCGTCGTTGGGCCAGACATAGTGTTCGGGGTTCTTGACCCAGGGGGTCTCGTCGAATTCGGGATAGGCCACCAACAGCTTACCCGGTTTCTGTTCCCAGCCCTGGTGGCCGAGGAGGTTGATCTGCGGGATGATGCGGATCTTGTTTTGCTGGCAGGCTCTGACGATTTTTTTGACTTCGGCAATCGAAAGGGCGCCGCTGTCGGCCAGCTCGGGGTGGGATTTGAACTGGTATCGGTAGTCGATCAGCAGGAAAAGGGTATTCACTTTCCTGGGTGCGAGTTCCGCGTTGATAAAGTGGACAAAGGAGTCCACGCCGTTCGAACGGGGGGCGTCGATACAGAAACCTCTTATCGGCATCACGCTGTCCAGTTTCTGCTGGGCATGGCCGCCGAAGGGGATGAAAAAAAATAATAGCATCGCAAGCGAAAGAAGCAGTGATGAAATTCTCATAGACATCGTTTTTTGAATGTGAGGAATAGCGAACTCAGTATTTTGGGGATCCT
>JARLGZ010000117.1 GCA_031292515.1 Puia sp. | reverse complement strand
GGCTTCCTCCGGCCCATATCTGCCATCCTTATCCCTCGCGCCGTCTGCGCGTCACCACCTGAGGCAAGAGCCGGATGCGGGAAATCCGCCCGTCCGGATCTGTGCGGGGGGTACGGAGAGATCCGTATCCCTACCGCGACCCCCTACTTCCGATGCGAAGCAGCGTGCTCTTCGGCCGGTCGTGCCGAGGACGCCTACGGATGCCACTGACGCAAGCAAGCCGCCCCGGAGGACGGCTTGCGGTTAGCTATCTCGATTTGCGGCGCTTGGCTCCATGTCGAAATGCATTCATCATCAGGCGTGTACCGGCTGTCACCGAGAGAGACCCAATAATCCCTCCGATGATCTTTTCAGCCCACGTATCTCTAAAAATGAGGATCGTCGAGAGTGCGGCACAAAACAAAAACAATATTCCGAAAAGTGCTAATCCAATGCGCTGTATTGGAGTCGCTCGCGGGCTTCCCTTCCAAAGAAATTCATCGACAGTTCGACCTGAACGAAGCATATCCGGCCATAGGATGGCCCGCTGTTTCATCTCGGCTTCTTCACGGATACGGTCGAGTTCGGATTTCTGTTGCACTTGTCCTCCTGACTCAGTTGATAGCGCAGGCTAGTGAGTGGAAAAACCAATCAAGCGCGGACATTCCTGCTCCTGCCTTTGCATCTCCCGTTTCGCTATACCCGACACGTCCTGTTGCAGGTTTGCCTTGTTTCGTGACGTAATCAAACGGAATTGGGGCTCCACCGCCTTGCCCTGGGGCAACGTCTGATGCACCTTGTGGGCCTCCCCCATCTCCGGTGTATTCAGCGGCGGTCTGTGACTGGAGACAGTTCAATTTGTTCCACCCCTTCAGCTTCGGCAAAGGCGGCGGGGCATTTGGATTCCTGATAGTAGCAGGGGGCAAACTAACGTTTGCATACGGGTAATAGGACAAAAGGCCCACTCCATAGCCAGACATGCTGACATCTCCGGAAGTCCCTCCACTCACATTGACATTCGTCGATACACCTTGGGGACTGGCCCAATCCGAAACGTTGGTTCCGGCGATGTCCTTTCCATTCGCGTCCGTCAGAGTCAAAGTGCCGGTCGCCGCGTCAAGGGTTCCCGCCGTCGAATTAGTCGTACAACCATCGCAGTCGATATAGTGTCCGGCGTTCGCTTTTTCCACTGTCGAGTTGTCGCAATCCCCAGTGTTGGTGGTGAAGGTTCCATTCCCAGTGTCGTTGACGCAGTCCATTCCTGTTGGATCGGTGTTGGTCAGCGGGTTGTTCCGGCCATAGCTGTAGAGATTCAGGCTTTGCGGGTAGGCCGGATTGGCGAAGAATAACTGCGATGGATCGGGCGACAACATTCTTCCCATTGAGCTGGCGTAGTACCTGGCGCCGAAGTAGTCGTTTCCTGATTCGGAGTCACGTTCTTTGCCGGTAAAACGGGATCGCGAAAGGCGTACTGTGAATGCACAAGTGGCAGAGAGCATCGTACCCACATTCTCCCTCGTCGTACATCAATCCCAGGAGTGGGAATCAAGGCCCATTTAACGGGCCTGCGCGATGGCCTTTTTGTCTCTTAGAACGTATCCCTTTTCACTGAATGTGAAAGTCGTTAGAACGTGACAACTTTTCAAATCGCTCGATTCAACAGAGATCGCGCCTTCCGAGCTTTTACTAAAGTTGAAGCTCACATTTCTTTCTGTCGATACTATTAGGCCAACAGGAGTTCCTCCCAAATCCCCCGATCTAGCGAGGATAAAGCCAATTTCAATCTCTTTACCGCGTCTAGGCCGATCGTCATCATCAAAGGGTCGAAAAGTCAGCCCACCAAAATCATTCTGAAGAGATATAGCATCTCCCAGTTTTGAGATTTCATCAATCGATAGAGCTGATACCGCCCTTGTATTGATGACTCCTGTGCAGGTTAAATTCGCGCCCGATTTGTCGCCCTGCTGTGCCAGAGCGCTTCCTAGGTGCAGACACAAGAAGCACGTAGCACAAAGCAACATCCTAAGGTTGACTGGATTCATGGACATGCCCCTCATGATCTTCTGTGAGTTTTGAGTTTCCGAATGGCTGTGCGGCGCCGCCGGGAGTAGAGGTCTTTTCCATCCCCGCCGGTCCGAAATTTTCCCGAACATCTGGGCTCGCTGCAAATGCGCTTTGGAGGCTCTTGACTGCCGGAGATGCTCCTTGTGATCGCACTGAGGTGCCGTTAACCGTATCTATATCAACTGCACGCCCTTTTGCGTGATTACTGGTTTCGGCATGTTTTCCGCCGGTAGTACTGTTAATGTTTACGGATTCGACCCCGGATTTGACGACTGCCTTTTCTACCATAACGGCAGTCTTTGTGGTTACAGGCTGATTTGGATCTTTGCCTTTTGGGTCATCGTTCTTGAATGTGATCGTTGGCCCCTTCTCCCCGGCAGGATGTGCATCAATGGTGGACATCGTGCAAGAGGGCGGGTTTGCGCAGGTCGCATGTCCTGTTGGGTCCATCCGCACAAGCGGATTATTCCCAACGTAAGCATAGAGATTGAGCGTCTGCGGATCATCGAGCTTGGCATACGGCACCGGCTCTTCCTTGGCGCTCCAGTCCGGCGACATGAACCGGCCCATGGCACTGCTGTAGTAGCGAGCCCCGAAGTAGTCGTTTCCGGATTCTGCATCTCGTTCTTTGCCGGTAGAGCGGGATGGTGAAAAACATGATGCGGATGCACAAACGGCGGAGATCGTCATAGATGTGGACACCTCCGTCGTAGATCAATCCAAGATCTCAGAATCGAGACCTGGGCCACGCCGAACCTCTTACCAGAATAGGGGCGTGCGTGATCTTAAACGAAAAACATGAAATCCTCGGAACGGATTTGAGTCCTTCTCGTTCCAGTCAAACCTGTGCCCCCGCGAAACATAGAGGACACCGGCGTTGGATGCATAGCCGGACGAAAAATACACGGCATCTGATCTTATCCGCGATACTCTTCTACTTGTTGTATCCACGCTAGATAAGACCAACGTATTTTGAGTTTGAGGTCGATGGCAGAAGACCACGGTTTCATTGTCGATCCAAACAGGAAAAGAGTCCCACGGTCCGGTTGTCAGACGGTCAGACCTTCCCGTGTTTATGTTCAATAACCAAAGTGAACGAAGCTCATCATTCTCTGACTCAATCTGGTCTGAGAATGCAATACGTTGACCGTCAGGAGACCATGCAATTTCCTCTGGCGTAATTTGCAGATTCTGCTTAGCAAGGCGGCTCAACGTATTAACTGGTCCACCTGCTGGGGAAATCGCACAGATTTCACTCCCGCAGATGAATGCAATTTGATTATTCTTGCTCCAACTTGTCCCCTCTTTGATCTCCTGGCCGTGTCCGTGTGTGAGTTGAACTTTTTCCCCAGTTTTTGGGTTCATCCGAAATACCTGGCTCTCCACTGTTCCAGCAAGCACTCCGTCCGTCCACTCCGTATAGCTAAACCAATGGCTGTCTGGAGACCAACTGACACCGCCGTGGAACTTTGAGGATGTGATCAGTTGACGTGGTGCTTGCGAAAGGTCCAAAGCGGAACGGATCCAGAGTTCCCCGGACTCTGGAGCTGCAGCAGTGTAGGATCGAAAAACCAGCCATCGCCCATCAGGCGAAGGACATGGATCAATTTCCCCGATTGAATAGTCAGTTGCCTGCGAAAGAGCCAGAAAATGCCACCAAAGGCCAAGCCCCGCGCCAAAAACACCGATGAGGCAAACGCCCCAAATGATCACTCGTCTGATTCGCATCTCAGTAGGGGATGTCCATCGTATGTGTGCCCATGAACTTATACGTCGCAACGGCTTTGCTCTGTCCTAACTCAAGTTTCGTCACTGATGCCGTCATTCCCTTCGTTGCGGACACTCCTTTGATGTCACTGAGCGTCGTGTTTCCATTCGTAACGCCCACCTTGAATGAAACCGTTGCGGCAAAGCTAACTTTCGTCCCTCCAAGATTTACGGCGGTTGCACTTTTACTCTGAATCGTTACTGTGTCTCCACTCTTCGATATCGAAGTCGCATTGTTTAACGCCCCGCCGACAGCCCCGTCTAGCTTCACTCCTGTGTCTTTGAGTGCTGCGCTCAGAGTGCTACCGCTGACGGTTGCATTATCTGGAAGGGCCTTCAGAATATTTGCGGCGAGTTGACCAGTGTTGCTGCTTGCTTTCTCCGCATTCTGGATGATCTGAACTACCTGTTTTTTGTCGAGTTCTTCCTCCCCATCTGGATCAGTAAAGCGTAGCGGATTGTTCAGTACATATGCGTACAAATTGAAGTGCTGAGGATTAGAAATCCAGTCCCGAAACTTCCTCAAAGACTCTTCTTTTTCCTCTTCACTTGCGTCTTCTGACGGATGTTGCCAATCCAGCCAAGGCAGAGGATCAGGACTCATCCAACGGCCCATCCTAGACGCGTAGTACCGCGCCCCGAAGTAGTCATTTCCTGATTCTGTATCTCGTTCTTTGCCGGTGAAGTGGAGGGGCGTGGAGTCATCGGCGGTGCCCCCTGCAGAGGGATCGGGGAAGCTGTTGAGTTGATTGCCGAAAGGCAGGCTTTGAATATCGGTTTCCGGCTGTCCCACGGAGCTGGTCTGCACGCGCCGCGTTCCCAGCGGG
>JARLGZ010000116.1 GCA_031292515.1 Puia sp. | reverse complement strand
AGGAGAAGATACACTGGAGCACCCGGCTTGACCGGGCCATTGTCGAAGCTATTAAGGCTCCTGTAGACCTACTTCTCAATAGCGATGAGGAAATCCGCCAAAAGCAGGAATTGCCCGGACACATTATCCGTTCTGCGATCAAGGAGGGGGTTGCTTTATGACCCCCGCCCTCAAAACCTACATTGAATCGTGGCTCAACAAAGCGGACCATGATCTCTTAAGCGCTCAGCGATTGCTGGAAATTGAGCCCATGATCTTGGATAATGCTTGCTTTCATTGTCAGCAGGCCATTGAGAAATGCCTTAAGGCGTTCCTGGTATATCATGGTCGTGATGTCGAGCGGACACATAATATCATTTTTCTATTGTCCGAGTGCGCAAACTTTGATCCAGTATTTGCTGCCGTTGACCCCATGAACATCAACGCTTATGCCGTTCAGGGCCGCTATCCTGATTCTAACCTGATACCGACAATAGATGAAGCGAAAAGCTATTACCGATTAGCAATTCAAATAAGGGATTTGGTCGCCGAAAGAATTGTTTTCGCTTAATTTTCCCCATTCCATTATTGCTCTCAGCAAAATTGAACCCTGGCAGGATTCGAATCCGCAAGGTATTGTTTTTGAATGAATTGTTTTGATCACGGAATATCCGTAAAAGACGAAACCCGCTCTGGGAGCAGGTTTCAAAAAATGGTCGACTTGGCAGGATTACCTTCAGCCGCTACCGCGGCTTCGGTGATCCTAAAAAGGGGGGTGGCCACATACGCGATACAAAGCCCGTCCGGGCTTTTGTCATTTCTGCGCTACGCTATTCGAGCCAGCTCGATCGCTTCGCTCCGAAAATGACAAAGCCTCCGCGATTGCGGAAGCTTGTATCACTATGTGTCGGGATGACTGGATACATTTCGAACGAGTTTATTGCGGATTTGCGCATGGTTTGGCAATATTGTACCCAGAATAACATAATTTAACACAAAATAAACTGCAATATTTAGCAACAGGTAACAAATTGGCGAATAGTACTATGAAACTGACATTGGTGATTTTCCTGTTTTTACTGGCGGGTTGTATTCCCAAAAATCCAGTATCCTGGTCTGCGGTTCCCACAAAAGATCTTTGGAAAGTATTACCGGAAAACCCCGATCAATGCAATGACAGGTTAGATGCCTTGTTTTCCCCCTTAGCAAAAAAGCATTTTAAGGAATTGCCCGAACAGATTGCTGTAATTGAAATATGTCACCAATTGGAAAGTGGTTTTATTACCGGATGGCATCTGATAGCTGACCCTATACCTTATACATCCGCGAGGAGGCCTCTGGATGTGTGGACTGAAGTCCGAGGCATGTCTCCCAATTCATCTTTAAGCGTTTATTTTGTTAACCAAGGCATTACTAACCCTTCGGAAATGCTTAGGATTATTTTTACATCCTACCACAGGAAAATAAACGGGGAAGATCCTGGCCTGCAATATATCATCAACGCTTATAAGACATACTGGAGTAGTTCCAGGCGCTTTATTACTCTGGAAAGTAGGAAACCCGATGCCTATGGATCAGACCCTGCCATAATTATACGGGACGACAGTATTCTCAATGCCTGGCTTTTTTATAAAACTCATCTGATAGATACGTTGACAGTAGCTTATTTTTACGAGAATTACCGGTTCACCAAAAAGCCTATGGAATATTTCATCAAAGCTGTTATAGCCCAGGCTGATACAGCACAAAAGCACGTCCGGGTTAAACTGATTGATATTAGGACCTCGAAAAAATCATCCATCTGGTACGAGGGTAAAAATGTGTGGAAGGTTGGAGACACGATCGACACTAAGCTTTCCGCTTGGGTAATAAAAGGGGTAAACGATTATTATTATGTATGGTAACAACTCCAATTGCGAATTTAAACTGAAAAGATAACCAAACTGGTAGAGGAATGGATGTCCCTTGAGAAACCAAGGATCTATCATAGCTATCGCTTAGCGAAACCGTAAATGGAGGGATTTGAACAGAAGACAATAACTTTGTGATATTTCATAAATAATTTGGGGGTTTAAGGTAAACAGTTACTATAGCCTGGTCCTTGTAACTTATCCGTTCATTGAAATAAAATCTTCCCGATTAAATAGTGACTTTCACACAAGATTCGAACCAATGCGCATTGATTTTGAATAATCTGCGTTCCGCCATTAAGGATACCAAGAATAAAACCCGCCGTGGTGGCGGGTTTGGAGTTATGGTCGGGACGACAGGATTCGAACCCACGACCGCCGTCACCCCACGCGTGTTTCTCAAATTCAAATCATCATTACCGAAGCCCTCTTCATCACTCCTTTATAAAATAAGGCCGGATGGCTTTCTGCCAGATCGCGTAGCCTTTTGCATTCATGTGCAGCTTATCCCCCACAAAAAGGTCGTCGATCGGCTGGCCGGCGGGATCGAGCATGAGGTGGTAAACATCCACGAAACCGGCATTCTTTTGTTTGGCGAGAAACCGGCCGATCAGTTTATTGGCCTGGGCCATTTTGGGCATTAGCGCCGCCCTGCTGGGGCTGGGTTTTATGGAGACATAAAGAATGCTTACCGTTTTGTCATGGGAACGGATGAGGCTGTAGAGCGTTCTGAAACGGGTGTAGACGGTTTTCGCGGTCACGGTTCCCGACCCGGCCAGGTCATTGTCGCCACAATAGATGACGATCTGCCGGGGATGGTAAGGAAAAATGATGTCTTTTGCATACCGGATGACGTCCGGCAGCGAGGATCCGCCGAATCCCCTGTTGATGACCGTATAGTCGGGGAAATAGGCGGCTATGTCCTTCCATTTCTGAAAGGAGGAGCTGCCGGTGAACAGGATCGCGTGCTGCGGAGGCGGCTGTATGCTGTCCTGGTGTTTGAATGCTTCGATCTCGTTTTGAAAGGGTAGGGATTGGGCATAGGACCGGGGAGTCGACATGCAAAAAAGTGCTGCCACCAGGATGCCGGTCGGGTATATACTTTTTCTCATTGTTTCAGATTAGAATATTTGTCAAAAACACCAATTCACGAGTTTACTACCCGCCGCATTTTTCGAAAAACTCTCCACCGAACCACCCGTGCAGGACACTCTTTCGATGGCCTGTCCGCCATCCAGAATAAAAGTCTGGCATCTGTGGCGTAAGCCCGGCGGCAGTTTCCCGGTATCGATGCGGATATAGATACGGTTTCCTTTTTTCCGGACCGAATATACGAGAGATTGGCGGATCAAAGAATATTCCTGTACCTCCTGGAAGGATGCGAACCAGACATTATCCTTCCCGTTTTGTCCATATTCTTTTTCGAGGCGCCCGAAGAATATTTTCAGGTCGGGAAAGGGCAGGCTGATCCGCCATAGGTTGTCGTTGCCCGTTCCATGTGTAAATGCGTTGAACCAGGGCTTCTTCCCCGCCTGCAGCAATTCCCTGATTTCGCGGAAATAGGTTTCTGCGCTGTCCGGTATATTACCCGCAAACAGGAACTGGCGGCCTGCACGCATCTCGCGGAGAGAGAGGGCTGTGTCCATCAGCAGTACATGTCCGGGAACATGACCGTCATGAACGGCTTCCATGCCCTGGTCAAAGGCGGCTTTGGTATAAGGCCCCTCGCTGATCGTTTCCCCCGCCCCACCCGGTACAACAAACTGGCGCATCGTTATCCCCCCCTTTTCCCGGACGATCCGGTTGTTCTCCCGGCATTCGAAATCCACATCCACCCCATTGCCGGTGGCGTGCGCGTAGCCGTGGTTAAAGACGTCCCAGCCAGCCTTATAAAGGGTGCCGACCTGTCCCCAGCTGAGGAATCCGGAACGGCCGATGCTTTTCCCGTTGATGGCCACGGCTGCCCGGAAAGGCACCTTATTCCCGCATCCGTCCGTAAAAAACAGACCCGGGTAGTCTTGTCCGTCTCCGCCCTGGTCTATGCCCCACTCGCCTTTTAAGGAGGGCGCTACCCTACCCCCGTTGAAATACGGGAATGCCACCAGCGCGCCGGAAGCCACTCCGTCGTCGAGCGTAAAGCTCCATGCAAAATCCTTATTATATTTAAAAGGGGCCGTCCGCACAGAAATCTGCCGGACAGCCCCTCTACATTCAATCATAATCGTGATAGAAGGAGCATCTACCCGGTCAGCACCGGTCGCGATGCTGAAACTTATCCCAAGTACTGCGAGTACAGCCAGCTTTCTCATCCTCCTACAAATTAGGATTAATGCTGGCATCCGCCAGGGGAACCGGGAACCAGTAACTGGCCTTCGTGATCGGGTTGGGGATGATCGCGTTCTCCAATGGGCTCCTGTTCGCGGCACTGTTGACGACTTCCACCATCTCCAGGCGCTGCAGATCAAACCACCGGGTAGTGCCTTCACAAGCGAACTCCCATGCCCGCTCGTTGACGACAGCGGTTAAAAAGTCGTCGTTCGACAGCCCTGACAAAGGCGTTAAACCAGCGCGGGTATGTACCGCATTCAATGCAGTGTAGGCATCGGCATTGGCTGAACCATCGGCCCTGGCCTGGGCTTCGGCGTAGATCAGCAAGACGTGCGCATACCGCATGATATAGACCGGTACGTTCGTAGAGTATTGTGTGTTATCCGGAATCCTGAACTTGGCATAATAAGGATGTTGGGCTGCACTGTTCTGCCAGGTGACCGTAGTACCATCGCCTTTTGTAAAAACAGTATGGAAGGTGAGGTCCTTTCTTATCCCTGCGGGGAAATTATTAAAGAAATTGATCTCCGAGATTTAATCATCCCATCCGCCTTCTTCCCCGGGAGTGGTGGAGGCCCCGGCAAAAGCATTGTTAGATCCTCCCTGGTTGGCATTCGTCTGAAATGCCATGACTTCTTCCATCCCGATCTTGGTGATATCGGGTGGATTCAGCTGGCTCCAAAGATCGGACAGATTCGCCAGGTCGAAGCCATAGGCAACCTTGTTGTCGATGACCTTCTTAGCCCATTGGGCTGCCAGGGCATATTTCGAATTGTCCTTGATGGGCCAGCCACCTTCCGTTAAATAGACATCCGCCAGCAGGCCTTCCGCGGAGCCTTTGCCAGGTCTGCCCGGATCTCTCTTCGCATTGGGCAGCAGAGAATCCGCCGCTATCAGGTCACTCTCGATCACTTTATAAACATCGGCGGGCGGAGAAGGCTTCATGCTCAACTCATCCGGGGTGACACCATCCGAGATATCCGTTATCAATGGAACATTTCCCCAACCCCTGGTCAGCCAGTAATACCCCAATGCTCTCAGATAATAGGCTTCCCCCAGGATCTCGTTGATCGTGGTTTTGTCACCGGGAACATGTCCCGCATTGCCAATGACATTGTTGGCACCTTGTATCGACTTGTAACAGCCGTTCCAGATCTGTACGATCCGGTCATTGTTGGCGGTCACGCTGAGCTGGTCCATTTCCCGGAAATCGGCCTTGTTGCCGCCGGATATGGTGGTCAGGTCGTCTGCGCCCATGGAGAAACCCTGCATGGCGGAGGTCAGAAATCCCGTGGCCCAGGTGCGCAGATAGCCTTTGTATGCCCCGGTCAATGCAGCATCCAGACCATTGATATCAGCCAGCGCATTATTCCCGACGACCTGTCCCTTTGGATTCTCATCCAAAAAATGCTTTGAACACCCTCCAAGGGCGGCCAAAAGACAAATTATCAAATACTTTCTCATAACAATGAATATTTAAAATTCTTTAAAAATGTATGTTTAAACCGAATGTCCACATGACCGAGTTGGGATAGGCTCCCTGATCGATACCCTGCTGTGTATCGGCTTCGTAACCGCCGACATTCCCTTCCGGAGCACTGGAGTTGGACTCAGGATCGATGCCCCTGTAATGTGTAAAGGTTATAAGGTTGGTGGCGCTGACAAAGACTTTTACCGACATGATGTCCCTGAACATCGACCTCGGCAGCGTATAAGCCGCACTCAGATTCTTCAGTCGTACAAAGGCCGCGCTTTCCACAAAACGGGAGGATTGGATAAAAGAGTTACTGGGAGTAGTGCTGAAAGCAGGAATATTCGAGTTTTCATTCACTCCGGGGATATACCTGTTCTTGATGTCGGAGAACAAAAACTCCCTTGCATCGGTGCCTCCCAACATACCAAAAGCATAAGAATAGTTCATCTTATCGAGGCCCAACAGACCTTCGAAGAAGACATTCAGCGAGAAGTTCTTATAGGTAAAGGTGTTGTTCCAGCCCAGGGATGTTTTGGGCAGCGAGTTGCCGATGATCTGGTAGTCATTGGTGTTGATGACCCCGTTGCCATCCTTGTCATAGTATTTGGCATCGCCGGGTTTGGCGCCATAGGTTGCAGCAGCGGCTGCATCCTTCTCCTTCCAGGTCCCCTCGAATTTATAGCCATAGAAAGTTCCGATCGCCTGACCGGGTTGCAGGATAAAGGGATCGATCTCGATAAAGGGTTTGCCTGCACCCAGGCTAACCAGCTTGTTCCGGAGAAAAGAGATGTTGGCGGAACTGGTCCAACTGAAATCTTGTTTCGAGACCACATTGACGTTCACGGAGAATTCCCAGCCCTTGTTGTTCATGCTTCCGATATTGGTCAAGATGGAATTACCCCCTAAGTATCCCGGAATAGGTTCACTCAACAAAAGGTTACGGGTCTTTTTGATAAAATAGTCAACGGTAGCGCTCAACTTTCCACCCAGGAAGTCCATATCGATCCCTCCATTTTTCTGATCTGTGGTCTCCCACTTCAGGTCAGGGTTGCCGGGATTGCCAAGTAGTACGCCCGAGACGAGCGGGCTATTGGGGCCCGGGGCAAATACAGATCCCGCATCGGCGGCATCCGTGATATAAGTGGACAGGGTTCCGTAAGGATTGATACCCTGGTTACCCGTCAATCCCCAACTAGCCCTAAGTTTCAGGTTGTGGAAGATGTTCTGATCCTGCATAAAGGGCTCTTCCGTTACCCGCCAGCCCAAGGCTGCGGAAGGGAAGGTGCTGTACCTGTTTTGCGGCTGGAATTTGGAAGAGCCGTCACGGCGCACGGAGGCGGATACCAGGTATTTGTCTTTATAGGCATAGTTCACCCTGCCCAACAACGACAGGAGTGCCCATTCCGAATAGCCGGAACCCACATTGGAACTGGCGGACAAGGCCAGGTTGTTATAGGATTGGGAAGGATAGGTCAGATCACTGACACTGACGTTGAAGCCGGTGGCGGAGAATTTCTGTGTTTCGAATACACCGGTAACCTCCAGACTATGGTCCTTGTTGAAAATATGCTTATAGGTAAGGTTGTCGGTATTCTGCCATAGAATGTTCTCATTGGAGCTTCTGCTGGCAGACGGGAGATTGCTGGTGATATCGGGGCCCGCATATCCCATGCCCTGAACATTGGAATAGTTCAATCCGAACTGTACGTCCAGGCTCAGGTCAGGAATAAATTGGTACCGCAATCCGCTGATAAGATTCAGGTTGGTTATATAACTGCGGTTATCCGTCTCTTTAGCCAGGGCGACGGGATTCTGAAAGATCGAGCTGGTAGGATCATGCAGGATATAGTTGCCGGTCGAATCATACACGGGTGTGGTAGGCGCCCAGGCAAGAGCCTGCCCCAAAGGTCCTCCCCTGGCGGTGATTCCGCTGGTATTGTGGTTCTCGTTCCGGTTGCCCGCAAAATTGACGCGTAAAGTCAAATTCTTTGCAAGCTGTGAGGTCAGGTTGGAACGGAAACTATAGCGCGTATAGTCCGAGTTATCGATGACCCCTTTCTGGTTCAGATAGTTGGCGCTGACGAGGAAACTGGTCTTATCGGAGCCGCCGGATAAGGTAAGCTGGTGTTCCTGTCCGGGCGCCGTCCTGAAAATTTGATCCTGCCAGTTTGTTCCGCCGGTTTTCTCAAACCCTGCGATCTGGTCATCCGTGAACCGGGGAGGGGCAGTGGGCGTGAGCACCGCATAGCGATCATTGACGGTTTTGGCAAAGTCGGCCGCGTTCATGATCGGATAACGTTTGATCACTTTGGAAGAATAATACTTTGTCGTGATATCGACCTGCATCTTTCCTTTCGTGCCGTTTTTGGTAGTTATGATAACCACTCCGTTGGCGCCCCTGCTTCCGTAAATGGCGGTTGCCGAGGCATCCTTTAATATCTGGATATCGGCGATATCGTCAGTGTTCAGAGTGGTGTAATCGGCGCCGACAAAACCATCCACGACATACAGCGGACTATTGTCCCCTGTTAAGGAATTGGCGCCCCGGATACGGATCCGGACGTCACCTCCGGGAGAACCCGAAGCCGTCGTCACCTGTACACCGGTGGATCGGCCCTGTAGCGCCTGGTCGAGCCGGACAACCGGCGCCGCTTCAAAGTCCTTCGCATTGACCGTGGACAAAGAGCCGGTCAGGTCTCTTTTCTTTTGCGTACCATACCCGATCACCACGGCCACGTCGATCTTTGTTTCATCGAGCTTTAGCTGGATGTCGATACGGCCATTCCCCGAAAAAGGCACTTCCCGGGTCTGGTAGCCCACATAGGAGATCACGAGCGTACCCCCGGCATTGGGAGCCTGCAGCGTGAAATTACCATTGGCATCCGTCGTCGTGCCCCGGTCCGATCCTTTGAGCTTGACGGAGGCATCCGCCAGCGGCTTGCCATTCTCGTCCTTTATGTTACCGCTGATCTCCTGGAAGACAGGAGCCGGGGCTTTAGGGCCGGCCAATACTTCATCCTTTGACTTGATGACAATGATCTTGTTGGTGATGGTGTATTCAAGGTCCTGGCCTTTCAGGCAAATGGACAGCACCTCGTCGAGGCCCATGTCTTTGACGTGAATATCGACGGGCTGCGCATTTTTGAGCAGGTCCAGATCGTAAAAGAAGAGGTATCCGCTCTGGGTATTGATCTTTTTAAAGACTTTCTCCAGGGGGACCCGGGTCTCCGACAAAGTGATCTTTTGCGCCAGTCCGCTGGCGCTCACATGAATACAAGCAGCAATCGTTAAAATGAGGGTTATCTTCATAATCCGCATTGTTTTCCTGTAGACGCCGGAATACCGGGCTACAGCAGTTAGTAGTGGGGGTTTACAAAGAGCTTCAAAATGCATAACTTTGGTTTGTTTGGGTGATTTAATGTTTACTCCGCCTCACGGCGGAAAGCAGTCGTACCAGATTGTTACAATTAATATCAACCTGAACTATTCGCCGGGGAGTGGCGCAATCACTTCCCGGTTTTTTGTCCTGGTCAACTTATCAGACTCTTTTGATCCTTTTATTTGTTTATTTTATTGTTCCATCTGTTCCCCCGATCCTTCCTTTTGCTTCTTAGTTCTTCTATTTAATCATTGTTTTATTTAGTCATTGTCTTATTTGGTTATTGTCTTATTTAGTCATTGTTTTCCGTTCGATTCTTGTTTCAATGTTTTGTGCCGTCAAGGCATCACCGTCAGTATATCGCCTTCGAGCTTGAAATGAATGTGATTCAACGCGAGCACTTTTAGCGTCTCCGACAGTCTGAGGCTGCGAAATACCTTGCCTGTAAAACGTCGTTTGGACACGGTCCCTTCATACCGGACGTCCAGGTCATACCATCTTGCCAGCTGTCTCATGATAGTGGGTAGATCGGCTCCGTTGAAAGAGAACAGACCTTCCTTCCAGGCGATCGTCTCCTCTACATCCGCGTCTTCGACCAGGCTCATGTTGCCCCCGGGGCGGCATACCGCCCGCTGCCCGGGTTTTATCGTCAACGGAGGATGGCTGCCAGCCGATACTTTTACGGCGCCTTCCAGTAAAGTGGTGCTGGCGGACATCTCATCGCCATAAGCGTTGACGTTGAAATGGGTTCCGCATACATCCACCTCCATGTCTTTCGTGAATACTTTAAAAGGCATGGCCGGATGCGGGGTCACTTCGAAATAGGCTTCCCCCGCCAGCTCCACCTTTCTCTCCTTGCCGGAAAAGACCGTGGGATAGGTGATCGACGAGGAAGCGTTTAGCCATACCTGTGTTCCGTCCGGCAGGGTGAGCCTGTATTGGCCGCCCCGGGGCGTACTCATCGTATTGTACAGCACTTCCGTGAACACCGCTCCGGATACCTGGTAGGCCAGCTGGCCGCCCGGCAGCTTGACGACTTTTGTATTTCCCTGCCGGGCCAGGATGCCGTCTCCGGCGCCGTTGAGGCTGATTTTTGATCCGTCCGACAGGGTCAGAACGGCTTTGTCACCACCGGGCTCCACGTCATTTTTCAAGGCCGGGGGCGGCTTCTGAACGGTCGACGGGCGCTGCCGGGTGTGGTGCTGCCATAATCCCATGCCTGCGGCAAGCAGCAGGAGAACGGCGGCCACGATGGCTGCAAGTCGTCGCAAGGAGATCGTTTTCCCCGCCGGCCCGGTCCATGGCAAAATGCTGTTGGGGGAATCTATCTCACTTGCGGAGGGGGCTATCTCATTTGAGGAAGGATCCATTCCATTTATCTGAACGATGGAAGCGGGCGCGTTATCGGAAGGAGCAGGCTCGCTTTCGGGAGGGGGCGTATAGCCGGCTGCTTTTGCCAGCATCTGCCGGAACATGCCATCGATCTTTCCTTTCATCTTTCCCTTCTCCGAGAGGCCTGTATAGGCTTTTTGCTGCAGTTTTTCCGTTATGATCCTTCTTAAGGTCTCCAGGTTTGCCGGATCCCTTGCCTTGTCTAAAAAGAGCTTTACCTCAGCGGGCGCGAGTTCATCCCGCAAAAACCTCTCTAATAAAGATTCGAATTCCGGCGTCATGGCAGTCGTTTTATATTTGCCCGGGAGGGCCTACTATAAAGACGGATATGCGGAGCGATAGGGAGCGCCGAAACGAAAAAAATTAAGAAAAAAATAATGCAAGGAGAATAAGGGGCAATATCTCCGCGTGGCTGGCGAGATATTTCCGGAGGCTGCTGATGGCCCGGACGATATAGCTTTTTACGCTTTCCTTCGATACACCCATCCGGAGGGCGATCTCGTCGTGACGCAGTCCCCCGAAGCGGTTCAGGCAAAATGCGGTACGCTGCTGGTTGGGAAGGACATGAATGCCCCGGTGGATGAGTTCTTCCATCTCCTTCAACTCCACCGATTGGAAGGACAGCTGGGAAGCGTCCGCAAAATATTCGGTAAGATGGGGCTCATTATCGATTGTGAATACTTTCTTGCGAAGCCTGTCGATGATCATATTGCGGGCGGTGATAAAAAGATAGGCATCGAACCTGTCGACCTCTCTCAGTCTTTCCCTCTTTACCCAGATCCTGGCGAATATGTCCTGTACGAGGTCCTGTGAGATCTCACGGGATTTTGTGAATAGCAGGGCGGTGGAATAGAGATGGTCCCAATAATGAACGAACAGCCTCCTGTAGGCAGCTTCATTGCCGTCGGCCACCTGCCGGGCAAGCTCTTTCTCATTAAGCAAAGCAATCGTTGACATTACCGGAATTGAATGCACCTTAAAATTAAGTGTAATTTAAACAATTAAAAATAAAAATTTCAAGGAGCCTTTATTTTCCCGCGGCCGGGACGCCCTTCAGGTTATATCCCCGGATAGCCGCCGGCTGTAAAGGCTCCAGCTCATCTGCGGGCCGGTCCAGATAGAAATATGCCGTGGCGGAGACGTCGTCAGACCGGTAAAAATTCGTCCATCCGGTAGCCGAAGAGTCCACCCGCGCCGGTTTCCCATCTTTTACGAATAGATGCTGATAGCCTTTCGGGCCATCTGTTGACGTTGGGATCAGCAACGTATTCCGTCTTTGCAGTTCGGCCACTTCTTTCGGAGGACCGCCGCCGATTTGCTGCAGGGCGACCTTACAGCCGGAATGAAAGAATACCGGGTCCGGGATGTGGAACCGGTAAAAAGCCCATTGCAGGTTATCCCAGTCTGCGATCAGGCAGCCGCTGTAGTCGGTCGCAAACTTACCCTGGCTCCAGCCGGTGCCGATATAGTCTTCGGTCCCCGTGCCCGTCAGGGTCGGAAACTCTTTGTCGCCATCCAGCCAGATCTTCACCTCGCCCTCTCCCCACCAGAGCTTGTTATACCGGGGATTCGCATTGACGCCTATATTGACGCCCAGGAATCTTCCGCGCCCCGCCACCTCGGGCAACAGTTCGAAATCCTTTCCGGGAACGGTGGCCGTATCCCGGCGCCAGCAGGCATGAAAATACAAGTTGTCTTCGTCCCAATGAGTAGTCAACTGGTAATCTACGTCGAAAAAAACGCTTGAAAGCCTCTTATCGGATTCATTCGTTATCTGTATCCGGGCGCCTTTTCTAAAAGGCATGGGTACAAAGCAGAGAAAAGACCTGCCTTCGGGGTTGGCGAACAGAGCGTTGTGAAAGGGCGCCGTGAGGCCAAGACCAACCCCGAAGAAATCTCCGAGCGGCGCGGACACGGCCGGTTTATCGGCTCCGTCCCAAAACATCTCCAGTTTTAAAGCCCGGAGCATCTGCGGCGACCGGTCATTGATCGTGATCCAGATCCGGCTGATGACACCCTGTTCCTGTATATCAAGCAGGCTCAGGGTCTGATGAGGTTCTATGGAGCTGTAGGGATGCCCCTTCGCCCCCTGATTCTCCATGCCTCCCATGCCTTTTCTCCCGTTTTTGTTCTCCGGGCTGCTCCATCGGGACCGGACGTCGTCGTGGTACTCATAGAGACCTGCAACCGGAGAGACCCCGCCTGTTTCGCTGCTCTGGCTCTTTTGCCCGTTCCCTTGCGTAGTGCAGCCCATTTGCATGGCGCAGCCGACGGCCAGCAGAGCCAGGACGGCCGGGGTCCAACCCGTAAATCTGAAGCCTTTTTTTGTCATGACCGATCCCTTATATTTTAGTGTGGCGCGTCCCAGTCAATATCCCCATTTCTTCATCGTAGCCAGATCTTCTTTTGCCGATTCAAGGGGTGTCTTATCCTGGTAGGCCTCCTGTTCGATGATAAAGACATGCGTGCCTCCCGTTCTCCGGCCCTCATCCACGACCTCTTTTGTCTTTACCACACCCTTTCCCAGCAGGGTACTCTCATAGCCGTCCATCCCATTGGTCCCTGCTATTTCGTCTTTGACATGCATCAGTTCATAGCGCCCCGGATATTTTTTCAGATTGTCCAACGCACGACCGCCCGCGCCATACATATTGCCCATGTCCATTTCATGGGCCACCAGCGCGGGATCGGTATGCTGGAGGATCACATCGTACAAGAGCCGGCCGTCATACAATGTCTTGAATTCGAAATTATGGTTGTGATATCCGAACTTCATGCCGGATTTTTTACAGAGCTCCCCGCTCTTGTTGAATACATCCATATAATATAACACCGTGTCGTAGTCTTTTCGCCAGCTCTCGTCCATCGCGGGGGTGATGACGTATTGCTGTCCGACTGTCGCTGCGTCTTCTACGATGTATTTCCAGGTATCCGTAAAATCATTTTTCGACTTATCCCAATGATCATTGCTGAGGCTTGTATGCCCGCTCACCATTTTTAGCCCCAGGCCGTCCAGCAGGGCCTTGAATTCCTTCGCCGTATGACCATAGAACTTACGATTCCAGTAGCCCGCATGTTCGACATATTTGCAGCCCATGACTGCTAGTTTTTGTAAGGTGCCGGGGCAGTCTTTGTTCATATCGTCCCGGACGGTATACAACTGCATGCCGAGCAGGGTCGGCATGGCCGCTTTCTGAAACGATGCAGTAGCCCCGGACGATATCAATTTCCCGGACGACAGGGCGGCGATGGGCGCCAGCGCGGTGCCGGTCAGCAGCGCGCCCCCGGTTTTCAGGAATCCCCTCCTCGATTTATCCATGACATTTATTTTAAAAATACAATACCCCCGTCGGCCGGGTAATAGTGTATTTTCCAAAACCTGTACTTTATTTTCCTGTTTTGCCGCCGCTTCGCTATTCGAAGTTAGCTTTTACCGGCCCGGTATTCGTCTTTTTTGTCTTCCGCAGCCTGATCCGCAGGGTCGTCCCGTCGGGGGTCAGCGTAGAATGATAGGCTTCGTCCCCATTCCAGATCCTTTTGCGTATCCATTGGCCGTTTTCGTAATACCCTTCTTCGATCACCAGGTATTCCGCCGATGCATAGCCGGAGCCATAGCGGGGTCGGAACTGGAACCGCGTGTCGAAACCGGTTATGAGGAATTCGTCCTCTCCCAATTGCCCGATCAGCGCCCTGCCGGTCAGGGTCTTCTTACGATAGGCAGGATATCCGAAGGAGAACAGGATATCATAGCCGCCCAGTGTCACCAGTTGCTCGTATCGCCCATATTCCTCGCCCACGGCCCGCAGCCGACCCGTTCCCTGCAATTCCGCTATCTTACCGATGGAGCCTCGCAGCAGACGGTAGTTATCGGCCATCCCGGAGAATTTATCATCCAGTTTCTCTTTGTCCCGCTCGTCACCGGGATCCGCGTGGAACGGGTCGATACCATAGACCGCCACGCCAAGTGCGTCGTAGCTCCCCAATGCATAGAATTCGAACCGAGCAAAATCAATGCCTTTGCCCAACTCGGGGACAAAGAAGGGGTTTCCGGGAAGTGCATATTTGGCACAGAGATCCGAAAATACCGTGAAATTGGAGTGATAGATATCCGGTGAGATAAAAGCCAGGGCGGGAGCCGCCAGCTTCCAGACGGGCAGCATCGTGGAGACGGGTCCTCCACTGGGATATTCTCCGGGTCT
This sequence comes from Puia sp., assembly GCA_031292515.1. Taxonomy (GTDB): domain Bacteria; phylum Bacteroidota; class Bacteroidia; order Chitinophagales; family Chitinophagaceae; genus Puia. The sequence continues at coordinate 5,303 of JARLGZ010000116.1, read as the reverse complement.
GCGGAAACCATGCTCCCTAAGCCATACATTGGTATACATGGGGAGGGGATATTCTTTTTGTCCGGCCAGCGCCACTTCTTCCACATAAGAAGCGATATACCATGCGTTAAAGGTCTCGGCAGCCTGTTCACCAAATACTTCTTCCCAGGTCCCTGCCGGTTTACCGAGTTTTTGCAGCAGGATTGAGGGCACGCCTTTTTTGAATACGGCATTTGCTTCCCCTGAATAATCCCGGTCCGTGCCCAGGGAACCCGACTCGTTCTCTACCTGTACCAGTATGACCGTATGCTGCCGGCCATCTATCTGCCCCAGATGCCGCATCATGGCTGCAAATACCGCCTTATCGGCCTCGCAGTTGGATTTCGCTACCGCCGAGAGCACCGTCAATTCTTCGCCGTTGGCATTGTGCATGCGGGGATATTTTTCCGGATGGGCAAGGACCCATTCGGGAGCATATTGGGAGCTGCCATTCTTATAGGACCCAAACCACAGCAAAACCAGCCTCAACCCATGACGGCGGGCGCCCAGGACGAGGGTGTCTATCTCCGAAAAATTGTATTTCCCCGGTTGCGGTTCGGTATTCTGCCAATAGACCGGTGCTTCCAGGGTATTGGCGTGCAACTCCTCCAGTTGCGGCCATTCTTTGTCCAGTATATAGGGCCAGTCGCTGCTGTTCCAGAGTTGAGCGCCGAGTGCGATAAAGGGTTTGCCGTCTACCAGCAGGCGATAGCCGCCGCTGTCCGTCTTTATGATGGCCGGAAGATCGCCACCGGCAACACCCGGCAAGCGGGGCGTTTCATTACCTGACTGAGCTTTCACCCCAAAACTGTTGGCGCAAAGCAGGATACCTATCGTCAGCCTGATCATCGTGTCTGGTCGCATGTTAATTTTTTATGTCCGGGATGTCAATTTCTCCGATTCCCGGCGATATGCCGGACCGTTAGTCTCACCCGTCCCCAGGTGAGCTTCCGCTCTATCGGGTTAAAGGTCTTTGTCTCGTAGCCGGCCAGGAATTCGACGGTATGGCCGTCGGGGCAGTCGGGGGAAAGTTCCACCACCGAACTGAGGGTGAACCCGTCCGGCCAGCGACCGGGAATCATCTCGTCGGCGAGCCTCTCTTTTCCCGGCGGCACCCAAGGATCTTCCGTATATAGCCGCAACCGGTGGGAGCCCTGATAGAGCAGGACCCTTTCCCCGGCTTCCGCGATTCCATTGCCATTCCCGCTGCCCATGATGGTATCTCTTATCAGTCTGCCGTCGTCAACGCGAATGCTGTCGAAAGCGGGCGCCTGAAAAAAGACCGGCGCCGTGAATTCGTCGCGGGTGGAAGAAGCCGGCGTCCCGATCGTAAGATGAAATCTTATATCCGCGGGTTCGGCGTGCGGAGGCGGCTTCTTGTTACAGGAGAAGACAAAGGATGGCAATTCCAATATCCGCTGCCCCGGGTAGACTTTGATGGTCACGGTTGAATCGGCAAACTTTACGGAGGGATCTTTTGTCCGGATACGAATTTGGATTTGGGAAGGCAACCGGTTTTCTCCCCCCCTGTTGAAGAGGCGAATGCGCAGTTCGTCTGTCTTGCCGACGGGCAGATAGTGATGAAGGCCGCGCAGGCTATAATCCAGGAAGACGAATTCCGGATCGTCGGTTGGCCTGTAGACACCTATCTCCTCTCCTGCCCCGCCACAGTCGAGAAGCAACCTTCCCTCTCCGTCGCTTTTCAGGCTATCGAAGCTGACCGTGCCCGCGGACCGCTTATATCTTGCGAGGTGATAAGTGACAAAGGGAATATATCGCGGAGCCGTCACGATTGTCGCGTGAACATCCGGCAGCGACGGACCGGCGGGAAGCCACCGGTAGGTATAAAAACCGAAGCCTTTTTGCCCGGTATTTTTCAGGAAGAGAAAACCCGGATCCCGTTTGTCGCTCGTCACCTGGTAGCCCCATAGATCAAAAGAAGGATACAGGTCATAATGAGACCAGCTATCGGGGGCGAAGGGTGCGGCAGGACGGAGGTTGGCAGACGTAGCGGCAGCGGGCGTAGCTGTGGCCGGGGCGGAGGAAGCGGTAGCTGTGGCGGACGCCGCAACACGGGACTTGATCCCTGCGGCGGATGCGGCTTCTGCGGACCTCTTCTTAAATGATTCAGTGATAAACTTCATGGCGGATCCGAAGACCTTTGTCTCCCCGGGCCGGTCGACCATATGCCCGCCGATGAAAGGCCAATACTGCAGATTCACCTGCTCGTCCCATAACGCTCCTTCATGCACTTCGCTGTTCAGGTAGTACAGGATGTCCGTGTTGCCATTATGGATGCGGGTATCCACCTGCCGGAGGTTGATAAAGGTATATCTTACGGGGTATAACTCCTGGTTATCGGGATAGCCCACGAAAAACTCCGGGCTGCCTGCCATACTAACGGCAGCACACACCTTATCGGGGTATTTTCCTGCCAGAAACAAAGACATGAAGCCGCCCATGCTGAAGCCGATGATGCCGCGGTGCGTCCTGTCCGAAAGGGTCCGGTAAGCGCTGTCGATATGCTCCACGAGTTCGGGGAAATAATCCTTCATCTGGATATTGAACTTCACGTCCTCGTGATTCCCGACATTATAGGGGCGCGGTTCGGAGAGGTCGATATTCCCGTCCCACATCACGAGGATCGTCTGGTATTGATCGACCAGCTCTTTAATCTTTTTATATTCCAGTTTCGCATTATCGTCCTTGAAATGCCGGCCGCCCCATCCGTGAAAAAAGTAAATCACGGGATAACGGCGGGCGGAGCCGGCATAGCCCCTGGGAAGATAGAGGCGATACAGTTTGTCATGCCCGAAGACCCTGCTGTAATGGGAAAGGTCCTGGTAAGCGCCGTCTTCCTCCTTGCCCGGTTCCTGGGCAGAGAGGGTCCCGAAGCAAAAAAAGAGAATCAAGGTGAATGCGTATGATAAGAATTTTCTGTTCATGGTGCGGCTCCTGTTAGAATTTCTGTTGGGATTTCTATCAAGGTTTCTATCAAGGTTTCTGTTAAAGACTCCTGAGGGATCTGTCAACAGATCCTATCGTTTCTGTTAAAAGCGCCTATGGCATCTGCGTTATCCTGTATCGAAACACCCCTGTTTTGTCGCGGGTCTTGCTAACCAGCAGCAGGCGCCATATCGGACGATGGCTCCAGTTGTCGGCGATACGTGTCTCATCCGGCCCGCTGGTGTCCATCAGTTCTTTCTTCAGTTCCCAGGCGCGTGGATCGTACTCGAGGAGGACCTTGCCCTTGCCGGGAAGTTGAAACAGGATCTGCCCCGGCTTCGGCACTTCCACCGGGCAGACCGTCATAAAGGTCTGGGACAGGGCGCCTGTCCTTTTCCCCAGTTGGAAGGCATCCCGGATCCATACTTCGTTTTTTGATTTATCGAGTGTGACCCTGCGTTTCCAGGAGCGCACGCCGGCTTCTTCGGGATAGGCCGCGGCGATCTCCATCTGCAGCTCCGTCCTGGCGGCATCGGAAGCGTAGCTCACTTCACGGGCCTCATATTTTCTGCCCGCTGCCTGTGGCATACCATTGATCACCGGCAGGTTGTGATAAGCCGAGCTAAGATACCACAGGCTGTAGCGATCCTTTGAAAACGTCTTTGCCGTATAGGTACCGAAGCCCACGTCGATAATCACCGGTTGCCCCCGGGCGTAGACCATGAGGTCCCCGACGTCGTTATGATTGTGACTTTCGCCGTTGTGACCACCGTGAGAAGCCACGAAAAATCCCTTTCCCGAGGAAGTCGCCATCAGTTGCAGGTCGGCAAACCAGGTCTCGTCCGTGAGAGGCTCGGGGGGGTCGATGGATTCACAGGCCTTCAGGGATAGCAGGTTCCAGACGATCCGGGGCTTGGAGAAGTCTTTGTGATAGAAATCATGGTCGTCCAGGTGGTGATAGGCCCAGGCTCCAAACCGTTCCAGGCCCGTATCTTTCACAGAAACGCCAACACGATAGATCAGCAGGCCATCGGCGCTGATCGTGGGAGAGGCATCGGCGATATCGATGAAATAGTTTCCGGCGATATGCATCCTTTCGATATAGTCGCCGAGCCGTCTGATCACAGGCGCTTCATAGATATCGATCTTGCCGGCAGTAGCGCTATGGAGCATCGTCAGCGCATCGAAGAGCCGGCCGGCACCCCCGAACCAATAGCTCGGTCCCTCGTCCACGGCCCCGTCCTCTCCCAGCCCGTTGATATAATTATCCAGCAGGCCCATGCCATGATAGAGCTCTTTTACCCGCCTGCCTTCGTCTTTTTCCAGGAGCAGGAGGCTGATCATCCAGTTGCTGATCACCCAGGGGTTCCAGTTGTTTACGGGCGCATCCCTTCGCCCGCTGCCCAGGTAAGAGTAGGCGATACTGTCTTTTTCCAGGGGCGCCAGCATTCTCCTGTCCACCTCATAATATATCCGTTTGCGCAGCAGGGGTGACACGCCGTCCAGTTCCGCGCCGACGAAATAGTCCGTGAGTGCCAATATTTCCGCCGTCTCACTGGCAAAAATATCCACCGAAGGGTCCTGTACATCGGGCAGGCCGATACCGGCCTTCTGCAGGTAATAGTGGGCGGGCACACCCCAGAAACTCTCTTCGCAGAAAGACCAGACCCCGTTGACGATGGCGTCGGTGAACCGGCCTTTCTGTTCTATGGCCTCCGCGAGGACCAGCGCGAATAAACGGCTGCGTTTTGTAAAACTCGCCGTCTCATAGTTTACGCGGTTGCCGTCGCGCTGAAATTCCAGGTAGAGCGTCGCCGGGAGCGAGGCAAAAGGCTCGTGGAGCGCTTTCTCACCTTCGGCGACGATCCGTCTGCGAATGGAATCGGGGAGTTTCTCCGTCCATTCCGCCACCGATCTCGGGAAAGGGGACCACTGGTCATGGGTCAGCAGTGAAGACTGCAGGTCGCGCATCGAAAAATGTTTGAGCAGGTTGCGCTGTACGATATCCTGGGGGCAGGCCCCGCCGCAAAAGAGGAGGCTTCCCGCCAGGGTCATCAGCAAACGGATCCTTAGGTATGGAAGCGGCCCGATCCTCATATGAGTTTTTTTATATTGCCATTTTCATAGACTCTTCTTTTTATAGACTCTCATTTTTATAGTCTCTCATTTTTATTCCGGCAGCTTTGATAGTTTCCGCGTCTTCAGACACACCCATCTTCAGACACATCCATCTTCAGGTTCACTCCATGCTCCGATATGCGCTAATTATTCTTCCGGACCAGCAAGCCGGCGGTCTTCGCCAGTATGTCTTCCGGCATATCCACTTTCAGCAAGCCGTT
>JARLGZ010000115.1 GCA_031292515.1 Puia sp. | reverse complement strand
GTTCTGTGGGTGCTCTTTTTTGCGATATATGTCGCTAGCAAGCTTCACTTTTTCACTCACTACGATCCATTGGGGATCGGAAGCTATCTAAGGGAACACAGCACCTACTGGTTCGCGTTGGCGGGGGCAGCCTTCTTGATCAGGCTGATCGGGAAGTGGTTTCCCCAGGGTCGTCAGTAACTCTGGAGTCGGAACGGGGGCTGGGTTGGTAGCAGGCACGTCAAGCCCGGAAAGGAATTTGGGTGGCCGTGCCAGTGGTCCCCCCAGTTCTTCTAGAGCATCGTATTACCGCGCCAGATACTACGATGCGGCCCAAGGGCGATTCATCTCGGAGGATTTACTTGGATTTCAGGCTGGATCCAACTTCTACCGATACGTGGCAAACAATGCCATCACACACACGGATCCTTTTGGCCTGCAAAAGAAGGATGACGGCCCGTTTTGGAACTCTCTTAATTGGCTCGCAAACAAGTTATTGAATCCTCCGCCTCCGAAACCGGGTGCGAAGCCGCCAATTCCTGTGAATATCTGCGAGAAAGGTGAAACAGCTCTTTTCTGGGAAGCCGGGCCAAATCCCTACTATAAGGGGAACTCCGGGGCTGATGATTGGGCGACTTTCAAGACGCTTTTTAATAAGCGGTGCGCCGATGCAAAAACATCCGGCAAGAGCACAACCCCCTATTGCACCCAAGGAGTCACCCCCATAGGTGGCGCCTTTGCATACTGCATGTGTTGCGAGGCTTGCGAGAAAAAGAAATGAAAACTATCCGGGCAATGCTATTGATTTCCCTATGTGGGCTTTCTTGCGCGTGTTCCAACAAGAGTGCAACTGAGCCTATCGTCGTCCACGTATTCCGCGATCCAAAGGCAATCGGAATAGATTCGGCTTTGCATGCCGTGGGTCAAATGCAGCTCAAGACATCGCGTGGTAAGCCAATTCTTATCGCAACGATGGAACCTAATAGCTATGAGGAAGGTCTAACACTTTTGGGGCACCAGGCCCATCCCGAGCTTGTGTTTTTTTCTTCGCTTGACGATGGCGCAAAAAGCAAGACTGACATCCCTCCGCAAAGCGCGGTAGAAGTCTCCGCGAAACCGTATTATTTAGTCATTCCGCCCTGGGCTTCCGGAGAACAACGCGAAGCAGCAGAACTCGTGCTAGGTGCGCTTCGTCAAGAGGTGGGTGGCAGGTAAAATGAGATGTGGAATGATGGGTGCCCCACGACTGGGTGTTAGCTCTCAAAGAGTGCGGTATTAGAGTCAACCCTATGCTCGACGTAGCCCGAGCTACAGTGAACGATTCCGTTTCGAGCTCCAACCTCCAGACTGATCTGGGCGAATCATCCTACTACCGCGCCAGATACTACGATCCCAGTTCAGGGAGGTTCGTTTCCGAGGACCCCATCGGCTTCATCGGAGGAATTAATTTCTATCGTTACGTTAACAATAATCCCGTAATCTACGTCGACCCGTCCGGACTTTGGTACAACACAGGCCTCCCGTCTGATCCATCCGATAACACAATTGTTTGTAACGGCCACGGTGGCATCCGGGTACAGATCGGTGGCGCTGGCACATCAGATCGAGAGAAGTGCTTGGGGCCCTGCGTCCGCGTCCACGAGCAAAGTCATAAGCGAGATGCCCTTGCCTCGAATCCCACCGTTTGCAAAGGAGCAGCTTCCGGAATTCAGCTAGCGTATTCGAGTGATGAAGAACAAGCAGCCTCTGAGATCGCCGCAGCGAATGCCGAGATCAATTGTCTGAAGAAGCAGAAGGAGTCTGCCTGCGAGCCTTGCAAGACGATGATCGATGACCGAATCAAGACAGAGAGGAAGTATCGCGATGGCTTCAAGAAACCCAAGAAACCTTAAAACCGTGGTGATTGTAATCGCTTCCCTCCTAATTCTCTTGGGCGGTGTGTCTCCGAGCAATGGTGAGCCGCCCCCTTCCGGAATCCACGTCGAATTGGACCCGCAAAAGCCCCTCTGGTTGCACGTGACGCTGATGTCTCGTTCTGAATCCCGCGTAACCGTTTATAGAAGCAGCCTGCCATGGGGGAATAGATACAGCATGATCCTCGTTGCTGTGCTACCTAGCGGTAAATCCCTTAAGAAAGAACTAATCGTCGACGATCCTACTCTGGAACAGATCGCTTTGGATCCAAACAAGTCTATCAGCGGGGACATCAATCTGCAGAACGTCTTCAGGGATCTCAATGCCAGTGTGACGATGTCTGACGTTCAGTTGTTCTGGGCATATCAGGCCCCGGAAGAGCTGGGCATTCCTCGGTGGTCAGGCGGGTGGATTCTAATCCCCCAACAAAAGTGAGAGCAGCCCATTGTGCGGATGGGACACCATAGTGAATTCATCCGAACCATCCTACTACCGCGCCAGATACTACGACCCACAATCCGGACGCTTTATTTCGGAAGACCCGGTTGCGTTCGGTACTGGACCAAACTTTTATAGCTATGTTCGCAATGACCCGACCATCTTCGTTGATCCCACTGGATTGC
>JARLGZ010000114.1 GCA_031292515.1 Puia sp. | reverse complement strand
TAAAATAGAATGTGGTGAGCGAATGACAACTCCGGATCGCCTCAGCCACCGCCTTAGCCCCTGTATCGGATATTTGGATGCCCTCAAGGCAGAACGCGGAGAGCGACTTACCGCGGAACGCAGCCCGAGCCAGCACTTCTGCGCCAGCATCGGAAATGTCGTTACTTGACAGGTATAGTGCGGAGATAGGATGAGCTTGAAGACAGGATGCGAGCTCCGAAGCGACGCAGTCTCCAAGGATTGCACAATGATCGATATACACTGCTTTACATTTCGACATGTCCGCGCTATGCAACGCAGATTTTTCTTCCTGATCGGTTGAGTTAGGTTCGAACACAAACACTTCATCCTTCTTGTACGTTGAGAATATCGGCTTGTGATGTGCGATCCTCATCGCGTGAATCTTGACCAATACCTCTTTGAGCCCGCTAGAAGCGGTGTCAAGCATTTTCAGAAGCCGATCTATTAGCCCCCTCATCGCCTCAGTTTTGCTCCCCGAGCCATTCACTGGATGGCTTTTGGCGTAAAAGTACAGCTCGACGTATCTTTTCTCTTCATATAGTTTACACACCTTGCCGCATTGTTCCGCGGCCTGTACGAAACTCGACTGGAACCTGTCGATCTCACGTAGAAGGCTAGCCCCAAGTTCGTTTGCCCCTTCCCTAAGCTCCTTAGTCAGTCCCTCCACATATGTCTCATCCGCATCCTGAATACACCAGCGCATGAGTGACTCCCCAACCTTCTTGTAGTTTTCGGGCGCATGGCCTGCTTCGCTCTTATGTTCTTGCATGCAGGCATTACACAGAGGGAGATTCTTGCATGCTGGGCACACGTACTCCGCCGCCCTCTTGTAGTGGACCACGCAATGAACTATTTCTTCCATCGTGTTGTTGCTGTTGGTGGGATAATATATATATAACATGTATGAACGATTTATGCATGATCCTGCGCACGCATCTGCGAAGCAATTATGTCTCTGTGATTTATGGGGAACTGTTTTCGCCCTCACTCGGGGTTTTGGGGTTTTGGGGTTTTGGGGTTTTGGGGTTTTGG
>JARLGZ010000113.1 GCA_031292515.1 Puia sp. | reverse complement strand
GTGTACAACTTGTGTACAAGTAGGTGGTTTTGAAGGGCCTGAAAATGGACCTAAGCAACGCAGAATCAACAACAGACTCTTGAGCTACAGGTTCAAAGCGGGAATCCGAGGCTCTCGCTGCAGACATTTGGGAAGAAGTCTTGCGGTCTGTTTCCAAGGCGCTTCGGAGGAAGGGCGAATACAGATCCTCTGTCGGAGACTTTGAGTCCTATCTTCTCGCTGTGTTCCACCACAGGTTTCATAGATTCCTAAAAGCAGAGCACGAACGGCGCGAAGCATTTCAGTCTGTTTCGGAGGGCACGCGCACCTTTCACCGTATTCTTCTTCCTTGAACCTCTTCAGCGAATTTGGTGAAGTCCGATCCTGATCGGAAGATTCGTGGGGCGATCAGAAGCTCAGAACAAGTAGGTCTTTACCGTGACCGCGTACTCAGGAATTCCAGCGATCCCTTCGGGCAGTTTGATCGTCAGGCCATCATTGGATTGCCTCCACACTGGGGTCTGGTTCGATCCCAGCACTTCGACTTTGGCAATTCTGCCAGGAGCGTTCGGGCTCGAGAGCCCAAGAGCTTCGATGGTCATCTCTTTGTTCGGAAGTCCAAGGATAATCGCGTAGACGATTTCGTTATTTTTTGTTCGCGTGAATCGAATGTCTTTGGCCCCGAGCCTGGCAATGCTGTTCCCCTGAAACTTGCCGGCTGTCACCGTGTTGGGGCCCTCGCCGAATACCTTCCACGGCCGGGTTTCGTAGATGCTTTCAGAATTCGGGCTCATCCACGTCGAAATCTTGTCGAGGGCTGCAATCTCTTTGTCATCGATCGTTCCGTCGGGCCTTCCCGGAACATTCAGCACAAAGGTTCCATTTTTACTGACGGTGTCAATAAGCCAATGAATCACATCACGCGGATGGAGGTAGCCGCCAAATTCTCCGGGCTGGTCATACAAGCCGCGATCATAATGCCAGGTTCCAATGCAGGTCTCGGATTGCCACGCATAAGGCATGATTTTGCTGGTTATGCCGCGCTCGTAGTCCGCGACGACCGCCTTGGCTATGCGGTCGGGCACGTCCCCGACGTTGGCGACAGCCTCCATTTTCCCGCGCTTGAGGAGACTGTTATTGTAGAAATAGGCGGCGATGTTCATCCCGCCCCAGCCGAGTGGAAAGAGGGAATTGTCGAAGAAAAGAAGATCCGGATCGTGCTGGTCGATCAGGTCGCGAGTCCGATCATAGAAGTGCTTCACATACGAAGGATCCGGCAGCGCATCGAACGGGTGTTTCGGGCCGTAAAGTAATTGGGGATCGACACCCTGCCACCACTCGTTTCGGTCTTGTGCAAGCGCTAGTTCGCCATCATACGGAAATCCGGCCATCGGTCCTTGCTTGTCGGTGCCATGGGACGCTTGAAACCACCACCAATTTCTGGCTTGATGAATCGTGACACCGAATCGCAGCCCACGATCCCTTGCGGCCTTCGCCCAAGTTCCAACCACATCGCGATGTGGGCCGACGTTTTGGGCATTCCACGCATGATGCTTTGAATTCCAGCAATCAAATCCATCGTGGTGATTAGCCAGCGAGAAGAAGAAACGTGCACCGGCTCTCTTATACCGATCGATAAGTTCTCCGGGCTGCCAATTCAGGAGTGTCCATTGTGCACACAGATCCTTGTAGCCGAAACGGGATGGATGTCCGTAATGTTCGAGGTGATACTTATACTGTCCTGACCCTTCCACGTACATGTTCCGTGCATACCAGTCGCCTTTCTCCGGAACACACTGTGGACTCCAGTGCGCCCAAATCCCGAACTTGGCGTCCTTATACCATTCCGGAGCTTCGTACTGTAAGAGGGAATCCCATGTTGGAACATAAGGGCCAGTGCCGGCGAGCCCGGGAATAGGTGCGTCCATGGAGACGCCGTCCCAGGAATCGGCAACTCCAGGGAGCTTCGGAGGATCTCCCCAAATGGATGGTTTCCAATTGGCGGGGTCCAACTTCTCCCTAATAATTTGGTCGCCGGAGACAACCGAGAAGACCCGATCAGCTTCGGGAGTTGCACAGAAGTCTGCATAATTCAGGTTCTTTGCTACGTTTGATTCAGCCGCCATGCGTTTCGGCCAGCCAATAGAGGCTGTCGTTGCCACTGCGGATGCGCTGAGGATCTTGCAGAATTCACGGCGATGCATCTCAGTTTGTCCTCCTATCAGTTAGGGGTTACTAAATGGGTGATTTGAATTCGGGCCAATACCGGAAACTTCAATCTGGCCTAAGCTCGTGATTAGAGGATCGACCCAGTCACGGAATTAAGCTTTTCGGATTGATCATGCCGCGCCACTCGCGGCCTGGACCTTAGGAAGAATAACGGAGTCAATCCAGCTTTCCGATTCACCGGCCTCAATGTCCCTGAACAGCCACCAGTGCTCGATATGTTCTGCGGTTTCTCCCGGCTTCAGATTCCGAAGTGGCCCCAAGGTTTCGAGCTCGAGCGAGTGCGCGTCTGTATATATCTCAAAATTGCAGCCAAAATCAGGGTATTTCGCACCTTTCTCCACTTTGGCCTTCTTCACGAACAAGTGGTGCCTTCGAAAGTAAGCGCCCCACCCGAGTGGATTAAAGATTCCGGTCATCTGCTCCTTGAATATATTTGCTGAATTCCGTGCCTGGTGGAGTTGAATATACTTTGTGCCAATTTTCCACCGCGGGTCCGCCAAATCTGTGTAGCACCAGAGCGCCAGGACTCCTTCGGGCAATAATCTGTCGGCCGAGAGTGGTGCCCGCGGCGGAAGGGGGAGAATGGCCTTCCCATCACCAGCCATCACGGAGAGTGCCCAGGGAGCTATCTCGGTGGGCTCCCCTCCAAGATTGAGGATGCGATGCGTGACGGTAACACCCGATCCTGTTTTCGCCAATTTGACCTCGATCTCTTTTTGCAGATTCGTGCCGGAATGTGCGGATTCCGGAGGAGCGGTAAAAACAAAAGCGTCGTCCTGCCTCCGCACTGAAACGGGGACATTGTCGGGGTAATACGTGCGCGCGACTTCGGGTGATACCCACAGCCGGTGGCCCCCGTAGACTCTAAAGGTCTGGTCACCGCTTCTCCCGGAATGCTCGGGAATTTCGTGGAACTCGTTATCTTCTCCCCGGAAGCCAAAGAAAAGAATCCGCGGTCCGACTTCGGTCAACACAACCATTTGTACAGTATCGTTGCTGATTTTGAAGGCTTTCTTCCATTTCTGGTATTCCACTTCTTCGGCTTTCACCTTGCCGACTACGGAGAGTTCTTGCATGTCTTTGGGCCTCCTGGCCATTACGTCGTGCAAACTCGGTTTGCCGTATTTCCCACTTATCCGTTACCAATCAAACCTTTCACGCTCAAGGCGCTTGCACCGAAATTGCTTTTCCCGTGTATTCGACGGTTTTGTCGGGGCTGCCTACAGGCGCGCCGCCGGTACCGTGCCCGGCGGATACCCACACAACATTGAACTGGATGTTCCCAGAGCATCACCGCTGATATCCCGTAGTTCCGTGGGTAACACTCGCCTGGGCTTCGCCATCACCGTCCGGAATGTCCAAGTTCACGAGTTCCCGCCTGAACCCCCGTGTGTTATAAGCGCCGTACGCTAACCCGATGACCATCCATCCGATTCCCAACACTTTGGCGCGCCAACTCAGACTCAGCCACAACATCATGCAGATCAGAAAGCCCAGTGCCGGGGACGCGAAATTGAACCAGCGCTTGTGCACCTCGCGAAAGTAGAATCGTACCAATGCCGATGTGTTCACACCCATGAAGGCGAGCAAGGCACCGAAGTTTAGCAATTCCACGCCCCGCTCAAAACTCAGGACCATTGCACCGATGAGTGCTACTGCGCCCACGAGCAACACGTTGTTACGCGGAATGCGTTTCTTGGGCTCGATGGCCCCAAAAAACCGGGGCGGCAGCGCGCCGCTACGTCCCATGCCGTAAAGCAGCCGTGCAGCACCCAACTGCGCCCCTAGCGCGGAACCGAACGTCGCCACTAAAAGCGTCACATCGATGACCGAAAACAGCCAGCGTCCACCAGCTCTTCCGGCAACAAACACAAACGCCGTGTCCACGTCGGGAAAATTCTGGGCGCCGGG
>JARLGZ010000112.1 GCA_031292515.1 Puia sp. | reverse complement strand
CCGAAGATCGACGTGTATTGGCGGAAGACGGACTATTCGCCGACGGGCCTTGGTGAGCCGACGCTGCCGCCGGTTCTGCCGGCGATTACGAATGCGATCTTTGCGGCGACTGGGAAGCGGATTCGGACGCTGCCGCTGCAGAAGAGCGGGTTTCGCTGGGCTTGAGGTCGGTGACGGAAAAAGCTCACGATCAGGCGGCTTTTTGCCCTAAAAAGCCGCTTAATCACTCGAATTCCGACATGAGATCGTCGATTTTTGGGCAGTTTTGTTTACTGATCGGATAACATGCGTGTCTTTGCGTTGAACCTGTAACATCAAGATAGCAAATCTCTTATTAGCAGAATCGTCCGGCCGACCCTGTCCAAAAGTGGGTGTTTTGGAGGGGGAGGGGTGGGTATTGGCCCGCTTTCCCGGGTGGAGACCGGCTCATGGGCGGAGGGGGTCTATGTGTTCACCGTACTCCGTTTGGGGTTAATTGCATGCAAAGTTGGCGGAAAAATCTTCCCGAGGGGCGGATGGTCAGGTATTTGGTTTCCCCGGTCTGAAAATCCGGTAATGACATACTTCACTCAGCAGGGGGAAGATAGGGAAAAGGTTCAGCCCTCAAAACTGTCTTCCCTGAAAGAATTTCTCTTAGACGCGGCATATCGTTTATGCGGTCAAAACCTTTGGGCCAAGTTGTGTATATCGTTTTACGAGTCTCGATGTTTTCTGGGTAGTTTACATACACAACTTGCAAAAGGTCGGGCATCAAGGAGTCTCGGTCCATCGTTTGAATTGGACCCTCAGTCTCGGCAGCGGAACAAGAGAACTCTCGCCCGCAAGCAGGGCATAGAAAATCTGCTGGCCAAATACCCTTGGGCTGCGTACCAAAACGCTGAAACGTTCCTAATGGGCTTCGATGCGGGAGAACAATGGGAACGTGACAAGCAGGGCAACACACAGCATCCCGACCAATGTAAACCAAAAGACACCTCCGAATCCAACTGAAAGGATTTTACCCAATGCAACCCGATTTGAAGACTCTCCACGATGCGATGGTGCATTTCCTAGAGCCTCAGAACGCGATTGACTACATGGTTCGGCTGAGGTGGCCTGACGGGGTTGTAATCTGCCCTACATGCGGCGGCAAAGATGTTACATGGATGCCTACGCGATCCCTCTACCAGTGCAAAGGGAAACATCCTAAACGTCAATTTAGCGTCAAGGTTGGCACGATTTTTGAGGATTCTCCTATCTCGTTAGGAAAATGGCTGCTTATCGGCTGGATGTTGGCAAATTGCCGCAATGGGATTTCCTCGCACGAAGTCGCAAGAACCATCGGGATTACCCAAAAATCAGCTTGGTTTATGCTCCATCGGCTGAGAACGGCAGCGCAGGAGGAAAATCACTCAGAACCACTATTCGATGAAGTCGAGTGCGACGAAACTTTCATTGGCGGCAAGGTTGGGAATATGCACACATCCCGCAAGCCAAAGGGTACAGGCTTTAGCGGCAAACCTGTAGGGGCCATGGCCAAAACCACCGTAATGGGCATCCTGCAACGCGGGGGCAACGTTCGGGCAATGGTGGTCAAGAATCACAAGCGCAAGCATCTACAGGCGGAAATTCAAAAGCACGTCGCTCCTGGGTCCACACTCTACACGGACGATCTACACAGCTACAGGGGATTACCCGGCTATGTCCACCACTATGTTGACCATGCGACAAAGTATGTCTCCGGGCAGGTTCACACGAACGGCCTAGAGAATTTCTGGAGTCTACTAAAGCGTTGCATCAAAGGCACATATATTCAGGTTCGGCCAGAGCATTTACAAGCCTACGTTGCCGAACAGGTTTTCCGCTACAACACTCGCAAGAAATTGGATATCACCGAACAGCAGCGGTTCTCTACCCTCTTGGAAGGCACTACAGGGAAGAGATTGACATACGAGGAATTGATTTCACGGTGAGCGGATGCCGCGCTATAATCGGCATCCTAAATGCCTACTACAGAACAAAACGGTAAAATCCTCAGCGCCATAAAAAGCCCTATGATATTTAACGCATTTTCGATTATTTCCATTGGCTCTATCGCCACTGCCTCAGCCGTCACTGGCCATGTAACGGCGGTGGAGTGGGTAGCGATCTGCTGGATTGTCGGAATGACCGT
>JARLGZ010000111.1 GCA_031292515.1 Puia sp. | reverse complement strand
TAAGAGATGCGATCAGGAGGCGGCAACTTCCTGCTGACACGGAAGTAAGCGTCTTTTTGGAAACGATTATCGGGCCGCTGCTCACACGGCTGCTGATCCGCCATGAACAAATCGATGAATCGTTCGTGTTATCCGTATTTGATCGTGTCGTTGCGGGTACTACAACTCAACACGCAGCGGGAAAGCCCTAAGGATATGGCGCATCGCAGCCCGGGACCGGAAGACCGGTCAATTCCAGTACCTTGTCATCCAGGGCAAACCGCAATGCCACACAATAGGTCAAAGCGGGAGTCTGCTGAGCCTATATCCGGTCAACCTTCAATGTAGTCCCAAGTGAGTCGGTCAACTCGGTACCGAGTTGACCGGGATATCGTTTCTTAGAACTACAGACAGGATGCTTTCAGACTGCTCAGCAGTCCGGAATATCGTTTACGTGACCGGTCATTCCTAACCGCGAGGCCAAGAGCTTTTTTCTGACCAATCATCACGAGCAATCGCTTGGCACGTGTGATCCCGGTGTAAATCAAATTGCGCTGGAGAAGCATGTAATGTTGCATGGCCACTGGAATCACCACCGCTTGGAATTCCGAACCTTGCGACTTGTGAATAGTCACTGCGTAGGCCAGCGAGACTTCATCCAATTCGCCGAAGTCATACTTCACCAGCTTTTCATCAAACATGATTGAGACTTCATGCTCGACGGGATCTATCTTCTCGATGGCGCCGATGTCCCCGTTGAACACTTCCTTTTTGTAGTCGTTCTCGGTCTGAATGACCTTGTCCCGAGCCTGGAATCGCCATCCGAACCGCTCGACAGCGGGCTCACCGGGCCGAACCGGGTTCAGCACGCTCTGAAGCGCCGTGTTCAACTCGCGAACTCCGATCGATCCACGGTTCATCGGGCACAGGACCTGAATGTCTCGGATCGGATCAAGGCCGAGGTGCTTCGGGATTCGATCCTGAATCAGCCTGACCAGGGTCGCGGCGATCTCCTCCGGCGTCTCCCGTGCGACGAAATAGAAGTCGG
>JARLGZ010000110.1 GCA_031292515.1 Puia sp. | reverse complement strand
CTGCCGACCGAGCGGACGTCCTGCTTGAG
This sequence comes from Puia sp., assembly GCA_031292515.1. Lineage (GTDB taxonomy): Bacteria > Bacteroidota > Bacteroidia > Chitinophagales > Chitinophagaceae > Puia. The sequence goes on along the minus strand of JARLGZ010000110.1, from coordinate 2,549 downwards.
GAAGAGGCGGACGAGCAGATACCCAACAGGGATTGAACCGAGAAGATAGCTGACCGCGATAACCACGAGACTTGCTAGGAGCATGACGAGACAGAGTGTAACAGGTTGAATTAAGAGGCTCGAAGAATCGTGTGTTTTTGTGTGGAAATGGACCCAAAAGCCCGATTGTTGACGAAAAACGGGGCTTTTTTCGGGGGTTATGTTTACTGGTTAGTACATGGTTGGTTTTTGCAAATGTTTGATTGCATTGCGCTTATCCAGGAATAATCAAATCCGGAAGAGGTGTTTTGGGGTGGGGGGGTGGGTACGGAGGCTATTTCTCGCACTTTTTGCCCACTCAAGGAGGCTACTAACACAACTGTACTCCGGTTGGGGGGAATTGCATGCAAATGCGAAGCGCCTTTTTTGAGGGGGTAGGGATTGATCGCAATCTGGGTGAGGCGTCCCTGGGGGGGGCAAAAAGTCCGAAGTTTTGAGCAATATCTGGAATTTACCGGATTCTTCTTTTCTCGGTTGTCGTAGTCATATTGACAAGAAGGTAACTGACGAGTTGCCGACAATACATGCGCTACTGGCGAGGCAGGACGCGGTAGCGCAAATCGAGACCACAGGTTCGCGACCCTTGCGATGCGGAGGGATAGTCAAAACCTGTCTCAAGAAGGGTCCTTTGTGGGACAGGCACGATTGACCCACTCCCGCGCCGAACCTCTACACCAAAGCCGTGTAACAGCTTAGGTGGTTTCCGCGCGGCGCACTCAGCGTGCGAAAATCGAGTATCGGCCAGTCCGAACAATATCGACCTAACAAATGCCGAGGTGATCGTATGCTGAAAAGGCTTGTCGCGCCCTTTGTGCTTGGGACCACTTGCTTGCTCGGGCTGGTCGCCTGCGGATCACATAGGGCTACTGTTTATTCGGATAACCTGGTAACGCTCCGCTTGCCAAATGGCCACGACGTTCAGGTAGATATTGTCGGTGAGCCTTTCACTGGACAAAACTATCCTTTTGAGATGGCGTTCAAAACCACGAGCGCCTCATCAATTAGGCTTTCGATTGAAGACGTTCTGTACGAGGCCAAAGACCACAAAACCTATGAACTACTGACAATCGGCGATCCGGCTGTATTCAAGAAGAGCGGAATTGCACTGATGTCGCAGGGCGCCGACGGCCACGTCACTTGGTCGGTCGGAGAGGAGCCTACTACCCTGACGGGCGATGGCCAGCGAGGCCCCGAAGCGATTCGCCTCGTTTCCCAAGGATATCTTCCATTCGGAGACTTCAAGGCGATAACGGAGGTCGACGCGGAGCATCCCGTTGTGCTTCATCTGGCTGCCGGTGGGGAACGGAAGCTCGAGATCGCCTCTCCGTACCGCATCTTGGGCGTTGCCCATCCCAAGTAGCGTGGTGGTTCGTGTCTTGTCGGAGTCCCGCCCAGTCCATTGCAAAACGTCCCCAAAAGGGTCCTTTTCGACGCGCGAACAGAAAGCCGCGCGCAGGGAATTTTGGGGTATAGTTCGGCAATCAGTGTTTTGGAGAAGCTCGCATGATCTTACCGATACTCTGGGTCGTATGCGGGATATGGTTTTTCAATTCAGCAAAGAAGGTGAATGCCAAGCCGTGGCCATGGGTCGGCATTATGATGGCCGCGTCGCTTGTAATCTTTGCTGTTCTCGCTCTTGCGTTTGGGGCCATTGAGGAGTCCCTAGGCGTAAGTACAAATAACGGAAATTGGCCGGTTGCATTGCCAGCAATGATTGGGGACATCTGCCTGATTTGGGTGTTGCACTCAATAATGATGAAGCGCGTGCCCTTTCGGATTGTCCCTCCCTCTGCTGTGGATACCTCTAAGGAATTGCCGTAAAGCCATCAGCTTCGTCCTGTCTCACAAAGGGTAGAACCTGAGACGTCTGCCAGTTCTTGGAAGGGAAGGACTTGAGCGTTTCAAGAAACGATCTCGGGTTGGGGACGGAAATGTCGCCTACGCTACAGCTGATGGACTCTGCCGTGGAAGATCTCCGTCGGGCTGCAAAATGATGCTCATTTTCCTGGTCGCGGGCGAGTCACCGCCTAACCGGCAGTTACCATTTAGGGTAATTATATATTTGACACACATAGCAAAAAGGCGCATTATTACTACATAGAAGCGCCTGACACACTCCAAAACGCGGTTGTTTACTTCAGCGATCCTGACCGCTGCTTTCAATATGCGCTCAACCTTCGCTGGCCGAATGGCGTAGTTTCTTGCCCCCGTTGCGGCTCTGAGGAGCATTCGTTCATCAGCACCCGCCGCATGTGGTTCTGCAAGGGATGCAAGAAGCAGTTCACGCTCAAAGTCGGTACGATTTTCGAGGATTCTCCGCTGGGACTCGACAAATGGATGAGCGCCTTTTGGATGATCTGTAATTGCAAGAATGGCGTTAGCTCCTGCGAGATCGCCCGTTCTATCGGCGTCACTCAGAAGTCGGCTTGGTTCATGCTGCATCGGATTCGCAGGGCTATGGGAACGGATGGCGAACTTCTCTCTGGCACGATTGAGATGGATGAAACCTT
>JARLGZ010000109.1 GCA_031292515.1 Puia sp. | reverse complement strand
GATTAATTTATTTTTTTTTAAAAAGACACGACTTAATTTTTTATACATCTGACTTGGTGAAATTCATATTTCGAAAAAAACGGTTGCTTGCCTTTTATAGAGAGAGTTGCCTGCCATTTCCAGAAACTGCTTTTTCAAACCAAAATGACTGTTATGAATCGAACCGTTCAGACCTTATCGGCTGTTTTATCCATCCTTGTCTGTTGCCTGTTTTGCCCGATGGCAGGGGTCGCCCAAAACCTGACTGTAAAGGGGGTGGTGAAGGATGCTGAAGGCAAACCGGTTGCCGGAGCCTCCGTCGTCATAAAAGGAACCTCCCGGGGCGTCAATACCGGCAGCGACGGAACCTATACGCTTACGATCTCTTCTCCCAACGATGTACTGGAGATATCTTATGTTGGCTACAAATCGAGAATGGTCCCCATAAAAGGCCGGTCCGTGGTCGACGTGGAACTGGAGGAAGCCAGGAGCCAGTTGAGCGATGTGGTGGTCGTAGGATACGGGACCCAGAAGAAAAGCGACATCACGGGCGCGATCTCCTCCATCAAGAACAAAGATTTTAAAGATCAGCCGGTGTCCAACCTCGCCGTCAGTATCGAAGGAAAGCTTTCCGGCATCAATGTCACGCAGCCTTCGGGAACACCCGGAGCAGGGTTGCTCGTAAGTATCCGTGGCGCTCAAAACCCGCTGTATGTGGTAGATGGCGTGCCCATGCTCAGCGAGAGCAATTCCTCCCTGGGAACTGCCTACAACCTCTCGGGGCAATCCACCGGAAGCGGACAGAATATCAGTTCCATTTCAGACATCAACCCCGACGATATCGAATCCATCGAAGTCCTGAAGGACGCGTCCGCCGCCGCCATTTATGGGGCAAGGGCAGCCAATGGCGTGGTGCTTGTGACTACGAAACGAGGCAAAGCGGGGAAGACGGACTTCAGCCTGAATTACTACACCGGCTTTCAGAACGTCGAGAAAAAGATACATTTCCTCAACTCAAAACAATTTTACGATCTTACCAACGAAGCCATCGCCAACGATATACAAGTCTATAATAATGAATCGGCCGCCGCCGGAGCGGACACCTCCCGGTTCGGCCCCCTTTCCGTCCTGCAGGGGGTAGGCATCGTAGATGGCAGCGGCAACCCGGTACCCGACCCGGTGGCACCCTATTACAACCTGGCTGGCGGGGTGAATACCAACTGGCTGGACCAGATCTTCAGAACCGCGCCCATCCATAATTATGAAGTGTCTGCCAGGGGAGGCAACGACAAAACAAAGTTCTTTGTCGGCGGCGGCTACTTCGATCAGACCGGGATCATCATCGACAACTACTTCCGGCGTTACAGCGCCCGGATGAGCATCGACAACCAGGCGACCGATAAACTGTCCTTCGGTATGACGATCAGCGCGTCCCGGTCCGATAATAAGAGGAGTTTTAACGACAATACCTATACCGGGATCGTTACCAATGCGCTGGGGGCCTCGCCCCTGATGCCGGTATACGATGCCCCCGGAGTATATGCCGATTTTACAAACTACCAGGCGAGCTGGCTATCGGATAACCCGGTAAAGTCAGCCCAGCAGATCAATGCACATACCCTGACCAACCGGCTGATCGGCTCGGTATACGGCGAGTACAAGATCCTGCCTTCCCTGCGATTCCGCACTTCCTGGTCCCTGGATTATGATGACGTAAACGACAATCAATACTTCTCCGCCCTGACAGTGGATGCCGAGACGGTAGGCGGAAAATTGTTGACGGGTCATCTTAACAGCCTTACCTGGCTCAATGAAAATATCCTGACCTACCAGAAGAAGTGGGGCGATAACAGCCTGACCGCCCTGGGTGGCTTTACCCAGCAATCCACAACCGTCCAGCATAGCGCGCTGCAGGGAACAGGATTCCCGCAAACCGGAAATGTGCAGGATATCTCCGACGCAGCCTTCGTGTCAAGACCCCTGCTGCCCTTCCCGATAACGACCTCCAGTCTTCAATCGGTGCTGGCCCGTATCAATTATGACTATGACGGAAGGTACCTGCTGACCGCCACCGTCCGTGCGGACGGTTCCTCGCGTTTCCCGAGTGACAAACGCTTTGGATATTTCCCATCGGCGTCTCTCGGATGGAATCTTGCCAGGGAGAGTTTCCTGAAAGACAATACGACCTTCAATGCGTTGAAGATACGTGTCAGCTACGGGCTAACGGGAGACCAGGAAATACCCGACTACCAGAACCAGGTCTATTGGGGACCGGCACGCTATAACGGGTCTGCGGGTTTAAGCCCCTTGAACCTTTCGGCGCCGGCGCTCTCCTGGCAAAATAACAAGACTTTCAATACCGGCGTCGATTTCGACCTCTTCAACCATTTCATCAACGGATCGATCGAATACTTTGTCTCCAACAGGACAAAATTGCTGGGGCAGCAACCGGTTGCCGGCACCACCGGTTTCGCATCGATCATTACCAATTCCGGCCAGATCGAGGACAAGGGATGGGAGTTCCAGCTTGCGACGAATAATATCCGCACGAACGATTTCAGCTGGACCAGCTCTTTCAATATTTCCTTCCTGAAAAATACCATCAAGTCACTTGCCGTAGACAGCCAGTATGTCAGCTCTTACAACGATCAATCCCCGACCAATATCCTGAAGATCGGGAAACCCGTCGGTGAATTCATCGGCGTAAAATTTGCGGGGGTGAATGTGCAGAACGGCGATGCCGAATATTACGATAATAATGGAAACAAAGAACGGGCCGACCAGGTGAACTTTACCCGGGACGCCACGACCATCGGAAGCCCGCGGCCCAAATTCTTTGGCGGGTTTACAAATAATTTCAGGTATAAGAAGTTCGACCTGGTGATCGCCATGCAGTTCAGTTATGGCAATAAGGTCTTTAACCTGATCCGGACGACCTATGAAAGCCTGGGATGGAGCGGCGCTTCCACGCCCGGATCCGCTTATCTTCCGCAGGTCTATGCCAATAACGATACCCGCATCGAAGGCCGCTGGAAAAAACCGGGAGACAAAACCGACATCCCCAGAGCGTCCTATCTCCTGCAGAATTATTTTCCGAACTCCGACGAATTCCTGGAGAACGGTTCCTACCTGAAGATACGGACCGTAAACCTTGGCTATAATATCCCACGGACGAAGTATTTCAGCTCCATCCGGCTATATGCACAGGTACAGAATCTGTTGACAATATCCAGGTATATCGGTTTCGATCCTGAAGTGAGTTCCACCGGCGGAGGCAACGATCAGACAGCCGGTATCGATTATGCGGCTTATCCGCAGGCACGCACGGTGACTTTTGGAGCGAACCTCAATTTCTAAGCCCATTCAAAAAAAAGACAATGAAGAAATTACTTTCTATATCGACCCTGGGCCTTGCGGTGGCGGCATTGACCCTGCTGAACGGTTGCAGCAAACTCAACCAGTCTTCGACGACAAGCGTACCGGCCAGCAAGCTGTTCAAAGACACGGTCAGCCTCAATGAGGCTCTCGTCGGCCTTTACAGCACGTTGGAGGTGCAGGAATATTATGGCGCCTTTTACCCCATGCTGGCGGACCTGAACAGCGATAACGGAATTTCCGGGGGATACAATAATACTTCGCTGGATGAATTCGGGGCTTATAGTGTCACCTCTTCCAATGTTTTCGTGCAGAATATGTATGTGGCGTTGTACTATACGATTGCGACCGCCAATGCCATCCTGGCCGGAGAAAACGGAATCACGGATACGTCCGCCGAGACCCTGCAACTGCTTGCAAGTGTCAAGGGACAGGCATTGGCGATCCGCGCCCTGGCTCATTTTGATCTGCTGCGTGCTTTCGGCTATCATTGGGATCTGACGTCTCCCTATGGCATCCCTGTCGTCACCACGGTGCAGACAGCCAGCGATATCGTAGCAAGAAGCACGGTAGCGGACACCTACACGGCAATTCTCAGCGACCTCAACCAGTCAGCCACTCTGCTGAGCGGCGATGCCGCCAGGAATGCCAATTATATAAACCCGGCCATCGTAAATGCCCTGCTGGCAAGGGTCTACCTGTACATGAAAGACTACACCGATGCCGCCAACTATGCCACGCTCGTAATCGACGATGGTTCCTTCAGCCTGCTGGATCAGAACAATTTTCCGTCTATCTATACACAGAAGCTGAGTAAGGAATCCGTGTTTGAACTGCCTTTTAACCAGCAAAATCAAAGCGAGTATAATATTTCAACTTATGCACGCCCCGATGCAGCTTCCACGGAAGTGTTTTTTATCGCCTCGCAGGACCTGCAAAACTTCCTGCTCAGCCGTCCGGCAGACCTGCGTATCAACCTCCTGGACTATAGCAGCCCCAACTTTTACCCCAACGGAAGGACGCTTAAATACAGCAGCGATATCTCCCAGAAGGACAATTCGGCCTATGTGATCCGGATCGCGGAAATGTATATGATCCGCGCCGAGGCATTGGGAAGGAGCGGCGGCCTGGGGGACCTCAACCTGGTAAGGGTGAACCGTGGATTGGCAGCGCTTGGCCCGTCCGACGTTCCTGATGACGCTACCTATGCGCAGGCTGTTTCCGATGAGGATAGGGCGGAGTTCAATTTCGAAGGGCACCGCTATTTCGACCTGGCAAGGACAGGACAGGTGGCGGATGTGCTGGGGGTTCCGGCCACCAATTCCGTCTTCCCGATCCCGCTGGCGCAGATCAATGCGACGCACGGAATCGTTGTACAAAATCCAGGCTATTAGGCTTTCACAAAAATGAGATTGTATGCCACATAGTCCATTAACCGGTTTTTTGCAGAGGGCGTTTTCCGAGGCCGTGCGGCAAGATACAGGTCTTGCAGCTTCCCTGGAAGCGAGGCGACGGAGCAGGAGAGAATTCCTGCGCAATGCTGTTTATGTCGCCGGCGGCCTGGCAGTCGCGCCGGGCATGTTGCAGGCATGGCCCCCGGGCGGCCCCACAGGTTCCAAAAAAGAGGGACGCAAGGTAGCCATCATCGGCGCGGGAATAGCCGGGCTGAACGCCTGCTATCAGCTAAAGAAACAAGGAATCCATGCGACTGTTTATGAAGCGGCTGCCCGGGTGGGCGGGAGGATGTATACCTTGAAGGACCGCTTCGGGGCTGGGATCACGACCGATATCGGCGGCGAATTTGTGGACACCACCCACACGGATATCCACCAGCTTGTCAAAGAACTGAACCTGCCATTGTATGACCTTCGCGAAGACCGGCTGATCCCAAAAACATTTTATTTTGGGGGGAAGCAGCTCGGGCAGCAGGATCTGAAGACCGCGATTACTCCATTTGTCGGCAGGCTGGTGGCGGATATCCGATCGTTGCCGGAAAAGATCAGTCATGAGACGGCCGGTTCATTCCGTAGCCTGGACCACCAATCGATTACGGAATACCTGTCCGGCATAGGAATCGGCGGATGGCTCTATGATTTTCTGAACGTCGTACTGACCCGGGAATATGGGATGGAAGCGTCTGAGCAATCCGCCGTCAATTTCCTGATCATGTTCGAAGCGCCCCCGGCCGCCGCGACGGATTATGAGTTGTTTGGAAATGATCATGAAGTCTTTAAAATCCAGGGGGGAAGCCAGCAACTGACAGACGCCCTGTACCGGCAGATCAGTGATCGGGTGGTTATGAATCATAAACTGGTGGCCATCGATTCTCATGCGGCGGGCGGCTATCGTATCTCGCTTGAACAGGGTGGATCGGTCAGGAACCTGGACGTCGACTATCTGCTGCTCACGCTGCCTTTCACCATCCTGAGGACCCTGAAATTTTCGGTCGATATGCCGGATGAAAAAAGGAAATGCATCGACGAGATCGGTTATGGCAACAGCTGCAAATTCGTCATGGGGATGGATAGCAAGCCATGGCGTACTGCCGGGAAACAGGGATATACTTTTACCGATATCTCCTTTGGCTGCGGATGGGACAGCAGCCAGCGCCAGTCGGAGGGACGGGGGAGTTTCACCGTGTTCGGCGGAGGTGATTTCGGCGATTCCCTCTATCAACGGAAGACGGAGGAACTGGTGAAGGATTTTATTCCCGCATTGGATAAGATCTATCCGGGCGCCGGGAAGGCATGGAACGGGCGGCAGGTCAAATTCTGCTGGGCAAAAAATCCATTTAGCGCAGCAGCCTACAGCTCCTTTAAAAAAGGACAATGGTCCACCCTGGCGGGATGGGAAGCGGTTCCTGTCGGTAATATCTATTTCGCAGGGGAACATGTCAGCAGGGATTTTCAAGGGTATATGAACGGCGGCGCGCAAACGGCCAGGGAAGCGGCTGCGTTGATCGCTGCGAAGATCGGGGAGCCGGCGAAGTAAAAAAAGGGAAAGAACAGGGAACGTATCTATTTTAAAAGTCTAACCATACAAACAGCCATGGACAACTCAAACCATCTGTTAGCAAGAAGAAAAAAATTCGTGCCCAATGCGATCGGCATTTTCAATCCATCCACCGCGGTGAGCGCTAAAGGAAGCGTGATCACAGACGCGGACGGACGGGCGATGATCGATTTTGCCGGCGGTATCGGCGTTGTGAATGCAGGTCATTGTCCCCCACCTGTGGTGGAAGCGATCGCACGGCAGGCCGCGACATTGATCCATTGCAGTTTCAATGTAGCAACCTATGACCTCTACATGCAACTTGCCGAAAAACTCGTTTCTCTTTTCCCTCATGGCAATCACACGAAAGTGATGCTGACCAACTCGGGCGCGGAGAGCATTGAGAACGCCATTAAGATCGCAAGGCAGGCCACCGGGAGACAAGCTATTATCTGTTACGAGGGAGCCTTTCATGGACGCACGATGATGGCAATGACCCTGACTTCGAAAGTCGGCTACAAACTGGGTTGCGGACCGTTTGCCCCCGAGGTATACAGGATCCCGTTTCCCGATGCCTATCGTCATGGTGGCGGTCTGACCCCCGACGAATTCTCCGGCGCCCATCTGCGCGAACTGGAAGATTTTTTCCGCAAACAGGTTCCTGCCGGGGAAGTCGCCGCAATCATCATAGAGCCCGTGCAGGGAGAGGGAGGGTTTCATGTCGTCCCCCGGAAGTATTTGTCGGGTCTTCGCGAGATCTGTGACCGGTATGGCATCATCCTCATACTCGATGAAGTGCAAAGCGGTTTTGGCAGAACCGGGAAATGGGCCGCTTACCAGCACTATGATGTAACCCCCGATTTATCGACCTGGGCAAAATCGATGGGCAGCGGGATGCCTATCGGTGCGGTGATCGGCAGGGCAGCCATCATGGACTCCTGCAAGCCTTCCACGATCGGCGGAACCTATCCGGGTAATCCCGTATGCTGTGCGGCCTCCCTCGCAACCCTGGAGTATATGGAACAGATCGATATCAATACATTGGGCGCCCGTGTGGGACAGATCGTGCGGGAACGTTTCGACAGGATGAAGCAGCGTTTCCCGGCAATCGGGGATGTCCGCGGGCTTGGCGCCATGATGGCGTTCGAACTGGTCAAAGACGGGGACCCCTTTCAGCCGGATGCTGATCTCTGCAAGAGACTGATCGCCTGGTGCGCAGACCGGGGCCTGATCCTCATCAATGCCGGCGTGAACGGCAATGTGATCCGGATCCTGAGCCCGCTGGTTATCGCGGAAGAATTGCTTGTCAGCGGGCTGGATATTATAGAGCAAGGGCTGGAGAAATTGACCACTGCCATTTAACAACAACCAACAACTATTCTGCATGTACAAACAATATATCGACGGCGCCTGGGCAGAAGCGATCGGCAAACAAGTGATCGAACTTGTCAACCCGGCAACGGAAGAGGCGATTGCCGCTTTGAGCTATGCGGGCGCGGCGGATTGTCATCTGGCGATCGGCGCCGCACAAACGGCGTTTAAAAGCTGGCGTAAAACTACTCCCTACATCAGGGCGGCTATCCTCAAAAAAGCGGCCCTGTTGATCCGGGAACGGGTGGAATTGCTGGCCAGGGATATGGTCCTGGAAAGCGGTAAACCGCTGGCGGAGGCCAGGGGTGAATGGAATGTCGCCGCGAATCTGTTCGAATGGTATGCGGAAGAAGCCAAGAGAGCCTATGGACGTGTAATACCGGCAAATCGTGCCGACAAGCGCAGCACGGTGATCTGGCAACCGCTGGGCGTCGTTGGGGTCATCACCGCCTGGAATTTCCCCGCCTATAATCCCGCCCGCGCCTGGGCGGCTGCATTGGCCGCGGGTTGCACGGTCGTCGCCAAGCCCGCTGAAACGACCCCTTTGTCGGCGGTCCGGATGACAGAAGCCCTGATCGATGCTGGCCTTCCCAAGGGCGTCCTCAACCTGCTGATCGGAGATCCGGAGGCCATCGGTGACGCCATGCTGGATAACCCCGCCCTGCGGAAGATCAGTTTCACCGGAAGCACCCGGGTAGGGAAGCTATTGATGGACGGCGCCTCGAGGACACATACCCGGCTTTCGCTGGAACTGGGAGGTAACGCCCCGGTGCTCATCTTTGAAGACGTAGATGTCGACGCGATCGCAAAAGCCGCTTCGATAGCACGGTTCAGAAATAACGGACAGGTTTGCATAGCGCCCCAGCGGTTCTATGTTCATAAGAAGATTTATACCGAGTTTGCCAGGCTGGTAACGGGTTATGTAGCGGGCTTAAAAACGGGCATCGGATTCGACGAGAGTGTACAGGTAGGTCCGCTCATCACGCGCAAACAGCGTGACAGCGTTCTCGCCTTACTGGAAAAAGCCCGCGCGGAAGACGCTCAGGTTCTCACAGGCGGCCACCCCCCGGCCGGAGAGGGACGGGGCTATTTTATAGAGCCTGCAGTCGTTGCCTGCACCGGGCAATCTTCCGTTCTGGCAAGGCAGGAGATCTTCGGACCGATCCTGCCGCTCTTTTCGTTTGAAGACATGGAAGATGCCATCGCAAAAGCAAACGACACGGAGTATGGGCTGGCAGCCTATCTCTTTACCAATAACCTGCAAACGGCTATCCAGGCCGCCGAGCGCCTGGAATTCGGCATCGTGGGTATCAATGAATGGGCCCCTCACGGGACGGAAGCTCCTTTCGGAGGCTGGAAATACAGCGGGCAAGGACATGAAAGCGGGTCGGAAGGCCTGTATGAATACCTGGAAAAGAAACTGATCAGCATAGGCGGGTTGAACTTTTAAACAGCAAGATCCTTGCGATAAAACATTAAGAATGGGCTATGGTGCTTTGTGTATAATTCCGCCGCTGGTGGTAGTCGTCCTGGCGATCCTTTCCCGGACTTCGTTCGAACCGCTGCTCATCGGCTGTCTCGTCGGCTTTCTCCTCATCGGCTATCATGACCATACAAATGTATTTACCGATTTCATCGGTTCCCTGTATAAAGTCATGGAAGATGAAAGCACCGTATGGGTCATTCTCGTCTGCGGTCTTTATGGTTCGCTGATCGGGCTGATGGTCAGAAGCGGGGGAACGTTGAAATTCGGCGAATGGGCCTTGCAGAGACTGCAATCGAAACGTCAGGGGTTGATGGGCGCCTGGGTGCTGGGGCTGGTCATCTTCCTGGACGATTACCTGAGTGCCCTCACGGTCGGTCTCTCCATGCGGAAGATCACCGATGCCTTCAGGGTCCCCCGATCCATGCTCGCCTATATCGTAAACACGACCGCCGCACCCTGGTGTGTGATCGTTCCCATCTCGACCTGGACGATCTTCATTGGCAATATCCTCGAGACCTCGCACGTCGCCGTTAAGGGAGCCGGTCTGGCCACTTACTGGAAGATGATCCCGTTTGTCTCGTACGGGTATATTTCCGTGCTAATCATCCCCTTATTCATCTACGGAGTTCTTCCCTGGTTCGGGAGGATGAAGAAAGCCGAAATCCTCGCATCGACTACCGGTCAGCTGACGACGACAACATTCAGCATGAGTAGCGCCCTGGATATTTCCCCTTTCGAAGAACGGAAGTCGCCCAAAGTGATCTACTTCCTGTTGCCGATTATCGTATTGCTGGCAGCCACCCTGTATTTCAATATCGATGCGCTGAAGGGCGTGATGATCGCTGTGACTTTCACGTTCCTGTACTATATAGTTATAAAGCTCGGGAGTTTCCGCCAATTATCGGAGACCGTTTTCAGCGGCTTTAACAGCATGGTATATGCGTTGGCAATCCTGGTCATGAGCTATGTGCTGAAGGACGTAAATGACAAAATGGGGTTGACGCAATATGTGCTGAACGGTGTGTCTCCCTATGTCAACAGGCAATTGCTGCCCGTACTCGTCTTTGGGTCACTGTCCGTAATAGCCGTGACCACCGGCTCGTCCTGGGGGCTCTACGCGGTGTCGATTCCGCTCGTGGTACCCCTGGCCAATCATTTGGGGTCCAATGTGCTGCTGAATTGCGGCGCCGTCATAAGCGCCGGGGTCTTCGGCTCCAACGCCTGTCTGTATTCGGATGCCACCATCCTTACGGCGCAGAGTACGGAATGCAATAATCTTGAAAATGGTTTGACGCAACTGCCCTATGCATTGCTGGCATTTGCCTTATCCTGTGTGGCTTATATAATATTCGGCTATGCTTTGGCTCTTTAAATATGAAAATCATGACAGCGGAAATGAGTTATTTTGAGGTGGTCGCCGACGGGCTCGTGGTGCAGCATACACAGCCGGGTCATGCGCAACAACTGGAGGAACTGCAGAAGACGGTATTCCCGACCCTGGCAGCCGACGAGTTGATCAGGGCGGTCCATTACCTGCGTCACCTGGAGGTCTTTCCTGAAGGGCAATTCGTGATTACGGACCGGGAGAAAGTCATAGGAATGACGACGACTATGCGTACCCGGTTCGACTTTGAGAACCACCACCATACCTTTAAGGAGACGATAGCGGGTGGCTGGCTCAGCAATCATGATCCCGAAGGCGATTGGCTGTATGGCCTGGACATGGGAATCCTGCCTTCATACCGCGGGCGGGGGCTGGCCAGGGCTTTGTACCGCGCAAGACATGAAATCGCCGCCAAACTGGGTTTGAAAGGGCAACTGGCGGTAGGCATGATGAACGGCTACGGAGCCGTGAGCGGTGAGATCAGCGGGGAGCAATATTACGAGGAACTGATCAGCGGGAAAAGAAAAGATCCCACCCTGACGGCGCAGATGAAAATCGGTTTCGAGCCGGTCGCCTTGATGCCTGAACACCTGAACGATCCTTCATGCGGTAATTTCGGGGTGTTGATCAAGATAGACATCGGCAAGAAGATTTGACGGGTCGGGATGACTGCAATCGTTTTTTTAAAACTAATCAATTTTACTATGTCATACATACAGTTAAAAACGAGCCTGCCGGGGCCAAAAAGCCAGGCAGCCCTTGAGAGAAGGAAGAATGCATTGCCCGCCGGTCTCGCCAAATCGACCGAAGTAGTCGTGGAAAGGGCGAAAGGCGCATTGGTCTGGGATGTGGATGGCAACCAGCTGATCGATTTTGCCGGCGGCATCGGCATGATCAACGTGGGCCACTGCGAGGAGAATGTCGTCAGGGCGATCAGGGAACAGGCGGACAAGTATATTCATACCTGTTCGCTCGTCACTACCATGGAACCTTATCTCGACCTGGCAGAAATGCTGAACGGCCTCACGCCCGGGGACTATCCCAAAAAAACGCTGTTGGCGAATTCGGGATCCGAAGCGGTGGAGAATGCGGTGAACATCGCCAAGTATTATACGAAACGCAATGCTGTTCTCTGTTTTGAGGGAGCATATCATGGCAGGACCCTTCTTACGCTCAGCCTCACCAGCAAGTATACGCTGTTTAAAAAAGGGTTCGGATCCTATGTCTCCGATATTTACCGGATCCCCGCGCCGAACCTATACCGCAAGCCGGAGGGGCTGACCGACGAACAATACGTTCAGTCCTGTATCAGGCAGTTGGAGAATGCTTTTATTGCACAGGTAGATCCCGAGTCCCTGGCGGCTATCATCATCGAACCCGTGCAGGGTGAGGGTGGCTTCCTGACGATGCCTGCTGCCTATCTGCACAAGCTGCGCGAAGTCTGTGATAAATATGGAATCGTCTTTATTGCGGACGAGATCCAGTGCGGCGCCGGAAGAACCGGGAAATTATTTGCCGTTGAACACAGCGGCGTGGTTCCGGATATCATCGTCAGCGCCAAATCCATCGGTGCGGGCATGCCGATCAGTGCGGTGACCGGCAAGGCTTCCATTATGGATGCGCCTCATCCCGGAGGGGTAGGGGGTACTTATGGCGGGAGTCCGCTGGCCTGTGTGGCAGCCATCGAAGCCGTAAAAATACTGAGTTCGCCCGCTTTTCTGCAAAGGGTCGGAGAAGTCGGTGCAATCATACGGAACGAACTCGAAAAATGGAAGGAAAAATACACCGTAATCGGGGATACCAGGGGCCTGGGCGCCATGCAGCTCGTGGAATTCGTAAAGGACCGCGGCACAAAGGAGCCCGATCCGGATACGACGCTGACAGTCATCAAAGATGCTGTGGCACATGGGCTGATCATGATCCGGGCGGGTCTCTATAGTAACTGTATCCGTCTTTTGCCACCCATCGCGATTACAGACGAACAATTGACCGAGGGATTGGCCGTACTGGAGACGGCGATCGCACGCATTAAAAAGTAACTTGCACACAGAAGTAATTCGCACACAAAAGTACCTCTTTGCAAGCAACTTGGATACAAAAGCAAACTTGCTTGCAAAGAGGTTTGAGATATAATTTCCGTAAGAAACCGGGTGGTCACATGAGAAAATTAATCGGTTTCGAGCCGGGATGCCGGAGATCCGGGGTTTAGGGGTAACCAGATAGTCACATGAGAATTTTTTTGATTTGCTAAAGTATCAATGGCCACACACGTCATTCATAATGCCAGCCTCCTTTCTTTCCATCCCGGCTTCCGCCGGGGTGGCGCGGATGCCCTTGCAGTAGACGGCGACCGGATCGAAGCCATCGGCACCCTGGACGAACTCCGCCCGCTTGTCAATCCTTCCACACGGCTGATCGATGCGCGTGGCATGACGCTGATGCCCGGACTGCATGACACCCATATTCATGTCTGGAAGGTCGGCAACCTGAAGACCTTTATGCTGGACGTGCGGGCTGCGACAAGCCTGGAAGAACTGCTGACCCTTCTGCAGAAGTACCGGGAGCAGCATCCCGGTATCGGCTGGATTACGGCCAGGGGCTTTAATGAGGCGGCCTGGGAAAAAGGAAGGATCCCCACCCGGGAAGACCTGGATAAGGTTATCCCGGACAAGCCCGTCTACCTCATCCGTACCTGTGCGCATATCGCGGTAGCCAATAGCAAGGCCCTGGAGCTGGCGGGTGTAACCGGAGATACGCCCGCCCCATCGGGCGGGGTGATCCACAAAGACTCCCGCGGACGCCCCAACGGTATTTTTTCCGAGACCGCCCTGGGCTTGATCAGCTCGCAGATCCCGCCCTATACCCGGGAAGAGCTGAAAATCATGATTCGTGCCGCCCGGGAGGAAATGTACCGGTATGGGATAACTGCCGTCACGGATCCCGCCGTGGATCCCGTCCTGCTGGAGGCGTATTATGAGATGGATCGTGCGGGGGAACTGGGATGCCGTTTACAGGCGATGCCCATCCTCCTGCCCGATGGAGGTGACAGGCCCTATCCCATCCCGGAATGCCATTCCTCGGATCACCTGACAGTCAATACCGTCAAATTTTTCAGCGACGGCGGGTTGAGTGGCCAGACAGCGGCATTGAAAAGACCTTATAAAGGTTCCGCGGAGCAAGGGGTACTAAGGCTCGACAGGGATCGCTACCTGTCTCTCTGTTGTCAGGCCCACGAGAAAGGCTTTGGTGTCGCCACCCATGCCATCGGAGATGCCGCCATCGAATTCGTAACGAACGTCTATCAGCAATTGAATGCCGATTTCCCGGGCGCCCTGCGGCGTATAGAACACCTGGGCCTGCCCGAAGAGAGACACCTGCAGACGATGGCAGCCTGCGACATCGCCACTTCCATGCAGGCGGTGTTTATCAGCGAACTCGGGAAAAACTTCGTGAAATACCTGGATGAGCCCTACCTGCAGGCTTGTTATCCCATAAGATCCGTGCTGCAACATGGGATCCTCACGGCCCTCTCCTCCGACGCGCCGGTCGTAAAAGATTTTAATCCCTTCAAAGGCATGGAGGCCGCCATTACCAGAAAGGACAACGAAGGGAAGCTCATCGCGGAAGACGAAGGCATCCGGATAGAAGAAGCCCTGACCGCCTACACGGCATCGGCGGCGAAGATCAGCCGGACACCCGGGCTGGGGTCTCTCGAGGCAGGCAAGTTTGCCGATTTTATCATCCTGGACCGGGATCCGCTCCACACCCCCCCGGCCGGGCTCACCGGCATCAAGGTCTTCCAGACCTATGTCGGTGGCAACTGCGTCTGGTCGGCGGAATAGGCGTATTTTTGCCAACATGGAGAAAGTCAGCACAGCCAATAAGAGGATTATCATCATCGGTGCCGGATTTGCAGGCCTTCAATTGGCAAGGGCGCTTAACGGAACGGCTTATGAGGTATTGCTCATCGACCGGCACAACTATCATCAGTTTCAGCCATTGATGTACCAGGTGGCCACAGCCAGACTGGAGCCTTCGAGCATCTCTTTTCCCCTACGCAAGGTATTCCAGTATTCGAAAAATGTAAACATCCGGGTCGCCGAAGTCCTGCAAGTGGAAACGGGTGCGAAACTCATCCATACTTCCATCGGGGATTTCGATTATGATTACCTGGTGGTGGCGTTCGGCTGTACGACCAATTATTTCGGCAATGCCAGGGTGCAGGCTAATTCCCTGCCCATGAAGTCGGTTCCCCAGGCCATGGCTTTACGCAACCGCATCCTGCAGTCTTTCGAAGACGCTCTTTCCGCAAAGCCCGAAGACCTGCAGGCGCTGATGAATTTTGTAATCGTCGGCGGCGGCCCGACCGGGGTGGAACTGGCCGGTGCGATGGCTGAAATGAAAAAAAACGTTCTGCCCAAAGACTACCCGGGCATCGACTTCAGCGAATTGACCGTCTATCTGCTGGAGGGCTCTCCGCATACGCTGAATGTGATGAGCGAGGCTTCCAGGAAGAAATCGCAGCAATACCTGGAAGAGCTGGGGGTAAAGGTGATGACGGGTACCGTCGTCGTGGACTATGATGGCGACACCGCTCAGCTCAAGGGCGGCCAGACGATCCGTACGAAAAACCTGATCTGGGCGGCCGGGGTAACCGGCAATACCCTTAGCGGCATGCCCCCGGAAACCCTCGTCAGGAACAACCGTTTCAAGGTAGACCGTTACTGTCAGGTGGAAGGACTGAAAGATGTATATGCGGTCGGAGATATTGCGTATATGGTTACTCCGAAATATCCATCGGGTCATCCCCAACTCGCCAATGTGGCCATCAGCGAAGCGAGGGTTCTCGCAAAGAACTTCAAAAACCGGCTTAGCGGGAAGCCCTTGGAGGAATTCGAATATTTCGACAAGGGCAGCATGGCAACCGTGGGTAAACGCAAGGCAGTGGTCGACCTTCCTGCCTTCAGTTTCCAGGGCCGGCTGGCATGGCTGACCTGGATGTTTGTGCATCTGATGCTGATCCTGAGCGTAAAGAACAAACTGATCATCTTCCTGAACTGGATGATGAGCTATTTCGCCAATGACTCGACGTTGCGGCTGATGCTGAGGGCAGATCCGGAATCTTACCGGGTAAAGGTCGATGAGGAGAAAACAGTTATGTAGCGTATAATTTCCTTATTTTTGTTCAGCACAATGTTTCTCTATGGCTGAAATCATCGTCGAATTAAAGCATGCTAATATTTATCAGGGCGAGAATCTGATTCTGCAGGATGTAAATATTTCCATCAACAAAGGAGAGTTCGTATACCTGGTCGGGAAGACGGGCGCGGGTAAATCCAGCCTGCTGAAGACGCTATACGGCGATCTGCCGTTAAAGGATGGGGAAGGCCAGGTGGCGGGGTTCAATCTCCGGGAGATGGACTGGAAAAAAGTTCCCTACCTGCGCAGGACATTGGGGGTGGTCTTCCAGGATTTCCAGTTGCTTACCGACCGGAATGTGAATGACAACCTGAAATTCGTGCTGCGGGCGACCGGTTGGAAGGACGACCGGCTCATGGTCGAGAAGATCAACGACGTGTTGGACAAAGTAGGTCTGAAATCAAAAGGGTTCAAGATGCCTTTTGAGATGAGCGGCGGAGAGCAGCAGCGGGTGGACATTGCAAGGGCTTTGTTGAATTCCCCGAAACTGATGCTTGCGGACGAACCTACCGGTAATCTCGACCCCGAGACGTCCGACGAGATCATGCAACTGCTGTTCCGTATCGGCAGGGATTATGGCACGTCCATCATTATGGCGACCCACGACTATATGGTGATCAATAAATATCCCGCACGCATGCTTAAAACAGAGAGAGGCCATGTGCTGGATAATGCCACGATCCCCTCTATCTCTGCGGGGGATGCCAGATCCATTCAATGAGGCGATGCGCATTGCGCTCGTTATCAAATTTGTTTTTCAACAGCTTTCTCCTCGATTCCAGCTCCCGGCCGGTAAAAGGCTGGTTATACAGGTTGCGAACAAGATTCCTGATATCGTCAGCATGGGAGGCTACATGACAGGCATCTTCAAGCCCGCTGCATTTTACCGCTTCTTCGTTCACTATGCAATGGCGGCCGTTATAAAGGGCATTCAGTAATTTCAATTTTATCCCGGTGCAATTAAAAGAGGGGAGTATGTTGATCTGGGCTTTGGAAATCATATCCTGCATCTCCTGTTCGGTCGGATTCGCTATCAGACAGGCATGCGGGTACCTGCTCACCATTCGCTGCAGACGCGGCGACGGGTTTTTACCGGTAATGATAAAGGGCAATTCGAGATCTTTAAATACTTTCTTCAGCAGCCACTCGACGGCTTGTTCATTCTCGGCCACGGAGAGATTCCCGTGATAGAGGCAGAAACATCCGTTTCCTTCTTTTCCGCAAGTGTCCTTAAAGGGGAGGAACACGGGGAGTACGAATATTTGTGCGGCTCCAAACTCCTTCCGGTAAAGATCGCTGTCTTTTTGAGATACGGAAAGGATCAGGACCTTATTGGCAATTTTTCTTTCATACCTGCGCAACAGGTGGCTCTCATGCCAGTAGTAGAGCTTTTTAAACCAGGATTTTTCCGTGAGAAAAAGCTGTCGGTAATATTGGTATTCCACGTTATGCAATCGCAGGACGATCCGTCGGCCTTCGAACCTCTCGTCGTTTAATAAATAAGAGCAGTGAATGCCTTCCAGGAGTATGGGATACCGGTCTGCCAGCAGATTCTCCGTGAGCCGTCCGTCCGACCTGGAGCAAACGATATAGGGAAGCTTGTGGGAAAACCCCTTATGTCCCTTGCATCGCGAATAATAATTCACCTCCACGCAATACTTGTTCAACTCGGGTTGTTCACCCCGCCCGTATTCAAAGCAATGAAGATGGATACTGACACCGGCTTCATGGAGGGAACTGATCTTATGAAAAAGGTCGAAGACCCCTCCATAGTCCACCGGGTAGGGTGTATCCAAACAAACGATATGCAAATGCTTCTCCACGTGCTAGCTGAGTATTTTTTGATAAATCCGGATCAGTTTCTTTTCTTCTTCCTGCCAATTGTAACGGAGCCTGGCCTGCCGGCAGTTTTCCTTCAACGTCCGGTATAAATTTGTATTGTTCAACAACTCATTGAGGGCCTCCGACACTTCGCGGATCCCCGGTTCGTCAACTAGAACAGCAATACGGCCCATATTGTTTATTTCCCTGTAGGCAGGGTAATTCACCGCAACCTGGGGGATTCCGGCATGGATATAGTCAAAAAAACGGTTGGCCAGGGAATAAAAGTTACTTTCTCCTTTCCGGTCGAACAAGGTGACGCCGCACCAGGCGGACCGTGTGATTTCCTTCAATGGCCCGGGCAATACGGCGCCTTTGAAGATGACTTTGTTTTCAAGGGCATATTGTTTTACCAATTCCCGTGTCTGTGCCATATAGTTGCCTGTCCCACAAATGACAAGCTTCGCATCCACATATTGCATTGCCGGTATCAGCGTTTCGAAACACCTTCCCTCGTTGACCGCTCCCTGGTAAAGGACGAATCGCTCTCCGGCACCTGAAGCCGTAGCGACCGGTCCGTCCCCCGTCACAGGGGAGCCCTCCTCCAATACCGGCATATTCCGGACGACTTCGTATGTTACGCCATACATTTCATGGAAAGCCGCAGCGATCAGGCCGTTGACCGTATAGCCGTTTCTAAAGGCGGGAACCGCGTATCGCTCCACCCGCTTCCAGAAGGAATAAATAAGAGGACGGGAGACGACCTCGTGCATTTCGCAGAATAGCTCGTGGGCATCGTATACACGGGGTATGCGCCGGATCCGCGAGACAAAATAACAGGGGAGGATCGTATCCAGGTCGATCGCGCAGATGCAATCGGCCGGGTGCAGCAGCAGGAAGAAGAACAGCCGGAGATTGTATTCCAGGTAAAAAAGCTTTCCACGATAAAAAAACAGCGGGAGGCGCCGCTGACGAAAAGACTTCTCATCCAGGGGAAGCGATCGGGGCATCCGACGGCCTATAAGGGTCACTTCGTAACCCGCTTTCGTCAGGGATGTGCAGATCCTTATCATGCGCTGGTCATAGCTGAGATCATTGGTCACCGTGCAAAGGATCTTTTTTTTCATCAGGTGGCTATCATTTTGCAGTGTTGGCTCATTAATAATATTGTTAATAGTATCGGTTCATTAACAGCATTGGGTCATGTGCCCTGCCTATGGCCGGCCGGAGGCCGCCCTGATCTTTTCGATCAGCAGGACCGTCTGCGCTGCTTCGTTTGCCGACGGCAGTTCGTAGGGGCGTCCTTGCAATGCCTTGATCAACTCTTCGTACACTTTGTCGTGGTTGCTCATCGAACCCGTGTAGAGACCATAGTCGTTGGCAGGACGTGAGGCCTGAAGGGCAGGGGCCTGCATCCCCCGGACGCAAAAATATTCCAGTTCATTGAGGTATTGCCCTCCGATCTTCACGGTTCCTTTTTCGCCGAAGACCGTAATGGAGCCCTCCATGTTTTGATCATAGGCAGTGATGGTATAATGAAGGGTGCCGATGGAGCCGTCCTGCATCCGCAGGATGGCACAACCCGTATCCTCGCCGTCAAGCAGGTCCTTCAGGAGGAAATTGTCCCGGTAGGCGCCGACGGTCCGGAGATCCCCGAATAACCAACATAAAAGATCGATAAAATGGCTGAATTGCGTAAGAAGGACTCCTCCGTCCAGCTCTTTTTTACCACGCCACCCGCTCGTCGAGTAGTATGAGGCGGGCCGGCTCCAGAAGCAATTCACCTGGAATGAATGGATTTTACCCAGCCTTTGTTCGGACAGCAATGTCTGCAGCAGGAGGATGGGGGGGTTAAACCGGTTCTGTTTGACGATAAAGAGGTGCCGCCCCGTTCTGTCAGCGCAGGCGATCATCGCGGCAGCATCGGCGTAATGGATGCTCATTGGCTTTTCGCAGAGCACATGGCACCCCGTTTCAAGAGCCGCTATACTTTGCGGAGCATGCAGATAGTTCGGTGTGCAGATCACGGCGACGTCAATGTTACCGGATTCCTTGCCCAGCAGACTTTCAAGGTCGGCATAGGCCCTCGCCCCGTAACGGCCGGCCAGGGTGTCCCGCCTATCTGCCACCGGATCACAGACGGCAGCCAGGATCCCGAAACGGGCAATCTGGATGGCATGGCGGGTTCCGATATGGCCACAGCCGATGACCGCGAATCGTATTTTATCAGGCGTTGCTGGTTTGTAATTCATAAGTCTTTTAATAGTCTCCGGCTTGTGAGTTCCGGGAGGTCTTCGACACCCGGCCGTCTTTCAATTGATATTCCTCGCCGGTCTCAGCGCAAAGCGCCCGGCCCTGGTCGTCAAACTGAAGGCGATGCCCGTATTCACTGACCCAGCCAAGCTGCCTGGCCGGGTTGCCGGTTACCAGGGAATAGGGCAGGACGGGGTGGGTCACCACCGCCCCCGCACCGATAAAGGCATATTCCCCGATTTCATTCCCGCAGACAAGGGTGGCGTTGGCGCCGATCGTAGCTCCCTTTCGTACGATCGTCTTTCGGAACTGATCTTTCCGGGGGATTGCGCTCCGGGGGTTTATAACATTGGTAAAGACCACTGACGGTCCTAAAAATACATCGTCCTCGCAGACCACCCCTGTGTAAAGGGAAACGTTGTTCTGTACTTTCACCTTATTTCCCAGGACCACCCCTTCGCCAATCATGACGTTTTGACCAATTATACAGTCATTTCCTATGGTGGTTCCGGTCATTATATGGGAAAAATGCCAGATCTTCGTGCCGGCTCCTATGGAGCTTCCCTGATCTACTACAGCCGTGTCGTGGGCGAAATGGTTCATATCAATGATTGCCGGTAACGCTTGTTAAAGAGCCAATATTAGATATTTTAGCAGAGATATTCGCGATTTTGCCTTAAAAAAAGGCTGCGCCGGGTGTCATTATAATCATTTTTATCATACCTTTGCCGCCGAAATTAGCAGAATTTTCATTTGGATGTTTTTATTAAAAAAATTGAGATGCCTTATTTGACACAAGAAAAAAAAGCAGGTTTTTTTGCGGATTTTGGCGGCAAAGCTACCAACACAGGTTCCATCGAGGGACAGATTGCTTTATTGACAGAGCGTATTAACCGCATTTCTGAACATTTGCAAGCCAATAAAAAAGACTTCTCCACTCACCGTGGTCTGATGCAATTGGTCGGTAAAAGAAAACGCCTGTTGACTTACCTGAGCAAACACAACCTGCAGGGTTACCGCCAACTGATCGAAAAACTCGGACTCAGAAAATAAATCATTATGCATATTCCTACTATTCCCAACTGAAGTTACGGTTGGGAATCGTTTTTTCCGTATGCAATGATTTTACTGGTTTTATATACATTTTTTAACCACGAATGACGGTTTTACTATCCGTTCCTGCCTAAGTGGACCGCCATTCGATAAAGACGAACAGCTATATGCTTTCACAACCCATCAGTGTAACATTCGATATAGGTGGCGGCCGCATGGTCACCATCGAAACCGG
Source organism: Puia sp. (assembly GCA_031292515.1). Taxonomy (GTDB): domain Bacteria; phylum Bacteroidota; class Bacteroidia; order Chitinophagales; family Chitinophagaceae; genus Puia. The sequence continues at coordinate 96,592 of JARLGZ010000109.1, read as the reverse complement.
CAAACTCGCACGCCAGGCCGATGGCGCCGTCACCGTACGCCAGGGTAATTGCATCATCCTTGCAACCGTGGTCGCCAATAAAGATCCCAAAGAAGGGCAGGATTTCTTTCCCTTATCCGTCGACTACCAGGAGAAGTTCGCATCTGCGGGCCGCATACCCGGATCATTTTTCAAAAGGGAAGCCCGTTTGAATGACTATGAGATCCTGACGAGCCGCCTGATCGACCGTGCGCTTCGCCCTTTGTTCCCCGAAGACTATCTGTGCGAGGTGCAGGTACTGGTGACCCTGGTCTCCAGCGATTTCGAGGTGATGCCGGATGCGCTGGCCTGTCTGGCCGCCTCTGCAGCACTGGCCGTATCGGATATTCCCATTAAAGAGATCATCAGCGAAGTGAGGATCGGTCGTGTCGATGGCAAGCTCGTCGTTAACCCCAGCCGTACCGAGCTGGATACGGCTGACATGGAATTCATCATCGCCGCTACCGACAAGAACCTGATGATGGTAGAGGGCAAAGCCGCCGAATGCGGTGAGGAAGACCTGATAAAGGCTCTGGAGATCGCACATGACGCGATTCGCATACAGATCAAGGCCCAGGAAGAGCTGCGCGCCAAAAAAGGCGTCGCCGGCAAGAGAGATTATAAAAAGCCAGAGCAAAATGAAGAGATCCAGCAGAAAGTCATCGCTTTCGCAAAGGATAAAGTATACGAAATCTCGAAAAGCGCCAGCAGCAAACATGTGCGCAGCGACGCATACAGCAAGCTGAAAGACGAGCTGATCGCCAGCCTCGGCGAAGCGCCGACAGACGCCGATAAGAAGTTCGTCAAGAAATATTACGAAGATCTGAAGTGGGAAGTAGTACGCAACATGATCGTCGATGACCGCACCCGTCTCGACGGCCGTTCCCTTGACCAGGTCCGTCCGCTCGCCATGGAGATCGATCCGTTGCCGACCCCTCATGGCTCCGCCCTTTTCACCAGGGGAGAGACGCAATCCCTGACTACGGTCACACTCGGCACCCCTCTGGACGAAGTATTGGTAGAGAGCGCCGCTAAATCATATGACTCGAAATTCTTCCTGCATTATAATTTTCCGCCCTTCAGCACCGGGGAAGTCAAAATGATGCGGGGCCAGAGCCGCCGCGAGGTAGGTCATGGCAATCTCGCCATGCGTTCCCTCAAGCAGTTGATGCCGGGTAACGATTATCCCTATACGGTACGTGTGGTGAGTGATATCCTCGAGTCGAACGGTTCTTCCTCGATGGCTACGGTCTGCGCCGGCAGCCTGGCCCTGATGGATGCGGGCGTTCCTTTCCCGAAGCATGTGAGTGGAGTAGCGATGGGCCTGATCACCCGTCCTTCAGACGGAAAATATGCCATCCTCACGGACATTCTCGGAGATGAAGATCATCTGGGAGACATGGACTTTAAGGTTACGGGTACCCGCCAGGGCATTTGCGGCGTGCAGATGGATATCAAGGTGGATGGATTGAGCATGGATACGATGCGCGAAGCACTCGAACAGGCCCGCAAAGGTCGCCTGCACATCCTGGATGCCATGTATGAGTGCATCCCGGCTGCCCGCGCCGAAGTAAAACCACATGCGCCACGGATGGAGAAGCTGTTCATCGACAAGGAATTCATCGGAGCGGTGATCGGGCCACAAGGCAAGATCATCCAGGAGATCCAGCGCGAGACCGGTACTACCATCAACCTGGAAGAAGTCGGTAATTTTGGGGAAGTCAGCATTTTCAGTCCCGCCAAAGAAGGGCTGGACAAAGCCGTCTCCTGGATCAAGAGCATCGTTGCCGTTCCCGAAGTCGGATCCGTATACGAGGCCAAGGTAAAATCGGTGATGCCCTACGGAGCCTTCGTAGAGTTTATTCCCGGCAAGCAGGGATTGCTTCATATCAGCGAGGTATCCCACAAACGCCTTGAAACCATGGAAGGTGTCCTTAGTGAAGGCGACATTGTCAAGGTAAAGCTCATCGGGCTGGATCAGAAAACCGGTAAGTTCAAGCTAAGCCGCAAAGTATTGATGCCTAAACCGGAAGGAAAGCCCAACGGACAGGGATAGAAAGGAAATAGCTTTCTATAAAAATATGAAGTAAAGCAGACTAGTTATTAAATATCAGGCTGTTGAATAAAATATCGGCTTGTGGTGAAAACTGCAGGCCGTTTCCTTTTAACTCCTGTAATGCCCCATTTGAATGGCCACCATACAGATCACCATTGTCAGCAGCGACCCCGAAACGACCGGGATCCTCATCGCCGAACTAAGCGAAGCAGGTTTTGAAGGATTCGAGGAGCAGGAGGATCGCCTCCTCGCATATATTCCCGCCGAAAAATGGCAACCCGATGTCTTACAAGTACTGCTCGCTCCTTATTCCCTTGACTATAAGGAGGAGGTGGTGGCCGAAAAGAACTGGAATGAGGAATGGGAAAGAAACTTTCAACCCGTGGAGGTGGGCAGTTTTTGTGCCGTGCGTGCTTCTTTTCACAGTCCCTTGCCCGGCGTCCGCCACGAGATCGTCATTACCCCCAAAATGAGTTTCGGAACAGGCCATCACGCTACGACTTATATGATGATAGAGGCCATGCAGGCGATCGATTTTGATAAGAAGACGGTATTGGACTTCGGGACCGGTACGGGTATCCTGGCTATCCTTGCGGGGAAATTAGGCGCCCGTGAGATCATGGCTATCGATAACGACGATTGGAGTATTTCGAATGCGCTTGAAAATGTTTCAGAAAACGGCGCCAGGGCGGTCCGCGTTGAAAAAATGGACACCCTCGGCCGGTTAGGCGGCTTCGAAATCATTCTGGCAAATATCAATAAAAATGTGATTATCAATGAGTTGGATTCGATGATGCAACATTTGTCGGGAGATGGCGTTATATTGCTCAGCGGCCTGCTGCAGGATGATTTTGAGGATATCCGGAAGCTGGCCTCCGCAAGCCGGTTCCTGGTAAAAGAACGATTGACAAGAGCCGGATGGATCTGTCTTCGATTGGAGAGAGTTACCGGGTAAAAAACGGGGATGCAGGGATATAATAAAAATTGCCGGAATTACAAAGCGGGACTGAAGCGTTATCATTGTTTTTACGTTATATTTGTTATCCAACTTAAACCGTTCGACAGACCGGAATTTCCTCCCGGTTGTCGGATAATAAACTGATCGGATGAAAGAGGTTCTGCTGATACTGTTAGCCTATTTGATTGGGTCCATTCCAACAGCAGTATGGGTTAGCAGGTATTTTTTTGAAATCGATATCCGCGAATACGGCAGCGGAAATGCCGGGGCGACCAACACTTTCCGGGTACTGGGTTCCCGCTGGGGGAGTTTTGTAATGGCTGTCGATGTGCTGAAAGGGCTGTTGGCGACCGGTCTCTATGTACTCCTGCCTTATTATTTGCATGACGAATGGAACAGGACGAATTTCATGATCGGGCTGGGTCTGGCAGCAGTGATAGGTCATATTTTTCCGATCTGGGCGGAATTCAGAGGCGGGAAAGGGGTGGCTACCTTGTTTGGGATGATCCTGGCTATCCAGCCGATAGTGGCTTTTTGCAGCGTATGTGTTTTCCTCCTGGTGTTATATCTGACCCGTTTTATATCGCTTAGTTCGATACTCGCCAGTGTGGCTTTCGCCGTTTTCATCCTGTATATATTCGACGCCAAAGAGACTTTGTACAGGGGATTTGCCATTGCAGTGGCGTTACTCGTCATTCTTACCCATCAGAAGAACATCAGCCGCCTTTTAAAGGGCAGCGAAAGCAAGATTCCTATCCTCAAATACCGGGACAGACGGCGTCAACGCAGACAACCCCGGTAAAAACCGCCAAATCCGGCAGGAAAGCAATGAAAATTTGCACCAGCCGATTCCTTTTTTTAGTTTTGCGATCCGCAAACCTATTTAGGGTCACGTTGAAAAAATAAAAACCCAGAGGCATGTCCCAGAATTTTTTGGAGAAACTTCAGCTTCAGGATGAAAAGAACCTGCTAATCCAGGGCCTGCCATCCTCCATAGAAAAACAGTTTGTCAAGCTGGCATTTGCTAAGAACCTGACACCATTGCTGAAGATCAGGAAGATTGATTTTGCCCTTGTATTTGCGGTCAATGAGCAGCAACTGAGATCGATTGTAAAAGAGGTGCTCCCTTCCCTGCGCGAGGAAGCAAAATTCTGGGTGGCTTATCCCAAAAGCACCTCCAAGATCGCGACGACATTAAACAGGGATTGCAGCTGGGAATGCCTGGCCTGCGCCGGCTACCAGGGCACCAGCCAGGTGGCCCTGGATCATGTCTGGACGGCCCTTCGATTCGCAAAGGCCGTAGAGGTCGAATAGATAAGATACATTTAAGGTAACTGGGTAATTTTTTTTCTATTTTGAGCTTCAAAGAGCGCATTTCCTATCTTTGACCGTCTTCTGCGGGCATTGGCTATTTCAACATTCAACGCCTGTGCAATAGGGGGCATCGCCCTCCGTTTATATATCATCTAACGAGAAATGCTTTTAAGTTATTCGCATGTCAGTCTTTAGCAAGCAAAGTCTTCTAACCGAGTTATTAGACAGGACAGAGCTTATTAAAGCCAGGACACAGCCTTTTCTCCGGTTGAGTAACGAACAGTTAAATCACAAACCGGCCCCCGAAAAATGGAGTATCGCCGAAGTCTTCGAACATTTGAATATCAATCACAACATTTACATCGGCCATATCATGGCCAGGATCACCAAGGCTCCGGATATAAAGGCGGACAGCCCCGACAGCAAGGTAGAGAAATTTAAAAGCGGCTGGCTGGGTGACTGGGTCTATGCAAGAACAATGCCCAGGCCCGATGGCACCGTCTTTAAAATAAAGGCTGCCAAATTCCTTCGTCCTGTTTCTACCCGCCTGGACGGTCATGATGTTTTGCACCGTTTTCTCCAGCACCTGGATATGCTTTACGACATCCTTTTGCACGCCCGTACGAAGGACCTGGAAAGGATCAGGATTCCGCTCGCCTCTACCCGGCTTCTAAAGCTCAGCCTGGGCGACAATCTTCGTTTGATGGTGGCGCATTGTGAGAGACACCTGTGGCAAGCGCACAAAGGAATGACCGGTCTTCCGGCGGATCTATTTGACGATCACGGTGCCAAGGTGATGCAATAATTCCCTTTCAAGATTTTTTAGATGCTGATGAGTTCTTATCAACATCAGCTGCTCCTCGGAGGTATGCGGGTTTTCCAGGTCTTTTTGGTTGACGGCCATCATACGTTTGATCTTACGCAGCTTCAGGTAGTTGAGCGTCGACTGGACTTCTTCCTTGTAAAGGTCTTCCCGGGTAGGCAGCCGGCCCTCGAAATGTTCCTTCCAATTGTGGCTGATCTCATAATTAACATCCATAATGGCCACCACGAGCGCACTGAGCACGGGATCCTCGTGATACAGGAAGTCTTTAACGCCCGGTTCCGCCCCCTCCGCATACAGGGTCCGATAGGCTTCCAGGATCCTGACCAATTGCTTGTTGTCGATCATATCGGTATCGCTGAACTCCGCCAGCAGGAAATCGGCCACGCTGCCATGCTCATCCCATATCTTATTGCCAAATTCAAGCAGCGAGCGGACCATACCCCGCTCCTGCTGTTCATCCTTGTGCAGGAGATTGAGCGTTTCATCATCTTCCGGAATGGCCTGCTGAGACGTTTGTTCCGCGGATAGATCGGCGGGCTCCGCGTTCCGTGAGCGGTTCTCCTGTTTGGCAATACGTTCCCGGATGAACTTGTTGACAAGCGTATGAAGACCTGCTTCTTCGATCCTGAGCAGCTCGGCGCACTGACGGATGTAATCCTGCTGTTTTGTAAAGTCTTCCGCTTTATTGATCCGCGCAATGGTCTCGGCAACCTGGTTGACAACTGCGGCTTTTTTGCTGGTATCGTTTGCCGCGTCTTTCAGGGATACTTCCAGCTGGAAAAGGATAAAATCCTTTTTGTGGGTATCGACAAAATCCCTGAAAGCCGCGGCACCCACTTTCCGTACATAGCTGTCCGGGTCCTCCCTGTCGGGGATCAGCACAAGCTTCACATCCAGGCTTTCTTCGAGGGCCATGTCCAACCCTCTTAGTGCGGCCTTAATACCCGCCGAATCACCGTCATAAATAATCGTGAGATGATTGGTATATTTCTTTATCAGCCTCAGCTGATCGACCGTGAGAGAAGTGCCTCCGCTGGCAACCACATTTTCGATGCCTGCCTGATGAAGGGAAAGCACATCCGTATAGCCCTCTACCAACAGGCATTCGTCGTGTTTGTCGATGGCTTGCCTGGCAAAATAGGACCCGTACAGAATCCTGCTTTTTACATAGAGTTCATTCTCGGGTGTGTTGATATATTTCGGAGCCCTGTCATTGCTTTTTATAATGCGGGCGCCAAATCCGATGGTCTTGCCGGATTGGTTATGGACGGGGAAAATGATGCGTCCACGATAATTGTCGAGCAATTTTTCGTCCCTTAGCACCACCAGACCACTCCGCTGCAGATATTCCGGGTTGTACTGTGCTGCTAATGCCTCCCTGGCAAACGCATCGCGTTGTTCCAGGCAATATCCCACCTGGAATTTATGCAGGATCTCATCCCGGAACCCCCTTTCCCGCAGGTAGCTGAGACCGATATCCTGTCCCTGTTCGTTATTGAATAAAATATCGGCAAAATATCTCTGGGCAAAGCCGTTGATGATATATAAGCTGTCTGCGACCTGTTGCTGGAGTCTGACTTCGGGGCTGGCCTCCTTTTCCTCGATCTCGACATTATATTTAGCGGCCAGCCATCGCAAAGCCTCCACATAAGAATATTTCTCATGCTCCATCAGAAAACCAATGGAATTGCCGCTGCGGCCGCAACCGAAACATTTGTAGATCTCCTTGGCCGGGGATACGGTAAAGGAAGGGCTCTTCTCGTTGTGGAAAGGGCACAGACCCATATAATTGGCGCCTCGTTTCTTCAATTTGACAAATCCCCCGATGATCTCGATGATATCGATCCTGCTTAATATCTGTTGTATGGTCTGCTGTGCGATCAAGCTATGGGTATTTCTGGTTCAACATGCAATTTAATGCATTCCCGGCATTGCCTCCGGGCTAAGAAAATTCAGAGAATCCCCTCATTCCCTGGAACAACTCAGAATTCAATCGGTTACAATCGGAACGTCATCACATGCAGGCTCGTATCTGACGGATTTTCCGTAATTTATGTATAAAACAGAGTAGTTTTACCAATAATAAAATGCCCCTCTTTTTCGCTTTATGATCAAACATCTATCCTTTGAAAACCGGTCTATTTTCGGTGATGGTTGCCCTTGCGTCCAATATTGCTGTATGCCTGTGTTTTATTCCATTCTTATTCCTCTGCCGGAAAAAAATGCGCCAGGACAAGGTATATATCATGATCGGCATTTACTGGCTCGCCAATGGTCTTGTGAACATTCCTTCCCTGCATCTCTTTTCTTCATCTGGCGGACCGGGGCTCCGCTCAGGCATGATCTTCCTGTACAGCCTGTTGGATACTCCCCTGGTGCTGACGATATTTTTCTTCGCCTCGAGGGGTATAAAACGTAAGATAATTCTACTGACAGGGGTGCTGTTCACCGCTTTTGAAGTGGCGATACTGGACCGGAGGGGATATAATTTCGAATCGGCTTCGATCATTATCGGAATAGGCCTGCTGCTGGTAATGCTGTTTTGCGTGGCCGGGATACTTGAATATATGAAGAACGTCGAGCATAGTCATTTCGAGACATCGCTGGTATTCATTTACGCTGCTCTTCTTTTCGCATACAGCGGCTTTCTGATCATATATATATTCAGCCAGCTGCACGACTATAAAGCCGATAATGCCGACAGCTTCCTGCTCTATTATATCAGTCTCTCCTTATCCGCCTTTATTACCAGCCTGGGCCTCTGGGGTTACGGGATCCGACGCCCGGCCGAGGCCTGACGGTTTTGCAGGCGTCTGCTATGTCAGCTTTCCCGATTCCTCCTTCGGCCGGCCAAATCCTCATCCCTCTTACTTATTCTTCATCCTCTTCATAGTTATAGGTCGTCCCCTGGTTGTCATTATAAATGGCTTCCCAGGTCTTCACTTTTTCATCACCCAGCAATTCCAGAATATCGAATATCGGCTCCGTCTTCTTCTTCCACTCGATCAGGGTCGTATCATTGTATTTTGATACATACATGCACTGATCGGTCTCCATGTTCACTCTGATCAAACCGATGGGCCCTTCTTCTTTCTCCTGGATCAGGTAATAGCAACCTTTTTCTAACAACGCATACGAATACATACATCACAATTTTAAAGATCATTTAAAAAGAAATAATGGGCTGGTCGTAGAAATTAATGGGGGTAGTAAGTACGCTGACAGTTGCTCTGTCCCGGGTTAGACTGGATAAAATATCCTGCAGAGACCTCACAAAGGTACGAATTTTAGGAATAACGGAACGTGGCGCCGTTTCGAGGGACGGAATTCACCATAACTTAATCTCAATTAATTGATAATCATTTAATTATATACGAGAAGTGCAAGATTCCCTGCTCCTTCGCCCGATATCTTTTACGGTTTCCGGGAAAAATCCTACTTTTTACGGGTAAATGTTCGAAGATGGGAAAAACGCCGCTAACGACTATCTTTCTGCTTTCCGCCGCGATTTTGCTCCTGGTTGACAGGAGCAGTGCTCAGCCGCTCCGGGTGGGTATCGCCGGCCTGAATCATGACCACGTATATGGCCTGCTGTCCAGTTATAAGAAGGGGAAGATCCTGATTGCTGGAATCGCAGAACCCGACCCGCGGTTGGTAGAACGCTATAAAAAAGCCTATCAGCTGCCTGATTCATTGTTTTATACCAGCGTGGCCGCTATGCTGGAACACATCAAACCGGACGCCGTGCTGGCATATAATGCGACCGTCGATCACCTGGCGGTTGTGGAGGCCTGCGCGCCCAGGGGGATATCCGTGATGGTAGAGAAGCCGTTGGCTGTCGATTCGAAACAGGCAAACCGGATGGCGGAACTCGCGCGCCGTTATCATATCCAGCTGTTGACTAACTATGAGACCACCTGGTATCCGACCAACCAACAGATTTATGCCGAGACCCGCACGCCGCAAGCGATCGGGGAGATCCGCAAAATGATCGTCCATGACGGACATCAGGGACCCAAAGAGATCGGCTGCAGCCCCGACTTTCTGAAATGGCTTACAGATCCGGCTAAGAACGGGGCGGGAGCACTTTATGATTTTGGATGTTACGGAGCCAACCTGATGACCTGGCTGATGAATGGGCAGGCGCCGATATCGGTGACGGCAATCGTACATCATATCAAACCGGACGTCTATCCCAAGGTAGAAGACGACGCGACCATCCTGCTGGAATACCCCGACGCCACCGGTATCATAGAAGCTTCCTGGAACTGGCCCTTCAGTATAAAAGACCTGGAAGTATTCGGGCGCACGGGGTATTTCCATGCATTGAACAGCAGTGTCCTGCAGGAAAGATTGAATGACCGGTATGAAGAGGTGACGGTAAAACCAGCTGTCTACACCGAAAACTTTCCCTACATCGCAGACCTGCTGAGAGGCGTGATCCACCCGGATAATGATCTCTCTTCCCTCGAAAACAACCTGATTGTCGTGAGAATCCTGGAAGCCGCCCGCAAATCCGCTATAGAGGGCAAGAAAATTCTCTTATAACCGCGGCCGTGTCGGGCGAGGGCTGCGCAAGACGGAAAAATTCAATCAACCGGAATGATTAATTGAAAAACGAATAACCGATAACCGATGAAACAGCCTTTAAAAAGAAGAGGGTTTATGAAACTGGGTGGAGGCCTGCTGGGCATGGCGCTGGCGGGGGCGCCCATGACCGGTATCCTGGCGGAAAGGAAAAGCCTGAAAAAGAGAATACCTCCCCTGTCTTTTTCGACGCTTGGATGTCCGGACTGGGGGTTCCCGCAGATTGTCTCGTTTGCAGCTGCCAATGACTACCAGGGCATTGAAATGCGCGGAATATTGCGCCAACTGGACCTCCCCCAATGCCCCGAATTCAGCAGCCCGGAGAATATCTCCGCTACCCTGAAGCTCATGAAGTCGAAAGGCCTCCATTTTGTCGATCTGGGATCCTCTGCCCAAATGCATCATGCCGATCCGGTCGAAAGAAAGAAAAACCTGGATGACGCCAGGCGTTTTATCGATCTGGCCGAAAAACTGTCCTGCCCCTTTATACGGGTTTTTCCCAACAACCTTCCAAAAGACCAGGACCGCGATACGACAATCGGGTTGATCGTAAAAGGGTTGCGGGAATTGGGGGAGTATGCCGCCAATACGCAGGTAACGGTCCTGATGGAATCACACGGTGAACTTGTATACAGCGCGGATCTGAAAAAGATCATGGACGCTGCCGCCCATGAGCATGTAGGCATGGTCTGGGATATATTCAATATGTGGTCGGTGACGAAAGAGCCGCCGGCCGAAGTCTATCAGAACCTCAAAAACTACATCCGTCATACACATATAAAAGATGGGAGAATGATAGATGGCAAAGAGCAGTACACCCGCCTCGGGCAAGGCGAATCCCCGATCTTTGCCGCCATCGACGCGCTGTGGGCAGGAGGTTATAAAGGCTATTTCAGTTTTGAATGGGAGAAGATGTGGCACCCGGAAATCGAGGCGCCCGAAACCGCGCTTGCAGATTATCCGATAGCGATGAAGAAGCATTTTCCGGGATGATGGCTCATTTTTCCAGCCGGGTCATACCCGTGTCCGGCAACTGTCCATCCGAAACCAATATACCGTCCTTTGCAGTATTCCGATAGGGATGCCTCGCCTAGATGAGGAGCCGTTCGTCATTCAAAGTTGCCGCTTCCCCTCTTTTAGCCGGAGGAAATGGTCGACACAGGAGGGGATTTCCGGCTGGTAGTGGCTCACATAGATCAGGGTGGTATCGAAGGCCTCACAGAGCTGATCGATCAGGCTTCTGAAATGCCGGATCTGTTCATCATCCAGCCCCTGGCAGGGTTCGTCGAGAATCAGCAACGGTGGATTTTTTATTAGCGCGCGGGCAAGCAACACCATTCGCTGCTGACCGGTAGACAAGAGAGAAAGCCGGCGGGACCGCAGTTCCTGTATCTGGAGCAGTTGCATCCATAAAAGCACGTTGTCTTCCTGCCCGCTGCTAAGTGTGCGGAAAAGACCGATCGTGTCGAAGAGACCGGAGGCGATCACCTCAAAACAGGTCGCGCTGTAGTCGAAATAAAGATGAAGTTCCGGGGAGACGAAGCCGATCTTTTTTTTGATATCCCAGATGCTTTCCCCTGATCCTCTCCTGCGATCGAAAAGGATGATTTCGTTGGCATAAGCCTGTGGGTTATCGGCCGTGATAAGACTGAGGATCGTCGACTTCCCGGCCCCGTTGGGACCCGAGAGATTCCATTTCTCGCCTTTCCTGACTTCCCAATCGATATGATCGAGGATGACTGCGTCGCCATAGCGGACCGTGACCTGGCTCATACCGACGGCTATCGAGAAATCGTCCCCTGCCGAGCCCGGTTGCGTCAGCAGGCGCAGTCCTTCCAGCAGCCCGGCATCCAGTTTCTCCTCTTCCCGGGGAGCCGGGGGAAGCGGGAAATCTTCTTTTTTATAGGTCATGAGCCGGCCTTTTTCCAGTACAGCCACATGCGTAATGGCTTCGGGTATTTCGTGCGGGGAAGTGATCAACAGCAGGGAAATGCCTTTTGAGCCGATCGTGCCCATAATCCCGCGGAGAATCTCCCGGCCTTCGACATCCAGACCAAGAAAAGGATTGTCCAGGATCAGCAGCCCGGGGTTGCCGGAAAGAGCGATGGCCAGCTGGACCCGCTTATTCTCGCCGTTGGAAAGCTGTATGAGGGGTTTGGAGAGCAAGGGACGCACGTGCAGCAAATCCAGCCACCCGGCATTTGCCGACACGTCGGTGAAACCATATTCCTGCAGCTCCTGCCGGACGGTAGGGGTCCTGTCAGCATCCGAAGCGTTAAAACGTTGCTGGTAGTAGAGGTCTTCGGTGGCTACCAGGTTCTTAAAGCGGTGTTGCTGTTCGACGATCGCTATTTTCAGGGAACCGCTGATCACTTCGCCCGAATGAAAATGTCGCCCCATCAAGGTGTGGGCCAGAACGGTCTTGCCACTGCCGGAAGGTCCCGTAAGCGCCCATTGCTCACCCGGGTGCAGCGTAAAGTCAATGGAATCGAGAACCGAAATACCTCCCAGTTGTACGGATACCTGGTGAAGGGTCAATAATTTTTCTGCCATGCGCGAAATTAGGAAACCCATTTTATTCACAGTGTGAGTAAATCGAAAAACCCGTCTGTGATCTCCATTGATTATATTTGTCCGGTTTGATTTATCTTAGTTTGGCTTATTTAATTGATTATCAATATTTAAAATCGTTTTCCCGGTTGTACTAAGGGGAAGGAGACATCCTATGGCAGAAAAACAATCTTTATTTGACTACACGGAAGACAGTATCCGGAGCCTCGACTGGCGCGAGCATATCCGCTTGCGTCCCGGCATGTATATCGGCAAGCTCGGCGATGGAAGCAGCGCCGATGATGGAATCTATGTACTGATCAAAGAGGTCATCGACAACTGTATCGATGAACATACGATGGGTTATGGCAAACAGGTAGATGTCACCATTGAGCAGAAGACGGTTACGATACGAGACTTTGGCCGGGGCATTCCGCTTGGAAAAGTCGTCGACGTCGTCAGCAAGATCAATACAGGCGCCAAATACGATAGCAAGGCCTTTCAAAAATCGGTTGGGTTGAACGGTGTGGGAACCAAGGCCGTCAATGCGCTGAGCAATTTTTTCAAGGTCACGGCTTTCCGGGAAGGCAAAGAGAAAACGGCCGAGTTCGCAAAGGGGATCCTCGTAAAGGAGCATAAGGAGACGAAGACACAGGAGCCCAACGGTACCCTGGTCACGTTTGTCCCGGATGAAACGGTTTTCAAGAACTTCCACTTCCTTCATGAATACCTGGACAACCAGTTCTGGAATTACTGTTTTCTGAATGCCGGTCTCATCATCAACTTCAACGGCAAAAAATATGTCTCGAAGAACGGCTTGCTGGACCTTCTTCAGCGCCGTACCAACGAAGACGAGCTGCGGTATCCGATCATCCACCTGAAAGGGGAGGATGCGGAAATGGCGATTACGCATAATGGCGACTATGGGGAGGAGATTTTCAGTTTCGTAAACGGCCAATATACCACACAGGGAGGAACCCATCAGCAGGCATTCCGCGAGGCCTTTGTGAAGGTCATCCGCGATTTCTATAAGAAAGATTATGAGGCGTCCGATATCAGGCAAAGCATTGTGGCGGCCGTTTCCATAAGAGTAGTGGAGCCCGTCTTCGAGTCTCAGACAAAGACAAAGCTGGGAAGCCAGTACATGTCGGAAGGAGGTATCAGCATGAAGAATTTCGTGTATGATTTCCTGGCCAAAGAACTGGACAATTATCTCCACAAGAACCCAACGACTGCGGATTCCCTGAAAAAGAGAATCGAACAAAGCGAAAGGGAACGCAAAGAACTGGCCGGCATCAAGAAGCTCGCCAACGAACGTGCAAAAAAAGCCAATCTTCACAATCGTAAACTGCGTGATTGCCGTTTTCACCTGAATGATGAAGCGACGGGAAAAGACAAGGAAACGATCCTGGAGAAGCAAAAAGAGAGCACTGTATTTATTACGGAAGGAGATTCGGCGAGCGGCTCCATCACAAAGGCCAGGGATGTCGAGAGACAGGCTGTCTTCAGCCTGCGTGGAAAGCCCCTGAACTGTTTCGGGCTGACCAAAAAAGTCGTCTATGAGAACGAAGAGTTCAATCTCCTCCAGCATGCATTGAATGTCGAAGACGGCATAGAGGGATTGCGCTATAACAATATCGTGATCGCCACGGACGCCGACGTCGATGGAATGCATATCCGCTTATTGCTGATGACCTTCTTTCTGCAGTTTTTCCCCGACCTCGTCAAGAACGGCCATGTCTATATCCTGGAAACGCCTCTTTTCCGGGTACGTAATAAACAGGAGACGATCTATTGTTACGATGAGACGGAGAAGCAGGAAGCCGTAAAAAAACTGGGCAGCAAACCGGAGATCACGCGATTCAAAGGATTGGGAGAGATTTCACCGGATGAGTTTGCACGTTTTATCGGCGCCGATATGCGCAAGGAACCGGTCATGGTCATGCCGGAGACGCATATCCAGCAGATATTGGAGTATTATATGGGTAAAAATACCCAGGAACGCCAGGAATTCATCATCAATAACCTCCGCGTCGAGCAGGACCTGGTCGAAGAGGAACCGGCGAAATAGAGTAGTCTAACCGTGTTGTTTTAACACCGTGTTGTTTTAACGAACAGGAAGAGATGAAAAGCAGTAAAGGTAAAAACACAAAAAAGAAATAAATCCGAAGACACGATGATCCATGTTGTTTTTCAAGCGAATGACGCAGAAGTTTTAAGAAAATCCTTCGAGCTGGAAGGTTCGGTACAGGGAGACGTGATCAGGATCGGGGATGATTTCGCCCTGGGTCCCCTGATGGGTATCTATACCCCGGAGGGAATCGAAACCCGGAAACAATGGTGGCGAGCGGTGCTGACGGGTGGAGAACAGGAAGGACCGGCAGAGGACGCCACCGGTCCCGACGATCAGAAGACTGTCGCGGGGCTGGTCGAAAGGCTCCGGGAGGATCCTCAGGAAGTCTGCTGGATATGGGCGGCCCAAAACAAACATGATGTAAGCGGATATTACTGGCTCATGAGCCAGCTAAGGGATTTCCAGGGCCGGGTTTTCATCCTCTATCTCAACAATCTCCCGTTTATCAATGAAAAAGGACAACTTTTTTACCCGGTCAATCTCCACGATATCCCCGCAAGGGAGTTTCTAAAGGCCCGCAAATTGGCAAGGCAGGTGACGCTGAGCGAATTTGAAATCGATCCGGATGAATGGTTCCGGCTCTGTAATGAAGACAAGGGGGTGCGCATATTGGAAGGCGGAAAAAAACTGGTCCAATACGACTATGACTACTATGACGAGGACCTGAAGAAGTTCATAACCGGAGACTGGATAAAGGCAGGGAAACTCATCCATCAGTTTCTTACGAAATCCAGGAACACGGCCGGCGAAGCCTACGTACTATGGAGACTGAAATGGTTGGCACAGACCGGCCAGATCGACACCCAGGGAGAGCTGAAAGGAGTGAAAGACTTTGAGGTGAAATCGAAGACCGCTCAAACCGCAAACGATGCGATGCCTGCATAAAATGAAGTCAAACCTGAAGTCAAACCTGAAGTCAAACCTGAAGTCAAAACCATGTGTTTTATCTGTGACGATCCGGGTTTATATATTGGCATTCCTGATGATTTCCCCGGGTCGGGGTATTTCACAGACCATTCCCGAGATGGTGGATGAACTGCTGAAAGCCTATTCCATGCAGCGTTCGTTTAACGGCGTAGCCCTGGTCGGCAGCAAAGGCGCCCTGCTCCTGCAAAAGGGGTATGGTCTTCAAAATGTGAAGACGGGGACGCTCAACACGCCAAATACCATTTTTCAGACTGGCTCGCTGACCAAACAATTCACGGCGGCCATCATCCTTCAGCTGCAGGATGAGAAAAAACTGGCGATACAGGATCCTTTGTCGAAATATATTCCAGGTTATCCGGAGGGCGACAAAATTACCCTTGAAATGCTGCTGGCTCATACCGCCGGTATCTTTAGTTATACGAACGACGAATCTTTTATGCGGAGGGCCGCGGAAAGGCCGATCACGCTGGACAGCCTGATCGCCTATATCAAGAGCAGGCCACTGGATTTTCAGCCGGGTACCTCCTTCAGCTATAGTAATTCGGGCTATGTCCTGCTGGGAGCCGTTATTGAGAAGGTTACGGGCCGATCCTATTTCCGGGCGGTGAGGGAGCGGATCCTGGTCCCGCTGGGCATGGATCATTCAGGATTCGATTTCCACGCCCTGAAGAGCGCCGGCAAGGCCATCGGCTATCGTAAACTCAGCGCAACGGTCAACGAGCCGGCGACGGTCGTGGATTCGTCGTTGTCCTATGCCGCGGGTGGCCTCTACAGCACGGCGGCGGACCTGTATAAATGGGATCGCAGCTTATACGGTCACCGGATACTGAGCGATACCTCTCTTAAGCAGGCTTTTACCCCTCACCGGTCAAAGTATGGGTACGGATGGTTTGTCGACACCACTTTCGGCTCAATAGTGATGATGCATGGAGGAACTATTTCAGGGTTTTCCTGCTTTATGGCGCATATCCCGGCAAGTGAGACCTGCATCATCCTCCTTGACAATACCGGCGCGCCGGACCTTCCCAGGATCGGGGAGAACATCGACGCGATCCTGAATGACCGGCCCTATGATTTCCCGGAGCCCAGACAGGAAATTGTACCGGACACCGCTGTGCTGAGCCAGTATGTCGGCGAATACAGGTTCTCGGCCGAATTCAGCATCACCATCACGCTGGAAAACGGAGAGTTGATGGCCGCCGCACCTGGCCAGGGGAAGAATGAAATGTTTGCGGAAAAAGACAACTTATTTTTTATGAAAGGGGTGGATACCCGGATCGAGTTTGTAAAAGGGGCCACCGGGAGGCTTGAAAAGATGATCTTCCGCCAGGAAGGGGTGGAGACGACGGGAATAAAGGTGAGATAGTGAATGGTCGGCAATGACTAATGAGTAATGACTAATGAGTAACGAGTAACAACTCATGAGTAATTGGCAGTCACTAATGTGCAGTGAGTACCGGTGTGCAGTGAGTACCGGGCAGACAGGGATTATCGGAATAAAGAGAGCGGCAGGAGCCCGAAAATGAAGAACAGCTCAAACATGAAGACAATATTAAAATTGGAAGAAGCGGGCATGCTCCTGCTGAGCATTGCGGGGTTTTGTCAGCTACCCTTTGCCTGGTGGTGGTACCCTGTCCTGATACTTTCGCCGGATATCAGTATGGTCGGATATGCGATCGACAGCCGGGTGGGGGCGATCCTCTATAATCTGGCGCACCATAAAGGTATCGCGATCATAGTCTATCTTGCGGGGGCACTGGGAAACCACGCGGTCATGGAACTGGCGGGAGTGATCCTTTTCGGACATTCGTCCATGGACCGGATGATGGGATACGGTCTGAAATATTTCGAAGGGTTCCCTTTTACCCATTTGGGCAAAATTGGGAAAGAAGCCTTCCCGGATAGCGGGATTCCGGGGAAGTAAGCATAATGAGAAAAAACTTGTCAGAAACAAATAATCCGGAAAGCACGATCATGAACATAAAGGCCATTCATCATATTGCGATCATTACCGGCAATTATGCCGAGAGCCGGCATTTCTATACGGAGATACTGGGATTCGGGATCCTGCGGGAAGTCTATCGGAAGGAGAGGGACTCCTACAAACTCGACCTTACCGTGAATGGTCTTTACCAGATCGAGTTATTCTCGTTTCCGGATTTTCGCGAACGGAGTGCCTATCCGGAGGCCAAGGGGCTCCGGCACCTGGCTTTCGCCGTCGAAAATGTCGAGGAGTCCGCGGCTGGTTTGCGCGCAAAGGGCGTAGAGGTACAGGATATCAGGGTGGACGAATGGACTGGCAAAAAATTCACTTTTTTCAATGATCCAAACGGCCAGCCTTTGGAATTGTATGAAGCATGAGTCGATTTTGCAAAACGTAAAACAGGGGAATTCAGAGAGAAGTTCAAAAAATAATATACATGGCCAAGAGTAAAATTGCAGATGATTTTCATGAGAATGTATCCGGCGTCACGGGACAATACAAGAGCTGGTTCCTGGATTATGCGTCCTATGTGATCCTGGAAAGGGCCGTTCCTGCCGTAGAAGATGGTCTGAAACCCGTACAGCGCCGCATCCTTCATGCAATGAAAGAAATGGATGACGGCCGGTTTAACAAAGTAGCGAACATCATCGGCCAAAGCATGCAATATCACCCGCATGGCGATGCCAGCATCGGCGAGGCCCTGGTGAACATGGGTCAGAAAGATCTGCTGATCGAGACACAGGGCAACTGGGGTGATGTCCGCACGGGTGACGACGCGGCTGCCTCACGGTATATAGAGGCCCGGCTAAGCAAGTTCGCCCTTGAGATCGCCTTCAACGCCAAGACCACGGAATGGCAGCTGAGTTACGATGGCCGTAAGAACGAGCCGGTCACTCTTCCTATGAAATTCCCCCTGCTCCTGGCGCATGGCGCCGAAGGGATTGCGGTGGGGTTGGCAACCAAAATCCTCCCGCATAATTTCTGTGAATTATGCGACGCGGCAGTGAAATACCTGCGCGGGAAAAAATTCGAGTTGTACCCGGATTTCCAGACGGGCGGCATGATCGATACCACCAATTACAACGACGGAAAGCGGGGGGGCAAGGTAAGAGTCCGGACACGGATCGAAGAGTCTGATAAGAAGACGCTGCTCATAAAGGATGTCCCTTATGGGGTCACTACGACTACGTTGATAGATTCGATCATCAAGGCCAATGACCAGGGCAAGATAAAGGTCAAAAAAGTAACGGATAATACAGCCGCCGAAGTCGAGATCCAGGTGGACCTCGCGCCGGGTATTTCCCCGGACATCACGATCGATGCGCTCTATGCTTTTACGGACTGCGAAGTCAGCATATCCCCGAACGCCTGCGTGATAACCGATCAGAAGCCCCAGTTCCTGGGCGTCCGGGAACTTCTCACCCTTTCCGTCGACAAGACAAAGGACCTGCTGAAAAGGGAACTGGAGATCAAACTGGCCGAGTTGCAGGAGAAATGGCATTTCACCTCGCTGGAAAAGATATTCTTCGAGGAGAAGATCTATAAGGAACTGGAGAAAAAACATGAGACCTGGGAGAAAGTCCTCAGCGCAATTGCGAAAGCCTTCGAGCCCTTCCGTAAACAACTGAAGAAGGATATCAGCCGGGAAGACATCGTAAAACTCACCGAGAAACCGGTCAGGAGGATCTACAAGCTGGATATCGATGAGTTGAACGCCCAGATAAAAGGACTGGAGGCGGAAATCCGTCAGGTCAGACACGATCTGAATAATCTCGTGGATTTTACGATCGCCTACTACGAAAACCTGTTGAAAAAATATGGCAAGGGTCGCGAGCGCAAAACCGAGATCCGTCTTTTCGAAGCGATCCAGGCACAGCAGGTGGCTATTGCCAATGTGAAGCTGTATGTGAACAAGGCCGAAGGCTTTATCGGCACGGGTTTGAAAAAGGACGAATTTGTCGCCGACTGTTCGGACCTGGACGATATCATCGCCTTCACAAAGGCGGGGAAGATGAAGGTGGTAAAGGTGGCCGATAAAGCATTTATCGGCAAAGACATCATCCATATCGCTGTTTTCCGCAAAAATGACGAACGGACCACTTATAATATGATCTATGTGGATGGGAAAACCGCTATCAGCTATGCCAAGCGTTTCAACGTGACAGGCGTTACCCGGGATAAGGAATACGATCTGACCAAGGGGGAAGAGAAAAGCCGGGTACATTATTTCAGCGCCAACCCCAATGGCGAAGCGGAAGTCGTAAAAATTCTGCTAAGCCCGAACAGCCCCGCCCGTATCAAGGAGTTTGACTTCTATTTCGAAAGCCTGGAGATAAAAGGTAGGAGCAGCCTCGGCAACCAGGTATCCAAGTACGCCATCAAAAGCGTCAAATTTAAGGAGGCAGGCAAGTCGACGCTAAGTGGCAGAAAGATATGGTTTGACGCTACCTTCGGGAGATTGAACACGGAAAGCAAAGGCGAATATCTGGGCAGTTTTGAAACAGAGGAAAGACTGCTCGTGATCTACAACGACGGCAGTTATGAGATCACCGACACCGAGCTGACGCAGCGTTTCGATGCCGACAAGATCATCACTATGGAGAAATTCGATCCCGAACGCATTATAACCGCGATCTACCTGGACAACGAGAAACTGCAATTCAATGTAAAACGGTTCAAGATCGAAACGACGACCCTGCACAATAAATTCCTGTTCATAAAGGAAGGAGAGGGGAACCGGTTGGAAGCCGTAACGACGCATCCCGAACCCGTGGCGGTGATAAAATCCGGCAGGGGCGCCCAGGCGAAAAGCCAAAAAATAAAGATCGCCGGCTTTGTAGAGGTCATGGGCTGGAAAGCCGTCGGCAGCAAATTATTCGACTTCAGCAAGAGCGTGGAAGTGGAATGGGGGCAAAAACCCGAAAAACCCAAGGACGATAGCCAGGGGGACTTGTTCGGTGAGTAGTGACTATTCACTATTGACTACTCACTGTTGTTTCCGTCTAAGCTGGATCGAAGCATTCTGGGTCAGGCTGCTGCTCATAAATACCTCATACCGTTTGATGCCATCGGTAACTACCATGAGGGCCGTATTGGGTGGATATTTTCCGAGGTTCTCGGCGAACATACTGATCTCGTTTACTTCTTTGAGGCTGTCGAGGTGGACATAGATGGTCAGCGCCTTGGCGGCGAGTTCCTGGTGTGACAAGATCAGCCGGTGATTCAGGAATACCGAAATGCTGTCTCCGTCGATGACGCCGTTGTCATAGAAACTGACCCGTACAGAGTCCGTCTCCACCTCAAGGGCTTTCCCGACAGCCGGTGTATTTTTCCTTTTTGTAAAGGACTCTGTGATCTTTTTGGCGTCCTCCCTGGCCAGTTGAGCCGCTTTTTCAGCGGCGGCCTTTGCGTCGGCTTTTGCTTTTGTTGCGGCCGAGGCCTGCGGATCGACAGCAGGTGCCGGTTGCGGAGTCGGCATGTCTTTCGCTGTTGTTGAAGCGACCATGGGATCGCTTTTGACCTGGCTGCGCGCGCCCGTGTCAGAGATGGACGGAGAACCGGTCGATCCGGGCCTTGTCCCGGTGACCGGTGTCGTGGCGGTGGTTTTGCCGGAAACTCTTACCGCCGTCGTCCCGGACACGGCCGCCGTCGTTTTTTCAGCGATGAGACCGGCATTCGACGTGGAATCCACGCGGACAACTGAGGCTACTGCACCGGTATCGGCGGTCCTGTTAGCCGAAAGCGCCGAATCCTCTTTGTTGTTTTCGGCGGCGTTTACAACAACATCATCAGGTTGCGGCTTCCAGATCATGGAGCCCGCTGTCGCTTTCGATAGAACACTGTCTTGTTTCTGATCGCCTTTGTCGAGGGTGTAATGGACCCTCAGATCCGGGCAGGTATATTTGTACTTCTCATCGCGATAAAAAAAACCGCTCAGTGAAGACTTCAGTTTTGATACCATGAGGATGCCCTGGAAATTTGTAATACAGTCGATGCTGTTGACCGTAGAATTGGAATTAAAATAGATGACCGGTATATTCAGGATGCGTATCTCGCGAGTCTTGGGATTATAATGGCCGTGCACGAAGAAGCTGGTGTATTTATCCCGGAAATAGTAGCCGAAGATTCCATCCACCTTATTGCCTTTTTGCCGGATGATCAGCTCGGTCAGGTAATTGTTGTGTATGCCGGCCATTTCGACATCGGCCCTTCCGTACCACGATCCGGTAGCCGTCTTCTGCGCTTGCAGTGTTTGAAAGACGATCAGGACCAGGCTCAACGTGTAGATATTTTTTTTCATCAGGCATGAAGATAATAGAAAAAATCGAGCCAAAGGGCCCTCCTGCTTGTTAAGGAGTACCGGCTATTTCAGGTAGCGTTTTATCTCCCTGTCTGTATCGCGTTGTTTAAGGGTCTCCCGCTTGTCATATTGCTTCTTTCCCTTGCCCAGGCCCAGCTCCAGTTTGGCGTATCCCTTCTCATTGAAAAAGATCCGCAGAGGGACGATCGTATATCCCTTTTCCCGGATCCTGGATTCCAGCTTTCGAAGCTCTTTTTTTGTCAGCAACAGCTTGCGGTCGTGAACGGCAATATGGTTATTCGTGGTCCCGAAACGATATTCGGCGATATGCATGTTCTTCACCCAAAGCTCCCCTTCATGAAAAGTACAAAAACTGTCCACGAAATTCACCTTGCCTTCCCGGATGGACTTCACTTCGGTTCCCACCAATACCATGCCCGCATCGTATTTGGCTTCGATGAAATAATCATGATAGGCGGACCGGTTCTTTATTTCGCTCATAAAAAATTTATACGCAAAAAGGACTGGATGGTCAGCCTTTGAACAATGTCAGGACAGTGGCGAGTTTCTCCTTCAGTTCCTTCCTGCTGACGATGAAATCCAGGAATCCATGCTCCAGCAGGAATTCACTGCGTTGAAATCCTTCGGGCAGGTCTTTTTTTATGGTCTCTTTGATGACTCGGGGACCGGCGAAACCTATCAGGGCTCCCGGTTCGGCTATATTCAGGTCCCCGAGCATGCCAAAGGAGGCGGAAATGCCCCCGAAAGAAGGATCTGTCAGCAGGGATATATAAGGGATCTTTGCATCAGTCAACTGGGACAGTTTTCCGGATACTTTTGCCAGCTGCATCAGGGAGAAGGCGCTCTCCATCATCCTGGCGCCTCCGGATTTACAAATGATCAGCAAAGGCGCCTTGTGTTCCAGGCAATAGTCCACCGATCTTGCGATCCTTTCTCCCATCACACTGCCAAGCGACCCTCCGATAAATTCAAAATCCATACAGGCAATGACCATGTGGTGTTCTTTGACATCTCCTGCACCGATCCGGATGGAGTCCGTGATATCCGTCTTGGCCCATGTCTCCTCCAACCGCTTCTCATAAGACTTCAGGTCCGTAAAATGCAGGAAATCCTTCGAACGGATATTTTCAAAGAGAACCTCATACTGGTTGTCATTAAAAAGAATCTCAAAATATTCCGAGCTCCCAATGCGATGGTGGTGGTTGCATTTCGGACAAACAAACAAATTTTCCCTCAATTCCGTAACCGTGCATATATAGTTGCAGTTGGGGCACTTGGTCCACAATCCTTCGGGGGTCTCCTTTTTCTCCGCCGTACTGGTAAGGATACCCTTTTTTATCCGTTTGAACCAACTGGTCTTGCTCTCTTCGCTCTGTCCATCGTCTCCTGCCAGGTTGGCTTCAAAATCATCTTCATGTTTCATGCGTAGTAGTTGTCTTTTCAATGGTCGCATGCCGAACTTCGTCAAAGCTTCGTTCCTTGCTTTTCCTTGTTCCTAACCTTCGCTTTCGCTCGGTTACCTGCGGCTCTTGTGATGTGTATCTCGTTTGTCTTCTACTTCCTTTCTATCCCTTCTTCCATTCCTTCCAACCGGTTTTTAATTTCATCTGCGGCCCGGTATCATACCAGAAGCAAATTTTATCCGTTAACCAGTGAATGGCGGCGAATGGCCTCACATGAGCATTTTGTAATATAAATGCCCGTTAACGGCAATTCCGGCGGTGAAGATAGATAAACCTTGATTTATAATGAAATTTAGGAGGTTCGGATGCCCAGAAAGGCTGTTTAAGGATTCCGAACCAAAATGTATGCAGGAAGATAAAAAAGTTTCGTCAAAATAATTTTGAAAGCATTCCTGTGTTATTTTTGCGCGTTAATTCAACACGTTCCGTATCCGGTAACAAATGATACGTGAAATGATACGTGCCCGTAAGATTTAAAGACGAATACACACCGAAATATACACTCATGAAATGGTCAGAACGCTTCACTTCTCCGGTCGGTAAAAAGTTTGTAATGGGGCTCACGGGAATATTCCTGATCGCTTTTTTGATCGTGCACGTAGGATTGAATGCCTGTATCTGGGCAATGGACGGGGGGCAGATGTTCAATGTAGCCGCCCATTTTATGGGTAGCACCGTGGTGATGCGGATCCTGGAAATCGGGCTGTTCGTATTCTTTGTACTCCACATCGTCCAGGCTTATACCCTGGAAGTCCAGAACCGCCGGAAGAGGAGTGTGGGATATGCCGTCCCGATGGGTAACAGCGGCAGCAAATGGTACTCCCGGTATATGGGTTGGCTGGGCACCCTGATCCTGCTCTTCCTGATCGTGCATCTCAGGAATTTTTGGATACCGTCGCGTTTCCTGGATATGAATGAAGTCACTTATAACGGTGTAGAAATGCACGACCTGTTCGGGCTGATGAAGGATACCTTCGCAGGCAATACCTGGCTGGTCGCATTGTATGTACTCGGCTGCATTTCCCTGGCCTATCACCTGATGCACGGGTTCCAAAGTGCCTTCCGGTCGCTGGGTGTTTTCAACAGCCGGTATCTCCATCTCATCAATGCCCTCGGATTGGGGTTTGCCATTATCGTCCCCCTGGGTTTTGCCATGATGCCGATATCCATGTATTTCGGTTGGGTATCATGATGGCGCCGGCATGATAAAGTACGGCAGATCAGGAATCGTTCGGGAATAGTAATTAAACAGAAACAAGGATCAATATAATTCAGAACTCATGCTCAATTCAAAAATTCCGGAAGGTCTCCTCGACCAGAAATGGAACGATTACAAAGGACATGTCAAGTTGGTCAATCCTGCCAACAAACGCAACCTGGAAGTGATCATTGTGGGAACGGGTCTTGCAGGGGCTTCCGCAGCCGCTTCCTTGGGTGAGTTGGGATATAAGGTGAAGGCATTTTGCTTCCAGGATTCCCCCCGCCGGGCCCATAGCATTGCGGCCCAGGGAGGCATAAACGCGGCAAAAAACTACCAGAATGACGGGGACAGCGTCTTCCGCCTGTTTTATGATACTATAAAAGGAGGTGACTATCGCGCCCGCGAAGGCAATGTTCACCGTCTGGCTGAAGTCAGCGCCAGCATTATCGACCAGTGCGTGGCCCAGGGAGTTCCCTTTGCCCGTGAATACGGTGGGTTGTTGAGCAATCGCTCTTTTGGCGGTACGCAGGTACAGAGAACCTTTTACGCGGCTGGCCAGACCGGGCAGCAGCTGCTGATAGGAGCTTACCAGGCGCTGGAAAGACAGGTGGCCCTGGGAAACGTCGAGTTGTATGCCCGTCATGAGATGCTGGACGTGGTGGTGATCGACGGAAAGGCGCGGGGCATCATCGCCCGTAACCTCGTTACCGGTGAATTGGAAAGGCATTTCGGTCATGCGGTCCTGCTTTGCAGCGGAGGATACGGAAATGTATTCTATCTGTCCACCAACGCCATGGGCAGCAATGTGACCGCGGCCTGGAAAGCCCATAAGAAAGGCGCTTTCTTCGGCAATCCCTGTTTCACACAGATACATCCGACCTGTATTCCCGTGACGGGAGATCACCAGTCGAAACTGACCCTGATGTCGGAGTCCCTTCGCAATGACGGCCGTATCTGGGTACCCAAAAAACAAAATGACACCCGGAAGCCGGCCGATATCCCGGAAGAAGAACGCGACTACTACCTGGAAAGGAGATACCCCGCTTTTGGAAACCTGGTTCCCCGCGATGTGGCTTCCCGGGCCGCCAAAGAGAGATGTGATGCGGGATATGGGGTAGGCTCTTCAAAACAGGCGGTATTCCTGGACTATGCTGCCGCAATAGAGCGTTACGGCAAGATCGAATGCCGCAAACACGGTATCGAAAATCCTTCCGCGGAAGAGATCCGGCATCACGGCGTCGAGGTGGTAAAAGAGAAATATGGCAACCTCTTCGATATGTACAACAAGATCACCGGTGAGGATCCCTATACGACCCCCATGCGGATCTACCCCGCGGTGCACTATACCATGGGGGGGCTTTGGGTCGACTATGAGCTGATGACAACCGTTCCGGGGCTTTATGCGTTGGGCGAGGCCAATTTCAGCGATCACGGCGCCAACCGCCTGGGTGCTTCCGCGCTCATGCAGGGGTTGGCGGATGGCTATTTTGTGATTCCCTATACGATCGGTAATTACCTGGCGGATGAAATACGTACAGGCCAGATACCCCTCTCTCACCCGGCTTTTGAAGAAGCCGAAAAAGCGGTGGCTGGCAGGATCGATACTTTGAAGAATATCAATGGTTCCCAGAGCGTCGAGAGCTTTCATAAACGCCTCGGAAAGATCATGTGGGAAAAATGCGGTATGGCGCGTAACGAAGCGGGGTTAAAGGCTGCTATCGAGGAGATCCGGGCGCTCCGCAAGGAATTTTGGAGTGATGTAAGAATACCCGGCGGAATCCGGGAAATGAACCCGGAGCTGGACAAAGCCGGCCGCGTCGCGGACTTTATAGAACTCGGAGAACTCATGTGTATAGATGCTCTAAACCGGCGGGAGAGCTGTGGCGGCCATTTCCGGGAAGAAATGCAGACCGAAGAAGGAGAAGCCAAACGGGACGATGACCACTTCTGTTTCGTTTCGGCATGGGAACTGAAGGGCGAAGGCAATTGGGAATTGCACAAGGAGCCATTGGTTTTCGATGTGGCGCATCCGAGCCAAAGAAGTTACAAGTAAGAAAGTAAGGCAGATTTCTCCGAAAGGGGCTCAAAAGGCTCAAAGGTCTCAAAGGTCTCTAAGGATCAATTTATTTGAAAATAAAAGCATACCCCGGATAGTTATGGAACATTATACAATGAACCTGACCCTGAAGGTCTGGAGACAGAAAAGCAAACAGGACAAGGGCCATTTCGACACGTATACGGTCAACGATATCTCATCGGAAATGTCTTTCCTGGAGATGTTCGATGTATTAAACGAACGCCTGGTCCACGAGGGAAACGAGCCGATCGCCTTCGACCATGACTGCCGGGAAGGAATCTGCGGTATGTGCTCCATGTATATAAATGGCAGGCCTCACGGCCCCTGGGAGGGCACCACGACCTGCCAGCTGCATATGCGGGCCTTTAAAAACGGCGATACGATCGTAGTCGAACCCTGGCGGGCCAATGCTTTCCCGGTTATCAAGGATCTGATGGTAGACAGGAGCGCCTTCGACCGGATCATCCAGGCCGGGGGATACATCTCCGTAAATACAGGTAATGCAGTGGATGCCAATTCATTACCTATCGAAAAAGAAAAGGCGGACGCCTCTTTCGCCGCGGCGACCTGTATCGGGTGCGGGGCCTGCGTGGCTGCCTGTAAGAATAGCTCGGCGCTGCTGTTCGTATCCGCCAAAGTCTCTCATCTTGCCCTGTTGCCGCAGGGCGGCCCGGAAAGGAAGACCCGGGTGCTTGATATGGTAGCGCAGATGGATAAGGAAGGATTCGGAAGCTGTACGTCGACCGGCGCCTGTGAGGCGGTATGTCCCAAAGAGATATCCATTACCAATATTGCCCGCCTGAACAAAGAGTATCTTATCTCCGGTATTGTGTCGGACAAATAATAGCCTTTTCAGAATACGGATAGCGTATTTTATAAAAACCCTTTCTCAAAAAGGGTTTTTATGTTTCGATTCCTCCAATTGGTCGTACCTTTGCACGATTTTATAATATTTACATCTATAGCATGATCAGAGCGAATAATATTACCCTTTCATTTGGGAAAAGGGTGTTGTTTGATGAAGTTAATCTCACTTTCAACAAGGGAAATTGTTATGGCGTCATCGGCGCCAACGGAGCGGGCAAATCTACTTTCCTGAAAATACTGGCAGGCGATATCGAGCCGACCAAGGGCTCCGT
The DNA here is from genome assembly GCA_031292515.1 of Puia sp. Taxonomy (GTDB): domain Bacteria; phylum Bacteroidota; class Bacteroidia; order Chitinophagales; family Chitinophagaceae; genus Puia. Next base: position 69,037 of record JARLGZ010000109.1, on the reverse strand, counting down.
CGAGATTACGCCGGGACAGCGCATGGCTGTCCTCAACCAGAATCACTTCGCATTCGATGAGAGCACCGTCCTGCACACCGTTTTGATGGGGCATAAGAAGATGTGGGATACGATGCAGGAGCGGGATACGATCTATGCCAAGACTGATTTTACCGAAGAAGATGGCATCCGGGCCGGCGAACTGGAAGGGGAATTCGGGGAAATGGGTGGTTATACCGCAGAAAGCGACGCTGCCGCCCTGCTGAGCGATCTGGGCGTAACGGAGTCTTATCATGGCGCCCTGATGAAGGAACTGCCCGGAGCCCTGAAAGTGAGGGTCTTGCTGGCGCAGGCCCTTTTTGGCAATCCGGATATCCTCATCCTGGATGAGCCTACCAATGACCTGGACGTCGAAACTATCAACTGGCTGGAAAACTTTCTGGCCGACTATGAGAACATCGTGATTGTCGTCTCCCATGACCGTCACTTCCTGGATGCTGTCTGTACCCATGTCGCAGACGTGGATCGCACCAAGATCAAGATCTACACGGGCAATTACAGTTTCTGGTATGAGTCGTCCCAGCTCGTGGCGCGTCAGCAATCCGACAAGAATAAGAAGACGGAAGATAAGCGGGCGGCCCTGCTGGAGTTCATTGCGCGGTTTTCGGCCAACGCATCGAAATCGAAACAGGCCACTTCCCGGAAAAAAGCCCTGGAAAAGCTCACCATCGAGGAGATCGAGCCCTCCAATCGCCGCTATCCGGGGATCATTTTTAAGCAGCAGCGCGAGGTTGGCAACCAGATATTGAATGTTGAAAAATTGTCGAAAAAGGCCGAAGACGGCCGTACGCTGTTCTCGGATGTAAATTTCAGCATCAACAAAGGGGATAAGATCGCTTTTGTCAGCCAGGATCACCTGGCGCTGACCAGTTTTTTCGATATCATCAACGGGGATCTGGCTGCCGACAAAGGCAAGATAGAGTGGGGAACGACCGTCACGAAGGCCTATCTTCCCAATGACAACACCGCTTTTTTTCAGGGAAAAGACATCAATCTCATGGACTGGCTACGGCAATATGTTCCGCCGCATGTCACGGATGTGGACGAGCCGTTTCTTCGCAGCTTTTTAGGGAAAATGCTCTTCAGCGGAGACGAGGTATTGAAGAAGACTTCCGTACTGAGCGGGGGGGAAAAAGTACGTTGCATGCTGAGCCGTATGATGCTGCAGGATCCTAATGTAGTCATCCTGGACGAGCCTACCAACCACCTGGATCTGGAATCTATACAATCTTTTAACGAGAGCATGAGCAATTTCAAGGGGATCGTACTGCTGACCTCTCATGACCATACCTTTCTTCAGACGGTCGCCAACCGGGTCATTGAATTGACACCCAGCGGCATTATCGACCGGCTGACGAGTTTCGACGAATTTCTTGCCGATGCCCGGGTAAAACAATTACGTTCGGAAATGTACCCGAAAGGGGCGCTTGTCAGGATTTAAGCGGCTTTTACGGGAGCAGAAAAAGTCACCTGCCAATCCTGTAATTGAAACCCAGGTGAATACCATTCGCTTTAGTAGCGGCATCTGTCTGAAGATACGCTGTATAATTCGTCCAGGTATAGTGGAAAGTGAAATTGAAATACCGGTATCGAAGATACGTATCGCTGGAATTGTTATAGATGTTCAGATGGTTGTAGGAACTTCCCAATAACCACCCGGTAGCCAGCCTGAAACCAAAATCACCGTGCGGGGTCTTGCCCAGCCATTCCGTGTACAACCCGACGGTTCCAAAGAAATTGCTCTTTACCAGAAAGCTGGCAGCGGAGTCGGGCAACTGCTTTCTGAAGGCCAGGTAATCCCCGAATTCGCGTTCTAACGAGGTTTCGACGCCGAGTACCCTCCACTCGCGATCCCCGGCGGTAACGACCCCGTTTATCCCTCCCCGCATACCGGTACCCCCAAAAAAATGATTGCCTGCATATTGATTGATCGTCCTGGCGTCGAAGGGATTATGAAATCCGGTATAGCTATTTTGACCGTTTGGCGGCAAGGCCGGATTGTTTGGGGCCGGATAATTGTAGTAGGAACTGTCCCAACGCCCAACCCGATAGCCTCCCAATGAAAGACTGGCGCCGTACCAGGCTTGCAGGAACCCGAGATTATGCGCCCTGCTGATCTCAAGGTGAAAGGCCTCGACGCCGTCCCGACCCTCATCGTTGGCAGCACCCAGGAAATAGGCCGCGTTCATATAGGTAGCCGACCGGAGCGAATCCGCCTTCAGTGGAATACTGGCGTACCCGGGGGAATTGCCGTTAAAGGGACTCACATAAAAGGCCTGGTGCACATAACAGCCGGTCAGGACGAAGACAAGAGGGGCAAGGCGCAATAAGGGGTAATTTTTGAACATAGGCAGGGCTTTGTTTTGTCTCATTTGGACAAGGGTTGGCAAAAAACTGTTGCAACCCAATTGTTAAATTTGCGGCAAGCCCCCGAACAGACCTTATAACTGGCTGATTTTGTCTTGTTTGATACAATAAATACACGTTTTAAGCATTCTAAGCTAAACCATGTGTTGTTGATCCGAAGACTGCTAATACCGGTACTGCTTTTCTGTGGCATCCTGACGACCATGGCACAGCAGAAGGGACCGCCTCCCCCGGTAAATGCACCTTCCTTCAGCCAGATGGATTTTCTGAAAGGCCCCCAGATCCCCAAATCCAATCTCCGGATGAAATTTGTGGCCGTGTCGCCCGGTACCACAGCCTTGGACTCGCTCAGCATCATTCCCCGAACCTTCGCCATATTCGGTATCCCGGACAGCGCTTACGCCATCGATTATGTAAATGCCACGCTGACATGGAAAAGCAGACCTAAGGCGGACAGCGTTTATATCGTCTACCGCGCCTTCCCTTACAAACTCAACGGAATTGTGAACCGGTTCAACTACGACAGCGTAGAAAACTATTTCATGGTCAGGCCGTCTTCCGCCTTTCTGACCGCTTCGCAGGCGAATGACAATTTTTTCAACTTTGGCAATATCAACTACAACGGTAGCTTTGGGAGGGGAATCTCCTTCGGCAACAGCCAGGATGCGGTCGTCACGTCCAACCTGAACCTGCAGATAAGCGGATATCTGGCCGACAGTATAGAGATCTCCGCCGCCATTACCGACAACAATATTCCGATCCAGCCGGATGGTACTACGGCTGAGTTGAACGAATTCGACAAAATATTCCTTCAATTCAGAAAAAAGACCTGGGCCCTTTCGATGGGTGATATCGACCTGCGGGAAAACAGGGATTACTATCTCAACTTCTACAAGCGTTTGCAGGGCGCCTCGTTTGAAACGACTAATAAGATCAGCGACGGCATTACCAACAAGACTTTGGTGAGCGGAGCCATTGCAAAAGGAAAGTTCACCACCAACGTCTTCCAGGGGCAGGAAGGAAACCAGGGCCCCTATAAACTCCAGGGCGCCAATAACGAGATCTATTTCGTGGTGCTGGCGGGCACGGAAAAAGTCTTTGTGGACGGAGCACTATTGCAAAGAGGCCAGGACCAGGATTATACCATCAACTACAATACCGCGGAGGTGACCTTCACCCCCAGGCGGATGATCACCAGTGACTCGAGGATCCAGGTGGAATTCGAATATGCCGACAGGAATTACCTCAATGTCAATCTCTACCTGTCGAGCGAAACGGATTTTAAAGACAAGTTCAAATTACGGGTGGGCTGGTACGACAACAGTGATTCGAGGAATTCCCCGATCAACCAAACCCTGACGGACGATCAGCGAAAGTTCCTGAGCCAATTGGGCGACAGTGTCCAGAATGCCTACTATCCGATTGCGACACCGGATACGTTTGCCGCGGGAACCATCCAGTATAAGCGGATCGATACCACGTACGCAAAGGCGAATGGCAGCATCACCCACGATTCCATATTCGTGTATTCCACCAATCCGGACAGCGCGATCTATACCTTGTCTTTTGCGCTGGTGGGCCAGGGCAATGGGGATTATATACCCGATCTCAATGGCGTCAACGGAAACATATATATCTGGGTGTCACCTGTAAACGGGGTAAGACAGGGGCTCTATGAAGCGGCGCAGTTCCTGGTGACGCCAAAGACCCAGCAGGTCCTGACCCTGGGAGCAGACTATCAATTCGATAAGCATACCAGCATGAGTGTCGATCTTGCCCGAAGTCACTATGATGTGAATACCCTGTCATCCATTGACAAAGGCAATGACAACGGATATGCCGCCAAGATGCAGATAAGAAATACCAGCTATATTTCTTCCGCGGAGAAAGGACTTCAGCTCACTTCCACCATGGGATACGAATATGAAGGGCAGAACTTCCAGCCCGTCGAGAAACTACGCCCTGTGGAATACTACAGGGATTGGGGCCTGCCGCTGGTCGTTGCGGCCGACAACGAATCGATCTACACGGCATCTTTTCAGCTGAGCGATAAAAAGCTGAATTCGATCCGGTATGACTTTGCATCCTTCGACCGGGGCAGCAGCTTTGCCGGTATCCGTAATACCATCACGCACAAACAGGATATCGATGGATGGAAGCTCAATGACCAGATCAGTCTTACAACCAGCGGGACGCCTGCCGATAAAGGGTATTATCTCCGGCCAACGATCGATCTTTCAAAGAGGATCGGCTGGCTTGACAATTATACGATCGGCGCCACCTACGCAATCGAACACAATGAAAGCCATGACCGGACGCTCTATACGATCGACTCCACCAGCTTCGCTTTCACCACCTTCCAGGCCTATCTCAAATCGCCCGAGAAAAATCCAGACAACTGGGGACTGACCTATTCCACGCGCGAGAATTCGAGCCCCTATGGCACTTCCCTTGTCCGGGCCGACCGCAGTAAAAACGTGAACCTGTACGCCCAGATCACAAAAAATCCCCGCCATCAGCTTCGTTTTAATGCCACCTACCGGAATCTGCAGATCATCAACTCCAATGTCTCCACGCTGACTGCGGATAACAGCCTGCTGGGCCGGACAGAGTATGTCGTAAAGGAATGGAAGGGCATGCTTACGGGAAATGTATTATATGAAGTGGGATCGGGGCAGGTTCAAAAAATGAACTATTCTTATGTACAGGTACCGGCCGGTACGGGCCAATACGCCTGGATTGATGCAAACGGGGACGGCATCCAGCAGCTTAATGAGTTTGTACTGGCCCAATTCCCTGACCAGGCACTCTTTATACGCATCTTTACGCCCACGGACGTGTATGTCAAGGCGAACTACAATACTTTAAACTACAGCCTCAATATCAATCCCCGTCTCTACTTCGATCCGGTAAAAAGCACCGGCTTTAAAAAGTTTCTTACAAGACTAAGCTTCCAATCCTCTTTACAGCGCAGCCAAAAGGAACAGGCCCAGGGTTTCGTCCAGCTGAATCCTTTTAAAGCACCGCTGAACGATACCTCGCTGATCACGCAGACATCGGTATTTGTAAATACTTTCTCTTTTAACAAGTCGAGCGCGAAATTTGGCTTCGATATCAGCAACTCAAACAACGGGGGGAAAACTTTCCTGACCTATGGATATGAAACCCGGTTATTGAAGGAATGGAGCCTGCGCACAAGATGGAACCTGTCAAAAGCGTTTGCCGTTAATACGACCCTCAAACAAGGTACCAACCAGCTTTTCAGCTCCAGCCAGGATTTCGACAGCAGCAACTATAACTTGCGGCAGTATTCGCTGGAGCCGGATCTGACCTATACCCGTGGCGCCAATTTCCGGATCATGGTCGGCTATAAATACAGCAGCAAAGACAACCCTTCTAACCTGGGCGGAGAGCGGTATTCTTCCAACGCTCTAAACAGCGAATTCAAGTACAATATTCTTCAAAGCACATCCATTCAGGCAACATTCACGTACAGCAATATCCTCTATTCTGCTATAAACGGGGGGACGCCTGACCCGAATTCTTCTGTGGGATATGTGATCCTGGACGGTCTTGTTCCCGGTAAAAACTATCTGTGGGGTCTCAATTTTACAAAGAAACTGGGCAACAATCTCGAGTTGACCATTCAGTATGAGGGTAGAAAACCCGGTGAGGCGATGACCGTTCATACGGGCCGGGCCTCGTTGAGGGCGTTGTTGTAGTGAGCGGTGGGCAGCCTGCAGTGAGCAGGAAAAGGAGTGGTGAACCGTGATGAATACTTATTGTGAATAGTTAATTGCGGGTGGTCAATGAGAGACTATAGTGGTCAATGAGAGACTATATAAACGAGAATCCCGGCCTAAGCCGGGATTCCTATCATGGTGGTTTTCATAAATAACATACTCTGTTGCGAAGCTATTGCGTTCCGTCCTAGCTGAAAAGACCGCCCTTCTTCAGTTCTTTTGTTCCTTCGCCGATCTTGAAACCGTTGTGATAGATTTCGATCTTGTAGCTTCCGATCTTGAAGTCGCTATTTTGCTTCCAGGCGAACTGTACCGATTTCTTCTTACCGGCTTCGATATCTACGGGCACTTTTGCGGTGAAAACCTTGTCGCCTTCTTCGCGGGTGGTGAAGGTGCCTGAACCCAGTGCAGGTACAGAAACAGGCTGGCCATCAGGACCGGTGATGCACACATATACATCGGTCTGGCCCGTCTGGGCGATACGGTTGTCAACATCGAAAGAAATAACCAGTTTGTTGACCCTTTTCGCCGTAGTCGTGACCTTTTCCTTGCCATTGCTCTTTTCGTGGATCGGGCTGATCGCGATGTTGGACGCATTCAAGGTGGAAGCCACGTCTACTTTCTTTTCCAGGTCCTGCTTGGCAGTGGTGGTAGTCTGGAGGTCGGTGGTGAGTTTCTCCTTATCAGCAGTCAACTGTGTCTTGTCGGCATTCAGCTGCTGATTCTCCTGGGTGAGACGAGCTACTTCCTGCTCCAGGTTATTGATCTTGTCGTTGAGTTCCTTTATCAGGTCTTCCGCTTTTTTCTTTTCGGCTTCGGTCAGTTTTTCCTTTTTCAGGATGCCGCGGATGTTCCCTTTCAATTTTCCGATTTCAGTCTGGCGTTCGCTCAGCTGGCTCTGCATCTTATTATTAGTGCCTGTTAAAGAATCCAGGCGAACCAGGGCGTCATCAAAATTCTTCTGTAGCTGACCCTTTTCGTCGGTGACCTTTGCAATCTGCTGGGTTTGTTGCTGCTGAACCTGTTCCTGCTTGTTGTTGTTCCACAGTAAATAACCCCATGTTAATAAGAAACCTGCAGCGAGCAAGCCGATTATAAGAATTTTATAATCTTTCTTGGGAGGCTGACTTTGAGGGGTTGCCGATGGATAGTTGGTTGTGCTCATGGTTTATTAGTTTTTTTTCAAAAAAAGTTATCGATGCTGACCTCGTCGGTCGGTAGGAGTTCATTTTTAAAGCTCCATTCTCCTCTTGACTAAAACCGTGCCAAAATCATTTTTATTCCGCCGATCGCTGGTTGTTATGTATTTATGTAATATTGCACCACCTAAACCATGTAAAAAAGGTGTCCGCAGAAAAGATCATAGGAGATTGGAAGAAACAAAGGTTCAAACCCATATACTGGCTGGAAGGCGAGGAGGAATATTATATCGATCGATTGATGCGGTATGCTGAGCATGAGATACTTACAGAGGCCGAGGCGGGCTTCAACCTGACGGTATTTTATGGCAGGGACGCCGATTGGGCCGCCGTTATCAATGCCTGCCGGAGGTATCCGATGTTTGCCGAACGACAGGTGGTATTGCTCAAGGAAGCCCAGCAAATGCGGGATATCGACAAATTGGAGGCCTATGTGGATAAACCCCTCTCGTCCACCATCTTTGTCGTTTCCTATAAAGAAAAGAAGCTCGACGGCCGCAGTCGCCTCTCCAAACTGCTAAAGGAAAAAGACAAGGCGGAGGTGTTCACGACAAAAAAGCTCTACGAGAACCAGTTGCCCGAATGGACGCGGGAGCTGGTGACCTCCAAAGGATATACGATCTCCCAGAAGGCGTTGCTCCTGCTGGTGGATCATATTGGCAACGATCTCAGCCGCATCGATAACGAGATCGACAAGCTACTGGTCAATCTCGGCAAGCGGGACAATATTACAGAGGATGATATCGAACGGTATGTAGGCATCAGCAAGGAGTATAACGTATTCGAATTGCAGGACGCCTTCTCCCGGAAAGACATGACCAAGGCGATCCGTATCATACAGTATTTTGAAGGCAATCCAAAGGCCGGACCGATTCAGCTCATTCTCCCCTCGCTGTATAATTTCTTTAGTAAGGCTTATATGATCTTCGGGCAGGGCGGGCAGGATGAAAAAAGCATTGCAGCCGGTATCGGTGTCAATCCCTATTTTGTCAAGGATTATATCGCGACTGCACGGAACTACGGATATGAGGGGGTCGAGAATGCATTATTGCTTCTTCACGAATATAACCTGAGAAGCATCGGCATTAACAGCGTCGCTACAGAGGACGCCTCCTTGCTAAAGGAGATGGCGGTGAAGATGATTGCGGTTTGAATCCCGGTTTGAAAATGAGATGCCCTCCTGTGCAATCAGAATGCAGCCGGTCCCGACACGCTGCTCTATCACTTTGTGCTCAATATCTGCAAGGCCTCCTCCCTATCCCGGGCGAGTTGTTCCCTGAGGCCATCGAGACCACTGAATTTCTGCTCTCCCCGGAGATGTTTTACGAGGTATACCCGCAACTTCCTGTCGTATATGTCTTCGTTGAAATCGAAAAGATTCACTTCGATCACTCTTTTTTTACCATCCACTGTCGGCCGCAAGCCGATATTCATCATGCCTTTGTATCGCGCGCCACCCTTCGGTGATCCGGCCATCATCTCCCGTGCCCGCCCGCTGTCCGTCTCGCTGGATTGGTCACCCACGCTTTCGCCACCAACAGACGCTTCATCGTTGGCATCTCCGCTCACTACTGACCACTCGCCACTCACCTGATCGCTCACTACTGACCATTCTCTGCTCAGCTCATCGCTCAGCAACGGCCTCTCACCACTCACAATCTCTGCCTCAACAGCATAGACCCCGTCGCCGGGAACGATCTTCTCCGGGTTATCGATTTCCAGGTTAGCCGTGGGATAGCCGATCGTCCGTCCCAGGCGGTTGCCGCTTACTACACGTCCGGAAAAAAAGAAAGTGTACCCCAGCAGGTGGTTGGCAGTGTCGATATCCGCATCGGTCAGCGCCTCCCTGATACGGGTGGAGCTTACCGATATGCTGTCGGACAGGTGGACCGGGATCTCCTTCAATTCATAGTTCATGGGGGCGCAGTAGCTTTCCAGCAGGTGATAGTCACCCTGCCTGCCTTTCCCAAATTGATGATCATAGCCGATAATGATCGTATGGGGATGGAATCTGCCCACCAGGAAATCCTCAATATATTGCGAAGCGGTCAATTGTGAGAAGGCTTCGGTAAAGGGAACGACTACCAGGTGGTCTATCCCTGCCCCGGCCAGCAGCCCGATCTTTTCTTCAAGGGTATTGATCAGGCGGATCTCCTTTGCGTGCCCGCTCACGATCTTGCGCGGGTGGGGATCAAAAGTGATGATGACCGTCTCCCCGTCTATCCGCAGGGCTTCGTTCCTGAGTTGTTGCAATAGTTGCTGGTGGCCGGTATGTACGCCGTCAAAAGTACCGATAGTGATGACCGCATGCCGGAAAAAAGGTAAGGCTTCGATATGATAATGTACACGCATAAGAAGGCGAAATAGACACGATGGGTTAAAGTGCTGCAAAACTAAAGGATAATTGGTTATCGGCCCCCGTATTCATAATTCGTGGATAATTGATTAGGGGCTAGTTAATAACTAGATCCGGACCTGTCGTATTTCATGGCAGGTTCAGCTATCTTTGTGGAATTATTAATTAGTAGTCAATTTATGTCCCTTTACTCGAAACGAGGTGTCTCTGCACAGAAAGAAGAAGTTCACAAAGCTACCGAAAAACTGGATAAAGGATTATATCCCAATGCCTTCTGTAAGATATATGCAGATTCGCTTGGGGGTGATGCCGCCTGGGTCAACCTGATGCACGCCGATGGGGCGGGGAGCAAAAGTATCCTGGCTTATCTCTACTGGAAGGAGACCGGGGATCTCTCCGTCTGGAAGGGCATCGCGCGGGATGCCATCGCCATGAATCTCGATGATCTGTTGTGTGTCGGAATCGACGATAACCTCTTGTTTTCTTCAACCATCGACCGAAACAAACGCCTGATTCCGGGAGAAGTCCTGGAGACGATCATCAACGGCTCCCAGGAGTTTTTTGACGAATTGAAGAATTATGGCGTGCGTATCCAATATCTGGGTGGCGAGACGGCCGACGTGGGAGATGTAGTCAGAACGATTGCCGTGAACGGGACCATGGCCGCACGCTGGGAGAAGAACAGGCTGGTCACCAATGATAAGATAAAACCCGGTAACGTGATCGTCGGTCTGGCGAGTGCCGGGCTGGCTACTTATGAGACGGCCTATAACAGTGGGATCGGGAGCAACGGCCTGACCAGTGCCCGTCATGATATGCTGCATAAGACCTACGGCGCCCGGTTTCATGAATCCTTTGACACGATGCTGGACGACCACGTTGTATATATCGGACCCCATCAGCTGACGGACATCGCCGACCCGTCCGGGTATCCTGCCTTACCGGGCTCGCCTGCTATTACGATCGGACAGCTGTTGCTGAGTCCGACCCGGACTTATGCCCCCATTATGAAAGTGCTGCTGGAAAGATATTTCGATAAGATCGATGGCCTGATCCATTGCAGCGGAGGAGGTCAGACAAAATGTATGAAGTATCTCCCGGGTGATTTCCGGGTCATAAAAGACGACCTTTTCGAACCACCGCTCATTTTCAAATTGATACAGGAAGCTTCGGGTTCCGATGACAGGGAGATGTACCAGGTCTTTAATATGGGCCATCGCCTGGAGATCTTTACGGATGCCGCGACTGCCGGCGAGATCATCGGGGTTGCGAAGCAATTCGGCGTAGAAGGGAAGATAGTCGGCCGCGTCGAGGGTGCCGGCAAGAAGAGTCTGCTGCTAAAAAAAGGAACAGAGACGATAGAATATTAGGTTCCGGCTGTCTTTCAGTGACCTGAAGGTTTCTCGATCCAGAAGACCAGTTTAAAATAATATTCTCCGGGCAGGATTTCGGCCGCTCTCTTTTCGGATGCAATATTTTCCGATGCCGACTTTGCAGCCGCGCGGAGGCAAAGGCGCTGCATAATAAGACCAACAATGGGAATACTATTGTCCTGCCGAAATAGCCGGCTAAAAGGCCGGAAATAAGAATCTCCTTTGTGATATAGGAGGGCGTGATCATTAGCGATTGTTTTTTGCCGAACGAATCTGTTCCAACAATTCTTCCAATTCGTTCGCAGTCAGCTTGTTATCGCTTACGAACTGGGATAAAAGCTTTGCCGCCGATCCTTCAAAATAGCCGCGGACCAGTTGGTTCATGCTCTTTTTGCCATATTCCATTTTGGTTATCAATGGCTTATACAGATTATTTCTTCCCTGAACCTCAAATGCGACGTACCCTTTTTCCACGAGGATCTTCAACAGGGTGGCCATCGTATTGGCATGGGGTCTGGGTTCGGGTGTGGCCTCGAGGAGGTCTTTGAGAAATCCTTTCTCCAGTTTCCAAAGTGTCTGCATGATCTGCTCCTCGGCCCTGGTGAGCTGTTTGTTGGCGCCTGGTCCTGTGTCGGAGTGTTTAGTTGTCCTGGTTTTCACTATCACTAAATAATTAGTTATAGAACGAATCTATGACTAAATGCTTAGTTATATAAATTTATTCTTTAAATTTTAAGATTTTTTTAACCTCTCGTTCACATAGTCATAACAGAGGTTCGGTAAATCTCATCATCGTCAATACCGGCGGGGATTGGAGCCCGAAAGAGCAATGGTTTTTTGTTCGTTCAGGGGAGGCTGCGAATAAAACTTTGGCGCAATAATTTTTGTTTTTCCGAAAAGGACTATGAATTTCCGGGAACGGATATTACTTTTGTAAAGGTGGTTCTGGACGGAACGCATTAATAACATTCTTTTTGCAATTTTCCTGAACTCTCTCTGTTATCTTTTGTTGTGATTTAGTACCCGACAATATTTTGTCACCTTTTTATTATTTGATATGAGGCAACTCAAAATTGCTACACAGATTACGAACCGTGATTCCCAGGCGGTTGAGAAGTATTTACAGGAAATTTCCAAGATTCCGATGATCACTCCTGAAGAGGAGACCGTTTTGGCCCAAAGGATCAAAATGGGAGATCAGAAGGCCCTGGATAAACTGGTGCAGGCGAATCTGCGCTTCGTGGTTTCCGTGGCGAAACAGTATCAGCACCAGGGGTTGTCACTGAGTGATTTGATTAACGAGGGCAATCTCGGCTTGATTAAAGCGGCTCAACGCTTTGATGAAACCAAGGGTTTCAAGTTTATTTCATACGCCGTCTGGTGGATCCGCCAGTCCATTTTACAAGCGTTGGCAGAGCAGGGCAGATTAGTCCGCCTGCCTCAAAACAAAATTGGCACTTACAACAAGGCTAACAAAGCCTACATGGCTTTCGAACAGGAACATGAAAGAGAGCCAAGCACGGAAGAATTAGCCGAATTGCTGGAGATGAGTGAGACTGAAATCAACAACATCTTCCAAAGCAATACGCGTCACAGCTCATTGGATGCCCCGGTTCACGAGGCGGAGGATGTTGCGATGGGCGATCTGCTGGAAGGCGGCGATGAAACGGATGACGACGTGATGAAGGATTCCCTTCGCGCCGAGATTCGTCGTGTGTTGAAATCTCTGAGCCCCCGCGAAGCGGAAATAGTAAACGCTTATTTTGGCCTGGACGGAGAAAATGGTGTGACGATCGAACAGATTGGCCAGAAGTACGATCTGACCAAGGAACGCATCCGCCAGATCAAGGAAAGAGCCATCAAGCGTTTGCAAAAGGCCCGTTACAGCAATGCCTTAAAAGCATATCTGGGGTAACCGATCCATTCTTTGATTTTATTCTCAATAGGGTCCCGATTTTCATCGGGACTTTTTTTGCCCGGGGCTTTTTTTCAAAAAGTGTCGCCCCGGGCAAAGAATCGAGCTACGCTCCTAATCTTCGTCCCGCTCCACCGGAGCGGAACCCGGTTATGTTGCGACAAAGGGGCTTTGCCCCTTTGTAATTCCCGTCGGGTCAGATCCCGGCAAAGTTTAGCCCGTCCTGCTTACGCAATCCCGCACCTGGCAATAGGTCGTGCAAATGACGTTGTCTTTGCACATTTAGCTGTAAATTTGTCGACTTTAAATTTCATTAGCATGGAGAATATTACCAGCGAGAGGATTCACTGTCTGATCATCGGTTCCGGACCGGCGGGCTACACGGCTGCGATCTACGCGGCCCGGGCCAACCTGAAACCGGTCCTGTATCAGGGCATTCAACCCGGCGGTCAGCTGACCATCACGACCGAAGTGGAGAACTACCCGGGTTACCCGGACGGCGTACAAGGACCGGAGATGATGATACACTTTGAAAAGCAGGCCGCGCGCATGGGTGCGGATATACGATATGGGTTGGCCACAAAAGTAGATTTTTCGGTCAGGCCCTATAAGGTCTGGATTGACGAAGAGAAGCTCCTGGAAGCCGATACCGTAATCATTTCTACCGGGGCTTCGGCTAAATGGCTGGGCCTGGAGAGCGAACAAAGGCTCAATGGTTACGGCGTGAGCGCCTGCGCCGTCTGCGACGGGTTCTTCTTTCGCGGAAAAGAAGTCGCTATCATAGGGGCCGGGGACACAGCGGCCGAAGAAGCCCTGTATCTCTCAAAACTTTGCTCTACCGTCCATATGCTGATCAGAAGGGACCAGATGCGCGCTTCAAAGATCATGCAGGAGCGGGTGCAGCAGACGCCGAACATCCGTATTTACTGGAATAGCGAGGCCGACGAAGTATTGGGTGAAAGCAAGGTAGAAGGGCTGCGTATCCGTAACACGAAGACCGATGCCCTGCAGACGATCCCGGTGAGCGGTTTCTTTGTCGCCATAGGACATCAGCCCAATTCCGGGATTTTTAAGGATTGGATCGATATGGACGAAGCCGGCTATATCCTTACCCGGCCGGGCACCTCAAAGACAAATGTCGAAGGGGTTTTTGCTGCCGGAGACGTACAGGATAAAATTTACAGACAGGCGGTGACAGCCGCGGGAAGCGGTTGCATGGCCGCCCTGGACGCGGAAAGATATCTTTCCGCCCTGGGTCATTGACTTTGCACGCTTTCCCGGACATTCACCCCGGAACAGCGCATTGATCTTCCATTATCTTGTCTATATGGTTACAGTTCAACTACATAACCTGATTTTTTCGGGTCGTCACGGCGTTTTTCAGGAAGAACAGCTGACGGGAAATACTTTTGAAGTCGACCTGGACGTTATGTATGATGATCGGGACCATCCCTTCGACAACCTGGCCAGTACCATCAACTATGTGGAATTATACCAGATTGTCCAGCAGCGGATGCAGGAAAAAGTTCCCTTGCTGGAGAAAATTTGCGAAGGGATCATCCAAAAAATCAGCAGCCGATACCCGTTTGTATATCAAATAAGTGTTTCCGTGTTCAAATTGCAGGCTCCAATTGGCAATTTTCAGGGTAAAGCGGGGGTCACGATGACAAAAAAGTTCGAATTGTAAGCCATTAATGATAAGAGCGCTATTTTGGATAATGCTGATCCTGCCCTTTAGAAACTTTGCACAGGATCCCTCCGTGCTGCTGAAAGAAGCGGCCCGGCTGGAAGGCGAATTCAAGGAGAGTGAGGCGTTCGTCACCTATGCGGAGGTCTTAAAACTGCAACCCGATAACCTGTTCGCCCTTTGCAAATGCAGTGATCTCTGTTGCCGGATAGGCGGACGGCAAACCGACAAAGCCAAAAAGATAACCTACTTCAAAGCCGGAAAGAACTACGCAGAAGCGGCCTACCGCTTGAATCCCAATAATTGTGACGCCAATATTGTCATGGCTTTTTCGACAGCCCGGATGGCACTTGTCGAAGGAGGGAAAGAGAAGGTCGTCTCGGCAGGCGCCATCAAACAATATGCGGAGAAAGCCATCCAATGCGATCCTTCGAATTTTAAGGCTTATCATATCCTGGGCAGGTGGCACTACGAAATCAGTAGCCTGAACAACGTGGAGAAGACCCTGGCCAAATGGTTTTGCGGTCCGCTTCCCGAGGCTTCGCTGCAGGAATCCATCCGCAACTTCGAAAAGAGCAGGTCCCTGGATCCCGCGTTTATTCCCAATTACCTGGAGCTGGCGAGGGCATATGAACGCGAAGGTCAGCGGAGCAAGGCGGTACAACTGCTGGTCTATATGATGACTTTGCCTGACAGGATGTACGACGACAGAAGGGCCAAGCATGAGGGACAGCAGTTATTGGAGGAATGGAAATAGCCTGTCACCGGTTTCCCCCGGCATTTTCAGATCTCCTTGTCTTTCCATTTCCCACTGTGGATATACCAATAAGAAAAAGCAAATGTGGAAGTCCAGTAGACCCACTCCGACATCCAGCCCACCAGCAGGGATAGATTCCAGCGCTCCAGGACCAGGTAGACATAGAGTACATAGAACACAATCGTGATAGCTTCGATCTGCAAAGCTACCCGGGTATTACCTGTACCGGTGACGGCATTTAGCCAGATCGTTGAAAATGACATCAGGATCAGGGCGGTCGATACGATTCTTACAACCGGTAAGGCCGCCAGCGTAAACGATTCGTCCTGGCCGTAGATAGCCAGAAAGCTGCGGGGAAATACGTTCAGCAGGATGGCAACGACTGCTGAAAAGCAGACGCTGAGTCTTACAATCTTATTGATCAGCAAAATCACCCTGTCCTTTTTGCCCTGGCCGATCACATTGCTGACCATTGCGTTTGTGGTGGATGCGAAGGCCCAGGTAAAGACGCCGAATAGACCGAATATGTTGCGGATGGTATTGCTGATGGCGAGATCCTGGCGCCCGTGATGCTCGACCAGGATATAGAAGAATATCCAGCTGACGATACTGATCGCATACTGGAAGATGATCGGCGCGGATTGTGTCATGATCAGCCGGCTGATTTTGGGATCGAACCGGAGATGGCTATAAAGGTGCAGCTGTTTGTGAATGCCTTTTGCGTTGATAACGCCGAAAACAACAATCACGCCCGCCGCTTCCGCCAGGATGGATGCAATCGCCGCGCCGTTAAAGCCCAGCATGGGCAGCCCGAAATGACCATAGATCAGACCGTAATCGAGGGCGATGTTGACGGTGGTCTCCGCAAGGGTCCCATAGATCAGGAATTTGCTCTGGTTGGTTCCTACCAGCAAGGCATTGCGCATCTGGTACACGTAGAGAAAGGGAAGCCCCCAGATCCGTATCTTCAAAAACGCAACGGCCTGCTGCCGAACCGCTTCCTCTTTCAGCGACAGCTTTAGCACCATGGGCGCGACAAGATAGGTTACGAGGATCCCGATCAAAGATAATCCGACCGCCAGGTATACCCCCTGCGAAAAAAGCCGGCCGATTTCCGGAACCCGGTCTTCCCCGGCCCTTCGGGCTATCAAAGCCTGCAAGCCATTGTTGATCCCGTTGCCGATAGCCGCGAACAACAGATAATAGACCCCGGTTATACCGGCCGTGGCGAGGGATTGCTCATCCAGGCGTCCCAGGAAAATGTTATTCGTAATGAAATTGATCTGGGGCACCAGGATAGCAAAACTGATCGGCAGCGCGATACGAAGTATCTGCCGGTTGCTGATCCCGACTTTATAGTTTTTATTTGCAGGCGTCGTTGTCAAGGTATGGTGGCTCCAGGCCTAAATGGGGGCGCAAAGTAAACAGTATTCGGCCAAAAACCACAAATTTAGTATTATTGCACCCGGACTATTATGCAAAAACCAGCTTTCCACATAGAGATTGCCGATATAGGCGAGGAGGATCTCCTGCAATGCCGCCTGCTGATGGAGGTAAATTCCAATTCTTTTAGCTATGTGTTGCTAAATCAACGGAATATGAGCCCTGTAGCCGTCAAATATTTCCAATTGGACCACACGGTAGATCAGCCGCTTGCCGAAATATTACGGGAGATCACCTATGGCGATGAACTGCTTAAACGTCCGGTGAAGGAGACCCTGCTGGTCTACAATTTCCCGGAAAGCAATCTCGTGCCTGAAAGTTTGTATAAAAACGACATGAACAGGGAACTGACGGAACTCATCCATGGCAACTTAAATAAAGGGCTGATCCTGAACGAGAAGATTCCCTGGTGGCAGTTGTACAATGTATACCGTATCCATGCGGATGTCCATAACCTGCTTCAGCAGAAATTTACGGCGGGAAAATACTGGCACTATTACAGCCTCTTGCTGAAGAGTTATAAGATGTTCGACCTGAACGAAGAAAAGGATATCATCAAAGTCATCTTCCATGCCGACAAAATGGTAGTGCTGGTTTTGAAAAAAGGACAGGTATGCCTGATGCAGACCTTCCCATATCATGATACAAAAGATGTCGCTTACCACCTCCTGAACTGCTGCCACCAGTTTGGTATTTCCAGAGAAGAAGTATGGCTCATGGCAGGCGGCCTCATAGACAGACAGTCCGCGCTCAGCAACGAATTGTATAAATACTTCCTGAACCTCTCCTATGAAGAAATTGACGAAAGTATAAAGGTGACGGATGAATTGAAAGAATTGCCTCTTCACTATTTTTCATCGCTATTGAAAATGGCCGTATGCGCATAATCGGAGGGGCACTCGGCGGAAGAAGAGTCCACCCGCCGTCAAAAATGCCCCATACAAGACCTACGACGGACATCGCCAAAGAAGGTCTCTTCAACATCCTCCAAAACCACCTGGAGATTGATACGCTAAAGACCCTGGACCTTTTCGGAGGCACCGGCAGCATCAGCTATGAACTGGCCTCCAGGGGGGCGCCCGACCTCACCGTCGTGGAAAAGGATCCGGCCATGTATGAATTCATCCGGAAAAATGCGGGGGAATTGGGTTTGCGTCACTTTAACGTCGTCAGGGCGGATGTGTTCAGATTCCTGGAGCAATCGACCGAGAAATTCGACTTCATCTTCGCGGGGCCGCCCTATGCGCTGACGAATATCGACGACCTACCCAAACTGGTGGTGGAAAAGCAATTGCTCAATCCAAACGGATGGTTTATCCTGGAACATACCCCGCGGAACAATTACGAAGGGCATGCCTTGTTTGTAACGCAGCGGAACTATGGCACCACGGTCTTTTCGATCTTTGTAAACAAACCCCCACTCGTCTCATGACTCCTATCTTTATAACCGGCATCGGGACGGCGGTAGGCAAGACGATCGTGGCCGCCGTCGTCACGGAAGCATTGCAGGCGGACTACTGGAAACCCGTTCAGACAGGATATGGAGAGGGGACGGACAGTGACTGGATAAGGAGTGCCTTATCCAATCCGGTCAGCGAGGTGCACCAGGAAGCTTACAGCCTGGCCTTACCGGCTTCTCCTCATATTGCGGCCAGGGAAGAAGGCGTCACGATCGATCTGACGACGATCCTGGAGCGTTACCGGGAAATCACGGAAAGCGCCGCCGGGCTGCAAACGCCCCATCGTTATCTCGTCATCGAAGGAGCAGGCGGCTTGCTGGTTCCTTTAAATGACACGGCGTTTATGCTGGACCTGGTGAAGGCGCTGCAAACGGATGTGATCCTGGTAAGCCGGAATTATCTTGGCAGCATCAACCATTCCCTGCTGACCGCATCTCTTTGCAAGGCTCATGGTTTGGCAGTAATAGGTTGGGTGTTCAACGATCATTTTTTGCAATATGAAGATGAGATCCGCGACTGGAGCGGTATTCCCGCCATCGCGTCCCTCCCGCCGACCGCAAGGCCGGACCGGGTATTCATACAGGAGCAAGCCGATCGCATCAGACCGCGACTGCAGCAAATCCTGTCCCGGGCAACCCTTCTATAAAGACCGTAAACCGTCGTCTGGTAAAGCATGGCCCAAAAGCATTGTCCATTAATATCGATCCGTGTTAAAACAGCAAATCAGGAAGATCTATAAGGAGCGGCGTCTCGCCCTCGCCGATTCCGAAAGGGCCAAGCTGGACGACCGGCTGCTCATCCGTTTTCAGCAGGTTGCGTTGCCTCCCAGTGCCACGCTGCTTAGCTTCTGGCCTATGGCTCATATGGGGGAATTCAATACCTTTCCCTGCGCCGATTTTCTTGCATTCAGAATGCCGGGGTTGCAAATAGCCTATCCGAAAGTCAGCCTCCTTACCGGAGATATGCGGGCTGTCGCGGTGAACGACGACACCGACTACAAGGAAAACGCATACGGCATATGGGAACCTGCAGCGGGGGAACTCATCCGCCCCGATCTGCTGGATCTCATTTTTGTGCCTTTGCTGGCCTTCGACCTCCGCGGCAATCGGGTGGGCTACGGAAAGGGTTTTTACGACAGGTTTCTGAAGACCTGCCGGGATTCGTCAGTGAAGATCGGCTTCTCCTATTTCGATCCGGTGAGCAGGATCGGGGATGCTGACGAATTTGACGTACCTTTAACAATAGGGATCACTCCGAACAGAATTTATGAATTTTAATTTTCCATTGCTCCGGCCTATTCGCATCCTTTTATTTCCCCTGTCCCTGCTGTATGCGCTGATCGTCTGGCTACGTAACTGGTGTTATGACAAGGGTGTATTTGGATCCACCGGGTTCAACCTGCCGATCATATGCGTGGGCAACCTGGCGGTGGGAGGCACCGGCAAGTCACCGATGGTGGAGTTTTTGGTCAGGAAATTGAAGAGCGACCACCAGGTGGCCATCCTGAGCAGGGGATACAAACGGAAGACCCGGGGATATGCGATGGCCGGCGAACCGACGACAGCGCTGGACATCGGCGATGAGCCGATGGAGTTTCACCGAAAGTTCCCGGATATTGCGGTAGCCGTAGGGGAGGAGAGGATCGTGGCGATTCCCCAGCTTCTCCACGACAGACCCGGTACAGAAGTCATCGTCCTGGACGATGCATTCCAGCACCGCGCTGTAAAAGCAGGCCTGAATATCCTGCTCAGCGACTATAGCAATCTGTTTACGCGGGACTGGTGGTTGCCGACAGGAGACCTTCGGGATGCCCGCAAGAGTTACCGGCGTGCCGACCTGATCGTAGTCACAAAATGCGAGGAGACCATGAACGTCGCTGAAAAAGAGGCCATCATCCGGGAGATCGATCCGCTCGGACACCAGCAGGTATTTTTTTCATCGATCCGTTACGGCAATCCCTATCATATTACAAAGGGAGATACCTGCCGGATCACGGGCGACTCGGAGGTCCTGCTGGTAACGGGAATCGCCAACCCGGGTCCCTTGAAAAGATGGCTGAACGACCAGGCCGGCGCTTTCTTCGAACTGTCTTACAACGACCATCATATTTTTACCATCGACGATCTGAAAACGATCCTTCGCCGTTTCTCGGCGATCACGGCCGGCAACAGGATCATACTTACCACGGAAAAAGACGCGGTACGTCTTTTGAAATTCGATAAGGAACTCGCGGAATGGCCGTTCTACGTGATACCGATTGAATCCGGGTTTTTATTCGACGAGGAACGGCGTTTTACTGAGATAATCAGTAAATTCATCACAGGATTTAAAGAATAAACATGAATACGAAGAAGAAGAAAAAGAAAAAAGAGGACTTTGCGCAGACATATACAGGAAAGCTGGATATCACCCGATCGGGTATGGGTTTTGTGATCATAGACAAGGCTGAGAAGACGGACCCCGACATTTTGGTGAGGCCGTCTGATTTTAATACCGCCATGCATGGCGACACCGTTCGCGTAAGGGTTGTCAGCAATTCACCCAGGAGCGGCCGTCAGCAGGGGCAGATCGTAGAAGTCCTTGAAAGAAAGCAGATGGAGTTTATGGGCAGGGTGGAGCTCAGCGAGCATTTTGCATTTTTTATCGCCGAGACAGAGAAACCGATGTCGGATATCTATATCCCGTTGGAGAAATTGAAGGGTGCAAAAAATAATGATAAAGTCATTGCACGAATTACGGAATGGGAGAAAAATAAGAAGCCCCAGGGAGAGGTCATACAGATCCTGAATAGCGGGGATACAAACGACCAGGCCATGAAAGAGATCCTCCTGGAGAACGGCTTCCCTCTTTTTTTCCCTGAAGAGGTGATCGAAGAATCCGAAAGGCTGCCCGATGTGCTCTCCAAAGACGAGATAGCCCGGCGAAAGGATATGCGGACTGTCCTCACCTTTACCATCGACCCGGTCGACGCCAAAGATTTCGACGACGCAATCTCGATAAGGCTCCTGAAGAACGGCGCCTATGAAGTGGGTGTGCATATCGCCGACGTGAGCCATTACGTGATCCCGGATACCGCTCTCGATAAGGAAGCTTATACCCGGGCGACATCGGTCTACCTGCCCGACAGGGTCAACCCGATGCTTCCCGAACGCATCTCCAACGAGCTTTGCTCGTTGCGCCCGCACGAAGACAAATTCACCTTTTCGGCCATCTTCCAGCTGACTGCCAAGGGAGAAATCAAAGAACATTGGATCGGGAAAACAGCCATCCATTCCGACCATCGGTTCAGCTATGAAGAAGTGCAGGAGATCATCGAGCAGAAAGACGGTCTCTATAAGGATGAGATCCTGCTGCTGAATGATATGGCGCAGCGTTTCCGGAAACACCGTTTCAAAAAAGGAGCCATCAACTTCTCCTCCACCGAGGTCAGGTTTAAGCTGGATGAAAAAGGCAAACCCATCGGGATCATGGTCAAAGAGAGCAAGGAAGCCCACCAGCTCGTAGAGGAGTTTATGCTGCTGGCCAACCGGACCGTCGCCGAATATGTCGCCGGAATCAAGATCGATAAGAAGCCCATTCCATTCCCTTACCGGATCCATGATGAGCCTGATAAGGAAAAGCTCCTGCCTTTTATCGAATTCGCAAAGAAATACGGTCACCAGTTCGATACAAAAACACCGGAAGGCATCGCCGCATCCTTTAATCTCATGCTGAGTGATGCCCGGGGAAAACCGGAACAGCATGTGCTGGAGCAGCTGGGCATCCGCACGATGGCCAAAGCCATTTATACGACAGAGAATATCGGGCACTATGGGTTGGGATTCGAGCACTACTGCCATTTTACCTCCCCCATCAGGAGATATCCCGACGTCCTGGTTCATAGGATCCTGCAGGAATGTCTCGAACAAAAACCGGAAGTGGACAAAAAGCTCGAGGCGAAGTGCAGGCATTCCAGCGAAAGGGAAAGGGCTGCTATGGAAAGCGAGCGCGCGGCCAATAAATATAAACAGGTCGAATACATGCAGGAGTTCCTGGGAGAAGAGTTTGAAGGAGTGATCAGCGGCGTGGCCGGTTTTGGATTCTGGGTGGAGACGGTGGAGCACAAATGTGAAGGGCTGGTGAGTATCAACAGCCTGCTCGAATATGACGATTTCCGGCTGCTCGAAGGAGAATACAGCCTGGCGGGCCGTCGTAGCGGGCGGCAGTTCCGCATGGGCGACAAGATAACGATCCGGATCGTTGCGGCCAACCTGGTGAAACGTCAACTGGATTATGAATGGGTGATCGCCAGCGGCGTACGTGAAGAGATGGCCCTCAAAGCCGGCATCTCCCCCGATCCGGTCTCCGGCGTAGAAAGGTCGCCCGGACACGAAAAAGAAAAAACGCATAACAAACACAAGACCGGAAGGGAAAGGGGAAGAGAAAAAGGAACGAAATCCGGAAAGAAGAAAAAATACAAATAAGACGAAGAACCTATTTGCAATATGCACAGTTTTGAAGAATTGTCGAAACAATTTGCCGGACGGTTCGAAAGCCGTCATTTTCCGGCCGATCCGGAAAGCCTCTATGAACCGGCCGGATATTTCCTTTCCATCGGTGGCAAAAGAATCAGGCCGATCCTATGCCTGATGGGCAATGAGCTCTTCGGGGAGATCGGTTCGGACGCCTGGCAGGTGGCGTCGGCTATCGAGCTTTTTCACAATTTCACGTTGATCCATGACGATATTATGGACAAGGCCCCCCTCCGGCGGGGCGTCCCAACCGTACATGAAAAATATGGTTCCGCCACGGCATTGCTCTCCGGCGACGTCATGCTGGTAGTCGCTTATGAATATCTCAACAAGATAGAAGAAGGGCCTATTCACGAGATCCTGCAACTCTTTAACAGGACCGCCCGGCAGGTCTGTGAAGGACAGCAGCTCGACATGGATTTTGAAAAGAAACAACAGGTAGACCTCAGCGAATACCTGCACATGATCGAACTGAAAACTTCCGTATTGCTGGCTGCCAGCCTGCAAATGGGCGCGCTCCTGGGTGGGGCCGGGAAGGGCAACCAGGAACATATTTTCGAGTTCGGAAAGCATCTGGGCCTTGCCTTTCAGATACAGGACGACTATCTCGATGCTTTTGGCGACCCTGCGAAGTTTGGGAAGCAATTGGGGGGAGATATCGTCGCCGACAAAAAGACGTTTCTTCTCATCAAGGCGATGGAAACAGCCACACCCGCTCAGCTGGATGAAATACAGGCCCTCCTGGGAAGCCGGTTTCCCGGCAAGGTTCCCCAAATGCTGAATCTTTTCCGGCAATGCGGCGTTGACGAATGGGCGAAGGAACTCAAAGAAGAATATATCGGAACGGCATTTCGCCACCTCGAGGAAATCGCCGTGTTGTCTGCCAGGAAAGAACCCCTGAAACAGTTGGCCGGATTCCTTGTGCAACGGGAATATTGAATTGGATTTCATCCGGGTGAAAGTCAATGCTATTACCCTTTTTTTCCCTAATTTAAGGGCTTAAACCAAAGCTGATGCCCCATTCATTATTCCGTAAGAAGTCTCTTGACAAAATTATTCATGATGCGGAATGCGGTACGGGGGACGGGCACAGTCACGGGGGCATGAAAAAGGTACTGGGAGTCAGAGACCTGACTTTTATGGGCGTGGCAGCCGTGATCGGGGCGGGGATCTTTTCCACTATCGGCACCGCTGCCTATAACGGCGGTCCCGGCGTCATTTTCCTGTTTATGATCACGGCCGTGACCTGTGGGTTCACCGCCCTGTGTTATGCGGAGTTTGCAGCCCGTGTGCCCGTTTCGGGCAGCGCCTATACCTATTCTTATGTCACCTTCGGAGAATTGATAGCCTGGATCATCGGCTGGGCCCTGATCCTGGAATATGCCATCGGCAACGTGGTCGTGGCCATTTCCTGGAGCGCTTATTTCAACAATATCCTGAAGGCAATGGGTGTCAACCTGCCCGATTGGCTGACTATCGGCTACCAGACGGCGAAAATGAGCTATATGGAAGCCCTGCAGGCCGGCAAGCCCGTTGAAGGCATGCTCTATCTGAAAGCGCCCCTCGTCTTCGGTATTCCGTTCATTGTCAACCTGCCGGCTTTCGTCATCGTCGGGCTGATCACGATCCTCGCCTATATCGGTATCAACGAGAGCCGGAAGAGCGCCAATTTTATGGTCGGTCTCAAGCTGATCGTCCTGGTCTTTATCGCGGTGGTGGGATTCTGGATCATCTTTTCGACCGGGACAACGGCTAACTGGACCCCCTTTTTGCCGGAAGGGATGGGGGGAGTCATGAAGAGCGTCTCTTCGGTTTTTTTCGCCTATATCGGGTTTGACGCCATTTCCACGACTGCGGAGGAATGCAGTAACCCGCAAAAAGACCTGCCGAAAGGTATGATCTATTCGCTGCTGATCTGTACCGTCGTGTACGTGGTCACGGCCCTGGTGATCACCGGACTGGTGAATTATAAGGAGTTTAAAGAGGTCGCGGACCCCCTGGCCTATGTATTCGATAAGATCAACATGCACAAAATAGGCTTCGTCATCTCGATCAGCGCCGTTATCGCCGCCACCAGCGTGATGCTGGTTTTCCAGATAGGACAGCCCAGGATCTGGATGAGCATGAGCAGGGACGGTCTGCTGCCGCCCCGTTTCAGCAGGTTGAGCCCGCGGTTTAAAACACCTGCTTTTGCGACGATTATCACCGGCTTCCTGGTGGGTATTCCCGTCTTATTTGTGGACGACAAGCTGATGACCGACCTGACGAGCATCGGGACCCTTTTCGCCTTCGTTCTGGTATGCGGCGGGGTGCTCTATCTTCCCAGGATCCAAAAAAAGACCGGAAAATTCCAGATCCCTTATATCAACGGGAAATTCCTGACGCCCCTGGTGGTCGCATTGTTCATCTTCCTGTTCCGGGAGAGACTGGCGGGTTGTCTGCGCAATATAGAAGCGGAGAATTACCAGGAAGTGCTTTTCCTGGTATTTGTAGTCGCAGCCATCGTTATCGCCTTCCTCAGTTTCCTGCGAAACTATTCCCTGATACCGGTCCTGGGTGTTCTTTGCTGTCTTTACCTGATGATCGAGATTCCCCCCAACAGCTGGAAGGTATTTTTCGGCTGGATGGCATGTGGTCTCACTATCTACTTTTTATATGGCCGTCGTAAGAGTAAATTGCGCGGCTGATTCCCCTTGCCGGTCCTCACGATTCGGGTGATTCGCGTTCACCTGCCGGCATTTTTGCGTTCATTAGCGTTCCGGGAATCACTAACTTTGCACCACGGAGAACCGATTCCAATCAGAAAAAGACAAAATTTTACGGATGAAATTCCAGGTAGGAGACAAAGTGGTGGTTATGCATTCGAATGAAGAGGGAGAAGTAGTGGACATACTCGGCGAGAAGATGGTCATGGTGGATGTACGCGGCGTGAAATTCCCCGCCTATACCGACCAGCTGGATTTCCCTTATTTCAAAAGATTCACCGAAAAGAAGCTGTTCCCCGAAAAAAAAGAGAAGAAATATATCGACCAGGTACCGGTAGAAAAAAAACCTCCCGAACGCAGTAAAGAACGTCTGACGCATCTGGCAGAGGGTGTCTGGCTGACCTTTCTTCCCGTGTTCGACTCCGATGAGTTTGGAGACGATGTCGTTGAAAGCCTGAAGGTGCACCTGGTCAATAATACCCCTGCGGGATATCTGTTTTCCTACAAACTGAATTATTTTGGAAAGGCGGAATTCGAACTGGACAATCAACTATATGGATTCCATGATTTCTATCTGCATGATGTCCCCTTTGCCAACCTGAATGATAACCCCGTCTTCGAATTCGATTTTTCGCCTGTCAACCGGGACAAACGAAAGGCCGACCATTATGAGAGCTCGCTGAAGTTAAAAGCCAGGCAGGTGTTCGCACGCATCGAAGAGATCAGAAAAAAAGGAGAAGCCACTTTCTCCTATAAACTGTTCGAAACTTTTCCAGATAAACCCATTGAAGACAAGATCGATGCGGGGCATCTGAACTCCGCCGGTTATCGCATCTACGAGGCTTCCCGGGCGCGGCAGCACCTGGAACCCGCGCGACAGGAAATAGACCTGCATATCGAAAAGCTCAGCGATAACTGGGAAAAAATGGACAATTTCGAGATCCTCACCCTTCAACTGCAGTATTTCGACAAGTATTTCGACCTCGCAATCGCCCATCACCTGCCTTCCATGGTCGTGATTCATGGTCTCGGGAGCGGCAAACTGCGGGATGAGATCCACGAGCTGCTCCGGCTGAAAAAGGAAGTCAAATCCTTTGTCAATCGCTATGATCCGCGTTATGGCTACGGGGCGACAGAAATCTTCTTTCAGTATTAGTCAGGAGCCTTCTTTCCCCGGTCCAACCCCTTATCTCTGCGCCTGCCATGAGCTGAAAGGTCGAAACCTCAGATTTTCTCTGAAAAGGGCCGCGATCGGTAAAGCTGCCGGTCGTGCCAGTTGCTCTCCTGCGATATTCTTCCTACCTTTATCCGCTACCAACCGGGTCATCGCTCTCCGCTATCTGCGGGGGGAGGAAAGTCCGGACAGCTAAGGGCAATGTACCGGTTAAAAGCCGGGGCTCCCCGTTAAACGGGAGGACAGCCAGTACCACAGAAAATAACTGCCCGTGCCTCCTCAAAGAGGCCGTGGTGAGGGTGAAAATCCAGGGTAAGATCCTGGGGTTCCGGTGAGTAATTGCCGGAAGGGGTAAACCTTGCATGCTGAAATGCCATGTATATCCCGGTTTGCCGCCCGACGGAATAAAATCCCGTCGGGCGGCAAGGTGAGCGGCCCGTTCACTATCATCTCCGATGATGCCGGGAAGGGTAGGCAGCTAGATCCCTGCAGTAATGCAGGGGCCAGATAAATGATGATCGCTCCGCACTTGTGCGGGGTAACAGGATCCGGCTTACAGGTTGGTAGTTTTTTTGAATACGAAGGACGCGAATAAGAGACGCTGAGTACGCGAATGAGAACTGCGAAAGATGCTAATGGGAACTGCTAACAAGGTTATTCCCCAGCCAGCCGCCCAGTTCCATCATCCAGGCCAGGCCGAGATGGACGATCAAACCGCCCAGGATCGTGCGGCTTCTCCAGGCAATCACTCCCAGGGCCAACCCCCCGAAAAAAGAAGAGATGCATTCTCCGAGCGGTTTCCCGAAATGAATCGTGCAATAGAATGCCGCCATCGGCAGGATCGCATGGATGCCGGCAAATCTAACGAAGCCCAGCACCAGAAATCCTCTGAAGAACAGCTCTATCGAGACGAAATCGAGGCCATAGGAAAGCTCGTAAAGCAGTTGCCAGGGCCATGCCGGGTGCACCCGTTCACTCAGAAAGGCCATGTTTTTCATCCTGGGGTAAGTCTGCAGAAAATCATGCTGCGTGGAGGCGATCGCTACGAGCGGCAGCAACAGGAGCAGGATCTTGAAATAGGGGAGTGCCGAAAAGCCTTTTGCCGTCAATCCATAGAAGCTGTCGTTGCCGTCCGGGTAGTCTGTACCCTCCCCACCCCCTCCGGTCTTGCGGCCCAACCGCCAGCAGGCATACAGCAGACCCAGGATGACCAGTAATTTGACCGGCAATTGCAGAATCAGCAACCAATAGCGGCGCCACGATGCGGCTTCGCCGGGGACCGGACCGGAGCCGGTAATCCATGACAGGTCCCAATGGACCATCTTTAAAGCGAATAGCAGGGGCGCCAGCAGGAGCAACGCGGCAAACGATCCTTTGTCGGGTCTCTCGGACAGGATCCGTAAAAATCCATGCCCTGGACGCGGCGGGAAGCCGGGCAGAGCGGTCTGTAAAGAGTAGGCGATCCCGAATACCCCGAGATACAACCCGAAAAAGAGCGAAAAGGATAGCGGCCAGGGCGACAAAGCCCGGATCCTGTTCTCGATACCCAGCGTATAATTCAGGGTGATGAGCCCCGCGACGAAGACGAAAGTAAAAAGAAAATTTCTTAAAGGGATGTTCCTGAAATAGTCTTTCAGATAATGAAGAAAGTCCCTCATGGAAGGAAGCTGGCTTTCATTTTTCCGAGCAGGTTGGTCGCAATCATTTTTTCCGCCAGCAGGATCATATTGAAGAAAGCCTTGGCTTTGGAGATCCCGTGACCGATGATTACGGGTTTGGCTACGCCCAGAACAGGGGTGCCCCCATAGTTTTCGAAATTGAACCGCTCGAAATAGGAGTTGCCGATCTGTTTATTCACCGCGATCTCATACAGGGATTCGGCGAGTTTGAGGATGATATTGCCGGTAAACCCTTCACATACCATCACGTCGGCCTTATCCAGGAGCAGGTCGCGCCCTTCGATATTCCCCACGAAATGAACTTGTTTGTTTTCCCTGAGCAGAGGATAGGCGGCCTGCGCCAGGAGATTGCCCTTTCCTTCTTCTTCCCCGATATTGACAAGAGCCACGCGGGGATTGCCAATACCCAATATATACTGCGCATAGAGCGAACCCAGCTGGGCGAATTGGGACAAGTTCTCGGGTTTGCAATCCGCGTTCAGGCCGACGTCGAGCAAAAGCCCTGTCCCGCCGTTCTCTTTGGGCAGTATCGTGGAAATAGTGGGTCTTTGCACCCCTTCGATGGACTTAATGCTGTGGAGGGCTCCGACCAGCATGGCACCGGTATTGCCGGCACTGATAAAGGCATCGGTCTGCCCTTTTGCCAGCAGCTGAAATCCAATGGAGATGGAAGATTGAGGCTTTTCCTTCAGGGCCCGGGTAGGGTGCTCATTCATGGCTATGACCTGCGGGGCATGTACGATGGTAACCGCTTCCCGGGGAATTTCATACTCATCTATCAAAGGCCCGATGAGGCCCTCATCGCCCGTGAGGAACAGGCGCGCCGCTAAGTCGGCATTACGCAGGTACAGTTGGATACCCTTCACCGCTTCAAGGGGTGAAAAGTCGCCTCCCATCATGTCCAAGCCAATATTCATCTACGATAAACTAAGGTGAGAATAAATTGTCAAACTACTTGATAGGAGCTGTTTCAGCAACAACCTTTCCTTTGTAGAACAATTTACCTTCACTCACATGCGCACGATGACGAACGTGGATCTCACCGGTCGTGCTGTCCTTGCTTAAAGTCACTTTCTCAGCCTTATAATGCGTTCTTCTTTTCGCGCTGCGCTGCTGGGAATGTCTCCGTTTCGGATTTGGCATATCACTTCAATTTAAATATCCAGAAAATAATTTATAATCAATCTACTGCTTCCTACTGCTTCCCGAGATCTTTAAACTTCTCCAGTCCCTTCCAGATGGGATTGACAGGATCGGTCTTTTCAATTTCCATTTTCTTCAGCGCTTCCAGCACTTCTTTATTACACCAGGGCCCGCCGATCTCTTCCTCCCTGCACATCCGTTGCATGGGAATACTGAGGTTTATGAACTCATAAATCCAGTCGGATATATGAAGATGGCTTTCGCCTTTGGATATATAATATACATCCGGATCTTCCTCCTGCTGGTTCATAATATCCGGCTCCTCGACCAGTTTTACCAGGATATTAAATTCATCCCACAGTTCCAGGGGCAGGGTATTGCCGCACCGGTCGCAGGCAATCTCCATTTTTCCACCAACCTCGAATTTCAGCAACATAAAACCGTTCTTTTTGTCAAGGAACAGCTTCACGTTGGCATCGCAACGGCGGAAATCCTGCTGCTGGTAGGCCTCAAAGAATTTATCCGTAATCCGATAGCTAAACTCATGAATGCCAGGCTTTAGGCCCACAAACGCAATTTCATATTCCCTTCGGCTGTTCATGAGTGCTTTTTAAAGAGCTTGCAAAGGTAATCATATTTGACGAGAATTTGGGCTTTGGGCCGGCGAAATTTACACATTCCGGCCTTTTGTGTGGAAAAAACCCGCTTGGTAAGCCCGAGTTCTTACATTTATGGTTAAAATACAAGCATTCCGGGTGCAAGATACGCCATTGGATCGCAATGGCGGCATTTAGCCGCTCATCGCCCGGAAAAGAACCAGAAAACCAACATCAATGAAGCTTCTCATTGTGGAAGACGAGAAAATACTATGCGATAGCATCGTGTCTTATTTGAAACAGGAGAACTATACCTGCGACTCGGCAAACGGCTACGCCAGTGCGCTGGAGAAAACGGAGCAGTACGACTATGATTGTATCCTGCTGGATATCAACCTGCAAGACGGCAATGGGATGAATCTTCTGCGGGAGTTGAAGTCCAATAACAAGACCGACGGGGTACTGATCATCTCCGCCAGGAATTCGCTGGAAGACAAGGTTGCCGGTCTCCAGCTGGGCGCGGATGACTACCTACCGAAGCCTTTTCATTTGTCGGAGCTGGGCGCGCGGGTGAGCGCGATCATCAGGCGAAGAAATTCCGCCGGCAATAACATTATCAGGCTCGCGGAACTCAGTATCGATACCCAGGCGCGTTCCGTGGAAGTGGCGGGGCGCTTGCTGGAACTGACGCGGAAGGAATATCAACTGCTCCTGTATTTCGCCTATAACAAAGGCAGAGTTGTATCCAAAAACGCGATCGCGGAACATCTGTGGGGAGATGAAATGGGAGACGCCGCGAATTATGATTTTATTTATACGCATATCAAGAATCTCCGCAGGAAGCTGATCGAAGCCGGTTGCGGGGACACCATCCAGTCGGTCTATGGCATGGGCTATAAATTCAGCATTTCCTGATCAAACAAGATGAAACTATTTACAAAATACAGCCGGGTGAACGGGACGGCGGCAATTGTCGTACTCCTGCTGGGAGGTCTCTGCTATTATTTCATCATCCGTTATGTCCTGATCCACCAGTTGGACAATACGCTGAAGGTCGAAGAAGCCGAGATACTGGATCACGTGCATACGCAGGGCACCCTGCCGGCGCCCTCTCATTACCGGGATCAGCAGGTAGCATTTACCCCTTCAGAAAAATGGGTGGCGCGCAGGTTTCTCGACGCCCGCCTGTACTCGGCGGAAGGCGGCAGACGCAGGCCTTTCCGCGAACTGGTCTTTCCCGTGGAAGTCGGCGGCCGGTATTATGAGACTTCCGTCGCCAAATCAGAAGAAGACACAAAGGAACTGCTGGGGCTGATCGTGCTGATCACGCTGGGAGTGATCGGGTTGCTGCTGCTGATCGTCCTGCTGATCAACCGGTTCCTGCTCAGAAAGATTTGGAGACCGTTCTATCATACGCTGGGAGCGCTCAAACAATTCAATCTCTCCAGTAAACCGCTGACTACCGGCGGCCACACCGCCATCGATGAATTCCGGGACCTCGATGAAGCCGCGGGCCAGATGACGGCAAAGATCCTCAAGGATTATGAGATACTGAAGGATTTTGCGGACAATGCGTCCCATGAGATGCAGACCCCGCTGGCCATCATCAACTCCAAACTGGACCTCCTGATCCAGAATCGCTCCCTGGATGAGCGGCAGACGCGTATGTTGCAGGACATGTACGACGCCGTCGGAAGACTCCGCCAGTTGAATCAGTCGCTGCTTCTGCTCACGAAGATCGAGAACAACCAGTTCTCCCAATGGGATCATTTGTCGCTGGGAACCCTGCTCGACAGAAAGCTGATCCAATTCGATGAGCTGGTCGTTTCCCGAGGCCTGCGCGTCATCCGTGAGACCGCCGAACAAACCGTCACCATGAATAGTTACCTGGCCGATATCCTGTTGAACAACCTGCTCAGCAATGCCATCCGGCACAACCGGGAGGGCGGGGCGATAGAGATTTTTTTGGGAGGGGGGCGTCTCGTCATCGCGAACAACGGTCCGGCATTCCCCTTCGACCCTTCCACCGTCTTCGATCGGTTTGTGAAGAACAGTCATTCGGGAGGA
This sequence comes from Puia sp., assembly GCA_031292515.1. Classification (GTDB taxonomy): domain Bacteria; phylum Bacteroidota; class Bacteroidia; order Chitinophagales; family Chitinophagaceae; genus Puia. The sequence goes on along the minus strand of JARLGZ010000109.1, from coordinate 36,823 downwards.
ACCGGTCTGGGTCTTGCCATTGCCAGACAGATCTGCGACAACTACGGCTTCAGGCTATCCTACCGGCAGGAGGAAGACCGGCATACGGTCACAATAGATTTTAAACCGGCTGTATGAGATCTTTAAGACCACCATTTTATCTTTCGCTAACTTCAGAATTCCCCCAGAATGGCTTTATAGGTTTGCCGCGTATGAAAAGGCATCTTCTCCTGTACGTGACCGTATTACTGGCCTGCCTCGCGGGCGGCGGCCAAACGGCAAACGCCCAGAACAACAGCAGCCTGGATTATTACCTGGCGCAGGCCCTGCAAAACAGCCCGTTATTAAGGGATTACGAGGGACAGGTGCTCGCCAACCAGGTTGACAGCCAGCGGATCCTCGCCGGGTATAAGCCGCAGGTAACCGGAAGCAGCGTCAACAACTATGCGCCGGTCCTCAACAGTTGGGGATATGACCAGGCTATCAGCAACGGAGGAAATTTCAGCACCCTGGTCTCCGTTAACAAGACCCTGGTCGGCAAGAAGAACCTGTCGACCCAGTTTGACGCAATCAGGCTCAGCAACGACTCCCTTCGGAACAACGCGAGAATATCCGAACAGGATCTCAAAAAAAATATCACGGCGCAATATGTGACGGCCTATGGGGACATGCTTCAGCTGGACTTTAACAGGGATATGATCGGACTCCTGCAAAAAGAGGAGGGGATCCTCAAAGAACTTACCGCGAGGAATGTCTATCGCCAAACGGACTACCTGGCCTTCCTGGTGACCCTGCAGCAGGAAAAACTACTGTTCAAACAATTGCAGATCCAGTTTCAAAATGACTATGGAACCCTCAATTACCTGGCGGGCATCAATGATACGGCGGCCGTTTCGCTTGCCGACCCGCAGATAGTGCTCGATCAGCTGCCGGAGCTGTATAATTCCGTATTCTACCGGAAATTCACGATAGACAGCCTGAAACTGATCAACGACAGGTCCCTTATCGATTTCAGCTACCGGCCAAAAGCCAGTTTGTACGCCGATGCCGGCTATTCTTCCACGCTTGCCTATGAAGCCTACAAGAATTTCGGTACCAGCTTCGGAGTAACGGTGACCGTTCCCATTTATGATGGCCATCAAAAAAGGCTGCTGACCAGCAAACTGGATATAGCCCGCCGCACACAGGATTCTTATAAGCGATTCTTCACGAGCCAGTACCGCCAGCAGCTTGCGCAGTTGTCGCAGCAGTTGAAGGCCACAGAAGAGCTGATCGGGGAGATCAACGACCAGATAAAATATTCCCAGGGCCTGATCGATGTGAACGGTAAGCTCCTGGAGACCGGGGATGCCCGGATATCGGACTATATCATCGCGCTGGGCAGCTACCTGAACGCAAAAAACCTGCTTACGCAAAACAAGATCACGCGCATGCAGATCATCAATCAAATCAATTACTGGAACAGATAAAAAATATTTCATGCATACGCAGCCTCTTCCCCCCTGCAGATTCCTTCCCTACCGAATCCTCCTGGCCGCCGCCGGAGTCCTGGTCTTCGGCGTCTTTTTATCCTGCAGGCAGCCGGCAGAGAAAGACCCCGGCGAAGATGCAAAGGCCGGGAAGACAGATTCCACCGAAACCGGCGGAGGCACACCGGTAACTTATACGACGGTCAGTACCGATCCGCTAAACGAATACCTGGAACTGAACGCGGTATCCGCCTTCCTGCAAAAGAGCTATGTAAAGGCGAACGCCAATGGATATCTGCAATCGGTAAATACCTATCCGGGAAAATATGTTGCCGCGGGCCAGCCTCTGTTCACGCTGAAGACGAAAGAAGCGCAGAGTATCGGGAATGCAATCAGCTCGCTGGATACCAGTTTCCGTTTCTCCGGCACCAATACGATAAAAGCCACCGAACACGGGTACATCACACAGCTGAATCATCAATCCGGTGATTATGTGCAGGATGGCGAACAGCTGGCGGTCATCAGCGATATGAACAGCTTTGTCTTCCTGATGAATATGCCCTATGAGCTGCGGCCTTATATTGCAAACACGAAGACCGTTGAGCTCATCCTGCCGGATGGAACGAAGCTGGCGGGTTCCGTTGCGTCCAGCATGCCGGCCGTGGACTCGGCTTCTCAGACCCAGAACATCGTCCTGCGCGTAAATGCCGGGCATTCCATACCCGAGAACCTGATCGCCCGCGTGAGGATCCTGAAAACGGCCAGGACGCATACGCAGTCACTACCCAAAGCAGCTATTCTTTCAGACGAGACCCAATCCGATTTTTGGGTAATGAGGATGACAGACAGCACGACAGCCGTGAAAGTGGCGGTGAAAAAGGGCCTGGAAACCGCCGACCGGGTAGAAGTGCTCTCTCCGCTGTTTTCGCCGGATGACCGGATCCTGGTGTCCGGCAACTACGGACTTTCGGATACTGCAAAAGTGAACCCCCGGCAGGCCAAAGAGAATTGAGGGGCCCCTAAGCGCGGCCAACGAAACCGAAAGCCCGGAGAACAATATCTACAATAAAGAAAGCATCAACCCGTGAAGAATTTTTTTGTCTCCTATAAGAATCCGCTCACCGTCATGCTGGTCCTGGTCATCCTGGGCGGCCTATTCGTCTATGGACGGTTGCAAACCTCGCTTTTCCCGGAGATCACTTTCCCGAAAATAAAGGTGATTGCCGACGCCGGTCTCCAGCCTGTCGACAGGATGATGGTAACCGTGACCAAACCGCTGGAAAATGCCATCAAGCTGGTTCCGGACCTCCAATATGTCAGAAGCACCACCAGTCGGGGAAGCTGTGAAATATCAGCCTTCATGGACTGGAAAGCGGACATCGATCTCAGCCAGCAAAGGATCGAATCACGGATCAACGAGATCAAAAACAACCTGCCTCCGGGCGTGCAGATCACGGTGGAGAAGATGAACCCTTCCATCCTGCCGGTGATGGGCTATACCCTGGAAAGCCATGATAAATCGCCGATCGAACTGAAACAGATTGCCACCTATACGGTGAAGCCTTATCTGTCACAGGTCGCGGGCGTTTCAGAAGTGAGGGTGATCGGCGGGAAGATAAAAGAGTACTGGCTGACCCTGAATGCTCCGAAAATGAGTTCCCTGTCGATTACCCCGGACCTTTTGAATACCGTGCTGGCCCAAACCAATTTCATCCGGTCGAATGGCTATCTGTCGGACTTCCGCTTCTTATATCTTACCGTAACGGATGCCAGCGTCCGGACCAAAGAAGACATCGAAAACATCGTGGTCAGCAACACCGGCAAAAGGGTCATCCTGTTAAAAGACATTGCCACCGTGGATATCCGCGAGGGAGTGGAGTATACCAAGATCAACGCCAACGGCCATGACGGGGTCCTGATCGCTGTCATCAAACAACCTAATTCGAATCTCATTACGCTCTCGAAAGCCATGGAAGACAAGGTCGGGGAAATGATGAAAATCCTTCCTAAAGGCGTTGCCATCCGGCCTTATTACATCCAGGCGGATTTTGTAAATACCTCCGTGAAGAGCGTATCGGATAGCCTCTGGATAGGGCTGGCCCTCGCCATCATCGTCGCGATCATCTTCCTCCGTTCGCTGAAAGCAAGTGCCACTATACTGATCACGATCCCCATCACGCTCTTTCTCACGCTTATCGTCCTGTATGCGATCGGGTATACCTTCAATATAATGACCCTGGGTGCGATAGCGGCGGCTATCGGGCTGATCATCGACGATGCCATCGTGGTAGTCGAGCAGATCCACCGGACCCATGAAGAACACCCCGAAGAGCATTCCACCGGACTAGTCCAAAAAGCGATCCACTACCTCTTCCCGGCCATGTTGGGTTCATCCATCAGCACCATCGTCATTTTTATTCCCTTCGTGCTTATGAGCGGCGTAGCAGGGGCTTATTTCAAGGTGCTGACCAATACGATGATCATCACCCTGGTCTGTTCCTTTTTCGTGACCTGGATCGGACTGCCTGTGATTTACCTGCTGCTGTCCCCACGCAAAAAATCCCGCAGGACCCTCAGGCCCCATGATGTAAAAAACCAGCGTTGGGTGTCCTTTTTTATCCGCCGGCCCTGGCTGAGTGTCCTGTTCATGGCAGGCCTTGCCGCCTCTGTTTATTTCATACTGCCTCAACTCGAAACGGGCTTCCTTCCCGACATGGATGAGGGAAGCATCGTGTTGGATTATAATTCCCCGGACGGCACATCCCTCGAAGAAACGGACAGGATATTGCGGGAAGTGGAGAAGATAATTACGGCAGTACCCGAAGTCGAAGCCTATTCGAGAAGGACGGGCACCCAAATGGGATTCTTCATCACCGAGCCAAACCGGGGGGATTATCTGATCCAATTAAAAAAGAACCGGGACCGGACAACCGAAGAAGTGATCAGCGATATCCGGAAAAGGGTGGAGGCCACCCAGCCTGCCCTGCGGATCGATTTCGGGCAGGTGATAACGGACATGCTGGGAGATCTGATGACCTCGACGCAGCCTGTAGAGATAAAGATATTCGGGGATAACCAGGAAAAACTACAGCAACTTTCCCGGGAAATGGCCACTTTGGTATCGGGTGTCGAAGGAACCGCCGATGTCTTTAACGGCATCGTGATCGCGGGTCCCTCCGTAAGTATAGAGCCCGATTTCGCTCGTCTTGCACAGTTCGGCATCACGCCGGCAAGTCTCCAGTTCCAGTTGCAGACGGCGCTGGAAGGGAATGTCGCGGGCACCCTGCTCGAAAAAGAGCAATTGTCGAATATCCGCCTGGTCTATCCGGGCAGCCGCAGACAAAGTGTGGCCGATCTAAGCCGTCTACAGATCTTTTTGCCGAATGGAAGACTGATGCCGATCACCAATCTTGCGACCGTGAGAACGGTCACGGGAACAGGCGACGCCGAAATCCAGCGTGAAAATCTCCAATCTATGGGGGTTGTGAGCGCCAGGCTCGAAAATCGTGACCTGGGCGGCGTGATCGCCGATATTCAAAAAAAGGTCGGCGCCCGACTGAGTCTCCCCCAGGGCTATCACGTGGAATATGCGGGAGCCTATGCCGAACAACAGCAATCTTTTAGCGAATTGTTGATCATACTCATCACGGCCAGCCTGCTCGTATTTGGCGTGATCCTCTTCCTGTTCAGGGAATTCAGCGTGGCGTTCGTGATCCTGCTGGTCGCGATACTTGGAATTTCGGGAAGCTATCTCGCCCTCTATCTCACCCATACTCCTCTTAACGTAGGCAGCTACACCGGCCTGATCATGATTGTCGGGATCATCGGAGAGAATTCAATCTTCACGTTCCTGCAGTTCCGGGAGACCCTGCATGAGCGAAGCGTCGACGAGGCCGTCATCTACGCCATCTCCACGCGTCTCCGGCCAAAGCTGATGACGGCTCTTGGCGCTATCATAGCCCTCCTCCCGCTGGCCCTGGGGATCGGCGCCGGCGCGCAATTGCATCAACCGCTTGCGATCGCGGTCATCGGCGGGTTTGTGATCGCGTTACCATTGTTGCTGATCGTCTTGCCGTCCCTGCTCAGGCTTCTGTACAAAAGCAGGAAGACGGCACCGGTCAACAGCTAAAAAGGCTGGCACGGTTTTTTGATTCCCGCCGGTCTCCCTGTGGTAAAGATGCAACGCGGAGAAAAATCCAGACGGAAGAAAATCCGATTGTGTTAAGTTATTGTAATAAAAACCGGCGATACGGGGAAACTCTGTAAATCTCTGTACGTTTGCATGCCGGTTCGTACAGCTTGTAAGGATCGTATACGATGCCAAATCTTCTGCTTGCATGGGCCGGTTGCCTGAGGATCATTTTATTGCGATACACGTCTCACAGCATGTGTTGCAAAATAAATAAAATACTTTCTTATGGCAAGGTTTCCGGATTCCTCCGCCCGCTATTTCAACCAACCTGACAGGGTACCGTCACAACAGCAATATTTGCAACGGCGGCGACCCAACAATTGCGAAGACACCCCGGGACGACAAGGCCGGTAAGACGTCTGTGCCGAACAGACCTGCCGGAATAAAAATGTTAAAACCGGAAAACAATAAGTCTATTAATTTTGTAGACTAATAAACACGGCGTAATATTGTGCAGCCGTATTCAATAACGAAATATTCAATAATCTGTAAAACGCTTATTTTATGGGATTGCTTCAAACTTCCAGACCAGAATCTGCCATCGCGCAGAAATCCAATGCATCACCGATGCCTGACCAGACAGGCAGGAACAGTAAGATCGACTATATTCTGCAGGCGGTCGGGCATTTTGCCTCCTCCTATGGCCTTCGTCCTTATCGTGTACTGATCATCAGCGATGCGGAGACCAAAAGAAAGCTGCAGTCCGCCGACTGGAACCATCGTCCTTTAAACAGCCAGTCTCAGCTGGTGGTTTTCGCCATCGACCGGGAAATCAGCAAGGAGCGGATAGACAGTTATATTGCGGAAATCGCGGGTAAAAAGAAAGTGTCCGCCTATTCTTTTCTCTCTTATAAGAAATACCTGGAAAGCAACATCAATCATCGCGACAAGGAAGGCAAGAGCTGGGCCGCCAAACAAGTCTCGCTGGCAGCGGGGAACCTGCTCGGCGCGGCCGCCCAGGCGAGGGTGAAAGCCACTATCGTCGCCGAAGAGGAAGCCATACGCCTGGATGAACTCCTGGGTCTCACCGGCAAGAAGCTGACCACGGGATTGGCGGTGATCCTGGATGAGATCGCCGGCGAAGCGCCCAGGGTATCTTTCTCCAGGGTCTATCAGCAGAAAGACCTGGTGGAATACATCTGAGACACGGGGATGCCGCTCAATTTTTTTGATACCCTTACGACTTGGGAAGCACGGCCCGCTTTGTCGTGCTTCCCTTTTATTCACTCTCTGATAGACACGCTCCATCATGGTCTCAGGATTTGCCAGCGGCCGGAATCCGAATTGTTCATAGAGACCATGGGCGTCTTTTGTCCCCAACCCCCATCTTTTTAGTTCCCGCAGATCCTTATGCGTGGTTATTTCCCAAAAATAAAAAAAACCTGTAACCCTATATTTTCTATATTGCCGTTATGTCCGACGATGTAGAAATCCTCCTTGCCGGTGTCTCCGAAGCGGGGCTGATAGCCGATATCAGCAGGCGGACTTTTCGCGATAGTTTTGCCGCTCAAAATACGAAGGAGGATATGGACCTCTTCCTGGAAAAGCAGTTTTCCCGCCCGAAGCTGATGGCCGAGGTCGGCGCACCGGGAAACATCTTCCTGTTGGCTTACCGGGATGAACGACCGGCAGGATATGCCTGTATGCGCGAAGGCGGTCATCCCTCCGCACCCGGAAATCACCGGTCGGTCGAGATCGCCCGGATCTATGCCGAACAGTGGGCGATCGGGAAAGGCGTCGGCAACGCACTGATGAGCCGCTGTCTGGAGATCGCACATGAAAAAGCAAAAACGGCTGTATGGCTGGGGGTATGGGAGCAGAATCCAAGAGCGATCGCTTTCTACAGCCGGTGGGGCTTCGAAAAATTTGGCGAACATATTTTTGTGGTAGGTGAAGACCCGCAGACCGATTGGCTCATGCGCAAACTGCTTACGACGTAAGATCCCGGCTGACAACTGGCGCCGGCGCCGGCAAGCTTAACGCAAACGATTGACCGGCGTGGGCACCGATTAATCGTTTATACTTGCAGACAATTTGAGCGGCCAAAACGGGTCCATTTTAAAAGCCAAAACAATTCCATGTCTAAATATTTTGCTATATCGCTCTTCTGCTGCCTGGCATTTCTCTCCCGGGCACAGGGTCCTGCGCTTCCTGACAATCAACGGTGGAAAGGTTTTGAACGGGTCTACCACCGTATCGGCGCGCATATCGCCTATACCGTAAAACCTGACCACCCCCTCCCGGGAAATCCCTGGATCTGGCGGGCCTCTTTCCCGGACTGGCATACCGAAATGGACAGTCTGTTGCTGGCAAAAGGCTTCTGGCTCGGGTATGTGAGCGTCGACGATCAGTACGGAAGCCCCTACGCGATGCAGGTATGGGACCGTTTCTATCAATATGTGACAGACAGCCTCTCGTTTGCACCCCGTGTCGCCCTGGAAGCCGTCAGCAGGGGTGGTCTCTATGCCTATGGCTGGGCAAAGCGCAATCCTGACAAAATCACCTGCATCTATGGAGAAGCTCCCGTCTGCGACGTGAAGAGCTGGCCTGGTGGAAAAGGGCTGGGGAAGGGTGCGCCCGATTCCTGGCAGCAACTTTTAGGCGTTTACAAGATGACGGAAAAACAGGTCATGGATTTTTCCGATAACCCGATCGATCATCTCGAAGGACTTGCTTCCTTTAAGGTGCCGATTATCCACCTGATCGGCGCCCACGACGAAATCGTTCCAAACGAAGAGAACACCTATCTGCTGGCGCAGCGCTATGAACGCCTGGGCGGTCCGGTGCTCATCTATCCCGTGACGGTGGGACCGCAGGAACTGGGTGGTCACCATTTTCCGATCGAACATGCCGATTGGTGGGCGGATATCGTCCTGAAAAATTCTTACCCGGTGAGGCCGGTATTGCCCTATGACCCCTATATCTCGGTCAGAGGGGGACTGGAAAACGCCTTCCGGGTTTTCACGGCGCGCAAAAAAGCAACCGTCGCCTTCCTGGGCGGGTCTATTACTTATAATCCCGGATGGCGGGATAAGGTCTGCAACTGGTTGAAAGAACGCTACCCTGAAACGGAATTCCGGTTCATAGCGGCCGGCATCCCTTCGCTGGGAAGTCTTCCCCATGCTTTCCGGTTACAGCGTGACGTGCTGGACTCCGGAAAGGTCGATCTTTTGTTTGTGGAAGCCGCCGTCAACGACCGGGGCAATGGCACCGACAGTCTTACCCAAATCCGCTCCCTGGAAGGCATCGTGCAACATGCCAAAAGAAGCAATCCATCTATGGATATCGTATTGATGTCATTTGCCGATCCCGAAAAGACCAGGGATTATAATCAGGGGATCATCCCCGTTGAAATCGCCAACCACGAAAAAATAGCGGAATACTACCGGCTTCCCTCGATCAACCTGGCTCTCGAGGTCCGGGACAAGATCGGCAAAGGTGAATTCTCCTGGGAATATGACTTCAAGGATCTCCATCCTTCCCCCTTCGGACAGGAATTATATTTTGCGACCATCCGCAGATTGCTGGAAGTCTGTGCAAAGGACAGCGCGGGGACTTTACCCGGACGAGCCGTGACAGAAGCCCCGTTGAACCTTCAATCTTTCACCGGCGGGATCTATTACCCGATCGGAAACGCGCATTTTGATTCGGGCTGGAGCCTTGACAAGGACTGGACACCTTCTGATGGGCTGGAGACAAGAGAGGGATTCGTCCACAGGCCCATGCTGGTGGCTTCCACGCCGGGTTCGACACTCACCCTGCCTTTTGAAGGATCGGCAATCGGCATCGCCATCGTCTCCGGCGCCGGTGCGGGGATGGTATCCTGGTCGATTGACAAGGGACCCTTCATAAAAAAAGATCTGTTTACGCAGTGGAGCGCCTATCTCCATCTGCCCTGGTATGTCCTGTTCAGCGGATCGCTGAAAAACAGGAAACATGTGCTGACCCTCCGTATAGACGAAGATAAAAACAAAGACAGCAAGGGGCACGCCTGCCGGATCTTGTATTTTCTCGTCAACCAAAAAGACCGGTCATGAAGAACTATTTTAAGCGCCGCCTGCTGCCCTGTGTCCTTACAGTCGTCCTGCTCACAAACGAGGCGAAGCCCCAGGAGATCGAACGATGGGACAACCGGGTATCCTCCGGCCATGAACCCGCGGGGATTCAATGGTTCAAGGATGCCAAATTCGGGATGTTCGTTCATTGGGGCTTGTATTCCCAGCTCGCCGGGACCTGGAAGAACAAGAACTATTATGGCAGCGGGGAATGGATCATGAACCGCGCCCGCATCCCCGCAGCCGAATATGCGGCCGTGGCACAGCAATTCAACCCCGTCGGCTTCGACGCGGAAGAATGGGCGAAATTTGCCCGGCAATCCGGGTTCCGTTATATGGTAGTCACCGCCAAACACCATGAAGGCTTTGCGATGTTCGACTCGAAAGTGAGCGATTTCAATGTCGTGAAAGCCAGCCCGTACGGTAAAGACCCCATGAAGGCCCTGTCCGAAGCGGTACGCAAAGAAGGGTTGCATTTCGGTTTTTATTATTCCCAATACCTGGACTGGCATGAGGCGAATGGGGGCGGTAACGATTGGGATTTTGACGAATCCCGGAAAGATTATCAGCGCTACTATCAGGGGAAATCCGTTCCGCAGATCAAAGAGCTGTTGACGCATTACGGTCCATTGGGTATTCTCTGGTTCGATATGCCGGGCGGTCTCAGCAAGGAGCAGACCCAGGCGATGATAGACACCCTGCATGCATTGCAACCGGACGCCCTGTTTAGCAGCCGTGTGGGACAAGGGTTGGGAGACTACCGGGATTTTGGTGATTCGGAGGTGCCACCGCTGCCGGTCGCGGGCGCCTGGGAAGCCATCTATACCCACAACGACTCCTGGGGATATATCTCGCACGACATGAATTTCAAGTCGTCCGGTGAGATCATCCGGCTGCTGGCCGGTACCGCCTCCAAAGGAGGAAACCTGATGCTGAATATCGGTCCGGACGGTACGGGCCGACTCCCGGCCTATTCCCAAAAATACCTGCTCGAAACCGGCAGCTGGCTTGGCCGTTTCGGGGAGAGCATCTATGGTACCACCTATGGCCTGGTGCCTGCGCAACCCTGGGGGGTCACCACCTCGAAGCCCGGCAAATTATATCTGCACATATTCGAGAGACCTTCGAATGGACGCCTGCTGATCCCTGATTTCGATGCGGCTGTCTCGGCGATCTATCAGCTGGATACCCATCAGCCCCTGCGCTGGAAAAAAAGAGGATCCGCCATCGAGATCAGCATCGGAACCTTATCCGATAAGAGGAATACCGTATTGGTCGTCGCTTATAAAGGCACTCCCCGCAAATTCGACCTGACAACGCCCTTGACGGTCTCCGCGGGATATAAAGAGAACCCGCTTGACGCCGTCTTTGCGCGATTGCATGGGAGCGCCAAAATAGAATCGCTGACCTTCAGCCATTATTTTGGCGACTGGAAACACGCCACCTGCGTAACAGGTATGAGCCGTCCTGAAGACTCCGTCTCGTTCCTGGCGAGGATCACCGATCCCGGAGATTATAAAGTGCTGCTGGAATATGCATGCCCTCCGGAGAACAGCAGACAGGAAGGAACTCTTTTATTCGACGGAAAAGAATATAAATTTGAGACCCTGCGGACTTCGAAGCTGGAAGAAGGCAATCCTATACTTTTTATCAGGCACCCGGTGGCCATCGTTACGGTCCCGAAAGCCGGCCTTTATACGCTGAGGTTGTCCGCCGCACAGCAGGGGTCAGCATTATTCAGCCTGAAATCCGTCATCCTGGAGCCGGTCGACTAAAGCGGGTGAGACACCGGCCGGCTAAGTTGCATGAGACATCTGAGATCAGAGCACGATGATCCTGCCCGCATCGATGAAAGGATGAAAGGCATCTTCGGCGCGGTAAAAGTAGATCCCCCTGCCCCAACCGGAAGTATTGATGTAAAAGGAATTGTCACGCACCTGGTAGGTCGCGATCCTCGCGCCGCCAGCGTTAAAGAAATCGAGAACGAAAGGCTGTCGCCGGTACCTGTCTACAAACAAAGTCGCTCCGCTTTGCAAAATGGTAGGTTTGAGGATAATATGTCCTACGCTGTCATCAGCCGTCTGCTCCTTTTTATAGGTCTCTGTATTATACGGCTGTGGAATGTTTAACTGCGCGTCCAGTCGTCCTGCAAAAAAAAGAGCCGAAAACAGCAGGGCCGGGAAAAATAGCTTTTTCATGTTGCCCGAATTTGAGATGAGATCGTTCTAAAGTTAATCAATAATCAAAGATCATTCTTTCATCACGCCGGGTTTAGCCGATCATTAACAGATCTCCGGGGATCTTCCGGTTTGACTGCCTATCGGTCGGTGGCACATGGAATGATACCCAAACGGATACTATCCCACATGTATAAACGAAAAATATGCCGCCGGCCGGATATCCGGTAAACTGAAACATCCGGCCATCCGGATCTCCTGAAGGGTATAGCATCAAAAGCCGTTCCCGCCCGTATCGCCAATGGGGATAAACGGCCCGCTGGACCGCCGGGATCATCCGGATGCTGAATGGTTCCGCGGCTGCCCGGTTTGTTAACGGTTGGTCAAAAAAACCACTCCCCGGTCCTGCGCCGGAGACCATCCCGTGAAGATGGGGAAATATTTCCCCATCTTCACGAAAGGCTTAAGTCGTTCTGCCAGAGCTTAAGAATGGATTGAGTGAGGTCCACGAGCCGGTTATAGGAATCGGGTTTTTTCAGGAAGCAATTGGCGCCCAGTTCGTAGGAAGCCTTCCTGTCCTGCTCAAGGGTCGATGTGGTGAGAACAATAACGGGTATATGGCTGAAATTCCTGTTGCTCCGGATCTCTTTTAACGCCTGTAATCCAAGCATACCCGGCATATTCAGATCAAGCAGGATCAACGAAGGGAACTCCGATTGATCCGAGTAAAGGTTCTCCAGGAGCGCCTCTGCGTTCTCTATGAAGACATAATCGATCTGCGGGCTGTTCTCCAGAAAGGCATCCAGTATGATTTGCCGGTCGTCCGGATCATCGTCGACGATAAAGATAAGATGAGAAGAGTTACTTTTCATACATAGTGGGTTATACCAGGCTAGTCTTCTTTAAGAATGAATTCATTCTATTAAGTTTAATGCGGGAGGTCATTTAAAAAATACTCTTTTCACGCCCGGGCCGGGGCCTTGACACAGGAAAAGTTTTTCCCAGTTGATACGTCAAACCAGAAACCTTGCCAAATGTATCATAACAGGGGGTTTTAGACTATTTTTTTCTTTTTCATAATCAGTTAAATTTGAAGGACAAAAATAAAAATACGATATGCCATCCGGTAAGATAAACAAAAAACCAATTCCCAGAAATGCCGCCCGTCAATTTGAGGAAGCAGAAGCGGCGATCGCCACTCCCCCGAAAAAAAACGGTAAATCGAATGGTAAGGAGACTGCGGGAGATTCATTTTATAATGCCCGGCCGGACGATTCGGGCATGCCGGATGAGAAAGAACTATTGCAGGTGCTGACCCAGGTCAGGAACGGTAATTTTAGCGTACGGATGCCGATAGACGAGGTGGGCCTGAAAGGAAAGATCTGCGATACGTTAAATGAGATCATCATCCTCAACGAAGAGATGATGCACGAGTTCACCCGTGCTGGCAACACCATCGGCAAACAAGGTAAACTCACCCAGCGTATCGAAGTACCGAATGCGAAGGGATCCTGGAGTACGGGAGTCGACTCGCTCAACGCATTGATTTCCGACCTTGTGCATCCGACGATCGAGATCGCCCATGTAATCAGTTCCGTGGCAAAGGGGAATTTATCCCAGGAGATGCCGCTGGAAATCGGCGGTCACAACCTGCAGGGGGAATTCTCCAGGATTGCCAAAGAAGTGAATGATATGGTCAAACAGCTCAACCTCTTCTCTATGGAAGTGACCCGCGTAGCGCGGGAAGTAGGCTCGGAAGGCAAGCTCGGCGGGCAGGCAAAGGTCAAGGGCGTAGCGGGAGTATGGAAGGACCTGACGGACAGCGTGAATCAGATGGGAAGCAACCTGACCGCGCAAGTGAGGAATATAGCGGAAGTGACGACAGCCGTCGCAAAGGGAGACCTTTCCAAAAAAATCACGGTGGATGTGAAGGGAGAGATCCTCGAGTTGAAGAATACGATCAATACGATGGTGGACCAGCTCAACTCCTTTTCCTCGGAAGTGACGCGTGTGGCCCTTGAAGTGGGAACGGAAGGAAAGCTCGGCGGGCAGGCCCAGGTGAAAGGCGTCGCCGGCACCTGGAAGGACCTTACCGACTCCGTCAACCAGATGGCAAGTAACCTGACCGGCCAGGTGCGAAATATCGCCGAGGTGACCACCGCCGTGGCAAAAGGCGATTTATCGAGGCAGATCACGGTGGATGTGAAAGGGGAGATCCTCGAATTAAAGAATACGATCAATACGATGGTGGACCAGCTCAACTCCTTCTCGGCCGAGGTGACGCGTGTGGCCAGGGAAGTAGGATCGGAGGGAAAACTCGGTGGCCAGGCAAAGGTAAAAGGAGTAGGAGGCGTCTGGAAGGACCTGACCGATTCCGTCAACCAGATGGCCAGCAACCTGACCGGGCAGGTGCGTAATATCGCCGAGGTGACCACCGCTGTGGCAAAAGGTGATCTTTCCCGTAAGATCACGGTCGACGTGAAAGGCGAGATACTGGAATTGAAGAATACGATCAATACGATGGTGGATCAGCTCAACTCCTTCTCCTCGGAGGTCACCCGCGTGGCGCTCGAAGTGGGAACGGAGGGGAAACTCGGCGGACAGGCCCAGGTAAAAGGCGTCGCCGGCACCTGGAAAGACCTGACCGATTCCGTCAACGGGATGGCAGGTAACCTGACCGGACAGGTACGCAATATCGCCGAGGTGACCACCGCCGTAGCAAAGGGTGACCTTTCCCGTAAGATCACGGTGGACGTGAAGGGCGAAATCCTGGAATTGAAGAATACGATCAATACGATGGTGGACCAGCTGAACTCCTTTGGCTCGGAAGTGACGCGTGTGGCACGCGAAGTAGGGTCGGAAGGCAAGCTCGGCGGACAGGCCGATGTGCCCGGGGTGGGAGGAACCTGGAAAGACCTGACGGATTCCGTCAACAAGATGGCCTCCAACCTGACCTCGCAGGTGCGCAATATCGCCGAAGTGACCACAGCCGTCGCCACAGGCGACCTCTCCCGGAAAATCGACGTGGATGTAAAAGGCGAAATCCTGGAATTAAAGAATACGATCAATACGATGGTGGACCAGTTACGCGGTTTCGCTTCGGAAGTGACGCGCGTGGCGCGTGAAGTAGGATCGGAAGGCAAGCTCGGCGGACAGGCTACCGTGGAAGGAGTAGGGGGCGTCTGGAAGGACCTGACCGATTCCGTGAACGGGATGGCCAGTAACCTGACCGGCCAGGTGCGCAATATCGCCGAGGTGACGACGGCCGTCGCCAAGGGCGACCTTTCCCGTAAGATCACCGTCGACGTGAAAGGCGAAATCCTGGAATTGAAAAATACGATCAATACGATGGTGGACCAGCTGAACTCTTTTGCTTCGGAAGTGACGCGCGTGGCACGCGAAGTGGGGTCGGAAGGCAAACTCGGCGGACAGGCCGATGTGCCGGGGGTGGGAGGAACCTGGAAAGACCTTGCGGATAGCGTCAACAAGATGGCCTCCAACCTGACCTCACAGGTGCGTAATATCGCCGAGGTGACGACGGCCGTTGCCAACGGCGACCTTTCCCGTAAGATCACCGTCGACGTGCAGGGCGAAATCCTGGAATTAAAAAATACGATCAATACGCTGGTGGATCAATTACGCGGTTTCGCTTCGGAAGTGACGCGCGTGGCGCGTGAAGTAGGAACCGATGGCAAACTGGGAGGACAGGCGTTTGTGCCGGGGGTTGCCGGGACCTGGAAGGATCTGACCGACTCGGTGAACCAGATGGCGGGTAACCTCACCGCACAGGTACGTAATATCGCCGAAGTGGCCATCGCCGTCGCCAACGGTGACATGTCCAAAAAGATCACGGTCGACGTGCGCGGAGAAATCCTCCAATTAAAAGAGACCCTCAATACCATGGTCGATCAGTTGCGTGCATTTGCCTCCGAGGTCACCCGTGTGGCCCGTGAGGTGGGTACCGATGGTAAACTGGGGGGGCAGGCGTTTGTGCCGGGGGTTGCCGGGACCTGGAAGGATCTGACCGATTCGGTGAATCAGATGACGGGTAACCTCACCGCACAGGTACGTAATATCGCCGAAGTGACGAAGGCCGTCGCCAGCGGTGACCTGTCCAAGACAGTGGCCATCGATGTAAAGGGAGAAATCCTGGACCTGAAGAATACGATCAACACGATGGTCGAACAACTAAACTCTTTTGCCTACGAAGTGACCCGTGTGGCGCGTGAAGTAGGCACGGAAGGAAAACTGGGAGGCCAGGCCGAGGTCAGGGGAGTGGCCGGTACCTGGAAGGATCTGACCGACTCGGTGAATATGATGGCCTCTAACCTCACCAACCAGGTGCGTGGGATCGCCAAAGTGGTAACCGCCGTGGCAACAGGAAACCTCAAGCAGAAATTATCGATTGTCTCCAGGGGGGAAGTGGCCCAGCTCACCGATACGATCAACGAAATGATCGATACGCTCGCCCTGTTTGCCGACCAGGTTACTACGGTTGCCCGCGAGGTGGGGGTAGAAGGCAGACTGGGCGGACAAGCCAGCGTTCCGGGTGCATCGGGCATCTGGAAGAACCTCACAGAAAATGTGAATCAACTTGCACAAAACCTTACTACTCAGGTCCGTTCTATATCAGAAGTAGCCTCGGCCGTAACGAAGGGCGACCTGACCCGGACGATACGTGTGGAAGCAAAAGGGGAAGTAGAGGCTTTGAAGGATACCATCAACCAGATGATCGCGAACCTAAAGGAGACGACTCTCCGCAACCAGGAGCAGGACTGGCTGAAATCCAACCTGGCAAAATTTACGCAGATGCTGCAGGGACAGAAAGATCTCAAGACGGTCACCCAGCGTATCCTCTCCGAGCTGGCCCAGGTGGTGACGGCGCACTATGGCGCCTTTTACATCCTGAAACAGGACGAGGACACACAGAATGTCAAACTCAATCTCTTTGCAGCATACGGATACCGCTCCGACAAAAATATCCCGACAGAATTCGCGATCGGGGAAGGGCTGGTTGGGCAGGTGGCCTTCGAAAAAGAAAGGATCATCCTGTCGAATGTGCCTTCAAATTATATAAAGATCAGCTCCGGTCTCGGAAGGTCCAGGCCCGCCAACCTGATCATCCTTCCCGTGCTCTTCGAAAATAAGGTGAAAGCCGTTATCGAGCTGGCCTCGCTCGATGTGTTCAGCGAAACCCATCTGGACTTCCTGAGCCAGTTGACGGAGAGTATCGGCATCGTCCTCAACACCATCGAAGCCAATACCCGTACAGAAGAGCTGCTGGCCCAGTCGCAATCGCTGGCTGGGGAACTGAAGATCCAGCAGGAAGAATTGAGAAGAACCAACGACGAGCTCCAGGACAAGGCGCTGCTGCTTGTAAAACAGAAGAACGAAGTGGAAGCTAAAAACAAGGAGGTGGAAGAGGCCAGAAGATCGCTGGAAGAAAAAGCCGAGCAGCTTACCCTCACGTCCAAATACAAATCCGAATTCCTCGCCAATATGTCTCATGAGCTGAGGACGCCGCTGAACAGCCTGCTCATCCTTGCGCAGCAGTTGTATGAGAATGCCGAAGGTAATCTCAACGACAAGCAGATCCGGTATGCGAAGACCATCCATTCCTGCGGCGATGACCTGATCCAGCTCATCAACGATATCCTGGACCTTTCCAAGATCGAATCCGGCTTCATCTCGGCCAATATTTCACCCGTCCGGTTCGGCGAGATCGCTTCCTTCGTCGAGACCACTTTCAAGCCGATCTCCGAAGCCAGGCATCTCCGCTTCACCATCGAAACGGACGCCCGGCTGCCTGAACGGATGGAAACGGACCTCCAGCGTCTGAACCAGATCCTCAAAAACCTGCTGTCCAATTCCTTCAAATTTACCGAGAAGGGGGAAGTCAAACTGAGGATCTACCAGGCCGATAAAAACTGGAAACAAAATAATCCGCTTCTCGATAACGCGAAAAAAGTGGTCGCCTTCGCCATCAGCGATACAGGCATCGGCATTCCACAGGAGAAACAGAATATCATTTTCGAAGCCTTTCAGCAGGCGGAGGGTTCGACCAGCCGTAAATACGGGGGCACCGGGCTGGGCTTGTCCATCAGCCGCGGTCTGGCCGAACTCCTGGGCGGCACGATCGAACTGGAGAGCTATCCGACGAAAGGCAGCACATTTACGCTATTCCTGCCGATGGAAAGCATTTCAGGCCTCCTTACCAAGGATACGTCTGAAAGCCTGAGTTCGTATCAGCAGCTGAAATTAGGAGAAGATAGCGGCGAGATAGACACCTTGCTGAACTCCCTGCGGGTCACCAACGAAGGGATCGAATCGGGCAAGATGCATATCGTTAACGAAATGATCAATGATACGGGAGACGACCGGGCCAACATACAATCCAACGATAAGATCCTGCTCGTCGTCGAGGACGATCTCCGCTTCGGAAAGATCATCATCGAAAAAGCCCATCACTATAATATGAAGGCGATCGTCGCCACCAGCTATATAGAGGTCTTCGATTTCATCAACCGGTTCACGCCGGTGGCCATCACCCTCGATGTGAAGCTTCCCGACACGAGCGGCTGGAAAGTGCTGGACCTGCTCCGGAATGACCTCAACTACAGGCATATCCCCATCCACCTCATCTCGGGAGAAGAGAACAGGAGCCTGGCGCTTAAACGGGGCGCCCGGAGCTTCCTGCTGAAGCCCCTCGAGAATGAAGCGCTGAACGAACTTTTCGAAGATATCGTCTCCTTTGAGAAGAAGGACAAGATGAAGATCCTGGTCGTGGAAGACAACGAGATCGACTCCTCGCAGATCAGCAAAATGCTCCATAGCGATACGATGGAAGTCACAATCGCCTCCTCCGGCAAGAGCGCGATCCAGGAGGGAGACCTCAGCCAGTTCGATTGTATTATCCTTGACTATACGCTTCCCGATATTTCCGGGATCGACCTCGTCAACCAGGTCAGCGAAATAAAGAAAAAACATACGCCCGTGATCGTCTATTCGGCAAAGGACTTCTCGAAAAAAGAGCTCCACCACCTGAACCGCACTTCCAATACGGTCCTGATGAAAGGGGTGAACTCCCTGGAACACCTGCTGGAAGAGACCGTTCTGCAGCTGCATATCAATCACAAGTCCCTGGCTCCGGAAAAGAGAAAGGTAATCGAGAATATCCGGATGAAGGACGATATCCTGACCGGGAAAAATATCCTGGTCGTCGATGACGATGTGAGAAATCTTTTTGCCCTGACCACGGTATTCGAACGTTATAATATCAACGTCATCACCGCGGAAAGCGGCAAAGACGCCATCCATATCATCAATGACGACCGGCAGAAGGTGGACATGGTGCTGATGGATATCATGATGCCCGAAATGGACGGCTATGAGACCACGCAAAAGATCCGGAGAGAGCATAAGAACAGCACGCTGCCCATTATCGCTGTAACGGCAAAAGCCATGAAAGGCGACCGGCAGAAATGTATCGAGGCAGGGGCATCCGATTATATCACAAAACCGTTGAAAATCGATCAGCTTTTATCACTGATGCGCGTATGGTTTTATAAATAACCTAAATCACCTTCATGCACCCAAAAATATTATTGGTTGATGACCGGGAAGACAACCTGCTTTCCATCGAGAGCATCCTGGAACCGGACGGTTATCGGGTGGTCAAGGCGGCGTCCGGCAGACAGGTGCTGAAGATCCTGCTGACGGAGTTCGATTTTGCCCTCATCCTGATGGATGTGCAAATGCCGAACCTGAACGGGTTCGAGACAGCCTCCCTCATCTACGAGCGGGAACGGCTGCGTCATATACCGATCATTTTCATTACGGCGAACAACTATGGCGACGAAAACGTTTTCAAAGGCTACCGGGCGGGCGCTGTCGATTATATCTATAAACCCATCAATCCGCAATTATTAAGGGCGAAGGTGGCCGTTTTCGTGGACCTGTACCGGAAGAACCACCAGTTGCTTGCGCAGGAGCAAAAGCTGACTGCGATAAACCGGAGCCTGGAAATGGAGATCAATGAACGAAAGGCATCGGAAGAAAAAGTCAATGAACTGAACAGGCAACTGCTCGAAAACATCGCAAGGCTTGAATCGGCCAACAAGGACCTGGACCTTTTCGCCTTTATGGCTTCACACGACCTGCAGGCGCCCCTGAGGAAGATCCGCATGTTCAGCGACCGCCTGTCATTGGCCTGTCAGGGTAGCCTGCCCGAAGACGGGGCCCTGTATATCAGCCGCATCCAGCAGGTGTCCAGGAGGATGCAGGACCTGATCAACGATATCCTGAAATTCTCCCGGATATCCGTGGAAAAGGACTTTTTCCAGGATACCGACCTGAACGACCTGATACAGGATGTGCTGTCGGAAATGGAAGTGGTGATCCATGAAAAAAAAGCCGTCATCGAGGTCGGGGAATTGCCGATCCTCCCGGTCAATCCCGTGCTGATGAGGCCCCTGTTCTCAAATCTGATTGGCAATGCCCTGAAATACAGCAAAAAGAACGTTCCTCCCCATATCATCATTCATGCAGAAACGGGACAGGGAGGCGGCCACGGGACAAATGGTCAGGCGGGAGGTTCCGGCAGGGAGACGGGAGAGGTTCGCTATTGCAGGATATTTATCACGGATAATGGAATAGGTTTTGATCAGAAGTATGCCGAGCAGATATTCGATATGTTCAGGCGCCTTCACGCAAATGCCGAATACGAGGGGACGGGTATCGGCCTGGCACTTTGCAAGAAGATCGTTGAAAAACACAGGGGCTTTATTTCAGCCCGCGGAAAAACGGATGAAGGGTCTGTCTTCATCGTGTCGTTGCCGCTGACAATCGCCGGGAATGCCAGCGGCAGTTCCGGGAGTAGTACATTAAAAGGAACGATAACCATAAAATAATCAAAAAGGGCTATGCTCCCCTCCAAAAAGCCAACGCGGATATTGATCGTGGAAGACGATGAAGACGATTTTCTGATCATCAGCGGATGCCTGAAGGATATCCCCGACAGCAACTTCCTGATCGACTGGTGTTATAACTATGACGAATCCCTGCGGCGGATGTTCGGGGAAGGATACGATATTTATTTCGTGGACTATCTCCTCGGCGAGAAAACCGGCCTGGACTTTCTGGGGGATGCCATCGCAAGCGGTTGCGAAGATCCTATCGTCCTGCTGACCGGCATAGACAGCAGGGAGATCGATATCAAAGCCATGACCACGGGTGCGGTGGACTACTTAATCAAGTCGGAGATCAATACGGAGAAACTGGAAAGGTGTATCCGGTATTCCCTGGAAAGAAGCGCCGCGCTCAAAGCCATAAAGGCTAACGAGAGGAAGTTTTACAGCATCTTCGAAAAATCGAAAGACGCGTTCTTCCTGACCGATGAAGACCTGGTTTTTCGTGATGTGAACAGTGCGACTTCCGATTTTTTCAAATACAGCAAAACGGAATTGCTGCAATTAAGTCTTTACGGTTTGCTGGCCCGGCAGGAGCTGGTCCCCCTGCTGGAAGAACAACTGGCCAGGACGGGCGAGGTGGATGACCAGGAAGTCGAATTCCTGACGCGCACAAAAGAAAGAAAAACCTGCATATTATCCCTTTCCCAGCAATTCAAGGCCGACGGGGAACTCTATATCCAGGGGATCATTCACGATATTACCAACCTGAAAAGGATCGAAAGAGCGACGCTCCAGATCGAAAAACTCCGGTCCACCGCCCTGCTCCTGAGGACGCTCGCCCACGAGGTAAGAAATCCCCTTACCAATATCAATTTGTCGGTGGAACAGCTAAAGCCCGAAATAGGGGACGGGCTGGCAGGGGATGCAGGCATCTACCTGGATATCATTATCCGCAACTGCAACCGTATCGATGCGTTGATCTCCGAATTGCTGGATCTTGCCAGACCCGGAGACATCCTCCTGAAAAGAGCCTCCTTGCAGGAGATCATGGATAAAAGCCTCGCGGCCGCTTCAGACAGACTCGCGTTAAACGGAATCCGGGTGGAGCTCAGCTATCCTGAAGAAGGCAGTTATATCATGGCAGATGTGGAAAAACTCAAGATCGCCTTCCTGAATATCATTATCAATGCGATCGAAGCAATGCCCCGGGAGTCGGG
This sequence comes from Puia sp., assembly GCA_031292515.1. Lineage (GTDB taxonomy): Bacteria > Bacteroidota > Bacteroidia > Chitinophagales > Chitinophagaceae > Puia. The sequence continues at coordinate 14,825 of JARLGZ010000109.1, read as the reverse complement.
ACGCCTGGCCGTATCGATCAGCCGGGAAGAATCCTTTTATAAACTGCTGATCCGTGATAACGGAAGCGGTATTCCGGAAGAGAACCTCTCCAGGATCTTCGAGCCTTATTTCACCTCCAAGAAGAATGGCTTCGGGCTGGGGCTCGCGGCTACCTGGAATATCATCCGTTCGCACAAAGGCTCCATCGATGTATACTCCCATGCCGATGAGGGGACCAGTTTCATCATACTATTTGACAAAGCTCCGGTCGAAGAAGATATCCGTCAAAGTCTTGCGGGCATCGGCCCGGTGCCGGACGGGTCAGAAACCGAAGATGCCACCTGTTGAACGGACGGCTATATTCTATTTGATAATCTCCTTCCCAACCAATAATTTTGCGCAAACAATTTAAGAATGAGACAAATTGCTTTAAGGGAGGCTCTGCGGGAAGCCATGAGTGAAGAAATGCGTCGCGATGACAGGGTGTTTTTGATGGGGGAAGAGGTCGCCGAGTATAATGGGGCCTACAAAGTCAGCCAGGGAATGCTGGACGAATTCGGGCCCAAACGCGTTATAGACACCCCGATTTCGGAGCTGGGCTTTACTGCCGTCGCGGTGGGAGCTGCCCAGAATGGCCTTCGCCCGGTCGTAGAATATATGACCTGGAACTTTGCAGTGCTGGCCCTCGACCAGATCCTCAATACAGCTTCAAAAATGCTGGCCATGAGCGGCGGACAGGTCGGCTGCCCGATCGTACTGCGCGGACCCAACGGATCTGCCGGACAGCTGGGCGCTCAGCATTCCACTGCCTTTGAAAGCTATTACGCCAATATCCCCGGGCTGAAAGTAATATCCACCAGCAATGCCTATGATGCCAAGGGCCTGCTGAAACAAGCGATCCGCTATGAGGAAGATCCCGTGATTTTTATGGAGAGCGAAGTTGCCTATGGCGAAAAACTCGAAGTTCCCGAAGAGGAATACTATATCGAGCTGGGGAAGGCCGATATAAAAAAACAGGGACGCGATGTGACCATCGTCTCGTTCAATAAAATGATGAAAGTGGCCATGGGCGCCGCGGCGGAACTGGAAAAAGAAGGCATCAGCGCAGAAGTGATCGATCTGCGTACTATCCGGCCCCTGGACTGGCATACCATTCTCGAAAGCGTGAAGAAGACAAACCGCCTGGTGATAGTCGAAGAGCAATGGCCCTTTGCGTCCATCTCCTCGGAGATCGCCTACCGCATTCAGAAGGAGGGTTTCGATTACCTGGATGCGCCCATCCGCCGGATCACCTCGGCAGATGCTCCTCTTCACTATGCACCCAACCTGGTCAACCTGGCGTTGCCCGATGTTTCCAGGACCGTCAAGCTGGTAAAAGAGGTCATGTACATGCAGAAATAGGACGGAAGCTGCCCTCTTTAAAAATAACAATCCCGAAATAACAATCCCGGAGCTTGATAAAAGGCTCCGGGATTATTTTTGACCAACTTCACAGGGGATCTATTTTATCGCCTGCAGGGCTGAATTCAAAAGCATAAGGCAAGCATACGAAGCGCCTAAAAGAAAGCATCCCAGCATTGTCAGTTTGAAAAGAATTTTACCGGTAGGAAGGGCCTTGACGTCCAATTGTTTCTGCATAGGGAATGATTTTATGGATTAATGAAGAATGGTTTTTTACGGATTTGGATACCACAAGATACCCTCCGGCCTCCTGCTTTGCAAGGCGTTTTTACGTAGGATAAGTACTAACCCCTACGAAATTTGTCCAGGTTCGCAGCTCCTGGGTATAAAAAGTCCATTCCGGCGTATAAAGAGGGAACTCTCCGATCTCGTACCAGGGGCTTAAAGATTGGTTCCCGGGGTTAATGACCAGATGAATGTCCTGAGCCTGCATATAACTCTGTGCCAGCAGACAGATCTTGCGGCCCTGCCGATCGGCCGCCATATCCACGACCAGCATGGCATGACCGGGAGATCCTCCGTGCACCCAGACATCCCCGATTTGGACGTCCCGGTCGCGCACTACCGGAATCAGAGGTATCCCGCCCTCAGCCGCATCACGGCATCCGCGCACTGCTGCAGGTCTTCCTTTCCGACGCTGATATCCAATACCGCGAATTGGGCCGACTGGTTCTGTTTCCGGGAACCGTCATAAAGGTAGACGGTCTTGTCTTTTTTTAGCGGAATGGAACGCAGCCATTCCCCAAAAGACAGTTTGGGCATCCGGCTCCCGGCGGGGCGACCTCCATCGGATGACGGGACGGAATTGGCTAATTTTCCCGGATCGGCCGGTTCCACACCGGAGAGACGGGAATAGCCGGGAGGCGTGGGAATGGCGCCTATGGAAGCATAGGGGTTTAGGCCGGCGGCCGGGTTCTCCGCCAAAACCCCCGGAGAGGGGATCCCGGCCACACAGGGAAGTTGGGACCGGCAACGGGTGAATGAGGCCGGCCCGCACAATATTAGCATTGATAACAAAATTGTTATGACGAGGTTCCGTCCCATATCGTTATTTTTGATGTATATATGCTATGTATCGTATATAGCCCGGACATAGCATCGACGAAATGAGAGAACAGAACGAGATTATTCCATAGCAAAACATTGTTAAAAACCCATGTCGAACATCCTGATTATTGACGATGAAAAAGCGATCCGAAAGACCCTGAGCGAAATCCTCTCCTACGAAGGCTATAAGATCGATGAGGCCGGGGACGGGGAGGAGGGTTTGAAGAAATTCAAAGAGAAGGAATACGATGTCATCCTTTGCGATATAAAAATGCCGAAGATCGACGGCATCGAATTCCTTGAAAAGGCAAAGGAAGCCAACCCCGACATCCCGATCATCATGATCTCCGGGCATGGCACCATCGAGACAGCCGTGGAAGCCGTTAAAAAAGGCGCTTATGACTATATCTCCAAACCGCCCGACCTCAACAGGCTGCTGATTACGATCCGCAATGGAATGGATAAGACGAGCCTGGTGGCGGAGACAAAGGTGCTGAAACGGAAAGTAGGCAGAATGCAGGAGATGGTCGGTTCATCGGCGCCCATCCAGAAAATCAAGGAGACGATTGAAAAAGTAGCCCCCACGGATGCGCGCATACTCGTGACCGGTGAGAATGGCGTAGGCAAGGAACTGGTGGCAAGATGGGTACACGAAAAAAGTAACCGGGCCGGTGGTCCTCTTATCGAAGTCAATTGCGCGGCTATTCCCAGCGAACTGATAGAGAGCGAGCTCTTCGGGCATGAGAAAGGGTCCTTTACCTCCGCCGTGAAGCAACGGATCGGCAAATTCGAACAAGCCAACGGAGGTACGCTGTTCCTGGATGAAATAGGGGACATGAGCCTTACCGCGCAGGCAAAGGTGCTGCGGGCCCTCCAGGAAGGAAAGATCACGCGGGTGGGAGGGGACAAGGATATCAATGTGGATGTCCGGGTAATCGCCGCGACGAATAAAGACCTGCTAAAGGAAGTGGACGAAAAAAATTTCCGGCTCGATCTTTACCATCGCTTGAGCGTCATCATTATCCATGTGCCGTCGCTAAACGAAAGGAACGACGACATCCCGCTGCTGGTGGATAAATTCCTGGCCGATATCTGTGCGGACTACGGCATCGCGAAAAAAGTCATCGACGAAGACGCGATCAAGGCTCTTCAGCAGCATAACTGGACGGGAAATATCCGGGAACTGCGCAACGTCGTGGAGCGCCTCATCATCCTGTCCGGAAAGACCATCAGCAGGGATGACGTGGAAAGTTATGTATTGCCGAAGAAATGAAACAGCAGACAGTTTTAGAAACAGGAGGTAGTCGTATACAGAAGGTAGTCGTGTAATTGAAGCGAATATGAAGCAGGTTTATTGTATTAGTGGTTTAGGCGCTGATGAAAGGGTTTTTTCCCGGCTCTCACCCGCAGATACCCAATTCAGATATCTGGAGTGGATAGTTCCCGAAAACAAGGAGCCGATCGAACATTACGCGGCCAGGATGGCCACGCAGATCCATCACAACCATCCCATACTCATGGGGGTTTCCTTTGGCGGGATGATGGCTATCGAGATAGCCAGGGTTATCCCCGCGGCGAAGGTGATCCTTGTCTCAAGTGTGAAATCGCATCATGAATTGCCGCAATGGATGAAATTATCGGGCAGGCTGAGACTGAACAAGCTGATGCCGCCCAGGCCGGCGGAATGGATGAGTCTGCTGGAAAACACTTTCCTGGGCGCCGAATCAGAAGAAGAGATCGCCCTGTGCGATGAATTCAGGAAAAATGTGAACCCCGCTTATCTTCGCTGGGCCATCGAGCAGATCGTGAACTGGCGCAATGAATGGCAATCCCCCGTGACCTATCATATACACGGCAATAAAGACAAAATATTCCCTTTAAAAAGCATTCTTCCCACGCATGTCATAAAAGGCGGGGGCCATTTTATGATCATGAACCGGGCTCCGGCCATCAGCGCCCTGCTCAACAAGATATTATAACGATTCCTTCTGTAATATTTCGGCTTGTCCCGCTACCAATACCTGTCCGACAGCCTCAGACGGAAGGGGGATGATTTTTACCAAAACTTTCCAGATCAATGTTTTGGCAGGACAATTAATATGGTATTTTTGCCGGAATCTTAAAATTGAACAAATGAGTGGTCACCAGATCCAGGTATTATTATTGATAGCGCTGATTTTGTTCCTCCTGCCCGCCGCGGGCCTCTTTTTGCTGTTCAAAAAAGCCGGGGTTCCGGGGTGGAAGGCATTTGTTCCGGCCTATAATACCTATGTAATGCTGCAGGTAAGCAAAAGGCCGATCTATTGGTTTTTTCTGCAGTTTATCCCTGTTGCCGGCTGGTTCATCACGCTTGGCATCTATATCGAATTCATAAAGACGTTCGGCCAGGTCCGCTTTTACCAGCATACCCTCGTTGCGCTGACGGGAGGTCTCTATTTTCTGCAGCCGGGTCTCGACAAAAATACCCGGTTCCTCGGACCCGAGTCGGTGCGGAAATATAAGAAATCCACCGCCAGGGAGTGGGCGGATGCCGGTGTCTTCGCGATCGTCGCGGCTACCTTGATCCGCACTTTCGTATTCGAAGCCTATACAATCCCGACCGGATCCATGGAGAAGACATTGCTGGTCAATGACTTCCTCTTTGTCAGCAAGTTCAGCTACGGCCCCCGGATCCCCAATACGCCGCTTTCGATTCCCTTTGTTCACAATACCATGCCGATCACCAATACGAAGTCTTACGTCGAATGGATAAAGATCCCCTATACCCGGTGGTTTGCAAGCCCCGTAAAACGTAATGACGTCGTAGTCTTCAACTTCCCGGCGGGGGATACGGTTATCAACCTTCCCGATTATCAGTCCCTGCGACCTTATTACGATGTTTGCCGGGCGGAAGTCGGACACGGGGATATCGATGCCGGAAGAAAGATAGTACTGGACAACCCCGATCAATATCCACTCATCTTCAGACCGGTAGACAAAGAGGAAAATTACATCAAGCGTTGCACCGCGATAGCCGGCGATACCCTGCAGATCAAAAACCAGGTAATCTATATCAATGGCAAGCCCGTCCCGTTTCCGCCTTACTCGGAGACCTACTACTATGTTGAAACCGGCGGTCAGCAATTGGATGAGACGGTCATGAAAGACGAATACAACGTCGATATGAGCAATTCAGACGAGGTCTCTGACGGAGGATCTCCCAATAAATTCCGTATGCTGCTCACCTGGACCGCGAAGGAGAAGATGTTGAAGAACGGGTTGGCAAAGAGCATCGTCCCGGAAATAGACAGCCTCAGGGATGTCTATCCCTATGATCATATCCATAACTGGTCAAAAGACAATTATGGGCCGATATGGATCCCGAAAAAGGGCGCCGTACTTCCGCTGACGCCGGAGAACTATGCCCTCTATGAACGCGCCATCCGTGTCTACGAAGGAAATAAGCTGGAGATGAGAAACGGTAAAATCTATCTCAACGACCAGGAAGCGACCCAATATACATTCGGGATGAACTATTACTGGATGATGGGAGACAACAGGCACGGCTCTCAGGACTCCCGTTACTGGGGTTTTGTCCCTGAAGACCATGTAGTCGGAGAAGCCTGGCTGATCTGGATGAGCTGGGATAAGGGCATCCGGTGGAGCCGGCTGTTCAACAAGATCAAATAGCGGTCGGAACCGGTGTCTGTCCGTAACCAGGACCCTGCTGTAAAAATGGGTATATGCAAAACAAAGAGTACAGCTTCATTTTTGCCATCTATGATCATGGCGGCGAACTCGGTGACTCCGACTCACAATTGCTCAACGGGGCCCGATCGGCAACCCGGCAGGCCTATGCACCCTATTCCCGTTTCAGGGTAGGAGCTGCGGCAAAGCTGACAAACGGAGAGATCGTCCGGGGCTCCAACCAGGAAAACGCCGCTTTTCCGGCCGGACTATGCGCCGAAGGGGTCGTGCTCGCCACCGCAGCCTCCCTTTATCCGGGTGTGGCTATCGAGACCCTGGCCATCAGCTACGATGACGAGCGTGGCCCCAGCAACAAGCCGATCACTCCCTGCGGCATCTGCCGTCAATCGATAAAAGAGTTTGAACGGAAGACAGGGCAGCCCATCCGACTGCTCCTGGGCGGCCTGGAAGGACAGGTGTGGCTGGTGGAGAAAGCCAGCATGCTCCTGCCGCTGGCGTTTGAACTGTAAGGACTATTAGACCGTTATTTCCGCATCCGTCTCCGCATAGCCTACGCAGGTCAGCACCCATCCCTGCTCCAGGTCTTTTTCCGACAGCACTTCGTTGATACTCATTTTCACCTGTCCATCCAGGCATCTCGCCATACAGGCCGAACAACGTCCTCCCCGGCAGCTATAAGGCAGGGGAATGCCTTGATGCAAGGCGGCGGTAAGGATCGTATCCGGATAGGCCACGCGGATCGTGCAGGTTTTCTGACGGTAATGTATCGTCACCCGCCTGGGCCTGTTGTCCGTGGATACCGGCGGCGCCGGAACAGCATCCACCGTAAAGTTCTCTTTTTTTATCTGCCGTTCTTCTATGCCCATCACCCGAAGCGTAAACCAGCTCATCCGCATAAACGGAAGGGGGCCGCAGAGGAAAAACAGGGTCTCCGCATCGGGAACGGAGGCTCCTTGCCTTCCGACGGTTTCTTCGAGGATCGTACTATTGAGATGCCGGCCGTTTATACGCGGATCAGCAGGCTTGCTCAGGAAAGCCGACCAATGAAAGGACAGGGGAAATCGTACTCTCAGCACCGCAAGGCTTTTCCTGAACAGGATGCTGTCTTCGTCCCGGTCCTGGGAGAGAAGCGTCACCCGGCTGAGCGGCTCTTCCCGCAACACTTTTTTTAGCAGAGAAAATACGGGAATCATCCCACTGCCCGCTGCAATAAAAAATATATTTCTTTGCTGTTGCGGGTGGGTGGCAAGCGTGAACCTGCCAAAGGGCGGCAGAGAAACCAGGGTATCTCCGACCCGGCAATGATCGAGCAGGTATCGCGATACTTCTCCATTGGCCACCCGTTTTATGGTGACTGCGAGGAAAGGGTCGACTCCCGGAGCAGAACAAATCGAATAAGATCGTCGCAATGCTCTTCCCCGAAGGGTCAGCAGGAAGGTCAGAAACTGACCCGCCTCATAGGCCGGCATCTTGCCGGGCACATACAATTCACCCCCGACCGGCTCCAGCTTCAGTGTCGCGGCATCCCGTGTTTCGGGAGCAATATCAGTTATCCTGAAAATCAACGGCTCCATACTGAAAGATAATACACAATCCGCTCCGGGCAAGCGCTTACCACTCATGTAAATCACGCTGACAGGCCACAAGGCGAGATCCTTTTCTCGCTATATTTGGCGCCATACACTGACCTCCTTAAAAACAGCTACATGGTTAGGCCGCCCCAAGCCCCCGGAATATTTTTCTCCCTGGTTTGCCTCTCATTATTTGCCGCATCCTGCGTGGAAAAAGAGGATGCGGGCAGATCCGCCCCCCGTGCCGATCAACCGACCCTCGTCGATGTCATCGTAGCGGAATCCAGCGCTCTCAATAACTCGGTAGAGGCGAACGGCAGCATCGTGGCGGGCGAGTACGTGGAGCTGCATCCCGAGGTCAGCGGACGGATCACCTTTCTGGATGTGCCGGAAGGCGGACACGTTGAAAAAGGGTTTTTGTTCGCCCGTATCAACGACGCGGATCTTCAGGCCCAGCTGGAGAAATCAAAAGTGCTGCTGGATCTGTACCAAAAGACCGAGGAGCGGGACCGGAAATTACTTGCCATCAATGGTCTTAACCAGGCTGATTATGACCTGGCCCTGAACAATGTGAACAGTACCAAAGCGGATATCGCCTATACGCAGGCCCAACTTGACAAGACGCTCATTCGCGCACCATTCAGCGGGACCGTGGGACTTCGTCAGGTAAGCCCGGGGGCCTATGTATCGCCGGCCAATATCATCGCCACCATCCAGCAGCTGGATAAGAACAAGATAGATTTTACGCTACCGGAACAATATAGCCGGATCGTCCGGAAAGGAGAGGTCCTGGACGTGGAAGTCGATGCGAGCGCCAAAATCCGTCGCAAGGCGGTGATTATTGCCACCGAACCGCAGGTCAATCAAACGAGCCGCAACCTGAAAGTGAGAGCCGTGCTGCAGGATGGTCAGGGACATCCCGGCGCTTTTGTGAAGGTATTCATCAACGCCGGCTCGGACAAAAAAGCGATCCTGGTGCCTACCAACTGTATCATTCCCGATGACAAGAATAGCCAGGTGATTCTGATAAAAGACGGCAAGGCGTTGTTTGCCAATGTGCAGACAGGCATCCGCGAGGCCAATAACGTGGAGATCAACTCGGGCATTCACGCAGGGGACACCGTCATCGTGACCGGTGTCCTGTTCGCCAGGCCTCAGTCCCGTGTCAACATCCGTAGTGTCAAGACACTCGAACAACTGGCGGCGAATCACAATAATTGAACCATTGGTCCTTTCATCTGACTAACTCATGTTAACCTGACTAACTCATGAATATTTCCGAATTGTCCCTGAAGCGACCGGTGTTGGCGACAGTGATGAACCTGATGATCATTTTATTCGGGGTCGTAGGGTATAATTTCCTGGCTGTAAGGGACTATCCTGCGATCGACCCACCCATCATAACCGTAAATACCAACTATACCGGCGCCAATCCCGACCTGATCGAAAGCAGGATCACGGAGCCGCTCGAAAAACAGATCAATGGGATCCCGGGGATCCGTACCATCTCATCCACGAGTTCTCTCGGCAGCAGCTATATTACGGTGGAGTTCAACCTCGGCATCGACCTGGAGGCCGCCGCCAGCGACGTCCGCGATAAGGTCAGCCAGGCCACTCAAAGTCTTCCGCTCGACATCGACGCGCCACCGGTCGTGACCAAGGCGGATGCCAACAGCGATTTTATCCTGATCCTGGCCGTACAGAGCCGCACCAAGAGCCTGATGGAGCTCAGTGACTATGCGGATAATGTATTGCAGCAGCAGTTACAGACCATCGACCAGGTCAGCGCGGTGAATGTATTCGGAGATAAAAGCTATTCGATGCGCATCTGGCTTCAGCAGGACAGGATGAACGCCTACGGCATCGCCTATAACGATATCAGCACGACCCTCAATAACGAGAATGTTGAGCTGCCGCCCGGAAAGATCTATGGGAATAACACGGAGCTGACGATTAAGACGCTGGGAAGGCTCACGACGGAAAAGGATTTCAGGGACCTGATCCTGAAGGAGGACTCTTCCGGTATCATCCGCCTCAGCGACGTGGCCCGCGTGGAATTAGGCCCGCAGATAGAAGAGCAGAGCTGGAAATACAACGGGGTCAACGCCGTGGGGCTGGCGATCATCCCCCAGCCTGGCGCTAACAACATCGCTATCGCCGATGAGTTCAACAGGAGGCTGGAAGAGATAAAAAAGGCCAATAAAGCAGACCTGGAATTCAATGTGCTGATAGATAATACGCGGAATATCCGCCAGTCCCTGGCAGAAGTAAAAGAGACCCTGATCATCGCTTTTTCGCTCGTCGTGCTGGTCATTTTCTTCTTTTTCCGCAACTGGCTGATTGCCCTCCGTCCCCTGATCGACATTCCCATTTCGCTGATAGCCACGTTTTTTGTCATGTATCTCGCCGGTTTCACCATCAATATCCTCACGCTGCTCGGAATCGTGCTGGCAACGGGACTGGTCGTCGACGACGGGATCGTCGTAACGGAAAATATTTTCCGTAAACTGGAGCAGGGGCTTCCGATCCGCAAGGCCGCACTGGAAGGCAGCAAGGAGATCTTCTTTGCCGTTATCTCCACCTCTCTCACCCTGGCTGTCGTATTCATGCCGGTCGTCTTTCTCCAGGGTTTCGTCGGAAGGCTGTTCCGGGAGTTCGGGGTCGTACTCGCCGCCGCGGTCCTCATCTCCGCCTTTGTCTCGTTGACGATTACCCCTGTCCTGAACGTATACCTGAACCGGAAGAAGGCGGGACATGGATGGTTATACGACAAGACGGAGCCTTTTTTCCAGGGAATGGAGACGGGCTATAAACGTACGCTGACCTGGTTTATGAAATTCCGATGGTTCGCCTGGGTGCTGATTGTCGTCTGCGGTGGCATCATCTGGTTTATTATGCGGAATATGCAGAGCGAGATAGCCCCGCTGGAAGACCGGAGCAGCGTCCGCTTCACCGTCACGCTGCCGGAAGGCGCCAGCTTTAACTATACCCAGGACGTCACCGACCAGATTGCAAATTTCCTTTACGACTCCGTACCGGAGCGGGATTTCGTCTTCGCCCGGGTCCCGGGGAACAACTCTCTCAACACCTCCCAGCCTCGTATCGGCCTGACAGACCCCAAGACCCGAACCCGAAGCCAGAACGAGATCGCAAACGATCTGCAGCGGAAACTGGGCCGGTTCAACGACGCGCGGATCTTCGCCATACAGGAACAGACCATCGCCGTCGGCTCCAGCTCGAAGACCAGCCTCCCGGTGCAATTCGTCCTGCAGAACCAGGACCTGGACAAAATGAAGAGCATCATGCCCGCCTTCCTCGAAGCCGTGAGGAAAGACAAGACCTTTTCGAACGCGGATGTCAACCTGAAATTCAATAAGCCGGAGCTGCAGGTCAGCGTAGACCGGATGAAGATCAGGGATCTGGGCTTGTCCACCAACGATGTCATATCGGCGATGCAGGCGGCTTTCAGCGGTGGCAGGCTGGCCTATTTTATCATGAATGGCTACCAGTATTATGTCATCGCCCAGGTCGAGAGAGGGGAGCGGAATGACCCTGCCGATATCAGCAAGATCTATGTGCGGAATAAATATGGCGACAATATCCCGTTGAGCGCGGTCGTTCACCTGGAAAACAGCAGCAGTCCTTCGACGCTTTATCATTTTAACAGGTATAAGGCCGCGACGATCTCCGCCTCCCTGGCCGAGGGCAAGACCGTCGGCGACGGAATCAAGGCCATGCAGGCTATCGCCGACAAACTGCTGGATGCGAGTTTCCAAACAGCGCTCTCCGGTTCCTCACGCGACTATGCGGAGAGCTCCTCCAATATCATCTTTGCCTTCGCCCTGGCGCTGGTCCTCATCTACCTGGTACTGGCCGCTCAATTCGAAAGCTTTGTCGACCCGCTCACGATCATGCTCACCGTGCCCCTGGCGCTCGCGGGCGCCCTGCTGAGCCTGTGGATCTTCCACCAGACGCTCAACATCTTTTCGGAAATCGGCATGATCATGCTGATCGGGCTGGTCACCAAGAACGGGATCCTGATCGTCGAATTCACCAACCAGAAACGGGCACACGGTATGCCGAAGCGCGAAGCGGTCATAGAAGCAGCGTCCCAGCGTCTGCGGCCGATCCTCATGACCAGTCTCGCGACTTCCCTCGGCGCGCTGCCCATCGCCCTGAGCCTGGGAGCGGCGGCGACGAGCCGTATTCCGTTGGGGATCGTAGTCGTCGGTGGCATCCTGTTTTCGCTGATCCTGACCCTGTTTGTGATACCGGCTGTGTATACATTCGTCTCGGGGAAACACCAGTCGCATGTCACGGAGGTGAATGATTAAGAGATGAATGACTAATAGGTAGTAAAAGGTAAATGATTAAGAGATGAATGACCAAAAGATAAATGACCAAAAGGTAAATGATTAAGAGGTAAATGGTTAAAAAAGGCCAATGATTCATGGACGTCGGTGATGAAAGCCGGAGACGGGCTCCGGCGACAAAAAGAGGCAGTAAAACAAGACGGCCAGCGACAGAATAAAGCCGGGAACGATGCGCGGAAAACAATTGCGGGAAATATAAAAAAAGCAGCGTTACAAGATGCAAATTACAACGACTCTCCTTAAGACAATGGCCCTGTACGGCATAATCCTGCTGTCGCCTGCACGACTGCGGGGGCAGAACCTGACGCTTAAGGATGCACTCGGCATAGCCCTGAAGAATAGCCCGGGGTTGCGGATTGCAAAAAACGGCGTGGACATCGCCTCGATCTATAACGATTATGGTTATGCAGGAGGGCTTCCACTGGTCTCCGCCTCCGGCTCCGACGTGGAGCAGTCCACCAGTCTGAAGCAGAAATATTTCGACCCTGCCAACAATAAGAGCAGTCTGAATGCCGCCAGTAACAATGTCTCGGGAAGCCTGAACGCGTCGATGCTTCTTTATAACGGGGAACGCGTAAACACGGTCAAAAAGAGACTGGGCGTCCTGGAAAGCCAGGCGAGGCAACAGCTGAGCTCCAGGGGCCTCTTCATCGCGTACAACGTCATGCTGAAATATTATGATATCGTCCGCCAGCAGGACTATGCGAAGACCATCGCGACTTCGATCGCCGCTTCCCGCGAAAGACTGAATATCGTCAAAAGCCAGCAGGCCGTCGGGCTCGCCAACAATGCCGACTTGTTCCAATCGCAGGTGGATCTGAACACACAGGTCCAAAATCTTCAGGCCCAGCAATTGGTCGTGGACCAGGACAAGACGGATCTGCTGACCTTGCTGACTTTGAACCCCGACTCGAGTGTGACGATTTCCGATTCGATTTTTATAACCAAAGGGATCAGGCTGGAAAATATCATCGGTGGCGTCCGGTCGAATCCCGATATTGTCGCCGCAGATGAACAGATCCGGATCAACTCTTATATCGAAAAAGAGACCGGGGCGCTTCGTTATCCATCGCTGAGCGTCAATACAGGATACAATTACAGCCGCACCCAGCAGGCGGCGGGTTTCTCCCTGTTAAACCTCAGTTATGGCCCCTTCGCCGGGGTGTCTCTTTATATCCCGATCTTCAACGGTCATATCTACCGTAAACAGCAGCAGGTAGCCGGTATCAATACAAAGATAGCCGCGCTCCAAAAGGACACGCTGGTGCTGAACTATACGGCCAACGCGGTAAAAAGCTGGCAGGCCTACAACAGCAATATCCGGCAGCTCGAGACCGCGAGGAGCAATTATGACCTGTCCAGGCAGCTCCTGGACCTGGTCCTGCAAAGGTTCGAACTGAGGCAGGCGACGATCGTCGACGTCAGGAACGCGCAGCAGAGTTTCGAGAATGCGGGATATATGCTCACCAACCTGAGTTTCGCCGCCAAGACCGCGGAAGTGCAGCTGCTGCGGTATGCGAACCAGTTGAATTACTAGCAGCGGGGATAACCGCGCAGATTCCTTAACTTTGTGAAAGACCACTCGTTGAATGGAAATTACGTACGCAGCAACCTACACGGTCTTTTGATAACCAGGCGTTCGGATATTCGACAAAGCGAAAAAAACTTCGGCGGCCAAGCAATATTTCCGGAATACGTTTTTATTTCGTCAAGCCGGTTGGGCTTTCGCCGAACGAGCAGGTAGCGGAATAGCCGTCAAGGAGGAGAATTCATTTTTTGCCATCAGTCTCATCAAAAACTGTAGTGGCAACATTTAGCGTTCTTGTTTTCTGCAATTCTTGCGGTTTTTCCGGCTGCCATTTGTTGTTGAATAAGGGCTTTGTTGATCGATTTGCCCTGTGAGACTTCAATGGGCGTCAGCCCCAGGAGAGCTGCGTGCGGCCGGTTGTTAAAATCTTCAATCGCCTGTTTAATATATTTTGCCAACGCTCCGTAGTCGGGAATATGCTGATGGTATAGGAATCCGTACTTTAATTGCTTGTTGGCCGCTTCAATCATCGAGTTGGAGAACTCGATATCCCGCTGAGCGATGAGATGGGTAATCGATGGATACTCTGTTTGTCTGATTAATTCATTAACCGGTCCTGCATTTTCTGATCCGTCATCGGTGATGAGTTCGCAGGAAGAGATACCCGCAGGGATGAGATGCTCCCGAATGACGGTCTGAAGGTTCCCGAAAGCATGGATGGCCTTACATTCCCGTTCTACAAGATAGCCTAGAATGGCCCTCGAAAAATTGTCCTGAATGAGATAGATATAGTTTTTGACATTATCGAGTGTTTTAAAGACGGTAGAATCGGCATGAAGGATCTGAAAGGGGGCTGTAGCCCGAATACCGGTATGATGATTCTTCCTCCGGTGCCCTGGCAGGGATCTTTTTAAATGCAGCCGGCAGACATACTTGTAAAATGCGCTCAATGTAAAACCAGCCGCTCCATCCCTACGTATCTGGTGATAAACAGCCGACAGCGGCCAATGTAGAAACCGGGTATCGGAGCAATAAACTCTAATCATGTTGATCTCTTTCATTAACAGTTGTGCCGGATGACGCACCCGACACAGGGAAAGGATGGAAGAATGGCATTTGTTTTTTCTTTTCAGGGATAAATACCAAGCGTAAGGCTGTTGAAGATATTTCAAGGTCTT
>JARLGZ010000108.1 GCA_031292515.1 Puia sp. | reverse complement strand
TGCCAACTACGCAAGACTCGCTTCCGGTGGTTGACTAGACCTTGTCGGACAGGATTGGTTACCTGTCGGGTTGTTTCGAGGTGTTTCATCTTTAAATCCCCACCTCACGGACTTTTCACAGCGCAATCGAGAATTGTCCTGAAATCCGGGTCTTCCTCGTCTTCATCTTCCAGGCCCTCTTCATCAAAATCATCATCGGTTTCTACATCCTCCCAGTCATCGTCAAAATCCTTCTCCATAAAAGGTTCTCCTTGCAGGACCGTATAACGGTAGTGGCCCTCGCCAGCATATCCCTTTAGACGGGCTAACGCTGTAGGTTCCCTATTGGATGAAGTCACTACGAGATGTGGCATTCCGTTCTCGTCTCCAGTGTGTACATCGACCAGCGCAATTTTCTCATCGTCTTCTTCCAGCAGGTAGCGCGTGATATTAATAAAATCCGGATGCTGGGGAATATGATAGTCAGTAGCAAAATCATGGCCGGCATAAATAATGTTATGTGCCAGGAGATAGTCGATATCCATCATCTCCGTTTCGCTTTCGGAATCGTCCAGGAGATTTTCCAGTTCATCCGGAAATCGATTGAAGTTGTAATACGTGTCCTTTACACCCAGGCACAAAAGATCCACCAGGTATGCGGCATAGGTAAAGTTCCCATTTGTATGCCTGCGAATGACAATCACGTTAGCCGTACCGCTCGTTTTCCAGTTTGTGTTTATCCGGCAGCGGTGAACAGGCAGTGTTCTGGCAAAGCCTCCGCTTCGCGGAGGCTTTGCCGTTTCAGGGCGAGCCGTCAAGCTTGCTTGAAAGGCGAAGCTATGAACGACAAAAAAGCCCGTCAGGGCTTTGCCGATCGTATGTGACCTACCCCTTTGAGGATCACCGAAGGCCGGTAGGCCGAAGGTAATCCTGTCATCCCGACCATAATTCAAAACCCGCTTCTGGAACGGGTTTTATTTTTATCGCTATTGGTAGTTTTATTGTAAAATTCTAGAAAACAACCCAATAGAGATTCGAATCCAGCCAGCTTGTATGGGCATTTATCATCGCTCCCTCGTCAACAGATAACAGCATCAAGGGTTAACTTATCGTGAGTATAGTCACGCCCCGGCTGATTAAATGATAGGCCACGGCCGAACCGACATGGCCGCTGCCGCTGGAAATGCGAAGACGCGGGAAATCTTGTTGAATGATGCTTTTGGGTGAAGATGGGAGTGGCCGGCTGTTTATTGGGGGGCAAATTCCACAATCCATTCGATACCATATTTGTCTCTAAACATTCCGGCGTACGAACCCCAGGGACTCTCGCCAATGGGCCCTTCAACATTTCCCCCTGCTGACAGTCCGTTGAATATTTTGTCTGCTTCTTCGCGACTTTCTGCACTAACTGATATTTTAGACCTGTTTTCCTCTTCGTTTACCCGTCCCATAAATTCGGGAACATCATTGGCTTTTAACACATTGTGTTTGCCAATAGGCAAAGCAATGTACATTATCTTTTGAGCTTCCTTTTCCGGTACCGGAAATTCAGCGCTGGAGATGTCCTTGAAACGAACGATCTTTGTGAACTCTCCGCCAAAAACTGATTTGTAAAAAGTGAATGCTTCTTCGGCATTTCCATTGAAGTTGATCCAGGGATTAATTGTTCTCATGATTTTTATTTTATTTGTTAGAATTGTTAGAATTTATTGCGAAGGTTGATTGCGAAGATTAAATTTCTCATTTGAATGCTTTTAATTAGTTCCTTTCGGTCTTGGTGATGCAGACCATTTTTAACGTTTTTTGACTATAAAGATAAAAGCCGTTTCGCTTTAATAAAGGGGCAGAATACGACATTGTTAGGGGGTGGTTACGCAAAGTGTTAATCACTTTCTAACCTTTCTTTAACATTTTGATTTGAGAGGGTAGAAAATCAAAAAAACATTTAATATGTTGATTTTCAAGTTTATAGGAATGCTAGTCGTTTCAGGTCATTAAAAAGATGGCTCCGGGTAGAGCGGTTCGTTGCCACCCCGCTCCCCCACAGACCCGGACGAGCAGCTTTCCGGCATCCGGTTCCTCCGTTTCCGGTTTCGCTAAGCGATAGCTGTGACAGATCCTCGGTTTCTCAAGGGGTATCCATTCTTCCATCAGTTTGGCCATCTTCTCCCACGACCAGACCCCTTTGCATCCTCTGTGGTTAAGCCATTTGTGGAGTAAGCGTCTCGTCCGGTAATAGTACGAGTTTAGTCGCCTGCTATTGAAGGTTACACCATAATAGGCATAATGACCCCGTAGCTTTTGATTCAGATCAGCGATCAGTACGATAATACCTCTTGCCAACAACACGCGAGATGTCACCGATTTCTCATTTATTAACCCATATTTTACCGCCGCCATTGAATCCAGCAATTCCTTCGCTCCGGAATCAAAAAATAAAATTTAATGTTTCATTTTTTGAAACGTCTATTTTAAAAATAGTCCTATCGGCTTCGCATATAAAATTGAGACTTAATAAATCCTTAGAAAATGCTGAAAGATTTATTATCAGGAATAAAAATAATTGGACGCATCTTAGTTTCATAAATTCTAATTATGCCAAAATTTATCACGAACAATTTTGCATTGCTGTTTGGCATAATAATATTTGATAGTTGTCAGTTAGTCAGAAATTCCATGTCCGGCTGAAGGCACCGCCTATGCAACAATATTAATCAATATATTTGTAGAATCCGGACCGGAAGCGTGCATATTTTGAAGCGTAAAATACAGGACTTGCGGGTAAAAAGTGAAGTCCCCACGTCGTAATTTCAGCGACAGCCGTCGTTAATTTAAACAATGTACATGGCGGTTTCAAATATTTCATTTTTTATATCCGCCATCGCACTAATAGCGTATTTCATCGTCCGCATGAACAAATCAAAAAAAGCCAGTCCCAAAATTATGAATCTGTCCGCAACAGATGTAAAGGCTTATGGATTTTGCAGGCTTCGCTGATATCCAGAGGTCTTCAATTTGACAAATCCGTTGATACCGATTTCGGCTAAACCAAAAGCAGATTTGGATAAATCGGTTTGACAAGCATAACTGATCTTTGTGTCGACAAAATAAGATCAATTATGCGTGTATTTATCACAGGTGTCACAGGCTTCATAGGGACTGCAATTGTGAAGGAATTAATTAGTGCCGGCCATCAGGTATTAGGACTGGCGCGCTCGGATGCATCAGCCAATAAGCTCGCCGGAGCAGGAGCCGGAGTCCATCGCGGTGACCTGGAAAGCCTTCGGAACGGTGCCGCGCAGTCCGATGGCGTGATTCACGCCGGATTTATCCATGACTTTACCCGATTCAAGGAAGTATGCGAGGTAGATAAAATAGCTATCGAAACCATCGGCCGGGTGCTGGCTGGTTCCGACCGCCCTTTGATCGTTACTTCAGGCACGGCACTGGTCAGCCCGGGCAGACTGGCTACCGAAGACATCATCCCACCGTTCAACCCGGCCTGGCCGCGTGTTTCAGAGCAAACAGCGGATGTCCTGGCCGGGCTGGGTATCCGTGCAGCCGCCATCCGTTTGTCGCCATCGGTGCATGGTGACGACGATAAGCATGGCTTCATACCGATATTAATCAACATCGCCCGCGAAAAAGGCGTTTCTGCCTATATCGGGGAAGGTCTCAACCAATGGAACGCGGTGCACCGGCTGGATGCCGCACATTTATACCGGCTGGCTTTAGAACACGCTGCACCGCGTGCACGTTATCATGGTACCGCAGAAGAAGCCATTACAGTCAAAACAATCGCCGAAGCCATAGGCAGACAGCTGAATCTCCCGGTAAAATCAATAACCCCTGAAGCAGCGCCGGAACATTTTGGCTGGTTCTCACAAATGGCCGCAATCGACTGTCCGGCGTCGAGTAAATTGACACAGGAACGTTTGAACTGGCATCCAACACACTCTACCTTGCTTGCTGATATCGGGAACGGAGTTTATACCAAATAATAGCTATGAAAATTATCGTAACCGGTTCCTTAGGGAACATCAGCAAACCGCTGACAGAAAGATTAGTTAGCCGGGGACATACCGTCTGTGTGGTCAGCAGCAATGCAAAAAAAAGAGACGCTATCGAAAACTTAGGGGCTATGCCGGCTATCGGCTCAATTGCCGATGTAGCTTTCCTGACCGACACTTTCAAAGGCGCGGATGCGGTTTACGCGATGATCCCCCTTAATTTTACAGAACCCGATCTGGGCGAATATTTACGCCGGATGGCAAAAAACTATGCACAGGCCCTAAAACAGGCCGGGACGAAACGCGTAGTGGTCATGAGCGGCTGGGCGGCAGACCTGACCCGTAGCGAGAATGTCGAGGATGTTTTTGACGGGCTGACCACCTCTCTTACGATCATGCGTCCCGCCTCTTTTTATACCAACTTCTACCAGTCCATCGACCTGATTAAGGGCAAGGGAGTGATCGGCAAATTCCTGACACTGCGTTATTCCGGTCTTTGGGCTTTACTGACTGGAAAGACCGGCCTGCTGATGGGGAACTATGGCGGTGATGATCGCATCGTTTTCGTGTCGCCGAAAGATATCGCCGATGCTGTAGCAGAGGAACTCACCCTAAATCCCCAAAAAACTACCATTCGTTACGTAGGCAGCGAGGAAATGACCTGTAACGAAGCGGCAAAAATCATCGGTACCGCTGTAGGCAAGCCTTGGTTAAAATGGGTACTGCTATCGGACAAGGAAATGTTGCAAGGACTGAAGATGGCCAAGGTACCTGAGAAACTGGCCGAAACCCTGGTTGAAATGCAGGCAGCCATGCATAGCGGTAAAACCCTGGAGAACTTTCATCGCAGTCAACCCAAAATGGGCAAAGTAAAGCTGGCCGATTTTGCCGAAGAATTTGCCGGGGTCTATTATAAAAAATAACTACATTTAATTTATCTATGGACAGCCGCAAGCTTTTTCGTTTCAGCACGATCAGCGAATATCGCCGGACAGCAGGCCTGCCGAAGCCTGCGCACCCGCTGATCAGCGTCGTTCATATGGACGACATTGCGCTGCCCATCGCGGAAATTCCGTTCAGCCTGATCTATGATTTTTATTCTATTTCTCTGAAAAAGGTGCAGCACGCCAGGTTCAAATACGGGCAGCAGGCCGGTGATTTTGACGAAGGTGTTTTGTTCTTCATGTCACCGGGACAACTATTCGGTATCGACAGCGTGGTCGATACGGCTGAGATAAAACGCCCCGAAGGCTGGATGATCCTGATACACCCGGATTTTTTATGGAACACATCGCTGGCGAAAACCATCAAACAATATGAGTTCTTCAGCTATTCGGTACACGAAGCGCTGTATCTTTCCGATAAGGAAGAAACGATGCTAACTGCCATTGCGAACCAGATCGAACAGGAGTACAACGCGAATATCGACCGGTTTAGTCAAGACGTGATCATCGCACAACTGGAACTCTTACTAACCTATTCGGAAAGGTTTTACCAACGACAGTTCATCACCCGGAAAATCGCCAGCCACGAGCTGCTGACGAGACTGGAAGATTATCTCTCAAGCTATTTCAATAGCGGCGCCCTGGCCAAACAAGGCTTGCCCAGTGTGGTTCATATTGCCGAAGCATTGAATATCTCACCGGGTTACCTGAGCGGTCTGCTGAAATCTTTAACCGGCCAAAGCACACAGCAACATCTGCACAACAAGCTGATCGATCTGGCGAAGGAAAAACTATCAACCACCAACCTATCGGTCAGCGAGATTGCCTATGAACTGGGATTTGAGCACTTGCAGTCATTCAGCAAACTCTTTAAGACAAAAACCAGCCTTTCGCCGTTAGAGTTTCGCCATTCATTTAATTAGTAGCCGGCTGATCTTCACCGGTAATTCTTGTAAGGATTTTCCAATAACATAGCCTGCTTGGTTACCGGTTCGGGCTTTTTGTCAATTCCAAACACCATTTGTTTCTGTCAATATGATTGGTTTCCCCTCCGTAACTACAATAGTATGTTCGTGTTGTGCCATAAAACCACCTTTATTTCCAACCATTGTCCAACCGTCATTCAGCGTTTCTGCATAAGTCGATGTTGTTGAAATAAATGTCTCAATGGCGACGACGGCGTTTTTTCTGAATCTCGTCAGGTTCAACCGGTCTCTATAGTTTGCTATTTCACCTGGTTCTTCGTGAAGGCTTCTACCTATCCCGTGTCCTGTTAAGTTTTTAATGACTTTGTAACCGCGCCTCTTGGCCTCTGTTTCAATCAGATGTCCTATGTCTGAAATGCGAACGCCACCTTTGATGGTATAGATCGCCTTATGCAGAATCTGTCTTGAAGCGTCTACGAGTTTTTGATGTTGGTTAATATCCTCCCCAAGCACAAACGAGTTGCCATTGTCCGACCAAAAGCCATCAAGTTCGGCGGAAACGTCTATATTGACTAGATCGCCCTCTTTCAGTATTCTGTTGTCGGAAGGAATACCGTGACAAAATTCACTATTTACGCTTATACAAGTCCAACCCGGAAAGCCGTAAGTCAGGTAAGGTGCAGATTTTGCCCCGAAATCCAAGAGGATTTTTGCCCCATAATTGTCTAATTGCTTCGTTGTCATACCGGGTTGAGCATAGTTTCTCATTTCTTTTAAGGTGTGGGCAACGGCTTCACTTGCCTTTTTCATCCCGGCCAGGTCAGTTTCCTTTGTTATTGACATATTCGTTTTTGTCTATTTGTATCTTTGTTTGGAATGCCATCATAGCCCGATCGCTCACCCTCAAATATAGTCAATAACCTCTCAGGCTCATCGCCGGATTAGCCAGCGCCGCTTTGATAGCGTGCACGCTTACCGTCATCAAGGTGATTAGCAATATACCAATACCCGTCAACAGGAAAATCCACCACGATAGATCGGCCTTGTATTCGTAGCCCTGAAGCCAGTTATATGCAACCGCATAGGCTATAGGCATCGCAATAAACGCGGCAATAAGAACGATAACCACAAAATCCATCGAGAACAATTGCCATATACCATATACCGACGCGCCTAATACTTTTCGTATCCCGATCTCTTTAACACGCTGCTCGGCCATAAAAGATGCCAGTCCAAAAATGCCAAGACATGAAATAAGGACGGCCAGGACCGCGAAGACCTCCGACAGCACACCGATACGCTGTTCGGCAGCAAACAGGCGGGCGTATTCATCATCGACAAAGGTGTATTCGAAAGGAGAGGAAGGATTTAGCCGTTTGAATACCGGTTCTATTTTACCAATAGCCGTTGCAGCGCTTAATTGTGGATTCAACCTGATGGTAATTTCCGGCCCGATGCCAGGAACCATAAAAAACAAGCCTTGCTGAACGGGTTTATAGGGAGACCCTTTTACCATATCTTTGATCACTCCGATTACCATATATGGGTTGCCATTCCACCGGATGTTTTTGCCAACAGGATGCGGCAATCCCATGTACTTAACCGCCGCTTCATTAAGGATAATGGCCGATTTGTCGGCTGCGAAATTCCTGAGAAAATCCCGTCCTTCCACAAATTGCCAGCCAACGGTTTTGCCATATTCCGGGGTAACGGCTGTCAGCGCAAACGACTGTCCATGCGGCTTGAGATTTTTGCCTTCCCATTCAAAATGATCATCGAAATAATTATTTTCCGTGGCAGCACTGGAAGATTGAGCGAAGCCTACGGCCCCGCCTGATGACAACAGCTCATTTTGGAGCACATCGTATTTCCCTGTCAGGTCTGGCGTATTCATCATTATCCGGATCAGGCCGTTCCTGTCGTAACCCACCGGCCGGTTCTTCGCCAATTGGATCTGACGGTATACCACAATGGTTCCGGCTATTAAGACCATAGATACGATAAACTGGACGGTGAGCAGAACTTTTCGCAGTGCTGCCGCCGATCGGCCAGCCTTAAAACCGCCTTTTAACACTTCCACCGGCCTGAAGGAAGAGATATAGAAGGCTGGATAGCTTCCGGAAATCAAAGCCGTCGTCAGGATGAATAGCACAGCAAAAACCCAAAACCACGTATTCGAAGAAGGAAATGCCATATTCTTTCCGGCGATTTCATTGAACCAATTGAAGCTCAGAAGTACAATGCCGACACCTAAAATGAAAGCAAACGTCACCATCAACAGCGCTTCGCCCAGGAATTGCTTTACCAACTGGCGCCGGTTCGATCCCATTGTTTTTCGTACACCTACCTCTTTACTCCTTTTACCCGAACGCGCTGTGCTGAGATTCATAAAATTGATGCAAGCCAGCAACAACACAAAAGCACCGATAAGACCGAAAAGCCGGACTATTTGAATCTGACCGCCGGCGTGCACGCCATTCTTCCATTCGGAGCGAAGATGCCAATCCTTCATCGGATGCAAGAACAGCTCGACTTTATTGCCGGGAACTTGAGCGACACTGTTCTTAATTTTCGACCAGTAGACATCCTTAATGACATGGGATATATGATCATCCGATATGCCAGGTTGAACTTCGGCATAAATGAAGAAAGAGCTGTTACCCCAGTTGTTTGAGATATCTCTTACTCCTTGATTGGTATTGACGAGCAGATCGTACGGGCAAAAGAACCCTATCCCCGAAAATGAATTGTTAAGCGGCAGATCTTCAAACACGCCTATCACTTTCATTGGCTGGAGGTTGTCAAACTTTATAATCTTCCCAACCGCATCTGTTTGCCCAAAAAGCGACCGGGCAACGGATTGGCCAAGTAGAATAGTATTGGGGTCGGAAAAACCGGCTTTAGACCCGGCGACGAGCTTCAAGGTGAAAATATCTGTGAAATCCTTTTCCACAAATACGCCCTGCGCTGCACGCCGGTTTTCGTTAAAAAGAAGGACATGACTGCTCCTCTCGGTAGCAAGCGATATGTGCCTGAACAGTTCATTATAATTCCTTCTGAGTTCGTCCGCCAGAGGAATCGGTAAATGATTGCTCCCTTCCGATACATATATCTCGCCTTTCGATATCTCCTTCCTTGCAATCTGAGCGATGGTCTTATAGTTCTTATTATATGTGTCAAATCCAAGTTCATCCCAAATCCATAAACCGACCAGGAGTACGACCTCAATTCCGATAGCAAGTCCGCTAACATTTATAAACGAATAGATTTTCTCCTTAATAATCGATCGCCATGCAGTTTTTAAGCAGGTTTTGAACATATGAATTTTTTTTGTTGATTATCAGGCTCCTTCCTTTTGCACATACTGCTGCACCAAATAAAAAGCCAATTCATCGACACGTTGATAATCAGACAAATACAGGTCATTCTGTTTGTAGAATGTTCGATTTCGATACTACCCTGTTTGCTTTTGCTATAGTTTCTCAGGACGGACGCGTCACCGGGTCCTTTTAAGGCGCATCAATACCATGGTTATCGGAAAATCTCAATCAATACATTCCCTCCCCGGCAATTGTATACCTTATTGTTTCTAAAAACATTTAACGTCGAATCTTTATACTCAGGCCAGCTCAACAAGTACCGGATTTTGCTGGTATCACTTTGTATTTTAGGTACTACTTCATTTAATACAGAATCCTGTATTATATCTTTTTTATCTATCCCGTACAAATTGTTTATCAGCGTGATATTGGGATTATTTTTAAGCAGGACATACAATGGATACTTATCTGTTTTAGCCAATATTTCTTTAATCGTCGGGCGCGACAAGTCATAATAAATGTATGCGCTGTAAAAAAACGAGGTTAGGAAAATAACTATGACAGGGATATAAAATACCGGCTTCTTCGAGAAAGTTACTGTCGAAATTAAAATAAGCAGCAGAACCAGATAATGCAGATAAAAAACAGCCCTTTTTAACGGATAAAGGGCATGCGTAAAAATATTCGCAGATATCATTATTAAAAAGGGCAGCGAAATCAATACGACTAAAATTGTTTTACTATTGGACATATCGATCTTGCCGGATCTTATCTTGCTGCCATAAACCATTGGTATAATAATACACAGCGTAATAACAATTTTAAAATATTTGACGAACAACACAAACTTCGATTCATCAAAAAACAAATGTATCAGCTGGTCGCGATAAGAAAAATCGGAAAGAATGGACGACACGGTTCCATAGCTGAACAAATTAAAATTTTTCACGCCGATTATAGAAGGGTCGCTGTAATTAATTATTTTCCCCAGGATATAAATATAAATCAGCAATGCGAGTACGATAGTTGACAATAATAATGTATGAACATCCATTAAATGTCTTCTTTTGAAAAAACACAAAACAATAAACAAAGACAGAAAGCCATAGAGAAATGAAAATATTGCCAAAGAGGAAATCGCACCGAAAATCACAACCAAATACTCATACCTTACTTCCTGTTTATGAACGTATTTCATCAGGTAAAAAAACGACATCGCGAAACAGCCTATGGCCAGTGCGTAACCCCTCCCCAAAGTAAAGTAAAAGAAAAAAGGGGTGACTGTCAGTATAATAATATAGGCATAGTTAATTCTTAATAATTTCAGGAGCTTTGAATTGGCTATAAAAAACAATACGAACCCGGATACGCTTAGAAGCCTGTAGTACACAACATTGGTAATATGCCAGTTTTGAAGAAGCTTAAAATATAAGCTGTTTAGTAAATGATTATTTGCAGTTTTAAATTTATTATAGGTCAACAACTCCCACAGGCCGCTGGTTAAAACGCCGTTATAAGATGTGGACTCGTCATATTCCCAATCATTATAGTATGCAAAAAAAAGGAAGGCAATTAAAAAAAAAACGAACAGATAGACCTCTTTTTTCAGGCTTGCCCGGGAAGAAACTTCCCCGATCTCATTCTTATGTATCATTGAACTATTTATTTGAAAGTATGATGTATTTAGCTGGCAAGCGATCATTTCAGGACATCTGTATCGGCGGCTTCTGCAAAAAGATATAACATTTTTCTAAAAAACAGGCTAACCCCGGATAAAAAATACAGGTATAAATCACTAAACAATATTAATTGTAAATCATCTATTTATATATTATTATTTTTAACAAGTCTCAAAACTTGAAATTTTCTAGCTGGATAATTTGTTGTTTTTGTTGTTCAATAAGGTTTCCAGCTTTTTAAGTTTAGAAGTCCAGAACCCGTCGAAGTGAGAGATCCAGGCCTGCAGTTCTTCGAAGCCATCCTTTTTCAGCGTGCAATACCGCTCCCTGCCGATATCCTTAATGGAAATGAACCCTGCACTGTGAAGGATTTTTACATGCTTTGAAACGGCGGGACGGCTCATATCGAAATGATCAGCCAGGCTGTTGATCGTCAGACTATCCGTTGAGAGCAGCATCAGCATCTTTCTCCTGCTCGGGTCGCCGATCACCTGGAATGCGTCAAGCTTTGGTATTGCCATGTTGTGAAGTGTTTATGCTTTCAGCAATTCTTTTAATATGTTTAATCCATCCATCCGCGAAACCATTGAACAGATTCACATTTTCGTTTTTCGAGAAACTATGCTCAAGGAATAGTTCCGTGCCGTTGCCTGTAGGTTCCAGTCTCCATACTACTACCGAATCAAGCGTGAACCGGCCCTCACCCGGCCCACATTTCCAGGAATAAGAGAGCCTCTTAAACGGAAGGACCTCCAATACCCTGCAGTGGCAGATTCCGTCAAAATCGAGGCTTGGCAGAGGGTTTGTCCGGAATTGGAAGTCAATCCCTGCAATTGGCTGAAAGTTGTTCCTCATCAGCCATAGCTCCATTAATTCGGATTTCGTCAGGTATTCCCAAACCGTCTCGGGTGGATGCGGGAAAAAAAATTGGTTTTTAATAACGCTTGCCATAATAAGTAGCTTTAAAGTTACCCAAAAACAAAGATAATTTTTTAGTTATTCCACAACACTATTTTTAACCTGAAATTTAAGAAAATGAAAGAGGGAAAAGCCCCGGCAAATTCTTTTACAGCAATTTTTACAGGCTGTCCGGGATAGATCAATAATATCCCTGATCCGCAAAAACTGAAAGTATTGAATACGGGATAATGTAAGCCCGCTACGATTTCATCCTCACCTGCCTGATCCGGCTTAATGTCTCCCTCGACACACCCAGGTAAGACGCAACCATGTGCAGGGGCACACGCCGGAAAACATCGGGGAAAGAAGTGATGAAATCTTCATATTTTTCTTCGGAAGTGTAACTGATATTCTTCAGAATCCGTTCGTGGCTTACACGGAGGCTTTTGTCAATGAGCCTTTCCATATAAGATTTCAACGCAGGAATAGAAGTGTACAATTCGGCGAGGCTTTCGCGTGTCCACAAAACCACTTCCGTGTTTTCCAACGCTTCGATATTGCAGACGGAAGGCGTTTGGTTTTTGAAGCTGTCATGATCGGTCGTCCAGCAGTTCTCAGATGCAAAACGCATAACATGCTCCGTTCCGTCATGCTTTAAACAGTAGGATCTCAATAAACCTTTTGTAACAAAGATCTTATACCGGCAGACCTCGCCTTCCTGCAGCAGGAACTCCCTTCTCCGGATCTTCTTTATCGTTGACAGCGAACGCATGAGCGTAAGGTCTCCCGGCGTGAAATCGCCATTAGCCGTGATATGAGTCCCGAAAATTTCAAACATGCAACAAAACTAGTCAAATACTGCAAATTTGTGTTAAATGCCCTTGTTTTGAACCAGGCTCCGGCTCAACTTTGTGGAGTTGAATGATGGGAGTTGAATGATATCGTATTACTAAATCAAAAAAAATCAAATACTATGCGTGTTTTTGTTACCGGCGCTTCGGGCTTTATCGGCTCAGCCGTTGTTCAGGATCTTATAAAAGCAGGACACCAGGTTCTCGGAATGGTTCGCTCGGATTCAGCCGCACAGTCTCTCGCTGCCACCGGGGCACAGGTGCATCGGGGCGATCTGGAAAACCTGGAAAGCCTGCGCAGCGGAGCCGCCCAATGTGATGCAGTGATCCACACGGCTTTTATCCACGACTTCTCAAAATTCAAAGAGAACTGCGAAATCGACAGACGTGCAATTGAAACACTCGGAGATGCGCTGGTGGGCTCGAACCGGTTTTTGATCGTCACCTCCGGGACTGGTCACAATGACTCAGGGCGCCCCCGGACGGAAGAAGATCCGCTCGTTCCCAGTTCCGTGAACCCCCGAGGTGCATCGGAGGAGGCAGCCGTTTCCGTGGCTTCGCGTGGTGTCCAGGTGTCGGTAATGCGCCTCCCGCAGGTCCATGATCCGTTAAAACAAGGCCTCGTCTCCTTCCTGATCGCCCACGCCCGTGAAAAAAAGGTTTCGGCTTATGTGGGCGAAGGGCTCAACCGCTGGCCTGCGGTGCACCTGCTGGATGCAGCCCCGCTGTATAGGCTGGCACTGGAGAAGGGAACTGCAGGAGTCAGGTACCACGCGGTGGCCGAAGAAGGCGTACCGGTTCGCGAAATCGCCGAGTCGATAGGCCGCAGCCTGAAACTGCCCGTCGTCTCGAAGACCCCCGGAGAGGCAGCCGCACACTTCGGCTGGCTGATGTTTTTCGCGGGTGCTGACTTGCCGGCTTCAAGCTCAAAAACGCAGGAATGGCTGAATTGGCGACCGAATCATACCGGACTGATCGCCGATCTCGATCTGGCCCAATATTAAAGACAGCAATGGCTTCTGATCTTCTTAGAAATCAACGATATGTATTCATCAGGTTAGAGGTTGTTCCGGTTGACAAGCCATTTCGATTAACATCTCATTAACAAAGTCCGCAAATTCAAAAACCACCAACTCCGTTAATGTAGGGAACAACTCCTAACCTGAATTTTGTGACAAAAAGCCCCAGCAGTCCTCCGGCAAAAAGCCACTATGAGATCCTCGATGGCTTACGCGGGGTAGCGTCCATAATGGTCGTGTGTTTTCATATCCTGGAAACTTATTCAGGTGACCGATTTCACCAGGTCATCAATCACGGATACCTGGCAGTCGACTTCTTTTTTGTCCTCTCCGGATTTGTGGTGGCCTACGCTTATGATGACCGTTGGACAAAAATGGGCACTTGGGATTTCTGCAAAAGACGGCTGATACGCCTGCAGCCAATGGTGATCATCGGAATGATCTTTGGCGCAGCGCTGTTTTATTTCCAGGGCGGTGCAGCGTTCCCGTTGGTAAATTCGACGCCGGTATGGAAGATGCTCCTGGTTATGTTGCTTGGCTTCACCCTGTTACCCTTACCCGTCTCGATGGACATACGCGGCTGGCGGGAAATGCATCCGCTTGACGGGCCCGCATGGTCACTGTTCTTCGAGTATATCGCCAATCTTTTATATGCCGCCTGGATTCGCAAATTCTCCAAAAAACAGCTTACGGTATTTGTGGTTTTGGCGGGTTTGTTCCTCCTGCAGTATTTATTAGTGGGCTCTCAGGACGATGACGTGATCGGGGGATGGTCCGCCGATAAAACCCAGCTCCATATCGGCCTTGCAAGGGTCCTCTATCCATTTTTTGCAGGTATCCTGCTTATGCGTACGGGGAAATTGATAAAGATAAAGGGCGCCTTTCCAATCTGCAGCCTGCTGTTGATTGTTATTTTTTCCATTCCCAGGATCGGCGGCGAGGAGCACCTCTGGATGAACGGCCTCTATGAATCCGTCTGTATCATCCTCCTTTTTCCGCTGATCGTCGTTATCGGCGCAGGCGGCAGCATGAGGGGCGAAACGACGATTAAAATATGCAAGTTTCTCGGAGCCCTGTCCTATCCCCTCTATATCATCCATTTTCCCCTGATCTGCACCTATTGGGCCTGGGTAAAGGACCACCAGGTACCCTTCTCAACCGGTCTCCGGGCGGGTCTGGGAGTATTGATCGCGTCGATCGCCCTGGCCTACGCCGCCTTGAAGTGGTACGATGAGCCCGTTCGTAAATGGCTCGCCGGGAAGTTTCTGAAAAAATAGGAAATTTCCATGAACCAAGATCAGAAAACCCCGTCAAACAATGGGCATCGTGAGCTCTTTCGCCGTTTTATATCTGACAGATAAGGAACTGTTTCAATAATCGATACCAGACCTCGCATCCCTGCGTCTGCTTTATTCTCATCCCGCAGAGTTCCGGATACCGGATTTCTTTTTGTGGTTTTTCGATGTGCTCCTGCCAAAACCATATTAAATAAGTGTTAACTACTAAGCTATTACAAGTATCACCACTTAAAAACACCCTTGTCGGCGCAATAATATGGGATCTTATTACGATATATCGCTGCCCATATACATCCAATGCTATGAACAATCGTCGCCTGGTCATCCTTTTTGGGTGCCTATTATCTCTTTTTGGAGCACGGGCTCAGAGCCCGGGCGGCATCGGGACGACCAGTCTGATGTTCTGGCTAAGAGGGGACCTTGGCGTCACTCCAGGAACCACTTTTACCTGGACCGATCAATCAGGTTTGGGCAGGAATAGCACACAGGCCACTACCGCCAATCAGCCAACGGTGACGTCCACTGCAGCAGACTACATGAATTACAATCCCGGTATTAAGGTTGTCGCCGACCAATGGCTGATTATGGCCAATAACTTTAATACAGCCGGTAATACCGCCAACGAAATTTTCCTGGTCTATAAGAAACTGGCGGGCTCTGCCGATGGATTTGTGCTTGGCACGGAAACTCCCGGCAACCGAAGTTACTTTTATGGCAGCGGCGTCGTCCAATATGGCAATTCCAACAAGCCGACCGTCATTGCGCCGGGCTATGTTACAAATGGTCCGAATATTTTTGTCGGCAAATTCTTCAGTGCTACTGACGGCTATCAAGCCGCAAATGGCGCGGTCTTTTCAGCCCTGACCCCGGCCACGGCGCCAGCCAGCTTCACAACACCCGTTGCCATTGGTGCGCAGCCAACCAACAGCGGTGGCTACAATGCCTTTGGTTACACGGGTAATATCATGGAACTGGTGGGTTACAATACAGAAATCGATGCGACCCTTCCCCAAAGACAGCAGATAGAGAGTTACCTGGCGTTAAAATACGGCATTACACTGGACAGCATCGGTACCGGTGGCCAATATTATAATTCAGCCGGCACTCCCGTCTACCAGGGCGGCGGCGGATCCGGGTTCTTTACAAACATCATCGGAATCGCCCGGGATGATAACACATCCCTTTACCAAAAGCAATCTCACCTTGCAACGGACTCGGTACGGCTCTATCTGGGCTCTGTACCGCTTGCCGCGGCGACGAACGGGTCCAATACTGCCACTTTCGGGGCCAACAACTCCTATATCGTCATGGGGGACAATCAGGGTAACCTATGCCAGACCGGCGGACACACGATCGCCAAACCTGCCCTCGTCGATCAGCGCCTGGATCGGGAGTGGAAAATCACCTATAACCGCACAGCCGATGTCTTCAATATGGATATTACGCTGGGCGCCTGCGCGCCTTTTTCATCAGGAACAGGCGCCATAACCGCCCTGGAGTTGCTCTATTCGACTTCTCCCGACCTGACGACCGGCACCGTCATGGCAAACAACACCAACGGCATGTCCATCTCTCTTTCCTCCGGCGGTATCGTCACGATTTCGGGGTTGAACAGTGCACTGGCGGCGATTGCACCGGCGGTCTCTACCGGCACGACCGTCTATTTTACCCTCGCCTCCAATCAATATTTTGTACTTCCGGTACAAGTGACAAATTTCGCAGCGACGACCGCGGCCAAATCGGTCCAACTAAGCTGGACGGCATCGGACGAGACCGGCGTAGCCCATTTCCAGGTCTTGCGTTCTTCCGATAATGCGAATTGGCAACAAATCGGTCTGGTAAGTGGCGCCGGAAATGCGACG
Organism: Puia sp.; assembly: GCA_031292515.1. Lineage (GTDB taxonomy): Bacteria > Bacteroidota > Bacteroidia > Chitinophagales > Chitinophagaceae > Puia. Next base: position 98,147 of record JARLGZ010000108.1, on the reverse strand, counting down.
GACCCTGTCAATTACCATTTCACCGATACACTGCCACTCACCGGCTCTAACTATTACCGGTTAGGCATCCTCACCCCGGACGGAAATTCCTCCTGGTCGAAAGTCATTGAAGCAGGCTTTCAACAACCGGCGTCCTCCTCCGTCACCCTATTTCCCAATCCTGCCAAAGACCAGGTCTTTATACAGTACCCCGGCCAGGTACTATCGGCATCGAATATCCGCCTTTATTCAATCGCGGGAGAGATCCTGCCCGTGAGGGTAAACGGAGGAACGGGGATGGCAACGATTCAACTAACCGGACTGGCGCCGGGCGTATATCTCCTGCAGGTGAAAACCGAAGACGGCTGGCAGGTATTCAGATTACTCAGGAATTAGCCTGCCGGAATCCTGTTTTATTGCGGGATTGAGTTGATTTTATCAGGTCTTCGCGGGATCCCCTTTCACCGGTTTAGGCTCGCAGACGAACCCGAAGAGACAACGGTCTTTTATCATGGCCGCAACTTCGGCCGGTACATAGTCCTCCCACCCTTCCGCGCCCTGTTTGATCAGTTGCAGGACCTTATCGGTCTGGATCTGGAGATTACTCTCCTTATAATGCCTGATATCCTCGATTTTATTATTGGCGATCAGATAGCGATAGAGGTCGACCAGGTGCGCAGGTGGATTAAAACGCAGACAATTGTAGATGATCCCATTTCGTAAGGTGGGATAAACGAAGAGTTTCACCTTTCTGCTGAACAGGGTTGCAAAGGATTCCAGGATGCCGCCGGGCAGATCACGATAGTGTTCCTCCGAAAAGATATATTCGAGATTCGGATAGCCCAGTACCACGCCCATTTTCAGCTTGGTGATCTTTGACAAATAGGCGACCAGTTTATAATATTCATGAAAATCGGAGATCAGGACCGTTTGTCCCAGGGCACAGAGAATATCGACCCTGTCCAGGAAATCTTTTTCGTCGATTTCGGCGTTCGGGTCCGCATCTCTTTCCTTTAAAGCCTGCAGGGTGAGTTCGGTCACGACGACGACATTGTCCTTGTCTACATCGGGTTCCTGTACAAATTGCTTAACCCCCGTACTCAGCATGTCCATGTGCAGATTGATCACCGGGCGGAACCGGCCGCGGATAACCACGATATGCTTTTTATAGAGCACCTCGGAAGGCTGCATATTCTTACCGTCCGGGCCGAACAGGGCGGCATCCGTAAAACCGTATTTGACAAGATGCAGACTCATCAACCTGTTATCCACCTTGCTGAAATCCGGACCCTCAAAACGGATCATGTCTATCTGGATCGCGTCCATTGACAGGTTGTCCATCAGGGACAGCAGGAAAATATTGGGGAGGGTATGATAATAGAAACAGGCATAGATCAGGTTCACACCAAGAATACCGACAGACTGCTGTTGCAGGACATTGTCATTGTCCAATAATTTCACATGGATGACCACGTCGTTGAAAGCCCCGTCCGGTACAAGTTGAAACCGGACGCCCATCCAGCCGTGTCCTTCATTTGTCTTGTGATAGTTCAAGGCCGACATCGTATCGGAAAAAGCAAAAAAAGTCGTTTTGTCACCGCGCTTTTCGGCGAGACGTTCGATCAAAAGCCCATATTCTTTTTCCAGCATTGCGAAGAGCCTCGCTTCGCTTACATAACGCCGTCCCTGCTGTGTTCCATAGATGGCATCGGAAAAGGTCATATCGTAGGCCGACATGGTCTTGGCGATAGTACCCGACGAGGCGCCCGCCTTGAAGAAATTGGCCGCGACGTCTTGTCCGGCGCCTATCTCTGCAAAGGAGCCGTAAATTTGGGGATCAAGATTAATGGCAAGCGCTTTTTGTTTAGTTCCTATGTCCTTGTTGTGAACGACACTCATACTATTTGCCATTTATTATACCGCACCCACAATCACTAACATTGCGCGCTGAAAAGACGCCTTAAAGATACAATCTTTTAGATCCATTAGTAATTCGTTCGAAAAAATGTGGTTATTTTTATTTCTTTTTTGAAATGATTCCGCATTAAGATAAGCAATACCGATCATCGTACGATACTGATCCGGGAAACGGTGACAGTTGACCTGGAAACGCTGTTCGGATATCAAGCCGGCAAGGACACGCAGACGATCATTTATACACCACGCACCGGAACATCTTAACCCATCACGGCCATCATATCGGAAATTGCATGGGGGGAATGCAGGGAAGCGGTCTGGTCCAGCGTCATCCTGGCCGTCTCGCCGGCTCTCTTACACATCTGCGTCTCATACGATGCGATGGCCGCCTGCAGATTGGGAAACACCGGGTCAGTGAGACAGGCACTCAATTCCAGGGCGTCCAGCATGGCCATATTTACGCCTTCTCCTGCATAGGGAGGCATCAGGTGCGCTGCGTCTCCCAGCATGGTGAGGTTTGGCAAAGCGTCCCAACGCTGGTCGGGCGGCATGCAATATTGCGGACGGGGGATGAACGGAGAATCGGCGTTTTCAAATAACTCAAGCCAGATTGCACCCCATGCTGAAAACTCCTGTTGAAACCAGGCGAGCACCTGCCTTTTATCCGAGAAATCGATCCCGCTGTCCCGATACCAATACTCTTCTTTTTTAAAGCCAGGATAAAACGCCAGGCTGCCGTCTCCCTTGGCGCTTACAATCAAGGTCTTCTCTCCCCCGAAGGCGAGTATTTTGCCGCCTTTTAAAAGCCGGTTTATTTCCGGGGTGGCCGCTTCAGCATGATATACGGCTCCCTCTACCGCCGTAATCCCCGTATAGAAGGGTTTGATCGACGTCACGAACGGACGTATTTTCGAGTTTGCGCCATCTGCGGCAATTACCACGTCGGCAAACGCAGGCGGGGCATTTTTGAATTCGAGCTGCCAGGAGTCGTTGAATGGCTTCATGGTTGTAAAATGGCTGTTCCAGGCCACCGTGTCGGGCAGCAGGGACTCCAGCAAGATCTTCCTCAGCGGCCCTCTGTCTATCTCCGGCCGAAACGGCCCCTCTTTTTTATCTGTCCCGTTTACGTGTTCATCCATCAGGATATTGGCGTCTTTGTCGACAATACGGATCTTTTCGGCTCCGGGACGAAAATTAGCTGTAAACGCCTCCATCAGGCCGGCAGCCCCGAGCGCCTTCAGCCCCGATTCATCGTGCAAATCCAGGGTAGCCCCCTGCACCCGGACATCCTTGTTAAGGTCTCTTTCATATACCTTCACTTCCAGGTCCTGCATCTGTAGAAGCCTTGCAAGCGTCAACCCGCCGGGGCCACCGCCTACGATCGCTATTTTTTTGTTCCCGATATTCTTCATTTTCTTACCGGTTTTAATCCTTTATACACTCGTTTTGTTTCTTTTGATTTTGCTACCCCGTCTTGATTTCTGCTACACTCTCTTGATTTCTGCTACACACTCTTTGATTTCCCCTACCCTCCCTTTGCAGGCTCTCAATTCTTTTCCTTTTTCTATCCATTTCCCATCTCTTTCAGGATTTATTTCAGCATTCCTTTTATCGCCGCTTCACAGCATTCCAATATTATTTTTTACGTGACGATCTGTACGGGCCGATCCAGATGTTCAAAGTACTCGTTGATCAGGTCGGGAAGCGGGGAAAACAACAGCGCCCTGTGTACTTCTACAGGGAAGTCCTTTATGAGATCTTCTGCGACATGCAATCTTAGAAACTGGTGGACGGGTGCGAAATAATGGCCTTCTTTTATATTCTTTGCCTGAAAAGCACAGTTTAACAAAGGTGAAGATTTCCCATACTGCATGAGCGCAAATGCCGGCCTGTTGTTTTTGCAATACCGGAAGACATTCAGCCAGATCCTCTTCACACCTGCGGCAAAGCCCATGGTCTCACTGAAATCCTCCAATACCGCCTTTTCATAGGAACCCAGGACTTCCTCGATGAAGAGTTTCACGAGAAGGTCCTCTTTGTTCTCGTATTTTATATAGATCGTATTTTATATAGATCGTACGGGGGGATATGCGTGCCTCCTTTGCCAGTTTTTGCATGCTTAGATTTTCCAGGCCTTCCTTCGAAATAATCTTCAGGGCTATGGTTCGGATGGCTTGCTCTTTTTCCAGGTTTTTGGGTCTCATTTTTTGTCATTTCAGTTTTCGGGGAGTAGCCCGGTTTTGATTCCTTCGAGTTCTCATAAATGGCTTCAAAAATCGATAGAAATATAATAAACAAACGTTTACTTACTAATAAATATTGAAAAGACCGGTTTGATCATCAGGTAAAACATAAACTAACCAGTTTAAATTGCTGATAAACAATAAAATAGAAAAAGGGATCAAAAGAAGGGAATCAAGGCCTGAAATAATCGACCTTGTTTCTTATGGGCTGTATCGTTTTCAGATAGGCATAGATAGCCGCAAGATCACTCTCCTTCATCCTGGAATACATGAGCCAGGGCATAGGGGTATTGAACTCACCAGGCGCAACGGCCTTGGGCACATAGGTGCTGTCTGCAAACTGGGTGAATTTCCTGATGAAAAGGTTCTGATCCCAGTTGCCTATACCCGTCTCCCTGTCCGGGGTGATATTGGCGGAAATGGCGACACCACCGGAAGACAATTGGAATTCCCGGCCACCCCCGTATTCCGTTCCCGCGACGCGGGCGCCTTTATCGACTTTGCTGTGGCACTCGATGCAATCCGCCATATTGACGAGGTATTCCCCATAGGCGACTGTGTTGGAAGATTCGGGCCTTTTCGCCGGAACCGCCTTGGAAGGCATGGTATTGACGAGGATGTTCAGCGGGAAGTCCAGCTCCCGGTCGGGAACTTCATTATTAACCGCGGGCAGGGTTCGCAGATAGGCTATGATACTCTGGATGTCTTCGGGATCCGACATCCCAAAATTATGATAAGCCATCAGGGGGAAAAGAGCTTTACCATCCTTGCTTTCACCCGTGGTAATGGCCCGGAACAGTTCGCCGTCGGTCCATTTCTCCAACGCATAAGGAGTGATGTTCCGGGAATACAGATTTCCGGGGAAGCCGATATCCCTACCAAACTTCTCTCCGCCGCCGCCGAAGCTGCCCTTCTTATAGGGGCCGGCAAAAATGTTCCAATCGCGCTTGCTATGACAGTCCATGCAGCAGGCTACATAGTTGGCCAGGTATTTCCCCCTGGCGATACGTTCCGGCGTCAGTTCAATACTAAGATTCATCGGAGCACCAACCCGTGGCAGGGCGGTCTTTACAAAAAGAATGACCCCGGCTACTGCCAGGATGATGATAAACAGCAGAACGAAGAATACCTTAAAAACTTTTTTCATTACAGTCAGGTTGGTAAATGATGGTTGATGGGGTTTAGTGATCGATGATTTATGATGGATGGTTTATCGATGGACGAACCGCAGCCCGTATTTCCGGAAGGCTTCAAACATAGATTTGGAGTGCGTTCAAATTTATCAATTATTCCCGAGGACATCAATTTTTTGCTGAATGCCCTGTCTTTCAGTGAAGGTTTCATGGGCGCTTCATGGTACGAATCGCCACCGATTTACAAGTAATTACCGGCAAAGACTCCGGATAGACCGATTTCCACAAATCCGGCTTTTTTTTTGCGTATATTAAACCTCAGGACAAAACGCTTATCCAACCCGCAAACCATCTTTTCTAACGAACAAATAATATCAGGTGAGGAAACCAACCAATCTGCTGATCCGTCCGCCCGTCGTTTTTGTCACTCTTTTTTTTATTACGCTCTTTGCTACTTACTGCAGTAAAACCCCTTCCAACGATCAGGTAGTAGCCGCCTACCTCGCTACGCACCCGCTGACTCAGTCCATATACACGGTTGATACTACCACCTCCCCGCCTCCCGGCATCATCCTGACAACTCCATATAATGAGTCCATCCTCCCCATTGACCAGTCGACGGGGTTTCTGTTGATCATGGACCAAAGCGGTAAGGCGTTGCAGGAAAAGTATACGCCCGGAACCGCCTTTTGCCTGAACCGGTGGATCATCAATGGCCAGATTCGTTATACCTATCTCGTGAACGATCCCGGAGCCCTCAGGCTTCTGGGAGTGGACCAGAATGCCGGCTATGCTATCGTGGCCGACAGCAGCCTGAATACGCTGCAGAGGATCAATTTCACCCCGTTTGACAGTCTCTTTCAGGCTGGCCAGGCCTTGGATGTCCATGATTTCATCCTTCTTTCAGACAGCGATTATATCACGCTCAGCTATATCAATAAATATGTGACAAATATCCCTGCCCGGTTGACTTCCGCGACGAGCGTCCCGGTACTGGCGCCGCTTATAGAAGAGGTCAAAAACGGAACCGTGGTTTGGCATTGGGATGGAAGCGCGGATACCTCGTTTTATGCCAATAGCGTTGAAGGAAACATCTTTACCGACTCGCTGGCCGCCCAGGATTATATGCATATGAATTCAATGTTCGTGGACCCCAGGGATAATAATCTCATCTGCTCCATGCGCAACCAGGACCAGGTCATCAAAATCAACCGGCAGACGGGCGCCATCGTCTGGCGTCTGGGTGGCGCAAACAGCGATTTCGCCCTGACCCCCAACCAGGTCTTCCTGCGTCAGCACAATGCGACACTCGTGGACAGTAACCGGACGCTGCTGATCTTCGATGACGGAGACTCGACCTTACGCCCCTATTCACGCGTAGTCGAATTTCAATTGGATGAGGCCAACAAGGTGATTACGAGCTCCACGCAATTCAAGATACCAGAGCCCTTCACGCTGTTGACGGGTTCGGTACAGAAACTAGGCCCCAACTACTTTATAGGAGGAGGCACGGCCAACTATCTTCTTGAGATCAATTATACTACCGGGCAAAAGATCAGTGAATTTATAGGCACGGAGCCCACCTACCGCGCCTACAAATACCTGCAGTAGAGGAGTCCTGAATCTATGTTATATATATATATATAACATATTGTAAAATGTACAACTTCCCCTGGAAGACGACATTAAAAGCTGGCAAATACGAAGTTATTTTGCCGGCTTCCTATTTTCCGGCAATGGGAAACCGAAGTGGCAAATGTCTATATCACAAAGCAATATGCGTAAACAGTATGCGACATATTTTTAATCGCCGCTAAAAACGCCTTTCTTTAACATGAAAATATCCTTCCGGAGATACTTTCCTTCACCGATCGCCGTTTATAGGGGGCAATATTTAAAATCAGAAATAGACATCCCTATGAAATCTATTATTCTTACCAGCGTATTATTTTTGGCTATCGGAACCACTTATGCGCGAAATTCCAACGATCCCGTGGAGAACAATCCCGCAAGCGCCCATACCACGAAAAAAAGCACCGCGGTTGTCCGGAATATCCTTTCAGACAAATTGCCCTCCCGGCTCCTGCGTTCCGTCAAAATGAATTACAAGGATTATTGGATCACGGAGCTTTACAAAGAAGTTTCCAACGGAAAGACTTCCTATCATATGACCCTGGAAAATGCCGATCAAAAAGTGAAACTTATAGCCAACCCGCCCACCAAATGGGTTGTAAAACAAACCGTCATAAAGGACACGGAAGCCCTGTAGCCTTTCCGCGCATATAGTCCGACACGATTGCTTGCCCTTTTTTCAGAGAATCTTCTTTTTTGTAAAGTCTATTGATTTTCGGATAAGACTTTCCAGGACCTCTGCATCGATATCTTTCAATCCCCTGATGTATAGACAGCCCTTCCCGGCTTTATGTTTACCAATCTTTTTTAAAAGATCCGCTTGTCCCGGAAAACCAGCCATCACATACAAAGACAGATTCTGTTTCCTGGGCGAAAAGCCGGTTATACAGCAGTCCCCTTCGTGACCGCTCTCATACCTGTAATGGTATTTGCCAAAACCGACGATGGAAGATCCCCACATGACAGGCGCAAACCCAGTCACCTTTTCCATGATGGCGATAAGACTGAAACAATCTTTCCGCACATTTGGATCGGCAATGCCGTTTATAAAATCCCCGACGGATCGTTCGGTCGGTTTTGCTTTCTCTTCAACCATCCAGTCCGCTTTTAATTGGCTGTTGAATTTACAGAAAAGAAGGCTATTTCCGTACACGAATCAATATCAAAACTGAGCTATTTCAGATTATTCGCGAGGAACCCGAGAGACAGGCCCCATGCCTCTTTTGCTGCCTCCGGATTATAGCTGGGGCGGTCGTCCGAGTTGAAAGCATGGCCGGCATATGAAAAAACGGCGTAAGCATATTTCTTCCCCGCAGCGTCGACAGCCTGAAGAATAGCCTCTCTTTTCTCCTGTGTAATATGGGTGTCCAGTCCTCCCCACACGAACAATTGGGCTCCGTGCAGATTCGGCGCCTCCGTGGTCAGTGTTTCCAAACCGCCACCGTAATAAGAGATCGCTGCCGACAAGGGCAATACCGCATTTGCCAGGAAAGAGACCCGTCCGCCCAGACAGAAGCCGATGCTGCCGATCTTGTCGTGTTCGACAGCCGATTGTTTCTGCAACCAGCCATACAAGGCCTCGAGATCCGCTTTCAACCCTTCGTTAGTCACGGCCTGGTAATGCGGCATAGCCGCCGAAAAATCCGTATACGGTATGTCCGCTCTTTTGATCGTGCGATGAAAAATATCCGGAGAGATGGCAACATAACCCTCCTTATAGAGACGTTCCGTGACATTCCGGATATGCGAGTTCACGCCATATGCTTCCTGGATTACGATAATGGCCGGCGAAGGCCCTTTCTTCTCGGGAAAGGCAATGTAGACATCCATTTCTGTACCGTCCGCGACGGGAATCGTGATAAAATCGTGATTGGTCATCCTCAAAAGTATGGAAAGGGAGCTTAGATAAGGAAGCCTGGAGAAGCTTTAAGGGAAAATTAATGCGTCGGCCCGCGGAAAAGGAATCCCGCGGTTCAGAGGGACCTGATCTTTATATCCTTCAGCCAGACTTTCTGCCCGTGGTGCTGGAACATGATATGACCGTCGGTATTTTTGGCAAAATCCGGGTTGTTCCGGTATTTACTCTTGCTGATCAACGCTTTGATGGCGGCCGATCCAAGATCGTATTCGACGATCTTTACTCCATTCAGCCAATGTTCGACATGTCCACGATTTACGATCAATCTGGCTGTATTATACTGCCCCACCGGTTTAAGGACTTTATTCTTTGGAACGATCAGGTCATAAAGGGATCCTGCCGACCGGATGGCGGCCGTGTCATTGAAACCGATATCGTCCAGTATCTGCATCTCGAAGTTGTCCAGCCAATTCGGGCTGTTCCCGTTATGCGATTCATGCGCCGATTTTTCGACGACATAATAGAACACGCCGCTATTGCCACCGGAGGAAACAGCCCAGTCGAGGGAAAGCTCGAAATTTTTGTAGTTGTCCCGGGTGAGAAAATCGACATTCGGGACGTCGGTCTGCGCCACCAGCGCGCCGTCCTCGACTTTCCAGGCCTGGCTGGGAAAAGAGTCCATCATATAGCCTCTCAGCCGTGCGACCGACTTGCCGTCAAACAACCAGGTCCACTTACCGCCCGACCCGGACTGGGACTGGGATTGAGACTGAGATTGGGCCTGTGTCCCGGCCGGCAGTTGACAAAGACAAAACACCACGATCAGACTGGCATAGAATTTTCTCATGGAAGTAAATTGAATTCAGACTATAAAATGAAAATGATGTCAAAGGCAAAACGGGTCCTAAAATAACTCCGGCGGAACAGGCTTATTTCAATGTGAAAGCGACATACCACCCCCCCGGCTTCGAGCCTTCTTTTGCTCCTCCCGCGGCAATCACCACGTATTGCTTCCCGTCTTTCTCATAGGTGATGGGAGTGGCGAACGCACCGGCCGGAAGCTGGTATTCCCAGACAACCTTACCGGTCTTCCTGTTAAAGGCCCTGATCTTCTCATCCCGGGTGCCGGCGATAAAAAGCAGACCGCCGGCCGTTACGACCGGGCCGCCATAACTCTGTGTCCCGGTGATGGGTATGCCTTTTTTTGTCAGCTCCGGGAATTCCCCCAGGGGCACCCGCCACAAATAATCTCCCGTATTGAGGTCTATTGCATTAAGGGTCCCCCAGGGCGGTTTTACCGCGTTGTAACCATCCTGATCGGTAAACTTTCTCCAGACTTTGCTGATGTACCTGGGCTCATAAGGAAACTCACCCTTTTTCTTTACGGCCGTATCCATATCATTGCTGTGTTCGGAGGCTATTTTCGCTGTCTTTTTCTTGTCTTCGGTATTGAGCAGAAAACCCACCAGGGCGTTCCGGTCGTCATCGGAGAGATAGGCGAACGAAGGCATTCGCCCTGCGCCCGTTTTAACGATCGCATTGATCTCGGTCGCGGAGCGCCTGGCGCCGATATTCAATAGATTCGGAAATTGGCTGCCACTCCCCTTTCTATCCATGCCATGACAAAAAGAACAATTTTTGGCATAGACCAGGTTCCCATGCGAGAATGAAGCCAGCTCCTTATTCAGCACAGTGACGTCGACCATCTGAAGGTCCCAGGCATCTTCATTTGCATTCTGATAGAGAACCCCCTCCGGGTCGACCGCATTGCCCCCCCACTCTGCCCCACCGCTATATCCGATCAGCAGCGTACCTCCTTCATTAGGAGGCATAAACTTCGTATTCGGCTGGGGGGTCTTATCGAACCGTTCTTTCGCGAAAGCGTGCGACTCAGGCGAAATATCGGTAAGGTCCTCCTCCGTCAAAGACTGACGGCAGAGTGGAAGAGGTTTTAGCGGAAAAATCTGGGTCGGCCAGGGATGTTCACCTGGCAGACCTGCTACCGGAACGGGACGTTCTTCGATCGGGAACAGCGAAATCCCGCTATCCCGGTCCAACACATATACCAACCCGTCTTTGGTGGCCTGTATGACGACATCGACATTTCTCCCATTATGACTCACCGTCGCTAAATTGGGAGGACAGGGTATATCCCGGTCCCAGAGATCGTGGCGGATGGTTTGAAAATACCATTTCAATTTACCGGTTTCCGCGTCCAGAGAGACAACACAGTTGGCGAACAGATTGGTGCCCGCCCGGTCGCCGCCGTAGAAGTCGGAAGCCGGCGATCCGGTACCGAAATAGACGGCCCCCCTTTTCTCATCTACCGCCAGTCCGCCCCAGTTGTTGGCAGCGCCTATCTTCTCATAGGCATCTTTCGGCCATGTGTCATAGCCGGCTTCCCCGGGTTGCGGGACGGTGTGGAAGGTCCAGAGCAACCTGCCGCTGACGATGTCAAAGCCGCGGACATGACCCGGAGCGGCGTCACCCGATTCACTTACACTGGATCCCAGGACCAGGACATTCTTATACACGACCCCGGGTGTCGTCGCCGTTACCGAAAGGGTATTCACATCGTGATGCAGGCCAGCGCCCAGCCCCTCATGGAGGTCCACCTTTCCGCCATTCCCAAAACCGTTTATCGGTTTGCCGGTCCTGGCATCCAGTGCATAGAGCCACGCGCCTGCCGTATACAGTATCCGCTTATCATCCCCATTCTCCCAGTAGGCAACGCCCCTGTTCGTGTTAAAACGCTGTCTTTCCTGTATAGGCTCGAATTTCCAAAGCTGTTCGCCCGTACCCGCATTCAACGCGAAGACGGCTAGTTTGGAATTGGTCCCGTAGAGGACGCCATTCACTACGATAGGCTGGCATTGGATCTCCCGGGGCCGCTGGCGAACCGGGTTGCCGGTGTCCTGTTTTTCACGGGCATCGTAAGTCCATGCAATCTGCAGGTCCTTTACATTGGTCGTATCGATCTGCCTGAGCGGGGAATAGCGATTGCCGGCCTTGTTCCCTCCGTATACGGGGTAATCCGTACCCGCTTCCATCGCCACCTGCCCCTTCCGGGAACCATGATCGCGGCACCCGGCGGCGACCAGGCAAACCCCCAAAAAGACCCAGGCTGTTTTATCAGGCACAGCTATTTTGTTATACAGGAAAATCTTCTTCATTAATAGTTACGGTCTTTCATTAATAGTTCCGCTCTTTCAGATAATCATCCAATTCCTTTTGGGTCATCGGTAATTTGCCCGGATAGTTATGGATCCAGTCGAGGAAGTCCTTTTTGATCTCCGCGGACCATTCGCTGTCGATCTGGCCGGCGAGATATTTCTTCTCTTTTAAACGCTGATGTCCAAATTCATCGCGCAAAACGGTGACCTCCGAAGTGAGCACCAGGTCGGGTGCCAGGAAAGCCGGGATGAACAACACCCCCCATTTATTGGCCAATACAATATCGCCCGGCAATACGACGGCCCGGCCGACGCGAATGGGCGCGTTGATGGAGGTGAGCATCATCTGCTGAATATAGGAAGGGTCGGTTCCCTTTACCCAGGCGTTAAAACCCTGTATCTCACTCAGTCCCTGGGGATCCCGCACGGAACCGTAAAAGATGACACCCCTGTGGGACTTCGCATAGATAGCGTTGCCGAGATTGTCACCGATCAGGGTCCCGTCCGCCATCTTTCCGTACCCGTCCGCGACGTATACGTCGCCATCCACCAATACGTTTATCGGCCAACTATTGGTCCCCCCCTGCTGGGCCCTTCCTTCAACCTTACCCTGCTCTTTTACCACGTCGATCAGGTCTGGCCGGGAAGGCATGTACTGGGCAGTCACCACACGCCCCGTCATCACGCTGTCGGGGTTGATGATCTGCCACTCGCCTTCGAACTGGTTCTGGTATCCTTTGTTCCGCAGCACGCCCCAGGCATCCTCCAGGGATATCTTTTTCAGCCTTTCTAAAAGATTATCCGATACTTTGGGTCTGCCATCCGGAAAACGTTCCCCTTTCCACTGGGAGGTCAGGGTGATGATATACTCCCGGGTAGATCCTACCCGCTGCGCGTTGAGAAAACAGGTGCTTAAAATAAACGCGACAAACAATATTGACTTTCTTTTCATATAAAACAAGCTGGTTTTAAAATTTTGTCCATTTTTCGCCGGTCTGCCGAAATCATCGTTCTACGCGTTGTTTTTGCTGATCGATTCCATGAGTCCCCGCATATAGCCCAGGGCATAGAGCGTTCCTATGATGCTGTATCCGGGGTGTTCGTTACTGTCCCCGGCCATAGTCGGCACATGATCGGGGCGGATGGGCCCCTTAAAGCCGATATCATAATAGGCTTTCATCGCCGCGTACATATCGATCTGTCCTTCGTCATGAAAGGTCTCTTCGAATTTAAATTTGCCGCCCCTTACATTCCGGAAGTGCACAAAATGGATCAGCTTCCGTTTCCCGAAATAATCAACCACGGCAGGGATATCGGCGCCCATCAGGGAGAAATTGCCCTGACACATGGTGATCCCATTGCTGGGGCTGGGGACGAGGTCAACCATCTTCTTAAAATTGTCGACGGTTGTCATGATCCTTGAAATGCCTTTAATGCTGTCAACCTGCGGGTCATCGGGATGCATAGCGAGCTTCATCCCTATTTTCTCGGCTTCGGGAATGACCGCTTTCAGAAAGTATTCGAGGGTCGCCCAAAGGGTGTCTTTTGAGACCTCCCCATATTTTGTGAGCGGGGCATTCTTTATATCCTCATAATCGAAAGCGGTTACGAGGGCGCCGCCACGACCGGGCTTGGCATTATTGGTCCGGTACCAGCCTATGACCGGCATCCAGTTATAGCAGATCGTATCGATGCCCGCATATTGCTTCAGGTTCTTCATAAACGTTATGAAGTTGGCGATCTCTTCATCCCGCCCCTCCAGACCCAGTTTGGTCTTCTCGGACAGACAGGGAGGTCCCTCTATGACGTTGAAGTTGAGACCCACTTTATCCCAGGCACCTTTTACGGCGGCGATGGCCTGGGGGTCGAATGGCCTGGCATCGGTCATTCCTACCATCTGGGTATTGATGCCAGAAACCGCCCCGAGCACGTCCATCTGTTTTGTCAGGGCTATCTTCTGCTCCTGCATGCCCGCGAAATATGCTTCGCTCATTTGCATGCCCCCATCTTTTGCCATATGGACGGCGTTCAATGCGGAATCCTTCTTTTTCGCGGATCCGGCGGCCCGTGTGAGGATCGTCGGGGCCATGCTCCCCATGAAAGACGTCGCCGCCAGTGCGGCACTTTTTCGGATGAAGTCTCTGCGTTTATCTTTCATATCTGTATGATTGAATGGTTCCGTAAATATTATGCAATAGAGAGACACTTTTGCACCATTAATGGAATTGACGGAAAAATACTATGAATTGAAAAAAAAGTATCAATCGCAAAAAAACCGTCAAAACCTCTGTCAATAAGCCCTGTCCATACCGTGATGCTTTACTGTATTCAATATCTTTTTCGCGATCGGGACCGGGCAGGTGTTGATCGTGTAGATCACCGGGAGGGTCGTTTTCTTTTCTTCGATATCGTTACCCGTCGGCTTACCGATATCGTTATTCCCATAATCGAGCAGGTCGTCCTTCAACTGGAAGGCGATGCCCGGTTTCCCGCCGAACAGGTACATTTTCCGGCCGGGCTCCTCTTTCTCAAATGTCGGGGAGGCTCCCCTTCGTTCCGGGGAGTCGTCCAGGAGGTCGTCATGGATCAGGGATGAGGTGTGAAGCATTTCGGCAAACAGCGCCGCCCGGTGGCTGCTATCGTTGATGGTCCCTCCCAAACTTACGGCAAGCAGGACGAACATCGGCCGCATTTGTTTTCCTTTTCGCAGGATCATATAGTCCATGATCCTGTCCGGCAGCGGGGTATGGCTCTTAACGATATCCTTAAAATCTTCCCCGAACCGGCTGAGTTCCGGCCCGGTGATATCCCGGGTCAATTGCATAGCCAAATATCGGACGATTTGGCGAAATGCTGTCGTCCGGCCGGAGAAACAACGTATATTGCCGCTGTATTATTTATTATTCATTTTTTGTCCCGGCAGGAATAATCCGGATAAAGGGTTTTTTGCCCAGGCGTATCTTTGCTCTTCGCGGAATGAGCGGATCCAGAAAATCCGGGGTGAAGTACAGGACTAATAAAACCAAAAACGGGAAAAGGCTGTTCACCCAGGTGTCACCCCAGACGCAAATGGGTATGCTGACCCTGGCGTCAGACGGGTCATTCCTTTGATAAAGCACAGGGATCGGGTCCCCGACACCAAATCCCAGGTCATCCGCGGTGTTGAAAGTCACAGAGTCCTTGCCTGCAAGATATAAGACGACGAGGTGCCCGCTGATATTTCCCAAATTCTCAAGGGTATGTCCCATAAAATACCCTTTCCCGGTCGTTCGCACCGAAGTCGCTATCCATATGCCCTTATACAAATAAAAGGGAGCGACAAAAAGCAGGAACAGCAGGACGAAGAATGTATTTCTTTGTAATAGCATGGCTATTGGTATTTCACAAAAACGGGCTTCCCTCTATCGTTTACAAGCGGGCGTGTTTTACCCGGCAACGGCGCATTTTGAACGGCGGATGGCTGTTTGTCAGTGACGGGCGGATGCAGGGCCGTCAATGAGAATTGTATCCCCGTGATGGCGACCATCAAAACCGAAACGACGATGGTGGTCATCCTCTTTTCAGGGTTTCTGATCCCGGTAAAAAAATAGACGGGGATCAATACAAAAAAGGAAATGGCCAGGGTGATATGCCAAATCATCGCCTTATTCCGGAAATGCGTGAACAGCGCAAGCATGGAAAGGCAATATAATATTCCTACGAGGATACCCAGCGCCCATAGCAATTTATCGCGCCCCGCGCCCTGCTCCCTGAATTTTATGATAAAGAGCAAAGGCAGAAATAAGAAAGCGATTGTCAGGAATCCAAGGACCAATGCAGGAAAGGCGAGAGGCGCCTGCAGGATCTTTGCAGTCGATCCGGTGATAAACGCAGCTACCGAGAAAGCGCCGCTGAGGACCATGGCTTTTTTCATATTGACATCTTTTTTTGAGGCTATGAGTAAAAGGGTCTCTTCTTCGATTTCCCGTAATTCCTTCTTGTAAAACTCTTTGATAACGGTGGCGTAAAAAGCCTCGAAATCGTCTCCCTCCTTACAATTTTGCTCTATGAGGCTGCAAACATGATCGAGGAGACTTTCCTGCAGGCTTTCCATCCTGATACCCCGTCTTCGGATATCATCGAGAATATAGGTTATCTGTTGGTCGTTGATCGGATACATTCAGGATGTTTTCGGTTTGATGCCCAGCAAGAAGACCATCGTGTCCATAAATTCGGAAAACTCTTTCACCCTTTCTTTTGTCTTTGTCTTTCCGGCCGGGCTCAGGCTGTAATACTTGCGGACCCGCTTCCCGATATACTCGGTTTCGGTGGATACCCATCCTTCCTGTTCCAGGGCATGCAGCGTAGGATACAGGGACCCCTCCGTAATCTGGATCTTGCCGAGGGTCAATACCTTCACCCGTTGGGTAATCTCGTACCCGTACATTCTCTTATTGTCGGCCAGCAGTTTCAAAACGATGGTTTTAAGCGTGCCCTTTATCAATTCTGAAGAATAGGTCATGCTGCAATATACATAGGAATACTATGCATTGTACTCATTTGCACATATTTTTTTTGGAAACGGGGGCCGGTTTTGAAAAAAGCATAAAAAACCCCCGGGGATATTTCCCTGGGGGTTTTTATCTAATATTTAATCATTGTATGTAATAGTTGCAATTATTGCAATTGCACGTATGTCCCTGACCTTCACTACTCGTGCAAAACCAGGATCGCCTTGATAGACCGGTTCATCACCTGGTTGACCGTGCTCCTGTTAAAGATCCTGTAGATCAATCCGTGATGATGTTTCACCACGCAAAGGATATCGGTCTCGCTGCTGACGATAAAATTCATGATGCCGTCGATGGGATTGCTCTCGCTGATATATTTAAATTCCAGGCCGACGTCACCGATCAGCGCCTTGAATTTGTCCTCCCCTTCCTGGTTGGGTTTCCATTCACCGCCCTCGATGATATTCAGGACGTTCAGCTTTTCGGATTTAAAGGCGATCATCAATTCTTTGAGAGCAGTTACGTCCTCTGTGGAAAGATTGGACGAAAAATCAGTCGCCAGCGTAATAATCGGCTCGGTACGGAACTTGCTTTCCAGCGGAACGATGAGGGTGGGCGTCTTGGTCTTCTCCACCATCGTACTCACGTTGCTGCCAAACAAACCTGTAATACCGGTCGAACCCATGTTCCCCATCACCAGCAACTCTACGGGATTCGCGTCGATATATTTGGTAATGACCGCGCTTACTGAACCAATATCGGAGACCGTTGATACCGGGATTCCATTATACTGCTCCTTCTCGGCAAAGGTATTGGCCCAATTTGCCAACGCCTGTTTTTTGTTATTGTGATAGTCCTCGATGTACAAAGCGTTATAGGTATTGTTGAAGACGCCTTCCATAGCTCCGATCGCATGGATCGCGCAGACCTCCAACTTGAGGATTTTGGCCAGGTCCATCGCATATTCCATCGCATTGGCTGCGCAGGTCGAGAAGTCGGTCGCGACTAATATTTTTTTCATTTTCTATCAGTTTATTTCTATCAGTTTACCGTGGTTATTTTAAAGCAGGGGACCTTGATAAATCGTTTGCCGGAAAAAATTAAACAAATAAATGGAATAATACAAACAAAACCAGTGAGAGGATGATACAAACCGGCAGCGTCAATACCCAGGCCATTGCGATCGCCTTAAGCGTATTGCTGTTCAGGTTTTTGGTCCCGTTGGAGGCTACCATCGCTCCGGCGATCCCGCTGGATAGTACATGGGTTGTGCTTACCGGCAGACCAAATCCCGTACTCAAGCCGATCGTCGCCGCGGCCACTATTTCAGCTGTTGCGCCTTGCGCATAATTAAGGTGTTCCTTGCCTATTTTTTCGCCGATCGTCAGTACTATGCGTTTCCAGCCGATCATCGTCCCGATCCCCAGGGAAATGGAGATAGTGGCAATGACCCATACGGGGGCATAATCGGTAGTCTTTGTGAGGTCCTTCGAAACCAAACTAAGGGCAGCGACATCCGCCTGCGGCAGATTCATTCCCTTGTCTGCTTCCAATGATTTCACCTGTTTTACAATCGACTGTATCTGCTTCCTGAATTTATACACGTGTGCGGTCTCTTTTGCCGATCCGCTGGTGATCCCGGCCCTTGTCGCCGTCACGAGTGTGCTTAAGGTATCCAGGGAAGCATGTCCTGCCGGATTCGAGGAAGAGGCCCTCTGAACAACCTGTTCAATTTGCGTAAGCGTGGAAAGCATCTTATCATCGGAGATAGAATGATCGACGGCGAATTTGGCCGGTAAAAAGGCGATCAGGATCAACATCAGCAGGCCCACCCCTTTTTGCCCGTCATTGCTCCCGTGAAAAAAACTGACCAGGGTACAGGTGGTGATCAGCAAAAGCCTGATAAGAAAGGGAGGTCTGTCATTCTCGCCGGTCGGAGCATGGAACAAGGATTTTGCCTTCACGACATTTTTGAGAAAATACATCAACAGCACGGCAGCTCCAAAACCGAATAGAGGCGACATAATCAAAGACATGCCTATTTCACCCGCCTTCGACCAGTTGACGCTTCCTCCATAATAAAATGAGAATCCAAGGCCTCCGCCGATCATGGCGCCGATCAGCGTATGGGAGCTTGAACAGGGAATGCCCAACCACCAGGTGCCCAGGTTCCAGATGATAGAAGTCAGCAGAACGGCCATTACCAGGCAGGCGCCGACTTTTACCGGAAGGGCCATCAATTCATTAAGCGGTACCAATTTCAATATTCCCATGGCCACCGCAACACCGCCCGTGAAGACACCCAGGAAATTCCACATCCCGGACCAGGGCACAGCATACTGTGGTTTCAGTGCCTTTGTGTAAATAACCGTCGCGACGGCGTTTGCTGTATCATGAAAACCGTTTACAAATTCGAACCCAACGACCGCGAGCAGACAAAGAAAAAAAACCACCAGGATAGAGCCGCTAAGATCCACTTCTCCGAGAAAGGGAAGTGTAATCACGTTGAATACTACGTGCATGAGTTTGAGGATGAATTAGGTGATGAATCAGATAATAGGCAAATGACAGGATTAGAACTATACCGGCATAAAAATCTGCGTTACCAAATTGTTATGCCTATAAATTCATATTCAGATAATCCCCGCACCCAGCCCAAAATGCCGAAAAAACCTAGCTTACTCATCTAAATTTTCATACCATGTCAAAGGAACACATCGACCATCACAAACACGCTGCCAAACACAGCGAAAAAGCGGCGGAACATCATCATGAAGCGGCCAAACATTACGAAGCCGGAGACCATGAAAAAGCCGCACACCATGCTCATGTTGCACATGCGCATCATCTTCATGCGGAAGACCATGCCAGGCACGCTGCAAAACACCATTCAGAGCATCATGGTGAAAAATAGCCGTTTGCCATCCAACGATTTTTAAAAGAGGCCGTTCCGTTCATCGGGGCGGCTTTCTTATATATCATTTACTTCTTGATTTATCGTTTACTTCTTGCAAATACCATTTATTTCTTGCAGGATAGATACATAGGAAACCTTTTGGTTTCCTATGTATCTGTAACCATCAGGCTTCGTTTTTTTGATTTTCACTTTAGAGAAACGTCCAATTCCCATAAACACCCGAAAATTCTTACCGGGTGCAGGCTCGTAGTCATAACCCGGCAGGGACGGGAAAGGTATTGCGAAGCGAAACTGGAGAAACCGGAGGAAGTATCGGATTGGGTGGAGCAATACAGGAAGACCTGGACCGTCCGGTCCGACGGCCAGGACCAATACCTGGCGGAACTTCAGGCGAAAAATAAAAGACCCGGCAGAAAGAAGTGAAAGCGTGGGCCTATGCCGGCTTCGTGTTCGATCTCGTCGCCGCGAGCTATTCTATGATACGCTACGGCGACCCGGTCGGCGCCTGGCTTCTACTTTAAATAGGCACGGAGCATCCAGGCCCATTTCTCGTGCTCTTTCAGCAGCCCGGTAAGGAAATCCGCGGTGCCAAGATCTTTGTGCTCTTCCCCCGTAACATCGATATTTTTCCGGATGGATCGGATAATCGTCTCATGATCGTCGAGCAGGTTCTTTATCTGTTTCTGCTGGTCATTTGTATATTCCCCTTCTTCGAGGCTGGCAAGTTTCAGATAGTCTTTCATACGTCCTTCGGCGAAGTGACCAATCTTGCGAACGCGCTCCGCTACTTCGTCGATCGACTCGGCGAGTTCGGTATACTGGGATTCATAAAACTTGTGCATTTCCATGAAATTGCTGCCCTCGATGTTCCAATGATAGTTGCGGGTCTTTATGAACAAAACGTGCTCATCCGCTAATAGTTGATTGAGAATGCCTGCGACCGCCTGTGTGTTTTTTTCGCTGATGCCTATATCCGATTTCATTTGAAAAGATTTTTGTTTTGTATAATGGATGCTTTGCTTAAGGAGCGTAAAGTTCATACTATTCAGGTTCCCGGCCAAGTGATTTTTTTGATGAGAGGGACTTTGTTTTATGCAAAAAAATGTATCTTTCTACAAAACAAACTGTCATGAAACCACTGCATCTTTGCAGAATGGCTTGCTGCGCAATACTGCTCCTTGCGTACAAGCCTTCTTTTAGCATCGTAACCGACGGGCACAAGACGCTCGCGATCGGGTCAAAAGCACCCGACTTCAATCTCCCCGATGTAAACGGTAAAATGTATTCTCTCGCATCTTTTGCGGCCGCCCGCATCCTGGTTGTCATTTTTACCTGCAACCACTGTCCTACCGCACAGGCCTATGAAGACCGGATCATGAAGCTGACTTCGGACTATTCCGGCAAGGGGGTTGCCGTAGTAGCCATCATGCCCAACGATCCGCTCTCGCTGAGGCTCGATGAAATGGATTTTTCGGATCTGAGCGATTCTTACGAGGACATGAAGGTCCGGGCCCGCCAGAAAAACTTCAATTTTCCCTATCTGTACGATGGAGAGACGGAAACGGCGTCGAAATCCTATGGTCCGATCGCCACTCCGCATGTCTTTATCTTCGACAAAGACCGGACATTACGTTATAACGGGCGTTTCGACGACCAGGAGAAGCTTACAAAGACCCCCACCAGTAACGATGCGCGGGATGCTGTCGAAGCCCTGTTGAATAACCGGGAAATAGCCGTTCAAACCACAAAAGTATTCGGGTGCTCCGTAAAATGGTCGGATAAAAGGAACCTGGTGGCCGAATCCCTGGAAAAATGGGCGAAGGAACCCGTAAGCGTAGAGATGATCGATGTCGCAGGTCTCAAAGACCTGATGAAAAACCCCTCCGATAAACTGAGGCTGATCGATCTGTGGGCGACCTGGTGCGGCCCGTGTACGACGGAGTTCCCGGAATTTGTCTCCATAAACAGGATGTACCGGGACAGGGATTTTGAGTTCATCAGCATCAGCGCGGACGATCCTGAAAAAAAGGATAAAGTGCTCAAGTTCCTCCAGAAGCAGCAGGCTTCGAATCATAACTATCTTTTCAGCACCGACGACAAATACAAACTGATCGAAGCCATCGATCCGGCCTGGCAGGGCGCCCTCCCCTATACCCTGCTTGTCGAACCTGGAGGAAAAATCGTATATTCGAAGCAAGGATCTATCGACCCTGCCGAGTTGAAAAAGACAATCGTGGAAAATCACCTGATCGGCAGGTATCCATAGACCCGGGAAAACCTTAAACCGGAAAGCCCCGCAATAAAAGCCCCTTTTGACCATGGAAAGAACACTCCGTCTGTTGCCCGTCCTGCTATCTCTGTGTTATTGCGTCTCCGCCCAGAATGAACAGGAGATGAGAGCCATGATGACCTATATGAATCCCGGCGTTATGCATAAGGTCCTTGAGAATGCGGTGGGCGTATGGACGGGGAAAGGCACGATCTGGACACAGCCCGGGGGAAGCCCTGTAAGCATGGCCACGGAGACGACCAATGAGATGATCCTGGGAGGGCGTTACCTGCAGGGCAAAAACAGCGGGAGTTTTATGGGAATGCTCTTCGAGGGAATCGGTACTACCGCATATGATAATGCCAAGAAACTCTTTTTGTATACCTGGATCGACAATATGGGTACTGGCATGTTATACCTGGAAGGAACCTGGGACGATGCTAACAAGACCATCTATTATACCGGCAAGATCGTCGACCCTGTCAGCGGAAAGGACATTCCCGTCCGGGAGAAGATGGTGTTCGTCGACCCCAACACAGAACAAATGGAGATGTATACTACCGTCAACGGACAGGAGTATAAGAATATGGAAGTCACTTATACGCGCAAATAGGTGTAGTTAGCTTTAGTGCATGACGGTGAAATGGTAGTTCCCCGAACCCACCCGGCAAACCACCCAGCCTTTGCGAATGGATAAATCAGAAATATTCCTGTCGCCAAGCGATTTTCCACTTTCCAGGATGGCTTCGGCTCCGCGGACCGGCAGCCAGACGGTCGCCACCGTATTGACCGGTATCGCGATGTCATAATGAAAAGCCCGGGTATCGTCCTTCCAGGAAGCACTGAGCATCCCCTGGGGAGACCGGTAGCTGGCCCTGGCTGCCTGTAGTTTACCATTGAAAGCAGGCTGAAAAATGACTTTATCGTAGGCAACGGCATCGCTGTCCGGCCGGATCCCCGCAAGATATTTATAAAACCAGCCGCTGATGGAGCCGAACATAGGGTGGTTATGGGAAAACGTGTTGTCGCTGAAAGCCCAGTGCTCCCAGAGAGTCGTTGCACCGTTAGCCAGCATATTGCCCCAGCCCGGGAAATCACGCTGATCTGCCATCTCACAGGCCAGTTGCGACAGCCCATTCTCAGACAGCGTCTCGAACATGAATTTGGTCCCGAAGATCCCGGTGCTGATATGTGTATTTTTCCGCGTTACGATCTCGTCGCGCAATACAGCCAGCGCTTTCGGTTCTTCGGCGGGCGGCAGCAGGCGGAAATACAAGGCAAAAGATTGGTTGGCTTCTGTATGAGTGCCTACCTCGCCGGTCTGCGCATTATAGAATTTGGCGATGAACGCCGTCCTTATCCGTTCCGACAGTTGATGGTAATGCCCGGCATCTTCCTTCCTGTCAAGCAACAGGGCGAGTTTTTCTACCAGGGTGGCATTGTAAAAGAACAGCGCTGTCCCCGACAATTCAACCTGTTTGGGGTCGAGGCTTTCATGGTCGCCGATCCCCCGGGTGATTATATAATGGTCTGCATGTGCAGCCAGGAATTCAACCCAATCTCTGGCAGCCTGGTAATGATCGGCAACCAGCTGCTTGTCCCCGTAATATTGATACAACTGGTAAAGAAGCTGGGGTACGACCGTCCCCCACCCGATAGGACCGGCAGTCGGCGTGAGCCCCTCATCGGAAATGCCGACATAAGGAGCCGTTTCCGGCAACGCGCCGTCGGGTTGCTCCTCATCGACATAATCCCCAATCGTTTTGGAATAAAAATCATGCATGTCGAAATTGGCCATCAGGGCCTCGCTCGTCGCAACGATATCTCCCCCATAGCCCAGCTTTTCCCTGTGCGGACAATCCGACTGTATACTAAACAGGTTGCTCAGAAAAGTATTCACCGAGGCGGTTTGTATTCTGTTAAAGAGGCTATCGCTGCAATGAAAAGTTCCGGCCACGCCGTTGTCGCTATGGAGCGGGATCCCCTGTATGTCATCTTTCGTCAGTGAGCCCGGGTAGCCGTCAATCTCCACATACCGGAAACCGTGAAAAGTGAATTTCGGAAAGAGAGTGTCCCGGCCTTTGCCGCTGAGTATAAAATGATCTTCCTGGAAGGCGATATCAGGGGCGCCCGGACCACCCGATCCTTTCGATTTGGTCTGCCCTGCCACGCTGGTCATCCCATTCAGCAACCCGTCCGTGTACAGAAGCTCTCCATATTTCAGGTGGATCTCGTCGCCTCTCCTCCCGCTTGCATATAAACGCACAACGCCTCCGAAATTCCTTCCCAGATCGACCAGGTATTTACCATCTCCCAGCTGGCGGATACTGACAGGCCGGATAGTCGTTCCCATTCGTATCGGCGGCTGTTGCATGGAGAGTAGCCGGCCTCCGGGAGAGGTGGTGACGGCCGCCTGACGCCATTCATGATCGTCAAGCCCCGGCAGGTTCCATCCCTTCACCCTGCGACGTTCATCCACGATCGACCCGATATAGATATTATTCCTGACTACCGGCCCATCGGTGGCCCTCCATGAAGCATCGGAAACAATCGCCTCCTTGGTATTGTCCGCATAAACGACCACCAGCCTCGAAATAAAACGCGAAGACCCGGTCACCAGCGTGCTGCGCATATTGATCCGCCCCCATAACCGCAGCGGCAGGGGATTGTACCAGCCATTTCCCAACTCCACACCCAGACAGTTTTTGCCGCCCGACAAGATCCCCGTGACATCATACGTATTATAGAAGATCGTCTTACGGTAGTCCGTCCAACCCGGGTCCAGGAAGTGGTTCCCTACCTGACGACCATTGAGGCTGGCTTCATAGTAACCCAGCCCTGATATATACAGGGTAGCTTTCCTGATTTTTTTCGGAAGCGTAAACTCCTTGCGAAACAAGGGAGCCGGGTTATCCCTGAACAAAAGGCTATCGTCCGCCGGTTGGGGCTTGCTGTCGCAGACCCACTCCGCCCCCCAGTCGGCTGATTCCGAAAGCCCCATGGTCCAATGAGCAGGAAGGCTCCAGGCACTGACCCGTCCTGTCCGGTCCCAGATCCTGACCTTCCAGAAGCAGGTGATCCCCGACCGCAACACTGCGCCTTGATAGACACGGTTGTTATTTCCGCCGGATTCCACTTTCCCGCTGCGCCAGTAATCGGCTTTGTCTTCTTCCAGCAAATCGGCAGAAGAGGCTACCAGGATCTCATAGGCTGACTGGTATTGGTTTCTGACGGACGGATCCGCCGAAAAAATCGTCCAGCCCAAACGGGGACGCGGGCGGTCAATCCCCAAAGGCATCTCCCTGAATTCGCAGGTGAGGTCACGAACCCGTAATGAAGATACGCCGCGGCTATCCGAAGCCAGCATCCTGTTTAAAGGCAGCATGCTGACGGCGATCCATAGAAAACAGGTAAAAGACCTTTGGGCAAAGCGGGGAACCGGTCGTCTCCAGGAAACTATCATAGCTTATTCTGTTAAAAATATAAGGAACAAAAAATTTACACCGGACAAATACAAATATACGTGACAGATTCCGGTCCCGCCCCTCTCAAAATAATGTATTTTCATCGGCCCTTCCGGCCTGTCTTAACGACTACGAATACTCGCTGATCGAAGACGGGAGCACGGGTGGGTACCCGGAAGAATACCTGATCTATCACGTGGCTTTCGCCGGAAGAAACGGCGGCTTGGCCGGCCGTTTGACGGAATTTGCCTGATTGCAGCTGCCACGATGGCTATTGTTTCCTATTTTTATGCGGGCTTTCGGGGTAACATTCCGTATATCCGACAGCCCGGCACCAAAACCATGAATAAGTCTCTGTCACAAAAAAAAGAAGAACGGCCAAAAGGACAAGGTCTCGGCTCCCTGTTAAAACCTTACCGGGGGATGATCTTCCTGCTCCTGCTGCTGGCCCTGTTCAGCAACGGCATCAACCTGCTCCTGCCAAAGATCATCGCCCGTGGAATAGACGCTGCGACGGCCGGCGAATTGAATCTGCCGCGGATGATCCGTGAATTCCTGCTGGCTTCACTCGCCGTCTTTCTCTTCGCCTATCTGCAAAGTATCGTTCAAACCTATGTATCCGAGCGGGTCGCACGGGATCTCAGGACAAGGCTGGCAGACCAGATCTCCCGCCAGAGTCATGGATTCCTCCAGCAGGCCAATCCGGGCCGGCTACTGACCAACCTGACTGCGGATGTCGACTCCATAAAAATGTTCGTTTCCCAGGCCGTCGTGTCCATCGCCTCGTCCCTGATCATCATCATTGGCGCGAGCATCCTGCTGCTGTCGATAAACTGGAAGCTCGGACTGGTAGTCATCGCCGTCATTCCCATCATAGGGATCGCCTTTTTTATCGTTTTGCGTAAGGTAAGGGCGCTCTTTAAAAAGAGCCGCGAAGTGATCGACTGGTTAAACGGCGTCATCAACGAAAGCGTGCTGGGGTCGGCCATGATACGGGTGATCAATTCACAACAGCTGTCCTATAATAAGTTCCTGGATGCCAGTGGCAAAGGTCTTGAATTGGGCCTGAGCATCCTGAGGCTGTTTGCTACCCTGATACCCGTGATCACTTTTACTGCCAGCATGGCTTACCTGGCGACGCTTTCACTGGGAGGTCATTTTGTCATGACCGGGACCATGACGATCGGAAACATCTCGGCCTTTAACAATTATATCTCCATGCTGATCTTCCCGATCCTGATCATCGGGTTTATGAGTAATGTCATCGCCCAGGCAACGGCCTCCTATCAACGCATCGGCGGTATCCTGAACGCGCCGCCCCCCGTGGAAACGGGCACCCGCAATGAAGAATTGCGGGGAGCCATCCGGCTGGACCGGGTGACGGTGTCTTATGGAGAGAAGATGGCCTTGAAGGACCTCTCCTTTTCCATAGAGCCCGGTTCGAAAACCGCTATCATCGGTCCCACGGCCGCCGGAAAAACGCAGCTGCTATACCTGCTGACGGCCCTCATCAAGCCGTCAGCCGGGAGCGTCGAATTCGACGGTCACCCACTGGACAGCTATGAGAAAGAGGGCTTTCACCGCCAGGTGGGGTTTGTCTTCCAGGACAGCATCATCTTTAATATGAGCATCCGCGAGAATATAGCCTTCAGCGATACCGTAACCGACGAATCACTGGAAAAAGCGATCCAAACGGCCGAACTGGCAGACTTTATCGACTCTTTACCCGAACGGCTGGATACGATCGTATCGGAGAGAGGTACCAGCCTTTCCGGCGGGCAGAAACAACGCATCATGTTGGCGCGTGCCCTCGCGATCAACCCAAGTATCCTGCTGCTGGATGACTTTACCGCGCGCGTGGACACCCGGACCGAACAGAAGATTCTGGACAATGTGCGGAAAAACTATCCGGGAATCACGCTTTTGTCGGTTACCCAGAAGATAGACAGCATCGTCGACTATGACCGGATCATCCTCCTGATGGAGGGGGAAATGATCGCTGCCGGCAGGCATGAAGAACTGATGAAGAGCTGCCCGGAATACGTACAAATTTTTCAGTCACAAAGAAGCACCAGCCATTATGAGCAGCACGAACTACAATCTTAACAGCACCGCGGGACAGCAAAAAACCCCGACCTGGCCTGCACTGAAGACACTGGTCTCCCTATTGCCGGGCGAACGGAGCAAGCTGGTCTATGCCCTGATTGCGATGATGGTCAATACGGCCCTCAGCCTGCTGGGTCCGCTGATCATAAAGAATACGATAGATCATGAGATATTACGGAACAACTATAGCGGGGTATTGGTGAATTGCTCGTTGCTGCTGGCGATCTATATTGCCGCCCTCGTTACCGTATATCTCAGGACTACGCTCATGGGCGGCTTTGGGCAAAAGCTGCTGTATACGCTGCGCAATTCGATATTTCAAAAACTGCTGGAGCTGCCGGTCGCCTTTTTCAACCAGAACAAAGCGGGTGACCTGATCTCCCGGCTAAATAGCGATACCGATAAGATCAACCAGTTCTTTTCACAATCGCTGATGCAATTCGTCGCCAGCATCTTCACCATCATCGGCGCCGGCATCTTTTTGCTGGCCATCAATTTCCGTCTCGGTCTCGCGACGATCGCCCCGGCGCTCCTGATGTGGATCTACACGAAGATCGTGTCGCCCTGGGTAAAGAAGAAGAATGCGCAAAACCTTAAGAGCGTGGGTGGTCTGAGCGCGGAGATACAGGAAAGCCTGGAGAATTTTAAAGTCATCATTGCTTTTAACCGGCGCGACTATTTCCGGAAACGATTCGACGAAGCCAATAAAAAGAGTTACTCGACCTCCGTAACGGCAGGCCTCGCCAATAATATCTTCACCCCGGTGTACGGACTGGCTTCGAGCATAGGCCAGCTGATCGTCCTGGTATTCGGCGTCTGGCTAATCTCGAAAGGACAGTTTACGATCGGCTCGCTGATCGGCTATTTTATCTATGTCAACAGCTTTTATGACCCGCTCCGCCAGATGGCCGCCCTATGGGCTAACTTCCAGGTAGCCCTGGCCGGCTGGGACCGGATTTCCCATATCCTGTCGATGAAGTCCGACCTGCTGGTGATCCCGGACGAAAGTATGCGGTCCGTGGAAGACACATCGTCCCCGAACGGGGGAGCCGCCCCGCAGAAAGGACAGGCAGCGCTTGCGGGGCCGGCCTTACTGGAATTCAAAAAAGTGTCTTTTCGTTATCCGAACGGAAAAGAGGTCCTTCACAACAATAGTTTTCGCATGGAAAGAGGAAAAACCTATGCGCTGGTCGGACCTACCGGCGGGGGCAAAACGACGACTGCTTCGCTGATAGCCAGGCTATACGACCCGACGGAAGGCGCGGTTCTCCTGGAGGGGCGGGATATCCGTTCATTTACACCGGAAGAACGGGTGCAAAAGATCGGCTATATCCTGCAGGAGCCTTTTCTATTCTCGGGAACGGTAAGGGATAACTTACTGTATGGTAACGAACGATACAAGGATCACAGCAACGGGGAATTTGCGGAGGTGATCCGTCAGGCCAACCTGGATGGCCTTCTTACCCGGTTCGACGCAGGGTTGGATACTCCCGTCACGTCCGGAGGAGAAGGGATCAGCCTGGGGCAAAAACAGCTTCTCGCATTTATGCGGGCGGTATTGCGGAAGCCGGAGCTGCTCATCCTGGACGAAGCCACCGCCAATATCGACACCATCACCGAACAAATGCTCGAAGAGATTCTTCAAAAACTACCGGATACCACCACCCGTGTCATCATTGCTCACCGGCTAAATACCATCGAAAATGCGGACGAGATCTTTTTTGTCAACTCGGGCGAGATCACCCGCGCGGGGGATCTGACCCAGGCCGTCGACATGCTGATGCATGGAAAAAGGGTTAGCTGAAATCAACCGCCCCGGACTGCCGGGAACGCGGCCGCGACAGCCAAAAAGGCCGTCTCCGCGGATTCCTGCTATTTTTTCGTCGAGAATGTATAGACGGTTTGCGTCTTGTAGACCTTCCCGGGGTCTAGCCTGGAGGACGGGAAAGACGGCTCATTGGGACTATCCGGATAATGCTGCGTCTCCAGGCAGAAGGCAGTACGATACTCATCCGTCTTGCCTCCCTTAAGGGGATTGGAGCCGTTCATAAAATTCCCCGTGTAGAATTGCAGGCCGGGTTGGTCCGTAAAAACCGTAAGAACGATCCCGCTCCGGTCTCCCTGTACAACGGCCGACGGGACCCACGCCTGCTTTTGGGCCATCCGGCCCCCTTCTCCTGCCGGGTTCAGGACGAAGTTGTGGTCATAGCCTTTGCCATATCTCAGCTGGATATGGTCGTCGTTGATCCGTGACCCGATGGTCACGGGCTGACGGAAATCCAGGGGGGTGCCTGCCACCGCCTCTATCCTGCCGGTAGGGATCAGCGTGGAATCAACGGGCGTATACTGGTCGGCGCTGATCTGCACGAGATGATTGGCGATAGGACCGCTGCCCTGGCCGTTCAGATTGAAGTAGGCATGATTGGTGAGGTTGAGGACTGTCGATTTGTCCGTGGTCGCTTCATACCGGATCGACAAAGCATTGCTGCTGTCATAGAGGGTATAGGTCACTTTCACCCGGAGATTGCCGGGATACCCCTCTTCTCCATCCTTTGAAAGATAAGAGAGCTCAAGGGTTCGATCATCCACCTGTCTGGCATCCCAGACAACGGCGTTAAAACCCTTTCTTCCCCCGTGAAGGGAGTTGGGCCCGTTGTTTGTCGCCAGCGAGTAGGTCTTCCCGTCGAGCCGGAATTTCCCTTTGGCGATCCTGTTTCCATAGCGGCCTACGACGGCTCCAAAATATGTTTCGGGCCGATGTATATATTTGCCGATGCTGTCGTAGCCAAGAACGACGTCTTTGAGAACGCCATTCTTATCGGGTACGAGGAAACTGACGATCCGGGCGCCGTAGTTGGTTATAGCCACCTGCGCCTGCCGGCTGTTTTTCAGGATATAGAGCGCGGTAGGCTTCCCATCCGTCTCACCCCTGAAGGCGACCGTATCCGGTAGAGTAGCCTGCGCGGTGTTTGCAGAGCCCGCCGAAACAGCTTTCGCTGTCGCCGTATCGGTAGAGAGGGCGGGAGACGGACTGTCGTTGCCACAGGCTGCCAGCAGGCAGGTCATAGCGATACAGGCTGCAGAAAGTACCGGGACAAAGAGTCTATTCATATAGCAATATTTATTTTTTTCCCCGTAACGCCGGGAGGATGCATCACAGGTTTTGGGTCTGTGGTTTGGTTTATGCTTCCCGGGAGGTCCCGTTCTCTATCTGCCCGATATAGACCTTCAATTCCAGGTTCATAGCGGCCTGGTAGGCAGGCGCAACCCTTTCCACAAGCGCATCGACGGCCTCTTCTCTTACCAGGTTGATCGTGCATCCTCCAAAACCACCCCCCATCATGCGGGCGCCGAGGACGGCCGGATCCCCCTGGACCTGTTGCACCAGGTAATCCAGTTCGGGGCAGCTCACCTCATATTTCCGGCTCAGCCCCTCGTGCGTGGCAAACATTTTCCGGCCGAAGGCGGAGATATCTCCTCGCTGCAGGTCGGCCGTAGCCGCCAGCAGGCGGGCATTCTCCTCCACCACAAATTCGCATCGCCGGTTCACCAGCGGATCCACAGGCGCGACATATTCGGCTAACATGGCCAGGGTAACATCCCGAAGACTCTCCACGCCGGGATGATGCTTTCTCACCAGGCTGACCCCTGCCTCACACTGCCGCCGGCGTGTATTATATTCGGAAGAAGCCAGGGAGTGTTTGACACCGGTATCCAGCAGAACAATGCGGACGCCATCGGTATTGAAAGGATAATATTCGTATTCCAGAGACTGACAGTCCAACCGGATGACATGGTTCTTCCTGCCGAACATGCTGGCGAACTGATCCATGATTCCGCATTGTACTCCCACGAAGACGTTTTCAGCCTTCTGCGAAAGCTTTACCATCGTAAGAAGATCGAGTTGAAAGCCAAACAGCTCGTTCATCGCAAAGGCCGTCGCACACTCCAGCGCCGCGGAAGAACTCATCCCGGCGCCGGAGGGAATATCCCCGCCGAAGACGCAGTTGAATCCCCCCGGGGAATACCCCAGCAGTTGGAGCTGCTGTATGACGCCCAGGAGATAATCCGGCCAGTGCATCGGGGATGAGACCAGCCGGTCGAGGTTTCCCTTGTAGCTAAGGTTCAGGTCCAGCGC
Source organism: Puia sp. (assembly GCA_031292515.1). Classification (GTDB taxonomy): domain Bacteria; phylum Bacteroidota; class Bacteroidia; order Chitinophagales; family Chitinophagaceae; genus Puia. Next base: position 66,828 of record JARLGZ010000108.1, on the reverse strand, counting down.
CACAAAATGCAGTTCATTGTCCTTACGACGGTCAACCGCCATATAGATCGCTTTGTTAACGGCTGCCGGCAGGACGAATCCCTGATTATAGTCCGTATGCTCTCCGATCAGATTGACACGTCCGGGCGAACGGACCACGATAGGCGTTGTTCCAAAGATGTCTTTGAATTTATCTGTGATCTGCAGGACGAGGTCTGTGCTACCAGTTGTTGATAAAACCATAGTGAGAAAGTCTGTTTCTGTTATCTTTAATTCACTTTAATTATTAAGTTTCCTCTAAAAGCCGCTCATTGCCAGTAATTTAGTTTCGTCAAGCGTTCGTTGGCCCGGATGATCCCGGATATCTCTTTTTAGCCGGCATCCAGGTTCCGCTTTGAGGAATTCCGGAAAATGGGATGGGGCGCCAGCGTAATTTTATCTCTTTTTATTTCTTCGCCCTCCTTACTTTGTATCAGGTCCATCAGCAGGGTGAAAGACTCTTTTCCCATTAACACGGTCTGCTGGTCTACGGTGGATAGGCCGGGCGAAATATGTTCCCCGAACATTTCATTTCCGAATCCTACTATGCCAAAGTCCAGCGGTATTTCGATGTTCTCTTCCTTTAATTGCTTGATCACGCCCAATGCGGTAAAATCGTCTACGGCAAAGATAGCATCGGGGGGCTTTTTCATCGCAAGAAAATGACGGGTCGCTTCCCGGCCCGATTCGATCGGCACCCGGCCTTGCTGATAAACCAGGGTCTCATCGAAGGGGATATTATGAGCCTCCAGGGCGGCCCGGTATCCCTTCAGACGATCGCTGAAGATCTTTATATGATCCTGGCCAGCGATGTGTGCGACGCGCGTATACCCCTGGCAGATGAGGTGGGTCGTAGCCGCATAGGCTCCCTCGTAGTCATCGACGACGACACTGGGAATACCCAGCTCTTCTTTGACACGGTCGAAGAACACCAGCGGGATGCCCCTGTCACGGATGTCTATGAAATGAGAATAATCACGGGTCTCTTTGGAGATGGAAGCAAGGATACCATCCACCCTTGCCCCTAAAAAGGTTTCTATCCCTTTTACTTCGAAATCACGGGTCTCGTTGGATTGATAGATGAGCACGGTATACCCGTTCAAATTGGCCATGCTTTCAATACCATGCACGATGGAGCCAAAAAAACTGATCTCGGCACTGGGGATGAGCACCCCGATGACATGCGATTTCCCGGAACGGAGGGAGGACGCGATCCTGTTCCGTTTGTAGTTCAGCTTTTTTGCGGTCTGAAGTACGGATTTCTTTGTCTTTTCACTGATAGCGGGGTGATTACTAAGCGCCCGGGAGACCGTGGCAGGCGTAATATTTAACTCTTTGGCAATGTCGGCAATGGTGACTTTGTAGTTCAACGATGCAATCGATTACGTGATAATGGAAATTAGGGCCTTTTTTTGGTTGCACAATTTTTATTGACAGGAAAATCCAAAAATGATCTTATTCGGGGAGATCCTTTGCTCCCGGCGAAGGGATGATCCCGGGAGCCAGCACGATACCCAGCCCGGGACCTCCGGAGAGACGGATCCTTCCCCGGTCGAACGAAAGACCTGTTGCCAGATCCTCCTTCAGCAACAGGGGGCCATCCAGATCGACATAGTCGAGTTCCGGAAGAAGATGGGCGATCGCGGCGCTTCCAATGGTACTCTCGTTCATGCTCCCAACCATCACGCTCATCCCTAATTGCCTGGCCCTGGCGATCATTCTCCGGGCAGGGGTAAGCCCGCTGCATTTAGTGAGTTTGATATTGATCCCGTGAAAATAGCCCCTGCACTTTTCCGTATCTTCTTCCCGGACACAGGATTCATCGGCGATCAGGCTTAAAGGAGACTGCTCATGCAATACCTTCATGCCTTCCCAATCTTCCTTCGCAAGCGGCTGTTCGATGAATTCCACCCCCAGCTCTTTCAGCAAGGGGATCTTTTCCAGGGCTTCCCCGACCGTCCAGCCCGCATTGGCATCGACGCGCAGGACAGCGTCCGTGTGCTTACGAAGCGCCTTTACGATAGCGATATCTTCGGGAGTACCGAGCTTAATCTTATAGATCGGCCAGGGCATTTCCTCCATTTTTTCGACCATCTTGCCGACGGTGTCGATGCCGATGGTATAATCGGTCATCGGCCCCTTCTTCGGATCGAGCTTCCAGAGCTCATACAGCGGTTTATTACGTATTTTACCATATAAGTCCCAGGCTGCGATATCCAGGGCGCAAACGAGAAAGGGATTGGCGGGAAACAAATGATGGAGATAGTGCCAGTAACGCTCCGGTTCCGTGAAGGCAAATTTCTCCACAAAACCTTTCTTCTGTTCGAGGTCTTCAATCATTTTCCCGACCGGAATATTGTAGTAGCTGATCGCAGGCGCTTCCCCATACCCTTTGATCCCTCCCAGTTCCAATTCCACCACGAGCGTCGGCTGGTGGGTCTTGGTCCCTCTTGAAATGGTAAACGGGTGTTTGAACGCCAGGTTATACGAATAATAATTGCACTTCATGGATCGCCGAAATTGATTTTTGCGTTACAGTCGTTTTGTTCAATCACCACTGAACTACTCAATACTAACCACTGACTACTAACCACTCACTACTGACTACTCACCACTCACTATTCCCCTCTTCCGCTGGCTTCCACATATTTTCTCAGCTCCTCGTTAAAACGCTTTTGCCCGTTCAATTCTTCCAGGGTTATGTGCATACGGTATCGCCAATAGTGGTGAACATCGGCTGGTACGTTGATCCGCTCGTCATGCGGGTTCTCCCGACGGAAATGTTCGCTCATGCCCATGATATCCTGCAGCTGAAAGATACACCACATGGCAGGGGAATGAAGGTGTTGCAGTACGATGGCTTTATTTACCCAGGGCTCGCAGAAATAGGGCGCTTCTCCCCATTGCCCGAGTTCCCGGTTAAAAAACTGTTGTGTGACCGATCGGTCTTCCTCCCACCAGCCACGGATCGTGCTCATATCGTGTGTAGAGGGTGTGATAACGGAAAGATAAGGGGCGGATGCCGGATGCGAGAAGGTTTGGCCCGGATCCTTTGGCATACGTTGGACTTCCAGGCTAAGGATTCCCAGCTGTTTCATGGTGTCGGGCACGCAGGCCGGCACCATGCCGAGGTCTTCTCCGCAGACCAGCATATGGGTAGCTCTTTTCAACGCAGGCAATTTCTGCATGGCCTGCTCCTGCCAGAAACCGTCCTGGCGCCGGTAGAAGTAGTCGACATACAGCTCCCGCAGCTGTTGCCGGGTATTCCATTCGAGAAAACGAAACGAAGAGGTCTGATCCATGGAAATGCGGAAATGAAATTGCTGCTGGCCCGAGCCCTCTACTTCAAAGAGGATGCGGTTGGCGATCAGGTCGAACAGGCCTTGCCGGATCCATTTGTTGAGATCCGAATTTTCCAGCTCTGCAAAATGAGCCTCCACCTTCCGCTGGGTATCGAAAGGCTCCTTCAGGCTGTATTGGCCGTCGCCCCTTTGATAGAGGTATTGTTCTTTTACAAGACCGGATTGGTGGTTAAAGAGTTCCCACAGGACAGCATCGTTGATCAGGGGAAGAGCATAACGATCATAGTCGAACCAGATATTCCTGTCATTGAATTCGCCCCGGTAAACGGGAATGGCGGGCATAAAATATCCTAGTATTCCTTCGACGGCATCCATGGGAATACTCCAGATCCGGAAGAAACCCAGGATATGGTCTATCCGGAAGGCGTCGAAGTATTTGCTCATCTGCTCAAAACGCTGTTTCCACCAGGAATAGCCGTCCCGGGCCATTTGGTCCCAGTTATAAGTCGGGAAGCCCCAGTTCTGCCCCTTGATCGCAAAATTATCCGGCGGAGCGCCTGCCTGAAAATCCATGTGATAGAGCCCGGGCGCAACCCAGGCATCGCAGCTGTAACGGTAGATGCCGATGGGAATATCTCCTTTCAGAACGATACCCTCTTCACGGGCATACTCCGAAGCGGCTGTGAGTTGCAGATGCAGATGGTATTGTATAAAATACTGCAAAGCGATCGAATCGTAGTTCCTGGTTTTGCGGGAGACATACTTGCCGATCGCTTCCGCGTCGTATTTGCCGTATGTTTTCCAGGTGGTAAAATCGGAGCTGCCATTCTTATCCCGAAGACTGCAAAAAGCCGCATAGGGGACCAGCCAATGCCTATTCGCCTCAAAAAACTCCTGGAAACCGGCAGACTGCGTGAATTCTTCCTTTTGTAATTCGTATAACTCCCGGATAACCGACAATTTTATTCGCATCACCTCTTCATAGTCTACTTCCGGCAGTTCATTAAGCTCCTTCTGCTTCTTGCGCAAAGGTTTGATAAGAGCGGCATATTTTTTCCCGGCACATTGTCCGAGGTCCAGGTATAAAGGATGCAAGGCGAACGAGGAGATGGTCGCATATGGGTAAGAGTCTTGCCAGGTGAGGGTTCCCATCGTATCGTTGACCGGCAGGATCTGAACGAGTTTCAGGCCCGTCTTTTTTGCCCAGTCTACCAGCAGCTTCAGATCGGTAAATTCCCCTACCCCAAAGGATTTCTTACTGCGCAGGCTGAAAACGGGAATGGATACGCCGGCGCCATGCCAGGTATTATTCGGAAGATGAATAAACCCATCGTGAAGGATATGGATTTTCTTCTCCTGCGCGTCTCCCCGAAGCATCCTGTTCTCCCCCTCCTCATAGAGCAGGAACTTCTTGCTTTTTGTATGAAACACACCATATTTGTACAAGACGGGAAAGGACTCTTTGGGGATCGAAAGGCGGCAGGTCCACCAATTGCCTTCGGGAACCATCACGACCGGCATCTCTTCGTTCCAGTCTCCCAGTGCAGACCCGCTGCCCGTCAGACAGACCGCTTCATCCTTTTTCAACAGGGGGGCCTTGACCCGGAAAATATGCGTAAAATCCTTTACTAAATGTCTCTTGCCTTTTTTCCCATGCCCCGGAAGCAGCAAGTCCCTGAACGGGGATGTATAAAATGTATTCTCATATTCACCGGGAAAATTCCAGGCGTCGATGACGCTGATCTCTTCCAATCCGGGGCGGATGCTATCCACCGAACGGTCATCGCCCCATTCCTCCCGGACGGCCCCATCGGTGTACCTGATAATATAGTGATAGCGGATAGGCTCGGCAGGAGGCCCGCTCAACGTGACGGCAGCCTGCCAGTACTCACTGTCCAGATAAACTGCCCCCAGCGCTTTGGCGGGATCCCCATTACCCAACGCATCGATATTTCCTGAAATGAATATGGATTGCCCTGGCTGTGTATGAAATCGCAGATAAAACTGTAGGTTCATTAATATACTGTTTTTACGCCATACGACTGTCTCCGTCTGGAAATCAAAATAGCTTTCCGGCATTCGTTGCCGAACTGACGGTCAATTTCCGGAAACAGGCGAGCCGGATGCAAGCGTGTCAAAGGTAAATTTTTCATCTTGGTTCATTAATCGTTTTGAACTATTTTCGTGCAAATTTTTAACATGGAACAAGAAAAGAAGAAAAATACTGGCATATATTGGTTGCTTTTTTTTATTTCCACGGCGGCCCTGATCTTTGCGATCAATGCAAGATTCGAGTACCTGACCCTCATTTTGCCTTTTGTGACCACCTTTTTTGTGAAAGCGATGGATATTATGTAAGGCGCCTGTAACCGACACATTTTTGATAAAGTTCTATATCGAGGCTGCCCCGGTTTCCGGGTCGGCCTCTCTCATTTAACGCAACTACGGGATCCATGCCTCCTCTGCATTTATTTTATGAAGAAAAGATCGCTCTCTATACCGGCCAGGTACGTGCCGTGCAAAAAAAACAGGCCCTGATCGCAGGCCTGCGGTTGCTGACTTTCGGCATCCTTGCTTTCCTCGCGTACCGGTTCGTAAGAGAGGGGTTCCCACAGGGGCTTCTCTGGGCGGGTTTACTCTGCCTGGGCGCTTTCGCCGGACTGGTGTTGCTTGCATTGCAATACAGGGATCGTAGGGCCCTCCTGGAGAAACTGCTGTTTATCAATACCAATGAGTTGGGCGTTCTGAAAAATGAACCAAATCAATTCGAGGATGGCGCGGCTTTCCTCTCGCATGAAAGCTACCTGGACGACCTGGACATCTTTGGTCCGCGTTCCCTCTTTCACCTCCTTAACAGGACGACCACCCATCATGGTAAGGAACAATTGGCGCAAAGATTGCAACACACCCTGCTTTCGCCGGATGACATAAAAATGCACCAGCATGCCATCCGGGTTTTTAGCAGCCAGGTGGAAGCCCGGCAGTCGATCATCGCGCAAGGCCTGCTGAACCGGGAGGGAAAAGGCAATCTGCATGGACTGGCCGGCTGGCTGGAAGCTCCCCCTGTCCTGCTCCGGAAGAAATGGGTCCTTATCATCCGGTGGATACTTATCGTTTATAATATCGGCAGTCTGCTGGCGTGGGCCGTCACCGGCAACTACAGCCCCCTTGTCGCGGGAATCCTCGCCGGATGGGGTCTCTCCGGTCTTTTTGCGGGATATATCGGTCAGCAGCACGCACAGTTGAGTCATAAACACGATATTCTGGAACAATATCAGACCATTCTGCGGGCATTCTCAACCGTGGATACGGGGGAATCCGATATCCTGCGCGCCATGCAGGCCGAAACAGCATCCGCCCGCCAGGCCTTCCGCAGCCTGGCAAGGCTCTCTAATTTTTTCGATCAGGGCTTAAATTTCCTGGTAAGTTTTTTTCTGAACAATCTTTTTTTGTACCACCTGTATTGCACCATCGCGCTGGAAAAATGGAAGGAGGCTTACAAAAAGCGGTTCCCCGCGTGGATCGAACTGGTTGGCAATATCGAATGCCTGAACTCTTTCTCGGTATTTGCTTTTAACAGCCCCGACTATGTCTATCCCCTGCCATCGGCGGACAGGGAATTGCATATCGAAGCCGAAAAGATGGCGCATCCCCTGATCCCTGCCGGGGACCGCGTGCCGAACGATTTTTCCGCGGGGAAAAATGAGCGGCTGATCCTGGTGACCGGGTCGAATATGTCCGGGAAAACGACTTTCCTCAGAACGGTCGGCGTCAACCTGCTGCTGGCCCAATGCGGCGCCCCCGTCTGTGCCGGATCCTTCTCTTTTACACCCCTGCAGGTATTGACTTCCCTAAGGGTAAGCGATTCCTTGCAGGAACATACCTCTTACTTTATGGCGGAGCTGAAAAAACTGCGACAGATCATCGACCGCCTGCAGAGCGGACAGGGTTCGCTGGTGCTGGTCGACGAAATACTGAGAGGGACCAATTCCGAAGACAAGACAAATGGTTCAGAGCAATTTATTTACAAGCTGCTCAGGCATCACTGTCTCTCCCTTTTCGCGACACACGATCTAAGCCTGAGCGTACTGGAAAAAGACGCGCCCGGGGCGGTCAGCAATTATTGCTTCGAAAGCGTCATCGAGGACGGCGAACTGCATTTCAACTACCGCTTGCAACAGGGAGTGGCGCGGAACCGGAATGCATCCTTTCTGATGGAGAAGATGGGGATCATTTAAAGAAAGCCGGACACCGTCCGGCAATCCTGTAGAACGGGGAATCCAGATCCCATAAAAACGGGAATCCCCGCCTGCCCGTCAGGCAGAAAATTCTGCAGGACGGCACAAAGCAGGGACGCTCGTTCAAAATAATATTCCAATAAATAATTGTACGGGAAGGGCCGTTAGGATTTAATTCCGTTGGGAATGGTCACCCCTCTGAACTGGGTTCTGGCAGACCTTCTGCCTTTACGGATATTCCAGAGATCGATGATCCCGAATGATCCGCCGTTGTTCAACTTATGCAGATCCACATCCGTGGCTACCGTCTCCTTGACTTCGGAGGTCAATTCATTGAACGCATTTCCTTCCATTTGTACATAAGCCTGCACAATAGATGTCTTAACATCACTTTTCATAACGTATTCCTTTTATTTTTTACAAATTCCTGAGCAACTGAAGAAAAAAAAGACAACTGAAGACTTAGCAAGAGAAAATCAGAAGTTCAACATAGTTCGCCATGGCGGCAAGCAAAGGAATTGCTCAATTCGAGTGCAAAGGTATGCAAGATTACCGTTATATGCAAGCATGAAATTATAAGGCTTTGTTAATACAGCAGGAACAAACCGTGAAAAGGAGTACGAACGAACGCGAAAAATTACGGGTTACACACTGACAATCAACATCTAACGAAAACAAATGCCGAGAATCACGAATGGACGAATGCAAACAAGCGTCGGGGGCTGGATTGACGCTATCGGGCGTACGAATAAACATCTGGGAGCATGAATAGACGAAAACGACTGCGAATAAAAAAGCCGCCCCCGGGGAGATCCCGAAGACGGCCTATGCTCAGCCGTTATATTTTTTCATTCTTCTTACTTCACCTCATTCTTCTTACTTCACTTCTTCGAACTCGGCATCCGTCACGTTTTCACCGCCGCCGTTGCCGCTGTGTTCCTGCGAACCGCCCGCGGTTCCGGGTCCACCCGCGCCCGGCTGCCCGCCGGCCTGCTGGGTAGCCTTGTACAACTCTTCGGAAGCAGCCGTCCAGGCATTGTTCATTTCCGTTACAGCTGCATCGATGGAAGCTGCATCCTGTGACTTATGCGCGTCTTTCAGTTTAGTGAGGGCCGTTTCGATCGGCGCCTTTTTATCGGCAGGGATCTTATCGCCATATTCCTTCAACTGCTTTTCGGTCTGGAAGATGAGGCTATCAGCCTGGTTCAGCTTGTCGATCTTCTCACGGGCGGCTTTATCCGAAGCTTCATTCGCCCTGGCTTCCGCTTTCATCTTTTCCACTTCGTCTTTATTCAATCCGCTACCTGCTTCTATCCTGATCTTTTGTTCTTTGCCGGTTCCCTTGTCCTTCGCGGTTACATGGAGGATACCGTTCGCATCGATATCGAAGATCACTTCGACTTGCGGAACGCCCCTGGGAGCCGGTGGAATACCGTCCAGGTTAAACATCCCCAGACTCTTGTTCTGCGAAGCCAGCGGCCGTTCTCCCTGTATCACGTGTATCTGTACGCCGGGCTGGTTGTCGCTGGCTGTCGAAAACACTTCGGATTTCTTGGTCGGAATAGTCGTATTGGCTTCGATCAGGCGTGTCATAACCCCACCCATCGTCTCTATCCCGAGAGAAAGCGGGGTCACATCCAGCAGCAACACATCCTTCACTTCACCGGTAAGGACCGCACCCTGTATGGCTGCCCCGATAGCTACGACTTCGTCAGGGTTCACGCCTTTATTCGGCTTCTTGCCAAAGAATTTTTCGACGATTTCCTGTACTTTGGGGATACGTGTGCTGCCTCCTACCAGGATCACCTCATCGATCGCGGAAGCGCTCAGACCGGCATCTTTCAGAGCCTGTTCACAGGGTTTCAGACATCTTTCAAACAGGGTATCCGACAGCTGCTCGAATTTGGCCCGGCTCAACTTCTTCACCAGGTGTTTAGGAACACCATCAATGGCTGTGATATAGGGCAGATTGATCTCGGTCTCGCTGGATGAGGACAATTCCACCTTGGCTTTTTCGGCAGCTTCTTTTAAACGCTGCAGCGCCATCGGGTCCTTGCGCAGATCCACATTTTCTTCCTTTTTGAACTCGTCGGCCAGCCAGTCCATAACCACTTTATCGAAATCGTCGCCTCCCAGGTGGGTATCCCCATTGGTAGACTTTACTTCGAACACGCCATCGCCCAATTCGAGGATGGAAATATCAAATGTACCTCCACCGAGGTCAAATACTGCTATTTTTTCATCTTTACCGGCTTTGTCCAGTCCATAAGCCAAAGCGGCAGCCGTCGGCTCGTTCACAATGCGACGGACAGTCAGTCCGGCGATTTCACCGGCTTCTTTGGTAGCCTGGCGCTGGGCATCATTGAAGTAAGCAGGTACCGTGATGACGGCTTCCGTTACCTCCGTTCCCAGATAATCTTCGGCGGTTTTTTTCATTTTTTGCAGGATCATCGCCGAAATCTCCTGCGGGGTGTATAAACGACCGTCTATGTCAATACGTACGGTATTATTGTCACCTTTTACGACTTTATAGCTCCAATGACTGATTTCATTGGTGACTTCGTCGAAACGGCGACCCATAAAACGTTTTACGGACATGATCGTGTTTACCGGGTTGGTAATCGCCTGGCGTTTAGCCGGATCCCCGACCTTCCGCTCTCCGTTTTTCAGGAAAGCCACGACAGACGGGGTCGTACGGCGACCTTCGTCATTGGCGATGACTACGGGCTCGTTCCCTTCCATGACGGCAACACAACTGTTCGTTGTCCCCAGATCTATTCCTATTATTTTTCCCATGATTCTAATGAATTTAATGTTCCCTTATGGTTCTCAATCATTATGCCATCGGGCAAAAGGTGAAAAAATGGCAGATTCGACCGGAGGTCGAATGGCCGAAGGCCAATCATGAGAGACCGACCGGAGGTCGAGGCCCAACCGAGCCAAAGCGAAGGCAACTGAGAACCGAGCGGAGCTCGGGACCAGAGTTGCGGGCGAAGCCCAACGAGTTCTGAACAGGGTTCAGAATGAAGTTTTCCAATCAAGAGAGCGCAACCGGGGCCATATCTGCATAGCCCGGTGAAAAACAGCGAGCCATAGCGGGAGCCCCCACCCCGCCCCCGGCCGATCCTCACCCCGGCGAACATGCCGGCAAACGACCTCCAACACCCATCCGCCCTACCGCACCACGTCCAGGACCGGTTTGAGCGAATGTCCCCTGAAAACATAATCCGCTACCTGGTCCACCCATTGACTGGTGGAATTGAAGGAAATACCCGTTCCCGCCATTTTGAGCATACAGACGTCATTTTCTCCGTCCCCGACTGCCACTGAGTCCGCCGTCTGTATCCCAAACCGGTTCAGGATATAGCTGAACATATTCGATTTGCAATGCTCATGCTCGCACTCGCTGAACCTGTCCTTCAGGAGCTGAGAAGGGATCCGGACCTCGCCGGTAGCAACGCTTTTCCGGAATTCCAGCTCGTTTCCGAGGGTAAAATCCAGCCCCAGCAGGTTTCGGATATGATTGGTGATGCAATGATAGCTGTCGCTGATGATCCCACACACATAACCCCGCACCTGCAGTTCCCGGACGGTATGAACCGCATCCCCGATCAGCGGGACCGATTCCAGAACGTCGATCAGTTCTGCAAAGGTCCTTCCTTCGAGCAGGCGGGCTATCTTCTGGGTCCTTATATAGCTGCTTTTCTGCTGGGTAATAATATCCACCAATTCCTTGCGAAAACCGAATTTGGCCGCCGCCGTGTGTATAAAACTCCCCTGCAGCAGGGTATTATCCATGTCGAAGACAATCATCTTCTTAGGCTGTTTACCCAATTCCTTCAGGGCGAACTCCACCTGTTCCCGCATGAGCCTCGTGTATTCTTCCTGCTCTTCCTTCCGGGCCGCCGAGAAGATATTCACTCTTTTGAAGATGGCGTTGGCGACCTGCCTGGCCATTCTCCCCAGGGCATGCAGGGGCTGCATGTCGTTCTCGATCTCCCCGATGCAGACTTCTTTTATGCGGGCCCGGACCTTATGCATGTCTATCAGAAGACCGATATCCACTCCATAGTCGTTTTCGAACTCCACTTTCTGGAAAAAGGACCTCTTCCCGGCGATCATTCCGCTTAAAGGTTGTTTGAATTCCAGCAAATGCGGGAAGAAGAATTCCAATAACGGCTTTACCAGGATTTCCGTCACCCGCCCCGCCTGTCTTTCGAAATAGGATTTTACAAAGTCAGCTTCGTTCCGGATCAGCGGGCCGGTCAGCCTGTCGATGATATCGGGGGAATAGTCGGGAATATCCGCGTCCAGGAAGACCAGGATCTCATTGCGCGCGAGCATCATTCCCTCCCGCATGGAATCTCCCTTGCCCAGGTTGGTGCTGGTGACAATCCTCACCTCTTCTTTACGGGCTTCCCGCACCGTGTCGTCCATCGACTGGTCGTCGACGACAATTATCTCCGTTACGAGGGGACTGCGCCTGGCCTGTTGAATGACTTTTCGGATCGTCTTTTCCTCATTTAACGCAGGGATAATGACTGTTATCAAGGGCGATTCTTTTTGAATGAGACAATACGGCATCGCAAACGGGCTAAAACTGTGCCAATAAGTGAGTAGTCAATAGCGGGAAGTGAGTGGTGAGAAGATGTTGGCGGGGAGCGTCAGCAGTGAGTAGTGAGCAAAGGCTGCTTGCTTATTCCTCCAGGTTCTCGGTCAGGGGCTGATCGGCCTTGAAGGTGTAGTGCTTTTGAGTCAGATAACTGAAGGAGACAACGATCACCGTAGTCAGGATCTTGGCGACGGTAGGGAAAATATGGAACTGTTCTACGAAGAGTTTTATAAATATGTAGTTCAGCAGAAGACAAATGAGCACCAGTACAAAATACCGGAAGAGCTGTACTCTTCCGTGGAGCGTGGACTCCGTGAATACGACATTCCGCATCAGGAAAAAGCCGGTCGGAAAGCTCACACAAAAAGAGATGATAAAGGCCGCGACATGCGGTTTGAATACAAAAAAACCAAGGTCGAGGTCCTGTTTGTGAAGAATAAAATTATAGCTGATAAAAAAGACAAAAATATCGAGAAAAGTGTTCGTACCGCCGCATGCTGCATACCGGAAAGTCTGAATGGGCATCAGCTTGCTGAAGGGAGGATAGAAAAAATCTATAAATGATACGATCCTTTTTTTCACCATCGGTTCGGTAACGTTGATGCCACGAAGGTAGTACAAAACAGGCCATTTTTTGGCCGTTAATCCCTTATTAACGAATACTGCACTACTTTTGCAGCCAATAAAGCGGAAAATGGATATTATCAGTCAAATAAAGACAGTCACCCGGCAGGCATTATCGGATCTCTATCCCACAGGTCCGGACATCGGAGAGATCCAGGTCAACGAGACAAAACCGGAATTCGAGGGGGATTATACCATCGTACTATTCTCCTTTGTAAAATCGCTCAAAAAATCTCCGGAGCTATTGGGAAACGAGCTGGGTCAGGCCCTTTTAGACCGCTTTCCGGCTTTATTCAAGGGCTTCAATATCATCAAGGGCTTTCTCAATCTTTCGGTAAGCGACGACTACTGGACCTCTTTTCTCCGGGAGCAATATGCCAACGATGCCTATGGCAGGAAGGAGGACAACGGCCGGCGGGTGATGGTCGAATACTCGTCCCCGAATACCAATAAGCCGCTTCATCTTGGACATCTCCGGAATAATTTTCTGGGATGGAGTGTGGCGGAAATCTATAAAGCCAATGGATATAAGGTGACAAAGACCTGCATCGCCAATGACCGCGGGATTCATATCTGCAAAAGCATGATCGCGTGGCAGCTGTTCGCGGGAGGTGCTACCCCTGCCGGCACCGGTATCAAAGGGGATCATTTCGTGGGGGATTACTATGTCCTTTTCGGCGAAGAGCATAAGAGGCAAGCCGCCGTTCTGGTAGCGGAAGGAATGAGCAAAGAGGAGGCCGAGAAAGAGGCCCCCATCATGAAAGCCGCCCAGCAGATGCTGGTCGACTGGGAAGCCGGCAAACCCTCCGTCATCGCACTCTGGCGTGAAATGAACAGCTGGGTATATGCGGGCTTCGATCAGACCTACAAACGCATCGGGAGCGATTTCGATAAGATCTATTACGAGAGCGATACTTATCTGCTGGGCAAAGACCTGGTCGAGGACGGTCTTAAGAAAGGGGTGTTCTTTAAGAAAGAGGACGGAAGCGTATGGATCGATCTGACCGCGGACGGCCTGGACGAGAAGATCGTACAGCGAAAGGACGGTACCGCCGTCTATATCACCCAGGACATCGGTCTGGCCGTCAACAAATACAAGGAATTCAAACCCGATTCGAGCATATATGTGGTCGGTGACGAGCAAAACTATCATTTCAAGGTACTGAAGCTGATCTGCCAGAAACTGGGTCTTCCTTCGGCCGACGGCATCTATCACCTGAGCTACGGGATGGTCGAGCTGCCTACCGGGAGAATGAAGACACGGGAAGGCACCGTCGTAGACGCAGACGACATGCTGGATGAGATGCTCCGCGAAGCGGAGAAAAAGACACAGGAACAGGGAAAGACCGAAGGCTTCACGGCCGGGGAACTCAGCAATCTTTACGAGATGATCGGCACCGGAGGGCTGAAATTTTTTCTGCTCCGCGTGGATCCTAAAAAAAGAATGCTTTTCAATCCTGAGGAGTCCATCGAATTACATGGATTCACGGCCACGTTCATACAGTATACGCACTCAAGGATCCGTTCGGTGCTCAGGAAGGAAGGAGGTGTGCCGGCAAAGGCAACTGATATGAACCGGGAAGATCTCCTCCCTCCCTTACCCGCGATCCTGACCCCTCTCGAAAAAGCAGTGATCCTGGAACTGGAAAAATTTCCTGCGGTCCTTGAACAGGCATGCGGAGAAATGAATCCATCGGTATTGGCCGTCTACGCCTTTAACGTGGCTAAGGCCTTCAATTCATTTTATAATGTGCATTCCATCGCCAATGCGGAGACACCCGAAAAGAAGGAACTGAGACTACAGCTGGCCGCGCTCACCGGGATCGTCATCAAATCCTCGATGGGTCTGCTGGGTATCCGCGTACCGGAACGCATGTAGCCATAACCATGTAGCCATAACCAGGGATCGGCCGATCCGGCATATACGGTTTCTACATCTCCATCTTTCTTTCGGTTTTCAGGCTGCTGAGAGAGGGATCCATCTGGATGGCTTTGTCGCAAAGCTGTTTACCCTTGTCGCCGTCGCCCTTTTTCTGGTAGGCTACGCCGATCATATACAGGGCCTTTGCATTCTCCTTGTCAAGCGACAGGATCTTATCCCAGAAATCGATCGCGTCCTGGTATTTTTTCAGGCGGTAATAGGTATGCGCGATGGTGTATAAAAGGTCGAGGTCGGCCGGTTTCTTCTGGTAGACTTTTAGCAGCAATTCCAAACCCTTTTCCACCTCACCGGCGGCCAGGTAAGAATCAGAGAGGTTTTCGTAGAAGTCGTTGTCCTTTTTAAATCCCCTTAAAGCGGCAAGCTCATAATATTTTATAGCCGATTTATCATCCGGGATCGTCGCATAGGTCAGCGCGCACTCGTAGACCCACTGAACTTTTGAGGAATCCAGCGAGATCGCTCGCAGGAAAAAGGGAATGGCGCCCTTGTAGTTATTCATGTCGACAAAGCCCCTGGCGACCAGGTAGGGGATCTCCGCATTCGTGGAATCTTCCCGGGAAGCGGCCTGGAGGTACTTGAACCCTTGTCCATAGTCTTCCTGCTCATAATAGCATTTGCCGATGATATAGTTCATGTTCTTTCCAATCTTCAGCTGCTGGGCCTTTTGCGCATAGGCGACGGCCTGGGGCCACTGGCGGGTCCAGAAATACAGGTTAGCCAGGTTTTCCACAGCCACAGGATCGTCTTTTTGTAAACCGATCACTTTTTCAAACGCCTGCGTGGCATTGTCATACCGGTGCATTTCCACGGCCACAACCCCTAATTCACGCTGCGCGTCTATATTGTCGGCTTTAAACTGGATGGCTTTTTGAAACTGGTTGAACGCCACCATGAACCGGCGCGCTTTTTCTTCCGTTACTCCTTTCTGAAAATAGGCCGTCGAGCTGTCGGCGGAAGACTGGGAGAATACCTGCTGCAGACAGCAAGCGGTACAAAATAAGAACAATAGGTATTTCATGCTAGATAGGATTTTGAACTCTTACTGGATTTTAATCTGTTATCTTGAATATTGAACTTGTATTGAACTTGTATTGATGAACTTGTCAGGCAAACCCATTGAACGGATCCCGTTCCCTTGGAAAACGTCACAGCGGGCAATTAAGTATGAGAGGAAGACCCGGAATCCGGTCCTAAGTGAAACCATTTAGGGTTATCCCGGACAGGGATACCGTCGCCAAACGATCGCCCTTTATTTCAGCACGATAGCCCCCAACGGCGGCAGATGGACAAATATTTCGTACCGGTCCTGGTTTTTATCCACCATTACCACCCTGGGATCCGGGTTGAACGTATCCCCCGTGCCCCAGTATTTTTTGTCGTCGCTGTTGAAGATCTCTTTCCAGGCGGATTTTCCGGCGGCGGTGATTTTCCAGTCTCTACGGACGACCGGTGTCATGTTGAGTATGATCAGCAGGTCGTTTTCGGCCAGTTTTCCGCGTCTGCGGTAAACAACCACGCTCTCGTCGCGATGGTTGAGGTCGGTCCATTCAAAACCATTCTCTGAGAACTGGTCCTCATAGAGGGCAGGCTGACCCCTGAGCAGGCCATTCAGGTCCCTGACGCAATCCTTCAGGAGGCGGTGCGGATCAAATTGCAGAAGATACCAGGGAAGCTCCCGCTTGTAGTTCCATTCGGTCGTGGAGCCAAATTCATTGCCCATAAACAGCAGTTTGCCGCCGGGATGGGTGAACATATAAGAATAGAGCAACCGGAGATTGGCAAATTTCTGCCATTCATCGCCCGGCATTTTATAGATCATGGGAGACTTGCCATGAACGACTTCATCATGGCTGAGCGGCAACATGAAATTCTCATCATAATAGTATATCATGCTGAAGGTGAAATGATCCTGCATCCCTTTCCGGTTGATGGGATCGGTCTTAAAATAGTTCAGGGTATCGTGCATCCAGCCCATCATCCATTTCATGCCGAAACCCAGACCTCCCGCGAAGGTAGGTCTGCTGACGCCGGGCCAGTCCGTGGCCTCCTCTGCAATGGTCTGCACATCAGGGAAATCCCGGAATATCGTCTCGTTCAGGTCTTTTATGAAAGCTATGGCTTCGATGTTACCGTCACCCCCGAATTCATTCGGCTCCCACTGACCTTTCTGGCGGGAATAGTTCAACTTCAGCAAAGAGCTTACCGCATCCACCCGCATGCCGTCCGCATGAAAACGATCCAGCCAGAATCGGGCATTGCTAATGAGGAATGATTTCACTTCGCCGCGGCGGTAGTTAAATATATAGCTGTTCCAATCGGGGTGGAAGCCCTTGCGCATATCGGCATATTCGTATGTATTGGCGCCATCGAACTGGAAGAGGCCGTGGGCGTCATATGGAAAATGGGAGGGGACCCAGTCCAGCAGAACGCCAATCCCTGCCTCGTGAAAGGCGTTTACCAGGCCCATAAACCCCTGAGGATCTCCGAAACGCGAAGTCGGCGCAAAATAGCCGGTCCCCTGGTAACCCCAGCTACCATCAAAAGGGTGTTCCATGACGGGCATCAACTCGACATGGGTAAATCCCATGTCCTTCACATAGGGCACCAGCAGTTCCCGCATCTGGTCGTAGGTGTTATAGGTCTCCTCGTCGTTGGGGTCCGGCCGCATCCAACTCGCCAGGTGTACTTCGTATACGCTCCAGGGGGCCTGCAGGGAATTGTGCGGGCCCCTTTTCCCCATCCATTCGGCGTCCTTCCACACGTAATCCAGGTCCCAGGTGATGGACGCCGTGTAAGGGCGCTTCTCCCAGAAATTGGCATAGGGATCGCCCTTATCCATTTTAACTCCTTCGAACCCGTGAATATGATATTTGTAGGCTTCTCCTTTTGTGATGCCCGGGATAAATCCTTCCCAGATCCCGGATTTCTCCAGGCGGACAAATAAGGGGTGCGCCTCCGAGTCCCACTTATTAAAATGGCCTATTACGGATACATAGGTGGCGTTGGGCGCCCACACTGCAAAGTAATAGCCTGCCTTCCCCAGTACTTCCATTGGGTGCGAGCCGAACATATCGTACAAACGATAATGTGTACCCTGCTGAAAATTACGAATATCTTCGTCCGAAAACAGTGAATAATTCCAAACGGGCCGGGTCGAGTCCACGAAATGGATGTCCTCATAACGTTTTTGAATAGGCGTGCTCAATGTGTGTGTTTTTAAATCACCCTCCTCAGGGCATCCGGAAAAAATTTCGGCCTGTTTATGGATTGAACAGAAAATTCACTCTTATCGGGAAGTTACTTGTTAAATCCGTGAATTCCCTTTAACGTAAAATTAAGAGTTAGGAATTGGATATCCATTCTTTTTTCGGCAATCTTTGAGGGTTCCGAAAGGAACCTACTCTCACTCTGATTAGTAACGGCGGAACTATTTCACGACTGACCAAAAACCACCAGCCCGATGCTACGACTAACTGCCTTGTTGCTTCTTTGCTATTGTTCAGCCATTACCGCATCTTTCGCCCAATCGGGATCGAATGCACAACGTGATACTGCTCAATCCGGGGTCCACCGTCAGGACACCGTCAAGTCCGTCGCCTCCTTACACCGGCCGGATTCCTCCAAACGAGCAGCCCCGCTGTCGGGATCCGCCTCCATCCGGGGGAAAGTCTCAGACACCAGCGAAAAGAAGACCCTCGCCAACGCCACGATCATCGTACTGAGAAAGGAGGATTCGATAGTCGTAAAATTCGTGCGCAGCGACAAAGCCGGCAATTTCACCCTGACGAAACTGCCACCCGGCAAGTTGCTCCTGTTAATCACTTATCCTTCCTATGCGGATTACGTCGACGAGTTGAATCTGAAGGATTCCTCCGCAACGGATCTCCCGCCGATAGGGCTTGTGATGAAGAGCAAATTGTTGCAGGCAGTCGTGATCAGCGGCAACAAGAGTGCGATCCGGATGAAAGGAGATACCACGGAATTTGTGGCCGACAGCTTCCATACCCAGGCAGGCGCAACCGTGGAAGACCTGTTGAAAAAGCTTCCCGGCATCCAGGTCGACAGAAATGGAAAGATCACCGCACAGGGGGAGACTGTTCAGAAAGTATTGGTCGACGGGGAAGAGTTTTTCGGAGACGATCCTACCCTGGTCACCCAGAATCTGCGGGCGGATATGGTGGACAAAGTGCAGGTATATGACAAAAAAAGCGACCAGGCCGTTTTTTCGGGCATCGACGATGGTCAGCATTCCAAAACCATCAATGTGAAGCTGAAAGATGGTAAAAAGAACGGCTATTTCGGAAAAGTCTCCGCGGGAGTGGGGACGGACGGTTTCTACGACTACCAGGGCATGCTCAATTATTTTAAGAATAAAAGGAAATTTGCCCTCTTCGGCATCAGTTCCAACACGGGCAAAACGGGGCTGAACTGGCGGGAAAGGGACAACTACGGTCAGAGCCTTGCGAGCAGCGTCGATTTCGATGATATCACGGGCAGTTTTACCTTCACCGGAGCGGGACAAAACGAGTTGGACACCTGGAGCGGCAAATATGAGGGACAGGGTCTCCCTTCCGTAAATACGGCAGGTGCCCACTACAACGACAAATGGGATAATGACCGCGAATCCGCCAATATAAATTTTAAGACGATGCAGCTTAAAATCAATACGCTGAGCACCACCAACTCCGAGAATATCCTGCCGGACACCCTGTATTATAACAACCAGAAGCAAACCTCCAATAACCAGATCATCCGTAACACAATGGACGGCAGTTACGAGATAAAATTCGACTCCACTTCCACGCTTAAAATAAATGCGGACGGCGGCAACGACCATAAGACCATCCACAACGGTTTTACTTCTGAAGCGCTTGCCAGCGACAGTAGCCTGGTCAACCGGAATACACGTACCATCTCGAGTGTCGACGACAACAATGTCGTCAACAGCAACCTGCTCTGGCGAAAGAAACTCCCCAAAAAAGGAAGGACGATCTCCATCAACATACGGGAGAATTACAACCGGGACGTATCGACGGGTTATCTCAATTCCAACACCAATTTTTATAGCGGCGGCGTCTTTTCCCGTGATTCACTGATAGACCAGTACAAAGTCTATCACACGGAGAACCTGCTGTTCGATTCCAAGATCGTCTATACCGAACCGCTGTCAAAATCTTCCTATCTGATCGTCAACTACGGCGCCACGATTGCCAACAGCAGTTCGGACAGGGGATCTTTTAACAATTCCGGCGGTGGCAAGTATAATTTGCTGGATTCCCTGTATAGCAATGACTACCGTTTCAAC
Organism: Puia sp.; assembly: GCA_031292515.1. GTDB lineage: Bacteria > Bacteroidota > Bacteroidia > Chitinophagales > Chitinophagaceae > Puia. Next base: position 46,787 of record JARLGZ010000108.1, on the reverse strand, counting down.
GTATTGTCGAATAAGGGAGGTCTGGCCTATAGCCTGATCAAGAAAAAAATCCGGCTCTCTGCAGGAAACAGTATCGGTTTTACCGGTTTCCATCAGACCGATCTTCACGCGGATACTTCGACACACAGAAATTTTGTTAACTGGTACCCGATGGCCAATATGACTTACTCCTTCTCCAACTACCGGAGGCTCCAATTCGAATACAACGGCAATACGATCCAGCCAACCCTCCAGCAAATCCAACCCATACTGACGAATGAAGACCCCCTGAATGTGACCATCGGCAACCCCGCCCTGAAGCCCCAGTTCCGGAACCAGATGACCCTGTATTTCAACGATTTCAAAGTGTTATCGGAGCGGGGGATCTGGGCGTATCTGCAGTATAGTTTTACGCAAAATGCAATCAGTACGAACACCCGGTTCGATTCCACCGGAAAACAGACCTCGCAAGCCGTCAATGTGAGCGGCAATCATGCTTGGTCCGGGAACATGGATTATAATATCAAATGGAAGGGACCTGACATGCGGGTCGGGTTTAACGGCAGGTTCAACCAGAACAGCAATGCAAGCATCGTCAACGGGGTCATGAATACCACGGAGAACGGATCCTATTCGGTAGGGATGAGCCTCACCAAAACAAAAGACAAGGTATTCGAAGCCAGCATCTATTTTTCGCCAACCTATACGCAGAGCAGATCTTCCATCAACTCGGGCACTACGACGCATTTCTGGACTTATGACATTACGCCTTATACAAATCTGTACTTCCCTCATAAATTCCAACTCTATGCGGAGTGCCTGACCAGTCTGCGGCAAAAGACAAGCGTATTCGATAAGAACACCGACGTGGCCCAGGTGAATGCCTGGTTTGGAAAAAAATTCATGAAAAACGATGCCCTTTTGATAAAGGCATCGGTTAACGATCTGTTCAATCAAAACATCGGCTTCAACAGAAACGTAAGCAGCAATTTTGTGTCCCAGAATACCTATAGCACCATCCAGCGATATTTTATGCTGTCGGTAGAATGGAATTTCACCAAGGCGGGAACTCCGGCGCCCCGTCAATAATAATCTTTGAAAAAAAAATTATGGCACTCATCAATAAGAACCTCTCCCTTTTACTCGTTCTGTTCTGTATTTGCAGCGGTCTTCGCCTACGGGCTCAGAATACGGTATTCCTGTCGGAAGGGAAAATAGAATATGAAAAAAGGGTAAACCTCTATTCCCGGCTGGATGAAAACAATGCATGGTCCGATTTCGACAAGAAACTGCTGCCTAATTTCATGGTCAGCTATTTCGACCTGGTATTCTCTCAGAACAAGACACTGTTCAAACCAGGCCGGGAAAATCCGGATAACAACAAGATGTTCTGGGAACAGCCCGGCGAAGACAATGTCGTGTACAGCGACATGGAGAAGCGGCAGGGCGTAAGCCAGAAGAAAGTATTCGATCAGTTATTCAATGTCCAGGACAGCCTGCGGGCCATCAAATGGAAGCTGACGGACGAGACGCGGGTGATCGCGGGGTTCAACTGCCGCAGAGCCAATGCCCTCATCATGGATTCGATTTATGTGGTCGCATTCTACACCGACGAGATCATTACACCCGGCGGACCCGAATCTTTCACCGGTCTTCCCGGGATGATATTGGGTGTAGCCCTGCCCCATCAGCATATCACGTGGTTTGCCACTAAAGTGCAGTCCATAGCGGTCAGGGAGACGGATGTCGTCTCCCCGATAAAAGGCAAAAAAGTGGACAACGCCACCCTTTCACAGACCGTGCAAAAACTTGTAAAGAATTGGGGCAAGCAGGGTCACATGTTTTTGGAGAACATCCTCCTCTGATCCCGTTTATATCACAAACCCGTTGGGAAGCACCGCGCCCTTCTTGATCACTACGACCCCTTCCTTGACGGTATAAAGGGAATGATCGGTATTCTCCAGGTGAGGCCCTCCATTGATCCGCACGTCATCGCCAATCCGGCAGTTCTTGTCCACGATAGCATTGCGTATATAACAGCGATGACCAATACCCACTGTGGGAAGACCATGCGAACGCGCATGCTCTATCTCTTCGATGGTCTCATAGAAATCGACACCCATGATATAGCTGCTCACGATGGTGGTCCCCGTTCCGATGCGGGTCCTGATGCCGATGATACTGTTTTCTATACGCGAAGCATTGATGATGCAGCCTTCCGCTATGATCGTCTTTTCAAGGGTACTGCCGCTGATTTTAGCGGGAGGGAGCATGCGGGCGCGGGTATAAATAGCCTTGTCATTATCGAATAAGTTGAAATCGGGAATATCTTTTGTAAGCCCGAGATTGGCTTCGAAAAAGGAATAGATGTTTCCGATATCGGTCCAGTAGCCATCGAACTGATAGCTCACCACCTTGTATTTCTCCAGGGATTGCGGGATGATCTCTTTCCCGAAATCCGTAGCTTCCACATATTCATTTTGCAATAGCTCGGAGAGCAGCTGGCGGTTAAATATATAGATCCCCATCGATGCCAGGTAATTCCTGCCCAGGCTCTGCATGAGGGGCCCCGTATCGCTTACCCATTGGGGAAGAATGTCTTTTTTGGGTTTTTCCGTGAAAGAGGTGATATAGCCGTTGGCGTTCTTTTTCAGGATCCCGAAATCGGAGGCTTCCCGGTCGGCCACCGGAATGGTGGCAATCGAGATGTCGGCCCCCAGTTCCTTGTGATGGTTAAGCATATCCATGAAATCCATCTGGTAGAGCTGGTCGCCGGAGAGGATCAGCACATAATCGCTGTCAAAGGGCCCCAGATGCCGCAGGCACTGACGTACCGCATCGGCAGTCCCCTGATACCAGGTAGGATTATCGGGGGTCTGTTCGGCAGCCAGGATATCCACAAAGGCCGAGCTGAAAGCACTGAAATGATACGTGTTTTTTATATGCCGGTTCAGAGAGGCCGAATTGAATTGCGTAAGCACGAACATGCGGGTGATGCCTGAATTCAGGCAGTTCGAGATCGGGATATCGACTAACCTGTATTTGCCGGCAATCGGAACAGCGGGCTTGGAGCGGCTGGCTGTCAGCGGATACAATCTGGTTCCGGCGCCTCCTCCCAATATCACGGACAATATTTCTTTTGACATAGACAAGCGGTTTTTGAGCTTAAAGCCAGGCGCTGATCGCGCCTGGCCAGGTGATTGTTTACTGATTTATTACTATTGCTGATACTGCTTATTACCGGGTTATTGCTGCTACGTTATTATTGATCGCCGTTATGGGTGATTGTTGCCGGTACAGGTTGCCGCCGCCGACATATCGGCTGATTTTCAAATCCATTCCATGCCCCTGCCCCTAACTAACGATCATGCCGCCATAAAGTTCAAGATATTGTCGTACACTCGATTCCCAGCTGAAATCAAGGCCCATGATCCGGCTCCTGATGGAGCCCACCACGGCTGTCTGACGATATAATTCCACCGCCCGCCAGATAGACTGTGTAATATCACCCACGCTGGGATAATTGAACCGTATGCCGTATCCGTCCGTATCTCCGTAATCAACCACCGTATCCCTAAGCCCCCCCGTATTACGAACGATCGGGATCGTACCGTATCGCATGGCGTACATCTGATTCAGACCGCAGGGCTCCACCCTGGAAGGCATCAGTATAAAATCGGCGCCGGCGTACATCCTGTGACTGAGCCCTTCGTCATAACCGATATAGACATTAAAATCACCGCGGGTCAACCCCTTCATCGCAGACAACCTGGCTTCGAGCCCGGGTGAACCGCTGCCCAATATAAGAAAGTTCATCTTTCGGCCGATATAATAAAACGAGTCGCTGATCGCCTGCGGAAGCAGGTCGGCACCCTTCTCTCCTACCAGCCTGCCGATAAAGGTGATTAGTGGTTTTTCAATATCCAGGTTGAACCGGTCGCAAAGTATTTTTTTGCTCTGCAACTTACCCTCCTCCACACCCGCGGGTGTATAATGTTCTTCGAAATAGCTGTCAACGGAGGGGTCCCATACCTGGGAATCGATTCCGTTTAAAATACCGGAACACTTTCCTTTTTCATATTCCAGCAGGGCCTCGAGACCGTTTGCTTCCCGGCGAAGCTCTTCCAGATAGCTTGGACTGACGGTCGTCACCTTCCAGGCACAGCGGATTCCGCTTGCCAATGGGTTAATCGTCTTGTTCCATTCCAGCATGCCGGCCTTCCAGTTGTCCCAGGCCGGCAGATAATGGCTCTTATCCCATCCCATCCAGCCCTGGTACTGGGCGTTGTGAATGGTCAGCACCGTGGGAATATTCTGCAAATGCTGATATTGATAACAGAACTTGAACATAAACGGGATCAGACCGGCCTGGTGGTCATGAACATGTACAACGTCCGGATGGTGGTTCCAGACCGCTATCCAATCCACGACGGCTATCTGGAAGGCGGTGAAGCGCTCCGTGTCGTCATCGTAGCCGTACACTTTTTCCCTGTCCAGCAGTCCATAGATATCGACGAGGTACAGGTCGAAGCCCAGTTTATTGGTCTTTTCCTTAATGATTGTATAGTTGAACCACCAGGAACCCAGATGGGTATAGCCCTTGTGCACCACCTCCCATTCATTGTTATAAAGGAACCTGGTCCGGTACATCGGCATCACCACCTTGGCGACGTGCCCCAACTCATGCTGGTACTTTGGCAAGGCCCCCACTACATCACCCAATCCGCCGGCTTTGGCCACGGGATAACACTCTGCGGATACATGAACTATTTCCATCAAATTTTATTAAATCTTGTTAACCGGGCCTTTGAAAGAGACTTTTCGCCGAATAATTATACCGGATCAATTATAATTCAATTTAGGAAGGTTTTTGAATCCCCGGCGCTAACCTTATGAAAAAATTTTTCGCTTCGCAAAATCGTCGGTACTTTCAACCCCTAATTCAAACCTACCCCAGTTATGAATCAAAAAACGAATTGGCCCCAGTTTGGTACGCTGATCAGCGTATTCTTTTTTTGGGGCTTTGTTGCTGCCAGCAATGATATTCTGATCCCCGTCTTCCAGGAGAAATTCCATCTAAGCGCCGCGCAGAGTCAGCTGGTGTCGGTTGCCTTTTACGTGGCTTATACCATCGGTTCGATCATATACGTGGCGATCTCGAGTGCCCTGGGCAGCGATCTGCTTAATAAGATCGGCTATAAGAACGGGATAGCGCTGGGACTGATCATATCCGCCATCGGGACCTGGCTATTTTATCCCGCTGCCAACACCGCCTCTTTCGCCCTGATGCTGACAGGCCTTTTTATCGTCGGCCTCGGCTTTTCGTTGCAACAAATCGCGGCCAATCCGCTGGCCATCGTGATCGGTGATCCCGCAAAAGGCTCACAGCGATTGATTATGGCGGGTGGCATTAACAATTTTGGTACGACCATTGGCCCGCTGCTGGTCAGTATCGCCATCTTTGGAAGCGTGGACGCCGCGCATACCGACGCCAGCATAGAAAGCGTGAAAACACCTTACCTGATCCTGGGGCTGGCTTTCCTGCTGGTCGCCGTTTTCTTTAAATTCTCTTCGATCCCGAATAAAATAGACCTGGAAAACAAAGCAGCCGAGCAATCTGTCAACGATAGCAAGCTTCTCCACAGGACTTCGGCGATCAAGTACCCCCAGCTATGGTTGGGGATGATCGCTATCTTTCTGTATGTGGGTGTGGAAGTGTCCACGGCCAGTAATCTGCCAAAATATCTGAAACAGGATCTTCACATTTCCACCGATAAGGTCGCACCCTTTGTATCCTTATATTGGGCGAGCCTGATGATAGGGAGGTGGACCGCTTCGATAGGCGCATTTAATCTGAGTAAAAGAGCATTGCAGGTTCTCTCATTTATTGTGCCTTATATCGCTTTTGCCGTATTCCTGATCGTGAATAAAATTTTCCGGCATGACGTAAGGCCTTTCTACGATTACGCATTCATTATTGTAGCCCTTATTATCGGGGATCTGCTAAGCAAGGGCAACCCGGCCCGTATGCTCCTGTTATTTGCCTTGTTCGGCATAACCGCCCTGTGCATAGGCATGCTGACGTCGGGCATGGTGAGCGTGTTTGCATTCGTGAGCGTGGGATTATTCTGCAGCACATTATGGCCCTGCATATTCACCTTGTCGATCGCCGGTCTGGGCAAACATACGAATACCGGCAGCAGCCTGTTGATCATGATGATCATGGGTGGCGGCTTTGTCAGTTATTTCCAGGGCTTCCTGGCGGACAAAATAAACATTCACTACAGCTATGTGGTCGGGGTCGCATGTTTTGCCTATCTCGCGTTCTATGCCATCCGGGCAAAGGGTCTCTTAAAATCGCAGGGAATCGATTACGATGCGCTTCAAAGCAGCGGAGGACATTGATTCTTCCCCTATCTTTGCCGCGCGTTTGCTAAAATTACAGGCGGCAGCGCCATTAACCCTTTTTTAATCTATTTAACAGTCCCCTTATGTCGAAGTCTTCTTCTTATGATTCCCTGGCCATCGGTATCGATATCGGAGGCACTGGAACAAAATTCGGTATCGTCGACCGCAATGCGAATGTGCTGTTCTCCGGAGAGATGTCGTCGCGGACGCATTCCGAAGTGGAAGGCTTTATAGAAGACCTTTATAAGAACCTGGCTCCCCTCATCGAAAAGGTCGGCGGCAGTGGCAGGATAAGAGGGATTGGGGTTGGTGCCCCCAACGGGAACTATTACAGCGGGACGGTAGAATATGCACCGAATCTTCCCTGGAGAGGGATCATTCCCCTGGCCAAACTGGTACAGAACAAATTCCAATTGCCTGCTATATTGACAAATGACGCGAATGCGGCTGCCATCGGTGAGATGATGTATGGGGCCGCCAAAGGCATGAAGGATTTTATCATGATCACCCTGGGAACGGGCGTAGGCAGCGGAATCGTGGCCAATGGCAAACTGATCTATGGACACGACGGTTTCGCCGGGGAACTGGGACACACGATCATCATCCCGAACGGACGCCATCATGAAGGAACCGACAAGCTCGGTTCGCTGGAGAGCTATGCTTCGGCGACCGGTGTCACCCTGACGGCCATCGAAGTACTTGAAAACAGCAAGGAAGATAGCCTGTTGCGCAAAGTGCCCAAAGAACAACTGGACTCGAAAAAAGTATATGATGCAGCTATCGCCGGGGACAAACTGGCAAAGGAGATCTTCGATTATACCGGGAAGATCCTGGGGTTGGCGCTCGCCAACTTCGTGATGTTCTCCAGTCCCGAAGCAATCATCCTTTTCGGCGGTCTCACCAAAGCCGGCGACCTGATCCTGAAGCCCACGCGGGAGGCCATGGAAGAGAACCTGATCCAAATCTTCCAGAATAAAGTGAAGATACTGGTCAGCCACCTGAAGGAGTCGGACGCGGCGATCCTCGGCGCCAGCGCGCTGGTATGGGATATGAAAGGGTGAGTAGTCAGTGGGATGAAGACATTATAAAAGAGGGGAGCCTAAGAAAAGCTCCCTTCTTTATTTTAGTATATAAAATTATAATATTTGCTACTCAACCGATTCTTTTGCGATACTCACTACTCACCACTCGCCACTGACTTTTCCGCCCGCCAGGCTGTCTTTCCGTAGCCGGGTATCACATGGCGCTCGCTGTGATAAGAAGAACGGACGAGAGGACCGCTTTCGACATAGTCGAATCCCATTTCATACCCGATCTCCCTGAACTCCGCGAATTCATCCGGGTGCACAAATCGAACGACGGGCAGATGCTTTTTTGTAGGCTGAAGATATTGTCCGAGGGTGATGACATCTACCCCGTTGTTACGCAGGTCATGCATAGATTGTATGACTTCTTCCTTCCGCTCGCCGAGGCCCAGCATGATTCCGCTTTTGGTACGCATGCCGCCCTGTTTCAGGATCTGCAGCGTTTCCATGCTTCGCCAGTATTTGGCCTGTACACGCACCTGCTTTGTCATCCGTTCCACGGTTTCAATATTGTGAGACACCACGTCGGGTGCAACCTCGACGATCCGCGTGATATTCTCCTTTTGAGCTTTGAAATCGGGTATCAAGGTCTCCAGAGTCGTGTTGGGATTGAGTGCCTTGACCGCCCTGATGGTATGCTGCCAGATGATGCTGCCACCATCGCTGATCTCGTCGCGGTCGACAGAAGTGATCACGGCGTGTTTTACCTTCATGAGGTGGATGGCTTCGGCCACCCTCTGCGGCTCATCCCAATCCACGGGTTCCGGGCGGCCTGTCGCCACCGCGCAAAAACCACAACTCCGGGTGCAGATATTCCCCAGTATCATAAATGTGGCGGTGCCTTCTCCCCAGCACTCCCCCATATTGGGACAATTTCCGCTTTCGCAGATCGTATGGAGCTTATGTGTGTCGACAAGACCACGTACATGCTTGTAGCTTTCGCCGATGGGTAATTTTACCCTAAGCCAGTTTGGCTTTTTTATACCTGCTGGCTGTGGATCTGCACAGGGAACCTGTGGGTTCATTCCTTCGCCTGTCGGCCCCTTCCTGTATTCGCTTTCGGGTAGATTCCGGGTAATGGGTAGTTCCTGCATCCTGCAAAGGTAAGATCAAAACAGATTACTTGGGTCATTTCTGCTTTACCCGGATCATTTCCGCTTGCCGAAAAGGATCGTCACATAGCCGTTGAAGAAAAAATGCTTTTCGGGGATGATAATCATCTGGGGAATCTTGCTAAAATAGTACTCCGCGGACACTCCTACTTCGATAGCGGTTATGCTTTCGTTAAAACGGCCATAGTCAAAGCGCATGGCGGTCTTGGCATTCAACCCCGGCTTGACCTTTAACTGCCCCCAGCCGGTAAAAAAGCCGGCCGCGCCGGTCTCGGTATAATTGCTGTCGATAATCGTCGGATATGAGCTCTGGAAGGAATTGTTGTACTTATCCACTACATTGATCAGGTAGGGTTTCAGGATACCCACCGAGAGCCCTCCGGTGTAGAGATAGGTTACAGCCACCCCGTTCTTGTTACCCTTTCCGCCCAGCCTCCGCTGCTGGCCCGCGGACATTTTAAACTGGAAAAAATTATTCTCTTTGCCGGGTATATAGGAGCTGACGCCGTCGGCGCTGGCGGCTGCCGAAACCTTGATCTCCCGGGGCGATTTCTTTTCGTTTAATTCGAACTGATAGATCGTGGTAAGCGTATTTGACTTGTACTTTCCCTTTTCATAGGAGATCCCATAGCCGTCCGTATTCAGTTTTATGCCAAAAATGCTGTGTTTATTGAAGACCAGTTCCCCTTCCTCCTCCATTTTCATCAAATTGTTCACCCTTTGCCTTTTGGCGCTATTTCGACGTTGTGACGGCGAAGTGTAAGAAGCAGAATCCTGGGCAAAAAGAGCTAACGCACCCGAACAGGCAAGGACAAACAAGAAAAATTTCTTCACTGCTGATGATTTAGATTATCTGACGTAAATTTAAGGCAAAAATCGGTATGACTTCCACAGTTATTTACGAAGGAGAACTGAGAACGGTTGCTACCCACCTGCAATCCGGTTCGGTTATCGAAACAGATGCCCCCCTGGACAACCAGGGAAGAGCCGAACGATTTTCACCCACCGACCTCGTTGCCACCGCCCTCGGCAGCTGCATGATGACGATCATGGGTATCAAGGCCAGAGATATGGAAGTGGATCTGCGGGGAACGAAGATCGAAATCCAAAAGACTATGAAAGCCGACCCCAGACGGATCGGGGGCATCGATCTGACTTTTCATTTTCCGGAAAGCCTGAAACTTAGCGAAAAACAGCAAACTATATTTGAAAGAGCGGCACATACCTGCCCGGTCATCTACAGTATCCATCCGGATATTGTCGTTCAGATCATCTTCAACTGGAATCCGGTTGCCATCGTCCCGGCATAAAGGTCAGAATCTATCGAAAGGCCGGAAATGATTATCTCCGTCTCAGCAGTTCCCTGCCGACCATACATTCCAGGCAATGACCAGGATCACAATGATGGGTCTTGCACTCGAGCAAGGCCTGCGAATCGGCTGCCCTGAGATGGACGACACCCAGATCCTCCCAGGCCCGGGTAATCTTGTTTTTTTCCCTGCCGGTCTCTTGCAGCCATCGGATCGCCTTTCTGCAGCAGGCAGGGTCGTTGCGCAGGTGGCCATACGCAAAAAGCATGGGAGCCATCGTATTGATCAGGATGCTGTCCGCCATTTCCGCGCTCAGATGCTTGGGTTTGCCGGAAGAAGGAGTGTCAATCGAATAGTGATGATCCCAGTATGACGAAACCCTGCCTTGCAGGGAAGCCCGCAAATCCGACACCGAATCGGTCTCCAGGAGAAAGACCAGCCAACCCCGGCAACTCAAAAGCAGGGAAGCCAGTTGCGCCAGCCTGACGGCCGGAAAATTCCCCGGTCTCATCCTGAGAAGAAATACGCGCCGGTAAACAGGCTCCAACCGGTATTTGTGCCGCAGAAAACGATATTCCCTCTGCAGGTTTCTGGCGTATTCATCCCGTGGGTCTTTTTCGAGCAGACCGGCCTGTCCCAGCAGCAATGCCTCCAATTGTTGCAAATGACCGGCGTGATGCCTGATAAGAGACAAAGGCAGGCTCCTGGCAATCGCTTCGAAAGCTTCGCAGTTGACCCTGAGACCGAAGTTCCGGGCCAGCAGCCACCAGAAAACCTGTTCCCAGTGCTGACGGTTTTCCTGTAGAAAAGCCTGTATGCGTGCTGACTTACGTTTCAGCCGGGCGACAAGGAGTTCCTCCTTCCAGGTTTGCCAGATTTCCGGGGCTACTCTGTGCGCATTTTTTTCGCAGGCGATAAACGAACTTTCCTTTTTCTTTCTCCACTCTTCAAACCGCGACAATCTCCATTTGGCCACCCGGTCCCACAGAACGAGTGTGGGAAGCCGCGGATACCCGAGGTCATTTTCCCAGACCACATGCAGGATGACGGGTTGGTAGTTCCTGTCTTCCCCATGCCCGTGTTTTGTCCAATCGGAAGCCTTTACATGCAATTCTATATTACCGGCCAGCAAGGCGGTATCTATCCTGATCCTGGCGTCGAGGAAATCGGCCCCCTGATCGGGATTGGATATCCCGGGAAAGAGGACGCGAAGAGGCTCCCCCGTCTCGAGACGTAACTCATGCAGGTTGAAATACCGGAATTGCCATATGAACTGCAACAGTCTTTCGGTCATGCGGGAAGGTTGGTTCCCGAAATTAAAAGAGTTGCCCGGATAAAACAATACTACGAAGCGGTGACAAGTGTCGTCAAAGCCCTTACCACGCGGCTCACCGGCAGGCCCATCACATTATAAAAATCGCCGTCGATCGCCTTGATCCCGATGACCCCGATCCACTCCTGGATCGCATAGGCGCCGGCTTTGTCGTAAGGCTTGTATTTATCGACATAGAAGGCTATCTGGGAAGCGTTCAATTCATGAAACCAGACTTCCGTGATGTCGGCGAAGGCTATTTCCTCTCTGCCATTGAGGATGACCACCCCGGTAATGACCTGATGACGGTTACCTGACAGGGAAGACAGGATCCGGACGGCGTCGTCCCGGTCCCTGGGTTTGCCGATGATCTCTTTACCCAGGACCACCACCGTGTCGGCCGCCAGGATGATCCGCCCCTCACCCACCTGCTCTTTTACCGCCAACGCTTTGCCTCGGGCAATATGGACGGGCACTGTTTCGGTGTCCATCCCCGGAGGCCAGGATTCATCCGTCTCCCTGACGATCACTTCAAAATCCATCTCGGCCCATTCCAGCAGTTGTTTGCGTCTGGGCGAGCGCGAGGCCAATATGATACGATCCATCGGTTATAAAATTTGAATAATCATTGACAGGATCCCTGCCAGCATGACGCCTTTAATCAGCATGCTCAGGTTGTGATAGTCGGCCGTTACTGATGCCGCATATAATTTCCGCAGGATCCGGCATAAAGGTATTATCAGCAGCAATATACAGTAAATGACCTCCAGGAACCATCCGTATTGCAATACGTAGAACTGAATGATGACGAGCGCACCTATGAGTACACCCGTCCAGGTACCCGCAAATACTTTGGCGACGTTTATACCCCATACGATGGGCATGGTGCGGCATCCATAGCGTGCGTCGCCCTTCATATCCTCGATGTCCTTTATCACTTCACGGATCAACGAGATAATAAAGGCAAACCCGCCGTAAAGGACCGCGAACTTAAAGAGCCTGGAGAGCCTTTGGTGATAGACGGGATCCACAAATACGTCGACCCTGAACTCGCAGATATACAATACCAGGATGACCCAGGCGGTAAGAAGGGAAATGATCACATTCCCGATCAATAGTTTTCTTTTAAAAATAGTGCTGTAGAACCAAAGCAGGACGACGCATCCCAGGTTGGCCAGTCCGACAATCCAGTTGTCCAGTTTCCAGCTGACATAAAACCCGAGGAGCACGCCCAGGCCCGACAATATCCAATGCCAGATGATCGTCCATCGCCGTTTAATAATACGGTCGACCACCAGTTTGTCGGGTTTATTGACACGATCTATATTTAAGTCAAAATAGTCGTTGATGATATAACCTGCGGCGGCTATCAGCAAAGAAGACAGGGATAGCAGGCAAAAGAGAGGGGTCCGGAGGATATTTGGATAACTGTCAAGCGTCGCTCCCCGCAGACTGGGCAGCAGAATACAATAGTAAAACAGCGACTGCGTCAGTGCGATAAAAACAAGGTTTGGCCAGCGGACAAGTCGTAGAAAGGCGCCTAGCAGTTTCATAATTGATTTCAGCTATACTGGGACTGCAAGATAAAAGATTTTATTTTGAAGCAACTAAAACATCTCCCTCCCAATCGCCGTTCAGCCTCAACACCTTTTCGATGACGTCCCTGACGCAGCCATGTCCGCCTGCAAAATTGGATATATAGCCGGAAATGTGTTTTATATCGGGTATCGCGTCCGCCGGTGCACAAGCCAGGCCGACCTGTTTCATGACCTGGTAGTCGGGAATATCGTCTCCCATGTACAATATGCCGTCATACTGCAGGCCTTTTTCCAGGACATATTGCTCGAGCTGCTGCTTTTTATTATCGACTTTCAGAAAGATGTCCCGGACTCCTAAACCCTGCAGCCGCTTGCGGACCCCTTCGGAAGCTCCCCCCGAAATAATGGCCATGCCGTATCCTTTTTTGATGGCCAGTTGGAGGGCATATCCATCTTTTGTATTCATCCGCCGCACTTGCTCGCCGGTGTCGAACACCTGGACGGAACCATCTGTAAGCACACCGTCCACATCGAATATAAAAGTCCTGATCTGTTTGAATATTGTTAAAACGTTCATGGTCATCTGAAATTATATGCCGGTTTGGGCAGAATAGCCTCCACGGGCGAATCGATCATAATATCCTCCCCGGGAATCACGGGTGCAAAATTACCTGTAATTGGGATATTACAGCAGGTATTTCGTATTTTGTAGGGATTACGGTTGCCTAATTCAAAATAAATTGCCATGAAAATCTTCAAACGCGTCCTTTTCTGGCTCCTCGTCGTGATCGTCTCCCTCTGTATCATCGCTTTTTTCCTTCCGAAAAAAGTTTACGTGGAAAGAACCATCTCTATCAATGCGCCCGCCGGGACCGTCTACGGCCTGCTGGCCGATCTCAGGAGCTATGACGGCTGGATGACCTGGAACCAGATCGATCCAAATATGAAAAAACAATATGGGGATACCGTAGCCGGCAATGGGGCCTGGTATAAATGGCAAAGCAGCAATCCCAACGTAGGCAATGGCAAGCTGACCATCATCGAGGCAATCCCGAAAAAAAGGGTCGTCACCCGCCTCGAATTTGAAGGATCCGATGCCGCCATGGGAGGATGGGAATTACAGGGAGAGGAAAAAACGGAATTAAAATGGTATATGACTGCCGATATGGGAAATAATCCCGTCGCCAGATGGATGGGTGTGCTGGCGATCGACAAGATGATCGGCGACGAATTCGATAAGGGACTGGTGAATCTGAAAAGGCTTGCGGAAACCAGGCAGAGATCGAGGGAGTGACTCAGAGCGCTTCAATCTGTTTCGTAAACAACTCATACAATTCACTCGTATCCAAATATTTACCAAGCATCGATAGATGCTTTTCGATAGTAGCCCGATCTTTTCGGATAGCAGGTCCCGTCTGCACTTCCCCGGGGCTGAAACGGGTTAACCGGTCAGCCGTTTCCCTGATAACGGGCAGAAGCAGCCTAAAATCGACCTTCTCCTGCCGGCAGTAGTCTTCGGCCAGTCTGAACAGGTGGTTGCCGAAGTTATTTACCAGGACTGCCGCCAGGTGCAGTTTGATCCTTGTCTCATCATCGGCTTCCCGTACTACGCCGGAAATCGTCCGGGCAAAGGCGGTGAGCAGTTCCTTGTCCGCAGGGGTCTGCGCATCGATCAGCAACGGTATCTCCGGGTAAAATTCTATTTCCTTGCGCAGGCTTTGCAGGGGGTAGAGGACTGCCGGCCGCCTGGTGATCGTTTCTAGCAGGTCTTTGGAAACCGCTCCGGCCGTGTGGGCCACCAGGCGATTATCCAGGGCAGGACCACGCCGTGCAAAGTCGGAAAGGGCGGTGTCGGACAAGGCAACCAGGTAAAGATCCGCCTGTTTGTCGATCTCTTGCCATTTGTCCGTGAAGGCGCTCCCCAGCTCCCCTGCCAGCCGGGCGGCATTTTCGGGTTGACGGCTGACAACCTGTAACACCGTATGGCCCGCCAGACGAATCCGCCTGCCGAGTACGGTCGCCACATTTCCCGATCCGATCATCACTAACTGCATGGGTGAAATTTTATTACGAGGGATTTTTAGGTCTATATTTGTCGATTATGGAAGGACAAGATACAAACTTCCTGACGGGCAAAAAACGCAGGCTTTCCGGAAAGAGGAATGCCGGCAAGAGAAAAAAAATAGCGGATGAAGCTGACAAAGAAGGTCACGATTGGTTATATACGGGCAAGCCTCAATATCCTTGCGCTTGTGTCAAAAAAGAAGGCGGCCCGAAAAGCGTTCGATCTGTTCTGCACGCCCATGCACCGGATAAAAAAGAAGCTCCCTCCCCTATTCGAAAAAGGCCATGCGCTCTCTTTCAGACAGGACGGGCATATGATCCGGGGACACCGCTGGCTGCCCGATGATGCAGGCGCCGAAGTCCGGAAAAGGGTGCTGATCATACATGGTTTTGAATCCGGCTCGGCAAATTTCGAAACTTATATCGGTGCCTTCCTGAAGAAAGGATACGAGGTGTTGGCCTTCGATGCGCCTGCGCATGGCCAGTCCGGGGGGAAACATATCAGCCTGCCGCTTTATGCCAACGTAATCCGCTCCGTCTGCGAACGGTTCGGCCCGATCCAATCTTTTATGGCACATTCTTTTGGGGGGCTGGCCCTCGCTTCTCTCCTGGAAACCTATCCTCATGACAGGGGAACCCGTGTCGCGCTGATCGCGCCCGCTACCGAAATGAGGACGGCTATAGAGTTCTTTTTCCGGTTCCTGCGGCTTAACCAGGACATTCATATCGAATTTGAAGAACAGATTCGTAAGATCGGCGGATTCGCTTCAGACCATTATTCGATCCGCAGATGCATGAACCATATCACGGCCTCCATTCTTTGGATACATGACAACGAGGATACCATCACCCCGGTCGGTGATGCATTAAGGGTGCGGGAAGATCATCATGAAAACATACAGTTCGTCATTACAAACGGATTGGGACATAGAAAGATTTACCGCGATGACGAAGTCTTCCGGCAGGTGGTGGAATTTCTTTAGTCAGTAATGAGTAGTGAGTGGGATGAAGAGTTAGTGAGTGGTCAGTGGTCAGTGCCTTCAGACAGGGTAATAGTCGTTAGTTTGTTGTAAATGTCGTTATACAGTTTTATGTAGCCCCCCATCCGTAAATAACTCTATTCACTACTCACCACTCACTACTGACTACTCACTATTACGCCCCCCGAGCATAGGCACGAACGAGAAATTGTCGAAGGCCTCTTCCGTGGTCCCGCCATCGGCTAGTTTGGTGAGCCGCAGCATCCTTTGGACGTTTCCCGTGCCGACGGGTATCACCATTTTCCCCCCGGTCTTCAGCTGTGCGATCAACTTGGGCGGAATAAAGGGAGCCGCGGCAGTCACGATCACCTTGTCGAAAGGAGCATAGGTGGGCAGGCCCTCGAAACCATCCCCATAGAAAAATTTCAGGCTCGGATATCGTTTGAGATAGGGAAAGTCCTTGTTTATTTCGAATAATTTTTTCTGCCGTTCGATGGTATAGACATGAGCTCCGATCTCCGCCAGCACGATGGCCTGGTAGGCACTGCCAGTACCTATTTCCAGCACCTTTTCGAAGGGCTTCACTTCCAGCAGCTGGGTCTGATAGGCGACGGTATAAGGCTGTGAAATGGTCTGTCCCTCTCCGATCGGGAAAGCCCGGTCTTCATAGGCGATCGTATCGAAGGCAAGGTCCATGAAAAAATGACGGGGGATATTCAGAATCGCTTCCAATACCCGCTCGTCGGTGATTCCCTTCTGTTTGATTGTATCTACCAGTTGCCTGCGCAGGCCCTTGTGCCTGTAAGTGTCGTCAAATGTTCTCATAATGTGATAGGCAGTATTCCGAACGTGCAAGATAAGCGCTTTAAAAAATATTTATCCGGAACATTTTTTTATTAGTTTGCTTCGATCTCTTAAATTGGGGGTTATTCCCCGATTGCCGGCCCATTCCATTCATCGCAGAAAAATAAAAAAATGAAACAAAAAAGCGGCATTCAACTGTCAATGATGATGTTCCTGGAATATTTCATCTGGGGTTCCTGGTACGTCACCATGTCGACTTATATGGGGATCAATCTTCATTCCTCCGGCATCCAGATTGGCGCCGCCTACAGCGCACTGGCCATAGCGACCATCTTCTCCCCCTTTTTCATAGGCATGATCGCCGATCGGTATTTTGCCGCCCAGAAGATCATGGGTCTGTTGCACCTGGCAGGAGCCGCCCTGTTGTTCCTCGCGACAGGCATCACCGGCAATACAGCGTTTTATTGGGTCATACTGGCCTATTCGCTTCTATACATGCCCACGATCGCCCTCTCAAACAGCATCGCTTTCCACCAGATGAGTGATCCGGGTAAGCAATTTCCCTGGATCAGGGTCTTCGGAACCATCGGGTGGATCGTGGCCGGGCTATTGATCGGGTACCTGGAGATCGAGAAGACCTCCATGACCTTTTACATAGCCGCCGGGGCGTCCGTACTGCTCGGGATATTCAGTTTCGGGTTGCCGGATACGCCTCCAAAGGGTGTTTCGGCCGGAGCCACTGCCTCCAAGGCATTGGGAGCGGAAGCCTTTGTGCTTTTTAAAGACCGGGCTTATATCATCTTTTTTATCGCCGCCATATTGGTCTGTATACCCCTGTCCTTTTACTACAGTTTTGCCAATTCCTTTCTGAATGAGCTGGGCATGAAGAACGCAGCCGGCAAAATGATATTCGGTCAGTTTTCGGAAGCCATCTTTATACTCGCCATCCCTTTTCTCTTTAATTCAATCGGTGTAAAGAAAATGCTCCTGCTGGGCATGACTGCCTGGATACTCCGCTATCTTTGCTTTGCCTATGGCAATCTTGGAATAAATAGCTGGATGTTATATGCGGGGATCATCCTGCACGGGGTTTGCTATGACTTCTTCTTTGTGACGGGTTACATGTACACCGAGAAGAAGGCGGGCGAAAAGATAAAAAATGCGGCCCAGGGTTTATTCACCTTTGCCACCTATGGCGTTGGGATGTTGATCGGCACTTGGGTCTCAGGCTTTGTCGTCGATCTTTATCGTGTGCAGGATGGACATGATTGGAAGAGCATCTGGTATGTGCCCGCCTTCATTGCCGCCGCGGTAATGGTCTATTTTATCATATTTTTCAGGGAGAAAAAGCAATCTGCCCCTCCCTTGGAAAGGCAGCCGGATCCGGCATTGAAATAGCCGGAAAGACAAACCGGGCTGACCGGACAAAACATAACAATAGAACACCACAACAAAACAAATATATGGGCAGAAAGATCTCCATGCTCGGCTCAGGATTCATCGGCAGATTCTATGCAGATTCCCTGCAAGGTCAGAGAAGCAAAGACCGTATTGTCAGCATTTTCTCCCGGCGGCAGGAAAGCGCCGAAAAATTCGCGCGTGACTATGGCTGCGGCCATTGGACCACCGATATGGAGACGTCCATCGCCCATCCCGATACGGATATCGTTTGCATATCCCTGCCCAATAACCTCCATGAAACGGCCGTCATGCTTTGCTGCAAATATAAAAAGGCCGTTATCACCACCAAGCCTTTGGGCCGGAATGCGGTCGAAGCAAAACGAATGCTGGAAGCCGTCGAGACAGCCGGCATCTTTAACGGGTACCTGGAAGACCTGGTCTATACGCCCAAGTTTCTGAAAGCCTACGAGAGCGTACGCAAGGGGGCGCTCGGCCGTATCCTCTGGGCCAAGTCGAGGGAGACCCATCCG
The DNA here is from genome assembly GCA_031292515.1 of Puia sp. Classification (GTDB taxonomy): domain Bacteria; phylum Bacteroidota; class Bacteroidia; order Chitinophagales; family Chitinophagaceae; genus Puia. Next base: position 28,264 of record JARLGZ010000108.1, on the reverse strand, counting down.
GGGCCGCATAGCGATTGGTTCTGGGACCTGGAGCAGGCCGGAGGCGGCTGCATACTCGATCTGGGGTGCCACTGCGTCGAAATCGCGAGGACCTTTATCGGGAAAGACATCCGGCCGCTGGAAGTCATGTGCTGGGCCGACACCCAGGTAAAGCCTATCGACGCGGAAGACCATGCCATCGGCCTCGTAAAATACGAGAATGGAGCGATCGGGCAGTTCGAAGTCAGCTGGACCTTCCGCGGCGGTCTCGACTTGCGGGACGAAGTGATGGGAACGGAGGGAACGATCTGGATCAATAATTTCCTGCGGACAGGTCTGGAAATGTTCACCACCGGGAAAGGTGCGGACTATGTGGCCGAAAAGGCGGAGAGCAATACAGGCTGGCTCTTTCCCGTCGGCGACGAATTAAATGATCTTGGCTACAACCATATGTTCACGGATATGTTCGATTCCATGGAAAAAGGCGCCCTCCCCAGGGAAACTTTCTACGATGGCTATATAGTGAACGCCATCCTGGACGCCGCCTATCGCTCCGCAAAGACCAAACAATGGGAGCCGGTACAATTGGATATCTGGAGAGGAAAAGCGGGCGTGAATAAAGACAGCCATCTTACCGAATACGACGCGGACCACTACCTGGTAAAAGAAGAGATGACGCATTATGGGTCGAGGAAAATAATCTTAAAAAAAAAAACGACGGGCAAAATTAGCGAAAGGGTAATCGGCTAAAAAAAACTGTTTCCCTGTTTAAAAATCGAAAGGTATGATCGGAAAAAAGATACCGGGAATCTTGATTTGCATCGTTTGTACAGGCTTACTAATCTACACCACCCGCAGGGATTTCCTTTTGCAAAAAGACGAATCGGGAGACCTCAGAAACAGGATTGTGGGCGCGAGACTGACGGCAGACGGGCGTTCTCCGTATTTTTACAAATGGACGCCGTCCGATGGAATACGAACCTACGACCCGCAGAATTTCGACACCCTGAAGGTATCAAATATCACCGCTACCCCCTTCTTTCACAAGTTGATAAACCCGGTTGCAGCGGCGACGCAAAAAGAGATATCCCTGTGCTGGTTTATTCTCGAGTATATCCTGTTGTCGGTCATGACAGGAATGACTGTTTTACTGGCAGAGACGGCCGGTCAACGATTCGCAATCGTTCTCGTTTCCATGCTGTTCCTGTTTACCGACGCCTGGAAGATGCATATTTATAATGGTCAATATTATTTACTCATCCCCTTCCTGGCTATGACCGTTTTTTACCTCCTTCAAAGGCAAAAAGGCTTTTTGGGGGCTTCTGCAGCCGGCCTGGCGGCTATTGTACTGGTATTGATCAGGCCAAATACGATCCTCTTCTTCGTCCCGTTTTTGTTTCTTATAAGAAAATACTCCCGGACCACGCTCATCTCTTTTTTCATCCCGGTTCTCGTCCTGGCCGGTTGGACGATTGGTGATAAACAGCAGCGATTCTTATGGCAGGACTACCAAAGAGCGATAGGGGAGCAGATAAAATTGCATCAGAACCTGCATCCGGCCATCCAGGATAACGCACCGGATCCCAATTTCACGAAATGGGAAGGAATTCACTATACCGGGCAAGATGAGGACTCCAAAAACATTCATTCCGAAAACGGCAATTTCTTTGTCCTGGTCAAAAATATCTTTCATTACAATCTCCCGGTTGACAGGCTGCTGATTCTTTCTATGCTCGTCATACTGGTTCTAACGGTGCTATACTATTATCGTCAGGGGGGAGCTTCGAAGGATTTCAATCCCGTTAAAACGGTGCTACTGGGATATAGCCTCTATATGGTATCCGATCTTTTCTCCCCGTTCTATCGCCATCAGTATTATACCGTACAATGCCTTTTTCCGCTCCTGCTATCCTGCGTGCTTTACCGGCCGTCGCTTAAATGGGTGTATGGTTTATTGGCAACCGGCATATTTTTAAATATCGGCCGTATCCGATTTATAAAAATGGAACATACCATCGGTGAATACCTTATATTGTCGGCCACTCTCTTACTGGTCATGATGCCTGATGAGAAACAGGCTGCCCAACAGATAAAAAACACCCAATGAAAACTGCCATCATCATAGGCGCAGGACCGGCCGGATTGACGGCGGCTTACGAACTGCTGACGAAAACCGATATCAGGCCGATACTTATAGAAGCTGAGGGTCAGCCCGGCGGCCTCTCAAAAACGGTCGTTTACAAAGGCAACCGGATCGATATCGGCGGACATCGGTTCTTTTCCAAATCCGAAAGAGTGCTGAACTGGTGGCTTCATTTTTTGCCGATAGACGCTTCTGTAAAAAGCTCTTCCATAGACATTCAATATCAACACCGGAGGAGCGGGTTTACCATCGACGAAGAGCATAAGGCCGCAGGCGCGGAGAGTATGCTGGTCCGTCCGCGGAAATCGAGGATCTATTTCAGGCGGAAATTTTTCGACTACCCGCTGCAACTGAACGCGCGGATGATCCGAAACCTCGGAATTCCCAAAATGTGTAAGATCCTCGCCTCCTTTACCCGTACAAAATTGTTTCCCATAAGTCCGGAAGAAAATCTTGCCCAATTCTTTATAAACAGGTTTGGCAGGGAATTGTATCTGACCTTTTTTAAGGACTATACCGAAAAAGTGTGGGGTGTCCCTTGTGAAAAGATTCCTTCCGACTGGGGGCGGCAGCGGGTAAAAAACCTGGACATCGCAAAAATGTTGAAGCATGCCCTGCATTCCGTTTTTTCTTCGGAAAACGCGAACCGGAAAAGCACTCATACCAGCCTGATCGAGCAATTTCTCTACCCGAAATACGGCCCCGGGCAAATGTGGGAAACTGTGGCGAAGGAAGTCGAACGGCTCGGAGGCAGGATCCTTTATCATACTGCTGCCACCGGCCTCAATGGAAATGACGCGCATCGTATTTTGTCCGTCAATCTCTCAAACAGCATTACCGGGGAAACAGAAGAACTATCGGCGGATTATTTCTTTTCCACGATGCCCGTCAATGACCTTGTCCGGCAAATGCGGCGGGTTCCCATTCCGGAAGACGTAAAAGAAATTGCCACCAGCCTCGAATACAGGGATTTTCTGATCGTCGGAATCCTGGCCTCGGGACTGGCTCTTGAGAACGACAAGGGACCATTGAGAGACAACTGGCTTTACATACAAGACAAAGAGGTGATGGCCGGCAGGATACAGTTCTTTAACAACTGGAGCCCATTTATGGTGGCGGATTCCACGAAAAACTGGCTGGGGGTGGAATATTTTTGCAATGAACCGGATCCTTTCTGGCAACTCGACGACGATTCGATCAAAGAGAGGGCCATCCGGGAAATGGAAAAGATCGGTATCCTGCGCAGGGAGCAGGTATTGGACAGCACCGTCGTAAAAGTAGAAAAAGCCTATCCTTCCTATTACGGGGCATATAGCCGATTCGGCAGGGTCCGGGAGTTTCTCGACAAAATAGAGAATCTCTATCTGATTGGCAGAAACGGCATGCACCGTTATAACAACAGCGATCACAGCATGCTCACCGCCATGACGGCCGTCGAAAATATCGTGAGTGGCAGAATCGACAGGTCCAATATCTGGGAAATAAACATCGGAGACGAATATCATGAAGAGAAATAGTTCCTATCCAGGTTCCGTACCCGAAAAATATGACCGGTACCTGGGCCCCCTTTTGTTCGAGCCTTTCGCGGAAGACCTGGCGACACGCATCGGAGCGGGCCTTTCACAGACACCGGTCTTACAGGACGTATTGGAAATAGCCTGTGGAACGGGTAGGCTCACCCGTCATTTACGCCGGGTGTTGCCTCCGGCCACGCGGTTGGAATCCCTCGATCTCAACCCGCATATGATTGCCATCGCGAAGCGGCAAGTACAAGATGCGCAAATACAATGGGGGATCAGCGATGCGCAGGATCTGCCTTACGAAGACGCCTCCTTCGATTTGGTAGTCTCCCAGTTTGGGATCATGTTTATTCCTGACAAGGCAAAAGCCTTTACTGGGTTCCATCGCGTGCTGCGACCAGGTGGCCGGCTGCATTTCAATACTTGGAATACGATCGCCTCCAACGAAGTCGTATATAAAGCCAGCGAGATCATCGATCGTTTCTTTCCCGACCGCCCTCCCGCCTTTTATCGATCTCCTTTTTCCTTTCACGACGAAGACCAGATAAGGTCCCTGGTGCGGGCGGCCGGGTTTTCCGATATCAGGATGGAGCTGCGGAAAATGACAGGCTTCAGCCCCACTGCCGCCGAAGCGGCGACAGGATTGGTAGAAGGCTCGCCAGTAATCGGGTTCATTATTGAAAACGCCCCGGAACTCCTGTTCCGCATACGGGAAAGTGTAGAAAAGGAGATTGCAGCCCGCTTCGGTGAAAAGCCCTTGCAAAGCCCGCTGGAAGCCTGGGTCGCAGAGGCTCGAAAAAAATAGGCAAAGCCCTTAAAAAATATCGTCCCGCAGACAAATGAACATACTATCGGGGAATACCTGGTAATAGGAGCAGGCACCCTGTTGTCGCTAATAATGAAACCTAAAACGGCGCCGGGCCCCGGGCTCCCCATACGGGAGGAATAATTATCCGGAATAGCGCGGAAAAAGCCGCGGATCCGCTGTCCGCAAGCCGCCCCATAATGGCGGAAAAAGCTATGCACAGGATGTGGAGAACCTTCACTGTATGTTTTGCGGGTAGAGATTACTTTCGCATTAGTTCTTGTTTTAAATATCTGTTACGGTTTGGACGGATGACGAACCCACCTGATACCATCCGTTCGATCAGCTAAACGGGAACGCTGAGAATCATGGTCTGTCGGGCGGCTGTAAGTAATGATCTCATTTTGCCTGTTCACCTGTCCATTGTTTCCGTCGACCGGCAAGCAGGAGGTCGACGGTAGCGGGAAGGACGGCAAAATAGTTACGAGCCGGGAGACCAGCCGCAGCAGTTATCTGTCAGGAACCTCCCCGGATGGGGTCCGGCAAGGATTGGTTGTATTCAACTTATCGCAGACTTTATGGGAGAACTGCCAGGAGTGATTCCTGAGGCATCGTATTGGCTGTGAACCTAACATGTAATTTATTGTCTATATGTCAGCGGAAAATGAAATATTGTTAAAGGAGAATAAGGATCGATTCGTGATCCTGCCAATCAACTATCCCAGGGTGTGGGAGATGTACAAAAAACACGAAGCCAGTTTCTGGACCGCCGAGGAGATCGACCTAAGCGGCGATATGAAGGACTGGTCCTCTTTAAACGTCGGGGAGCGTCACTTTATTTCGCATATACTGGCTTTTTTCGCCGCCAGCGATGGAATTGTAAACGAAAATCTGGCGGTGAATTTCATGAGCGAGGTGCAATTACCGGAAGCACGCTGTTTTTACGGGTTTCAGATCATGATGGAAAACATCCACTCGGAGACCTATGCGCTGCTGATCGATGCTTATATCAAAGATCCCCAGGAGAAACATCGTCTTTTCCACGCCATCGATACGGTGCCCGCGGTTAAAAAAAAGGCCGAATGGGCGCTCCGCTGGATTGAGAATGGGAATTTTGCCGAAAGGCTGGTAGCCTTTGCAGCGGTCGAAGGGATTTTCTTCAGCGGCAGCTTCTGTTCGATATTCTGGATGAAGAAAAGGGGCCTGATGCCGGGGCTGACCTTCAGCAACGAACTCATCAGCCGGGATGAAGGCCTGCACTGCGAATTTGCCTGTCTGCTCTATAGCATGCTCAACGGGAAACTCAGCCAGGAAGCCGTCTATTCGATCATCGGCGACGCGGTGAAAATTGAAAAGGAGTTCATTACCGAAGCCCTACCCGTCGACCTGATCGGCATGAACGCCAAGCTGATGCAACAATACATCGAGTTTGTAGCGGACAGGTGGCTGGCAGAGCTGGGCTACCCGAAACTATTCCATGCAGGCAACCCTTTTGATTTTATGGAAATGATCTCGCTGCAAGGCAAGACCAATTTCTTCGAGAAAAGGGTAGGCGATTACCAGAAATCGGGGGTGATGAACAACAAGGAATCACAGTCGTTCAGCCTGGAAGAGGACTTTTAAAACCTATTAAATCTATTATATATGTATGTAGAAAAAAGACACGGAAAGAAAGAGTCCGTAAAATTCGACAAGATCACCGCCCGGATCGAGAAGCTCTGTTATGGCCTCGACAGACGGTTCGTAAACTCCATCGATGTCGCTAAAAAAGTGATAGAGGGACTTTACGACGGGGTAACGACGACGGAACTTGATAACCTCGCCGCTGAAACCGCCGCCTCCCTGACTGTAAAACACCCGGACTATGCCCTGCTTGCCAGCCGCATTGCCGTCAGCAATCTGCATAAGAATACCATCAAGAGTTTTTCCGGCACGATGAAATTACTGTATGAATGCCGTGACAACAAAGCGGGCAAGGCAGCCCCGCTGTTATCGGAAGAGGTGTGGGCCATCATACAGGAGCATGCCGAACTGCTCGATTCCACCATCATCTACGACCGGGACTATGGCTTCGATTATTTCGGTTTCAAAACCCTCGAGCGATCTTACCTGCTGAAAGTGGACGGCAAGGTCGTGGAACGCCCGCAGCATATGTACATGCGTGTGGCCATCGGCATCCATCACGATGATATCGACAGCGCCATAAAGACCTATCATCTGATGAGCGAACGCTGGTTTACGCATGCGACCCCTACCCTCTTCAATGCAGGCACGCCGAAACCGCAGATGAGCAGTTGTTTCCTGCTGACGATGAAGGGAGATAGCATCGATGGGATCTACGATACGCTCAAACAAACGGCCAAGATTTCACAAAGCGCCGGCGGCATCGGCCTCTCTATTCATAATATCCGCGCCACCGGTTCATATATCGGAGGCACCAACGGGACCAGCAACGGAATCATCCCCATGTTGCGCGTCTTCAATGACACCGCCCGGTACGTAGACCAGGGAGGCGGAAAGCGCAAAGGGGCTTTCGCGGTATACCTGGAGCCCTGGCATGCAGATATATTCGAGTTCCTGGATCTGCGTAAGAACCACGGAAAGGAAGAAATGAGGGCACGGGACCTTTTCTATGCGCTCTGGATATCGGATCTGTTCATGAGAAGGGTCGAAGAGAATGGCAATTGGAGCCTATTCTGCCCGCACGAAGCGCCCGGTATGGCCGAATGCTGGGGAGAAGAATTCGAGCAATTGTATATCCGTTATGAGGCGGAAGGAAGAGCCAGGAGGACCGTCAAGGCCCAGGATCTCTGGTTTGCCATCCTGGACGCGCAGATCGAAACGGGTACGCCTTATCTCCTGTATAAAGACTCCGCCAACCGCAAAAGCAACCAGCAAAATCTCGGTACAATCAAGAGTTCCAATCTCTGCACGGAGATCATGGAATATACCTCGCCCGATGAGGTGGCGGTATGCAACCTGGCTTCCCTGGCCCTTCCCCGCTATGTAAAAGAAGGTAAATTCGATCATGACAAATTGTATGAAGTCACTTATGAAGTGACCCGCAATCTCAACAAGATCATCGACCACAACTACTACCCGATAGAAGAAGCCCGGTATTCCAATCTCAGACACCGGCCGATCGGTCTGGGTGTCCAGGGCCTGGCGGACGCGTTCATCCTGTTGCGTCTGCCTTTTGAAAGCGATGAGGCCAAGAAGCTCAACAAGGAAATATTCGAGACCATCTATTTTGCAGCGATGACGGCATCGAAGGACCTGGCAAAGGAACAGGGCCCTTACGAGACCTTTGCGGGCTCCCCGGCTTCTAAAGGCATTTTCCAGTTCGATATGTGGAATGTAGAGCCCACGCTTCGCTGGGACTGGTACCGGCTGAAGGATGAAGTCATAAAATTCGGCGTCCGCAACTCCCTGCTCGTGGCGCCTATGCCCACGGCTTCCACTTCCCAGATACTGGGTAACAATGAATGCTTCGAACCCTATACCTCCAACATCTATGTGAGAAGGGTATTGAGCGGGGAATTCGTAGTAGTAAACAAACACCTGTTAAAGGACCTGGTCGAGCTGAACCTCTGGAGCGACGAGATGAAGAACCGGATCATCTCCCACAACGGCTCGATCCAGCGTATCGAAGAGATACCGGCATCCATCAAAGAGATCTATAAAACGGTATGGGAAATCAAACAGAGGAACATCATCGATATGGCAGCGGACAGAGGCGCTTATATCTGCCAGTCACAATCGCTGAACCTCTTCGTGGAGACTCCTTCGGCGAGCAAACTCACTTCCATGCATTTCTACGCCTGGAAAAGCGGGCTGAAGACAGGCATGTACTATTTGCGTACGCAGGCGGCCTCCCAGGCCGTCCAGTTCACCGTGGAAAAGCAGGGTGGCAAAATGGTGGAGCCATTGGTCAACCAACACAATCTTAAGGTCGTAGAGGGACAGGCTGACGACACCATCGCCGCCGGCCCGACTTGCAGCATGGAGGAAGGTTGCGTCACTTGCAGCGCCTAGTTCTGCCGAAAACGTACAGCCCCCGCCGGATAGAGAGCGCATAGAATCCGGATAGAGAATGTATGGAATAGAGAACGTTCGGATAGAATGTTCGAATCGGAAAGGTTTATAAAAGATGCCCGGCAATCCATCCCGCAAGGATGGTTCGCCGGGCATTTTCCATTACCTGTTTTACCTCCGTTACCTGTGCTACCTGAGCTTCATGCCCTTGATAATGCCTTCGATGCGGGCGTTGAGCATCGCTTGTATAGTTTCGAAATCGGCCACTTTTTCCAGCCTCGCGTTTACGCTGAAATAGAACTTTATCTTGGGCTCCGTCCCCGAAGGCCGTGCCGAGATCTTGCTGCCATCGGCGAGCAGGAACTGGAGCACGTTGGATTGCGGGAGCAGGAGGGGCCAGGTCTCATTCGTCTGCAGGTTTTTACCGGTCCTCAGCTCATAGTCGAGCAGCTGGACAACGGCAGATCCATTGATGGAAGCAGGGGGATTGCTTCGATAAGATTCCATCATATCGGCGATCTCTTTCTGGCCGTTCATACCTTTCCGGGTGATCGAGATCAGCGATTCCTTATAAAAACCATATTCAGTATAGAGTTCGATCAATTTATCATACAGGGTCTTGCCCTTGTCCTTCTCATAGGCGGCCATCTCGCAGAGGAAGGCCACCGCGCTGACGGCGTCTTTGTCGCGCAGGCCGGCCCCGATCAGCAGGCCGTAACTCTCTTCTCCCCCGATGACATAGTTTTCCGTACCCTCTTTCTCTTTTATGAGCTCGGCGATCCATTTAAAGCCGGTGAGCACATTATAGCAGGTGACGCCATTTTTCCGGGCGATCCGGTCGATCATATCGGTGGTGACGATCGTCTTGACAACCATGTCGTTAGGCTGGGCGATACCCTTTGCCTTACGCGCCTCGATGAGATAATTGAAAGCCAGAACGGCCGTCTGGTTGCCATTCATGAGCACCCATTCCCCCTCCCCGTTTTTTATCCCGATCCCTACACGGTCCGCGTCAGGGTCGGTTCCCAGGAGAATATCGGCATCGATCTGCCGGGCTTTTTTCAGACCGATACTCATGGCCTCGCTTTCTTCCGGGTTTGGATAGACAACGGTGGGAAAGTCTCCATCCGGGGTGGCCTGTTCGTTCACCACGTGTACATTGCTAAACCCGAATCTTTGCAATACTTCCGGCACGAGTTTGATCCCCGTTCCATGTATAGGGGTATATACGATCCTGAGATTGTGCTGTTTTTGGATAATCTCCGGGTAAATGGACAATCCCTTGATCATATTTATATAGGCTTCGTCGATTTCTTTGCCGACCATCGTAATATTGGCATCTCCTCCGCTCCACCGGACTTCGTCTATGGAGGCGATCTTCTCAACTTCCGCGATGACGTTTGTATCATGGGGGGGCACAAGCTGGCCGCCATCGTCCCAATAAGCCTTATATCCATTGTATTCCCTGGGATTATGCGAAGCGGTACAGACTACGCCCCCCTGACATTTCAGGTAGCGTATGCTAAAACTGAGCTCCGGGGTCGGCCGCAGCGACTGGAACAAAAAGACCTTTATACCATTGGCGGCGAATATATTAGCCGCCGTTTCCGCAAAAAAACGGCTGTTGTTCCTGCTGTCGTGGGCGATGGCAACTCTTATTTCCCTGTCGGGAAAGGACTTTCTGAGATAGTTGGCATATCCCTGGGTTGCCATTCCGACGGTATATTTGTTGATTCTGTTGGTCCCAACCCCCATAATACCCCTTAACCCCCCGGTACCAAACTCCAGGTTCCTGTAAAAGCTGTCGGTCAACTCTGCGGGGCTCTCATTGACCATCCGGGCAACCTCATCCCGGGTGGCCTGATCATAATTGCCGGTAAGCCATAAATTCACTTTTTCCTGTATAGCAGCATCCATGTCAATCAATTTACGAATTTGGTGTTTTAATAATTAGTTCTCCGATCCATGCCGGTAAATTAGATAAAAATACTTATTTCGGGCTTTGTTAAAGATTCCTGGCCGGGATTTTTTGATTCATTGCCAGAATCGCTAAATTTGTTATGAATAGCCGGTTGTCCGTCTACTACTTATAACTAAGTATTCACACAATCAGGCTCTTTATTTGTTGTTGACTTCTGTACCGATTGATAGACCTGTGCTATTTTATAAATACCTTATAACCGGTAACAGATGAGTAATTATTTGCTCTTACGTGACAACAAACAGAGCGGCCCCTACTCCATCGAAGAGTTGAAAAGCAAAGGCCTCAAACCATACGATCTTGTATGGGTAGACGGAAAAAGTGCTGCCTGGCGTTATCCGGGTGAAGTCGAAGAATTAAAATCCTTCGCTCCCGTGGTCGAAGAACAGCCCTTCGATCGTTTTTTCAGGAAGCCCTCCCAACAATCATCTTCGTCCCTACAGACTTCCACTGCCAACAATACGGTCAATACGGCTTCTGAAGCACCTTTTTTGGAAACACGCGCTACTGCGAGGGATGCCGTCTCTGTTACCCCGGTTGCGGAAATGCCCGTCGCTTCGGTTACGGAGACGATTGCTCCCGTCAAGAGAAATGGCGCCGAGCCTGTCGCCGCCGAGCCGGTCACATCTGCCCCCGGCCGCAGGATCATCTATGTTACCATGCCGGTCAATACGAGTAAACCTGCCATCCCGGACGTCAAAGAGATCAGTGAAGTCAAAGAGTCCGTGAATCCGGAACCCGCCAGGTCTTATTCCATGCCCCTGCCGGAACGCGATGAACACGCACACAGAGATCATCTGAAGGCTGCGGCCCTTTCCATTGGTCAAATTCCACACCAGGCTGTGATTGAGGAGGATTTTTCTCACCGGTCTGAGTTCGGCGATCTCCATTTTGTGGAAAAAAGGCCCCACCACGGCCGGTCCTCATCCCTCCGGATCACGCGTCCCCTGGTTATGACCCTGGGCGTTATCGCCTTGCTTGCGGCCGGCGTTTTTATAGGATTATCCATCAGCGGGCGTTTTCGTGGCGCAGATCAATCTTCAGCAGGCCTGACAGGCAGCCAGGCCGGGGTGCATGCCAATTCTCCCGTTCCCGTTTATACGACGGCAGTCTCCAATCCGGGGCAATCTGCCGGTAATCCGGGAAACACGTCCGGCCCGGCCATTTCCGATCCGGTTCCCGCATCTGGTAAGACGAACCGGGATGGGGCTCAAAGGAAAAAAACAGTTTTGGGGAAACCAAAGCAGGCTGTAACAGCCACCCAAAAACCCGCCGGGAGCGCCACGGGCGGTTCCCAAAAGGATTCGGCGCTGGCCTCGTTTGCCCAGCCCGTCAGGGAAGCCTCCCACAGGACAGATGAGACAGCCGACAAAGAATCGGTTAATAACGCGGTTGTCAGCCAGGTCTCCATTTCTACCAACAAATATAATACGGGGACCTTCGGCGGGATTTCCGAATTGCAACTCACGGTCAGCAACAGGTCCATTCATCCCCTGGACCTTGTCGTAGTGGAAGTGCAGTATATCCAGGCCAACAAAAAAGTATACAAGACGGAAAATCTCTATTTCCGCGGCATCGGAGCCGGGGCTGCACTCATGCAGGAAGCTCCCAGGAGTTCGCGTGGCGTAAAGATTCAAACCAGGATCATCCTTATCAATTCGAAGGAATTAGGATTGTCGTACTCAGGAATCTAAGGCACCTGTTCGATTTTTCTCCGGATGCCATTGTTTCGTTAGCAGATGCCATTGCTTCGTTAACAAATGAATAAAACGTAGTTTTCCACAATTTTTCCGGTTTGGCATAGTACTTGAATTTTCTACTTCACTCCCCGATGCCTTTACCTGTTGTATAACTCGTAAATTCATCCATTGCGGAGAAATCACGAGTTGCTCCCGGTTGAATCATTGCCGTAAGATTGCCTTGCACATATGAGATCATTTCTGAATGACAAAAAAATTCATTTTTATGAGAAATGCAGCGGTGCAATTGTGTCTTTTGATGCTTGCGATCACGAGTGTGCATGCGGTCAAAATTATGCAGTCCTCTTCACTCCGGGGAAAGATCCGTCCTGCAATGGGAGTGGAAGGCGTATGGGCCATCCGGGGAAACGACTCGATCAAAATCCGCTGCAGCGAAGGAGACTTTGATAGTAAGCTGGATCCCGGACGTTGGAAAATCGTTGTCGACGCGAAACCTCCCTTCAAAAACGTGCTTTTTGATACGGTAGGGATCGAAAAGGGCAGCACCAGGGATCTGGGCTTAATCGATCTGCCCGGGAACGACAAATAAAGACAGATAAACATACATGGGATAAACAAAAAGACATTTATAAGGACGGTTCAGACACAATCAGTCAGCTTTTTCAGGCTGGCTGATTTTTTGTCTACCCACGGATAAGCGGCAGTGCGGGGTATCCTTTCATCAATAGGGAGTCGGCCTCCGATCCGGGTACCTGAAACCAATTCTGCAGGATGCCTGCATAGAGGGACCGGAAATCATATTGCATGCCGATATTGTCGTTTACGGACGCATTCACGGGCAGAGCGGGATTCTGACCGATGACACCGGGTCGCACCCGATTTCCAAAAAGAAAGACAGGCGCAGCGGCTCCATGATCCGTTCCGCCGCTGGCGTTGGATTTTATGCGTCGTCCGAACTCCGAGAAAGTCATGCCGATCACCCGGTCTCCTGCATCCAGGCCCTGCAGGTCTTCCATAAATATCCCGATAGCCTCCGAAAGCCTGGCAAGGAGTTTCGCATGATTGCCGGTAGTGGTATCGTTCGCCTCGGTCTGCCTGGCATGGGTGTCGAACCCGCCCAGATTGGTGACATATATTTTTGTCTTTAATCCTCCCGCGATCAGGCGAGCCACGATCTTCAACTGATCGGCCAGGGGGTTTTTGCCCGGGGAGGGGTATTTCTCCGACTGACAAATCACTCTTTGCGCCGCCTTTTTGATAACGCCGGCGTATTGATCCGTCTTTACGGCCATCTCCCTGATATAGGCTATCTGCTCACCTGCCCGTGTGGTGGCTGTAGCCCCATTCGTCCCGTCCCCGTCGATCAGCTTATAAAAGCTGTCCGGGTTGCTGATAGCCATCCCCATCGTCAGGGCCGGCCCCTGCAAAGCAGGAGAAACGATACTGCCGACCTGTATAGCCAGGGGGTCCGGCATCCTGCTATTCGGATAGTCTTCCGGAAAATGCGGATATTGGGCGTTCAGATACCGGCCTGCCCACCCCGTCGGCAATACCTGGTTTGGGTCGGCGCCTGTCAGCCAGATGTCCGTCGCCCGGAAATGGGAAAAATCCGGCCTCGGATAGCCCACTGCCTGTACGATCGCCAGCTTTTCATCATTGAACAATTGCTGCAGCCCGGTCATAGCCGGGTGAATCCCAGTCTCCCCATGCCCTCTCAGCGGCAATACCCTGTTTTCAGGAATGGCGATATTGGTCCGCGCGGCCCGGTAAGATTCATAAAACTCAAGCGGGATGACGGTATTAAGGCCGTCGTTTCCGCCGTTCAATTGCACAAGCACCAGGACATGATCCACGTCCATTCCTGCAACCCATGCATCCATCGCAGGCAGGCTGCCGATGGCTTTCAAAGAAAGGCCGTTGACCAGGGAGGGGATCATCACGGTGGGAATCGTGTATCTCAAAAAATCACGTCTTTTCATGGTTATCTTTTTTTTGCTTTCCTTCAAATGATTTTGTTGCCTTCAGACGACCTTTTCTCAGACGGCCCTCTCTATCGTATCAGTTGTATCAGATCATCTCTTGTTTCAGAGGATTTTCTTTGTCACAACCCTCCTCACATCAACTGATATTCCGGAAGATCCATGAGGTATTTATACAAGGCCTTCAGCTTGACGGTCACAATATTCCTGTTCGCCTTGTCATCGGGGTTGTCACGGTACGCCAACCATGCGTTCGTCCAGTAGTGATCCGCACTCATGCCGACTAGCCCCGACAGAAGGATGCTCGTCTTTATGAACCGGCAGGCCTCATCGGAAAGAGCAAGCTGGTATAAACAGGCAACCGATTCCCGGATCAACGCATCCGGATCTTCCGGATGAGACAGACCGGACACAAAGGAGAGCAGATCTATGGAGACTTTTTTGCCGTTCCGGCTAAACCCGTTGTTGATCATCCGGTCGGTGAACAGATTACGCCTGGGAAGGGTGTCTGAACTGATCCAGAGTTTGTCGAATTCCGGTTCCTGGTAATAGGCCTGCCAGCCGGCGACATTGGGCGGATCCCCAATATTCTGTTGCAGGGAGGACGCCTGGTTACGCAGCTGTTCCCATAGATTATACTGGTCCGCATAATCCGTGCTATCAGGGAAGACTACCCGGAATTCCCGGCATAGTCCAACGGTAAAATCCACGGGGCTTTTTATCATGCCCCCATAATTTTTCGGGTCAAAGAAATGGCGGCTGCGGAACAAAGTCTCCAGAACAGGCCGGATCTCGTAATTCTTTTTCCGGAAAACGGCAGCCAGCGGAACAATCACGTTCTTTTCAGTGGTCTCGTCAATTGCATGATAGACAAAAAAACGGTAGATCTTCCGGCATATGAACAGGGAAAGCTCCTCATTTGAAAAAAGCATATCCAGCAGGTCGTCCAGTTCCATGGCCCCGTCTTTGCCCTTACGCCCCCTTATCAGCCTGCTGCCGTAAAACGGGGAGAATTGTTTGTCCGATTCGTCATGACGGCCCGGATCGAAACCGGAGCTGAAATTTTTGTAGTCGATCGTGTACCCTGTCAGGACCTTTGCGGCGGCTTTTACGTCGGCCTCGGTGTAGCGGGAACCGGGTCCTTTCCCGATCGTAAACAATTCCTGCAGCTCGCGGCCATAGTTTTCGTCCGGCGCTTTTTTTGTATTGGCGTAGCCATTCAGATAACGCAGCATGGCGGGGCTCAGGGTCACCTCCTTGACCATCTCCCTGAAATTGCCCAGTGCATGCCGGCGCAACAAGTCGTTGTACTGATAGCAGAACAACGCATTATCAACCGTGTTGGTCTCGGTTACAAAATGATTATGCCAGAACAATACCATCTTTTCACGAATACTGCGATCCTGGTTGAGCATCAATCCAAACCACCATGATTTGAAAGAGTTTTTCCTCCGCGCGTTGTTCATACCGTTATAGGTCAGGCTGGTCGTCCATGTCTGTCCGGCCGGGACCTCTTCGTCCGTATATTTATCGTCATTATACCCGTTTACAGGGGGAGGAGGAAGCGGGTATTCGGTGTAGATCAATTCCCGGACGGCTTTCTTTAGCGATTTTGCCTGAAACCAGGCCACATCTTCCCCGCTCGCGCCAAACAGGGTCCTCTTCAAAAGGAAGGAAACCTGCCCGGTTTTCCATGGCCCTCTATATACTTTAAGACCAGATGAAACGGAGAGTCCATTTACAAAAAAGTTCGTTCTGTTCATAGGGCGCTTTTTATTCGCAGGATGCTCTTGTTCCCGGGATTCCACCGGAAGGAGTGCTTTCAAGTTAGAAAGATTATTCCGGTGAAAATGAATTAAATGATACATTAGCAGGGGATTAACATAGTGGCAACCGCATTTGCGCCCAGCCGAACCATTCAATTTCCTGCTATGAAGAGAATCCTGTTATTCGGAGCCGGCAAGTCTGCCACCTGCCTTATCGATTACCTGATCGAAGAAATACACAGGCATCATTGGGAATTGGTGGTGGCGGACAATAACGAGGACCTGGCCCGTTCCAAAATCGGCGGCGCTGCCGGAACAAAAGCAGTAGCCGTTCAGGTCGAAAATGAGGCGGCGCGGAACGCCCTCGTCAAAGAGTCAGACATCGTCATTTCTCTCTTGCCTCCGGCCCTGCACTCCCTGGTTGCATCCTCCTGCCTGCAGGAACGCAGGAGTTTACTAACGGCTTCCTATATGGACGATTCTATCAGGAGCAGGGCCGGCGAGGTCCGGGACAAAGGCTTGTTATTCCTTTGTGAGATGGGACTGGACCCGGGCATCGATCATATGAGCGCCATGCATTTGATCCACCGTATCCGGTCGCAGGGCGGAAGGATCCTGTCCTTCAGATCCCATACAGGAGGCCTTGTGGCTCCGTCGAGCGATGACAACCCCTGGCATTATAAGATCAGCTGGAACCCCCGGAATGTGGTGTTGGCGGGTTCAGCGGGCGCCATCTTCAAACAAGAAGGAGGGATCGTGAAAAAATCTTACCGGGAATTATTCAAAGACACCGGAGAGGTCATTGTCGAAGGGGTCGGTAAACTGGCCTGGTATCCGAACCGGGACTCACTGAGCTATATACCCCTATATGGCCTGGAGGAGACCGAGAGCTTCATAAGAACGACCCTGCGACATAAAATCTTTTGCGAGGCGTGGGCCGCCCTGATAGACGCTGGCCTGGCGGACGACAAAATTCCCTTGCAGACGGAGGGCGTTCGTTTTAAAGATTGGTCAGCGCCGGTCCATTCATTCGTCAGTACCCGTAACGAGGGTCTTTTTCAATTCCTGGGGCTCTTCGACGATGAGCCCTTGCCTGTCAAGGCAAAAAGCAGCGCGGACGCCCTGCAATACCTCCTGGAGACAAGACTGGCAATGCGCCCTGACGACCGGGATATGATCGTCATGCTGCACGAACTGGACTATACGATACAAGGCAAAAGACTTGGCATGCAGAGCAGTCTGGTAGTAGAAGGCGACGATTACCTCCGGACCGCCATGGCAAAAACGGTTGGACTCCCGTTGGGCATTGCCGCAAAACTCATCCTGGAGGGAAAGATCGGACTGAAAGGGCTCCATATCCCCATCCTGCCGGAAATCTATATACCTGTGCTGGAGGAACTGATCGATCACGGGGTACAATTCAGGGAGACGGTGGGCTGATCTTATTCGACCTCGATATTCAAGGTGTTGAGGACCGTATATTCCAGGTCCCTGAATACGATCACATATTTACCCTTGCGCAGGTAGAGCAGGTAGTTATTCCTGGCAGAAGGATAGTAGGTCTGATCGGCAGGGATCAGCTGCCCCGTCTTATTGTCCTCCGTAGCCAGTTCGGATTGATAGTAGGCCTGTACGAGGAAGGTATTCTTTGCCGGGGGTCTGACATATAAGGCCTTCCGGGCGCCTTCAAGGGAGAGCCAGGAAGGTCTTTCATCATTATAGACGGTCGGGGGATGAATAATCGTAAGATCGAACAGGTCGTCGTTCGTGATGTTTACCGGCTGGTTGTTGAACAGGGGGACGGAGGCGACCGTAATGGGAAAGCGACGGATATAGGCTTCATAGAAGATACTTCCGTAGCCAAGATTACTCTGTTCGGTCATATCCGTCTGATCGATCGTATAAGGCTCGATCCCCGATATGCGCTGGAAAGCAAGCCCCATCGGGATATAGCCATCCCCCGAGTTCCTTTTACTGATATGGGCGTATCCTCCGTACACCAGTATCCGGGCGGAATCATCCTGCTGCAGCACCTTGCAGATATTCAAGGCCTGTATGGAATCGCGCTGCGTCGGAGTATGACCCAACGCCGCCGTATCTTCGTAAGATACCAGTTTGAAACCCATGTCTATGGCAGTCCGTATCAATTCCCCGGCGACCGGCTCTGAACTGTAATGACCCGTAAGCATGGTCAGGCGCGAGAGGGATTGGTTGGAGTTGTTGTTAAGCATTTCCATGGCGAGGTAGCGAAACCCCTGCCTGTAAAAAGTTCCCAGTACGGAAAGCAGGAAGGCCCTGTGCAAGGGTTTGCCATAGGCCTCGTTGATCATGACCACGCGGTGCGTATGCGCTACAAAAGAGATATATCTGCGCGCGTCGACATGCTGGATGTCTTTTATCCCGGCAACCGTTCTGTATATTTTCTGCCGGGCCTCGTCATCGAGCGTGTCGTAGTTTCGGGCCATATATTCGAGGGCCGACTTGTAGTCCCCCGCAAATGAGAGAAGCTGGCTCATTTCTTCGTTGTAACCGGCAGTCGAATAAATGTCCTTAAACTTCGCGGGTTCTTTCAACCCCAGCCAAAGTGGATAAAGATAATGTAGGTTCCCTTGCGGAACGAGCGTAAGATGCTTGTACTTCGAATTATATCCCGAAGGCGTATTCGTCCGCAGCCAATCCTGCAACTGCTGCACCGGGCGTGCCGGCGGCGAATAGGATCCCGGTTGGGAAAAAGAGCTTTGCAGGGCAACACATAGAATGGCCGATAACAGACACTTCTTTACTGCAATGTTTTGCGGGCTCCTGATCTCCATGGGCTGCAATGTTAGAAAACTGTTTGTTAGGGAAACCTTAAATTCGGATCTTCCTCTTATACGAGCATCGCCAGTCTCTCCCTCAACAGGTTCACCCCTACCGAAGCCGGCTCCTCGATGGCGACCAGGTTATGGATGGGGGAAGTATAGGGGATCTTCTTGTCCACGATGAACTTTGGGGCGTGTGCGGGGGCATAGTCCACCAGCCCTGCCGCGGGATACACGACCAGGGAGGTGCCTACCACGACAAAGATGTCGGCGGATCTAACCAGGGGAATGGCCTCCCCGATCATCGGGACGGGCTCTTCAAACCAAACGATATTCGGTCGTAACTGGGTGCCGTCTGTCGCCAACTGACCCAGACTTATATCTCCTCTTATCTCATATACCAGCGATTCATCGGCTTCACTGCGCATTTTAAAGATCTCGCCATGCAGGTGCAGGACACGGGTACTACCCGCGCGCTCATGGAGATCGTCTATATTCTGGGTGATAATATGTACGTCGAAATCCTTCTCCAATTCAGCCAGGCCGATGTGAGCGGCATTGGGAACGGCATTGCCGACATCCCTGCGCCGCATGTTATAGAAATCCAGCACGAGTTGGGGGTTTTTTCTCCAGCCCCGGGGCGTCGCCACCTCCGTCACCTCATAGCCTTCCCAGAGCCCGTCGCTGTCGCGAAAGGTCCGCAGACCGCTCTCCGCGCTGATGCCGGCGCCTGTCAGCACAACGAGTTTCTTTTTGCGGGAAGAGCTCTCTTTCATAATGGGGGAATTGAAAATAAACGGCCCCGAAAATAAATAAAACCTTTGATAAAGCCGATTATGATACGGTGGCGGGGTTCTTTTTTATTTTGCCGGAACGCCATTTTCTGATTCCCAGGAAGGTCAATCCCCCCATGACCCAAAGAGGCCAAAGTGATACAATCACGATCATCAGGTCTGCGCCTCCGTCCAGTCCCGTCCTAAAGGCTTCGACGAATTTGTGGACGAAAGAAGGTTTCTCGTCCCCCTGCACACCGGCATCCAATACCTGGTAAAAATCCAGGTTGATCGTGCTGAATGTGGCCTCATGACCCAGATAGCCGATCCTTCCCGAAGCCGCTTCCATCTGTTCCTGTATCTCGTCGATCGTGCTTTGCACCTGTAAAATCTCGTCCATGTTCTTTGCGTTCTTAAGCAAATCAAGATAACGCGAGCGGGCCCTTTGTTTGGCTTCCAGGCGGGATTTCGTGTCAACGACCTCCATGGTCACATCATCGGCACTTATTTTTTTACCGGTCAGTTTTTCACTATCGGGTGTCAACCGGGTTACGGCATCGTCAAATTGTGCTACCGGTATCCTGATGACCACCGTGTTTTCGATCTTGTAACCGGACTGCGTCTGCTCTTCCCGCGCTATATAGCCACCCAGCCGCTTGACGGTATTGCGAAGGACGCCATCAAAATTTTTATAGTTTTTTACCTCCAGGCTCAGATCCGCCGTCTTGACAATTTTTTTGTCCCAGTCCCCGTTTGCCGGAAGCGGTTTTCCGGCAGGAATCCCTTTGTCCTTCCCTTTATTATCCTCCTCCTTATTGGAAGGTTTTTCCATAAGTTCATTGCCCGCCCCGCCCGTCAATGCAATGGATGCGGTGTCAGCGGAGTTTTCGAAACTCTCCTGGTCATGGGACAAAACATTCTTACTGCATTTATTATTTTCAGATAGAAGAACCTTCTCTTTTTTTTCATGGCTATTACAGGCAGCGCAAAGCAATAGCAGCAATGCCGCCGGCATCGCGGTTCGTACAAGGAGCATAAAATATTTTTTTTAATGCGTGTGAAGGGTAAGATGCAGGAAAACAAAATTTACATAACCAACAAAAAAAATCCCGGGAATAATCATTTATTCTTCCCGGGACGAAAAGGTAACCTGTATGATCTGTTAATTGTTCAGCGGCGCCTCCAGCATGTATTCCCAAACATGGGAAAACTCCGGCTGGATCATGGATTCATGCGGATTTCCTGTCTTAACGTTTGTAATGAAAATATGCTTGTCGGTTGTAAGCGAGCTATCCGGCCGGACATAGAGGGTGTCGAAGCCTTTCATCTCCATCAGCTTCCGGCAGTTATATAACTGCTTACGAAAATCGTATGGGTCTTCGGTATGCAGAAACGCAAAATACCGGGAGGGATCGGTCTTACCGGGCGTTCTCTCCCAGGACGCCGCCGCATGAAAATTGACCAGGTAGTCCTGGGGACCGGCAAAGACCAGCACCCGTGCTACTTTGAATTTTTTTGCCAGGAACGCGGCGTGACCCGATCCCTGGGAATGGCCGGCAACGACGATTTTATCCCATTGGATCCCTTCCGCGCCTATGTATTCCTGCCAGCCTTGTTTCGGATAGGTCTTCACCAGGTAATGTAAGAGTTGCTGAAGCCTGTTGACTATGCTATTGGCGCTGTCAACCTGGACGATCGGGCTGACGGGCGTTCCAAAGACGATCTCTTCCCGGAACCTGTCGAAGCAGCTGCTGTCATTGCTGGTACTACAGGTCGTCGTGACGACATTGTTGTCATAATCCAGGCTGATGACATGATAGCCTATGTTGGCGGCAATGGTATCGAACTGCATGAGGCTCTTGGCGGAAGCCGTAGTTCCCGGAATCGACACGACGAGTCGATGCCTGGACAAGACTTTCGTATTCAGGTATGCGAGATGGTCTCCGTGTACAGACCGGATATTGGCGGCGGTCAGTTCCGGCCTCACGGATAGGACATGTATCTGCGCGTTCATGGCCTGAGAGCAGGTCAGCAATAAAACAACTCCGAAAAGGCAACCTTGAATAGC
The DNA here is from genome assembly GCA_031292515.1 of Puia sp. Lineage (GTDB taxonomy): Bacteria > Bacteroidota > Bacteroidia > Chitinophagales > Chitinophagaceae > Puia. Next base: position 6,714 of record JARLGZ010000108.1, on the reverse strand, counting down.
GGCTTTCATTTACGTGTAAATTGTAGATATCTTTAAATACGTCAACCAGGCATCAATATTGCCCGGTTGCGGTCTATTCGCCGGCCATCTCCATCACGATATCCCACTCCTCATCCGTCACAGGCTGCACCGAAAGACGACCCAGACGAACGAGGGCCATCGAAGCGAGACGTTTATCCGCTTTGATCCGGACAAGGCTTACCGGCTTTTTCAACTTGCGGTAAGGCTTCAGGTCTACCGCAACCCAGGCTTCCTCCTCCGTGGTCGGGTCCTGGTAATATTCCCTGGCTACCTTCGCAATCCCGACGATCTCGGTGCCTTCGTTGCTGTGATAGAAGAATACCTCATCGCCTTTCTTCATCGTCTTGAGATGGTTTCTCGCCGCGTAATTGCGAACGCCATCCCAGGTAGTCAGCTTATCCTTTTCGAATTGTTCCCAACTATATTTGAAGGGTTCTGATTTAACGAGCCAATGGGCCATAGATCGAATATTTGATTTTGTATCTGATGATAGTCGCATTAAAAAATATCGCATTCTTAAATCCGGAACGAAACAGCTCACCGTATGTATCCCTGTTGATTACATGTAAAAGACACCAGCGAGTAAAACAACACTATATTCAAGAAACAAAAAACTATTTCATGAAGATCATAAAAAATATAGGATTAATGATGGCCTCCGCCCTGGCATTAAACACCAGTTTTGCACAGGAGATGACCGTCCAGGTTGGCGGAGCTCCGATGTATCCTTCCAGGAATATCGTCGAAAATGCCGTCAACTCGAAAGACCATACCACCCTCGTGGCCGCCGTAAAAGCCGCCGGCCTGGTAGAAACGCTTGAAGGTGCAGGTCCCTTCACCGTATTTGCGCCCACCAATGAAGCCTTTGACAAATTACCCAAAGGCACCGTCGAAACACTGGTAAAACCCGAGAACAAAGCCAAACTGACAGGAATCCTGACCTTCCATGTCGTGGCCGGGAAACTCGATTCGAAACGGCTGGCGGACCTCATCAAACAAGGGAATGGAACGGCGGAATTGACGACCGTGGCCGGCGGGAAGCTCCGGGTGATGATGAAGGGGAAAAAGATCGTCCTGGAAGACGAAAACGGCGGAAGGTCTGTTGTAACGATCAGGGATGTTTACCAGAGCAACGGTGTGATACATGTAATCGATGGGGTCCTGCTGCCCAAATAAAGGGTTGAAATTTCTTAGACTGCTATATAATTGATTGACAAGGAATTAATAGCAACCCTAGCCAAAAAGCCGTTCTTTTTTGAAAAAAGGCGACTTTTTGAAATCCAAGAAATGCCTGATCTCGTAGTTTTAAATGAAGGTCTGATTATTTTATCTTATTTAACTCTTGCGACAGGTTGTTTTAAGGGTCAAGACCATCCGGTTACTTCGGTAATTTGGGTGGTCTTATTTTTATGTCTATTTCGCAGCGAGGACATCTGCTATATGCATGGTTTTGATGCCGTAGCCTTTGTATTTTATATAGCCATCGAGGTGCATCAGGCAGGAAAGATCGGTGGAAATGATATATTCGGCCCCGGTAGCCAGGGCGTTGTTCACTTTTTGATCGGCCATGGCGACAGAGATGGACTCGAACTTTACGGCAAAACTCCCCCCGAATCCGCAACAGGTCTCCACATCATTCATTTCGATCAGCTCCAGCCCCCGTACGCGGGACAATAGTTTACGGGGTTCTTCTTTGATACGGCATTCGCGGAGACCAGCGCAGGAATCATGATAGGTGGCCTTTCCCTTCAATACCGCTCCCAGATCCTCCACCCCCAGCACATTTACCAGGAAGGAAGAAAACTCAAAAACCCTTTTCTGAAGGTCCTTTACATCGTTATGCACGGAAGAATTATCGAAAAGCGCAGGATAATAATTTCTCACAAATCCCACGCAGGAGGCGCTCGGCGCCACCACATAATCCGAACCTGAAAAGTCTTTGAGGAATTTTGAGCATACCTCTTTTGCATCGTCCCGAAAACCGGCGTTGAAGGCCGGCTGACCGCAACAGGTCTGTTCCGTGTTATACTCAACGGTACAACCCGCCTGCTCCAGTACACTGACCATATTGAAGGCCGTCTGCGGGTATAGCTGATCGACAAAACAAGGTATAAAAAGCTGTACCGTCACCTTTTTTTAAGCTTTAAAAGACATCACTAATTCGATCATTTTCAATGCAGTAATCGCAGCTTCAGATCCTTTGTGACCGTGTTTGCCGCCAATCCGCTCATCGGCCTGCTGCTGGTTATCCACGGTCAGAACCCCAAAAATGGTAGGGATGGGAAGGGATAGATTTAGTTGCAGAATTCCATCAGTGACTGCCCTGCATACATATTCGAAGTGGGGTGTATCGCCGCGAAGGACGCAGCCCAGGGCTATAAACGCCAGCGGTTTATCATCCTTGTATTTATGCCGGTCCCAATAGCTCCTGATTCCAAAGGGAATCTCAAAGGCGCCGGGAACGGTAATCACTTTTGAACCGCTGATACCCGCAGCTGCAAGTGTCTCCAGGCAACCCTTCTCAAGGGCATCCACTACGGGCGCATTCCATTCCGTACGTACAATGACAACACAGGCATCCTGTGTGTTCAGAATGCCTGTTCCTGTCTTTAATAAATTACTATTGCTTACTTCTGCCATAGCCTTATTCCCATAGCCAATCCATCAGTTGACGGACCGAGATGATTATTTTGTAACACCCAGCCTGGCCAGGTATTTATCGATATCGTAACCTTCCTGTGAACCCGGATATTTATCCTTTACAAGCTGATACATTTCTATCGCTTCTTTGGTCTTTCCCATGCTCTCGTACAGATAGCCGGCACGGAAAAGATATTTCGGCGAGAACAGCTGATCCTTTTCGGAATAAGTGCCAGCTTTCTTATACTGTTCGACGGCTTCTTCCTTTTTATTCAACTCGGAATAGGCGTCGCCCAGGAGGCCGAAGGCCCTTACCTGCACCTGCTCCGCGGAGCTGGAATAGTCTTTCAGGTATTTAACGGCATTATTAAAATCGCCCATTTTCAGATAACAGGTACCTGCATAGAAAGCAGCCAGCTTTGCGGCCTTTGTGCCGCCGTATTTCGATATGATCTTCAGGAAGCCGGCGTTCACATTGTCCCCGTTGAGGGCCAGGCGAACAGAGTCCATGCGGTAATACTCTTCGGCGCGGAACATCGATTCGGAAGCCTTTGTCTCGTTGGGGCCGCTGACAAAATTCTTATAACCGAAAATTCCTCCTACGACCAATATAGCGACGATGACGGCATAGCTGATCTGTTTCCCATACCGGTTCCAGGAATGTTGCAGTTCATCTACTACGTTCGTCTCTTCGGATAAATGGGCCGGGTGTTTGATCTCAGACATCTTGTTTTTTCTCGTTTTTTGTTTGGATATTACGATCCAGGTTTTAAAGAATGAGGACTAGTCTACAATGAAAGGATAGTGCTTATCCAGGTACACATCTTTAAGTACTTCGCTGTCATCGGGCCAGGGAGATTCCTCTGCAAACTTCACGGCCTCGTTAACGGTATCTCCTACCCGCTTGTCGATGGCGTCGATCTCGGCCTGTGTGGCATATTTCTTTGCCAGGATCGTGCTTAATACAAGCTGTATAGGATCTTTCTGTTTGTATTCTTCGACTTCTTCCTTTGTACGGTATTTCTGGGGATCGGAGATGGAATGTCCCTTGTAACGGTAGGTCTTGATCTCCAGCAAAGTAGGCCCGTCGCCAGATCTGGCTCTTTTTACGGCCCTGACGACCGCGTCATGCACCGCCTCCGCACTCATCCCGTCGATCGAATCGGCAGGCATCTCGTAGGCGTCGGCCAGCTTGTAAATATCAACGACATTGGACGTCCTCTCGACGGAGGTGCCCATCGCGTAGTTATTGTTCTCACAAATGAATACGACGGGTAGTTTCCAGAGCATGGCAAGGTTGAAAACCTCGTGCAGCATTCCCTGCCGCGCGGCGCCGTCGCCAAAAAAGGTCAGCGAGACATTATCCGTACCCTTATATTTCTCGGCAAATGCCAGACCCGCTCCTGTCCCGATCTGTGCCCCCACAATGCCATGACCTCCGAAGAATCTCACATCGACCCCGAAGAAGTGCATGCTTCCGCCCTTGCCTTTTGCGGCTCCGGTAGCCTTGCCGTATAGTTCAGCCATGCAGGCATTGGCGCTGACACCTTTCGAAAGAGCCAGTCCATGATCACGGTAAGCGGTGATAAACGGATCTTCCGGCTTGGTAGCGGTCATGCAGCCGGCTGCGATGGCTTCCTGGCCCACATAAGCATGAAAAAAACCGCGGATCTTGCCTTCCATTTTGTATTTCTCCTCCGCCATCAGCTCAAACTGGCGGATTAACTGCATTAATTCGTACCAATACAGGTAGGTTTCCTTTGAAAACTTAGTAGCCACTTTTCAAAAATTTGAGATTACAGACCGGAACCCGGCCCCGAGCGGGGGCAAATATACGGGGTAAAAAAGAAAAAGAACCCATAAAATATACGTTTTTTGACCGAATATTGGGGGTTGCTTAGACTAAAAGACATATCGCTCGTACAATTCAAGAACTACGGAAAAGCCGCTTTCGAATTCAGGGAAAGGGTCATCGGCCTGAGCGGCAGGAACGGCATCGGTAAAACCAATCTGCTGGATGCCATCTACTATCTCTGCGTCACCAAGAGCTATTTTGCCAAATCCGACCAGCAGAATGTGCACCACGGCCATGCAGGTTTCCGGATAGAAGGCCATTTTGAGAAGAACGGAGCGGATTTCAGGGCCATCTGTATCCTCCGGGAGACGGGGAAAAAGGAATTTTCCCTGAACGGAGAAGTCTATGAGCGATTTTCGGCACACGTCGGCCGGTTTCCCTGTGTTATTATTGCCCCGGATGATATCCGGATCATTTCTGAAGGCAGCGAAGAGAGGCGGCGCTTCCTGGATGCCCTGTGTTCTCAACTCAATCCCAAATACCTGCAAAGTCTCATCGAATATAACAGGATCCTGCAGCAGAGAAACGGCTTTCTGAAATCGGTATCTGAAATGAAGACAAAGGACCTGAGCCTGCTCGATGTCTACGACAGTCAACTGGCAGGACCGGGTGATTACCTGTTCACACAGAGGGCTTCTTTCCTGCAAAAGATGCTGCCCCTGGTCAGACAATTGTATACCGGTATCGCCGGCGGGGAAGAGCCGATCGAACTGGCTTATGACAGTCAATTACACGAGACGGCATTTCCGGCACTCCTGTCCGGGTTCCGAAGCAGGGATCTGCTGTTGCAAAGGACAAGTGGCGGAATCCACAAAGACGATATCGAGATCCGGTTCAGGGAACAATCCTTTAAAAACATTGCTTCCCAGGGACAGCGCAAAAGCCTTTTGTTCGCCCTGAAGCTGGCTGAATATGAAATGCTGAAGGAGGCCAAAGGTTTCCCCCCGCTGATGCTTTTAGACGATGTATTCGAAAAACTGGATGAGCAAAGAATGCACAACCTCCTTGACCGGGTATGTATCCATAACAAAGGCCAGATCTTCATCACCGATACTCATCCCGGACGTATCGAAAGGCAATTGGATCACCTGTCTATCCCCTGCCAGGTCGTTCAATTATAGATAAGGATAAAAACTGCCAGAAAAAATCGACAAAAGCCGCGGGAATTTGCCAAAATAATTTACATTTATTTTGACTTTACTACTACTCCTAAAAGCCAAAACCTGCCAAATTTATGTTATCCGACCTTGACCCCTCTATTGAATTCCTTGAACGATCCGATTGTTCAAATGCCTATTTTTCCTATACCACGGACCCAACCGGCGAATTCGGGATGATCAGCGCCAACGAAGAAGGGCTTCGCCTGTATGCAGCGGAATTGCTGCGGATTGCCAGGACCATGGGACGTATGACGAAAACGGAACCCTTGTATTTTAATTGCCGGGAATGGATGGTCAGCGAGACAGGATATGACCTGATTGCGGGCGTGTCGCCGCAATTCCATACCCGGGCGGAGATCCTGGCAGAGAGACAGGGAGCCCCCGCGCCTTCATCCGATGAGCCGAAAGCCTCCCCCGGAAAGCCAGGTCGTGTCCCTGTAAAAGGATGCTTCGGGACGGCACTCCTTTTGGCCGTCATATCGTTGATTTTATTCGCTTCTGTCAAAGGTTTCACTAACTTGCGCTCATGGGTGAACATTCACTAGGCGATGCACTGAGGCTGTTTTTGAATAACAGCCGTCTGAAAGGTTCCATCCAGGCCTTGCAGATAGAAGAAGTATGGGAGCAGATCATGGGCAAGACGGTTGCCCGCTACACGGAAAAGATCCAGATACACGGACATACCCTGTATATCAATACGACCATGGCGCCGCTACGGCAGGAATTACTCTACCAGAAAGAGAAGATTATCCAAAGGGTTAACGAGGCGCTTGGAGAGAGGGTGATAAAGGAGGTGGTGGTTAAGTAATTCAGACCCGAATGGACGCGAAGGGGGAGACGCGAATTAATATGAATTGTGAGACGCAAATGAAAGAACACGAATAGTTACGAAGAAACATTAAACTACCACCTGCAAAGCAGGTGGATTTATGGATGAAGCCGAAGGCTAAGTTCCAAGGTCAAAGTCGAATCCCTTTTGGTTATTCTCCTCCTTGCGCTCCTCGCCTTCCTGATATTTCACATACCTTCTTATCATAT
>JARLGZ010000107.1 GCA_031292515.1 Puia sp. | reverse complement strand
GGTATCCAATCGCTGCTGCAATCACAGGTAGCAGCCGGTGGCCCCAACGCCGCAGGGATGGTACAGCAGAATATCCAGGCGTCCAGGACGGCGCTGGCAAACTGGAAAAACAAAGTCACCCAGGCCGGCGGCAGTGGCAGTGACCAGGCAATCCCCGATTTTCGGCCGAACTCTCAACATACTAAGTTATTGATACATAGGCTTGTATATGGAGCGAGCCTGCAGACGGCCCGGTCCACTTATGCATTTCCGACGACCACCAATATCTCCCTGTCACTTGGCTACAAACTGGACGACCGCAACACGATCGGCGTCTCGGCGGGGTACCTAATCGGTTGGGGCCAGGACATCAAGCATATCCGGGTCAGCAGCAATGGGGCGAGCCTGCAGTCCTGGCTGGAGATGAAGATCAAGGGGAGCATCTATGGCATGGGAGCTTACGGCTACAACTTTCAACCTGTCGCACCCTCTCTGCAGATCCCCGGGATCTCGAACTGGACCAAAACAGGGCTTATCGGACTGGAGAAGAAATACAAGGTCAGCAGCAAAGTGACGGGCAATATCCAATTGCTTTTTGACGCGTTGAGTTATTCACAAGTACCACGGACAAGTCCCATCGTGTTTAAAGTTGGCTATACTTTCTAAAGATAATGACAATGAAGAATTTCAGGAAGATATTTTATCTGGCGTTATTGTTTATAATATCCATCCGCCATCAATCTTATGCTCAGGCCGAGACACAGGATGTGCAGCGAGTGATCGGGCCTTCACCAAACGTAGCCAGCTTGTTCAAATTCAATGATCAGCCTATTTCGCTTTATAACGGCACCACCCAAATACAGATACCGATATATACAATAAAAGTAGGCAGCCTCGAAATTCCCATTAGCCTGATGTATCACAGTGCCGGTTTTAAAGTGACAGAAGATGCATCGTGGACGGGATTGGGCTGGGCGTTAAATGCTGGCGGCGCTGTCACATCATCAGTAATGGGCCTTTCCGATATGACTTTCCTCAATACAAGGCTCATCAAGCCTACGCTGACAAAATGTGAACTCACGGCGATCCTGCAGGGCCACTACGATTCCCAACCGGATATGTTTTATTTCAATTTTTTGGACAAGTCGGGTCAATTCTATATTAACAAAGATTTGACCTTTTCCCAGATACCTTATACAAAAATCAAGATCGAATCCTTTACCGATCCGGTGTTCGGCTGGGCCTGGAAGATCACCAACACGGACGGGACGGTGTATATATTCGACCAGCCGGAAATAAGCCCGTCCACCCGACAAACGGTGAATGGCTATGTCGGAGGGCCCACCTCTGACGATGGCTCCGGTGGCTCCAACCACCCTGACGTCTCTTCTGAAACATGGTTTCTCACGCAGATCATTACGCCGACGGGGGACACGGTAACGCTGAACTACGAGAGTTATAACACCGTCTGCGAATATTTCAAGGGACAGACAAATTATATCCAAGCAGATGGAGCAGTATTGATTTGTTCAGGGGTTACTACGCCTCCTCCCCTTAATACAACCAGCTTTGAATTCCAGCGGATCTATGGATTCCGGCTAAAGAGCATTGTGAGTCGGAACGGCACAGTGAACTTTGTTACCGGTGGCAACAGATGCGATCTGCTGGGGGATAAATATCTTTCGGAGATCGACGTGCTGGACAATAATGGCCGGCTCATTAAGAAAGATTCATTGGTTTACAACTATTTATCGGGCAATACACTCTACTCACCGGCTCAGGTCGACTGCTCGGCAGAAACAACTCCCGCTATCGGTACGGTAGACTATAGCAGGCCCTCCCTAAACAGAAGATTGATGTTGATGGGTGTCGACGAGATCAATGTAGAAACGGATAAGATCGACAACCAATACCAAATGCAGTACGAAACCAACATCGGCCTTCCTTCTAAATTCTCGGCTCAACAGGACACCTGGGGCTATTTCAACGGAAACGGCCAAACTTCTCTGTTGCAAAACCTGCAAAACTCCACACAGTATCTTGGACCCATCGCAGTTCCAGTAATCATGGGGCGGGATCCCAATCTGCTTTACGCGCAACAAGGCATTCTGAAGGAAATCGTTTATCCCACGGGAGGAACCACTCAGTTCACCTATGAACTCAACAGCATCCCGTTGGTATCAAATCCTTGCGGCAATACGATCGTTATTCCCGCCGCCAGTTATACCGTATCGGCGAATTCGAATAATCAATTAATCGGCACCTTTACTGTCAATAACTGCGCGGGAGGCAGCAATCTCACCTTCAATGTGACCAACTGTAATTTCACGGCCGTACCCAGTTCCGGCGAGACCTTGCCCTATGGATTTAATGTACAGTTGGGAGGCACGACCGTCCTTTCCAGCAACGATGTGATCGCCCAATCAGTTGGAAACCCTACTGTGGGGGCCAGTTTTTACCTGGCTAACGGAACCTATTCGATCTATTCGTTTTCTTCCTCTGGCCCCAATTGCTCTTATACGATTTCCATTCCCGGCAGAAACGAGACGCAATATGTGCCGCCCCCGGCTGCAAACGAACAAAGCGAGGGCGGTCTACGGATCAAGCAAATCGTTCATACGGACCCTATAAGCAGTTTGTCCATCACAAAGAACTATGAATACAAGACCACAATAGACGGAACAATCACCTCCAGCGGAAATTTAGCGTCCTCGGTTTCTTTGCTTTGGAATAATTGTTATCTGACAGCAAGAGATTTGATGTGTGGACAGGATCTGAGCGGGAATGGCGACCCTATTGAATCGAATATTGTCCCCTTGATGATATTGAATTCCAATACCAACTACCCGCTGACATTAACACACGGGTCGGTTACTGGTTATTCAGTCGTGACGGAAAGAATGACCGACAATGCGGGCAATGACCTGGGGTATTCTGTCTACAACTATTCCACCCCGGGGGATATCCTGTTCCAGATAGTAAATCTTGTCGGTGGTCAAACCGGCTATCCGCCGACCTACCAGGACTACTTTCCATTTACTCCTCCTTGCAGCCAGGAATGGCAAAGAGGTCTATTGTTAAAACGGGAGGATTATGTCAACCAGGGAGGCGGGAACTATTCGATTCTTAAACGTGTATCTAACTATTACTCACAGCCAATCGGGATGGATACGACAAAAGGCTTAGTTGCTGCCTATTATCTGAACTCTCAGATGGGTGCTTCCAACAACTGCACGCCCGCATTCGGCAACGGATACAATCCATTTTCCGAATTTAAATATACCGGTTATGACATCTACTCTGCATATCAGAATCTGGATTCAACCGTCACGGAAAATTTCGACAATGCCCTGAACGATTCTAAAGTTTCGACCTCGTTTGTCTACGACCAGAATACCTTGTTGCCAAGTACCACCAAAATGACAAATTCCAAAAACGAATTTGTCATCACCAACAAAACCTATCCTATCGATTACCCGATCACAGGAACCCCAACGAATTCGGCAGCGCAGGGTATCCTAAACCTACAGCAGAAAAATATCATCGGACCGGTTATTGAAAATATTGTTCAGAAATCCAACCAGGACGGCACCAATCTTCGCACCTTGCGCGCTATTCTGACTTCGTATAAACCCACGGTCCCCCTGCCGGATGTCATTTATCAGTGGGAGTCTCCTTCCCCGTCAGCAAGCTTTAGCCCGGCGACGATAACGGCTTCTTCCTTTACCATGGATGGAAGTTATCAACCCAGGGTGTCGATGGACCAATATGGAAGCTATGGCGATCTTCTGCAGCAGCATAAAACCGGAGACTACTATAAGTCTTATGTATGGGACTATAATCTTAACTATCCCATCGCGGAAGTGATAAACGCCTCCGACACAAACACCGCCTATACCTCCTTCGAAGCAGATGGCAGCGGTGGCTGGACGATCGCAGGCAACACCATTGATACGACAACCGCTATCACGGGTAACAGTTCCTGTATCCTGGGTAGCGCCATCAGCAAATCGGGTCTAACCAGCTCTACTACCTATATCGTATCGTACTGGACCCTGAACACCTCCGCCTATACGATCGCCGGCACCCTGTCGGGATACCCCCAAAAAGGCAAGAGCACGGGCGGCTGGACCTATTATGAACACCAGGTGACCGGGCAGACGACGATTTCTATCAGCGGCTCGGGTCATATCGACGAACTCCGGCTCTACCCGGTGGGGGCGCAGATGACGAGCTATACCTATACGCCGCTGGTGGGGATGACCAGCCAGGACGATGTCGCCAGCCGGATCACCTACTACGAATACGATGGCCTGCAGCGGCTCAAACGGATCCGTGACCAGGACCACAATATCCTCAAGACCTTTGACTACCAATACCAGGCTGTCAGCGGTTGCGGCAGCGGCTGCGCCATCGTCTCCATGCAGACTTTCAAAGGGACGGCGACCCTCAGTTACCCGGTCGGGGTCTTTAGCGTGGCGGGCAATCTACTCGGCAATGCCACCAATCAGGCGCAGTATGTCAGTCTCTGGAACGGTGACACCGGCGATGCGGCGATCGGAACGCTGGCGGCAGGAGCCGACTCGATGCATTTCCAGTTCACGCTGAACAGCGGACAGCCGCTGCCGGCCGCCGTGACGGGTCTGCGGTATTATCAGGCGGACCTGCCCTTTAATAAAATGGACGCGGTGCTGAATATGGACGGGGCTTATGTCGACTTCGGAGATGGTACAGGTATGGCGCTGAATCCTGACACCAGCAATGGCGGCGTAACGCTACCGGCCAATACCACCAGGAATTATTTCTCGGGGCCCTACTCCACACCGAACGATCCTTATTATGTTCACTCTTATCCGGATTCCTCTACGAAAACCCTGACCTTTTATCACAACGACGATGGGGGCGGTCCTGTTTTTGACAATTATTTCAATCCGGCCACCAGCCTCACCCTATTACGCAATCTTCGCGGCAATTTGCCTCAGCAGATGTTTGAATTAGGGGGCTCCAGTTACCATCAGTCGAGCATGACCTCAGTAGCTAATATTACCAATTGGAGCACCATCCATAGTGTTAAAAGGTTCTGGTTCAACAGCGGTGACGCGGGACAGAATTTCGTCACGAATGTCGGCTACACCCAGGATTTCATGCAGTACAACAAAGGTCTTGATACAATCATCACGTATTGGGGTGGTGTCAACTACCAGGATACTACATTTAAGATCAGCCGCCTGAAATCGGATTGGAACACCTATTTCACGGATCTCCAATACCTGGATATCGCAGATGACGATTGGAACCGGGAAGACCTCACTGCACTGACCAATTTGAATACAGTGCTTATTACAGCAGGTAGAAATGGGTTGGCAGCCAACCCGATAGTGCCTATCCCTACCGGCGTGATCGATAATCTTTTCATCCAGGTGGCAGCAGGGGCGGGGCAAAGAGTGAACAATGGTCACTTTTACGTGAACAGCGGCGGAACAACCCGCAGCAGCGCGAGCGATGCAGCGGTGGCGCTGCTCAAGTCTAAAGGATGGTCTCTTTCCATAAGCAATGTTCCGCAATAAAATGAATAACACCTTATAGCAAACCCCCAGATAAGTATAACTCTCCAAATAGTATGAATATGAAAAGATCGATATACTCCCTGATGATCCTGCTGCTGCTCAGCCTGACCCGTCTTTCGGCGCAGCCGACCTGCCTGATGTCCAATATAGCGGCCGGCCAGCCCGTGGCTTCTTCCCGCTATGACGATGGAGCTGTCAATGTAGTAGACGGAAACAACACTACGTTCTGGTATCCGGAGACAGACGGAGATCAGTGGATCTATGTCGACCTGGGTCAAAACTATACGCTCTGTAAGGTCGTTCTTTTATGGAACGAGTGGAAGGGGCAGGATACGTTCAAGGTTCAGTTTTCGACCGATACGACGCATTGGACCGATCTGGCCTATAACACGGCCGAGCCGGTGTCGGGCCCTACGGGTTCAAACTACCAGATGACGACAGTGGATCTGTCGACCAACACGATGTCGGGGCGCTACCTGCGAATCTATCTCTACAATGTATCGGGTTGGAGTGTACTGATGCAGGAGCTGCAGGTATACCCCAAACTCCCGCTCAGCGTACCCTCGGTGAGCCTGACGGCGCCTGCCGACGGGGCAAACTACACCGAAGGGGATAGCGTGGTCTTGCAGGCGACGGCGACCGATTCCGGTGGCACGATCAGCCAGGTACAATACTACCAGGGGACGACCCTGCTGGGATCATCGACTACATCGCCCTATACAT
>JARLGZ010000106.1 GCA_031292515.1 Puia sp. | reverse complement strand
CCCCAAAACCCCAAAACCCCAAAACCCCAAAACCCCGAACCTTTTCCTCCTAGACACCACAATAATCCTAGCAGCAATACCCTAAACCTCCGTGCTTTCCATCGCGAAATTATGCATATTCTCATTTTCTCTTTTCTGGGCCGGAAATATAATGGGCGGCTTGCACCTCCTGTACCCCAGATACGCGCATCCGCCCAGCGCCACCGCCGCAATCAAAAACCATATCGCGAGCATGGCTCCACTGACATCTTCCTCTATGCCGTAGTTGCAGGACGTTCCATTCCATCTGTGTCCTCCTGAACAGCCACATGCATTATCCATAGGATTGTAGTACATTTCCTCTGGACAGGTGAATGTGCTCGCGCCGAACAGCTATCCGATATGCGAAGGAAGAGGAGGTACAACTGCGGACTCGAGAGCCCGACCACTGAACTCGTTTACGCCGGAAACGTTGACGTAGTCCGCGGGGCCGCAGCTATGGGGCGAGGCGAGGGAGACGTAGAAGGAAATCGTGGACCCGTTGCTGAGGTGCTGGTACGCGTTCCTTATGCGGAGTGAGTTGCCGAAGGAGGAGCAGACGGAGTATTTGCCGAGGCCAACAGGGTACTGGAGAAGTGATGCGCAGGAGGAAGGCTCGGATTTGTTCAACACCGACATGCAGGACGGGAGACTTGCGACGATCATCACTATAGCAAGAGCATGATGAATGAGAGGCGTCTGTACCGGAACGCAGGTACCCGACCGCTGATGCGAATCTGACGCTGACCTTCGTTCGATCCCCCGTCGTCCCCGCAGACGCTACCTCGCCTCAGTGTCGATTGCACCATACAGCTCGGGTGAAAATAGAGCCCGTGTCTGGCTGCCACGATCTCGTCCCCGTTGCTGTCATACACGACCAGTATCAGCTTTGAATCAAGTCCTGGAAGATTGAGTTCGTCTATCTGCAGGAGTTTCGGGCCAGTTTATCCAGACCTTGAGTCTTGCGACGGTGCTCTGCTCAGGGAGGAAGCCAATGGTTGGATACAGGATTGACCCGTAGGCAGTGTTGTATCCGACACAGGAGGACGTGTAAGAGTATTCTGCATCCCCGGCCGAGGTGAAATGGCAGGGGCAGACGGATTGTTCGACTGAGGTCGAGAACATGTGTGGATCAGAGAACCAGACCGCAAGGTACACTACGGGCCGATGTGACATAATAAAGAGTATACAGTATCCTGCTACGATTGAAATGGAGTCGGCAATGCGGAGATAGATCTCGATTGAGAAATTCTGCGAGGCAACGTTCGTCGGGACGATATCCACGGAGGAGGTGAAGCTAACTATCGGGTGCGAAAAAGCTTGATGGTACACGACTCAGCCCGGAGAACAAGTAGGACAAAAAGGAGCCATAGCCTCATTTTCATTTCTTTTTTCGTAAAATGTGTTTTGGCGAGTGCATAATCTGATCAATAACCCCTGCCATCGGTTCCCAAGGGGTTTTGGGGTTTTGGGGTTTTGGGGTTTTGGGGTTT
>JARLGZ010000105.1 GCA_031292515.1 Puia sp. | reverse complement strand
CCAAAACCCCAAAACCCCAAAACCCCAAAACCCCATTACCGGCCCATGATTCTTCGCACACACACACACATTTTCGCTAGAAAAGCGATTCGAACGTTATTTATCCGCGATGCTAAGTGAAACCTTTTTGGCAGCGTGATCCTTGAGACAGCGCCAGTACCGACTCTGGACCTTCTTGACCCGCTCCACGGACTTCCGGGCGAATTCTGACGGGGCCGCCTTCTCCATCCCGGCCGGCGTCTCCACCGGAATTCCCAGCAAGGCCTTTATACAGTGCTCGATGCCTTGGGGGAGCATCTTCAGGTTGTACCCGCCCTCCAGGACCAGCAGCAATCTTGGGTTGATCTTCTGCAGCTGCCTTGTCATCCAGTAGTAGACCCATGGAGAGAGCTGCATGCGACCCACCTTGTCGCCGCGCATGGCGTCAAAGCCGGAACTGACGAAGATGGCCTCGGGGGCGAACTCTGCAAGAATCGGGAGGACGATTTCGCGGAAGGTGAGCATGTAGTCGGGGTCGGAGATCTGCGCCAATTTCTTGTAGTGGGCCTCGGTGTTCCACGGGATGTTCACCATCAGTCCCTCGCCCCGGCCCTTCCCCACCTCCTCGAATCCGCCGGAGTCAGGATAGAAGTTTCCGTCCTCGTATCGCTGCATCGTAACGTAGAGCACGGTTCCATCCTCATTGAAGATGTCCTGGGTCTCATTGCCGTGGTGGGCGTCCCAGTCAATGATTGCAACCTTCCCAAGCCCGTACTTTTTCTGGGCGTATCGGACCCCGACTGCCACATTGTTGAGGAAGCAGTATCCAGCCACCGAGTCCCTTCCTGCGTGGTGTCCTGGCGGCCGGTTGACGCAGAAAGCTGAGACCATCTCTGACCCTGCGGCGAACATTGAGTCCACCGCGCTTGTCACGCAGCCTGCCGATACCACTGCTGCTGTATAGGTGTGCAAATTCTCGTAGGTCCCGTAGAAGAATCGACTCGTGTTGACCCCCTCAGGAAGGAGCGCATGTGAGGCCGAGTCGTAAGGAATCGATTTGAGGCTCTCAAGGTGAGACTTACTGTGGGCCAACAGGATGGCTTCTTCTGGGGCCTCTCGAACCGGGATGGGGAGGCATTTGTGGTATATCCCGTCCGCAATGAGGCTCCCCATAGCGGCCAAAAGTCTTTCTGGTCGCTCGCTCTTGCGCTTTGAGAAGCACTTGTGAAGGAGCATGCGCTCGTCGAAGGCTATGCCCACCTCTAGGGAAGTGTTTTGAACGGAGAGAGTACTTTTCAGGGGAACCACTTCGGGCGACTTCTTGTCCTCCTCTTCTGAGTAGTCGGCGAAGTCGTCGGGTGAGGGCTGAGCTTCCATCTGCAATGAGCTTTATATGGAGACAAGAATTCGGAAGGATTAATGTTTTCCCGAAAATGCAACGGTGGCTCATGCGCGGTGACTTGGGGTTTTGGGGTTTTGGGGTTTTGGGGTTTTGG
>JARLGZ010000104.1 GCA_031292515.1 Puia sp. | reverse complement strand
TTGTTTCCGACTGTTGCGCCTTTGTTTCCGATCATCGGGCCGGAAAGCGTCAGTCCGCCAAATAGGGCCGTGACCAGGCATAGAAGAGATGCTGAATGCATAAAGTGATTTTATGAGCCTTATATAATATCTACTTAGAATATCTACTTATGATATTTACTACTTCAAATTCGCGTCTAAATTTATTTCCTGTTGCGGTGTCGGCCAAAATTCGCTTTGCCCTGCCACCCATCCGGAAAACACACTGGCGGCCTGCCCGGTCCTTACGAGGTCATTAAACCTTTCGCCCCACCACTCGCAGATAAATTCAGCCCGGCGCTCGTCCAGCAATTGTTGTAAAGTTGCATTTGCAAGAGAAGGGAGTCCCACCCTGTTTCGAACCAAATTTAATGGCACATCTCCATTTTGCCCCGTGCGGATCAGGGCCTCGGCGTTCATTAATAAGGTCTCGGCATAACGCCATAAACGGATGTTATTGTTCGAACCATAGTAGCCTGTCGTTCCATTACTTTCAGAGGTAGGCGTGTAGGCCTTACCATTAAAATATTTACTAAGCGCGACATTCCCGGAAACGGTATCCCCATCGGGCGTAACAGCGTAAGTGCTTGGGTCTCCATTTATTCCACACCGCTCAAAAGTTGTTTTTCTTCTGATCGTGTCATTGCGGGCCGTCAGAAAATTATAGGCGTCGTCTGAAGGCACCAGCCATCCGGACCCGTTTATAAGACCGCCGTAGCTATTGGCTGGCCCCTGAAAGAGAAAAAGATTTGCCCATTGTGACCCTGTTGCATCATCGCCGGAAGTTACGATGTTGCCGGTCGTGCTTCCAAAGTCGGAGTATTGGAATTCAAGGATCGACTCATCACAAAGTTTACCGGGTATTTTCCAAAGCTCATAGTAATTCGGGTACAATGAAAACAGGCCGCTGTTGATGATCTGATTTGTGCAATTCAGTACGGTATCCCAGTAAGGGCTCGCATTATCCCCGCCGGCAATATCCATAGCCGTTTTGGCTTTTAGCATCAGCGCGGTATATTGGGTTACCCCCCCGATGTGCGTTGCCTTGTTCGGCGCCGCATTTTCTAAGTTGGGTATACACCAGTTCATTTCATTGATGATATATTGTTGCACCGCCAGATGCTTGCTTTTGTGAATGGTGTCCAAATTGGCCGGACTGATACTTTCCGGCCCCAGAATGGGCACATCGCCGTACCACCTGCACATAAAAAAATGTCCAAGCGCTATCAAAGAACGGATCTCAGCCTGATAACGGAGGAGCAGCTGTTGGTTGGTAGCATCACCTGCCGGTATATTCCTGGCAAACTTGGCAAGCTCGGCCAGTGCGCTATTACAGGTGATGATAGCCGAATAGACGTTAACCCAGGTTTGATCGATCGCCCAAAAACTTTGTATCGCGGGGCCGCTCACGCCGTTATGGATAAGATTGTTTACTTCGCTATATCCCGTCAGCGGATAGATATCGTCGCTTTGCGAGGTTTTCATAAATGTTGGGATCCATGTGGCATACCCGCCCCTGGTCACGGCTTTATAAGCGCCGGACACGGGCGAATACATCAGGCTTAGGTCAGTATAGTCAATGGTGGTTGGCGGCGCCTGGTTTTCCACAGGATGATCCAGGAATTTGGAACACGCAGGAAAGGCAAAAAGGCCGCTTATCAGAATCCAGGCGATTATTTTTTTATTGAAGGTTATAATGGAGATCATAATTGTATTTTTTAAATTTTATTAGAAAGTGGCTCTGACGCCAAGACTATAGGTTGCCGTAACGGGGTATACCTGGTTGTCATAACCAAGACCACTGATCTCGGGCGTAAAGCCACTGTATTTCGTAATTATGAAAGGTCTGTCGGCAGTCGCGAATACACGCAATGCCACCGGCGCTGTCGTTCCTATTTTGAAGTTGTACCCCAGCTGTATGTTTTGTACACGCAGGTAAGCGCCGCTTTCTACAAAAAATGAATTTCCTCCATCCTCTTTGTTCCACCCCTGCGAAAGCGCATAGGCTGACGGATAAGTGTTGGTTGAACCGTCGCCCGTCCAGAGACGCCCCATAAATTTTGAATCCAGGTTGGGCGCAGTTTGCGCTTTCAGAAATTCGCCCCTGTTCAGGTTCAATATTTTATTTCCCCATACACCCTGGCAAGCGACACTGAAATCAAAATTGAGATAGCTCAGAGAGATGTTGAAACCGTAAGTGACTTTTGGTAAATAACTGCCTAAGTCTGTTTCATCGCCTGCATCTCTTATCCCATCGTGGTTTAGATCCGCATATTTAAAAAAACCGGGTTGGACGGTGCCAGGGGCGGATGCATTGGCGCTAACCGCCGCCGGGTCGCTGGAAATGTCTTTGGCGTTTTGGTAAATCCCAGTCGTCTTAAATCCATAAAACGAATAAATAGGCAGGCCAACCTGTATGATGTTTGGATATTCCGCTGCCCAGCCAAAAACTCCGCCGGGGATATTGGCAATCTTGCCGATATTCGTTACCCTGTTTTTTAAAGTAGACGCATTTGCCGAGATCTGGTAACCTACTTTACCTACTCTATCAGCCCAGCTCACAGCGATGTCGAAACCGCGGTTTACCATATCTGCCCAGTTGCCGTAAATGGCGGGCGCTCCAAACGGGAAATTTTCGTTCAATGCAGCCCCGTTCGTAGCGCGATTATAGTAGTCGACAGAACCTTTTAGCCTGTGATTGAGTACTTCAAAATCAATGCCTCCATCCCACTCCGTCACGACTTCCCACGAAATGTTCGTAAAGAAATTATTTACAGTATACCCGGGAACATAATTACCATTTGTTGTCCCGGTACTTCCAAATATCCCGCTATAATTGTTGCCGGAATTTACGATGGCGTATCCTGCATTTGGGTTTACCGCATCATTACCAAGCTTGCCCCAGCTTCCCCGCAGCTTCAGGAAATCAAAAACGTGTTGCCCCTTCATAAAGTCCTCCTTGCTGGCTACCCAACCAAGCCCCACCGAAGGGAAGTTCCCCCATTTTTGCTGGTATTTTGAACTTCCGTCTCTGCGAAGCGTTGCGGTAAGCAAATATTTGTTGTCAAAGTCATACGTGCCGCGCGTAAAAAAGGATAACCCGGTGTTATAAGTCCCGTTATCACTATAATAACTTGGATCACGCGTGTAGTTTCCCACATACCAGAATTGCTGCTGATCGGGGACATTCTGCGCCTGAACGGTTGTTATCCGGTACCGCTCTGACCTCGAAGATTGCCCCAGCAATAAACTCCAATGGTGCGGGCCTATGCCATCTTTGTAGGTGACCAGGTTGTCTAAAATATAATTGGTATTGCGATCCTGGGATGAGGTCAGATCAGAAGGCGTCGTATTGGTGGCCCCGGGGCCTAAGTTCACTTGTGGTGCATAATTGGTGGAGAGTCCGCTCGTGTACAGCTCGCTCAATTGGGAACGTACGGTGATCTTATTTTGCCAGAAATACAGTTCACCATAAATAGCCGGTAAAACCTGGAACTGCTTATACTGATTATAATTGTAGTATGCCTGGGCTACCGCATTTGCGTCCCCCCTTCCAATGAGTGCGCTGTTGGCAAATTTTACCGGCGACGCATAGGGGTTATGGACCGAATCATATACAGGGAACAGTGGTGATGCGGTAAACGCGGTTTCCCAGGCCGCATTGTTGGCATTGAACGTGACTGCATTGCTAAGTGTCGTCGTAATTCCCAATTTCAGCCAGGTAAAGGCTTTCACATCCATTTGGAAACGTATATTATACCTTTTGAAATTATTCAGATATTGCATGATCCCATCCTGGTAGGTGTAATTGCCCCCCAAAGTATAGGTTATTTTATCACTGCCTCCCTGGATGTCCAGTGCGTGATTGGTTATTACCGCACTTGTACGGAGTATCTGTTTGTACCAGTCGGTGCTGGTAGTTGGATTTAACCCGCTCCCTCCGTACAATGCAGCAGATTGCCGGATGGAGCCGGAATCTGTGGCCGTTTGCCACTGCAAGGCGAAATTGGTAAATTCTTTCCCGTCTGCCATCTTTAACACATGTTCAGGAACCTGAACACCTGTGTAAGTATTGTATGTAATACGGGTCTTCATATTCAGCTTTCCTTTTTTTGTTGTGATCAGTACCACCCCGTTAGCTGCCCGTACGCCATAAATGGCTGCACCCGATGCGTCTTTCAGGATAGACATTTCAGCAATATCATTGGCGTTTAGAAAACCAATATCATTCACAAACATTCCGTCTACTACATATAACGGATTCTGATTATTAAAAGATCCGATACCCCGGATCCGGACATCCGGGGAACTGCCCGGGGCGCCATTGCTGACTACCTGCACGCCCGGAACACTTCCCTGCAGGGCATCCATCGGGCTGGCCGTGGTACGTTGAAGCATGTTCTCGGTATTTACGGTGGTAACCGGGGCGGTTAAATCCGCCCTTCTTTGGGTTCCATAACCGATGACGATGACTTCATCCAGGTGCGTGCGGCTGGGAGAAAGCCTGATTTGCAGATCATTTGAAATGGCAACGGTTTGCCCTTCATAGCCAATGGCCGTTACAAGCAATGAATCGTCGGTTGAAGAGACGGTGAGACTAAATAGACCACGCTCAGAGGTAGTGGCGCCGTTTGTGGGACGGTTCTTTACAACGATCGATACCCCCGGCTGAGGCTCGTTCCTGTCATTTGTTACTTTACCGGTGATTATCCTGTTTTGGGCTTGTGTGGAGAGATGGGTTCCTAATAAACACAGGAAGGATACAAGGACCTGAGTCAATGTTTTTTTCATATGCAAGTTTTAGTTTAATGTTCGCGATGCCCCGGTTTTCGAACTGAACCAATCGTTAGTTTGGTATTTTACGGCTCAAAACCGTGCACATAAATGTATACCGACGACATCCCTTAAAAAAGTATTTGACTACATCCCTACTACTACCAGTATAAAAAAACACTAATTTTAAGCTTGAAGGACTACATCTGTACTACATCTGAAAAAGATGCCGTCCAAAAATTGCCTGCCATTATGAGATATAAAGCCCTTTTGACGATAGTACTATCGGCATGCGTGTCGACGGCTATTTCACAGGGGACCATCGGTCTCCGGGAAGTCATAAATTACGAGAAACTAACCTATAATGCAGGGGCCCAGAACTGGGCTATCCGCCAGGATATCCAGGGCAGGATGTACTTCGCCAACAACGAAGGGCTCCTTTGTTTTGATGGGGCCTACTGGAAGCTTTATCCCTTGCCCAATAAGACCATTGTACGATCCATTGAATTCGGTGCCGATCACCGGATCTATGTCGGCGCCCAGGATGAGATCGGTTATTTCTCCCCGGACGGGTCCGGAAATCTGGCGTATACATCTCTGAAAAACCTGGTTCCCGAGGCAGACAGAAAATTTGCGGATATCTGGAATATCGTTTCGTACGGGGGTAATATTTTTTTTCGCAGCGAGAACAAAATAATGCGGTACGCCGATAATGCAATCCAGGTATTCAGTCCTTTTGCCGGCTGGCTTTTTATGGGCCAGGCGGGTGGAAAGCTGATCGCCCAGGACGCCGAAATGGGACTGTTTGCTTTTAAACAGGGGGTATGGGAGCCTTTGATAAATGCGGGTGCCTTGCCGAAGGGTATACAAATTAACTCCGTCGTCACGATAGGACAGGACTCTTCGCTGGTAACTACTTCACAGGGGGGGCTGTTCTTATTGAACGGCGACCGTCTTATTCCGTTTACTCCTTCCGGGAAGGGATTCTTTCCCCAGCAGAGTTTTTCGGGTGTAGTGAGGGTGGATGAGGAGTGCTTTATCGTTGGGTCCTATACCAACGGCTTTTACCTGATCAATAAACGGGGGCAGGTGTTGGAAAATCTCTCCAAGCGGGAAGGGTTGCAGAACAATAATGTAAGGAGTGTGTTCATGGACCGGAACCACAATATCTGGCTGGGACTGGACAGTGGCATCGATTTTATCGCGTTCAACAGTGCCATCAAGCATATTAACCTGTCGGTGATGAACTCCGGTTCGGGATATGCCGCTGTCATCTACCACAAGAAGCTTTTCTTTGGTCTTTCCAACGGCATTTATGCATTGCCGCTGCCGGATCTGCAAGACCTGAGCTATGCGCCAAATAAATGCAAGATCATAGCTGACGGACAAACCTGGGGGCTTTATTTGGTGAAGGACCAGTTATTAGTTGGTAAGGAAGAGGGCTTTTTCCGGGTAAGGGACGATAAAATGGAGCCCGTTATGAAGAATAGGGGGTTCTGGACTTTCCAGCCCCTGGAAGATTTCGGGAAGGGCGCTTTGCTGGTGGCCGGCAATTATAATGGTGTGCGGCTTTTTGCGTCGGGCGACAAAGGGTTTGAGGACAAAGGGAATATCACTGGCTTCTCGGAGTCGGCCCGTTTTGTTGCGGTCGACAATGACAACACTGTATGGGTTTCCCACCCTTATCGGGGGGTATACAAGCTCCCGCTGTCCACCGCTGCGGACGCAACCTTTAAGCTGTATACGGAAAAGAATGGGTTGCCCTCTTCGTTGAATAATCATGTGTATAAGATCAAAAACCGCATTGTCATCGCCACGGAAAAGGGGGTATATGAATACAATCCGGGGACGGACAGGTTTGAGCCCTCCGCTTATTTCCGGGAGATATTCGGCAACCAAAGTGTGCGTTATCTCAAAGAATCCCCCAGCGGTAATATCTGGTTTATCCAGGATAAGTCCATCGGTGTGGTGGATTTTTCCACGCTGAAGCCCTGTATTATCTATTTGCCGGAACTAAAGAGCAAGATGCTCAGCGGGTTTGAGCATATCTACCCGGTGAATGACAAAAATATCTTCGTTGGCGGCGAAAAAGGTTTTTATCATATCAATTTTGCAAAGTACAAGCAGAACAATAATACACTGAGCGTGTATATCAGGACGGTGAAGGCCAGGGATAAGGTCGATAGCCTCTTGTTCGGCGGCTATTTCGGAGAGGCCAATGAAGACAGGCCGCAAGGGAAAGAGAAGACACCGGCTGTCAGTCATCGCTGGAATTCGTTTCATGTCGAATATGCGTCTCCTCTTTTTGAACAGCAGCCAAATGTCGAGTACAGCTATTTCCTGGAAGGATTTGATAGAAGCTGGTCCGAATGGTCTAAAAGGACGGAGAAGGACTATACCAATCTGCCCGCGGGCTCCTATATTTTCAAGGTCAAGGCCCGGAATAACCTGGGCAATGAATCAGCCGTTAATGCATATGCGTTTATCGTACAGCCGCCCTGGCACCAGACGCCGCTGGCCTATGCCCTCTACCTGCTGCTGGGCATTTACCTGGCCTGGTATCTTTATCGCAGACAGGCGAAAAAGCTCCTGGCGGAAAGGAAAAAACACGAGGAGGAGCAGAGGCGTCAGGCATACCTGCACCAGTTGGAGCTGGAAAAATCCGAGAAAGAGGTGGTCAAGCTCCGTAACGAGAAACTGGAATCGGAGATCGAATATAAAAATTCCGAACTGGCTGCGACAGCCATGCACCTGGTGCAGAAGGAGGAGTTCCTCACCAGGATCAAAGGCGAGCTGCAACATCTTGAAAAGGCCGGTAAGGAAAAAACGGACCCTACCGAAGTAAAGAAGATCCTCCGCAGCCTCTCTGAAGAAGAGGGACTGAGTAAGGAGTGGGAGCAATTTTCCATACATTTTAATAAGGTACACAGCGACCTGCTGATCATCCTTAAAGAGAAATATCCCGGCCTTAAGGCCCATGAGCTAAAGCTCTGCGCTTATCTCCGGATGAACCTGTCCAGCAAGGAGATTGCCCGCCTGATGAGCATTTCCGTCCGTGGGGTGGAGATCAGCCGTTACAGGGTCCGTAAAAAACTGGAGATACCGACGGAGACCAATCTTTTCCAGTTTCTTTTCGATTTGCAGCGGGATGGTTTGAAGGGATGATCTCTGTGATTTCCCCGAATGGCCTTGTAAAAAGCGTCTTTTTTTATGGGAAAGGCTTATTGCTAAGGCTTTTCAGCCACCGGGCATAAATTGACGGTGCTTACAAGGCAAGTCCGATCATTGGGTGGCTCTATTTATTCTTCAAACTCGATTTTTCCGGAGGGAGAGCACGATGAGCCTCTAAGATAAGTCCTTAGTGGGTAATATTCAAAATTCACTATTTTTAGACGATGAGAAAGATATTTCTGTTTATTTGTTTGCTGGGGTCATTATACCCCTCATTTGCTCAAAACGACGTGGTAAACGACGCGGGGAAAAGCAAGTTCGATTTGAATAAGCCGGAGAGAGAGGAATGGCTGAAAAATACCGATGCCGGCCTGTTTATTCATTTCAGCGTGGATGCGCAGCTTGGTATTGTGATCAGTCATTCCCTGGTAGGCGCCTCCGATGAGTATGTGGAGCGCTATTTTAAGGAGTTGCCCAAGACCTTTAACCCCGACAAATTCGATCCCTACCAGATAGCCGTGCTTGCCAAACTTGCCGGGATGAAATATATTGTCTTCACCACCAAACATCATTCTGGTTTTTGTATGTGGGATACGAAGACAACCGGTTTCAATATCACGCAGACTCCTTATAAAAAAGATTTGCTGAGGGAATTTATAGACGCGACAAGGGCGGCCGGGCTTGAAGTGGGATTGTACTTCTCACCGGAGGATTTTCATTTTCTTTACGAGCATCGTATCCCGATCAGCCGGACGAATGTCAGCATCGATGAATCCACAAGGAAGGCTTATGACGAATATACCCGGCGTCAATGCGAGGAGCTGATGACGAAATACGGCAAAATTGATGTGTTGTTTATCGACGGCGAGCCGAAGGAGCTGGTGAAACAGATCTGCTGGAAGATTCAGCCCGATCTGCTGATTACCAGGGGAGCCATCAATACGCCCGAACAAACTTTGCCCGGCACGAAACTGACCGGCCCATGGCTTTCCCCGATCACCATCGGCACCGCCTGGCAGTATCAACCGACCAACGAACGCTATAAGTCCGGCACGCGGTTAATCGACCTCCTGATCGAAGCACGGTCAAAAGGAGGGTCCCTGTTGCTGAATGTGGGACCAAAGCCCAATGGTGAATTGCCCATCGAACAGGAAGACCGGCTGCGTGAGATGGCTGCCTGGTATTTTATCAATCACGAATGTGTCGATAATAGCAGGACCTGGGTCGTTGGGAGAGAGGATAATATTTTTTTTACGACCGCCGGTAATAGTCTGTATGCCATCATCACGGGTGAGCCTGAATGGAAGGAAGGCGAGAGGAGAATATTCGTACTTCATTCGGTAAAAGCCGGTGAAAATACGAAGATCAGCGTCCTGGGTCAGAACAGCCGGATCATGGAATACCGGGCCAATGCCGATGTCGGCTGCCGTTTTGAGCAGACACCTGAGGGGTTGGCGGTTTCGGTGGTAAAGGCGCAACGCATTTATGACGACCATCGCTGGCCGAACCCCGTGGTTGTCAAGTTGGAAAATATCGTGCCTGCTATCGGCGAAGCCGTTATCGTGGAGACGGGCGCCTCAAAAAGAGAGGGTGATGGCGGGTTGACCCTGAGCGGAGGCGTCTATCAATTCAAGGAGAAGGGGGTCAGTCGTGCACGATTTGCTTACAGGCGCTATGCCGGGCAGGTCGAGACGCTATATGCGGGAAAATGGACCTTCACCGACTGTATAAACCTGGATGCGGACGGCCACTTTAGCATAACCCTCAAAGGAAACGACGGCGCCCTCGAGTACAAGGCGATTGCGCAGCAAAATAATATCGATATCGATGGTGAAAGTAAGGTAGCGCCCTGAACAGGTTTTTATAGACAAGCGGGAAATGCGACCGATCTGAAAATCCACTCTGTTAAAAAAGTATAGGTAATCAATCGAATAACGGAAAATGCGGATGCGGGGTATCGGTAAATTTGGCTTGAAAGACTAAACCGTATAGTAATGAAGGCCAACACCAATCGCAGAAAATTTCTCAAGCTGGCGGCTCTTTCGGGCGCCGGTCTTGGGCTCAGCAATACGTTTTCGAGAGCGCTTGCAGGGACGCCCGGAGCCGGCGACCATCCTGCAGGGGTGGGGGCTGCCGGGGGCATGATGGGGCGTTCTGCGGACAGCCCGGAGGCGGGCTTGCCGGGGGGGCGGTTTCTTCCCAACAGGGCTGCCAGTTGGTGGTGCGAGATCAACGACCTGCTGTGGCCGGAGAAGCATGTCATCGACAAGATAAAGCGCAGGGCCGATGGCTATGCCGGGGCGGGCATCGATACGGCGATCAATTTTGGATTTCACAACCGCTTCGATTTCGCGAACTATTTCGGGCAGCTGCACGGATATTATGCGAATGTCTGTGAAGAGCTTCATCAGCGCGGTATCCGGTGGATGGAACATTATTCCTGTAATCATGTGACGCGGCCACGGAATGAGGAAGACTTCCGGAATGTCCATAAATACGAGAGGCTTGCCGTACAGCTTTTTCCCGACCCCATCGCCGCCAGGCATGCACAGTACGAAGGGCATTTTTTCCAGGACCTTTGCGAAGTCGATCTGCGGGACGGCAGCAGGGGCTATGCGAAGCAATATCAGTACGAGGCCTTCTGTCACAACAACCCGGGGCTGCACGACATGCATAGTAAATATCTGCGGCGCCTGATGAAGGACGTTCCTTTCGACGGGATCGAGGTGGACGATATGTGCAGTTATCCCGGCAATACCACCTGTGGTTGCAAATACTGCCGGGATCGTTTCAGAAGGGACTATGGCCATGAGATCCCCGATTTTTCGGACAAGCAGTTTTTTGGCGACACCAGCAATCCGCATATGCTGGAATGGGGCAACTATGAGAACCCCGTCTTCCGCGACTGGCTGCGTATGAAATCCGATTCGGTCAGGGATCATATCAAGATGATCAAGGAGACGGTGGGAGAGCGGCCGCTGATGACCTGTTGCTCGGACACGGGGCCGATCGTCCTGAATGCCGTCGCTCTTGACCTGGAGAAGATGGCGCCTTACCTGGACCTTTTTATGCTGGAGAACGTAGGCACCAATATAAAGAATGTGGAATGGGTCGGCATGGATGCGGAGGCGCTGAACCAAAAGGATATCGCGGCCAAAAGGGGCAACGCGCCGGCGATTGCCCTAAGCTATGAGCTGTCGGAAAAAGGGGCCTATCTGGGTTGGGCGCTCGGCCGTTTCTGGGGCGCCGCCAATTGGAGCAGTACGCTGAACGGCAGGCTGGAGGAAGACCCGCCGCATGCGATGGAGATGGAGGATGTCATCAGCCGCTGGAACAATTGGGAGAAGAAATACAGCGATCTGCATTATTGGGAGGGACAGGACCTGGTGGAGGTACGACTGGTCAATAACCGTCTTTGCCGGGAGAATGGCTGGCGAGATGCTTCGGGCCATGAACACTGGGACCGGTCGAAGGCCTGGAGCATGCAACTGGTGCAGCATAACGTCGGATATCGCTTTGTAAGGTCGGAGGAACTTGCCGATGGGAAGGCGCTCCTGGCCGGGCATCAGCCGCTGGTGCTGGATGGCGTAGGCTGTGTCTCTGACCGCCAGTTCGAGGCCATCCGGGAATACCTGGCCGCCGGAGGAACTGCCTGGATGGCACTGCCTTTCGGGACGCATGACGAGAAAGGGTTTGCTCGGAAGAAGCCTTTGTCGGATAGGCTCCTTAAGGGGCGTTACAAGGGATTGGTGAGGGTGGAGTCGGCGATCGTGACGACTGCCGGTACTGAAACGACTTCACTATCGCCGGTAGCCGGTGTTTCCGCGGGCGCTGCCGCGCGGGAAACGGCCGTGGCCATAGGATCGGGGGGCGGCCCTTTGGCGAAGCTCATCGCGTCGGGCAAATTCAAACCGGTGTTGCGGCAGCTGAAGGGAGACCCGCGTTGGGCGGCCCGGATCAGGACCTATGAAGGCGGAGGCGCCGTGCTGCATTTTATGAATGCCGGGTTGATGGCTGAGCCCGACACGCTAAACGATCTCTGGGGGACGCCGTTGATGAAAGATATCGTTTCGCTGGTGAAGGACCACCGGCTGGAATATGAGGTGGACACCTCGCGCGTGAAGCTGGAAGGTCTGTCACTGCTGAGCCCGGAGCTGGAGGACGAGAAAAGGACGGTCGCCGTCAGTGCGGGGAAGAATGGGCATGCCGTGGTTCGGGTGAACCTGGAGGGTGTTGCGATCTATGGCGTCGCACAGCGGTGAGCAGGATCCGGTGCAACTTGTTTCTATCACACTTTTATCCAATTCATTCCTTTTTCAATCGCGTATATTTTTTTGCGGGCAGGCAGCTTTACAAATACCTTGCGGGAAGCGTTGATGTGAATAGACCTGATCCGGGAGGAAGAAGGCCGGACACTGAGAATTCCATTCCTGAATACGGCTTTGCAATTCCAGGTAATCCAGGCGCCATCTTTTTTCTGAAACAGATAGGCTTTATCGAGGACGAGTTCGTCCAGGCATTTGAAGATTTCGTGGACGTCGTTATCGGTAGCCGTCAGGCTGATATGGTTGTTGACCAGGTCCATATATTGTTCTCCTGCGGTCCATTTTCTGACCGGCACTTCCAGGGGATGGTGCGTGTTGAGGACATAGCCGGAGAAATCGGGTTGCGCGATATCCCCGGAGGATTGGATGAGTTCGACATAGGGATCCACCATAAAGCCCCAGCGGAGGTTCCCGGTCCGGTTGTCGACGACCTGGAGGCAGGTATTCAGGGTATTCATGGTCTGGACCAGGTAGTCCTCGCGCCCTGTCAGCAGGTACAGGTAATAGGTGGCATAGGCCTTCCAGGCCGACCATCCATGCGGCGAACTGATGAAATTATTATAGGTGAGCAGGTTGTATTGCCCTTCCCAGAAGCGGAGGGTGCCCCCGCGCATCCGGCTGTCCGGGACCAGTAAGCCGGTAAGACAACGATGCTGATCTACCAGGTCAGCCGCGATCTTCGTGTACCGGTCTCTTTCTTCTCCCGTTCCTTTCACCAGTGTGAAATAGGCGATCTGCAGGGCCGTGCAGGAAACCATCCCGTCTTCGAAGGTCAGCTGTCCTTCGGTATCGATCGCCCTGGCGCCGCCGGATAGCTGGTGGATCGCCCTGCGCACCGATCGATCATGGCGATCATAGACCGCCTTCCATCCGGGGCTTTCGTCCTTCAGGGAATCTTCCGCGGACATCAGTTCCATGATGCTCTTTGCAAGATACAATACGCTGGTATAATGGATCCGGCCTTTGCGAAAAGCTCCATCCGGGCTTTGGGTCGAATCGATCAGCCAATCCGCCAGATCCGCTGCCAGGCGCAAGTCTCCGATCCGGTGATATAACCGGTACCTGTCGACATACATGGAAAGGGTTGCCGCGGTATTCTGGATCCGGGTGGGATTCCGGATAGGCCGGCCTTTGAGGGTGTCATATCCCATCGGGATCACATGGTTCCAAGCCTCTTCCGCGCGGCGGGCGATCATGCTATCGGGGAAGAGTCTCAGCCCCTCGAAGAGCGTATGAAACCCATACCAGTTTTCACAGCTGAGGCCCATCCTTTGCGGGTATTCCAGGGCGGCCGCCATTCCTCTTCGCATATACCAATCGTAGGAATGCAGGACGCTGATGCAGGCCTCGCTGACCTTCCCGTGATCGGTGGCCAGGATCTTATAAACGCCCGGGCCGGCCGAAGGAAGGTAGTGATACAGAAAGGCGTTGTCCCGAAAACCTTCGGGCTGCAGGTAACGCCTGTTTCCGTCGGGGGACAGGACCTCCAGCCGGGGAGAATGGCCCGCATATACCTTCCATTCGGCCCGGTCCCCTTCGCCGAATGAGGTTCGGTCCATCGCGAAGACCGGCGCCCTTATAAACCTGCTGACGGAAGGGCTGATCTCTTTCAGGGATTTTTCCCTTTTCAGACGGATGACCCAGGATCTCTTCTCAAGAGGTCCCAGCCTGTATTGGCCCTGCGGATGACGTTCGGGTAGGGGTAAGCGGTGGATGAGGTCGAGGCCGAAAGTGTAGATCCGGTGTCCCCACCAAAATCGACTCCTGTCGCCATATCCATAGTTATAGTAATGGTGCCAGGAGGCGACCGGTTCGGGGCAGCTGATAGACAGGACATGACCGTCCGGGTTCATGAGATAGCCCCAGAAATGGGTCTTTTCACAGCGGAGCAGGGTTGGGAAATAGATGTTGTTCCATTGGGGATAGCTGACCATATAGTTGCTCAATCCCATGACCAGGCTCAAGGCATCGGGCTCGAAGGGAACATGGGAGCAGTTCTCGACTTCGACCTTGACGAATACGGCATCGGGACCCAACTCGTAAGACAATGCATAGCGGACACCGGCTACTATCGAACCAAACTGACCGTCTCCGGTCCTGTTCAGGGGCAAGAAATTCGTTTTGCCATTTTCCGTCAACTGCAAGGAAGGGCCCTGTAAGGTATCCGACTGGAATACGATATCTTCCGAATCCCGGGGGAAGCGGATCCTTTTGCAAGTCCCGTCTTCTCTCAGGTCCAGGATCGGTTTTTCGATTTCCATCGGGTTACGGGTTGTCCCGTAAGGCCGTATCCCGTTATTCAGCGCCTCGTCGCATCGGGTTTCGCTTTGCTGTCCCTTGTCATACCGTCTTATATGCTGTTGTGCCGTTGAGTGCAGGGTCAGCAGCGCCAGGAGGGAAAGGGATGTTTTCAATACGGATTTCATCGGTCAAAATTTTCTATGGACGAATTCCCATTCACGGATATGCGCCTGTTGATGTTCTTTCTTCAGTATGCTGTCGAAGCGCGTGATCAGCTCAGGGTGTAGTTTCGAGATATCGATCGTCTCTCCCGGGTCGGCCTGCAGGTCGTATATCTCCCAGGGAGCCGATCGATTGCGTTGCATATCGCTCCGGACGCCTTTCCACCGGCCCATACGAACGGCAACCTGTCCTCCTTTTTCCGGGTATTCCCAATACAGGTAAGGGTGTCGCCTTTGCTGCTCCCGGTGGCCCAATAAAGTCGGCAGATAGGAGATCCCGTCATTGGGAGAGGCGGGAACACCGGTCAGTTCGGACAGGGTAGCCATCAGGTCGTATTGTGTGGAGATAAGGTCGCTCGTGGCCCCTGCCGGGATCCTGTGCGGCCATTTTACGATAAAGGGCTCCCTGATGCCTCCTTCATACAAATCCATTTTTCGGCCACGCAGGCCGCCCGCGCTGTTGAAGAATTCGCTGTTCTGACCGCCTACATCGAAAGTGGGACCGTTGTCGCTGGAGAACAGGACGATGGTGTTGTCTGTCAATCCCAGCTCGCCGATCGCGGCGAGGATAAGGCCTATCTCCTGATCCATATATGTGATCATAGCGGCATAGGTAGACAAGGGATACCGGCAGGGAGCATAGCCCTGCTCGCCATAATAGGGCTGTTCATCGAAACGGCCCAGATAGTTCCGGACCGCCGAATCGGGCGCCTGCAGGGAAACATGGGGAGTAGTGAAGGGGAGATAGAGAAAAAAAGGCCGCTCTTTGTTGGCCCTGATGAAGGCAAGCGCCTTTTCGGTCAATTTGGTTATGGAGTAATCTTTTCCTTTGTAATGATCGAAGCTCGAGTCCGGAGCTCCCCGGGGCAAAGGCCGGTGCACCAGGAAGAAGGGATTTTGCAAACTATCCCATCGTTCGTTCTCCCAGAGATGTGTCGGATAATAATTATGCGCCTGCTTCTGGTCCAGGTACCCGTAAAAATAATCGAAGCCCTGCAACCAGGGAGCGCCGGTAGTGCCTCTCATGCCGAGCCCCCATTTCCCAATTGCTCCCGTCACATATCCTGCCCGCTTCATGAGTTTTGCGACAGTAAAGCTGCCTTCGGGCAAAGGCATCTGACCACCCTCCCGATCGTCGTCGAAGCCTCCGAGCTCATAATTTCCGCGGATATAGGCATGCCCGGCATCTTTCCCGGTCATCAACATGCAGCGGGACGGTGCGCATACCGGCGCCCCGGCATAGTGTTGGGTAAAACGCATTCCTTCCGCGGCGAGGCGGTCCAGGTTGGGAGTCCTGATCTTCCGCTGACCATAAGACCCCAGTTCTCCATAACCCAGGTCGTCTGCGTAGATGTAAATAATATTGGGTTTACTATGGGGTTTCCCGTGGGGTTTCCGGCGCGGAGATGTCCAGGATATCAGGAATGCCAGGATGCCTGACAAACAGGCTCCGACAAATACAGGCAGGTTCTTCATCGGGAGTAGTTTACCAATTGAGACTTTGAGTGAGCAGCGAGTCAAGGGCCAGTTCCTGCGTGGGCACGGGCTCCAGATAGTATTTATCAAGCCATCCGATGGGAGCGCCAAAGAAATAGACATAGCCGGAACTCCCCCCTCCATAGATATTCAGCGCATTCCCGAAATCGGAGTTGTTCACATATACTCCCAGCTCCTGCTTATTGAGGTAACTGCCCTTGGCCCATCTTTTCAGATCATTGAAGCGGAATCCGTCTCCCATCAATTCCACCCGGCGTTCCCTCCTGATCTCCCAGAGCACCGGATCGACCGCCGGGTCCCGGTTCAAATCAAAATTTGCATCGATCTGCGCGACGTTCATGGAGGCCACGTTCGCACGGGGCCTCAGGACATTGATGGTCTGGTCGGCAATGGATTGGCTGAACTGCCCCAGTTCCCAGGACGCCTCCGCATAATTCAGCATGACCTCTTCGATCCGGAAAAGGGGGCAGTCATTGGTGGCAAGGTTGTTGTTATCGAGCGGAGCCCTGTTATACCATTTCCAGAAGAAGAAACCCAGCTGGCTTGGCGCCTGGGGCTGTCCTCCATTAAAATTAGCAAAATGGGGGGACCTATTGATCACGGCGCCCGTCTGCATGGTGGGACTCCATTGGAGCATGGGCAGGGTCTTATTGGTATTCCCTGGCAGGCTATTCATCAGGACGATAAATTCCGAATCTATGGGGTTGCCGGTATAGGTGAAGGTATTGATATTGTTGGGCGATCCCACGTGCACCTTATAGGGCGGCAGGACGGTAAAGTAGAGTCTCCGGTCCCTGTTCCGGAATTGCGTATACATGGAAGTATCGCCCTGGTAGAGGAGGCTGGTGGAGACGGGAAGTCCGTCCGTGCAAAGATAGCTGTCCACCGCATCTTTGGTCACATCCGCGCTCCATGCCGTGCTGCCGATATAGCGGGGCAGTTCCTGGTCAGTGAGGTTGGCGGCATATTGTTTAAAGAGGATGATACCCGGTTGTCCCGTCAGGTCCTGTGAGTTATAAACATTGTCGTAGCTGCTGATGAGCGTAGGGAAGGCGCTTAGCAGGGGCTGCGAATAGGTCAGGCAGACATTGAGATATGTTTCGGCATTGGCCAGTCCATGATAGCGGCGGTAGGTTCCCTCAAAGAGGCCGAAGCGGGAAAGCAGGGCTTCCACACAGTAAAGGTTGATGGTATTCGTGCCGTCACCCGCCGTAGTCAAATGGGTGTCCGCGAATTGAAGGTCCGAGAGGATATGTTGGGCGACCGTATCCCTGGAAGATCTTGGGCCAAACAATATGCTGGTGGAACCGGTTGAAAGAGCATGTTCGATCCAGGGGACTTCGCCATAGGCAGCCAGGAGATCATAGTAGCGGAGCGCCCGGAAAAAGTAGCCCACACTTCTCCAGTGGTCCTTGTCGGATTGCGATAGCTGGGATCCATCGATGGCATCCAGCATGATATTGATCCTCCTGATATAGCTGAAATCCCAGGACGAAGTTTGAAGGGAGGTGGTCGTGCTGCCCGAAGCAGGTATGATCTTGGTCTGGAATGCGTAAGGGGATTGTTTACCCGCCGTTGTCTGGCTGAGGTCGTCCGCGTAGAACTCCTGACTGGTCGTGGCATCCGGATACAATTGCGTACCGATCCCATAGCCGTTGAAATAATCATAGAGTCCCCAGGCATAGGTTTTAAAATCGGCATAGTTGACAAATACTGTCGATTCCGTCAGCTCTCCCTGCGGCAGCCTGGTTAAGAAGTTTTTACTGCAAGCGCCCATCAGGACCAGTAAAGGCAGGAGGAGGAATAAATGCTTTTTCATTATCAATGATTTTGCGGATGTTTACGGATTGGTTTAGAATGACAAATTGACTCCCACGGACGATTTCCGCAGGTATGGATAAGATAGCCCCTGGCTGTCAACGGGAGAGACAGCCGTTTCCGGATCCATTCCCCGGGGGAAATGGTTGATCAGCAGGAAGGGATTCTCCATGCTGAAGAACACACGCAATTTTTCTATATGTGCGCGCCTCAGCAGGAAGTCCGGCAAGTTATAGGCGAGCGCCAGGTTGCTGACTTTGAGGAAGGCCGCATTTTGCAGGAACCTGGTCTGCGTATATTCGTTAAAAGACTGATTGCCGGCGGCCTGGTTATAGAGGCGTCCAAAAAATGCGCCCGTATTGGCGGGTGTCCAATAGTTCAGCTCATGGGAATAAATCGTCCCGAATGCATATTCATTGGGGAAGGTCAGGGGATTGACCAGCGCCGTCTGGCTTTTTCCGACACCCCTCAATACAAAAGAGAAGTCGAAACCCCTGTAGGACACACCGCCGCGTATACCATATTGATATCGCTGGGTGGAATTGCCGATGATGCGTTCGTCCCCATGATTGCTCAGCGTGCCCGAGCCAGGGTTGATGATCCCGTTCCCGTCCAGGTCCTTGTACAGGACATCCCCGGGATTAGGATTGGAGCCCTGGACCTTGGCCACTCCCGGCAGCAAAGTGCCCCCGGTCAGGTTATTGCCAAGCGAGCCGGCGACGAAATCGCTGACCTGGTAGAGTCTTTGGGTGGTATACCCCCAGATTTCCCCCATCTTCTCCCCGCTATAATACTGGGACAGTAGTCCCGCCGTATTTTGTACTTTGGTGATCCTGCTCTGAAAATCATAAAGGTTCCCACCGATCCGGTACGTCACGGCGCCGATTCTGCCTTTCCAATCCAGGACAAGCTCGAAGCCTTTTGAATCCAGCGCCGCAGCATTCTGCAGCGGGGAAGTAGTACCCAGCGTGCCCGGCAGCTGAATGCCATTGTAAAGAATGTTCTTTGTCTTCCGGTCGTAATAATCCAGGGACCCCGTCAGCTGGTTTTTCAGGAGCCCGAAATCAAGACCCAGGTCTGCGGTCTGGATCGTTTCCCAGGTAAAATTATTGCTCACGAGACCGGGCGGCTGGAGCGTGGTCACCTGGGCTCCGCCGTTCAGCCAGCTGGAATAATAACCGGTCATCCCGGGAATAAAAGAGTAGGGAGGAATATTCTGGTTACCTACCTGTCCGAGCGAGCCCCTGAGTTTCAGTTCCTGCAACCAGGGTCTGAGAGACCGCATAAACTCTTCCTGGCTGATACGCCAGCCGGCCGAAGCGGAGGGAAAGAAGCCCCATTGATTGCCGGGAGGAAAGTTCGAGGAGCCATCATACCGGCTATTGATCTGAAGAAGATATTTGTTCCTGTAATCGTAAGCCACTCTTCCGAAATAACCCCTCAGCGCGTAAGCTGAGTAGCTGTCGCCGCCGGTCGTGGGGCCCGTCGCCTGGGAGATCGAAGGCAGGTTGGCCACGATCATCTGTGTACGCTGAACCTGGTTCTCCTGGTAGTTGTCCGTCTCCTGGTTGAAGCCGGCAGTGAGGGACAGATGATGGTCGCCGAAAGCTTTCTGGTAATTACCATAGACGTTCAAAGCGTTATAGTCCGTCAGGTAGTTCTCCAGGAGAAAAGTGGAAGTTCCCCCGGAAACGTTTGTGAACTCACTCGGTTCTGCATAGGCATACTGCTTGTCATAAGAGTTATAGAGTTCCCGGAGATTGTCGAAGGTGTATTCTCCCGTCACCGAAAATCCGGCAAAAGGCCGAACGATGACCCTTCCCGTCAACCGGATGTCGTCGTACCGGGTCGTAATAGGAGCGGTAAGGCCGACGATGTTTTTGGGCGTCCCGAAGGGATAGACCGTGCCTCCAATCGTCATCGTGTCCTGTATCGGCGTGAACGAAGGAAGCAAGGCCGATTCGAGGAATGCATCATAGAAAGGAGTGGCCTGGTAAGAATAGGAATAGCCTGCTTCCAACTGGGTAGTGATCCAGGAAGCAATGTCTGAAGATAAACTCGACCGAAGGGTATAGCGCTTGAAATAGTCCTGGCGGGCGCCGGGATCGATGACACCCGTTTCGTTCGTCGTACCCAGGGATAAACGGTAATAGCTTTTATCGGATCCCCCGCTCACGGCGAAATTATGCATCTGCTGCAGGGATGCCGTTCCCAGAAGGTTCCTGATGACGTCTGTTTGGGCCAATTGGTATCGGATTCCCCCGGACAACGCATAGCCCTGGGGATATAGGGAAGGGTTCTTCTGGTAGTTTTGCATCAGCTGCATCCAGGTGCTGGTATTCTGACCGGACCAGTAGGCGGTCGTTCCCATATCGATCAGTGACTGGACCGTTTGAATCGGAGAGGCCTTTTTTGGCAGGTCCATGGCACTGGAGAGCGTGAAATTGTCATCATAGAAGAATTGCGGGGCCCGGTTCTTCACTCCCTTTTTCATCGTGATCAATACGACCCCGAAGGCCGAACGTGCGCCGTAAATAGCGGCAGAGCCCGCGTCCTTCAGGACCGTTACGGTTTCGATATCGTTTAGGTTTAAGAGATTCAGCGGGCCGTTGAAAGGTACATTGTCTACCAGTATGAGCGGCGCTCCTGAATTGATTGTATTCCCGCTGGTGTTTATATCGGTGCCTCCGCGGATATTCAGACTCCCGGTCGCGCCAGGCTGGCCTGTACCCAGTGTGACCTGCAAGCCCGGCACTACGCCTTGCAGCAGGGTAGGGAGGCTGCTTACCGGCCGATCACCTAATACTTCCTGGACATTTACCGTGCCAACGGCCCCCGTCACGTTCGTCTTTTTTTGTGTGCCGAAACCGACGACCACCACATCGTTCAGGCCCAGCGCGCCACGATGCAGGATTACATCGATCACGCTCCTCCCTTGCGGCAACTCCGTATGAGGCTCGTATCCCACATAGGAGAATACGAGGCTGCTGCCTTCCGGCACGGACAGCGAATAGCGTCCTTCCTTATCGGTCACGGTCCCCCTCGAAGAGCCGACGATGTTTACCGAGGCCCCGGCCAGCGGAGAACCGAGCGAATCGGTCACCCGGCCGGAAACCAGGATGGCCCGCGTAAGCTCCGGTCCGGCTGACTGCCCAACGGAATTATCCGGAAAGACCCGGGGGCCTGAACTTGTTGCGGGGTCCGTCGCCGGAGCCGTTGCAGGAGCGGCGTTTTTGGCTTTTATGAAGATGGTATTCTGCTCGATCTTATAGGAAACGGGCTGATCGGCAAAACAGGCTTCAAGGACGTCTTTCATACTTCCATCCCTGATGTTTAACGTAACCGGTTTGGTGTTTTTCAGCAAGGAATAGCTATAGAAAAAATTGAACCCGGATTGTTTTTTGAGCGAACTGAAGACCTGCTTGAGCGAAAGATTGGTGCCGAC
This sequence comes from Puia sp., assembly GCA_031292515.1. Lineage (GTDB taxonomy): Bacteria > Bacteroidota > Bacteroidia > Chitinophagales > Chitinophagaceae > Puia. The sequence continues at coordinate 233,769 of JARLGZ010000104.1, read as the reverse complement.
GATCGTGACCCTTTGGGAAAAAGCCGCCAGGCAAATGAATAAAAAGACGAGGGTCGTCAAAACGAAAATTTTTCTCATAATTCCTTCGTGTTGGATTTAGTTCGATTTTATTGAATAGAAAATGGCTTCCCGTCCAGGACAGGCCGCCGCCTGAGCTGTGGATACAGTTCTTAAAAAATTGTTTGGTAAGGTTATGTTTCCGGTTGGATGAACTGGGAGGCTTCAGGCCCCGCTCCATCAATTGTGCAGGATCGTGAGTACCGTCCCTTCCAGTTTATAATGTACATTGCTTGCCGTCAGTCCAGCCAACACTTCGGATAGCATCAGGTTTCTGCCGATCTGTCCTCCGTATAGCTCATCGGGCGGATTACCCTCATATCGTACTTCTATGCCGTACCATCTTGCGACCTGGTGCATGACGGCCTGGATATGTTCGCCTTCGAAGCTGAAGTATCCGTTTTTCCATGCCAGGGCCTTTTCTACGTCCGCATGTTCTTCCAGTTGCAGGCCGGAATTGCTGACGGTCTCGCCCTGCTGGCCGGGTCCGAGTACCAGGGCATGACCGTCTTTTACCAGTTTGACGGCTCCACTCACCAGGGTAGTTTTTGTAGAGGTCTCATCCGGGTAAGCGTAGACATCGAAGGAGGTGCCCAGTACCAAGATCCCCATTCCATTTGCAATCACCTGGAAGGGTTTCTTCTTATCCTTCGCTACTTCAAAATAAGCTTCTCCCGTCAATTCCACTTTCCTGGAATCCCCGTTAAAGGAGGTTGGAAATTTGATAGCCGAAAGTGCGTTCAGCCAGACACGTGTTCCATCGGACAAGGTGACCTGGTATTCCCCACCCGCCGGCGTACTGAGCGTATTGTAGTAGACCGTCTTCGAAGATGCAGCAGGGACTTTATAAGACAGGCTTCCCGGTTGCACCTGGAAGATCTGTGCGTCTCCCTGGTTTGCCAAAGGCCCTTTTCCCGCACTGTCCAACTTTATCCGGGCTCCGTTGTTGAGGGTAAGTATGGCATGCTCCCCCCCCGGTCTCAGATCGTTTTGAAAAGTGTTCGCCGTTGCGGGTATTGCCGCTTTCCGCCCATTTTTCCAAAGGAGGGCTCCCGCCACCAGGAACAGCAGGACCGCGGCGGCGGCCACCCTGTAGATCCATCTTACAGGCAGGGTCTTGCCTGCCGGCCGTCTCCCGGCTGAGGTGATCGGTTGTTCATCGGCGTCAGCTTCCATCAAATAGGGGTCAAGCTTTCCTTCCTTCACCAAATGAAAAAAAAGCTCGTACTCCTCCTCACTGGCTTCGCCATCCAGGTACCGATGCACCAACTTCCTATAGAACGCTTCTTTTTTCATCGAATATTTGTTGCCGGAGGCCGGCCATTTTTATCTTTTGCCGTTCGGGATCCGTTAATAGAGACAGTAAACCGGGGGAGGCAGGACACCCTTCTCCAGCTATTTTTTTAAAATTTCGCAAGGGACCATCCGCTTCCGGAATAATATCGGGTCTTTGTAAGTGGTCAGGGATTGGCTCATTACCCAAGGTTATGATACAATACGGTCAACAGGGGAGAAAAGACGCATAAGGACATGGGGAATCCCAGTTCATCCTCAGCAGCTTCCCTGATCTTTTGCAGGGAGTTGACCATGTGCTTTCTAACGGCGCTACGGGATATTCCCAGGGCGGCTGCGACTTCCTCATAGCTTTGGTTGTTTTCCCTGCACATCCGGAAAATCTCCCTGGACCGCGGAGAAAGCTTATCCAGGGTCTTCTGAAGGAAGGCGACATATTCCCGTTCAAGGGTTTCATCCTGGAGGAAAGATCCGCGAAGCTGCTGCTGGCGCATGATTTCTCCCATCGCGGCCTGTGATCTGCTGATTGATTTCAATGCATTGAGAGAGTAGTTGCGAGCGAAATTCCTGAGATAAGGCCGGACAGCGTCCACATCCGCGAACCTGGCGCGTTTATCCCAAATCTTTAAAAAGACATCCTGCGTGAAATCCTGACTTAGCTGCGGGGATTTCACATATTTTAAAATCAAAAGATATATCTCTGCCCAATACTGCCGATACAATTCTTTATAGGCTTTTTCGTCGCCTGCGGCGAGGTCCTGCAGGAGGTTCGCACCCTCGTAAAGTTGTTTTCCGCTCATAGAGTCAAGTTTTGGCCAAAAAAAACAAAGATTCCCGATCCTCCATAAATGTAAGGCTTTCCTGAAATCCCATTTGAAAGAGGAAAATCAGGGAGCGTCCCATGCATTAAGTCTACAAAAATAGTAGACTTAATGCATTCCCGGAAAAAAACAATGGAAAAAGTAGGAAAAGGCGAATCTGGGAATATTAATTATTTTGCGGTTTCTTAACCCCCCGATATGATTAATGGCAGGTCTACAGAACAAGGAGACATCAATTCAACAGATCAGCGCAGGCAATATACGGACAACCTGGATGATGAGACGCGTTACTGGCTGGAAGAAGACGCCAAATACTTCCTTCATCAGGCGCTTTCCACCCCGGTGATGAATGTGCTGTCGAGGACAGAGGGCGCATATATTTACGATTTGTCGGGCAAAAAATACCTGGATCTGCACGGCAACGGCGTACACAACGCGGGTTTCTCCAATCCGTTGGTCGCGGAGGCCGTCATGCGGCAGCTGAACGATCAACTCGCCTTCACTCCCCGCAGATACACCAATAAACCGGCTATCCGGCTGGCGAAGAAGTTGACGGAATTAACGCCTGTGGGGCTGGACCGTGTTCTGTTCTGTCCCGGCGGTTCCGAAGCCATCGAAATGGCCCTGGCGATCGCAAAGCAGGTCACCGGTAAATGGAAGACCCTGTCGTTCTGGGATTCTTATCACGGCAATGGCTTTCAGGCAGCCAGCGTGGGCGGTGAGGAGCATTTCAGCACGGGCCTGGGACCGATGGTGCCCGGCGCTTTTCATGTAGAATTCCCCAATTACTATCGCAACCCATGGGGACTGACAAACGAAACCGAGATCGACGAACTCTACCTCCGGCAGATAAAGATCATCCTGCAGCGAAACCCGGATATGGCGGCCATTGTCGGTGAACCCATCTCTTCGACACCGGTGATTCCTTCCGGGTACTACTGGCAGCAGATCCGCGAGCTTTGTGACCGGCAGGGGATTTTCCTGATCTTCGATGAGATCATAGAAGGTTTTGGCCGGACGGGGAAATGGTTCGCCTGCGAACACTATGTGACGCCGGATGTCCTGGTACTGGGCAAGTCGCTGGGCGGGGGCGTCGTGCCTTTCGCGGGGATCCTGACGGCTGAGAAATACAATATCCTGCAGCACCGGTCTGTCGGACATTTTACACATGAAAAAAACCCTCTCTGCGCTGCGGCCGGGTTGGCCGGTATCCAATCGATCGGGGAACAGGGGCTGGTGGAAAATGCTGCCGTATTAGGCGAGTATCTGAAACAAAGGCTGTACGAACTTAAGGCACGTTTCCCGTTTATCGGCAATATAGCAGGCAAGGGTCTGCATATCGGCGTCGATCTGGTAAAAGATCCTTCCACGAAAGAACGCGCCGTTTCGGAAGCCGAGCGAATCATGTATAGCTGTATGGACCAGGGTGTCGCGCTGAAAGTGATTGAGGGGAACATCCTCACGATGCGACCGGCGCTTTGCATCACGAAAGACGACTGCGATTGGGTGATCGATGCGTTGGGGAAGGCCCTGGTCGGGATCTGACCGGGAAAATGGCGATAACGCGCGGGTCTGGCCAACTACTTTCTGACGTCTGGCCATCAGTTGGCCAGACGTCCATAACAGCCTCTAGGTCTTGACTACCCGCACGTTGACGGCGTTCAGACCTTTCGGCCCTTTTTCTACTTCAAAGCTCACTTTATTGTTTTCTTTGACTTCATCGATCAAAGAATTGACGTGAAAGAAATAGCTCTCCTGGCTCTCCAGGTTTTTTATAAAGCCATATCCTTTATCGGTCTTAAACAGCGTAACGACGCCGACCTGGATGAGATCCACCGGCAATAACTCCCGTTGTTTGGGCACGCCGATCTCAATATTCGCCGCTTCGATGGTTACCTTCTTTCTGGGGTCCATCGGTTTGGAAGAAAGGTCGCCATTTTCATCGACATAAGCCAGCATGCTATCGAGATCATTGCTGCCCTTGCCGGCCAGTTTCCTTTCCTCCCGTTTTTCAAGCTTTGCTTTCTTTTTTTGCTGTTTGTTTCTTTCCCGTTCTTTTTTGTTCCATGTTTCTGACATTTTGATTTTCCTTTTTTTTAGTTTTTACTCAAGCTCTCTAAAAGCAGCAAAAAGCCGTCCCGATTTTATCGGTGAATTTCCGGCAGACAGGCGCATTTGAATCCCCTTGATTGTCAATAGTATGAATATTTTGTGGATTTGCCACGCTGACAAATTAGGTATAGTCCACCATTTATAAGACAAGAAGGCAGATACGCGTTCATTTTAGTCAGGGTAAGATGGACCGGGAATGTATTGATCCGGACGATTTGCGCTACTTCGATAGGAAATTACCCGGCAGCCGCAGACCTTCCTCGCTGGCCAACACCCTGTGCATGACCTTTTGAAGCCCTTTCGGAACCAGGTCTTTTTCCGTCTGGCTCAGCGGCTGAATCAGCTCGAAGAATTCATCCTCGTCATCATAATAGCCAAACTGCAACACCCACCTGTCATCAGGAAGCAAACGGAGCGCCATTTCCTTGTCTTCTTCGTAGATGTGGATTTTTATGACTGCCCACTGTTCTTCATCCTCCAGCTCAAAATGGATTTCGACGACTTCTTTATTGACTACTTCCGTCACCAATTTCTCGACCAGCGAGCCGGTATGGTTCTTTACAAGTTCTTCGTATGTCATAATTGTTTGCAGAAAGCGTGACAAAGATAACGCCTTATGGCTTACCGGCAAGCAGCCTGGACTGGTTTATGGATATAGGATTGGATATTACGATGCGACAGGCAGCTTACGTGCGCAGGAACCCGGGACGTTTAGCTATCTATTTCACCACGATCTCATCCGTATAGATGCGGAAGGGCTCCCCGGCACGGATATGCCAGGAAGGCGCCTTCAACAGGTTCTCGGCGTGTACACGGATATAGCGGGCTCTGGTGTCGGCTTTCACGTCCGCCCGGAAGGAGTGTATCGGGATTTTGCTGATATCCGGGTTTTCGAGGGGGTTGGGGTTGTGCGGGTTGGGAATCCTGATCTCGTCACTGTATGTTTTTCCGTCGACGGATAACGCATAGGTCACATATTTTGGCAGGGACATCAGATGCCAATCGGGTTGGGCCTGGGGGTTCAGGAAGTCCATATTGATGGAGCTAATGGATATGGGTTCCCCGAGGTCAAGCATGAAGTCCATGTGTTCCCCTTCGTAAAAGATCCAGTTCGTGTCGGTTCGCTGCCAGGATTCGTAGGATCCGAAAAGTCCGTCGGTGAGGGCTTCCGAACTTTTTGATTGATGGCCGGGATTGGTAATGGGGATGATCTTCCTGTTGAACGACTTCGCGTTGCCCATCCCGTCCATGTTGGTGAAGATCCGGTTATAAGAAGCCAGGAAATGGTCGGGGCTGCCGCTTCGCTCTCTCACCAGCAGAACACCCTCCCGTTTGCAGCCCTCCACAAATTTATTGACCAATGCCACCATTTCCGGTTTCGCGGCCACTGTACCATCGCCTGGGTGGCGATACATGCTTCGGGGCGTGTCGATTTCTGTCCGGCCGATTTGAATCTCCGCAAACAGGATGGGCAGCCTTGCCGTCTGTACCCGCCGGAGTAACTGACTATCGGCTCTTACGGTGTCTTCCGCCTTGTCGAATATTTGTTTGTACTCGTCCATCATTCTGGCGGACAGAAAGGCTTCTTTTGCGTCGATCGGATCTCCAAAGATGTCTAATTTGATACCGCTGGAGATCAGGGACCGGTGGAGGGCGTCGATATATTGCTGGATATAGGGACCGGCCGCTCCGAAATAACCGTTCAGAAAATCGGCGATAATCGTTTTCTCATCGGCAGCCGGGGTCCACATCAATTTGTAGATCAGGTAGGCGCGCAGGAGTGCCATTTCAGCGGCCGGCTCGCTGTTTGCCTGCATAAACAATGCCTTCACATGGTTGTCGGTGTAGAATTTGACATTTGGCTTTATGGTATACAGGTTGGGAAAAGGAGCAAAGAAATTGGTGAACTGGATATTGTAATCCCAGAGGAGGATATCGTTGGCAATGGCTCCCCATTCTTTCAGGTCGGTCGAGAAGGCCGGGTCGGTTTCGAAGACGGGCCCCTGCCTTCTGCTCTCGATATTGCAAAGCATGATATTGACGTTGGATCCGGCTTGAATATTTTTTGGGGCTTTCCGTGAATACCAATAGGCCAAGGTGGAGATGATCTTGCCGGGGAATTTTGCGGCTACCTGGTTTACGAAATAGAGGATAGATCCGCCCGGCACCCCGCCATATTTTTCATTGAGTGCCGTGCAGGGGCCGCATTGGCAATATTTGTTGTTGTCGTTTTGGCTGACCGACCAATAGGTCGCATGGGGTTTCTCCGAGATTTTCCGCTCCAGATTAGCGACTACCAAATCCACGACCTCCTGGTTTGACAAACACAATTGAGTGCCCGGCTGCCGGTTGCCGTTGATCAGCGAATAATATTCGGGATGCGCAGTACCGTATTGCGCCGGCGGTACGAGTGTGTTAAATGTATGAACGAATAGTCCCCAGTCGTCCTTCGGGGAGATTTTCTGCCATTCTGAAAAGTCCTGGTCTCCCATTTGGCTATAGGAGGTCGTTCGGTAGGTGACCCGTGGAACGAAGGTTATGTCGGTCTTTGGAAACTGCATGGTCTCTGCTTTTGGAGCAGCCGTATAATCGGGGGAATATTTTCTGAAGCCCATCGCCTCCAGCAGGTCGTAGACGCCGTAAAGAATCCCTTTTCCGGCGCCGCCGGCGATAATAAAATCAGTCCCCGTGGATTTGTATTGGTATCCATCGGCGTGCAGGTGGGCAAAATCGATTTTCCGGGCCTTTGCATAGTTGGTCTGCCCGATATAGATGGCATGGTTGCCGTGGAATTCATTTTCTTCGACGATAGGGACCAGGGACGTCGCAGGGGGGGCAGTGTTTGTCGGGTTGGAGACGGATGGGCTTACAGACTGTATTCCGGACAAATAACGTTGAAGTTGCTGCGCCGCTGATTTTTCCGCGGGGTTGGCCTGTGCGGGAATGACGATCCGATAGCCCGTGATTCCGCCAGTTGTCAGCCGGCCGATCGAATTGTTGTCTTTTAGCCTTGCGCTGACAAAACGGGGCAGGAGGGTCAACTGAGCTGCCACAAAACCCGAGGTCCTTAGAAATTGCAGCCTCGACATATCCGTGCTTTTGTTGGAATTGCTCATCGTTTTATGATTGATTTGTTACTGACGATCTGTTACTGACGATCTGTTATTGATGATCTGTTGGATAATCATTTAATCATATTTCCAGGAAAAACCACGGAATGTTTTTTGAGAACCTTTGCACGCAGCGCAGAGGCCGCCCGCGGATAAGCCCATCTGCCTTGCCGCTGCTGTTAAGCTGGGATATCTTGCAATGAACTTACCCGTTGAGGTGTACTGAGAGACTTTTTTTCTTTTTAATACCGACCCCGAACCTTTTCCTGCCCTGTAACCGGCCAGGTTGATATTTTTTTTGCCGTTGCCCGCCGCCCAAAAAAACCCACCGGCGCTTTTTCTGTTTCCTCGTGTCACCTTGCCGATTCCGGTTGCTACGACTCCTGTTTTGCGGGAGGCTTCTGAAAGGGATCGGTAAACAGCTATTCTTTCCCCCTTCATATTGTATTGGGTAACTTGTTTTCCGATAAAGCTTTTGCTCTTTGATTTTCTGTCTGCCAAAAAAGTTTGGATGTCGATTTTTTGTACGGCGCCAAATCGCCAGAAAAAACCTGCAGCCGTTACTTTGCGCCCCCAAAGAACATTGAATATGGTGCTCTTGGATATTTTCATAGACCCGGCAGCTTCGGGTACAGACGGATAGGATTCAATTATCTTACCTGTCGTATCGTAACGCGAAATCTGCTTGCCGTATTTTTTCCGGTATGCGATCGTTGCCTTTTCCCGCACCCCGGGTCTGAGCAGAACATTCTCATGCCGCTTCCTTCTGATGATACTCAATGTCCGTTCGGTTCTGGTTAACAGCGATAAATTAGATGGCTTTATATTTCGGCCATTCCCATCTTTGCAAACCACCAATTTGTCTTCGTCATCGAGATCGAACCTTTTGATAAAGGTATAGTAGACCATCCTTGCAATCGAAAAGACATGAACGTTTCCGCCCACCGTCAGCGTACTTCTCAGGAAATAAGTATTGTCTTTTTTGAAAAAGTTCGGGGCCTTACCGAGGAATGGCTTCATAATCATCGACTTCATCGTGAATATTCTGCCATCTGCGAATTCCAACTCGTATTCCAGTCTTTTTATACGGCCAAAATTTGAAATCATAAAATACCCTTCAAGACCGATGATCTCTTTCCATTTCTCTCCGTTCATGTTTCCGGGAGAACGATTTTCGTAGGCATATTTTACTTCTTTCAAGGCCCTAATATGTGTAAAAATTATACAATATCATCGCTTTTTCAATTTTCATGCCCGATGAAGAGTATGAAGACAGGTCGTCAACCTCTTAGAATCAGTAAGGTATAAATATACGCTTCCCCGGAAAAATGAAAAAAAGCAACTGGTTATTATTCGTATTTTTCTTCCTGGTCCTGTCGGCGTTCAAAGAAAAGCAGCAGGGCGATGAAAACGGAAAGCCGGAAGAAAAAGGCAATTCCAAAGGTCATAGAGTCTATCGGGACCTTCCCTACCTGCAGGACTATAGCATCCGGTATTACCTGCCTGAAAGCGGGAAATCGTTGCAACTTCGTTCCCTGTCTGCAAATCGTGACGGCCAGATACGGGTCCTTTCTGATAAGGGGCTGATCGTTCCTGATAATGGGAGTCTTTTCTACCCCGGCAAATTCGTCCACGATATCTCCTATTCCGCGATCATCCCCAAAAAGATTTCGGCGATTATCACCTATCGAAACCAGACCGTCTATCTCGACAATAAGCAGGTATTTTGCAATGCCTGGGCGGGTAAAATCCAGATCGATCACGGATTGCCCGATGCCTCTCTCTTTGCGGGCGGCCGGGATTTTCATTTCCTGGTTTCCGACGGGGATCGGTTGGTTTATCTGGATGAGGCCGGCAATCATCTTTGGTCCGGTTCTTTTACCGGGCTCACACAGATCCGCTTCCTGGAGGCAAGCAACAGCTTCCTGCTGGTATCGCCGGAAGCTGTTGCCGAATGGAGCCCGGGGCAGCCGATTAATGAATTATACAGAGGGGCGGGAATCACCTGTGCAGCTTACGCCGGCCCGAAGAAGGGGATCGTTGTCGGAACGGTAAAAGGGTATTTGATTTTGTCGGGCAGACAGTCCACCGGCAGAGACTCCCTTGCCGGAAAGGCTCCCGGGTTCGCTGAGAAGGCTTCGCGGCTCATTGACAAGCTCCCCTGTCCTGCCATCACCTGTATCGAAGAAATCGACGGGCGGCTTTGGTTCGGCTCCTCCCGCGGCGCCTACCGTCTCAATGCCGATGGGAAGTACAGCTACTATGCGGGAGAGCGCTGGCTTCCGGACAACCATGTACTGAAAATAGAAAAAGGGCCGGAGAATAGCGTCCTGGTGCTTACCGAAAAGGGCCTCGGCCAGATCTGTTTCAAAAAAATGACACTCGAAGACAAGGCGATGTTCTTTGAGAAACAGGTGCGGGAAAAGAATATCCGCTACGGGATCAATTGCAGCGTGGTGAAGCTGACGGAGAGTTATTCTTCCGCTCAGACGGCTAACCAGCCCAGCGACAATCTCTGGACCGGCATGTACCTCGTGAGCCAGTTGTATCGCTATAAGGTGACGGGATCGAAAGAGGCCAGGGAGAATGCCTATGAGTCTTTTGAGGCTCTTGAAAGATTATACACCGTGACGGGCATCAAAGGTCTTTTCGCCAGGAGTTTTGAACGCGATTACAAGCTGGAGAATGCCAAGGAACCAGGGTGGCAGCAAAAAGAGCTTACTTCCGGCGCTCCTGCCAGCCTGTGGCTTTCCGCGGCGGACCATCACAACTGGACCTGGCGTTCGACGGCCAGCAGCGACCAGACGGTCGGGCAGATCTTTGCGTTGACCGGGATCCTGGAGTTGGCCGATGACAAACAATGGAGGGACCGCGCGCTGAAATGCCTGGATGATCTGATGGGGTATATAGTCGACAATAACCTGTATATTATCGATGTGGACGGTCAGCCTACGATGTGGGGGAAATGGAATCCCGACTATGTGAACAGTTTTCCAAAGAATGTCGGCGACCGGAAGATCACATCCTCCAATATCATCGCTTTTCTCCAGACGGCTTACCGGTTTACGCATAAAGAGAAATACAAGGCGAAGGCGTATGAGTTGATGGAAAAATACGGCTACCTCGATAACCTGATGCGTCCCATGTCTCAGATCGGACCGGACGACAAGGATGAACTGAGCAAAGTGCTCTCACAGGAATGGAATCATTCGGACGATGAAATGTATTTCCTGGCCTATTGGGGTCTCTATCCCTATGCGTTTACCCCCGCTCTGAAGGAGAAATACAGGGCCGCTATCAAGGATCATTGGAATATTGAAAGACCGGAACAGGATGCTTTATGGAACCTGACCTATGCGATGACCGGGGCAAAGGATTTTGACCTGGGGCCTTCTGTCAGGTATTTCAGAAACTACCCCTTGGATCTGAGGAACTGGGCCGTGCATAATTCGCAACGCGGGGACCTGGAGCTGTTGCCAAAGAATTTCAGGGGGCAGACTACCCGGGAACTGCTGCCGCTTGGTGAAATCCCGCTCTGCCGCCACAACGGGCAGGTCTTCCGGCTTGATTCGGACGGCGATGGAAAAAGCCTGATCAGCGCCGGGGATACCTGGCTCCTGCCTTATTGGATGGGGCGCTGGCTGGGAGTCATCAGCGCGCCTGTCCGCGAGCGTTGATATGCCGTCTCCCGCTGCTGCGCCGATGAGATATTTCGTTGCCATCGATCGATTACCTTTGTCTTCATGGTGCAGCGGAAAATCATCCATATCGATATGGACGCCTTTTATGCATCCGTAGAGCAGCGGGACCATCCTGCATACCGGGGAAAGCCCATTGCGGTGGGAGGCTCGCCGGAGGGGCGGGGAGGGGTCGTGGCTACGGCCAGCTACGAGGCCCGTAAATTTGGCGTCCGCTCCGCCATGCCCTCCAGAAAGGCCCGGGAGCTATGCCCGCAGGTGATCTTTGTTAAACCCCGGTTCGACGCCTACCAGGCGGCTTCCGCGAAGATCCGGGAGATCTTTCATCGCTATACCGATCTCATAGAACCGCTGTCGTTGGACGAAGCCTACCTCGACGTCACCGAAGACAAACAACAGATCGGTTCTGCCATCGAAATAGCCAAAATGATCAAACAGGCGATCCGGGAGGAATTGCAGCTGACTGCTTCGGCCGGTGTCTCCGTCAATAAGTTCGTCGCCAAGATTGCCTCCGACATGAATAAGCCCGATGGCCTGACTTTTATAGGCCCTTCGCGGATAGAAAGCTTTATCGATACCCTTCCGGTGGAGAGGTTTTTTGGGGTAGGCCGGGTCACGGCGGAGAAGATGAAAAATCTGGATATCCATACGGGAGCCGATATAAAGAAAATGACGGAGGCGGACCTGGTAAAATACTTTGGGAAAACGGGCCGCTTCTACTATCAGATAGCCCGGGGCATCGACGACAGACCCGTGCAGCCTCACCGGGAGACGAAGTCGCTGGCTGCCGAAGATACTTTTCCCGAGGATCTTACCACGCCCGATGAGATGAGACCCGAGCTGGACAAAATCACCCAAACGGTCTGCAGGCGTCTCCGGCGTCATAGCCTGAAGGGCCGGACGATCACCCTTAAGATCAAATATAGCGACTTCCGGCAGATAACCCGTAGCAGGTCTCTTCCCGAACGGGTAGACGATCCGGATACGATCCTCGCCGTGGTCATGGAATTGTTGCTGTCCACCGACCCAACGGGAAAGAAAATACGCCTGCTGGGTGTCTCGCTATCCAATTTCGACGAAAGGAGGGCCGTACCGGGTAGGGCGGGCGAGGCAGGCGCCGGCCAGTTGGAGCTGTTTTAAGCGAAGTCACCAGCAGGATTCGGTTCTATCAACCCCTGACCACGAGGGTCTTGGCTACGAGGTCTCCGATCCTCTGATTCTTCTTATTGGTGGAGGCGACGATCAGGCCGATCAGGAAAAAACAATCGATAGAATCGAACAAATGTCTGGCCAGGGAGCGTCCGATCGTCGTGTCGGTGAAATCTTCTTTGACGACTTTTATTTTCATGACGCGCTTGCCGATTGTTTTACCGGTCATGCCTTCCATGACGGGCATCAGGCCGATCCAGCTCAGGAAAAATAAAATGGCGGGGATGCCTGTCAGGTGAATGCTAAAAAAATAGCCGGTTTCTCCGCTTATCCCCGTCCGGGATTGGCCGAAGAGCAAGCCAAGCCCGAATCCAATTATCCAGATTATCAAAAAATCTACGATCGCCGCGGCCACCCGAACCCGTTTTGGAGAGATTTCCGGTGTTTCGAGGAGGTCTGATAGTAAATCCATAGGTTGTGTTTAAGGGTTAGGAGATAATATAAATATACAAAACGGCCCGGTCTGTGCAAATTTCCCGGGGGGCATCTCCTGGTTTATCTCCTGTTTACTCCCATTTAAAGGTCTTGACGGACAGCATTCCGATCACCAGGGTCCAGCAAACGAGGCCCGCGATCTTTACGGGCATCTGCCAGATATGCGCGCCTTCGAAGGCTATCCTGCGAAGCCCGTCGACGAATAGGGTCAGCGGCAGGATATTGCAGAATTGCTGGAGCCCGTGCGGGTAGCTTTCGATGGGAAAGAAGAGGCCGCACAGAAGGATCTGGGGGAGTACGACGGTATTGGCTACCGGTGCGATCGAGCTCTCGTTCTGGATCACCCCGCTGATGATAAAACCGATGCCCATAAAGATTCCCAGTCCGAAAAGAGAAAATAGCAGCATTTCCGCGAAGGTCGCCACGCCGTTCACGAGGGTGAAGCGAAAGACAAAAAAGCCCAGGGCCACCATGATGATGAACCCGATCACGTGGAAGAACAACCGGCTCAGCATCTCTCCCGCGATGATGGAGCGGCGCCGGATGGGCGTGGCCTGCAGGCGCTTCAATACGAGGCTTTGCCGCAGGCTGAAGAGGAGGAAGGAAGAGCCGAAAACACCTGCCATCAGGAGCGAGAAACCCAGTTGCCCCGGCAGAATGAAGTCTATCTGCCGGTAGATGCGACCGGGTCTGCGGGTCACCTGCAGGGTCGCTATCGAGGGGCTGCCGGGGAAGAATCGCGTATCGAGCGAGCGAATGGCTTCATGCAGCAGGGTTTGGAGTAACTCCAGGCTGCCCGGGGCGGAACCCGCCGTCTCCAGGTGAACGGTATAATGGGGCGCCGGTCGGGCGATATCGCGGGGTCTTTGTCCGGAGGCCGTGTTTGCGGGGGCCGCCCTCCCGGCGGTATCCGTCGTATCCGCCAGGATCCCGAGGATGCCTGTGATCCGGCCCTTGCGGAGCGCTTCTTCCTGTTCCGCCGCAGGCATGTCTCTTTCCAGCGTAAGCGCCGGGATGGCTTCTATCGCCTTAAAGAGGGGCTGGGTCGTGTCACAACCGGCTGCAATGGCAAGCTTTATAACCGGGGCACGATCTCCGATCATGGATCCGAAAACAACGATGAAGATAATGGGAAACAGCAAGGAGAATACGACGGACGTAGGACTGCGCAAGGTCGCCAGCAGGCTATACCTGGAAAGTGTCAATGCCGCCCTAAGCTGTCTGGAGGAATGACTCATAATCGCAAATATAGGCAAGTTTACGGCTGCCCTTCTCTGTTCCCTGCCGCTCAGTTCCTTGCCGCTCACTCCGCTCTTTAATGCTTCCGCCCCGGGGTACTCATATTTTCGATCTCTCCGTCCGGTCCGATCGCCCAGGTTTCGCCGTCGGCGCCGGATGTCAGGATGGCTTTATAGGTGTGAGGGGTCGCTTCGATCACGAGGTTTGTCGCCGGAACCGCAAGACCGCCGGAGATGACTGCGGGATCCATACTCAATTGATCCGTTGTGTTCGCATAGGCGCCATGCATTTGGTAATACAGGTTCTGACGGTAATAGACTTCCCACAATTTGTTCTTCAATGCTTCGCGCGCCGGGAGCACGAAAGGGGGGGCGGATGAGCCTGTCGCCGGTCCTGCAAACAAGAGATAGCCCCAGCGTTCCGGAAAATGCATATTGATCACTCCCTGGGGAGACCAGACCCAATTGTGTTCCGGTAAAAGGTGGTGTGTCGCAGGGTCCGTACGCCGGATGTATTTTCCGTCTTTCAGGTCCGTATCCCATTCGACGCGGGAGAAATTGATGCGCCAGAGCGTGCCCGGGACCGGTGTCTCAGCGGTCGTGCCCATACTGACGGCGTAAATAGGGATAGCATATTCCACCAGCCAGCGCCGGTCCTTGTCTTTCGGGTCGTTCAGCGTCCCTTCGATGCGGACGGCCTTTCGCAACTCCTGCGCGTCCCAGTTAACGAGCGCGCCTCCCCCGTTCCGGTAGGCTTTTGGAAGAAAAAGATCGAAGATGGTTTGTATCGCGTTGATCTCTATCTCGAAATATTGTTTGGCGTTATTGTCCGGGTTGACAAAGATCTCGAAGTCGTTGTCGCGGAAAACGACTTCGTCATGGTTGGCGACATAGGCCCATATATTCGGTTCTTCCAGTTCCGCTGCTATATAGAGATTTCGATCATCCCAGAGCATCTTCACCCGGGTGGCGTAGAGGGGTTTGGGTCGTATGTCCCCTTCGATATCCGAAAAATATTCGGTCCAGGCGGCCGTCTTCCAGGCAGGATCATTGAGATCTCCGTCTATCACAGGCGGGGTATCGGTCTTTGAAACGACATAGTGAAGAGGCGCCCGCAGCAAACGACCGATGGTTGCCGTATCGGTCTGCGAAAAAGCGGCGAGGGTACCCGAACAAAGAACAAAGAGGCAAAAAATGCGGAAAAATGGCTTCATATATGATGAAATTTTTAAAAGCAAAGCCATCGATAGACGGGCAAATATATATACTATTCCGGTACGCTACTTCAGCTCAAAAATTGCAAAAGGGGCGGTGGACTTGTCTCCGTTGACAAATATTATTTCTTTGCCCGGTTCTGCAAAAAGATAGTCTCCTTTTTTTACAAACGGTTTTTCATTCACCGTGACCTTCCCCGGCGCATTGCCGAGACCGACGATCATGACCGGCGCCTTCCTCCGGGGAAGCCGGAAGGTGCTGCCGGGGGAGAGCATGGCGCGATAGCCCCGTACGGGCTTCTCGTCGAACAGCAGGGTCAGGGACGCCGACCCCGCAGACGGGTTTGCTGCTGAAGGCGCCGTTGTTTTCAGGGGTGGGTCAATCGTCCGGTTATCCCGGTTCGGCAACTCCATATCGACTACGTGAAATTCGACGGTATCACTGTTCCAGACCCGGTGGATGCGGGGCTGATCATAGAAACCTTCGAACCATATATTGCCATCGGTGAAACTCGTCTTGGCCGGTTCTACCAGGACCTGGGATCCCGTCTTCGTATTGCTGAGCACGATGAAGACGGACGGGGTTGAATGTTTGTGCATCAGGGAGGTATCTCCCGGCGGGATGTGTACGTCCAGCACCCGGACCCGGTCGTTTTCAAAGACTATATGATGTCGCGGCTCCTGGCTTACGGGCACCTGGCTTCTGCCGGTCATCGTACAGAGGGTGGCGCAGGTCATTGTGCAGACCGCCAGGTATGCAAACCGTTTGATTTTTCCGCGATGCACGTTGGCTGATTTATTTAAAGATTGATTCCTGAAGCAGGAGGGAAGGTAGATTAAAATGACGAGGAAGTACTGCCCGGTGCGTGAAAAATGATGGATGGAAGCCGGGAAAATGATGGATGGGATCAGACCGGGACGATGTCTACTTTCATACCTGATTCTTTTTGCAGCCTCTCTGCTTCCAGCAAGGCTTTCTCCCTGCCTTCAACAATACGCGCATCGGAAACACTGGTGGACAGTTTAAACCCCGCATCGGTGTGCTCACAGAAGTACAATAAGGTGATAAGATCCGATGTAGCTAGATAAAAATATTGCATACGTCATAGGGTTCCCCCTATCTACGTAATAATTTCCCGCCAGGATTTTCCCCGCAAACGTTTGAGTCCGGTTTTCTACGAAGCATTCCATAGATTTGACGAACCCGGTATACCGGTTGCAGCTGATCGGCTCATGCTACCCGGCACCCGCCGATCTTCCTGTCCAGCACTTGCCTGGTGGCTGCGGATTTTGTGAGGGTTCTGGCCTGCAGGAAGTAGTTCCTGGCTATTTCCCGTTCTCCGGCAAGGAAATAGAATTCCCCGAGGGAGGCATATAAGAGGGGATAGCCTTCGAGCGTTTTGCAACGTTCCAACTCGTGCAGGGCGGCGATGGCGGCATGGGGACCCGCCTTTTTTCCGGCGATAATGGCCAGGTTCAGGCGGATGACGGAATTGGGTTTTAGTCTTTCCAGGGCGGTATAAAAATCATAGATCCTTGTCCAGTTTGTCTCGTGGAAATTTGGAGCCAGACAATGTTCCGCGGCTATGGCCGCTTCCAGGTGGTAAGCCGTGGCGGCATCGCCTGAAGCCGAACGGGAGAGGAAGTCCATGCCTGCGGTGATGAGCTCCTGGTTCCATAGCGCCCGGTCCTGTTCTTCCAGGATCACCAGGCAGTCATTGTTGTCGATGCGGGCTTCGAAACGGGCGGAATGAAAGCACATCAGCGCCAGGAGGGCATAAACCTGCGGATACTCGTTGATGATGGGTTTTTCGGTCAGCAGCATGGCCAGACGCATGGCCTCCAGGCACAAGTCTTTTCGTATCGCCAGGTCGTCGCCGGTTGCATGATATCCCTCGTTGAAGAGCAAGTAAATGACCAGCAGAACAGCCTCCAGCCTTTCGAAGAGGTCCCTGCCCGAAGGAACGGAAAAATCGATTTTTTCCTGGCGTATTTTTTCACGGGCACGGTAGAGGCGCTTGTTTATATTGGTCTCGCTCGCCAGCAGGGCGGCCGCGATTTCGTAAATGCTGAAACCGCAGAGGGTCTTCAGGGTAAGTGCGATCTGAGCTTCCAGGGCCAGGGCCGGATGACAGCAGGTGAAGATCATGCGGAGCTGGCTGTCCTTTATTTCATCTTCGAGGAATACCTGGTCCATCGTATAGGACGCCGTCCATTCCGATTTCAACAGGTTGTCCATATCGGAAGCAAAATTGCGGAGAAATCTTTCCCTTTTTATGAGATTGATGGCCTTGCGTTTGGCGACTGTCATGATCCAGCCCGCAGGGTTTCCCGGGATGCCGCCGAAGCTCCAGTCCTGCAATGCCTGGTGCAGGGTATCCTGCAATACGTCTTCCGCCAGTTCCAGGTTGTGAACCCCGAAGATCCTCGTCAGAATAGCAACCATCCTTCCCGCCTCCTGGCGGAAAAGATGGTCGATGAGGGTCCTCGCATCCGGTGTTGGTGCTGGCATAGTGGATGGGTATGCTGGTGAAGAGACGGTTATACCACGAGAGACGGTTATGCCATGGGTTTTAATTTACGAACTTCCAGTTGGAACTGGCCCAGTAAGGGGCATTCTTTTGTCAGTTCGACGGCTTCCCCGATGTCTCCCGCCTGGATGATGATATAGCCGGAGATCATCTCTTTTGACTCGATAAAAGGGCCGTCGGTAAGCACTTCGGTCTTGCTTTTCAGCAGGCGGGCGTCCCCGTCCTCAAGTGGCGCGCCCGAGACAAACCTTCCGTTGAGCACTTTCTGCACCCACTCGCCGAAAAGGTCCAGCCGTTTTTTCATTTGTTCGGGCGTTGCCGAGGAATGGTCACTGCCTCTTACGATGATCAGAAACTGGTTCATAATTTTTTTTTAATGATTGATAAGAATCCTTAATGATATTACTATGTCAATTGGAGGTCCGGAATCAGGACAGCCCATCTGAGATTTTTTTTGCCAGGAAAACCCGTATGTCCGAAAATAATAAATAACTAAATGAAAAACAATTGGTAACTTATAACAAACTTATCCATATTACCATGTCCCCCTTCTCCAGGCCTGTCAAAAAAAAGCCCCTAAAACCGATTCAGACCCAGGAGTCAGTCCGCGACGGTCTTCATGAGCAGGCATTTAATAATTCATTGCAGGCAAATATCATTTTTAACGTATCGGACGGAAGGATCATAAAGGCGAACAAGGCCGCCAGTAAGCTGCTCGGATATTCCCAAAAGGAACTGTCTACCCTGGCCAGAGCGGATATTTTCAGTGTTTCGGACGCCGGATACAAAAAGATGCTCAGGAAAAGGCAGAAGGAGGGCAGTGCCAAAGCGGATCTGGCCATCGTCAGAAAAACCGGCAAATTGCGGCCCTGCGAAATTACGTCTTCGATATTTAAGGATGAGAATGGCGTGAAGACCTCGATAATGAGTATCGTGGACCTTAGAGAAAGGATGTTGAGGCAGAAAAAAATCGATTTGGAAAACGAAAAGACAGTCGCCGGGAACATCGTTATCGCACAATCGAAGTCGGACAGCCGTCAGGCCGGAAATAATAACTGGATCAAATCGATCGCGAAGATATCCTACGATGTCATCTGGGATTGGAATATCATGTCCGACCTTATCTGTTTCGGAAACAACTATGAGAAGGTATTCGGATATAAACTGCCAAAAAGCGAGATCAGTTTTAAAGAGTGGATGGCCTTCTTTAAGCCGGCTGAACGGGATATCGTGGAAAAGAAGATAAATAAGATTTTCAAATCCGAAAAGAACAGATGGGAAGATACGTATCAATTCACCTGCCCGGACGGATCGGTGGCACAGGTCATAAGCCGTGCCATTATCATAAGAGACCCTAACGGGAAGCCGATCCGGCTGATCGGGCTGATACACGATATGAGCAAGCTCCAGAAATTGGAATTGGTACTCCGGGAAGAGACCAAAATAAAAGAAAAGCAAATCACGGAAGCCGTCGCGGAAGCAAAAGAAGTCGAGCGATCCGATATCGGAAAGGAATTGCATGATAATATAAACCAGTTGTTAGGCGCTTCGATGCTGTACCTGGAGATGGCGCGAAAGGATATCGCAAACGGCGAGATCTACCTGATGCATTCTTCCGAATACACGCTGACCGCCATCGAGGAGATCCGGAAATTGACCCGGTCGCTGACCACCGTTACTATAAAGGATTTTGGGCTTTGCGGGTCGATCGAGCATGTGAGTCTCGACACCATGGAAGCCAGTTCGGTGAAGATACACTGCATGCTGGACGATTCTATGGAGGAAAAGATGAACGAGAAGTTCAAGCTGAATGTATTCCGGATATTCCAGGAACAGCTCAACAATATCCTTAAGCATGCGAAGGCGACGGACGTGTATATTTCCATATCCCGCAAAGCAGGGCTTACCCTTTCGATCCGGGACAACGGGTTGGGATTTGAGGTTACGCAAAAATCCGATGGCATCGGCATCAATAATATAATGAGCCGGGCGGCGCTTTATAAGGGGAAGGCCGATTTTATCTCCAGCCCGGGGCACGGTTGCAGGCTGGTCGTGACCTTCCCGGCCGGATATGCATTCGGCGGCGACCCGGTTCCCGGCCATAAAAATTCAGGCAGGACCGGTAAGGGCAAATAAGATTTTGAGGATGAAGCCTTCCTTCCGCCGGGACTGGAGTGTCACATTTCCCCGGCAGAGCTCAGCCCTGCTGCGGATATTTATAAGGCCTACTCCCTGTCTTTCCTCCGAGAGATCGCAACCCCCGCCGTCGTCTGAGATGACCAGCTGGATCTTATTGGCCCTTTTTGTCAGGACGATGCTGGCCCGGCCGGCATTCGCGTGTTTTAAAATATTATTTAGCTGCTCCTGTACGATTCTGAAAATGGTGAGTTGCAATTTTTCATCCAGCGTTTTTTCGGGAATGCCCTCATGCCTGAATTCTATCTTTATCGGGTGTATGGCGATGAGGTCGTCAAGCAGGATCTTTATACTTTCATAGAGGCCCATGATCTTAAAAACTGGCGTAGCCAGGACTTTGGAGATCCTCCTGATCTCTTCTATGACCTGCACGATATAGCCGGCCGATTTTTCGAGATAGACCTTCCGGTTCTCTTCATCCGTTTTGGCGATTTCTATATACAGTTTGGTAGCGCCCAGGATCTGGTTAAGATTATCGTGCAGCTCTTTGCCGATATCTGCCCGCTCTTTCTCCTGCGCCGTTATTACGGCCTCGGTGATTTCTTTTTCCCTGGCTTTTCTCTCCTGGGTCAATTTGAACTCCAGCAATACTTTCTCCGTGATGTCCCGCGTGGCGCCGATCATCCGGGAGGCCCTTCCGTTTCCGTCATAGATGATATGCCCGCGGTCGTGCACATGGGCATAGGTCCCGTCGATTTTTCTGAACCTGTAATCGTCCTGCCAGGTCGGGTTATCGTGTCCTGCGATGATCCCATTCAGGTCCTTCAATATCCTCGGTTTATCTTCGGGATGCAGACAGCTCTCCCAAAAGCTTTGCGGGACCAGGGCGTTTTCTATATCATAGCCGAAGACCCGTTTGTGTCCGCCGTCTATCCAAAACAAGGCTCTCTTCTCCAGGTCCCATTCCCAAAGACAGTTGTCTGTAACTTCCGTTACAAACCTGTAGAAGGCATTCATGATTTTTAACGATTGGCCGGAATATTCCGTGTATCCGGAAGGATTTTTAGGCGACGGAAATTGCGGGGGCGCGGAATGGCCGGCAGGAAGGCGGGTACCGGCTTGCAGCTGCTGAACGGAGTGGCTGGCGGATGGGGCCGGTTCGGCGAATATCGGGTACCGGCTGCTTTTAAAGGAGACAGACAGGCTGTCTTCGGCGGGATAGGCGATCACATCGAACCAGGCGCCCATTTCCCCCCAATACTCTTTGAAGTGAGAGGGGACGCGTTGCAGAAATGCTTTGTGATAAATCGCATAGAAATCGGCGGGGAACGCCCCCGAAAATTTCTCCCAGAGGTTATGTCCGACGATCTCGGCGGCAGGAATACCCAATATCGTTTCCGCGGCTTTGTTCCAATAAATTACCGTCCATTTGCGGTCTATCGTCAGGAAACCATTGGTGATAATTTCCGCGATCGGCCGGCCCGGGTAGCCGTTTTCACTGCCAGGGCTCCTGTGTCCGTTTTTGTACTGGGGCATATCAGCAGGGGTTTGGGTATTACTCGTAATCACTCCTTACGACGGTCGAAATCATTTTAAACCGTCCATCCGCGCTGATACTATGAGGGGAGTGGGCGGGTATTGCGATTCCCTGGCCTGGTTCCAGTAAGTGGGATACTTTGTCGATGACAATCCAACTTTTGCCCTCGATGATCTGAACGAAGGTCTCAAAGGGAGAGGTCTTTTCGGTCAGCTCTTCGATGC
Source organism: Puia sp. (assembly GCA_031292515.1). GTDB lineage: Bacteria > Bacteroidota > Bacteroidia > Chitinophagales > Chitinophagaceae > Puia. The sequence continues at coordinate 212,154 of JARLGZ010000104.1, read as the reverse complement.
TGTCCAAAGACATGATACTGAGATTTCCCGGGGATTTCTTTATGATTGTTTTGGCTATCGTGGAGTCCGGTATGTACTCGATGATCTCGACAACGATCTGGGATCCGGGTTTTGCCGGGGCTGCATCTTTCTTTCCGGCGCGGTCATTTTTTTCTGTTTTTCTTATTTCGTTTTTAACAAGCATAGAAAGCAGGATAGGTTTTATTTTATGAACAGAAGTTATGAACAGAAGTTGCTGACAAAGGTCTTCTTTCTTTTATTGGAATAATTACATATATGATGGATTAAGTTATAGAATTCACACTTTATTCCTGTCGTTTCCGGTTTCATTCCGGATCCGCCGAGGGAGTTGCTTTATATATATTAAACTAAATAATTATATTTAATATACGCTCTTAGATGTTGATTAATTACATAGATATTAATTCAAAAGATATATGTTATTTATTTTTATTTTTAAATTACTTACGTATTTTTGAATCGACACTAGATTATACTTAGGTATTTAACCAAAACTTTTTTGATCATGAGACTCCTCTATTTCCTTCTTGCTGGCAGTTTTTTTTCTGCGAATTATGCATATTCGGCAGAAAAACATTCAAAAAATGAGCATATAACCTTAAATTTATGCAAAGATTCGAGTATTTCCTATTCATTTTCAGATACTTCCCATTCAGATATAAATATTGAAGAAGATCATAACTTGTTGTTGGAATTTCCACATTTTACCAGTATACGTAAGTATTCATATTTAGATATGAATAAAAAACATATATATTCAAATGATACCACACCGTTCAAACCTTCAATACAGGTTGGATCGATTGTTCATATGTTTGCTTCGGCTCAGCAGGCGGGTTTCTCCAGCCCGGAAGGCTCATCCGATCCGAAGGCCTGGCAAAAGGGATTCACCCTTTACAGGGCCCGTGTCCTGGTTGGCGGCCAGCTGTCGAAAAAGGGCAGCTTCTTCCTTGAGACGGATATTCCCTCGGCCATAGGTGGCCCCAATTCCGATGGGACGAAGAATGTAAAAGTTTCTCCCATCATATTGGATGCACAGTTTCAGTACAATTTTTCCAATGCCTTCCAGGTCATCGCCGGTCAGCAGCTGGTCTCCGACAACCGGAATGGTCTGCAGGGAGCGGCTGCCCTGATGGCAAACGATTTCTCGTTTTTCCAATACCCCTATAACCTGTTTGCCAATAGCCCCCTCCAGGGTAATTTCGGCCGCGACCTCGGTGTGAACTTCCGCGGTTTCCTGTTTAAAGACAAATTTGAATACCGCCTGGGCGCCTTCACCGGCCGCAATATCGATGGAGAAGGACCGCTCCGTTTCGTAGGGAGGTTCGCCTACAATTTCCTCGATACCGAAAAGGATTACTATTATTCGGGAACCAATCTGGGTAAGGGCAAGACCCTGACCTGGGCAGCCGGTTTCGATACGCAGGGTTCTTATTATAATTTCAGCACCGATATCTTCCTGGACAAACCCTTGTTCGACGCCGGATCCATTACGCTCAACGGCGCCTTTCAGTACATGACCGGCGGCACCAACCTGACTTCACCTTATTCCTTTGCAACCCTGATCCCCGCCCAGACGGTGCAGTTCCTTGAATTGGGATATTATTTTAAAGCGGCGAAGATCCAGCCCTGGATAAAATTCGAGAACCAGTCCATCTCGGCAAAACCCGAACAGACCGAAGGGGTAGCGGTTAGTCCCTATAACAAGTTAAACTCCAGCTCCGTTTTCGGCGGCGGTGTCAATTATTTCTTTAATGACCTGGGCACCAACCTCCGTCTGTCTTATATCACCCGTTCATACAATGTGCCGGATATCAGCGGCGATTTTAACGGGAAGACGTATGGACAGGTCTGGCTGCAGCTTCAATTCTTTATTTTTTAACTTTTTTGAAGACGGTTTTGCAAATTTTTCACCGGATACTGCTATTCGCACAAGAACTAACAATATATTTCACCAATTAAAACGATAACAATGACTTCCTTTATATTTTCCCGCACGGGGCTACTATTTAAAAAGTTTTCGGCCGCAGCATTGACCATCCTGTCTTTGGGCTTGCTGGCGGCGTGTAATTCCGGCGACAAGAAATCCGACGCGGGCAGCGGGGGCGGAGCCGATTCCTCCGGCAATACCGTCAAGATCGGCGTATTGCATTCGCTCAGCGGCACCATGGCGATTTCCGAAGTGTCTCTGAAAGACGCGGTTCAGATGGCTGTCGACGAGATCAATGCTTCCGGCGGCGTACTGGGCAAAAAGATCGAGCCCGTCATCGTGGACCCTGCTTCCGACTGGGATCTCTTCGCGGAGAAAGCGAAAGAGCTGCTGATCGATAAAAAAGTATCGGCCGTTTTCGGCTGCTGGACATCCGTCTCCCGCAAATCCGTTCTGCCTGTTTTCGAGCAGAACAACGGGCTGTTGTTCTACCCCGTTCAATATGAAGGAGAGGAAAGCTCCAAAAATATCGTTTACTCCGGAGCGGTACCCAACCAGCAGCTGATTCCTGCGGCGGATTACCTGATGAGCCCCGAAGGCGGCAACTACAAGAGATTCTATCTCCTCGGCACCGACTATGTGTTTCCCCGTACGGCCAACAAGATCCTGAAGGCCTACCTGCTCTCCAAGGGTATCCCCGCCGAGAATATCATCGAAGAGTATACTCCCTTCCATCACCAGGACTACCAGACCATTGTCTCGAAAATAAAGAAGTTCGCAGTCGGCGGGAAGGCCTGCGTGCTGTCGACGATCAATGGCGACTCCAATATCCCTTTTTACAAAGAATTCGCCAACCAGGGGCTGACCGCGGCTACCTGTCCGATCATGGCTTTCTCGGTAGCGGAAGATGAGCTGCGCGCCATGGACACCGAATTCCTCGTCGGGCACCTGGCCGCCTGGAATTATTACCAGTCCCTCGATCTGCCCGAGAACAAGCAGTTTGTTGCGAATTTCAAAGCCTTTTGTGAGAAGAAGGGGCTTCCCGGCGGCGCGAAACGTGTTACGGACGACCCTATCTGCTGGGCTTATACCGATGTCTACCTCTGGGCAAAAGCGGCAGAAAAAGCAGGCTCCTTCGACGTGGCAAAGGTGGTCGATGCCCTGCATGGCCTGAGCTTCGATTCTCCTGCCGGAAACGTAAAAATGGACGACAAGGTCAATCACCTGGCGAAATACGCGATGATCGGCGAAATCAAACCTGACGGACAGTTTAACGTGATCTGGAAATCCAAGGGGCTGATTGATCCGGTGCCTTTCTTCAAATTGGATAGCACGGCTAAAAAGTAACCCGCGGCTAAGAAGTAACCCCTTTCCTCTTTTACAGGGATCAAGTTTAAAGATCAAAGGAATGAAGACTAGCTTTCAAATACTGTTGTGCCTCGCGCTGTGTTTCATCGGCCGGTATCGGGCAGCGGCGGCAGATAGCGCGGGGGTCTATGTGGAACAGGTGCTTTATCCGCAACAGGCCGGGGCGCGTTCACTGGCCATCGGGCGGCTAGCGGTTTTGCAGGAGCCTTCTGTTCTTCCTTTCCTGGAAGCGATCAGCAGCAGCAACCTCTACCTGTTGGATGGGAAGGCGGTGACCCTCGGAAGCAGAAAGTCGGAATCGGAAGATGTTTTCACCATATATGAATTATATCCCTCACACCGGTTGCTCCTGGATGGACATGGGCAGCCGGTGCTATTGGCGGCCTCCGGCTTAAAGCCCGTGGAGATAAGCCGTATAGACAGACTGCAGCTGGGAGCCGCCGCGGGATGGCTGAATATCTTTAATGCCGACGCGCAGAAACGTATCCTGGCTTATACGCAATTGGAGAGCGCTTCGGATACCACTCTCATAGGCGTACTGTCCATCGCATTGAAATCGGAGACAAATGCCGATGCGTACCGGGCCGGGAGAGAGACCTGGCTGGCCTTGCGGCTGAATCATCCGGCAGACCCGCCGGAAGCAAGGGCGCTGATCGATTCCCTGTCCGCCAACGATGGCGACAATACGACGGCTATTTTGCGGGCTTATGCAAAGAACGGCGGCCTCCAAAGGGATGTCGGCCTGTATGCCCGGCAAAAAGCAGATGAGATGGACAGCCAGTATGCATGGCTTCAGCGGTTGCAGAACCTGTTTAGCGGACTGAGCCTCGGCAGTATCCTTATACTTATCTCGCTGGGGCTGGCCATCGTTTACGGCCTCGCCGGGATTATCAATATGGCGCATGGCGAGTTCCTGATGATCGGTGCCTATGCGACCTATAGTGTGCAACTGTTCTTCAACAATGTCCTTCATGTCCGGGATTCGGATTGGTTCTACCTGACCGCGCTTCCCCTGTCTTTTATTGTCGCGGGTCTGGCGGGTCTTCTCCTGGAAAGGCTCGTGATACGGAGACTGTATGCCAAACCGCTGGAAAGCCTGCTGGCAACCTGGGGCGTCAGCCTGATCCTGATACAAACCGCCCGCAGCCTTTTTGGCGATCTGACTGCGGTGAAGCTGCCTGGTCTGCTGGCCGGCGGATGGCAGGTAACGACGCACCTCGTATTGCCGTATAGCCGGATTTTCATCATCGTACTGACGGCAGGGGTCGTCCTATCGATCTATTGGCTGCTTTTCAGAACCCGTTTGGGTATGCAGATCAGGGCTGTCACACAAAACCGTAATATGAGCGCCTGTTTGGGTATCAACACGCGCCGGGTGGACGCCATCACGTTTTTTATCGGCTCGGGGCTGGCGGGTCTGGCGGGATGTGCCATGACCCTGATCGGCAATGTCGTGCCGGACATGGGACAGACCTATATCGTAGACTCGTTCCTGGTTGTGGTTACGGGTGGCGTGGGTAAATTGTTGGGAACCATTGCGGCCGGGCTGGGCATCGGCGTCTTTTCCAAAGTGCTGGAGGCTTTTTTTGAAGCGGTCTATGGGAAAGTCCTGATCCTGCTGTTTATAATGATCTTTCTGCAATTCAAACCCCGGGGCCTGTTCCCCGACAAAGGCAGGATCGCGGAAGATTGATTCGCTAAATTTTTACTATATGTCTATCAAACCTGAAAAAGAAGGCAGCGGGAAGAGTGGCTGGATCAACCTGGTCTTTATCCTTTTTTTTGCCGTGGTGCTGCCGGTGGGGAATCGGCTGGGCCTCTTTTCCATAAACACCATTTCGCTATGGGGGCGATATTTCTGTTTTGCCATCGCGGCCCTGGGGATCGATCTGATCTGGGGATATACGGGCATCCTATCGATGTGCCAGGCATTCTTTTTCTGCCTCGGCGGCTACGGAATGGGAATGTACCTGCTTTTGAAAGCGACGGCCCAACAGGGTCTGGCCTTACCCGATTTTATGACCTGGAACAGCATGACCGCCTTGCCGGCTTTCTGGCATCCTTTTCACCATTTTATCCCGGCCTTCCTGCTCAGCCTCCTGGTACCTGCGTTTGTCGCCTTCGTCATCGGGTTCTTCATTTTCAGAAGCCGGATCAAAGGAGTATATATGGCCATCATCACCCAGGCCCTCGCCCTGGCGATGTACCTGCTGTTCCTGCGTAACGAGACGAAGCTGGGCGGAACAAACGGGCTAACCAATTTCAGGAGCCTGCTCGGGTTCGATCTCTCCGCGTCTTCGGTAAAGATCGGGTTGTACGGGGTGTCTCTTTGCATGCTCTGCCTCGCTTATATCGCATGCGACAAAATCGTGCATTCCAAGTTCGGGAAAATATTACAGGCTATCCGTGACAGTGAATCGCGGGTAGGTTATACCGCCTATCGGGTCTTGCATTATAAATTGACCGTATTCGTCATCGCCGCTTTTCTCGGCGGTCTGGCGGGTATGCTGTACGTGCCCCAGACGGGGATTATCACACCTGGACGCATGGATGTGACCGCTTCCGTCGAAATGCTGATGTGGGTGGCGCTCGGCGGAAGAGGAAAATTGAAGGGCGCCATTATCGGGGCCCTCCTGGTCAACTGTCTTTATAGCGTCTGCACAAGCGTTTTCCCCGAAGGGTGGCTGTTCATATTGGGATTGCTGTATGTGTTGACGGTATTGTATTTCGACAAGGGTTTTCTGGGTTTGTTCGCAACCCTGGGCAGGAAACTGAAATTCGGCGCCGGAGCAGGGGCCGGCCGGGGCGCTTAGCGGTATGCTCAGCGGTTTCGATTATGCGGAGATGCCGCCATATTCAAAGGATCAAAATATTCGAGTGCAATGATATTGGAAGTAAATAATCTCTCTGTCTCCTTCGGTGGCGTCAGGGCCCTGGACCTCAGCCATTTCAGGCTGGAAGAGAAAGAGCTCCGGGTCGTCATAGGCCCGAACGGCGCCGGCAAATCGACCTTTATGGATATCCTGTGCGGCCGGACCAAACCGCGTACGGGGGAAATCCTGTTCGATGGCAAGTCTTTAAAAGGCCTGACGGAAGTAGAGATCGCCGAGTTGGGCATCGGCAGGAAGTTTCAGAAGCCCTCGGTATTTCCCGGCCTTACCGTTTTCGAGAATATGGTCCTGGCGGCGAAGATGAAGAAGGACGTGCTGTCTTCGCTGTTTTTTAAGATGGATACGGTTTTTACCGATAAGATCCACCTCGTTGCAGAAAAAGTTGGGCTTTCCAAAGCCCTGCAGCAGATCGCGGGGTCCCTTTCCCACGGGCAAAAACAATGGCTGGAGATCGCCATCGTCGTCTTGCAGGATCCCCGGCTGCTGCTGATCGACGAGCCCGCGGCTGGCATGTCCGATAGGGAGACCGAGAAGACCGGCGAACTTCTCCTGGAACTGGCTAAGATGCACAGCATGATCGTAATCGAGCACGATATGCATTTTGTCAGACAGATCGCCAACAAACTGATCAGCGTACTGGTCAACGGGAAATTGCTGATGGAAGGAAGTTTTTCGGAGGTCAAAAACGATCAGCGCGTCATCGATTCTTATCTGGGACGCGCGAATTCACAACTGGAAAAACTATAAGAATATGCACCAGGATACAATTTTGTCGGTGAACCGTATAAGAGCTTCCTATGGTGAGAGTACGATCCTGTGGGGGGCGGATCTATCCGTGAGAAAGGGTTGTGTGACGACGGTGATGGGCCGCAACGGCGTAGGGAAGACCACCCTGCTCAAGACGATCATGGGGCTGGTAAAGGTCAAAGAAGGGGAAATCAGGCTCGGCGACAGGGATATCACCCATCTCCCTTCCTACCAGATTGCGCGGGCGGGGATCGGCTATGTCCCGCAGGGAAGAGAAATCCTTCCCAGACTCAGCGTGTATGAGAATCTCAGGCTCGGGCTTGAAGCATCTCCCCAATATAAGGCGGGTATTTCCGAAGAAGAGATCTATACGCTATTCCCGATCCTGAAAGAATTTCGCCGCCGGCCGGGAGGAAACCTGAGCGGTGGGCAGCAACAACAGCTGGCCATCGGCCGTGCACTGATCAGCGGTCCTTCGGTATTGCTTCTCGACGAGCCCACGGAAGGGATACAACCGTCTATTGCCATCGAGATCGGCAACATCTTGCGCCGTCTCGTCGCCGAGAAAGGGATTTCGGTTTTGCTTGTCGAGCAGAAGATCGATTTTGCCAGGCATGTCACCGACTACTTCTACTTTATGGACCGGGGAAAGATGGTCAGGGAAGGGGAGGCCGGGACCTTCGATTTCCGGGAATTGGAAGAGCATATCGCGGTGTAAGCGGAAGAGGAACGAAATGATAAATGCTATATAGGTGTCATGCAGGTGCTATAACAGGTGCCATAAAAGATGCTGTAACAGGTGTTGTAACAGATGCTATAACGGGTACTGTAACAGGTACCGTACGGGAAATCTAAACGACAATTGAACGCCATAATTTTTTAAAATACAGAAAATGAAACTATCACCGAAAGAAATAGAGAAACTGATGCTGCATAACGCAGGCTTCGTCGCCCAGAAACGTTATGCCCGGGGGATCCTGCTGAACTATCCAGAATCCATCGCGCTGATCGCCTCCCAGCTGCTGGAGTTTATCCGGGAAGGGGCGACCGTCGCGGGGCTGATGGAAAAGGGCAGGCATATCCTCGGATATGACGACGTCATGGAAGGCGTTCCCGAGTTGCTGGATACCGTGCAGATCGAAGGCACTTTTCCGGATGGCACCAAACTGGTAAGCATCCACCAGCCGATCTGCGAGCGGGGAATCAGCAACGGGCTCGCGCTGTACGGTTCCGGGCTGACCAGACAGGCCACGCGGATACCCGTCGACAACTCCAGCGAACCCAGACCTGGTGAGAGGCTGATCGCCGAAGGAGATATCGAATTGAACGCGGGGAGAAAGACACTGACCGTCGAAGTGGAGAATACCGGCAGCAGGCCCGTGCAGATAGGTTCGCATTATCCGTTTGCCGAGACCAACAAGGTGTTGAAATTCGATCGCCTAGCTACGATCGGCTATCGGCTGGATATTCCTTCGGGTACAGCCATCCGCATCAAGCCCCTGGACAAAGTGACCGTACAGCTCGTCGCCATCGGTGGTGAAAGAAAGATCTACGGCGCCAATGCGCTGATCAACGGCGCCATCGAAGGGCGTTCCGACGAAATCGAAAAGGCTTTGAAGGAAGGAGGATATATTTATTAAAATATTTTCGAACGCATAAATTTTTAAAGATGTCTTATAAAATATCGAAGGCTGCATATGCAAAGTATTTTGGGGTCACCACCGGTGACCTGGTCAGGCTGGGTGATACCAACCTGCTGATCAAAGTGGAGAAAGACATGACCACTTATGGAGATGAGTGTATCTTTGGAGGCGGAAAATCTGTGCGCGACGGGATGGCGCAGGCGGCGGGCTATCATCCGGACGATGTCCTCGATCTCATCATCACCAATGCGCTGATCATCGATCACAGCGGTATCTACAAGGCAGACATCGGGATTAAGAATAACTATATAAAAGCCATCGGCAAAGGCGGCAACCCGCATATCATGGACGGCGTGCACCCGGATATGGTGATTGGCGCCAATACGGAATTGATCGCGGGCGAAGGGTTGATCGTTACCGCGGGAGGTGTAGATTCGCACGTGCATTTTATCTGTCCACAGCAATCCCACGAGGCGCTGGCTTCGGGGGTAACGACGCTGATAGGAGGGGGTACGGGCCCCACGACGGGCACCCTGGCCACTACCATCACCCCGAACCCCACCTATATAAAAATGATGCTGCAGGCTACCGATACCTTCCCGCTGAATATCGGCTTCCTCGGCAAAGGCAGCTCCTCCGGTCCCAAAGAGCTGGAAGCGCAGGTGAAAGCGGGTGTGATGACCCTGAAACTGCATGAAGACTGGGCATCCTCGGCGTCCGCGATCGACAATTGTCTGTCGGTGGCCGACCATTATGACGTACAGGTATGTATTCATACGGACTCCCTGAATGAGAGCTGCTATGTGGAAGACTCTATAAAGGCTTTCAAAAACAGATCCATCCATTGCTATCATATCGAAGGGGCGGGCGGCGGCCATGCGCCCGATACGATCACCATGCTGAGCGAGGCCAACGTACTGCCTTCTTCCACCTCGCCTACCAACCCCTATACGATCAATACCGTCGACGAACACCTGGACATGCTGATGGTCTGTCATCACCTGGACAGGAGTATCGGGGAAGATGTCGCCTTTGCGACCAGCCGCATCAGGCAACAGACGATTGCCGCCGAAGACGTGCTGCACGATATCGGCGCGATCTCAATGTTCTCATCCGACTCTCAGGCGATGGGGCGTATCGGCGAGGTCGTATGCCGCACCTGGCAGATCGCCCATAAGATGAAGGAGCAGCGTGGGGCCCTTGCCGAAGACGTGGGTACCGGGGCCGACAACTACCGGGTGAAAAGATACGTCGCCAAATATACCATCAACCCGGCCATCACCCACGGATGCAGCCATGCCGTCGGTTCCGTCGAGGCCGGAAAACTGGCGGACCTGGTACTCTGGAACCCCCAATTCTTTGGAAGCAAACCGGAGATCGTCGTAAAAGGCGGCGTGATCGTCCAGGCACAGATGGGAGATCCGAATGGCTCTATTTCGACCCCCGAACCCGTGATTTCCCGCCCGATGTACGGAGCGCTGGGCAAGGCGGTGGGCCCGACTTCCCTGGCTTTTGTATCGAAGGCCTCCATGGAGAATGTAAGGCAATACGGGCTGCATAAGGGGATCATGCCGGTGGTCAATACACGGAACGTGACCAAAAAGGATATGATCTTCAACCAGGCTCTTCCGAAGATCAAAGTGGACCCGAAAACCTACGCGGTTACCGCCGATGGAGTGCCCGTTACCAGTGAACCCGTCCATAAAGTGCCGTTGGCTCAATTATATAGTTTATTTTAGCTTATGGCCCGATTGGGCGCAAAATCCGTTTGTCCATAGCGCAAAATCAATTTGCATCATACGATTGTTTGCCGGCAGGAGTCGAAAGACTCCTTTTGCTTTGAAATTGAAAGCCTGTTGTTGCGGAACGGCGGCTTTTTCATTGGGGTTTATTTTTCTATTTTTAAGCGATGAACAACGACCTGGCAATCATATCGGAAGACCGCAAGCTATTCAAGCATTTTACCATCCGGTACGGGATCGCCCTGACCTTTATCGCCGTATTGTCCATTGTTAGCCAGGTCAGGATTCAGCAGCATCTCAGCCGGTCGATGGATGATTCCCATGTCATTAATTTTGCCGCGCGGTTGCGCACCTACAACCAGATCCTCAGCAAATCGGCGCTGATGCTTGAGAACGGGTATGATTTCACCAGCAGCAGCAAGGAGTTTGTAAACACCCTGAAACAATGGGAGAAGGCGCAGGAAGGTCTGCAGGAGGGTAGTAAATTCCTGAGCCTGCCGACGGATAATATGGATGAGATCCGGGAGATGTTCGACCTCATCAGCCACCCCCGGCAGGAGATGATGGCCGCAGCCGAGCATATCGTCACCATCATCGACACCGCAAGACCCTTTCGCCCGGAGCTGATACGCCCCTATGTAAAGACGATCCTCGATTATGAGCAGTCCTATCTGCTGGGTATGGACCTGATCGTCTTCGACTATGACAATTTCTCCAAGGAACGTATCGGCCAGCTTAAACAGATCGACTACCTGATGCTGGCCCTGGTATTGATCACGCTTGTTCTCGAGGCGGCCTTTATCTTTTATCCCCTTGCCATCCATATCAGGAAAGTAGTGGTCGGCCTGGTCTCGTCCGAGGAGAAATCGAAAAGGCTGAAGGATAAGCTGCAGGAAGCCAATGAACGGATGGAGAAGTCTTATAATGAGCTTCGGGAAATCAACTTCGCCCTCGACAAGGCCACCTATCTTGTAAAGACCGATCCAAGCGGAAAGATCATTTATGCCAATGACAAGTATTGCCATGTGACGAAATACAGCATGTCGGAGCTGAGGAACAAGCCCGTCTTCTACAACAATATGGGCGGGCGGGAGAGCGTGATCTATGATCATATCCGGGACCCCCAGAAAAAATACGAAGTATGGCAGGATGAAATATTCGACTATGCTTCCGACGGCAGCGGCTTCTGGCTCGACGTCACCCTGATTCCTGTCTTCGACAATTCAGGCAGCCTTTACCAATACCTGGTGATCGGAAATGACATCACGAACCGCAAGACGACGGAGCGGGAGAACCGCATGTTGACCGAAGAGAAGCTGAGGAGACATGGTTTTGAACAGAAGATAAAATCGTATGCGATCATCAACGGGATGGAAAAAGAGCGGAAAAGGATCGCCGCGGAGATACATGACGGTATCGGTCAAATGCTGACGAGCCTTCGCATGAAGCTGGAGCAGATCGAAGACAGGACCGATACGCCCGACCTGGAAGTGGTCACCGTCAATAACATGCTGTCGACGTTGATCACGGAGACACGCAGGATCTGCTCGGACCTCCTTCCCAGTGTGCTGGAGGATTTTGGTCTCTCTTCGGCCATCGAAGACCTGGTCAAGACCTGCCGGGATTCCGACAGGAAGATCGAATTCCAGCTGGATGCCAATATCCGGCAGACGAGCCCCTTGTCGAGGGAGCTTGAAATCAGCGTCTATCGTATTTTGCAGGAAGGCCTTAATAATGCGATCAAACATTCGCAGGCGACGAAAGTGGAGATCTATATCGATACATCGGGCGACTATCTGAACCTGATGATCAAAGACAACGGGAAGGGATTTTATTTTCTGAATCAGCAGCTGCATCTGAAGAACCTGGCCAAAAAGATGAACGGGATCCGTGGCATGAAGGAGCGGGCGGAATTGCTGGGAGGGAATTTCAATATCAGTACCGAGCCGGGGAAGGGGACGATCATCCAGCTGGAGATACCGTTGTGAAGAAAGCCGATGTACGCGAACAGGGAGTCGGCAGTTTGCACGAAAGGGAAAACGCGGACGGGAAGATAAGAACTGACGCCAAGAGGCAGGTGGCAATGGACGCGAATAGTGGAGGCCCGAAGAACGCGAATGGGGAAGGATGCTGAAATGGGAGGGAAGAGACTGCGACGCGAGGGAGCAATAACAAAATCGAATATGACATGGATATGAATGCCGGCATGAACGCCAATGCGAATTCGGGCACCGATGCGGATAAGCATTCGGGAGTGAATAGTGACGCGGGGGACGCGGGGGCGGCTATAAAGGTCTATCTCGTGGATGACCATGAGATATTCAGAAACGGTCTGAAGCAGCTGGTCGACAGCGAACCGGATATGGAAGTCGTCGGCGAGGCGGGAGATGGGGAATCCGCCTTGCAGGGTTTGTCTTCGACTGCGGCGGATGTCATCATCATGGACATCCGCATGCCCGGCATCAACGGCGTGGAGACCAGCGAGGCGATCCTGAAACAGCGCCCGCTCAGCAAGATCCTCTTTTTCAGCCTGTATGACAACCCGGACTATGTGGCGAAGGCGCTGGAGATGGGGGCCAGCGGTTATATCCTGAAAGACACCAGCAACAAAATATTCCTGAATGCCATCCGGACCGTTTTTAAGGGCAAATTCTATTTCATCGGGGATGTGACCGATGTATTGGTGAAGAAATATATAGACCTGCAGCGTACTTCGCTCAATAAGCCCGTGACCGGCAATGAGATCCAGCTCTCCAGGCGGGAGGAACAGATTCTGCGGATGATCAGGGACAACCTGAGCACAAAAGAGATCGCAGAGGCCCTGAATGTCAGCGTTCGCACCATCGAAGCGCATCGGCTGAATATCCTGCGAAAGTTCCAGGCAAACAACATCGAAGAGGTGCTTGCCTCCTGGAAAGACGCCGAGCCCTTGAAATAAGATGAATAGGGCGGTGCTATTTGCTCCTATTTGCCGCCTGGGGCCGTCAAAGACGCAGGTGGCAATGCCGGCTGCGTAAACTGACGGTTCATTTCCTGCAATTGCTTGATCAGGGCGGCAGCTTCCTGCTGGTCTCTCATAAAATAGGCCTGCCCGTCGGAAGACAGGGAATTATAATAAGCCAGCTGATCGTTGCAATCCCTGGCGACCTGGTCGGCCAGCAACCCCGCTTTTTTGGAATCCCCTGCCATATAATAGGCATAGATCGTTTGCAGCGAAGAGATGTTGTGTATGCCGTTTTCGGTAGAGACCATTCCGTAGGGCAGGGTAGAGGGCTGGATCATCTTATCCGCGTAATTGAGCGCCTGCAGGGCGCTGTCTTTTTTGCCGTTGGCCGCGAGGGCCATGGCGAGAGCCGCAAAAGACCGCCGGATAGAGAGCAGGCTCCTTCTGCCGTTCTCGTCAAAGTAGACATTCGGTTTGTCCGCACCGCCGAATTTGAATTTTGTCATCAGGTTATTATACATGATATCCATATTCGTCCTGCCGGCATAAGGGTTGGAGGCGTCTTCCCCGGGATTCACGGGTTCGAAGCGATAGGCCAGCCCGTCCTGTTTCAGGTAATCGTTGAAACCCGGTGTAAATAGCTGCGAGTAATAGATCGGCCGGTCCCAGTTATTGGCTGCCGCGATATTGAGCTGCATCAGCTCGCCCTTAAAGACGGCGTTGCCCGGGACGGTGAATCGTACCTGCGAGACGATCGCTGCGCTGTCCCTGGCGGCCACGGTGCCGTTTGCCAGGACCTTCTGTTTGTCGACGGGGATATAGAAATTATGGGTGGGAAGGTAGTTGATGCTTTCCCCGCTTTGGGTCTCCAACTTGCTGCTGTCATCCCCGATCATCAGCATGGCTTTGTTCAGGTTGAGGAAACTGTCTTTGGCGATGTCCCCCTTGTCGTAATAAGGAACATAATTGCGGTTATCGCCCAGGTATTTGTCTTGTGTCCAGCTGATCGGGATGGGCGCGCTCTCGTTGACTTTCCTGCGAAGCTGGTTGATGTCCCAATCCGAACCCAGCAGGCTGGTGACGATCACCCGGACGTCGGGTCTGATATTTTCCACTTCCTGGTCGTACCAGAGCGGGTAGGTGTCGTTGTCGCCGCCGGTAAAAAGGATGGCGTTGGGGGCGCAGGAATTGAGATAGTCGGCGGCGGAATCCCTTGCCAGTGTCTTCATCGAACGGTCATGGGCTTTCCATTCCTGGGCGCACATCCTGGCCGGCACTGCAAGCAGACAGATGCCGGAGGCCAGCATAGCCGATTGGGTCCCTCCGAGCTTCCTCTTCAGCAGGTCATACACATACAGAACGCCCAGTCCGATCCATATCGCAAAGGCGTAGAAGGAACCCACCATGGAGTAGTCCCGTTCGCGGGGCTGCGGTCCGGCCTGGTTCAGATAAAGAATGATGGCGGTGCCTGTAAAAAAGAACAAGAGGAAGACGGTCACCCAGCCCTTCTTGTCCTGTTTCCATTGGAAGAGGGCCCCCAGGATCGCCAGCAGAAAAGGCAGCATAAAGAGTTCCGTATGCGCTTTATTCTGTTTCAGGGAGGCCGGCATCCTGGACTGGTCACCCAGCCTGAAATTGTCGATCACCGGGATACCGGAGACCCAGTTTCCGTCACGGGGATTGCCGAGCATCCCCTGGAGATCGTTTTGCCTCCCGGAGTAATTCCACATAAGATATCTCCAATACATCCAGTTAAACTGGTAAGCGAAAAGCCATTTTATATTGTCGGCGGTGGCAGGGGGTTCGTCATTTCCCAGGCCCAGGAATTGTTTATAATAATCGACATGCCCCTGTGTGTTGTCGGCATCCCATAGCCGCGGGAAGAAATGGATATCGGCGGGATCGTAGTCATATTCCACTTTTTTCCCGACGACGTCATATTTACCTGTCTTATCATTTTTGAAATAGATATTGCCGGTTTCGCGCGTCCCGGTCGGTTTGGCGGTGAAGTCGGCGCCTTTTATGATCGGCCAGGATCCATACTGGGAACGGTCCAGGTAGTTGACCAGTTCGATCGGGTTGTTCACATTCTGCATGTTGACCGCCGGCTCGGCGTTGGCGCGGATCATGATGACGAAATAGGTGGAATAGCCGATCAGGATGAAGGCGAAGCAAAGCAAGCCCAGTTGCAGGAAATACCGGCCCTTTTTAACGCCCCAGCGGATGCCCCAGGCGATCAGGAACACGAACAGGGCGAGACAGAAATAAGACCCTGTATTGAAAGGCAGTCCCATATCGTTTGTGAACAGGAGTTCGAACCACCCGATCAGTTTTACCGTATCCTGGATGACCAGGAACTGGACCACGCCAGTCAGCATGCAAGCTACGCCGAACGCGATCAGCATGCTCTTCATGGAATACCGGTATTTGCGGAAATAATAAGTCATGACGATGGCCGGAATGCTCAGCAGGCTTAACAAATGCACGCCGATGGACAACCCGATCACATAGGCGATGAAGACGATCCACCGGTCGGCGCCCGGCTGATCCGCCTGTTCTTCCCATTTCAAAATGGCCCAGAACGCCATGGAGATAAACAGCGGGGACACCCCGAATACGATGCCTTCCACGGCGGAGAACCAGAAAGAATCGGAAAAGGTAAAGGCCAGGGCCCCGACGGCGCCGGCGCCGATGATGGCGATCGTCTTTTCCATAGTGATCGATTCGCCATTCTTTACCAGGAGTTTCCTCCCCAGGTGCGTGATCGTCCAGAACAGGAACAGGATGGTAAACCCGCTGCTCATAGCCGAGAGAAGGTTGACCTGCGAAGCGGCATGCGGGTTGGCAGCCGCGCCGTCCCAGCCACCCCCGAAAAGGATGATGAAGAGGCGTCCCAGCAGGATGAAGAGCGGCGCCCCCGGCGGGTGGGAGATTTGCAGTTTATCCGCGCAGGGGATAAACTCCCCGCAATCCCAAAAACTAACGGTGGCTTCTCTTGTCAGGATATAGACCGTGCAGGCGATCGCGCATATGATCCAGCCGGCGACGGTATTGGTTTTTTTAAAATTCATGAGAAATTTATTGTCAGGATTTTTGTCCTACTGCGCGCCAATGTACAAAAAATCGGCTTGTTCTTTATGGAAAGCTCTTGCCAAAACGAAGCCCGTGCCGTCATTTTATGAAAAATTTAATATATTTAGCTGATCCAAAATCTTGCCGATGGAAAATATCTTACGTATTGCCGGTCGTTATTTCTTCGCCGCGGGCGTGGCAGCCATAGGGATACAGCAGTTGATCTATGGTGATTTCCGGCCGCTGCTATTGCCGTCCTGGCCGGGCTGGATGCCCGGGCATGTCGTACTGGCCTATCTCACGGCAACCGGCCTGCTGGTAGCCGGCCTTGCGATTCTTTTTGGCAAAGGCGCCCGGCAGGGAGCCATTTTTATCGGGGTATTGTTCGGAGTACTCGTGTTGTTTTTCCATATCCCGTTCCAGGCAAGCCATAATCTCTATTTTTTGGGGGCCTGGGGGAATGCATTCAAGGCCCTCGCTTTTTGCGGAGGAGCTTTTGCGGTAGCGGGCTCTCTCTCGCAGGGTCAAAAGATCCCGTCTCTCGCCCGTATATTTTTCTGCACGACCATGATCGTGTTCGGTATCGAGCATTTTGTCTATACGCCGTTTGTGGACACCCTGATACCCGACTGGATACCCTGGCACCGTTTCTGGACTTATTTCGGCGGCGTCGCCCTTATTGCAGCGGGCGCCGCGATCATCCTGAAGACCCGGGCACGACTGGCGGCGAATCTCCTGGGGCTGATGATCTTTTGCTGGTTTGTCCTGCTGCACCTGCCCAGGGGCATTGCCTCCACGGCTGCCGACAACGGCAACGAGTGGACGAGCGTATTCGAAGCGCTTGCCTTTAGCGGGATCGCCTTCGTCCTGGCGGATATCGAATGAGCGGATTCCGTTGTCCCCGATAAAATTATTTTTCGATTAAAATTGCCTCGCCGGTATCGCCCTTGCGTGAGCCGCCTTTTTTTTTGACTAATTTTGTCTTCAAATGCGAGACAAACTGCAACTTTCTCATAAGTTAAAGCAATTTACCTGCTTGTTTCTGGGGCTGTGTTTTGCCATACTCTATTCTTGTCCCGTTAAGAAATTTTTAATCGTGCATTTTGACAAGATAGGGACGACGGGTTCTGCTTCCAGCCATATGGAAAGGCGTCTTGCATCCCGGAATACAAGGATCGCCTATCTGAACAGGAATAATTTCACTTATTATAAGGTTCCCGGATCCCATGCCGGGGTGGATGCGACCCCGGAGGCCGCCGTCCCCGATTGGAATTTTTTGTTATCCGCCTTATTGCTTTTCCTGGGGCTTTCCTATACCGCGATCCGGCAAACCGGGCTCAATGCGGTTACGAACCGGGAAGGCCAGGCTGGTCCTCCTCGGCTTTACCTGCAAATGCTGCGCTTGCGGATATGATCCCGTCTTTTTCTTCTTTTCCGATTACTTGTCACCGGTTACCTGCCATTATCGATAGCCGCGATTGTCTATCCAAATTTATTTAGCAGACAGGCGCTTATAAGCGTGATCATTTTTATATAATATTTATCAGATATGTGGATTGTAAGATTAGCATTGCGCAGGCCTTATACCGTAGCCGTGATGGCGTTCCTGATCCTGATCATGGGGATCATGGCCATCAAATCCATGATGGTCGATATCTTCCCGGTCATCGACATCCCGGTGGTTTCGGTTATCTGGACCTACCCGGGATTATCCGCGGCGGATATGGAAAGAAAAGTAGTGTATCTCAGCGAAAGGGGCATTTCGACGTCCGTGAACGGGGTAGAGCATATCGAGTCGCAGTCTCAACCGGGCATCGGGCTTTTGCATGTGTATTTTGAAAAGGGAACCGACATCGGGGCGGCGATTGCACAGATGGCCGCGACGGCCTCGACGTCCTTGCACTCGATGCCGCCCGGGATACAGTCTCCGGTCATCCTTCAGTTTAATGCCACCAATGTGCCGGTGGCCCAGATCACCCTCACCAGCAAGACCTTGCCGGAGGACAAGATCTTCGACTATGCGCTGAATTTTATCCGTCTGCGGCTGTTTACCATCCCCGGGTTGTCGACTCCTGCGCCTTTCGGGGGCAAGCAGCGTGAAATCGTCATCGATGCGGACCCGAAGGCCATGCAGGCCAAGGGATTGTCGCCGGTCGATCTGCTCAATGCATTGCAGGCCTCCAACCTCATCATCCCGGCGGGTACCGCCCGCATAGGCACCCGTGAATACAATGTGGAACTTAATTCCAGCCCCGAGGTGGTAAAGGATTTCGAGAAGATTCCGATAAAATCCGTCAACGGCCAGATCGTACCCTTTGGGGACGTGGCAAAGGTCTCCGATGCGTATGCGGATCAGACCAACGTGGTGCGTGTGGACAGGCACCGGGCCGCTTATCTCTCGATCCTGAAGAAGTCCAATGCCTCCACCCTGATGGTGGTGGAAGCTGCCAAAGACATGATCCCGGTGATCAAGGAGACGGCTCCCAATGGCCTGGAGCTGAAAGTGGATTTCGATCAGTCCGTATTCGTGGAGAACTCCATCGAAAGCGTGCTGCATGAAGCGGTCATCGGGGCGGTGCTCGTGTCCCTGATGATCATGTTCTTCCTGGGCAGTTGGCGCAGCATGGTCATCGTCTGTACGTCCATCCCGCTTTCCATACTGGTCGGCATCATCGTGCTGAAACTGACGGGGAATTCCCTGAACATTATGACGCTGGGTGGATTGTCGCTCGCTATCGGCATGCTGGTCGATGATGCGACGGTGGAAGTGGAGAATATCCACCGGAATATCGGCATGCACAAACCCCTGACCATCGCCATCCTCGACGGGGCTCAACAGATTGCCGTTCCGGCCCTGATGGCGACCCTGGCCATTTGTATCGTGTTTTTCCCTGTCGTCCTGCTGACCGGCCCCTCCAAATACCTGTTCCAGGCCATGGCGCTGTCCGTGGTGGTATCGATGATGGCTTCCTATATCCTCTCCAGGACCCTGGTGCCGGTCCTGGCCCGGATCCTGATGGCCAACGAATATCATGGCGTGGAGGCCCCGGTGAATACCAGTCGCTTTAAGATGTTCTCCTTCAAATTCAACAAGGAGCGTGACCGCCGGTTTGACAAATTCAGGGACCGTTATGGCCGGGTGCTGCATAATTTTCTAAGGAATCGCACGGCCGTTCTGCTGAGCACGCTCTGCATACTGATCGTTTCGGTGCTGCTGACACGGGTCATAGGCACCGATTTCTTTCCCAATACCGACACCGGGATGATGAAGATCCATTTCCGGGCTCCTTCGGGAAGCCGCATCGAGGAGACGGAGCGGCTGGTCGATTCCGCGGAAGCGAGGATACAGGCGATCATCCCCCAGGCGGATCTCGGGGCTGTCAACGATATGATCGGGGTCCCGCTGTATTATAACCTTGCTTTTGTGCAGACGGATAATACCAGCAGCATGGACGCAGATATCCTGATCTCGCTGAATAAGGGGCACCAGCCAACGGCCGGATATATACGCCGGATACGCCAGGACCTGAATGACCATTTCCCGGGTTGTACGATTTATTTCCAGTCCGCGGACATCGTGAGCCAGGTATTGAATTTCGGGGTCTCGGCGCCTATCGATATCCAGATCATGAACAACAATTATGATTCTTCCTATAAGTATGCCACCCGGATCAAGGAGGCTATCCGTACGGTCCCGGGGACCGCGGATGTCAATATCAAACAGGTACTGGACTATCCCACGTTTAAAGTCAATGTAGACCGGGAGCGCGCACAGGAACTGGGGCTCACCCAGCGGGATGCGGCGAATGCCATGCTGATTGCCTTGTCATCGAATAATACGGTATCTCCTTCCTTTTTCATCAACCCGGTGAACAACGTGAATTACCAGGTCGCCGTAAAGATTCCCTACCAGGAGCTGAACTCCGTGAACAGCATTATGAATACTCCGGTGACGGTGCCTTCGTCGGGCTCCCAGACTACGACGCCTTTGCCGACAGATCTGCCTATCGCGCAGGCCGAACCACTGGGCAACCTGGCCACCGTGAATTTTATGAACGAATACGATGTCATCTCGCACTATACGGTGCAGCGCGTCATGGATATCACTGCCAATGTAGACGGCAGGGACATGGGCTCGGTGGCGGACGATATCGAGAAGAAGATTGCGGGTATCGGCAAGCTACCCACGGGAATGCACGTCATCATGCGTGGCCAGCCGGAAGTCATGAATCAGACCTTTAAGACCCTGGGATTGGGGCTGATCCTCTCTGTCGTGCTGGTCTATTTCCTCATGGTCATCCTGTTCCAGACCTGGCTGGATCCTTTTATTATCCTTTTTGCGGTGCCGGGGGCGTTTATCGGGATCCTATGGATGCTGGCCATTACGGGAACTACGATCAATACCGTGTCGCTGATGGGTTCTATCGTGGCGGTGGGAATCGCGGTGTCGAATTCCATCCTGCTCGTCAGTTTTGCCAACGAGGTGAGGGTAGAGAAGGGATTGAATGCGCTGGAAGCGGCTCTGGAGGCAGGCAAGACCCGTTTACGGCCGGTGCTGATGACGGCGCTCGCCATGGTGCTGGGTATGATCCCGATGGCCTTGGGGACCGGTGCCGGAGGTGAACAGAACGCGCCGCTCGGCAGGGCCGTTATGGGGGGCCTGATCGTCGCCACGGTCGTTACGCTGTTTATCGTCCCGGTTGTCTATTCCATTTTCAGGAAGAGCGAGCCGACCCGTCACAAGCTCGACGAACAGTTTGCGCTGGAGACCATGCGCTATGACGAGTTGCACGTGGGCGATCATCCTCATGGCGGCATTAAACCGGACCCCTCCGTGATTTAACCCGTCGGTCATTTGGCAGACAAGCCGCAGTCATTGAACAGGCGAATAGGTGATCCGGCGATAAGCCGCGGAGGCCGAACAAAAAAGGAAACGAAAAAAATAATATTTCCGGCTGATAAAATAAAGCGATTATGAACAACAACAGCAACAAAACAGGATGGAAGATATGGGCAGGTGGACTGCTCGTACTAGGTCTGGCCGCCTTTGGCTTTTTATTTATGGCGTACAGGCAGAAAACAGCGCTGGCGGCCGAAACCGATACGCGGTCGGCACAGGTAAAAGAAGGGCCGGTGGTAAGGGGCTTCCGGGCCGGCGCCTCGCTGCCTGCAAAAGGTTTGGTCCTGATCGGGGAAGCCCGTCCATATCAGACCGTCACTCTTTTTGCCAAGACCAGCGGGTATATGGACAAGATACTCGTCGACAAGGGGGACAATGTGAGACAAGGTCAGCTCCTGGCCACCATCGTCTCCCCCGAAACGGACCAGGCTTATAACGCTGCCTTGGCGGACCTCCAGAATAAGGAGAAGATCGCCAGGCGGGACCAGGCCCTGGTGCAAAAGGAGTACATCTCGACTGAAGATGCTGAGGCCAGTGAGACATCGGTAAAAATGGCGCAGGCACAGGTACAGTCGCTCAAAGAGCAGATGCAGTATAAAAATCTGACGGCTCCTTTTTCCGGCACCGTTACCGCACGCTACGCGGATGCGGGCGCCCTGGTGCAGAACGCCACCAACTCGCAGACGAGCGCACAGCCGGTCGTCACCCTTTCGGAGCTGGACCGGATACGTATCTATATCTATGTAGCACAGAACGATGCCGCCTACCTGCTGGTAGGTTATCCCGCCGTGATCACTACGACGGATAACCCCGATCTGCAGATCAAGGCCAAAATATCCCGTATCTCCGGAGAACTGGACCCCAAGACCCGTATGATGCTGGTCGAAATCGACATCCCGAATGCCAAAAGAGAAATCATACCCGGCAGTTATCTGCAGGTGACCCTGCCCCAGCAGGAGAAGAAAAACCTGAGCATCCCCTCCGAGGCGCTGGTGATCCGGTCGGGAAAATATTTCGTACCGGTATTGGATAGCCTGAGCCAATTGCATTATCGTCCGGTCATCGTCGGGAAGAATGACGGCGCCAATGTGACTATCCTGAACGGCATTCAGAATGGCGATGTCGTAGGGCTGAATGTGAGCCCGGAACTCCCCGAAAACCAAAAAGTGAAAGTTCAATTATAATCCGAAGTATGAGAATCAGAAAGAACGAGAGCAGCAAAGAGATCGAGAGCAGTAATGAGATCCAAAGCGAGAAAAAGATCGAAAGCGAGAAAGAGAACGAGAGCGAGAAAGAGAACGAGAGCGGCAAAGAGAACAGGGGCAATAAAAAGAGCAGGAGTGACAACAGGAAGACGGTCGCAAAGACGGGGTCGGTCCTTCTTTTTGCCGCGCTTTCTATCAATGGCGTATATGCGCAGGGGAACCCCGGCGGCCGGAAAGTATTGAGCCTGCAGGATTGCATCGATACCGCCCTGGCCAGGTCGACGACTGTTTTGAAAGGGAATAATGACATCGCCATTGCCGGTACGCAGGTGCTGGCGACCTATGGCCAATATCTGCCGAACGTTGTGGCGTCCGGGGGGTATAATTACGACAAGGGGAATAATTTTTATGGCTCGACCGGGATCGCGCTGGCCAACCAGGCTCGCGGCCAATACAATTACCAGATCACCAGCAGCGTGAATATTTTCACGGGATACTATACTTATTCGAGCTGGAGGGCAGCGAAACTGAACCAGCAGATTTCGGGCTTTACGCTGGACAGGGCCAAACAGCAGATCGAGCTGGACATCACCCAGTCCTATCTGCAGGTCGTGCTCGACAAAAAGATCGTCGATCTCGACAGCAATAACCTCGTCACGTCGCTAAAGAGGGAAGAGCAGCTCACCATGCTTACGGACGTAGGCAGGAGGGCGCGGACCGATCTCTACCAGCAACAGGCCCAAACCAGCAGCGACAAGCTGCTGCTCATCAATGCGAAAAGCCAGTTGCAGAATGACAAGATCTCGCTGTTCCTGAAGCTGCGTATCGATTCGAGCGAAGTCTATGAACTGGCCGACCTGGCCATCGACGACAACATTGATGCCCTCCGCTACGGGAACAGGGACGCGCTGATACAGGAGGGGCTGCGTGAACGCATCGATCTCAGGACCGCGGATCTGAACGTACAATTCAGCGACTGGAATATAAAGAAGTATAAAAGCGGTTATCTGCCCGTGGTAAGCGTGTCGGGCGGCTTTTTTAACAACGGGGCGACTTTTAATGAGCTCGTGGTAAATGGGGTAGATGTCCTGCCTGCTTCGCAGACCTCCCTATTTACCCAGCTGTATAAGAATTCCTATGGAATGCTGGGTGTGAACGCGACCTGGAATATCTTCGACAAATATTATACGAAGTCCAATGTGGCGGCGGCCAGGATCGTTGCGAGCAACGCCCGTATCGATCGTGAAGACACCCGGATCAGCATCGTGACCAGCATAAAGATGGCTCATAACGATTATCTGAATGCCGTACAGCAGATGGAAACCGTCGGCAAGGGGCTGATTGCGGCTCAAAAGGCCTATGAGGCCGTCAACGGCAGGTACCAGGAAGGCGCCACCGATTTTATTACGGAATCCAATTCGCAACAGGTGTTGCTGCAGGCTGAGCAAAACAAGATACAGGCTTCCGTAAACATGATGCTGCAGAAAAAGGCGATCGACTTCTTCACCGGAAGCATTCGTTAAAGGCGGGTGAATCTTAATGTACGCCGGCGCGTCTCTTCATGTACGCCGACGCATCTTCAATTTCCGCGGGCCCTGTCATCTGACTGACAGAGGGGCCTGCTATTTGACTGATAGAGATGCATCCAGCAGCGAACGTATAAAATCCGAGTTTTTAAATACGCCATCCGAGACCTGGGCCTTGAGGCTCTTGAGGTCGATCCTGTTCCCCTGGAAGATTTCGTTAAAGAAACGGTGAAAGCAGGTAATGGTCACCTCTCCCGATTCATCCTTCTCGTATTCGAAAAATACGGGTTTATCCTGGTATTGAAAAGTAAGCAACATACGCAAAATTAACCAATTATGAGGTTGCGGGATTTTTCCACCCCGGAAAACTTATCAACAAAAAGCATATGCAAACCGGTGTGTACCAATCGATAAAGATTTTGTTACATATTCACTTATTATCGTATTTTTAAGAACGCTTTGAGAAAATTCGCTGCCATATTACTCCTTGCATTGCTCCTTTTCAATTTTCTGGGGTACCGTGTCTTATTTTCCATGCTGCGGGAAGAGTCAGCGACGCATCTGGAAGCCGATCTCGATAAGGGCCTGTATGACAGCAGCGAACTCATCACCCTGAGAGTGCCTCTTTCGATGCCTTATCAATCAGACTGGGGCGAATTCCGCCGGGCGGATGGCGAAATCAATTTCGAAGGCCGGCATTACCGCACCGTTATGCGTAAGGTGGAGAAAGGGCAGCTCGTGCTCTTGTGCCTTCCCGATCACTACCGGACGATCTTGGAGAATGGTGTCAATGACTATGCTGCCCATTCGAATGATCTTGCTCCTGCCGCTCCTTCAAAAAAGAGCGCCGCGTCTTTTAAAAAGGATAGTTTATCCGGTGAATATGAATTGCTTTTTCACAGTTTCATGAAGCAACTGTTCTTATCAGGCAGGGAAAAGTCTGGCGGATTTCTTCTTGCCGCGTTGCCCTGTTGTTTCCTCCCTTCTCCCGGCAGGCCGCCGGAATCTTCCTATTGCTGAAATCCGGCAAACAGATCTGTTTTTTTCGATTCACGGTTGTCCCG
Organism: Puia sp.; assembly: GCA_031292515.1. Lineage (GTDB taxonomy): Bacteria > Bacteroidota > Bacteroidia > Chitinophagales > Chitinophagaceae > Puia. The sequence continues at coordinate 187,101 of JARLGZ010000104.1, read as the reverse complement.
GAGGCGCTGAGCAGGTATGGCTATGCTAAGCTGTTCCTTCGCTAACGGCGATGCGACGCTGTTGCCGGCCTGTCATCGCTACCTGGCCCCTTGCTGTTTTTATCGTTTCTTCTGTCGTTGCACGGGCAACAACCCCGTTCCGGAAGGGGGTGTCCGACAGCGGGGCTATGACAATTCGAACTGCCGATCCATCAATTTCAAAAAAAATATTGTATGGCTTATATTCAACTGAATAACGAGCTGCCTGGTATTACCGGGCTGTTGGAAGATCGTCCCGGCACCGGCGACCACATTCGTGCGCTCACGCAGGTATTGCTCCGGGGAGAAAGTACGCTCACGGAAATGGAACGGGAACTCATCGCCACCCTGGTCTCCTATCGAAACGAATGCCGGTTTTGTACCCAGGCTCATGCGGCTACCGTCAGGGCGCTGGGTGGGGACGCGGAACTGCTTGAAAAGGTCTTCCGGGATATTGAACAGGCTCCGGTGAGTGACAAGATGAAGGCGCTCCTTCAGATCGCCGGCAAGGTTCAGAAACTGGGTAAGGAAGTAGACGCCACGGATATACGGAGGGCCAGGGAGCTGGGAGCCACCGATCTTGAAATACACGATACCGTCCTGATCGCCGCTCTTTTCAGCCTCTATAACCGGTATGTAGACGGGCTCGGCACTTATCGTCCTGAGGACCCGGCCTATTATGAGAAGCTGGCTTCGCGGCTGGTAACCATCGGCTATATGCGCCCGAGACAGGGCCTCGCTGCCTCCGGAGAGGCGACTTTCAGATGAATCATACGGCCGGGGCCGCGATGTATTCCGGGAATAGCAACAAACATTGGGAAAAAATCAAAAAGCCTGTCAGTTATGGGAGAGCCTTCAAAGGACAAGACACGTCTTGTTTTCATATTTATCTGTTGTTTTTTTAGCAGTCTTTTCGGTGGTACGGTGTCCACGCTGATGTCCGTATATCTTCCCGTGGCCGTCAGGGAATTGCTGACCGGCGGCCAATCGGCCGGGCTGGATAATATCGGCGCTTATATCAGCTCGGTATTTATCTACGGCTGGATGGCGGGAGGGATCGTCTGGGGTGTTTTAGGCGACCGGATCGGCCGGAAGCGGTCCTTTATTTATTCAACGTTATTCTACGGTGTTTTCACCATGGTGACCGGTTTTGCCAACTCCTGGGTAGGAGTTATGATCTGCCGGTTCCTTACAGGCTTTGGTGTCGGGGGTGTCCTGGTAACCACCACCATCCTGGTCTCGGAGGCTTTCCGGGATCGCAGGCGGGCGGTCATGCTGGGTATTCTTTCCATATCGGTGCCACTGGGCATTTTTTCCGCGGGGATGATCAATTATTTCATTGCCTCCTGGCGATATGGTTTCTCCGTGGGTATCCTGCCTGTACTCGTGGCTTTGTTTTCCTTCCGGTTGATCAGGCTCCCGGATCCGTTGTCTGCCGGTCCTGCCGGTAACGATCCCCTGACAACGAACCTGGACTCTTCCGGGCAGGGGCTGTTTGGCTCGTCGATCAGGAAGAACCTGGTAGCCGGTTCGGTGATATTCGGATCAGCGCTCATCGGCCTTTGGGCTACTTTTTCCTGGCTGCCTTCCTGGATTCAGGGCCTGCTTGTCCATTCAGATGGTCAGAAGGAGCGGGGCCTGGCCATGATGCTGATGGGAGGAGGTGGATTGCTGGGCGGCTTTGCGTCGGGTTGGATCGTAAACGGGTTCGGCATCCGCAGGACGATGATCACGTGTTTTGCAGCCTGCTTTGTGCTGTCTTTCACCTTGTTCAGGCTGACGACGGTGCTCTCGTACAGCGTGTATGGCCAGATTGCGGTGCTGGCATTTTTCTTTGGGGTCAGCCAGGGCGCCTTGTCGGTATTTATCCCGCAATTGTTTCCCCAACGTGTCAGCGCCTCCGCAACCGGCTTCTGTTTTAATATCGGCAGGCTTTTTACCGCCACGATCGTCTTCTTTATCGGTTCACTGGTAGACCTGTTGGGAGGCTATGGTCACGCGGTATTCACTTTCTCTTTTGTATTCCTGATCGGTCTGGTGGCAACCTGGCAATTCGGTCGGGAGAACTATTCCATAACCCCTCAAAAAGCATGATATGGCACATATCGAAGTAGCCGAAGGCATTCCCGGTATCCGGAGCCTGGTCTTGTTCAGGCCGGAGACCGGCGAGCATTTATACAAACTGGTGCAGGCGCTCTTGCGGGGTCCTTCTTCCCTGACGGAAGCGGAAAGAGAGTTGATCGCTGCCTATGTCTCCCATCGGAACGGGTGCTCATTTTGTATGAACAGCCATGCGGCTGCTGCCCGCTGTCTGTATGGAAACAAGACCGCCCTCGTCGACGAGGTGCTGGAAGACTTGCAACGGGCGCCAGTGAACGCCGTTCTCCGGTCTCTTCTGCGGATTGCCGGGAAGGTGCAGGTATCGGGCAGGGAGGTATCTCAAGAGGATATCGACGATGCCCGCCACGCCGGGGCCACGGATGGGGAGATTCATGAGGCGGTCCTGATCGCGGCGACCTTCTCCCTCTTCAACCGTTATGTCGATGGGCTGGCAAGTCTGACGCCCGAAGACCCGGCGGAGTATGCGGTCATGGGTAAGCGCATGGCGGAGAATGGGTATGTATTACCGGCGAAGAAGTCCTGACGGGCGCCGCTGAAAAACACCCGATGAAGGATGGATATTTAAAAAATTTCTTTTAAAAAACAAAAAAAATCATATGGCACATATCGATTTGAAAAATGAGCTTCCGGGTATTCGCGGTCCCATGGCCTTTAGTCCTTCGACGGCCAAACCGTTAAATGCGCTGGCGGAGGTGTTGTTGCGCGACGACGACAACACGCTGACACGCGGTGAAAGGGAGTTGATCGGGACCTATGTATCTTCCCTGAACGACTGTTTCTTTTGCCAGAACATACATGGCGCGCTGGCCGGTCATTATCTGCAGGCCGACATGGCTTATATCGACGCCGTAAAAAAGGACTATGTCTCGACGACGATTTCCGATAAGCTAAAGGCTTTGCTGGCGATCGCCGCAGCCGTTCAAAAGGGCGGGAAGTCTGTTTCGGAGGAAGCCATCTCCCAGGCAAGGTCCTTTGGCGCGACGGATAAGGAGATACACGACACCGTGTTGATCGCGGCGGCTTTTTGCATGTACAACCGTTATGTCGACGGGCTTGCGACCTGGGCGCCCTCCGACAGGCAATTCTATATCGACCGGGCTCCCCGAAGGGCCGAAGAGGGATATATCGATTTTGACCTGTATAAGAATACGGTGTCCTGATCCGGGGGCGGGTCCCGTGCAGGGCCCCGTGTCAGGCAGGATTTTCATGACCATAAACTATAATCAGCATGCCACACATACAAGTAAACAAAGATCTTCCGGGTATCCGGTCATTGATGGCTTTCAGCCCCAGGACCGCGGAGCCCATGGGCGCACTGGCAGAGGCCCTGCTGCGCAGTTCGGATGGGATGACGCCTGGCGAAAGAGAGTTGATAGCCACTTATGTCTCTTATCTCAACGACTGTTTCTATTGTCATCATTCGCACGGCGAACTGGCCTGTTATTATCTGGGCGGGGACCGCGAGCTGGTAGACCAGGTCCGGAAGGATTATACTTCGGCTCCGATATCCGCCAAGCTGAAAGCCTTGCTGAATATTGCAGGCAAGGTGCAGAAAGGCGGGAAGCAGGTAACCCCGGCTGACGTGGAAAATGCAAGAAGCCAGGGCGCCACGGATAAAGATATCCACGACGCCGTCCTGATCGCTGCCGCCTTCTGCATGTTCAACCGCTATGTGGATGGGCTGGCCTCGGAGGCTCCGACCGATCTTTCCAGTTATGGACCCCGGGCCCGGCAAGTGGCGGAGAAAGGCTACGGGAGCCATATCTATGCCAACCAACAACCATAAACTTTATTCACCAAAACGACCAACCAATCATGAGAAAAATTATCATATTCATCATGGCTCTCCTATGTGCCGTGACAACCCCTTATCGCCTCCTGGCGCAGACAAGGGTGCTTACCGGGAAGGTGATGGAAAAAAACGGGCAACCCATCGCCGGCGCTTCCGTGATCATCAGCCAATCCAACCAGGGTGTTGTCACCGATGCAGACGGCAGATTTAAAATAACGGTCCCCGGAAATGCATCCGTGGTTTTTCGTTCCACCGGTTTTACCTCGCAAACGGTCCGGGTTCCGCAGGGGATGGCCGAATTAAATATCGTCCTCCGGGAAGACGTAACAGGACTGGAAGAAGTCATCATCACGGGGCTTTCCACGAGCATCAAACGAAGCAACCTGGCCAATGCGGTAGCGACCGTTTCCAGCCGGGAACTGGAGGGGGTGGCTCCTGCGCAGACTTTCGACGGGGCCCTGGAAGGCAAGATCCCGGGCGCGTATATCAACGCAAACACGGGCGCGCCGGGAGGCGGAGTCTCGGTGAAGCTCCGCGGGGTGACGTCCGTTTATGGCAACACCCAGCCTCTTTATGTGGTCGACGGAGTATTTGTCGACAATACGGCCACTTCGGGAGGGCTCAACACCGTAACGGGCGCGCTGGCGGGAGGCTCCGCCACGTCCAACCAGGACAATCCTTCCAGCCGGATTGCCGATCTGCGGGCGGAGGATATAGAGAATATCGAGATCCTGAAGGGGGCTTCCGCCGCGGCGATCTATGGATCCAAGGCGGCTGCCGGCGTGGTCGTAATCACGACCAAAAAGGGTAAGCCGGGCCGTACGAACCTGACACTTTCCCAGGATGCCGGGGTGATTGAAGTCCGGAAATTGCTGGGTGTACGGCAGTTCACGGCGGACCGGGCTGCCAGCTTGTCTTCGGATAGCGCGACGAGCGCCGCTTTGCGGCAGGAGTTTTTGGATGCGCAAGCCGCCGGGCATCTCTATGATTATGAAAAGGAGGTCTATGGCAACAAGGGTTTCGCCCGAAATACGGTGCTCAGCGTCAGCGGCGGCAGCGAAAAAACCAGCTTCTATTTTTCCGCCGGGCAAAAAGACGAAGCCGGGATCGTGAAGAATACGGGCTACCGCAATACCGGTCTGCGGCTCAATCTCGAACATCATATCAATGACAATATAAAAATCGGGGTCAGTACAGCTTATATCAATTCCTCCGCCGACAGGGGGCTTTCGGGGAATGATAATGCGGGCGTGTCCCTGGGCATCGCCCTCTCCTCGACGCCTTCATTCGCGCAGCTGCATCCCGATCAATTCGGCAATTACCCGAATAATCCTTTTGCCGCCTCCAACCCGCTCCAGACGATTGCGCTGATGCGCAACAACGAGGGCGTGAATCGGTTCATTACGGGGTTGAACCTCGAGGCGATCCTGCAGAAGAGCCGGAACAGCACGACAAAGTTCATCGCCAGGGGCGGCTTCGATTTCTATAATCTCGAGACGAATGTGCTTTTTCCAGGGAACCTGCAGTTCCAGGCGGTCAACAAGGGTACTTCCATCCAGGGAACGACCCGGAACCTCAATGACAACTTTATCGCCTCTTTGGTCAACATCTATACGCCTTCGGAGAAGCTATCCCTTACCACTTCCGCTGGCATAACCCAGGAGCAGGGCGATTATAACAATCTCCTGAACGTGGCTACCCAGGTCATTTCTTCGCAGTCCAATGTCGACCAGGCCGGATCGCTCACGGCAGCCCAGTTTCGTTCCAAATTCGAAAACAACGGGGTATTCGCGCAGGAAGAAGTCGCCATCCTGGATGCCATCAACGTGACCGGGGGCATTCGTTTCGATCAATCCAGCAATAACGGTGACGTAGGCAAGTATTATGTCTACCCGAAAGCCGGTCTGTCCTGGAACCTGACGAAGATGGGCATTATCAGGGAAGGCTTTTTCGAAAACCTGAAGCTCAGGGCCGCTTATGGGCAGGCCAATAATGTTCCGGCCTACGGCAGCAAATTCACCTCCCTCGGTGTCTCGAATATCGCCGGTTTTCCCGGTTCACTGGTCGGTATACAGGAAGGAGATCCGTCCATCAAGCCGGAAAGACAGGCCGAATTCGAAACGGGTATTGATTTTACCGTCTTAAAGGGAAGACTGGGTTTCGAACTGACCTATTACGACAAGACCATCAAGGATTTCCTGATGCAGGGGAGTCTTCCTTCGTCTTCCGGCTTCACGTCGCAATGGATCAATGCGGGCGACCTGCGCAACAGGGGCCTGGAACTGGGGCTAAACGCCAAACCCGTCGATACCAGGAAGGTGAGTTGGAATACCTCGGTCAATTTCTGGCTCAACAGGTCGCTGGTGACGAGGTTCATCATACCGCCTGTTCCGCAGGGGTCATTTGGGTATGTGCTCGGCAGTTTCCAGATCGAACAGGGGAAATCCGCTACCCAGATCCTCGGCCTGGATGGCACCGGCGGCGTTTCGAAACTGGGAGACGGAGAGCCGAAGTTCCAGATGAACAGCTACAATGAAGTGACATTCTTCAACAAGCTGAGCCTTCGCTTCCTGTTACACTGGAAGTTTGGCGGCGATAATGTGAACCTTACCAATCTCGAAAATGATTTTGGGGGTACGAGCGCCGACTACGACAAGGTGACCAACAAACTCGGCTTGCCGAACGGGATCTACCGGATCTCGCAGATAGGCACCAGTGCACGGATGTTCGTGCAGGATGCCAGTTACTTCCGGGTGCGCGAAATCGGGATCTATTATTCTTTCGACAAGCTGCCTGTCAATTCGGTCAAGTCGATCCGGGTGGGTGTTTCGCTGAATAATTTTATTACCGTCACCAGGTATCCATCCTACGATCCGGAGGTCTCGAATTTCGGCGCCGGCTTCTCGTCGGGCGTCGATGTGGATCCCTATCCCGCCAGTAAACGTGCCGATTTCCATGTCTCCATTGGGTTCTAAAACACTCGTACTTCAAAATCATCTGATATGCAACGTCTTTTTCAAATACCTATACTATTCATCTTACTCGTAATGCTTGCCTTTTCTTCCTGCAGGAAGGATTATGGCAACCTGAACAGCCCGACTGTCGAACAGTTCCTGAGCAATGCTTCGCAAAGCCAGTTGAACAACCTGGTGAGCGGCGCGGAATCGGGCATGCGTACCAATACCGCCCTCTATCTGGATGATGCAGGGACCATCGGCCGGGAAGGGTATCGTTTTTCGGCTTCAGAACCCCGTTATGTCACCGATTTGCTCGGCGCCAATGACGGTACGCTCAGCAGCAGTAATTTCTATATCACCAATCCCTGGGCCTCCCGTTACCAGGTCGTCAAGAACTGTAATGTTCTGATACAGGCGGCTACGGCTTCCACGCTCATTACCGCGGCGCAGAGAAACGGCTATACCGGTTTTGCCAGGATGATCAAGGCCTACCAGTTGCTGCTCAACCTGAACCTGACCGATTCGAACGGGATTCGGATCGACGTGTCGGATCCCGATGCGTTGGGTCCCATCGTTGGTTATAACGATGCGTTGGCGGCGATCTCCTCCTTGCTGGATTCCGCCCAGACCGATCTGACGGGCGCTGAAGTCGTATTCTCGCTTGCGGGCTTTGCAGGTTTTTCCGACGCGCCCGGGTTGCTAAAGGTCGACCGGGCCCTGGCGGCGAGGGTAGACGTTTACCGGGGTCTCTGGGCCAATGCCCTGAATGATCTGAATAGTTCTTTTTTCGGGCTGACCGCGGATTTTTATCTTGGCGTAAACCATGTCTTTGGCACCGGGTCGGGTGATCAGCTGAATCCCGCCTTCATCCCGCAAAATCAAAACGGAGAGGTCAGGGTGGCGCATCCCTCTTATGCCACCGATATAGAATCCGGTGATGACCGGATCGGAAAGGCGACCTTGCGGACCAGCACGGCTTCCTTGAACGGTCTCAGCAGCAACCGGGATGTCTGGGTTTATACCTCGAGTACTGCGAATATGCCTATTATCAGGAATGAGGAGCTGATCCTGATCTATGCGGAGGCTAAGATCCAGTTGTCGGCATTTACGGATGCGCTAACGGCGCTTAACACCATACGGGCCGGGCATAACCTGGCGCCCTACGGCGGAACGGTGGACCAGCCGAGCCTGATCACGGAGATGCTCAACCAGCGAAGGTATTCGTTGTTTTATGAAGGACATCGCTGGATCGACATGCGCAGGTATGGTTTACTGGGTCAACTGCCCATCGATAGGGTCGGGGATAATGTATGGTCTGAATTCCCGCTGCCTGTTTCCGAACAGCAGTAGAGAGATGCCATGAACGCATTCTCGTTTGTCTGAATTGTTTGTCTGAACCGTTTGTCTGAACCGTTTGTCTGAACCGTTTGTCTGAACGCCGGTAAAGCCTGCAGCCTGTGTTTGCAGGCTTTATCTTATCCTCCCCAGCCGTTCATACAACGCTTCCAGTCTCCTGTTACGGAGACGGTTCTCTTCCTGCAACTCCGACAGGTAGAAGCCGGACTTGTTCAGTTCGATAAAACCTTGGTCGAGGGCGGCTGCCGTCGACCGTAAATCTTTTAGTTTTTGGAGAACGGGCGGGATGTCTCCGGCATGGAAAGCAGGCATGTTCACCTGTTTTTCGATTTCCAGAAGACGCAGGTATTGAAGTCGTATGTCTGTCATCAGCCGGTACTGTGCAAATTCTTCCTGGTTTTTCGCGGGGCGGAGGCTGTTGAAGATGGCTGCCGCCGTTTCAATGCTATCCGTCAACTTCTCCAGGGAGATAGGGGCGCCCCGAACGGTTCCTTTGTTCACTTCGTAGGGGGCCGTTCGCAGGGCCTGCCAGAACAAACGGGCCTGGTCCTTGCCGAAGCCATACTGCCCGGCGCAGTAGTCCTGCACAAAGGCTTCGATCTCCAGGGGAGCGGGGTCCGCAATCGCCTTTGCATAGGCGGCCAGCAGGATATTGAAACCGGTAATGGGATAGACATGTCTGATGGCAAACAGATCGGTCAGGCCGTCCTCCGATTCGTAGACGGAGGAGTATTCTCCCGAAGTCGACCAGGAGGTCATCACGATCCCGTTATAACCGAGCTTGCGGCATTGCGGGATGAAGTCGCGGATGTTTTTGAAATGTTTTTCCCACTGTGTCAGGAAGAAATTGTCGGGATGGCTTCTCAGTGCCGGGGCGCCCCAGATCTCAAACCCGCTTTTCACCAGTTTCTCATGCTCCCCGAACCTGCTCATCTCCCATCCATAATTCCAGTCCACAAAAATAGTCCCTTTGGGAAGGGTTTGAAGGGCTTCCGGATATTTCAACGCGATGTCCGCCCAAAGCACGGGGCGTTTGCCCATGCCGATGACGATATTGCAAAGCATCCTGACATAGTCGAGATAAAGCCTCGAGATCCCGACTTCGGCCGCCTTCTTCCTGCATTTCGGGCAATGCCCGAGCAGATGGGTCTCGTCGCAGCCGATATGTATATAGCGCGAGGTGTGGGTGGCTGCCAGCTCTTTGTAAAGGGCGCTGAACAGGAGGCTGTCTTTTTCCGTTTCCAGCGGACAGACCTGGGAAAGGTCTTTTTCGTCCTCCCGTAGGGCGGCGTAACGGTCGTTTCTGAGGATATAATCCACATGGCCGAAGCTTTGCTGGAGGGGGATCAGGTCGATGCCCAGCCCATTGCAAAAGCCGACGAGGGATACGATCTCCTCTTTTGTATAAGCATAGCGTCCGGGGATCAGCGGGTCGCGTCCGAAAGGGTAGTTGGCCTCATACTCCATGATCAGGGTGTTGATGCCCGCGTCATGGAGTTTTTGTACGAGAGCTTCCACCGCCGGAAGGGTCATGACCTGTATGCGCAAGTCCAGGTGAAAGGCCCTGATCGCGAAAGGCTTCTGCGTCAGACTGCTTCCGGGTGTATCGGTTTTTTCCGCCCGGGCTTCGGTTGCGGCTCCAAAAGACAGCCCCAGCGCGACCGCCAGGTAGAGGAGGAAAGGGGCGTATAGGAGGCGTGTTCTATCGATCATGTTTTCCGGTTCATTTTCCATTGACTGTACAGGCTATATACTGGAATGATGTTTTTCACAACCCGTCGTCGTTTTTTGAGTAGACGATCCTGCCTCCGATCATGGTCAGGTGGATATCGATCCGTTCGTCGAACAGCACGAGGTCGGCATCTTTACCCGGGAGCAGGGAACCTTTGCAATCGGAGACGCCCATGATCCGTGCGGGCGTGACGGTCATCATCCTCACAGCATCGCATAACGGCACGCCTGCCAGGCTGACCATATTGCGTACCAGGCGATCGGCTGTCGCCACGCTACCTGCAAAGGCAGTTCGATCGGGGAGTTTGGCCACCCCTTCTTCTATGATGACTTTTAGGCCATGGGTGCGGCTGCCCAGGATACTCTCTCCCGGTGGCATGCCCGCGCCACGCATCGCGTCGGTAATCAACGCGATCTTGTCGGGCCCTTTTATTTTATAGACGAGTTTCAGGAGGGGAGGGGGGAGGTGCACTCCATCGGCGATGATCTCTACGGTCATCTCGTCGATCAGGAAGGCGCCTTCGACGGCACCGGCGAAGCGGTTGGCGCCTCTCCGCGTCACGCCCGACATACCGGAATACAGGTGGGTGGCGTGCACGTATCCTCTTTCGAAGCCTTCCAGGACTTCTTCATAGATGGCATCCGTATGCGCCAGCGCAGCCAGGATGCCTTTGGAGTGGAGAAAGTCTGCGAATTCCAGGGCACCCGGCAGTTCCGGGGCCGCGCTCCACCGTCGGATGGACCCGGTGCGCGACAGAATATCACGATATTCCGCAGGGTCGGGGTTGCGTATATACCGGGGATCCTGGGCGCCGCGTTGACTCATCGCAAAATAGGGTCCCTCCAGGTGCAGCCCGATGAAATCGGAGCCGGGATAGCCGGAGCCGGCCATCTTTTCATAGGTCCGGATGGTCTGCAGGAGACCTTCCCGTTCGCAACTGAGGGTAGTCGGCGTCATGGATGTAGTGCCGTGGCGGGCATGCAGCTCTGCGATCCGCAGAAAGTCCTCTTCGGTCCCGTCCATAAAATCGGAGCCTCCGCCCCCATGAACGTGAATGTCTATGAAACCGGGAGCCAGGTATTTGTGATCGGCATCGATCACGAGGGCATCTTCGTTTTCAAGGGTCTCTTCGCTAACGGCGGTGATCGTGTCGCCGGTGATAAGCAGGCTACCGCCTTCGATGATCCGGTAAGGGGTAATGATCCGCGCATTGATGATCCGGGTTGGCCGCATGGTCTACTATTTTACCTGGCTGGTTGTCCAGGTTATTCATCATAAAAATAACGACCGGAAGGCATCTTCTTTCAGTTATCCCTGTTTTTCTTTATTATTGTGAATTCCGGCTACTATTGTGATTTCCAAACAACGCCTCTCAAAATATGCGTCTTTCAGAAAAATCATGGATAAAAGATTATAAAAGCGCCTTGGTTTTGCTCCTCGTGCTCTTACTGAGCGCTTTCGTCGCGACTTTCTTCCTTACGGCGAGGAAGCAGTCTCTTCTCATCGTGTTCATCGGGGACAGCATCACCTATGGCGCAGGTCTTGGAGATCCGTTGCATGAAGCTCCGCCTGTCGCGGCTTGCGACACGCTCGGCAAAATGAACGGCATCGTAAGTGTCGACGGATCGAACCAGGGGGTAAGCGGTTTTACCACGGTCGACTTCCTGCCTTCTACCGGGACGGCCTACAGAAAAGCCGTACAGGCCGCCGCCGGGCTGCTGGGTAAAAAGGGTTCGCGAGGCCGCCGGGCTGCTAAAAACCTGCTCCTGTTTTCGATCATGCTGGGCACCAATGACAGTGCTATCGAGGGTCCCAACGGTTCGCCGGTCTCGCCTTCTTCCTATAAAGCCAATCTGCAGACCCTCTGTGACAGCCTGCTGGACGCGTTTCCGGGTTGCCGGATCGTCATCAACCGGCCGGTATGGTATAGCCCCAATACCTACAATGGAGCAAAATATCTGGCCGAAGGATTGGAAAGACTGCAAGCCTATTTTCCTGAAATAGACAGTCTCGTCGCAGGGTATGCGGCGGCCCGTCCCGGACATGTCTATGCCGGTGACAAAGGCGCTTTTAGCTATTTTGAAAAGAACTATCAAACCGATTTTCAGAGCGAAAAGGGCAGGCAGGGAACTTTCTTCCTTCACCCCAATGAGAAAGGCGCCGTCGCCCTCGGGCGTTTTTGGGCGGACGCGATTTACAAGGCGGTAAAATAGGAAGAGGAGCTGGTCTGCTGCACAATAATTTGTGATATAAATAGTTGTATATGCTAAATATTTTAATTTAAAAGCATCGGAACGGCTGCTTTTTACGGATGCGGGAGCGGTTTTTGCCGGCCTTTTTTCGCCGGTTTCCCGGATTTATGACGGGATTCGTGCCCCTCTCCTACGAAACCGGTTAAGTAAATAAAGTTGCATCGATTGTATGCGATCGGTGAAAAAGATCGCATATTTATACTGGCTATCGGCCATGATGAGTTATTTATTATCACAATAATTACATGAAAGCTATGAAGAAGACCATCGATCCCATTGAAGCCAACCCGCTCTCGTCCCTGGATGTTTGGGAAGATGACGTGCTGGAACGCTATCCCGACCCTGAATCTATCGCCACCGCGAAAAAGACCGAAGAATACAGGAATTATGATTCGCCGGTCAGGGACACCGTACGTGAATTTTACCGTTTGAATCATAAATACCAGACTTACGAATTCGTGCAGGAGAAAAGGGCCGAATACCTGCAATTCAATAAAAAAGAGATGTCCGTTTGGGACGCCTTCCAGTTTTTGAACCAGCTGGTAGATGATTCCGATCCCGATACCGATCTCGACCAGTTGCAGCACCTGCTTCAGACATCCGAAGCGATCCGCGCGGATGGGCATCCCGAATGGATGGTCCTGGCCGGTCTTTTTCACGATATGGGAAAAGTCCTCTGCCTGTTTGACGAACCCCAGTGGGCTGTCGTGGGAGATACTTTTCCGGTCGGATGCGCTTATTCCAGCAAGATCGTCTATCCCGAATATTTCGGCGCCAATCCCGACTACAGTCATGAAGTCTATAGCACCAAATACGGCGTTTATAGTCCCCATACCGGTTTGAGAAATGTAACCATGTCCTGGGGCCATGATGAGTATGTCTATAATATGATGAAGGATCATCTGCCGGAGCCGGCGCTGTACATGCTGCGTTATCATTCCTTCTATTCGCAGCACCGGGAGAATGCGTACGAACATCTTATGGACGATCATGACAAGGAGATGTTCAGATGGGTAAAGCTTTTCAACCCGTATGACCTGTATTCCAAAAACCCCAACCCGCCCGACTGGAAGGCCTTGCGTCCCTATTATGAAGATCTTGTGGCAAAATATTTGCCTGCGACATTGAAATTTTGATATAACTTTAAAATACGGATGATCACGTAAAACCAGGTATCTCCTTTAATACCTGGTTTTTTTATTACCAAAACGATATTACCGAAACGATCGCTCAGATTATGAACAATAAGCTTGCTTTTTCAGATTACCTGGTTTTTGCTTTTTATTTTGTCATCGTGTCTTTGTACGGCTATTGGGTCTACCGGAAAAAAGGAAAGAAAAGTACGGATACCAAGGCCTTTTTTCTCGCGGAAGGGTCGCTGACCTGGTGGGCGATCGGGGCTTCCATTATCGCTTCCAATATTTCCGCCGAACAATTTATCGGGATGAGCGGGGATGGTTTTTTCGCGGGTATCGCCGTCGCCGTCTATGAGTGGCTGGGTGCGGTAGCCCTGATCATCGTGGCTGTTTTCTTCATGCCTGTCTATCTGAAGAATAAGATCTATACGATGCCGCAGTTCCTCAAGACACGCTATAACGAGACCTCGGCGCTGATTATGTCCGTTTTCTGGCTTTTTCTGTATGTATTCGTAAACCTGACCTCCATTCTATATCTTGGAGCCCTGGCCATCAATGGTCTGCTGGGCGGCCAATACTTCCATACCATCATGATCGTGCTGGCTGTCTTTGCCTTGTTCATCACGCTGGGAGGAATGAAGGTGATCGGGTATACGGATGTGATCCAGGTATCTGTACTGATCATTGGTGGTTTGGCGACGACCTACCTGGCCCTTACCATCGTGAGCGAGACTTTCGGTCTTGGCAAAAATGCGTTGGCGGGTTTTAATATGCTGTTGAAGGATGCTCCCGATCATTTTCACCTGATCTTTAAAAAGCCGGTGCCCGGCGATTCACCCGCCACGATAAAGAAGTATCTGATCCTGCCGGGGATAACTATGTATATGGCCGGACAGTGGATCGGCAACCTGAATTATTTCGGGTGTAATCAATATATTACGCAACGGGCCCTCGGCGCCGACATACAAACCGCGCGTACGGGGATCCTGTTTGCCGGATTTTTAAAACTGCTCATGCCGGTCATCGTGATGTTGCCGGGTATCGTGGCCTGGGTATTGTATAAGAACGGGCATTTGCCGCAACTGGCGGGCGGCAGCAAGGACGGGGCTTATACCGCGATACTGGGCTTTCTTCCAAGCGGACTGAGAGGCTTGTCCATTGCCGCGTTGACGGCTGCCATCGTGGCGTCGCTTGCGGGTAAGGCCAATAGCATTTCAACGATCTTTACGCTCGATATTTACAAAAAATACATCAATACCGGTGCGGGAGAAACAAAAATGGTCTGGACGGGAAGGCTCGCCATCGTTTGTGCCATGATTGTCGCCATCCTCTTTACCTGGCATGATCTGCTGGGTATCGGAAGGGACGGGGGGTATACTTATATCCAGCGATATACCGGTTATATCAGTCCCGGGGTCTTCGCCACTTTTATCCTGGGTATGTTCTGGAAAAGGACGACGGGCGCTGCTGCCATTGCCGGCATCATCACCGGATTTCTGGCCTCGGTCTTTTTTGGCCAGTTTGCCGTAAAGGTATTAGGAACCGAGACCTGGTTATATTCGGCCTTCCCCAACGGCGACGGTGGTTTTGAGATCCCCTTCTTTGTCTGTATGGGATGGGCGTTCGCCGTCACTATCCTGGTAAT
The DNA here is from genome assembly GCA_031292515.1 of Puia sp. Lineage (GTDB taxonomy): Bacteria > Bacteroidota > Bacteroidia > Chitinophagales > Chitinophagaceae > Puia. Next base: position 172,092 of record JARLGZ010000104.1, on the reverse strand, counting down.
GGTTGCCGTCAGCCTGACAGGTCCCCGCATCAGCACGAAGGCTTTTGCGCTCGACCTGGAAATGTTCAAGGTCCGTCCTGCCAGCCTGGTGTTGATCGTCACGATCCTTTTGGTGCTGTCGGCCCTGTATATCCGGTTCTGGTGATAACCACGCAGAAGGAGCCCGGAAGCCTTCCGGGCGATGATCCCGCAGCAAAGCGCAAAGCTAGAGATCTTCCAGATCGATGATTCCGTAGCGAAGCGCGAATTTGATGATCCCGGCTATGTTCCGGGAGCCGATCCGCTTATTGATATTGCTGCGGTATTGCTCTACCGTCCTTTCTGAAAGGAATACCTGGCGGCTGATCTCCCTTGCCGTTTTTTGCTGGCAGACAAGCCGGATAATCTCGATCTCCTTTGCGGAAAAGCCCGTATTGGCAACCATCAGTCTGACCTGGTCCTCTCCAAAAGAAATCCTGTTGATGATATGGTTCCGGGCTTCCTTGCAAAAGTAGTCCTTTCCTTGCAGGAGATAGGTCACGGCTTTATGGAATTCCCCGTCATCTTCACTTTTTACGACGTAGCCGTGAGTCCCCGCCTCGAACATCTTCAGCACGGAAGCGGCATTCGAGTTGAAGGAATAGCCCAATATCCGGCTGGCGGGACATCGGTACCGGATCTCCTTTGTCACGGCATCCCCGGGCATGTCCGGCAGGACGTTGTCGATGATTACCAGTTGAGGCTGATGTTTGAGTGCCAGGTCTATCCCGGCGGCTCCGGTGTTGGCAAAATAAAAATCCCGGAACTCGTCGCCGACCAGGAGTTTGATTCCATTGATGACCATGTTGTGATCATCGATTACCAGGAGGGAATGGTACTTTTGTTGTTCATCGTTCATGCTCGTGTATTCTCAGGGGTGTGGTAGCTGCGTACTTACATACTATAGACCAGTTGAACCACTTGCTTCGTTTCGTAAATTACAAAATAAATAGCAGCCTTTCCGCAAGAGCGATTCTACTTTCCGCAAGAGCGATTCTATTGAACAAGTACTAAGATCCGACTGAACAGGGCGCGTGAGAGGGCTGCCGGTAAAAGGATACAGGCCATCCCACGTATAAGTACTTCAGTTTTTGCATCGTATCTGCTATCATGATATCTTCCCCGTATCACCAGTATAATTTTACACATGACAGTATCTGACGATTACGATTTCTACGCTCTTTCCGCAAACAATATCAGAAATCTTTTCGCTCACTTTTTCGATCTGAATAATCCGCAGGTGTTCTCTGCAATCGCTAAGCTGACCGGCCTTCATGATGAGCAGGAGATCGAAAAACTGGCGATAAAAGTATGGGCTGATCTCTGGATCCACAGAAACGAATTGCTCAACGGGACGAGACCGGGTGTCTTTATCTACCGTGTCGTATTGCAACATGTCTTCCTGTACCTGGAAAAGCAGGGAAAAACTGACCGCATCGGCAAACTGCGGGCTATCCTGTTTATAGATCCGGCGCACTATGGTTCCTTTCCGGCCCCCGTGGAAAGGGCGCAGCGATCCCCTTATCCGGTGAAGTGAAAGTCCGCTGAACAGGCAGGCGCCTGTGAGATACCCTTTAAAAAAATCAATAACCTTTTAAATGAAAGTCGCATGGAAAATCAGAACCGCCCCGATGATCAACAGCTGATTGAAGAACAAAGCTCCGTGGAAGAGCAAGGGCCGGCCGGAGAGCAGAACCGGATCGATAAACAAAGCCTCTTGAAAGGGAAAGGGAAAGAGAAACAGAAACAGAAAGCGAAACAGAAAGAGAAAAGCCAACCACATGAAGCGAAGGAAAGGAAAACTGAAAATACGGAGGTTCTGGAAAACGTGCTGATGCGATTTTGCCGGGAGAGCAAAAAGCATACGTCCAAAGAGCTGGCCTCGTATTTAGGCGTCAGTGCCGATGTCTATAAAAAAATGGAAAAAGGCGATTTGCTGATTTCCTATAAGCAGGCAGGGTTATTGGGGATTTTTTACGAGGTCAATCCGGCCTGGTTTTATAAGGAGGCCGTCCAGTTGGATCTGTTGCTTACAAGAATGGCTATCATCAAAATCCTGAAGCATAAAAATGACCTGCTCATGGAAAAGCTCAAGGACAGGGGAGTGCCGGACAGAGAGCTGCGACAGGAATAGAAAGCAATCCACAAAAAGCAAGCCGGGACCCGAATAAAAATATGCGATCGGGTTAAAAATATTTAAATTTGAAGGATGCGGCTCCTTCATCTGTTTCTATTGATTTGTTTGATCCCGGCCGGGCGGCTCTCTGCCCAGGGATATAAGGATTATCGTTGGTGGGACCCCGCCGCCAATGCTTTTCCGGTGATAGAAGGCCAGGGATGGCCTAAGGAAGTAAAGAACCCTTATGACCGGCTCCCCGCCAGGGCGGAACAAACAGTGCGCCCCGCGGTCTGGAATCTTTCCCGGAATACGGCGGGCCTCTATATCAAATTCAGGACGAATACCCCGGACATAGTGGTACGTTATAAGGTCGATGGCGCGCAGGCCATGCCACATATGCCGGCCACGGGCGTAAGCGGTGTCGATCTCTATGCGATCGACATCGATGGCAACTGGGTCTGGGCCCCGGGCAAATATTCCTTCGGGGATACGATCGAGTACCATTTCTCCAACCTGAAACCGGTTGCCGGGTCGGGCAGGGACTGCGAATACCGGCTATTCCTGCCCTTGTATAATTCGGTGAGCTGGCTTCGCGTCGGCATTCCCGCCGGGAATAGTCTTCATCCCATCCCCCTTCAGCCCGAGAAGCCGGTGGTGGTCTACGGAACTTCCATTGCGCAGGGTGGCTGCGCTACAAGACCGGGTCTGGCCTGGACCGCGCTGTTGGAGAGAAAGCTCGATCTGCCTTTGCTCAACCTGGGTTTTTCCGGGAATGGCAAGCTTGAGACCCCGGTCGTCGATCTGCTTACAGAAATCGATGCGGGCATTTATGTGCTGGATTGTCTGCCAAATATGACGCCGGGAGGAGATTTGTCGGCAGAGGAAGTGGAAAGGCGTCTCGTCGCGGCCATAAAAGAGATCCAGGCCAAAAGACCGGGGACGCCCATCCTGTTGGTGGAGCATAGCGGGAGCGGGACGGACCGGATCATCGACACTTCGCATTACAATCATTTTGAAGCCGTCAACAATATTTCCCGCAAGGTATTTGCCCGCTTGACGGCCGAAGGCGTAAAAGACATTTACTCACTGAGCACAAAAGAGATAGGCTTCGATATCGAGGCGACAGTCGACGGGGTACATCCGAATGACTGGGGTATGATGCTGTACGCGAATGCTTATGAGAAGAAGATTCGCGCCATTTTGAAGCAGGAGACCGGCAGCCTGTCGACGGAGATGCCCGTGATGCAGACGCGCGACGGTTATGACTGGCGGGCGCGGCACGACTCTATTCTCCTGCTGAACAGAGAGCGCGCGCCCCGGAATTGTATCCTCGCCAATTCCATCATCCATTACTGGGGGGGAAGACCTGTAGCGCACTTGCAGTGGGGCGCCGATTCCTGGGACAGATACCTGGAGCCGCTCGGCCTCAGGAACCAGGGCTATGGCTGGGACCGGATAGAGAACGTGTTGTGGCGGGTCTATCATGGGGAGCTCGATGGGTATAATGCGCGGTATGTGATATTGATGATCGGGACCAATAACCTGGGGACGAACAGCGATACGGAAATCGTCGCGGGATTGCGCCGGCTTATCGGGGCCATTCAGTACCGGCAGCCTGCGGCCTCTATCCTGGTCTCGGGCATTTTCCCGCGCAGGGGCATGGAGGGGCGTATCGTAAAATTGAATAGGCAGATCGAGGCTCTTGCTTTGTCCGGCACCGGCGGTAAATCCGGAATCACCGGGCAGGCCGGCGGTGCCGGCATGCCTGATACAGGAGGCCGGACCGTCTATATCGACCCGGGCCTTATCTTTTTGAATGGGCATGGTAAGATCGACGAGGGGCTATTCTCAGACGGACTTCATCCCAACGCGGACGGCTATCGGAAGCTGGCGCCGGTCCTGGCGGGTTATCTGAAAGATTGATACGCCAGCCCCACTCACTACTTCAGCGATGCTGTTTCCAGGGTCCAACCCGTATCCTGGCCGGTTGGGGCGGAAGCCGGTCGTCCGGGAGGCTGCAGCCGGAAGAGCCCGGCCAGCAATTCATAGGAATGCAGTCTGTCTTCGAAATGGTCCGCGAAAGTGGAGATGACCCATTCTTCCACATCGAATTCTTCAGACATCTCTTCGATTTTCCCGTGGACCTCCCGGGGGCTGCCGATCACCATGCGTTGCCGGTTATAGAGCACCCGTTGCCATTCCTGGGGGGTATATTCGTAGGAGAGGACGGTATCGAGGGTGGGGGTCTCATCGTACCTGCCTTTTTCGAAACTGAGCAGGCGGTAGTCCATGGAAGCCTGTGCCTCCTTAACTTTTTGCGGATCTTCCGAACAGAAGGCAAAGATGCCGACACTGGCCCGTGGTTTGGCCAGGTTTGCGGAAGGTTTGAAATTTTGCCGGTATGCTTTTAGGGCGGTCGGTCCCCCGGCGGGGCTGATAAACTGTGCAAAAGACAGGGACATGCCGAAATGGGCTGCCAGGTAGGCGCTCTCTCCGCTGGAGGTCAGCATCCATAATTCGGGGGCTGTATCGATCCGGGGGATGGCCCGGATCTTTCCTTCGACGGTACCCGGTGTTGCGGCGTCATTTAGAAACGCATACAGATCGTTAATCTGCCGGATATAGTCCTGGGGGTTAAAGTCATTAGACGGATTGAGCAATTGGGCGGTCAGCCGGTCGCCTCCCGGCGCCCTGCCGATACCCAGGTCGATACGGCCGGGGTATAGCGCTTCCAGCAGGCGGAAGTTTTCGGCGACCTTCAGCGTACTGTGATTGGGCAGCATGATGCCGCCGGAGCCGAGACGGATCGATTTCGTTTCCGCCGCCAGCCTGGCGATCAGTATTTCGGGCGCCGCGCCGGCCAGGGTAACGGTATTGTGGTGTTCGGAAAGCCAATAACGGGTAAATCCCAGGCTATCGGCCAGTTTTGCCAAGCGGATCGTCTCCTGTAACGCTTCCCGGGCGTTACTGCCTCTGCGGATGGGGGTCTGGTCCAGGACGCTTAATCGTAGGTTCATGTTCTTTATAAATTGACGGGTTTTCCGGTAGTTAGATCCCGGGTATTCCCGTTAATAACAGGTAAGGGGGGCAAAAGTTGCCTCAAAAAGGGTATTTGACTATTCAAGACTTTAAAACTCCGGGATAAAATATGCAAGATTTCTTTTTTATACGCAATGCGGGCAAATTTGAAAGGATAGGCTTCCGTGACATTATGTATATCGAGGCCTGTAAGAACTATAGTAAGATCGTCACCGACAAAAAAAGCTATATCGTGCTGGTGACGATGAAAAAGGTGGAAGCTGCGCTACCTTTTCACCTGTTCTGCCGGGTACACCGGTCATTTATCGTTTCGCTGGAAAAGATCTCGGCCTTCGATAATAACAGCGTGTTTATGGCCAGCCGGGAAATCCCCATTGGCGATCAGTACCGCGACCAGCTGGAGAAGAGGGTATTGATCATACAGCGTGATCATCAGCCCGGGGAATATACGGCTGCGCTCTCAAAAGTCCCGGTGCTTGCCGGGAAGGAATAGCTTCCGGAACCGGTTCGTGTATCGGAAGGTCAGGTTGGTGTATTTGTCGGACACCGGATCTCTTTGCTCGTTATTTTCATTGTCTGCAGCCCGATGGATTTCTATCCCGGGAACAGATTTTTTTGAGATAAGTATGTAAATGGAATTTTCTCATGTGACCAAATCAGTCACAACAAGGGTTTGTGTCTACAATGCCCTTCTTTCGTCTTTCCTGTGGTGTATGGGCCGTCGGTCCGCCGGCCTTTTTTGGGGTTCGCCGGGTTACTCATCCATGTTGGCGGCCCTGATATTACCTTCTTCTTTCTTAATTTTCACCGATTATCCCTTTTTAACATCCCGGGGTGTTTAAAAGGCCCTTATTTCCCTAAATTCGCGCGACAATAAACGATATATGAGGATATTCATGGATAAGTATCAGGGTACAAGGAGAAGTTTCCGGAAGGGGTTACTGATTCTTGCAATCGGCGCCGCTCCTTTGCTGGGGATGGCTCAAAAGGCCAATTGGCAGAATCTCGATCTGCAGACGGACACCGTTTTTGGGATCAGCACCGAAAAGGCTTACCAGGAGCTTTTAAAAGGCAAGAAATCGACACCGGTGATTGTTGCCGTCATCGATGGGGGCGTAGATACCAGTCATGAGGATCTGCGCGAGGTCCTCTGGACCAACCCGAAAGAGAAACCGGGAAATGGGGTGGACGATGATCACAACGGTCATATCGACGATATGCACGGGTGGAATTTTATAGGGGGGGGCAAGGGGAATGTGCAGTTCGAGAATCTCGAGCTGACCCGTTTGCTGCGCGCCTATAAGCCTAAGTATGACAGTCTCAGCAACGGCTTGGTGTCGGATAGGGATACCGCTTTTCTGGGTTGGTACCGGGGGCTTAAAAAGAGCTTCGATCAGGCCCTGGGCAACGCGAAGGCGACCCTTCAGGGCATGAATGGGTTCAAAAGAGTTTTCGATTCGTTGCTCGTGCATATTGGCAAAGACAATCCGGGCCAGGCGGACCTGGATCATTATCAGCCCAGGGACGGGATGGAGGAGAGGGTCATAAAAATATTGAGTGAAAGCGTCCTGGGGCGCGGATCAAGCGTTGCCGAATTCAGGTCATCGGAGCTGGATGAAGGCATCAAGCATTTCCAGCACCAGGTGGATTATGAATACAATATGGACTACGATCCCAGATATATTGTCGGTGACGACTATTCCGACGACCGGCAGACCAACTATGGAAATGCGGATGTGACGGGTCCTGACGCGACGCACGGTACGCATGTGTCCGGTATCATCGCGGCCAAGCGGGATAACAATATAGGTATCCAGGGGATCGCGAATGACGCAATGATCATGGGGGTTCGGGTAACCCCGGACGGAGATGAGCGGGATAAGGATGTGGCCAACGGTATCCGGTATGCTGCCGAAAACGGGGCCAGGGTCATCAATATGAGTTTTGGGAAGGGCTATGCCTGGGATAAAAAAGCGGTCGACGAGGCCGTCAAATATGCCATGTCCAAAGACGTGTTGATCGTACATGCGGCTGGTAACGAGAGTTCGGATCTTGAGAGCCATGACAATTTCCCAAACCGTCGTTATGCGGACAGCAGCGGAGAAGCGGATGCATGGATTGAGGTAGGGGCTTCGGGCTGGATCGACGATTCGACGCTGGCGGCGTCCTTCTCCAACTATGGCAAGACGCGCGTAGATGTATTTGCGCCGGGAGAGCAGATCTATTCCTCCGTTCCGGGATCCAGAAAATATGCTTCCTTTGACGGTACGAGCATGGCTTCTCCGGTGGTGGCGGGTTTGGCCACGCTGATCCGGGAATATTATCCGAAGCTTACTGCCGTGCAGGTCAAGGAGATCATCCTGAAATCGGTGGTGCCCGTCACGCACAATGTTCTGATCACCGTCGATGGGGAACCGCGTTCGGTGCCTTTCTCTTCTCTTTGCTTAACGGGAGGCATCGTAAACGCCTATCAGGCCCTGCAACTGGCGGCAACTTACAAACCTGCTAAACTTAAAAAACATTGACTTTAAGAAGTTAAGAAGTAATATGATGACCGGTCAAATAAATAATGCAATGACCGGTTGAAAAGACTGGCTGAAAAAAAAGGCATCTCCTTGTTGAAGAGATGCCTTTTTGTTTTTATCAACCTGGAGGGTTAGTTCATCTGTAGGGTTAGTTCGTTTTTGTATGACCTCCGCCGTCTTCGGGTTTTTTGCAGCAGGTCGGCAGCCTTTTATAGGCGTCGGTGTCGGCCGTGACATCGTCTGCATCGTATCCGGCGTTTGCGATAGCCGCTTTTAGGTTTTCGGGGTTGGTGCGATCGGCGATATAGGTGATCTTGCAGGTTTTCTTCTTGTAATCGACGACGGCCTTGTTGACGCCATCTTCATGGCTGAGTTGTTTTTCTATTCTTTCTTTACATTCCTGGCACTGGACGCTGGGTACGTTGATAATGACTGTTTTTACGGCCTGGGCCAGGGAAGCGGTGGAAACACCAATCAGCAGGCACAGGAGAATTTGCAGTTTTCGCATGAAAGTGAGGTTCATAAAAGTGGAGTTTAGATACAGTTTTTTGATAAGAGGATTTTTTTAATAAGTGCTTGTCTTCACAATTTACGAAACTCCTTTCCAGTTTGCCGGGTCTTTTCTCCAATTTAACAAAATCGCCTCGTCTTCGGGCCGGATGATCTTTTTTTCGAGGGCCAGGCTGATGAGGGTGGGGTAGTCGGTCAGGGAGATATAGGGGACTTCCGCCTTTTCAAAGGCCAGGCGTGCCACCTCGAAGTCATAGGTACAAATGGAGACCATGCCGATGACATGGAGGCCGGCCTGTCTGAGTACGTCGACGACGAGCAGGCTGCTTTTGCCGGTCGATATCAGGTCTTCTATCACCAGGACCTGCTGCCCTTTTTCATAGTATCCTTCGATCTGGTTGCCCAACCCGTGTTCTTTCGGCTTGGGGCGTACATAGATATAAGGCAGTTTGAGCTGGTCGGCGACGAGAACGCCCCAGGGGATGCCGGCAGTGGCCACGCCGGCCAGTACGGCGGCTTCGGGGAATTTTTCGAATGCCGTATTGCACATCTCCGATTTTATAAAGTCACGGACGTATGGGAAGGACAATACTTTGCGGTTGTCGCAGTAGATAGGGCTCTTCCAGCCGGACGACCAGGTAAAGGGGTCATTTGGCTGCAGGCGGATGGCCTGGATCTGCAGGAGTTTCTCGGCGACCGCTTTCCGGTCGGTGCTTGTGCTTGTCGTCATGGATCTTAATTTTAGGCAAGCTACATGCTGGACACGGGAATAAAAAATTTTGTAATCCCTATGTGGTATCTTAGCCTGCTATTTACGTTCATCTATGTATTATAAGATATACTTCAACGACAAGCCGTTGTTTCTCTGTGACGAGATGGATGCCGCCATTACGGTCTACGCCCATCATGACGACGCCGTCTATATCGACGAGTTCTCGCCGCCGGCCGTGAATTCCATGATCCACGAGATGCGTCTTGAAAAGGTTCATGCCGGGATATTCCTTCATAAGGATCTCGAAACGCTAAAAAAAGCTTTCTGGAAGAAATTCATCCTGGTGAAAGCCGCGGGCGGGCTGATCCGGAACGAGACGGGGAAGCTGCTGTTTATGTTCCGCCGCGGTAAATGGGATCTTCCCAAGGGCAAGCTCGATCCGGGGGAGACCCTGGAGCAATGTGCGATCCGGGAAGTCAGGGAAGAGACGGGGCTGTCGGCGGTGGAGCTCAAAACTCCTTTGCTGATCACCTGGCATACCTATGACGAAAGCGGGAAACATTTTCTGAAAGAGACCCATTGGTATTCCATGGAAACCCGCGGTGAGCAGACGCTTGTTCCGCAACGGGAGGAACAGATCACCGATTTAAAATGGGCGGGAGAGACGGATCTGCCTGTGCTTTTGGCCAATACATTCCCTTCGATCCTCGACGTGTTGCAAAAAGCTGGGTACCCGACGGCGAGATAGTGGCTAAAGGCTTCGTCTGGCTGCCGGTCTGTCTTGTTCTTTTGCTGTTTGTTTCAGGATTGCCACCGTCAGGCGGCTGACGCAGACCAGTTTTTCCTGGTCGTTATAGATCTTTATGTCCCAGACATGAGTAGAGCCTCCGAGATGGAGGGATGTAGCGATCCCGTAAACGAATCCTTCCTTTACGCCCCGAATATGATTGGCGTTAATCTCCAGGCCCACGCAGTAAAATTGTGAAAGATCGATCACGAGCGCAGAACCCACGCTGCCCAAGGTTTCCGCCAGCACGACCGAAGCGCCGCCATGCAGCTGCCCGTAGGGCTGACGGGTACGCTGATCTACCGGCATCCTCGCCTTCAGATAGTTTTCACCGATTTCCGTGAATTCGATTCCGATGTGTTCCGCAAGGGTATCTTTTGTCAGCGCCTGAATCTTTTCGAGAGCGGGGGAGGTCGTGAACCAGATGGCCATGATTTATGATTTTAGTTTCAGGGAGCGTGCCACTACTTCGGGCAGGAAGGGGGTGACATTCCCGCCATTGCGGAGGACATCCCTGACCAGCGTGGAGGCCACGGAGGTATATTGCGGCAGGCAGGTGAGGAAAATGGTCTCTATCCGTGGGTCGAGGCTGCGGTTCATATCGGCAATGGCTTTTTCATATTCAAAGTCATTCACATAGCGGATGCCCCTGAGGATGGTATGGGCGCCGACCTGCTGGCAACAGCGGATCGTCAGTCCCTCGTAGACGACGGCGCCGACTTTGGGATTGTCTTTATAGATCTCATGGATCCATTCCAGTCTTTGTTCTTCCGAGAACATCGGTTCTTTGTTGGCATTACGACCGATACCGATAAAGAGCTTGTCGAACAAATTCAGGGATCGGTTGATGATGTCGAGATGTCCGATGGTGATCGGGTCGAAGGTTCCCGGGAAAAGACCGATTCGTTGCATAGATTTGATTGTTTAGTTTGCCGGCGCCTGGGATGAGCTGCCCGCCAGCAAATATAGTACAGCCATTCTTACGGCAACGCCGTTTTCTACCTGCTGCAGGATGATGGATTGCTGGCTGTCGGCTGCATCGCTGTCGATCTCCACTCCGCGGTTAATGGGGCCGGGATGCATGATGACGATGCTTTTTCCGAGGCTGTCCAGCAGGCGCTTGTTCACGCCGTAGGCGAGGCTGTATTCCCGCAGGGAGGAGAACAAAGGCTGGTTCTGTCTTTCCAGCTGTATACGGAGCACATTGGCTACATCGCACCACTGCAAGGCTTTTTTCAGGTCATACTCCACCCGGATATCGAAGGCTTCTTTTATATAGACCGGGATCAGGGTGGGAGGCCCGGCGACCATCACTTCCGCGCCCATTTTTTTCAGCAGGTAGATATTGCTTAGCGCTACTCTCGAGTGCATGATGTCTCCGATGATGGCAATCTTCTTCCCTTCCAGGGCGCCGAGTTTCTCTCGAATGGAGAAGGCGTCGAGCAGGGCCTGGGTAGGGTGTTCGTTGATCCCGTCGCCTGCGTTGACGATGGCGGCCGGAATATGTTTGGCCAGAAAATGAGGGGCGCCGCTGGCGCTGTGCCGCATCACTACCATATCCACCTTCATGGAAAGGATATTGTTAACCGTATCCAGCAGGGTCTCTCCTTTTGCCGCGGAGGAGCCGGAAGCGGTGAAGTTGATCGTGTCGGCGGACAGTCTCTTTTCGGCCAGTTCGAAGGAGATCCGTGTGCGGGTGGAATTCTCGTAAAACAGGTTGACGATGGTAACATCCCGGAGGGTCGGAACTTTTTTGATGGGGCGCTGTAAGACTTCCTTGAATTGCGTGGCTGTATCTAAAATGAGCCGGATGTCTCCCGGTTGCAGGTCTCTAATGCCAAGAAGATGTTTGGTACTTAGTTGCATTAAGGGGCGAAATTAGGGTTTTTTTCATAACAGCGAGACTTCATCTTTTTGGTCCTTCTCTTTCCAGAAGACTTTTACTTTCTGCGTGATGATGGAATCGATGGATTTGCCTGTATAATCGGCCTGGATCGGGAGCTGCCGGCTGAAACGTCTGTCGATGAGGATGCAGAGTTCGACTTTTGCCGGTCTTCCGAAGTCCAGCAGGGCATCCAGCGCCGCGCGGATCGTCCGGCCGGTATAGAGTACATCGTCTATCAGGATCACATTCCTGTTCTCTATGGAAAAAGGGATATCCGTCTGGTTCAATTCATGCAACCCCTTGCGGACGTCATCCCGGTAAAAGGTGATATCCAGCTTGCCGTAGTGGATATTGGCGGGGGATACCTGCTGTTTGAGCTGTTCTACGATCCGGTTCGAGAAATAGATCCCGCGGGGTTGCAGCCCGATGAGAACGGTATTTTCGAGATCCAGGTGATTTTCGAGAACCTGGTGGCTCAACCGCTGTATGGTGATGGCCAGTTGCTGTTCATTGAGGATCGTCTTCAAATTGATTCTTAATTTTTTATAAAAATAGGGAAAAAGCAAGAGACCGGCCCGGCCGGTCTCTTCTAAACTATACAAACATTTTTCAACACCAACGCGAGCTATTTCTTACCGCCGCCCAGTACATAGAACAGGCCAACGGAGAATACGCCATTTTTAATGTTGGGAGCCGGATCGCCGTCCTGCGCCTTGCCGATCTTGGTCAGTCCCAGGCCATAGCGCGCTTCAATACCGAGATTGAAAGGAGTCACATAGCCTGCGCCGAAATCCCAGGAGAAATCCGTCGATTGATACGAGCTTTTCGCACCGGGGATGCTAACGCCGTTGAGTTTGTCCGTAGCGCTCAGCAAAAAGCCGATCTGGGGACCCGTCTGGACGGAAAAACCCATGGGAAGGTTGTATTTCACCAGTACGGGAACGTTCAGGTAGCCGAGATTGACCTTTGCTTCGTAACCGTCCTGGGTAGCCTTGGCACCCTGTCCTGAGTATAGAACTTCGGGTTGCAAAGACAGGGATCCTGCCAGAGGGATTTTTGCAAATACGCCTCCGTTAAAATTCGTGATGGATTTTGCGCCGCTTGCGTCAGAACCTGTGATGGTTGCAAAGTTTGCTCCTGCTTTAACGCCATACTGAATCTGGGCTTTCGCCGATGCCAGAGAGATACCGGCCACTAACACTAACACAACTTTTTTCATAACAGTGCATTTTAAGTTTAACAGTGAATTTAAGGTTAACAAGTTTTAAACAGTGCAGCAAATGTAAAGTGCAGGTGTGTAACGGGCAACACTACGAAAAGAGCGTTTTTTTATTGCACGATGCTAATTTTATGTGTAAAAACATCCTAAAGCAACTGGTAATTAGTTGTTTAGAAATATCAAATACCGTTATCTATAGTCGCTTAAAGGAAAGTTAAAATGATTGAAGGGCCCTTATCACGAGTTTTTTTTAAGACTCATGGAGGAAGCTATAACGGTGGTCAGTAGGTGGAACGAAGGTCTCTTTGATGGTCCTGGCGCTCAACCACCGGTAGAGGTTGAGGATGGAACCCGCCTTGTCATTGGTTCCGCTGGCCCTTGCGCCGCCAAAGGGCTGCTGGCCGACGACGGCCCCGGTGGGTTTGTCGTTGATATAGAAGTTTCCCGCGGCGTTCCGTAATTTTTCCGTCGCCAGTTCGATTGCCGCCCGGTCCCGGGCGATGATTGAGCCAGTCAGCGCATAGGGGGAGGTGGTGTTTACCAGCCCGATCGTGCCTTCGAAATCGGCGGCTTTGTAGACATATACCGTCAATACCGGACCGAATATCTCTTCGCACATCGTCGCGTACCGGGGATCTTTCGCTTCGATCACCGTGGGTTCCACGAAATAGCCTTTTGTCTTATTGCAACTCCCTCCTGCCCAGATGGTGGCTTTCGAGGGGTCGCCCTGGGCTTTATCGATATAGGTCCTGATTTTTTCAAAGCTCCTTTCGTCGATCACTGCGTTGACGAAATTCGAGAAGTCTTCCACGGAGCCCATTTTTATGTTTTTGAGTCCTTCCAGGAGCTTCTCTTTTACGGCGCCGGCCAGGTTGTCGGGTATATAAGCGCGTGAGGCAGCCGAGCATTTCTGTCCCTGGAACTCGAACGCTCCCCGGAGCAGGGCCGTCGCCACCACGTCCGGATCGGCGCTCTCATGCGCCAGGACGAAATCCTTGCCCCCGGTCTCTCCCACGATGCGGGGGTAGGAGCGGTAATTACCTATGTTCCGGCCGATCTCCTTCCAGATGGCATTGAAGACGCCGGTGCTGCCCGTAAAATGGATCCCGGCGAAATCCGGGTGGCTGAAGCAGATGTCTCCGAGGACGGGGCCGTCCACGTAGATGAGATTGATGACCCCATCCGGAAGTCCCGCTTCGCGGAGGATACGCATAAACTGTTGCGCGGAAAAAATCTGTGTATAGGCCGGTTTCCAAACCACGGTATTTCCGCAGAGCGCCGCCGAAGTAGGGAGGTTGCCGCCGATAGCCGTGAAGTTGAAGGGGGTGATCGCCAGGACGAACCCCTCCAGGGGGCGATATTCCATCCGGTTGTGCGTGCCCGGGCCGCTGACAGGCTGGGACCGGTATATTTCGCTCAGGAAGTGGACATTGAAACGAAGGAAGTCTATTAGTTCGCAGGCGCTGTCTATCTCGGCCTGGTAGGCGTTTTTGCTTTGTCCCAGCATCGTCGTGCCATTCATGTAGGGACGATATTTCGTGGCGATGAGGTCGGCGGCTTTCAGGAAGATGGCGGCGCGGTTCTCCCAGTTCATTCCGGCCCAGGCTTCGCGGGCGTCCAGGGCGGCTTCGATGGCCTGTTTCACATGGTTGCCGTCTCCTTCGTGGAAATGACCCAGCAGGTGGCTGTGTTCATGGGGCGGGCGGATGGCTATCTTTTTTCCGCTGCGTACTTCTTTTCCCCCGATATACATCGGGATATCGTGCAGGGTGGCTTTCAATTCCTTCAAAGTATTCTTGAGCGTCGCTCTCTCCTGGCTGCCCGGGGCGTAAGACAGGACCGGCTCGTTGGCCGGCAGGGGATAGTGGAAATAACCGAAGTTCATGGGAAACTATTTACGTTTATGACAAAGGTCTTTCTAAATCTATTCCGTAATCTAATCTGAAATCTTTTCCGTTATTTTCGGGTCCTTTCGATTCTCTCCGGTCTATTTCGATTCTTTCCGGTCTATTCGGTTTCTTTTTCGCTCATCAGGTAGGCCTTGATAAATCCGTCGAGTTCTCCGTCCATGACCGGCTGTACATTGCCTACCTCGAAGTCCGTGCGATGGTCTTTGATCATTTTATACGGATGGAATACATAGGAGCGTATCTGGGAGCCCCATTCGATTTTTTTCTTGGTGGAGTTGGTCGCGTTTTTGGCTTCTTCTCTTTTACGCAGTTCCTCCTCATAAAGGCGGCTTTTGAGCATTTTCAGGGCTTTCTCGCGGTTCTCCCCCTGCGTGCGGGCCTGCTGGCATTCCACGATGATTCCGCTGGGAATATGTTTTAAACGGACGGCCGTCTCCACTTTGTTTACGTTCTGACCGCCTTTTCCGCCGCTGCGATAGAACTCCCATTCCAGGTCGGCCGGGCTGATCGCTATTTCTATCGAGTCGTCTACCAGGGGATATACAAAGACCGAGGCAAAAGAAGTGTGCCGGCGTGCATTTGAGTCAAAGGGGGAAATACGGACCAGCCGGTGTACGCCGCTTTCTGCTTTTAAGAAGCCGTAGGCAAAGGGACCATCAAACTGGATGGTAGCGCTTTTGATGCCTGCGCCTTCTCCTTCCTGGAGGTCGAGCTCGGTGAGGTTCCAGCCTTGTTTGTCGCCGTACATGCGATACATACGCATCAGCATTTCGGCCCAGTCCTGGCTTTCGGTGCCACCGGCGCCGGAATTGATCTGCATGACGGCCGGCAGCTCGTCTTCCGGCTGGTTCAGGGTGCTTTTGAATTCGGCTTCCTCTATCTGTGCAAGCGCTTTGTCATAGGCTTCTTTCGTCTCCTCCTCGCTGGCTTCCCCTGCTTTCCAGAAATCGAATAGTACGGCAAAGTCTTCGACGGCCGTCTCGACCGATTCGAACAGTTTCACCCAGTATTCGTTCAGCTTTATGTTTTTGAGGATCTCTGTTGCCCGCTTGTTGTCATCCCAGAAGCCGGGGCTTAGCGACAGCTGCTTTTCTTCGTTGATTTTATATTGGCGGTTAGCGACGTCAAAGAAACCTCCTCAGGACGACGACGCGGTCCCTCATACTCTTGATCTGCTCTTGGGTCATAGTTTTGTATTGATTATCAGTATTTTATGAAATGGTTTTGATCTAAACTCCCGATTGTCTATCCTTGTATCCATTTCGGGTACAAGAATAAAAGTCGACAAAGGTATGCAAAAGCTGCCTTAAACCGGCCTGGAAACGGGTCGGGTGGAGAGGAATCAATGCGTTTATCCTAAAGAAGCCCGGAATTGTCCTCCTGCCTGATCTTTTTTGCCGCAGCCCTGGTCATATTCTTCAAGGGCGGCCCGCTGCTGTTGCCTATTGGTTTTGGAACGACCGGCATTATTTCCGGCGTTGTTCTGGCGGAATCAATCAGGAGAAGGATTGGCTGTTCCCGGTTTATAGGAAGCATTTTGGGAGCTGCGGATTTCCCGCTTGCCGATAAGAAAAATCATTCGGAGGACATAGCCGACGAAGGCTGAAGGACGAAGGCTAAAGGATACAGCTTGAAGGATCATTAATCCGGTTAAATGTGCATAACCGGGTGCAAAACGGGTGCATAACCAAAGGGCTAAAAATTTGGAAACAGGGTATCGGATAATGTACCTTAGAAGTACAATTGAGAAGCGAAAATCAATAAACCGAAAGACGCAACTCAATGAGTGAGCAGAAGTCCGAAAGGGTAGAAGCGAACTCAGAAAAGCATCGGGTCAGTAAGCACGGAGACTTCGGTTTAAGTGTCGAAATAGACTTGGTGCTTTTTCTATTTTGGCCATCGGTTTCCTCTTTTTCAATCTACCCTTTTCCAACCCTGCCCTTTTTTCCGCGTGGCTCTTCTTGTTGTGCGTAAGGTCTCCGTCGCCGGACAGTATGAGGGAGCGCCGCCACTCACCCGCAAAAAAGAGTGTAGAAAATAATGCCCATCTTTTTTTTGTGTGGCTTAATGCTTTCTTTAACGATTTCCGGCATCGTTCTTGGAAAAAGAAGTAGAGAGAGAAGAATTGTTTTCACTTTAAATTTATAATCATGAGTGCTCAAAAAGTATTAATCGGTGCATTATCGGGTCTGGTAGCCGGCGTGGCAATAGGTGTCTTAATGGCTCCGGCTGAAGGAAAAGAAACACGTCAGCGGATAGCGGATACCGCGGACTCTCTGAAGAGGAAGCTCAGACAGCTAAGGGGGGTCACTTCAGATGAACTCGATGAACTGAGGGATATCGTTGAAAAGGAAACGGATGGTCTGAAGGAAGATGTTCGTTCACGCGTACTCGAACTCATCAAAACCGCAAAGGCAAAAGGAAACCATATTAAGGAGACAGCCCTTTCCTAGTCTGTATTTTTTGCAGATGACCGGGCGTCGTCCGTAAAGCGAAAAGAAGTATTTTGGAGACTTCGTGATCATCGGATCGTGAAGGTGCAATGGACTTTTTTTAACCCGTGCTGGTCACGGGTTTTTTTGTGGATTGAATCACCCCCTGTCTCTTCTTAGGTTTATGCCGCGTCCGGATTTTCCTTTTTGGAGGAGGATGAATTGTAGTATCTTGTAGCCTGTAAAAAAAGCCCTGGTAAGAATACCGGGGCGTTGCACATGAGTGCATGAAGAAAATAATGCAGTAAACGTATAGTGCAATTTTGAATAGTTGGAGTTCTTTAACTACCTATTAACCAGCAATTAACCACCGGCCTTTTGGCCTTTTCAGATTCTATGACCGTTGATTTACGTTCGGACACAGTCACCCGGCCGACGCCGGAAATGTTACAGGCCATGATGCGTGCGAAGACAGGGGATGATGTATTCGGGGAGGATCCCAGCGTCAACGAACTGGAGGCCATCACCGCAGCGATGTTTGGCATGGAGGAAGCGCTTTATTGTCCTACGGGTACGATGTCCAATCAGACTGCCATCAGATGTCACACGCAACCGGGTGATGAGGTGATCTGTGATAAGATGGCCCATGTATATATGTACGAGGGAGGTGGGATCGCGGCAAATTCCGGTTCACAGGTCCGCGCGATCCAGGGGGATCACGGACGGATCACTGCCCGGCAGGTTGCCGAATGTATCAATCCCGATGACGTGCACAAGGCCAGGACCTCGCTGGTCTGCCTGGAGAATACTTCCAATCGCGGAGGCGGCAGTCGTTATGATATCGGGGAGATAAAAAAAATCCGGACGCTTTGTGATCTGAACCATCTCAAGCTGCACCTGGATGGAGCCCGCCTGTTCAACGCAATGGTGGCGGGTAATGAATCCCCCCGGCAATACGGAGAATTATTCCATACCATTTCAATTTGCTTAAATAAAGGGTTGGGTTGTCCCATCGGCAGCGTCCTGCTGGGGCCTGCGGCGTTTATAAAAAGGGCGCGGAGAGTCCGCAAGGTATTTGGTGGGGGAATGCGGCAGGCGGGGTTTATGGCGGCGGCGGGCATATATGCCTTGTCGCACCATGTCTCGCGTCTGGCGGAGGACCATTGGCATGCCGGCTTGCTTGCTGCCGCCTGGGCAAAAAAAAGTTTTGTAGAAGACATCCTGCCGGTTGAAACCAATATTGTCATCTTCCGCCTGGATCCATCTTATCCCGCGCCTGAGCTGGCTGCGCGCCTGAGACAGGGCGGCGTCCTGGCGATCGCCATTTCCACGCAGGAAATGCGGATGGTGACCCATCTCGATGTGAACCCTGCCGGGGTGGAGCATGTTATTAAGGTCATTGACAGCCTGTGAGACCTGAACGGCCTTGTGAGCCCGAAAAAATACGAACTTTGTTGATAATCAAGAAGATTTTTCATAACCCATATTGCAAACACAAACTTCAAAGAAAGATATGTTCCCGAAGACAAATCCCACACAGACAGCAGCCTGGCAAAAGTTAAAGGCCCACTATACGGAAGAGATGAAAGAAACGAAGATGAAGGACCTGTTCAAAGCCGATCCGGATCGTTTTTCAAAGTTATCGCTTCGGTTTGACGACATCCTTTTTGACTACTCCAAGAATATCATTACCGGCAAGACCCTGGGGCTTTTATTGGAGCTGGCGAAGGAAGCCGGTGTAAAAGAGGCGATCGCGGCCATGTTTTCCGGAGAAAAGATCAATATGACCGAAGATCGTTCCGTGCTCCATACCGCGCTGCGGAATTTTTCGGGCAAACCGGTCTACAGCGATGGCAGGGACGTCATGCCCGACGTGCTGCGCGTACTGGCGCAAATGAAGACTTTTTGCGGGAAGGTGCATTCGGGGGAATGGAAAGGCTACACAGGTAAAAAGATAAAATATATCGTCAATATCGGGATCGGAGGAAGCGACCTCGGGCCGGTGATGGTTACCGAGGCCCTCAAGCCTTACTGGGTAAAGGATATCCAGGCGTATTTTGTCTCCAATGTCGACGGGACCCATATCGTAGAGACCCTCAAAAAAGTCGATCCCGAGCAGACGCTGTTCCTGGTCGCCTCCAAAACGTTTACCACCCAGGAGACGATGACCAACGCTCATTCGGCCAGGAACTGGTTCCTGGAGTCGGCAAAGGACGAAGCGCAGGTCGCAAAGCATTTTGTGGCGCTGTCCACCAATGAAAAAGAAGTCGTGAAGTTCGGTATCGACAAAGCCAATATGTTCGGGTTCTGGGATTGGGTAGGGGGACGCTATTCCCTTTGGAGTGCGATCGGTCTGTCTATCGCCCTGACGATCGGCTATGACCAATTCGAGGCCTTGTTAAAAGGAGCGCATGAGACCGATGTTCATTTTCAGAGCACTCCTTTCGAAAAGAATATCCCTGTAATCATGGGTCTGATCGGGTGCTGGTATACGAATTTTTATGGTTCTCAAACCGAGGCCATCCTGCCCTATGACCAATATATGCACCGTTTCGCGGCCTATTTCCAGCAGGGCAACATGGAAAGTAACGGCAAATCCGTCGACCGCAATGGCGTTCCGCTCGGTTATTCTTCGGGGCCGGTCGTTTGGGGAGAGCCGGGCACCAACGGACAACATGCCTTTTACCAGCTTATTCACCAGGGCACGACCCTGATCCCCTGCGACTTCATCGCGCCGGCCGTCAGCCATAACCCGCTCGGCGATCATCATGTGAAGCTGCTCTCGAATTTCTTCGCCCAGACCGAGGCGCTCATGAACGGGAAGACAAAGCAGGAACTGGAAGCCGAAAAAGTTCCCGCGGCCCTGATCCCTTATAAGTCTTTCGGCGGCAACCGGCCCACCAACTCCTTCCTGCTCAAAATGATCACCCCCGGGAGCCTGGGCAGGCTGATCGCCCTATATGAACACAAGATCTTTGTACAAGGGGTCATCTGGAATATCTTCACCTTCGACCAGTGGGGCGTCGAGCTGGGTAAGCAATTGGCGGGTAAGATCCTCCCCGAATTGCAGAATAACGACCCGGTAAGTTCTCACGATTCTTCGACAAACGGGTTGATCAACGAATTCAAGAAATTGAGATAGATCGGGTGATTGGCGGGGTGGGAATGCCGGAATTATTTACAGGCATTTAATCTTCTAAACAGGGAATGGCACGACTTATGTGCGATTCCCTATTCTGTCATTATCTATTTGTTTCACCCAAAAACTTTTGTTATGCCTACACAAGAAGCTGTGATGACCACCCAGGACATCGCTAACCGTCTCTCCGAACTATTCAGGGAAAGTAAGTGGTCGGAAGCCCAGGAAGAACTTTTCAGCGAAGACGCTTTAAGTATTGAACCCGCTCATGCGCAGGGCTTTCAATCCGTAAAGGGATTGGACAAGATCAGGGAGAAAACAGAACAGTTTAACGCTATGGTCGAAAAGATCCACGGAGGCTTTGTGACAGGGCCCACCGTCGCCGGCAATCATATCGCCTTCGGGATCGGGCTCGATGCTACCTTTAAAGGTATGGGACGGCAGAAAATGGACGAAATCGCCGTTTATGAAGTCAAAGACGGGAAGGTCGTCAAAGAGCAATTTTTTTACTGACCGGGGCTTGATCCGGGAAAATATGCCCGGTATGGGATTGCCGGAAAACCGGTATGGGACTGCCGGATAACCAGCGGGGGACTGCCGGAAAAGATGACAAGCGATCTGCTTTAGGCGGATCGCTTGTCTTTTTGTACGATTTGTACGATTCCTGTTAAACCATTCGCAGCTACGGATGGATTCGAACCACCGTAAAAGGCTTGTGAGCCTCCGCCTCGCCTCTCGGCCACGTAACTCATATAAATACCCCTCCCGATAAATGCTCCTCG
Organism: Puia sp.; assembly: GCA_031292515.1. Lineage (GTDB taxonomy): Bacteria > Bacteroidota > Bacteroidia > Chitinophagales > Chitinophagaceae > Puia. Next base: position 151,015 of record JARLGZ010000104.1, on the reverse strand, counting down.
CTGATGAAGGGGGCTTCGTATACAAGTATACAAACAATTTATTAGTCTACAAAAAATATAGACTAATAAATTTGATTTTATCCACGTTGTGGAAAAAAAATCGGGAAACAGCTGGTATAAAAGTTATTATACCTTAAAATAAAAGCTATGTCCCTGCGTTTTGAGTTAACTTTGCGAAAAATATTCAAAAAAACATATGAACGTGAATTCCGGTTTCCGTGGCCTGCTGATGAGCGGGGTCTGTTGTGCGGCTATGATGGCAGCCAGTTGTAATTCAGGCTATTCAGAGGGCAAGAAAACCACCGGGGATTCGACGCTCGAAAAAGACAAAAAGGCAGCCATAGGCGATGGCGGCAAAGATTCTTCCATTTCCGTTGTCAGCCAGCCTCGGCGTCCGATCGATACGGCCGAATATAACCGTCTGCTGTTGAAACTCGCCAATGGTGATTCTTCCGGTCGCTGGCCGGCAAAGGCCGTATATCCTCTTCCCGGCGCTATTCTCCCTTTCAAAAGGATAGTGGCTTATTATGGTAACTTCTATTCCAAGAAAATGGGCGTACTGGGCGAATACCCACCCGATGAAATGCTGAAAATGCTGGCCGCAGAGGGGAAGAAATGGGCGGCTGCAGATTCTACCACCCCTGTCCAACTGGCGCTTCATTATATTGCAGCCACGGCGCAGGGAAGCCCCGGCAAAGACGGCAGATATCGTTTGCGCATGCCGTCCAAACAAATCGACTCGGTTATCAACCTCGCCGCCCGTATTAATGCCCTGGTATTCCTGGACGTACAGGTAGGCTTTAGTAATGTGGAAGCTGAGATCCCGCAACTGGAAAAATATCTCAAAATGCCGCAAGTTCACCTGGGTATCGACCCCGAATTCTCGATGAAAACGGGCAAAAAACCAGGAACCGTGATAGGCACGATGGATGCTGCCGATGTGAATTTTGTGTCCAACTACCTGGCCGGCCTTGTGAAAGCCAATGACCTTCCCCCAAAGATCCTGGTCGTACACCGCTTTACGCGCCCCATGATCACCAATTACAAGAATATCAAGACCCGTCCCGAAGTTCAGATCGTCATGGATATGGACGGATGGGGTGAACCTACCCTTAAATATGATAGTTATAAATCATATATAGCAAATGAACCCGTACAGTTCACCGGTTTCAAATTATTCTATAAGAATGATATCCGCAAACCCAAGAGCCGTATGCTGACTCCCCCGGAAGTGTTGAAGCAGAAACCATCGCCTATTTATATTCAATACCAATAGGTTGCAACCCGCTGTCTATAAACGATAAAATCCCGGTTCGGCGGGATTTTTAATAAGCGCTATTTATAAACTTATAAATGGGTCCCGGTTGAATGTCTGCCGCGATTACTGTAGAAATAATGATCCAGCGAAAGAGGACCTCCACCTTGGATCAGGAAGACGATCAGTAGCAGCAGAACAGCCACCGCCAGGCTCAGCTCGGATAGCATCGCAAATCCGCTTTTTTGTGCACTGATAAAGATAACTGCGCCGATCAGAATGGGTAGCTCGAGCAGAGCGACGAGGCGTAAGACCACTAGCCATCGGGGATGATGGGTGGAACTTCACAGCCTATTTAAATTTCTTCATTAAATATTTCGGAGACTCTTCGTATCCCTGCCGGAAATAGAAGTTATGGGCTGCTGTCCGGCGGGTATGACAATGTACCTCCATCCTGTCACAGCCCCGCTCACGAGCCAGTGCGGCACAATGCTCCTCCATCGCCCTGCCAATGCCCTTGCTGCGGGCCGATTCATCCACGGAGAAGTAGCTGATCCTGGCGAAATCTCCTTCTAGTGCAATTTGAGGTATAAAGTGCAGTGATATGAAACCCAGTATTTTGTCCTCCTCTTCAAACACCAGGAGCGCCTCGTCCGGATGGTCGATCAGCCTACCGATGTTCTTGGCCAGGAAAGTCTTAGTCCCGGGGTATTCCAGTTGGTCGAGCAGGTTTCCTATGCCTGCGGCATCTTTCAAAACGGCTTTTCTGATTCCCATTTTATACCTCAATTATTACCTCGATTATTACCTCAATTAATGCCTTAATTAACACTCAACTAATGTTTGCACGGTCATCCCGACCCATATTTGAATTGCTTGCCATCCCGATCAATACCCGAATTTCCACCTGGAGCAGTACCCGTATTGCTGCTTAAAGCAATACGGGTACTGCTGCCTTGTCCAATGCTTTAATTAACACTTGTAATTAATTGATTTAAAGCATACTTATATACTATTTAATTTGTATCCAAAATGAGTTATCTCTTTTGTCAATGAACTTCATGGGCATTCAGCCAGTCCTGTCTGAAGCGAAGCATTTCGGGGCTCACTGTCATGCCCTTGTTTTCGAAGCTAACTACTTCCAGGGCAGGGTCTTCTTTTAGCACGATCGTAGCCGTCTTTTCTTCTTCCCGGTGCAGGTAGACGATGTCCAGTTTTTCCCCGGGCGTATGGGCGGCGAGTGCGGTAATGAGATCGTCGTTCGTGTGGATCGGTCGGTCACCGAGTTTTGTGATCTGGTCATCAATATCCAGCCCGGCATCATAAAGGGGGGTCTTACGCATTGTGTTGCGGGTAATGACCAGGCCCTTCTTGTCCGAAAAGGGGGTGTTGCCGATCCAGGCCCGCCCTTCCCGGGCCTTCCGGAGGAGATAGCCGGCTTTGACGAGAAGGATGCTGTAATCGATGGGCTCGTGACCGTATACATATTTTGCAAAGAACTCCTTCGCGAATCCGGGGTCGCCTGTCAGGTCATTCAGCAGGCCCTGCAGACCGGGAATCGTATAGGGCTGTTCGGTCTTGCCATATTTTTTCCAGGCTGCCCGCATGAGGTCATCCAGTGTTTTGTGATAATTGCTCCTTAGCTGGAGATCCAGGGCCAGGGCGATGGAGGCTCCATAAGGATAATAGGAGGCAAAATGATTGGGGTAATTGGTCTTGTCGACAGAGACGCCGGCGTCCGTGAACACCGCTTCCCGGCTCGCTTCGATGGGAGAGTAGCCCGTGGCTCCGGGGGTATTCAACTTGGTGTTGATCAAAGCGGAGATATCATGCAGCCAATCCGAATCACTGCTCAGGCCGGCCCTATGGGCCAGCAGTTCGCCGTAATACTGGGTGAAACCTTCCGCAAACCAGAGTTCGCCGCTCATATTGCTTTTCTCGAAATTGAAGGGTTCGAGTGTCTTTGGCCGGATGCGCTCAACGTTCCAGCAGTGGAAGAATTCGTGGGCGAATACCCCTGTCTCTTCGTCGGAACCGGTAAAGGCTTCCCCCAGGCTGATCATCGTGGAGTTGCGGTGTTCCATGCCATCTCCATGTACGTAGGGGTTGATACTGGCCAAAAAGGTATAAGTGCCGAAATCATAAGCCGGGGTTTCTCCATACACGGCCCGGGCCTGGTCCACAATTTTCCCGACTTTTCCGCTGAAGGCGTCCAGCAGGCTGTCGCTTCCGGCTGCATCGAAGGCGATCCGGAAGGAATAGTTCTTCCCGTCCGGATTTCGGACCTCCCATTTGCGAAAGCGGAGATTGCCGATCCGGGTGGGACAATCCATAAAATATTGAAGCCCCGGCGCATAAAAAGTCCAGGGGTTGTCGGTCGGCTTCAGTTGGGTCGCGATGCTCCAATGGAATTCATCCGGAATATTGAAATGAATGAGGATCTGGGCGTTGTCCAGCCCCTTCGCCCACATAAAGGCGGCCGGCATATTGAGATGAATGGCCGTCGGATCGATCCCGGCATAAGTTCCGTCGGAGTAGTTGCCATACAGGGTATATTCTATCCGTACATAGCTTCCGTGTCTGCTGACCTCGTAGACATCGCCGTCTTGCCGGCTGAGGGGAAGCGGCTTGCCCTGTTCATCGAAAGCCTGGACATCATAGACGTTTTTCCCGAATTCATGCGTTGCATACCGGCCGGGAGACGAGCGGCTCATCCTGAAGACGGTACTGCGGGTATTCAGATCGGTAACGATTAACTGGATCCTGGCTTCATGATGACTGAGGTTGGGGAAAGACACGATATAATTGATCCGTTGTGCGGAACCCTTGTCTATGGCGCCCATCAAAAGAACGAATAAGGCGATCCTGGCTATCTTGTACATATCGGGAAATTGGAGCCAAAATAGCTAAAAAATTTCAAATCGCCGTCAGTGGCCGGAGGGGAGGGAGCGGAGGTGGGGCAAGCCGAGGTAACGGTGAAGGATAAAATAGGTGGCGATGCAAAGCATGAGGATGACGAGGATGGCCAGGTAGGTCCAGGGGTTCTCTTTCGGGCGCATTCTTTCCCGGCGTATCTTTCTTTTCCGGAGGGACTTTTGAAGGCTTCTGTTTAATTCCTCGACAGTGACCTGGACCTTCTTTTTGTCGGGGATGTTTTCCAGGCCTTCCACGGCGTCGTTCATGAAGTCGTTGTCAGCCATCCATTGCTCAACGGCATGCTTTTCATTGCCGGACAATTTACCGCTGAGATAGTCCATCAACAGCTGGTTGTCGATGTCCTTATTGCTATTTGATAATATGTCTAAAAGGTCAGGGTTCACCGTTTCCTCTTTTTTTCTAATGATAATTTCAGGTTCCGCTTACCGTTTTGAATATGGCTCTTGACCTGCATCAACGTAAATTTTGTCAGTTCCGCTATATCCTGGTAGGATCTTTTTTCCAGGTAGAACAAAGTTACGCAGAGTTTTTGCTCTTTTCCCAATTCTTCCAGGGACTCCGTCATCAGCTCCAGCAACTGGTCTTTCTCCAGGTGGTTTTTTCCGGGGGGCTCCTCATCGTAGGAGACGGCCATCGATTCGGTCAGCTCGGCGGGGATCTTCTCATGGCGGTCCCTGAGTTTCATGAGGCAATAATTCCTGGTTATGGTATAGATCCAGGACTTGAAATAAGTGACCTTGTACCTGGGAAGTTCGGCGATGATCTTCAAAAAGACCTGTTGTACACCGTCCTTGGCTTCTTCTTCGTTTTTCAGGTATTTCATGCAGACGCCCAGGAGCAGGAGCGTATATCTTTCCAGCAGGACGCCCAGCCAGTCGTTATTCCGTTCGGAATAGTATCGGTCAAGCAACTCCTGGTCGGTGATATGTATGAACGGGTCTTTATTCACAACAGGAAAATAGGGATTTTAGATAAGATGCGAAACAGAAAAAAATCCATAAATCGCCGGGCTGTTGTTTTTTTGTATAAATTCGATTTTAATACCCTTGTATGATCAGAGCTGTTTGTTGTGTCCCGGTAAGTCCCCTGAGGGCCGAACGATCGCATAGAAGCGAAATGGTGAGCCAGCAACTATTTGGCGAGTGTTGCGAGATATTGGAAACCGAAAAGGACAATTGGATCAGGGTGCGTTGCCGGTATGACGGTTATGAAGGGTGGTGTCAGGCCAGCCATGTCACCGAGATCGACTCGCCCGAATACGATCAATGGGAAAACGATCTCGCACCCGAATGGGTAAACGAACTGGAGTACAACGGACACCCTATGTTCATACCGATGGGCTCTTCCCTTACCGCGATAAAAAACGGGCATGCTTCCTGGCGCAAGAACCGCTTGCATTACAAAGGCCGCGCCTGGTCTCCCTCCGGCGTAAAAAAGGATCCGAAGGCATTGAGGCAGCTCGCCTTCAGGTATCTGAACACGACCTATATGTGGGGAGGCAAATCCATATTCGGGATCGACTGCAGCGGGTTCTCCCAGACGATTTTTAAATTCTTTAACATCCCCTTGCTCCGCGATGCGTATCAGCAGGCGACGCAGGGTGAACTGGTCGGTTTTTTACAGGAAGCCCAGACGGGCGATCTGGCATTTTTCGATAATGCCGAAGGCAAGATCACGCATGTGGGAATCCTCTTAAACGACCATGAGATCGTCCATGCTTCCGGGAAGGTCCGGATCGACAAGATCGACAATATGGGGATCTTGCATTCCGAGACTTCGCAGCGCACGCACAATCTCCGGATCATTAAACGGTTTATTACTTATTGATAAGGCGGTCTTCGACAAGAAGACGATTCCCGACAGATAATCGACAGATAATAAGACGGCGATCGGCCCTCGGCATTTATACGCCCATTCCCGCCATGAGGCTGATAAGGATGATAGCCAGCACGGCCAGCGTGATGCCCGCATAGAGATAGTCTTTTTCCAGCAGGAAGCCGATCACCGAGAAGGCGATCCGTGCGATAGGAGTGAGGATCAGGATGACGATGCCGAACTGGATGATGGCCCGGCCGTGGCCGGTGATGAGTCCTTCCCAAATCGCCGAAAAAGTGTGATAGCTGCCGGAACCGCCCCGGAATACCTGGTATTCCGGAATCTGTCCCCCATGCCGGACGAGGTAGACTATCGCTCCCGCCAGTACGATGACGAAGGCCAGAACGACGCCGGACCTCAGCAGGTTGCCGATCGTCACTTGTATGTCCCTGTCATGTCTGAATTTTTTCATGGTCCCGGTCAAACTATTTATGAGTTAGCGGAGATATTCCAAATCTTAAATCTTTTTGGTAAACCCGTTATACAACATCTCCAGGGCGATGACGAGGATGATGAATGCGAATACCGTTCGCAGGGAGCGGGAGTTCGCGCGGGTCAGCACGCTGGAGCCGAGAAAAGCGCCGGCCAGTACTCCCAGTACGACCGGCATGCATAGACCCGGGTCGATATAGCCGCGATAGAGGTAGATGCCCGCGCTGGCCGCGGCGGTAACCCCGATCATAAAATTACTGGTCGTCGTCGACACTTTGAACGGGACGCGCATGACATTGTCCATGGCCAGCACTTTTAATACGCCTGCTCCCAGCCCCAGCAGGCCGGATAGGATGCCGGCGCCCAGCATAATGAGAAAACCTCCTGGGACATTGGTGACCGAATAATCGACCGTGCCCTGGGGTGTCGGATAGGAACTGTTCAGCTTCAGCCTTTGAGCCAACATACTTGCGGAACCTGTCTGGACAGTTTCTTCCTTCCGTCGAAGGGACAGGATGGCCGAAAATATCAGGATCAGACCGAAGAGGATGGCAATGATATGCGTCGAGGCATATACGGCCAGGAAGGCGCCCCCCACCGCTCCGAGGGTCGTCGCGATCTCCAGGAACATGCCCAGCCGCATATTGGTGATCCCTTCTTTCACATAGGCTGCCGCCGCTCCCGACGAAGTCGCTATGACGGCCACCAGGGAGGCGCCGATCGCATACCGGATATCGATACCGAATACCAGGGTCAGCAGGGGAATGATCACAAACCCTCCGCCCAGGCCGGTGAGGGAGCCCAGGAAACCCGCAAGCATGGAACCGAGCAGAATGACCCCGGTAAAAACGAGTATTGTCATGTGCAGGATAGTCTCCGCCCGGGAGCCGTCTCCTTATTTTTTAAAATTTTCCTTATAAAACCTGGATGCATCCTCGATGACGCGTAAAGCAGTCGTCTTATCGCCGAATTCTTCCACGACAACCGTCTTGTTCTCGAGTTTCTTGTATTCTTCAAAGAAATGACGGAGTTCCTCGAAGAAATGTTTGGGGAGTTCTTCCAGGTTGTTGTAGTGGTTGACGCTGGGATCCTTGGCGGCTACTGCGATGATCTTGTCGTCCGCATCTCCGCTGTCGACCATCTGCATCACACCCATCACTTTGGCTTCCATCAGGCAGAGGGCCTGCACCGGCAGAGAGGTAATCACCAGGATGTCCAACGGATCCTTGTCATCGCCGTAAGTCTGTGGGATGAACCCGTAGTTAACGGGGTAGTAGAAGGACGAATAGATCACCCTGTCCAATTTCAGGAGACCGCTGTCTTTATCGATTTCGTACTTGCACCTGGATCCCTGTGGGATTTCGATGATCGCGTTGACGATTCTGGGAGCATTTTCGCCAAGTGGAACCCCATGCCAGGGATGTGAAACTGTCATCATGGTTGCTGATTATTTGTGAGCTGTTTTATGAATGAGCCAATGATCTGTCACAGTGGAATTTTAAAATGAGCACCTGCTGCCGCTTATTTCCTACCGCTCTGCAGGATCTCTTTGAGGTCCACCAGCCAGTCGCCGCCGACCCGGACGATCCTGATGGTGGTGGTATCTTTTTTATAGCTGTTTGCGTAGGTATAGCTGGTTACGGAATCGTTTACCGTCTGGATGTTGATAGGCAGGATGGTGGCCTCCTCGTACTTCTTCTTCGATTCCTGCGGAAGACCGTCGAAATCCTTTTTCCATTTTTCCAACAGCATCTGGTTGGTAGAGTCGGCAAAAAGGTAGAACCGGGCTTTGTCGTAGTTCCCGTCCAGGGAGGCCCTGATGAATTCCCGGCCGGCGTCCTGGGCGTCTTCCGCTTTCTTGAAAGTCCCGTCGTTGTTGCAGGCGGCCAGCCAAAGGGCCATCGATAAAAGGATGTATTTCTTTATCATAACAGCAAATGTAAAAAAAGCCTGCAGATATTTCTACAGGCCCTGGTAGTTTTCCGGACAAAGGGGTATCGATTATTTATTTTCGGGCCTGTATACAGCGTCGGGCCTGCTTCCAGCCTCTTCATTTTTTTCTCTTTCATAGGCCCTGATGATGGCCTTCACCAGCCGGTGACGGACCACATCTTCCTCATCCAGCTCTATGTGCGAGATCCCGTCGATATTCTTAAGGATATACAGCGCCTTCGCCAGCCCGCTCTTCTGGTTTTTCGGCAAGTCTATCTGGGTGAGGTCACCGGTGATAATGGCCTTGGCGTTGGCGCCGATACGGGTCAGGAACATTTTGATCTGAAGATCCGTCGCATTCTGTGCTTCGTCCAGGATGATAAAGGCATTATCCAGCGTGCGACCCCTCATATAGGCCAGCGGGGCGATCTCAATGGTGCGGGTGCTCATATAGTATCCCAGCTTATCGGCGGGGATCATGTCATCCAGGGCATCATAAAGCGGGCGCAGATAGGGGTCGATCTTTTCTTTCAGGTCGCCGGGAAGAAATCCCAGGCTTTCACCTGCCTCCACAGCCGGACGCGTCAGGATGATCTTTTTGACCATTTTGTTCTTCAGCGCCCTTACGGCCAGGGCGACGGCGGTATAGGTCTTACCCGTACCGGCGGGCCCGATCGCAAAGAGGATATCATTTTTTTCGACGGCGCCGACCATCCGTTTCTGGTTCACCGTCCTTGCGCGTACCGTCTTACCGTTGGGGCCGAAGACGAGCACATCGTTGGGATGTCTGTCCACGAAATGGTCCACCGTCTCGACATCGTCTCCGCCGAGGATCTGTTCGAAATAGTTCTCGCTGACATTGCCATTCCGTTGAAGATACTGCACCAGGAGATCGATTTTTTCCTTGGCAGTGCCTACCAGTTCCGGGGAACCGCTCAACTTGATCTGCGTGCCGCGGGAAAGGATCTTTAACAGGGGGAACTTCTTTTTCAATATATCTAGCTTGCCGTTGTTGACACCGAAAAACTCTATAGGGTTGACGGTTTCCAGGTTGATGATAGTCTCAGTCAAAATCAAATCTTTTAAGGTTCTGAATATCTTTCCGCACGTTGCCAACGGATTAAAGCGTCGCTTTTATTGCGCCCTTGTAATGCGCGTTACAACCGATCAGCGCATCTCTACCAAATATATTTCTTGCCTATGCATTTTCCTAAAGTTACTTATTAACAGCATGTGAATATTGTTAAATTCATTAACTTAACTTAAATTAAATTTGCGGTATGGATATAGCTGGATTGCTTCATGATGAAATTACTTCCTTCTTCGGCTACGGACCACTCGTCGATCTCCTGAAGAAGAATGACTATGGTAAACTGACGACCCTGGATGGCATCCAGGCGGTCATGGGTCCCATCATCCCTCTGCTGCTGGTCATTGAACTCATCCGTGCCATCGTATACGGAAAGTTTAGGGGTTCGCAATACAAGATCACGATGCTGACCTATGTGTTCAACCGGTTTATCGGGAGGTTTCTCTCCATTGCGGTCTCGCTGTTCTGCTTCGGCCTTTTTTCACGGATCACACCTATCAAAACAAGTTTCACCTGGTATTGGTTTATCTATGGTTATATAGCCTGGGAGTTGTCCCATTTCGTATACCATTACGGGGCGCATAAAGTGAGACTATTCTGGTGTCTGCATTCCACTCATCATGCTCCCGAACATATGAACCTGACGGTGTCATACGCCCATTTCTTCCTCGAGGGGGCCTATGCCGATATCATCCGGACCTCTATCTGCGCGCTGCTTGGCGTGAATCTTGTCACGCTGGGTCTCATCGTGTTCGTGGACAGTTTCTGGGGCACCTTCATTCATGCCGGCGAGAACCTGATAAAAGACGGTCGTCTCGGCTTCCTGAACAGGATCATCCTTACTCCTTCGCATCACCGGGTACATCATGCAAAGAACCCTTTGTATATGGATACTAATTTCTGTAACCTGCTGAATATCTGGGATCGTGTTTTCAAGACCTATCGTCCTGAAAGAGAAGATATGCCCCCGGTATACGGGATCACGCGCGAAATGAACCCGGGGAATTTCTGGGATGTCTATTTTGGCGAGTTTGTGGCGCTGGGCAGAGACATTCTCAAAGCGCCCGGTCTTCGCAATAAGCTCCTTTATCTCTTCATGCCGCCCGGGTGGAGCCATACCGGGCATCACAAGACCTCAAAAGTGGTTCGAGCCGAGTGGCTGTGGGAGCAGGAACTGTCTTCCGGGCGGGCAGCCGGCAAACCCGGGAAAACCGATCAGGCCAGTCAAGACAATTCCGCCGCAATCCGGCCGACGCCGGCAGGCTAAGAACAGGATGGAATCGGTGAAAGACGGGAAGATATAGCCCTAAAAGTTAAAATGACCCCGGAGGATAAAAAAGCCAGGAAAAACAGCCGTCAGATGTTTTGCAGTTCTTCTTCGATCAGGCCGTTAAAAGCCGCCTCGTTGTCCCAGATCCAGGCAGGCAACTGTTGTTTCATGATTTTCCAGGTATTGTCCTCCTTCTGCATATGGAAAACGATGCGGTTACCCCGGTCATCGCTCACGTCCACGGTAAACAGGCCTTCCTGGAGTCCATTGGGTTTCCTGAAATTAAACTCGCGCAGACGGCCATCTGCTTTCAAAAGTTTGGAGAACTGTATATTTTTGATAAAATGTATATGCATAGGTAGCCCCCTTTAAAATCCTATTTACAATTCTCATGCTACGATCTTCTAAAGACTTCTTAAGATTCGTAAAAGTTATGCACAGGAATAGGTAAAAAGATTGTTTCGCGGGGCATCAAAGGTAGCATTAATTTTTGTTGTTTAAATTGCTTTCATGGATCAGTTTGCTAACAAGGATCTTCCCATTATTATCATCGGCGCCGGTGCTGCCGGTTTGATGGCAGCCAGGGAATTGTCGGAAAAAGGACTAAGGCCGGTCATACTCGAAGCAGCCGACAGACCGGGTGGCCGCATTCGTACGCTTCGGGACACGGGCTTTCTTCATCCCGTGGAGGCGGGGGCTGAATTTGTACATGGGAAGTTGCCTTATACTTTCTCTTTGATAAAACAGTCTGGTGTGTCATTTCGTCCTGTCAAAGGGAAGATGATGCATGTGGAGAAGGGCAAGTGGGTTCCGCGGCAGGGTATCGACGAGCAGTGGGAGGAAATGCTCCAAAAGATGCAGGAGCTGAAAGAGGATATACCGCTTGCCCGGTTCATGGAGCTGCACCTGGAGGATAAAAAATATGCCGGTCTGCGTGAATCGGTGAAGGGATTTGCGGAAGGGTTTGACCTGGCCGATATCGAAACCGTCAGCACTTTTTTCCTTCGGCGGGAATGGATGCACGAAGAACATGAGCAATTCAGGATCAAGGGGGGATATGGCAAACTGATCGATTGGTTGGCGACCCAATGCCGGGAGGCCGGCTGCCAGTTGCATACCCGGTCGGTTGTCAAGAAGATAGACTGGGAAAAAGGACGGGTCCGGGTGCATACTGCCGGTGGAGAGGTCTATACGGGCTGTAAACTCGTCATTACCGCCTCGCTGGGGGTTTTGCTGGCCGAAGGAACGGCCGAAGCGGCCTTCCGCTTTGTACCTGCCATCGACAAATACCTGGCTGCGGCGGGGAAGATCGGATTTGGGGGCGTTCTGAAGGTCCTGCTCCAGTTCAAACAACCCTTTCAAAAAAAGGAATTGGGAAAGGCGGGTTTTATCATTTGCGACAAGGGGATTCGAACCTGGTGGACGCAGGCTCCTGACAACAATCCCCTGCTGACCGGCTGGCTGGGCGGCAGCCGCCTGAAGGAGTACGACCAATCGACCCCGGAGGCGATCATGGACACGGCCCTGGACAGCCTGAGGCCTGTGACGGCCCTTGAAAAGTCGGCCATGAGGGTTCAATTGACCGCGTGGAAGGTCATCAACTGGGCAAAGGAACCCTTCTCGCTGGGAGCTTATAGTTTTGACATGCCTGAAACGCCGGCTGCCCGCGAATTGCTGACTACGCCTGTCGAAGACACTTTGTTTTTTGCCGGGGAGGCCCTGTATGACGGCGCTTCTCCCGGGACAGTGGAGGCTGCTTTCAACAGCGGTGCAAAGGTGGCTGCCCGGATCCTGAGAAGCTACTCGTTTGACTCATAGAGGCTGAGACGGTTCCTGAGCCGGGAGATCTCCTGGCGCATCGATTGGACACGCTCCAGCAGATGGACGATAGCCTCGATACCCGCCAGGTTGATATCCAATTCGTTGTGCAGGCGGATGAACTTCTCCAACTCTTCCAGCTGATCGAGGGGGATGGAACCCGTTTCCAGGATCGGATCGGTCTCCAGGAGACCCGCGTTGCCGAGGGAGCGGAGGAAAGAGATCTCGATGTGATGAAAAGCACAGAAATCGACGGCGGGGATGCTGTTTTCCATTTGCATAAGATAGTTTTTATCAGCCCTTTACTAATTTGGCGAGTTCGGTGAAGAGTTCCCGTTGTTTATCCGTTAACTGTGTGGGTATCTCCACTTCAAAACTGAGATAGAGCGCTCCGAATTTCCCTTCGTTTTTATAGAGCGGGAACCCCTTCTCCTTTAAGCGGATACGGGTCCCGTTCTGTGTGCCGGGAGCCACTTTCACCTTTACCTTTCCGGTGAGAGTCGCGACGGTGATTTCGCCGCCCAGGACCGCCGTATAGAGGTCTATTTTTTCGGTGACATGCAGGTCATCGCCATCCCGCTTATAGCGGGGATCGGGGGTGATGGAGAATGTGATGTACAGATCGCCGGCGGGCCCCCCGTTCGTTCCGGGGCTTCCGTGTCCTTTTAGCTTGATGACCTGTCCGTTTGCTACGCCCGCGGGAACGGTGATCCTGATATTCTTCCCATTCACGAGAAAGGTCTGGGGATGGGTATGATAGGCATCTTCGAGGCTGAGCTGCAATTCCGCCTGGTAATCGCTGCCGCGAAAACGGGCATTGCCGCCGCTGGCCGATCTGCCGGAGCCGCCAAACAGGGATTCGAAGAAATCAGAGAAATCTCCCATGCCTTCGCCGGAATAGGTGTATTCCTCGCTGCCAAAGGGGCTGGCACCGCCCTGGGACCGGCGTTTGCCACCGCTTCCGCGGGCACCCCCGCCGGCTCCTGCTTTTTCAAAGGCCTCGGCATGCTGCCAGTCTTTTCCGTACTGATCGTATTTTTTTCTTTTTTCGGGATCGCTCAGCACTTCATTCGCCTCGTTGATCTGTTGGAATTTTTTATTGGCGTCCTTGTCGTTTGGATTAAGGTCGGGATGGTATTTCCTCGCCAGTTTGCGATAGGCAGACCGGATCTGGTCCTGGGTCGCCCCCTTGTCTATTCCCAGCGTTTTATAATAATCTATGAAATCCATGTCGGCGTTTTTTTGCAAATTTCCGCAATCTTGCCGGGATCGCGTTACTTTTTTTCACGCCTTCCGGGACGGCCGGGGAGAAGCCGGCGCCATAAGGGGGAAACCGCAGGTCGCGCGGGGGGAGCTAAACGGATATCGGCGGCTGCGCGGATGCCGGGTAAATGTCAGAGGAAACTTGCCGTAATGGAGATCCGGTGGGATCGGTGAAACTCAGGTTATGGCCAGGGACTTCCTGTTCGTCAGGAAATTGACTAAAAAGATAGTGGCCAGGAAACTGGTTACCGTGAGCAATTCTGAGGCTCCATAATATGCTTTCTGAAAGAGGTGGCAGCTGACGATCCCGGTGGTGGCGATGGTTGCCAGCATGGGGATGGAGAATAAAGCTTTCATAACGATGTTTTTTGTGAGTAAATATGTCTCTTGCAGACCCGCATGGAAAGCCGAAGTTTACTAATGAAATGCTAATGGCCGCGGGCGACCGGTTGGACCAGACCGCGTCATCGGGCACAGGCGGGATCGGCGCCCGTAGAAAAGGAAATCGATTCCGCGGATAGAGGGGAATCAGTTTCGCGGTAAGGTGAAGTAGAAGGTGCTGCCTTGTCCCGGCGTGGATTCCACCCATAGGCGTCCGCCATGAATTTCGACGATCTTTTTGCAGTGTGCCAGGCCGATACCCGAACCTTCATATTCGGAGCGGGTATGCAATCGCTGGAAGATGATGAAGATCCTGTCCTGGAACTTCTCTTCGATCCCGATTCCGTTGTCGCGGAAGGAGAATTCCAGCAACCCGTTCTTTTGCTCCGCGCGGATGGTCACCTGCGGGGGAATGCCCGGCCTCCTGAATTTTATCGAGTTGGCGACGAGGTTTTGAAACAGGAGTTTTAGTTCCGTCCGGTAGGCGTTGATGACCGGCAGGTCGAATCCTTCCACGGATGCCTCATTTTCCCGGATGGACTTGTCCAGGTCGGCGATGACCTCTTTCAACAGGGCGTCCGTATCCACCGGTCTGGATTCTTTTTCTCTTCCTATCCGGGAATAGTCGAGGAGGTCTTTGATCAGGGTCTTCATCCGGTCGGAAGCCTGGATGGTATAATCGATATATTTATCGGCGTTTTCGTCCAGCCTGCCCCGGTATTGCTTCTTCAGCAATTCCACGAAGCTGGAAATCGTTCTCAGGGGTTCCTGCAGGTCGTGAGAGGCAACGTAGGCAAACTGCTCCAGCTCTTTGTTCTTGCTTTCGAGTTCGGCGGTGCGCTGTGTCACGGTCTTTTCGAGGTGGATGTTTGCCTTTGTAATCACCTCCTGCAGCTGCTCAAGCTGGGATGACATCTGGTTGAAATTGTGCGCCAGGATGCCGATCTCGTCCTTTGAGAAAGCCCGCGCTTTCCTGCTGAAATCCCTTCTGGCGACGGCCTGCGCGGAGAGCAGGATCTCTTTGAGGCCCCGCTGGATACCGCGGCTGACGGTGATGGCCAGGATAAGGCCGGTACATTCCACCGAGAGGGCTACCACGAAGAGCAGCCGCAGGATCACATGCTCCAGCCATCGGGACCCCTCGCCGAGGGCAAAGGAGAAAGCATCTTCGTAGGGAGTAAGACGGGCGTTCAGGGAAGGTATCTTTCGCAGGCTGCTATCGATACGTTCCTGGGAGGGAGCAGGGCTGTTGATTTCGGCGTGCAGTTCTTCTCCGATGGGAATAAACCCGGTGACCAGCCGGTCTGCCTGAATCCAGGCACTGATGGCCTTGCTGATATAGGAATTGGCATGGAAGCGGCGGAACAGGCTGATCATGCCATCGACGTCGTCGGGATGGTTCCGGCCTTCGATAAACCCTTCCGCGGCCGCTTCCATATCGGGTCTCTCTTTGGCAAGTTCCGCCAATGTCTTGTGGTCGCCGACGGGCACTTTCATGTAATTCCGGAATTTCCGGTAGTCGGCTTCGTCATGGCTATGCGCATAGGTCAGCAATTGGAAGATCGCGTCTTTCTGGGCCTTGGACCAGAGACTTTCGCCGTTCACGTAGGCCCGTACTGAAGAGAGGGTATTGATGGAGAAGATGAGGACCAGCAACTCGACGGCAATCAGAAGAGCCATGATGCCGACCGTGAAATACAGTTTTTGGGCAATGGACACATTCCTGAACCAGTTACTCAGAGAGAACTTTTTCATTTTAAGAGGATTGGGCTTACCGTTTTGGTTACCCAATTTACTGAATCCGGATGGTATCCGTGTCGAATCGGCCGTCAATTTCTTAATTTCGGGTATGAAGAAAAAAATACTCGTTACAAGGACCCTGTCCCTGTTTCCTGATATAGAAGACCGGCTCTCGGTGTGGTTCGATGTGGAGTTCAGCAGGGGCGGCAAGCATGCCCCTGACCATTTCCGGGACGCGCTGCGGGGAAAGAGCGGCGTGTTGCTGGGGGGTGGAGAAAGGATAGACGAAGCCTTGCTATCCTCGCTCGGCGACAGTGCGTTAAAGGCGGTTTGTATACCCGCGGCCGGGTATAATAATGTGGACATAGCCGCTCTTACCCGGGCGGGAATCATCGTGACGAATGCTCCCGGGTTGGTCGACGAGACGGTAGCGGACTTTGCCTGGGGCGTATTGCTGGCGACGGCGCGCAGGGTAAAGGAAGCGGAGGACTGGTTGCAGGAAGGTGAATGGAAGGAGTCGGCCGGAAGCCGTTTCTTTGGAATCGACGTCTATGGGAAGACGCTAGGTATCATCGGGATGGGGAGGATCGGTCAGGGGATCGCGAAACGGGGATTCGGTTTTAACGCAAGGATATTGTATAATAACCGTCACCGGCTGCCGGCGGAAACCGAACAGGCTTGCCGGGCTGAATATGCCACCCGGGACGAACTCCTGGCGGGTTCGGATTTTGTGATCCTTTGCCTGCCCTATACGCCCGAAAGCCATCACCTGATCGGGCCATCCGAAATCAAAAAGATGAAAAAGGAGGCGATCCTGATCAATGTCGCCCGGGGAGGTCTGATCGATGAGGTCGCCCTGGCCGATGCCATCCGGGAAGAGAGGCTGGCGGGGGCCTCCCTGGATGTTTTCGAGCAGGAGCCGACCGTGTATGAAGGTCTCCTGGGGCTTCCCAATGTCCTGCTCACCCCGCATATCGCGGGGGCTACAGAAGCTTCCCAGCATGCGATGGCCCGGCTGGCCGCGGATAACCTGGTGGCCGCGCTTGGCTATGGTCCGGATGCGGGCCGGCCTCCTTCCATTTTAAATCCGGAGCTGTTAGAAGATCCCGCCGGTAAAGGCCGTTAAGCCGGAGGAAACCGTTGGGAACGAATCATTCCGTGCGTAAGCTTTTGACCGGGTTTGCAAGGGCCGCTTTGATCGCCTGAAAGCTTACCGTCACCAAAGCGATCCCGACGATGAGTAGTGCCGCCAGGCCGAAAATCTGCCAGCCGATCGATACGCGATAGGCAAACCCTTCCAGCCAGCGATGCATATACCACGCCGAAACAGGGAAGGCGATCAGGGCTGAAATAGCGATCAGCCTGAGGAAATCCCTGCAAAGCAGGGTAATTATATTGGTGACGGTTGCTCCCAGTACCTTCCGGATGCCGATCTCGCGTGCGCGTTGTTCTGCGCCATAGGCGGCAAGTCCGAACAACCCCAGACAGGCAATGAAGACAGCGAGTACGGAAAAGCAACCGGAAATACTACCCATCCGGGATTCTGACTTATAGGCGGTATTGAAATCGTCGTCCATAAAAGAATAGCTGAAAGGCTGTGTCGGCGCCGTGGTTTTCCAACGGTCTTCTATTTTTGCAACCAGCCCGGGAATATTGCGGCTTTGTACGCGAAAGGCCATACTGCCGCCTGCCGCTGCGCGAAATAATACCAGAGGCTCTACGGAAGCTCGCAGGGAACTGAAATTAAAATCCCTGACCACACCGATGATATGCCATTTATTCGGAATCGCGGTTTGTGGATGAGGCATCTCGTATAATGTGCGGTTGAGCGGATCCGGTACGCCCATCAGCCTGGCTGCGGCTTCATTGATGACTACTGCCTGGGAATCGGTACCAAATTCTTTTGAGAAATTCCTGCCTTGCACCATTTCCATGTTCAGCACGGGGATATACTGATCATCCACCGGCCAGTTTTGAACATTGAGCGCGCTGGACTGGTCCATAGCGGGATTGAGAAAATAGGTCTCGCTGTTACGCCGGAAGGAAGTCGGAAGGTAGGCGCTGATTGTCGCCCCCTTTACACCCGTGAGACCCAGCACCTGTTCCCGGAAGGTTTCCGTCTTGTCACCCAGTGAAGACGAATTAGCGATGACCAGAACCTGGCTCCTGTCAAACCCGATTCTTTTGTTTCGGATGAAACTCAACTGGTTGTAAATGACCAATGTTCCCACGATCAGCAAGAGCGAGATGCCGAACTGGAATACCACCAGGCTATTCCGCAGGAAACCCGTACGGAAGCCGGAAGAAAGGGAGCCCTTCAACACGAGGATGGGCCGGAAAGACGATAGAAAAAAGGCTGGGTAACTCCCTGCCAGCGTGCCTACCACGATGACGGTTGCCGCTAAACCTGGTATCAGCCAGGGTCTTGCGAGCAAGCCCAGCCCCAGGTCCTTCGCTGCCAGGGCGTTGAAACCAGGCAAGGACAGCCAGGCGATACAGAGTGCGAGGATCATGGCGATGAAACTGACCAGGATGGATTCGGTAATAAACTGAAAAATCAACTGCCTTCGCAAGGAGCCGAGCACCTTCCGGATTCCTACTTCGGTTGCCCGGTTCGATGAACGCGCCGTAGAAAGATTCATAAAATTGACACAGGCGATGAGCAGGATGAAGACAGCTATTGCCGAAAAAATATAGACATATTCGATACTTCCATTAGGGCCCAGTTCCCCTAGCTTTTGGCTATGCAAATGGATATCGCTCAGCGGCATCAGGGAATAGCGGATAAAGTTCCCGCTTTTTAGAAAGGCCTCCATGGAGGTATGCAGCACCGCTCCCTGAAGCGGACCGACATATTTATTGACCATTTCGCCAAGGTCCGCTTCGATTTTTTTGGGATCAGCGCCTTTTTTTAGCAGGATATAGGTGTTGAAATTCTGATTCAACCATTCGTTTGATCGCCGGCTAAGTTCCAATTCCGACAAGGGCAGAAAAAAATCAAAGTGGAAGTGGGCGTTGGAAGGTAAATCTTTTATCACGCCGGTGATCTTGTAGTTGACCGTGTCGTTGATGAGCAGGGTGCGGCCGACGATGTCTATGCTGCTGAAATATCTGCGGGCTGTCTGTTCGGTGATCACCACGCTTTGAGGGTCCCGGAGCGCAGTGGCCGGATCGCCCGCCAGCATGGGCAGCGTGAATACGCGAAATAAAGAGGAGTCTGCGTACATCACCCGGTCTTCTCTTATATTTTGGCCGTTCTTCCGCACGAAGAATCCGCCTTGACCCCGGAAGCGGGTCGTCTCTTCGACTTCCGGGTAATCCTGTTTCAGGGCCGGTCCCAGGGGGCCCGGCGAGGACGCGGTGATAAAATGATTGGCTCCTAATTTAATATCTCCGTCGATCCGGTAGATCCGGTCGGCATTCCGGTTAAACCGGTCGTAACCGAGTTCGTCCATCACATAGACCATGATGAGCAGGCAGGTGGCGAGACCGATCGCCAGACCAAAAATATTAATAAAGGAGAAGCCTTTGTTCCGCAACAGGTTGCGGAGGGCGACGCTGAAATAGTTTTTTAGCATGCGATGGATTTGTGGGTTTGGAAGAGGAACCTGTTGTCCGGATTCAAACAGGATGCCAGTCTGATAGACTATTGATAGTCAGATAAATATAGATAGGGTGGGGGATTGCAATGTCCGGTTCCGAACAACTCGCGTTCGTTTGTGATGAAATCATGTCATCATAGGGTACAAAGTGGTACAAAAAAAAGACCGCCTCTTTCGAAGCGGTCCCGGTATTTGTACAATGAACGGTATCCTAGTACCTGTAGTGTTCGGGTTTGAACGGTCCTGCTTTCGGAATGCCGAGATAGCTGGACTGCGCGTCAGTCAACTCGTCCAATTCGACGCCGATCTTGGCGAGATGGAGGCGGGCGACCTTCTCGTCGAGGTGCTTTGGCAGCACATATACCTTGTTTTCGTATTGTTTGTGGTTGACCCAAAGCTCGATTTGCGCCAGGGTCTGGTTGCTGAAAGAATTGCTCATCACGAAGGAAGGGTGGCCCGTAGCGCAACCCAGATTCACCAGGCGGCCTTCTGCCAGTACGATGACGTCTTTGCCTTCGATGGTGTACACGTCGACCTGGGGTTTGATGGTGTCTTTCGTGTGACCGTAGTTCTTGTTAAGCCAGGCCATGTCGATTTCGATATCGAAGTGCCCGATATTACAAACGATCGCCTTGTCCTTCATGCTGCGGAAATGTTTTTCCGTGATGAGGTCGCGGCAGCCGGAAGCGGTGACGATGATATCGGCTTCTTTTACGGCATTTTCCATTTTCTTCACTTCGAAACCGTCCATAGCGGCCTGCAGCGCGCAGATGGGGTCGATTTCCGTTACGATGACACGGCAGCCGGCCCCTTTCAGGGAAGCTGCAGAACCTTTCCCCACGTCGCCATAGCTTCCCACGACGGCTACTTTACCAGCCATCATGACATCGGTCGCGCGACGGATGGCATCCACCAGGGATTCTTTACAACCGTATTTGTTATCGAATTTCGATTTGGTTACGGAATCGTTGACGTTGAAAGCGGGAATGGGAAGAGTGCCTTTTTCCATTCTTTCGTAGAGGCGGTGTACACCGGTCGTGGTCTCTTCGCTCAGCCCCTTGATATGATGGATCAGTTCGGGGTATTTGTCAAAGACGATATTGGTCAGGTCTCCGCCATCGTCGAGGATCATGTTCAGGGGTTTGTCTTCTCCGCCGAAGAACAGGGTCTGTTCGATACACCAGTCTGCTTCTTCGAGGGTCTGTCCCTTCCAGGCGAAAACACCGATCCCGGCGGCGGCGATGGCGGCTGCGGCCTGGTCCTGGGTAGAGAATATATTGCAGGAGCTCCAGCGTACTTCCGCACCCAGTTCTATCAGGGTCTCGATCAGGACGGCTGTCTGGATGGTCATGTGAAGGCAGCCCGCGATGCGCGCACCTTTCAGGGGCTTCTGTTTGCCATATTCGGCACGGATGGCCATCAGTCCGGGCATTTCGGCTTCCGCCAGGCGGATCTCTTTGCGGCCCCACTCAGCCAGGCTCATATCTTTTACCTTATAAGGGAGCTTCAGATCGATGTTTTGCAATTTTGTTGACATGATTTGTATTTTTTAGTCTAAAATTTAATGCGGAGACTTCCGGGTGTGTAAAGGTAGATAAGAAGAACAAAATACATAATAATATTATTAAATTTGGAATAGAATGTGATTTTTTAACCGTTTTTTAGAACAAGTGAATAGTAAGACATGGAAAAAATACCCGAAAAAGAAAAATACGCTGGGGGCTCTGTCTCTCTCGACGAAAAGGATTGGGCCATCCTCCGCTTGCTGCAGGAGAACGCAAAAATCACCGTCCGGGAGATCGCCGGCATCGTTCACCTAAGCACCACCCCTGTTCATGAGCGCATCAAAAGAATGGAGGACACAGGCGTCATCCTGCAATATGCCACCCTGGTGGATTACCGGAAGGTCAAAAAGGGCCTCATGGTGATCTGTTATGTTTCCCTGAAGGAGCATAGTAAAAAATCAGGGACAAAATTTATCCGGACGATCAATGAATTGCCCGAAGTGATCGAGTGTTACAATATTTCGGGGGAATTCGACTTCATGCTGAAGGTGGTCGCGGAAAACATGGATGCCTATTATGATTTTCATGTGAACAAACTGGGGCAGCTCGAGAATATCGGGCATATGCAGAGCACGTTTGTCATGGGCGTAATCAAGCAGACCCATCAGTTGATCCATTAGCAGACCCATCGACCGGTTTGCCGATCCGTGGGGATGAATGCTCCGGCACGATTTTCGCTGGGCGCGGATGCGTTTCTGATTGCTTGCGCCAATTTCGTAAATTGCAACAAACCTGTTATCTATGTTTAATTATGATACCATGACCGAAGCGCTCACGGGGCTTAAGCAAAGAGGTTATACCATCGATTTCAATCTCGACGCCGATTGCCTGCGTTGCCCGAAGACCCCGCTCGCTTTGAAGCCCGATGAATTCGAAATTACGGAGGTCTATCGCTTTGAAGGGGATAGCGATCCGGCGGACGAGGGCGTCGTTTTCGCTATCGAGTCGCATCATGGCGACAAGGGAGTGCTGGTAAACGGATTTGGGGTGTCTTCCGACGCCCTCGACGATAAGATGGTGGAGAAATTAAAATTCAGGCATCTATGATCGGGGTCAGGTTTGCCTGGGAGGATGACCTGCCCGCCATCCTCGAAATCTACAACGAAGTGATCGCCAATACGACCGCAGTGTATGACTATGATCCACACACCCATCAGATGAGGAAGAGCTGGTACGATGCAAAAAAAAAGGAGAACCATCCCGTATTTGTGGCGACGGAAGGAGATAAAATACTAGGGTTCAGCTCGTACGGACCCTTCCGTGCCTGGGCGGCCTATCGCTATACGGTCGAGAATTCCGTTTATGTCGCCGCGGACCAGCGGGGTAAAGGAATCGGCAAACTGCTGATGGCGCCTGTCATCTCATCTGCCCGTGAGGCGGGCATCCATGCGATCGTTGCCGGCATAGACGCCGGCAACGATGTCAGTCTCCGGCTGCATGGCTCTTTTGGTTTTAAGGAAGTGGCTCATTTCCCGGAAGTGGGCTATAAGTTCAACCGGTGGCTGGACCTGAAATTCCTCCAATTGATTATTGACAACCCTGCCGATACTTATCCCGGTCTGGGGACCCTGATCACGGATCTGCGGGTGGGGAACAACCTATAATGAGCAGGTCCGTTGCGGAGAACGGGCCTTGCGGCCGGGACTGCGGTTGGGCAGCCCCGGCGTGATCCTACAAAAAGTCCTGTTTCAAAATTCCCGCGACGACCTTATCGATCGGCAGCGTGACGGTCTCTTCGGAAAAGAGATTCCGGTCGATGAAGCGGAAGGTCTCCGTTTCTCCCGTTTTTTTATAGAGGTCCATCTCCCTTTCGTCAAAATCGAAGGGCCTGTCGCGCAACGGGGCTTTGATGGGTTCAAGCGCTTCTACGAAATAATAGATGGAGACGATCTGGTGTTCGGGGTTGAAGGCGGATAGCTGGAAGAAGTCCGTCGTATAGAGATGGTTCCCGACACGGACTTCCAGGTCCATCTCTTCTTTAAATTCCCGTTTCAGGCAATCGCGGGTGCCCTCTCCGAACTCCATGCCACCGCCGGGAAACTTCGTATAGTAATTTCCGCGGATGTATTCATCGCTGACCAGTACCTGTCCGTTTGTTCCCAGTAAGATGCCGTAGACCCTGATCGTGAACATAAGCTGATGAGTGTTATTGATCGCTTTTCCCGGTTGAGCGGTTTAGCTGAACGGTTTAATATTCGAGATCTCCTTCGAAGACCCTCATTGCCGGCCCGCAGAGCCAGATATTCTGAAAGCTGTCTTCGCCGACCCGGTCATAGCGGACTACCAGCTTTCCGCCCTTGGTGATCACAGTGACGTCGTTGTATCCCATTTCGTTGTGGAAGAATACGAGGGCGCTGGCCGTCACGCCGGTGCCGCAGGACAGGGTTTCGTCTTCCACGCCGCGTTCATAGGTACGGACGACGATCTCGTCGGGTTTTTTCTGCTCCACGAAATTCACATTGATCCCCTCTTTTGCAAATTCCGCGCTGTAGCGGATATCCATGCCCTTGTGGAATACATCATAGTCCATCGCGTCGCTGACGACCTTGACATAGTGGGGCGAGCCGGTATTGAGGATATAGTCGCCATGATATTCCCGGATCCCGTTCACGTCCTGCATTTTCAGGTTCACCGTTCCGTCGTCCTCGATTTCGGCCTCATGCGGGCCATCGACCGCGCTGAACCGGTAGGTGGCCTTGTGTATGCCGAGGTCGTAGGCGAACTTCACCAGGCAGCGGCCGCCATTTCCGCACATGCTGCTTTCACGTCCGTCGGCGTTGTAATATTTCATTTCGAAGTCGAATCCGGTTTTGGGGTTCAACAGCATCAGCCCGTCCGCGCCGATGCCGAAACGTCTGTCGCAGAGCGCTTTGACACGTTCGGTGGTCAATGCGGTATAGCTCCAGTTGCGGTTGTCCAGGATGATAAAATCGTTCCCGGTTCCCTGGTATTTATAGAAGTGCATGTTCATGTCTACAATAAAATGCTGCAAAATTAACTAGATTTTTGCTGAAAACCGCGTCTATTGCTGCAAGCCTCCGAGGATGTCCAGCGTTCTGAGGATCAGGCTCTCCACGGCGGCATCGCCGTCCTTTGAAAACTCTTTCCGGATGCGGTTGGCCACGATCGCGCTGAGGCTCAGGCAATGATGACCGAGCAGTCTGCCCAGCCCGTAGATGCCGGCGGTCTCCATTTCGAAATTGGCGATCCGGTGCTGTCCGAAGCGAAAGTCCGTAAGCCTGTCGACCAGGCTGGGATGGCTCAACCCGAGCCGCAGGATCCTTCCCTGGGGGCCATAAAACCCCGGGCAGGTGACGGTTATGCCGTGGTGATAGCCTTCCACGAAATGCCGGAGCAGGGAGGCGGCGGCGGTGCTGATATAAGGGTTGGAAAAGCGGTTGTGCAACTGTGTCTGCGTGATGAAGGAGTGCAGGAGCTGCTGGTCTTCTTCGTTTCCCTCATGCCGGTAGAAGTTGAGGAGGTTGTCGATCCCCAGGCCATGCGTGGAGGCTACGAAGCTATCGACCGGTATCGAAGCCTGCAATGACCCGGCCGTACCGATGCGCAGGATCGTGAGATGGGTCAGTTCCTCTTTCACGGTCCGAGTCTCCAGGTCGATATTCACCAGGGCATCCAGTTCGTTGAGGACGATATCGATATTGTCGGTGCCGATGCCGGTGGAGACGACCGAGATCCTCTTTTTGCCGATACAACCGGTATGGGTGATGAACTCCCGGTGCCGGGACTTCGATTCGACGCGGTCGAAATGTCTGCTCACGGCTTCTACACGGTCCGGGTCACCGACCGTAATAACGGTGTCCGCCAGCTCTTCGGGGCGCAGGTCCAGGTGGTAAATAGCCCCTCGTCTGTTGATAATCAACTCACTTTCAGCGATTGTTTGCATAAAAGAACATGAATTTTTTCCATCTTCTTCAAAATTATCCTATTTTTGCGCCTGCCCAAAAAATGGTTGACGCCTTTCCTGCACGGAGGGCGTTTATCAGCAAAGGGTTCGGTGGCCGAGCGGCTAGGCAGAGCTCTGCAAAAGCTCCTACAGCGGTTCAAATCCGCTCCGAACCTCAGGAAGACAAAAAAACCGCCTTTTGGCGGTTTTTTTGTCCCTGTAAGTCTGAACCCCCGCTATATTTTGTATTTTCAAAGCAAACCAGCTCCGCGATCCCGGACACTTTAAAAATCGTTTCGATGCCTTCTTTCGGATTCAGAAGAATAGAGCACTTCGACAATATGGAAATGTTTTCCTCCGAGAACGAGAATGACTATTTCCCCTTTCATTTTCATGATTATTTTTGCGTATCCCTCATCACCAACGGCACCGAAATTCTAAAAAATACGGAGCAGGAGTTTATCGCGCCGTCCGGCGTCATCAGTATCACGCAAGCCAATGAAGTCCATAGAAATCATTCCCTGAGCAGCAGCGGATATAGTTACAAGACAGTATATCTGAACCCGGATGTACTGGAACGTTTCAATAGGGGCCGGAAAATAGAAATGCTTGAAAGAGTGATCTATGATCAACCCCTCTTTCAACAATTCCTGGATTTATTTGACAGCCAAACGGCGGGCGTCCACCTGTGGGAGAACGCTTTCAGGCTTTTGTCCGGGCACGCGGTAAACCCTGGTCGCAAAGACCTGTGGGCAACTACTTTCTACCTGATAGATGAACTGATCGAGGAATATCCGAATGAACCCATTGACACGGATTGGCTGTCCCGGAAATTCTGTATGAGCAAATTCCATTTTATCCGTGAATTTAAGAAGGCCCGGGGCGTTACTCCCCAAACCTACATCATGCTTTATCGCCTGGCAAAAGCGAAAAAAATGCTGCTGGAAAATGCGCCCATACGCGATATCGCCTATTTAAACGGGTTTAGCGATCCCAGTCATTTTACAAACAGGTTCAGGAAGTACTTCGGTATTTCACCTTCCGGTTATATCAACTCCTGATTTGAGCACCCGATACCGCCGGTAAAAAAAGCAATTTTATACAAGTCCCCGGGTTGTCGATTGGCTATTATTGCATCCTCATATAACGGGTTACAATTTTTTAATCAAAACCAGCGGCATGAAACTGCTTTTTACCTCTCTTTTTTCGATCATCGCCATGTTCCCCTTTCCCCCGGCGCCCTGCGTTTATCATCAGGAAAGGACGGCCTCCGTTAGTCGGGGAAGCAGTCCCTGTATTCTGGCAAAAAAAATACGGGTAAAAACCAACAGGAATATTGAATTATTCGGTCTGATGATGCAACTCGATATGGGACCGGACCTGGCAACCAGTAAGGATTCGGTCACCATTGAAAACAGGAAATCGACCTGGCGGGAATGGTATGCAATGACCTATAAAAACTATCTGAGATATAAAAAATTTGACAGTTGTGCGATGATGCAACGATACCGGGAGCTTGTCGGTAAGAAATATTACAACGATTTCTTTATCGGATTTCTGCTGCAGGTGGACGAAGTTCCTTTCGCAAAAATTAATGCCGGCACCGACAAAGAGACCCTCCTTGCCTTTTCGCCGACGGGCGACTACGGGGAAGCGACCAAAAACGCCACCGCATTTTTGCAGGAGTTTAATAAATTCTATGCCTTGTTGCATTTTGGGTCTTACCTGGAAGAAAATAACCGCTTCTATGAGCTTATTCAATCGGATGTCAGGAGGAATCTGCCGGATAGCTTTTTTATACCGGTGATGGAAGGGTTCTACGGCAAAAGCTTCAACGCCTATTACCTGATTCCAAGCCTTAATATTCCAACCTCCCAGGGATTTGGCAAGATGAACAAGACAAGCCGTACCATTTACAACACTTTTGGTCCTTTTAGTTTTCAGACGTTTGATAAGCGGCATCCCGAGCTCGGATTCGACTATCCGGAAAAAATTGCCCGTCTTTCCGTACATGAGTTCGGGCATTCTTTTGTAAACCCCGCCATTGACAAACTGCCGGATGAGTTAAAGAGTTCTACGGAATACCTGTATCAGCCGATCAAAGAAGATATGAGCAAGAGCGCTTACACAAACTGGACGATGTGTTTGTACGAGCATTTTGTGAAAGCAGGCGAAGTGATTGTCGCCCGCAAGCTCGGGCATCCCGCGGAGGCTGATAAGATGTTGCAGGACTGCGTCCGGGCCAGATTTATTTATGTGCCGTTTATCGTAAAGGAGCTTGAGCGCTATGATGCCGGTACGGATCCCGGAAAAAATTACGACGATTTTATAAAGACGGTCCTGGAAGACCTGAAAGAAGCCAATAAATCCTAACCAGGAGGCAACGAAAATATGAGATACCCGACATTGAGACAGGCCATAGCCGCTCTCCTGGTCATAGCAAGCATCGCCTGCCGGGCGCAAGACAATAGCTGCGACTGCGGGACCCATTTTGACTTTGTGAAGTCTTATATGGAAAGAAATCATGCCGCATTTAGAGACAACGTACCTGGCGACAGGAGGGCAGCCTATGCAAAATTCTGTGCGGATATCAGCGCCGTTATTTTAAAGGACCATTGCAAGACCCACTGCAGTTATTTTATCGATCGATATTTAAAATACTTCAAAGATCGTCATATTTACATCGAAGAGACCTTTCCTTCCATCGATGACCAGGATACGGCCGCCGTCAACCTGTTCCGGCAATCATACGCATTTATGCATACGGAGCGCATGGTTTTAGACTCTCAGGCGATGGAAAGACTGAAACACAGGAAGGGCGATGAAATCGAGGGGGTCTACTATTCCTTTCCCTCTGACAACTATACGATTGCCGTTATAAAAAGCAGCGGCTGTTACAAAGGCGTCATCATTGAATCTTCCACAAAATTATGGGAGAGGGGCCAGGTGAAATTCATATTGTCTCCGATATTGTCACCCGGCAAAGATCCGGTCTTTTCGGTCCGTCTCTACCTGCGGGATCACTCCCTGCAGCAAAAGACGGTACATTTTAATACCGGTACGCTGACTGAGCTGTTCCTGTCCAAAAACCGCCAAAACGCGATCAAATCTGCGATCCCCTTTGAGTTTCGCAGGTTGAATGAGAATACCCACTACCTGAAAGTCGGTTCTTTCAACGGGCCTTTGTTCAATCTCCTTGACTCCTGCTATAAAGTCCATGCCCGCCAGATCACGGAATCCCCTTATCTGGTCATCGATATCAGGGACAACGGCGGCGGGGCGGATAAGTGTTACCAGGGGCTGATCGATTTTGCCTATACCCATCCCATTGCAAATGACATCGGTGAAATATATGTAACCCCCGACAACCTTCAGGTTTATCAGCATGAATTGGACAAGATACTGGCTGATTCCGTTGCTTATGGGGAAGGGGCGGCTGATGATATGCGTTCCTATATTAAAAAAATGCAGAGGGCTAAACTTTATACATTTGCAGCCATGGACAACGATCGTGTCAGCTACAACACCCGGGACACCGTTTTTGCAAATCCCCGGAAAATTGTGGTGCTCTACAACAGGAATACCGCCAGCAGCGCCGAATCCTTTATCCTGGATGCGATGCAAAGCAGGAAAGTGATAACAGCCGGAGAGAACTCGGGCGGTTATCTGGGTTATGGAAATGTGTTTGCCGTGGCGGTACCCCATTCGAATATGACTTTAGGCTGTACGACGATACGGTACCGGAAACGAAGAAAGCTCGAAGGAGTGGGCATACCTCCGATGGTTCCCTTGAATCCCGAAACGGATTGGGTTGCGGAGGCATTGAAAATCCTGGATAGACGATAGAAGGGTGCGAGGCCGGCCACGCTGCCCTGCACCCTTGCAAAAAAGCCCTTTTAGTCCTCCCTGCTTCCGTCATTCGCCATGCGGACCATCCGGGGTGAGAAAGTAGCGACTGTCTCTAAGAAGAGTCGAATTACGGATGCCTGTCCGTTGAGCCATGAATACAAATGAACAGCGGTTGTATCATTTCCGGACGATCGGGTCTCTGGGTTCAGTTCAAATGACAGATTATGAACATTTTGTGACTTCGGCATTTTTTTGGATGCGTCTTCATACGGTTTTTACGGAAATCCTATTTTAATTCTGCAATCTCCAAACAGCGCATATGTTCAAAAACTACCTCAAAATAGCCTGGCGGAATCTCGGCAAACAGAAGATTCTTTCTTTTATCAGCGTGTTCGGGTTGTCGTTGGGTATCGCCTGTTTCAGCCTCTGCCTGCTTTATTCGGTCAATGAATTCAGCTTCGACAGCTTTCACAGGAACGCCAGGGATATTTACCGGGTCAATATAAGGACAGGGGAAGAAGGCGGCAGTATCTTCCTGCCGATGCCGGCGGGACCGGCTCTGAAAAGGGATCTGCCCGGCGTGGAAAACTATATCCGGTATATAGGGTACTATACGGCATTCCTGAAAACCGGCGAGAAAGAATCGCGTGGGGTTCTGTCTCTCGCCGACCCTTCGTTCTTTTCCGCATTTTCGTTTAAATTGAAATCGGGAGATCCTGCTACGGCGCTGCAAGGCTTGCAAAGCCTGGTCCTGACCGAAGAGACGGCGAGGAACCTGTTTGGAACGACGGATGTCGTCGGCAAGACGATCAGGATAAAGATCGGAGAGGTATTTGACCCGTTCACCATCACCGGGATTGCCGAGAATCCGCCTTCCAACACTTCTTTTCAATTCCGGATGCTGGGCAATTTCGATTATTTTGCCACCACCCCGGAAGGCAGACGAGGTGTCAATAACTGGAATGTAAATTCCTATGTCACTTATCTGCAGCTGAAGCCGGGGAGTCGTTTACCGCAGGATAAAAAGCTGTTGGAAGACATCTTCCGGAGATATTTTCCGCTGAAGACCGATAGAACCGGCGGCTCCAGGCCCGAAGCCCCGGAAAGTTCAGGGCCCCAACCTCGTTTTGGCCTGCAGCCTTTGACGGCCATCCATACCGACCCAAACTATATGAATTATCGTTCCCCAGCCGTCGACCCTCAATCGATATGGATCCTGTTGATTATTTCGGCCGGCGTGCTCCTGATCGCCTCTATTAATTTTACTACCCTGGCGATTGGCCGTTCCGCGGACCGGGCGAAGGAAGTCGGTGTGCGCAAGGTCATGGGGGGAAGCCGGAAGTCGCTGGTCTTCCAGTTTTTGACGGAGTCGGTTTTGCTGGCCATGATAGCGGGTTTGTTGGGATTTCTGCTGGCAAACGGGTTGCTGCCTTTTTTCAGGCGACTATCCGGGAGAGAGTTGTCTTTTTCGTTTCGTCAATTTCCTCAACTATACGGCCTGATGGCTTTCGGGGTTATCCTCACGGGGATCCTCGCCGGAAGTTACCCGGCCCTCCTGCTTTCCCGGTTTAGGGTCGTGGAGGTGCTGAAGGCAAAGATCAAGTTGGGAGGCGGGAATCTCTTTACAAAGACGCTGGTCACCCTGCAATTCATTCTTTCCGCGGGTCTCATCATCGGCACCCTGGTCATCATGCAGCAGCTTCATTATATGCAGACGAAGGACCCGGGGTTTAATAAAGAGAATGTAGTAGTGGTCGAGGCGCTGGGCGTGCCGGACACGAAGAAACTATACCCACTATTCAAGCAGGAGTTGAGTACCCGTCCGGAGATCGTAGCCACCGCCAGTGCCGACTGCGGACTGGGGGAACTCGAGGGAATGAATATGAATTCATTCCGCTACAATGGAAAATCTATCAGCAATACGCAGTACTCAGTCAGCTCCGGGTATCTGCCGCTGATGGATATGAGACTATTGGCCGGAAGAAATTTCTCCGACGGGATGTCGGTCGATACGGTCAGTTCCGTCATCATCAACGAGACGATGATGAAAGAACTCGGTTGGACTATAGACGATGCCACCGGGCGGCGCTTAACAGGCTTTTTCGGGTCCGATCCCGCGAGTGATCCGGTCGTTATCGGCGTAGTGAAGGATTTCAACTACCTCGGCATGCAGGATAAAATCGAGCCGCAGTTGTTCAGTCAATTTTCCCCGAACATTCCCTATCGCTTTTTTGTCCGCATACGGCCCGGAGATCCTTCGATGGCTTTGGCAGCCATTCAAAAAGCATGGAAGAATATAGCACCGGACTATCCGCTGCAGTATAATTTTTTGAACGAGGACCTGGATACCTTTTATAAATCGGAGACGCGTCTCGGCAATATCGTCGGCTGGGCCGGCGGTATCTCTGTTTCCCTGGCCTGTATGGGTCTGTTCGGTCTCGCCTCGCTTGCGGCGATCAACCGTACGAAGGAGGTTGGAATCAGAAAGGTCCTGGGGGCTTCGGTTACGGATCTTGTCACCTTACTCTCCCGGGATTTTCTACGGCTCGTCGTGATCGCCTTCCTCATCGCTGCCCCGTTTGCCGGTTGGTTGATGAACCGATGGTTGTCGGGCTACGCTTACCGGATCGGGCTGGAATGGTGGGTGTTCGCCATAACGGGTATTTGTATCGCCGGAATCGCGCTGTTGACGGTTGGCATCCAGGCGATCAAGACCGCTCTATCGAATCCGGTTAATAGTCTCAGGTCCGAATAGCGGCGGTCAGAAGAATCTGTGGGAGCGGCCCGGGTCTGTTAGCCGGTTTTGGTTTGTCCGGGTTCCGTTTGCCTGGGAATGGCGTTGCGCATCCGGATGATAGAATACGACAGGGAAGAACGGGCGATGGCGTCCGAGAGTATCCATAGCGTCGGCATGATACGCAGCTCTATATTTCTTTTAAATAGTTCCGCCGGGATGTCGGCGATCTCCCGGACGGATACGGGTGCGACTTCCTCATAAGAGATATAGTAACCCGCGATCTCATCCAGCACCGAGAAGGAGCCGGTTGGAAATTCATAGCAATAGAGCCGGGTCCGGGCGATAAGGGGATACCAACCCGCTTCCACGGCTACGACAAACGCCGCGGAGCTATGCCCCATAAAGGTATGGACATCCGCCGCCGTCGTCTTCGCATTGGCGTAAAAAGTGACCCTTGGGCAGTCCCGGGGCAGGAGGTAATTGTGCAGGAGTTTCTCTGTAATGGCGAAGACTGTGTCTCCTTGTATCGCGGAAAAGAAGGAAGGCGACGGCCTCGGTTTAAAGCTGGGGATACCCGGTTCCTCGCTGATATGGAACAGCCTGGGAGATTTCATGCGTTTTCGTTTTGCGGAAACGGCAAGGTATCGCACGGTCCGCCATTTTTTAGTTCCTTACATTACTTTTTTATTATCTTTAAGGTCTTAATAAGCCCGGCTGCAAACTAACTCACATAGCGACCAGGAACTGCTGCTGCAGTTACAGAACGGCGATGAGAATGCCTTCACGGAAATTTACAACCGTTACTGGGAACCTTTATTCTTCATGGCACATAAGCGGCTGGTCTCCATCGAAGACGCCAGGGAAGTGCTTCAAAATGTCTTTTTCAATCTCTGGGACAAACGAGCGAGGTTGGAAATACAGTCCCTTCCTTTGTATCTGGCAGGCATGGCAAGATTTGCCATTTACCGTTTTCTTGCAAATGAAAAGAGAAGGACGAATGTTCTGCGGAATTTTAGACAATTGCAGGGGGGCAGGGTAGCGGATACATTCGATCTCGAAAATAAGCAGTTACTGGACGTCCTCACCCGGTTCACCGAACATCTCCCCGATAAGTACAGGATCGTCTTCATCCATAATAAACTGCTTGACAAACCTTTGGAGGAAGTAGCCCGGCAATTGGGCGTCTCTCCGCGTACGGCTGAAGCCTATGTGGCGAAGGTGATGCATATCATGCGCAACCATCGTCAAAAACTGGTATTTCCCCTCCTGCTTCTGTAGTTGCTAAAAAAAATTTGTTTTTCTACGTAAGGATTCCCGGTTCATGTATCTATATAGGAAAGGATACTCCATGAACCTTACCCCGCAACAGATAAATGATCTCGCAAAAAAATACCTGGAGGGCGTCGCCAGTGAAGATGAGCAACGCCAGCTTCACGAGTGGTATGATGTCGTCAATGCAGGCGATATTGAGGTCGTCCTGAGTAAGACACCGCAGGACCTGGAAGGTCTCCGGAAGGACATTCTGTCGGATCTGAAACAGATGATCGCGTTTGACAAAGAGGCTTCGCGGGAAGGATTCATGCGAACGGATGGAGGGAGAGAGGGACCAGCGGGGATACCGTCCGGAGAAGGGTATCCGGAGGCGGGTAAAATGCCTTCCGTCGGCGGGCGCAGCGGTTCTGTCCGAAGACGTTATGCGGTGGCGGCTTGTGTGGTGCTGCTGCTGGGATATGGGGCCTATTATTTGTCCCTCCATTCCCGCCGGCAGGAAGTGACCCTCCGGGCGAGTCCCCCGAAACCGGAGAGAAGAGAAGTGCCTCCCGGCGGGAACCGGGCTATCCTGACCCTGTCGAATGGCTCGTCCATCGTCCTGGACAGTGCGGACAATGGGGAACTCGCGCGGCAGGGCAATACCAGGATCGTTAAGCTCGATAACGGGCAGTTGGCCTATCGGGCAAAGAACGGCGGGGAAACCGAAATCCTCTATAATACGATGAGCACACCGCGGGGCGGCCAATACAAACTGATCCTGCCGGATGGGACGGCCGTTTGGCTGAATGCAGCTTCTTCCATTCGTTATCCGACAGCATTTGCAGGTGGCCAAAGACAGGTCGATGTCACCGGGGAGGTTTATTTCGAAGTGCGACCCGATAAGACCATGCCCTTTATCGTCGTCGTCAATAAAACGCAAAAAATTGAAGTGCTGGGGACACATTTCAACGTAAATGCCTACGCTGACGAGGCTACCGTCAATACGACGTTATTGGAAGGAAGCGTCAGGGTCGTTCAAGGCGGAAGAGATAGACGACTGGAGCCCGGACAGCAGGCCCAGGTGGGAAAGGACGGGGAAATCTCAATTGTCAGGGATGTGAACACCGATGCAACCGTAGCCTGGAAAAACGGTGTATTCCTGTTCGATCATTCCAGCATTCAATCGGTGATGAGACAATTGTGCCGGTGGTATGATATGGAAGTGGAATACAGGGGGCAAGTGACGGGCGATCTGTTTGGAGGAGACATCAGGCGGTCCCTGCCCCTGACAAAGGTGTTTCATTTCCTGGAAAAGAGCCAGGTACATTTCAGCATCGAGGGGAATAAGATCATTGTCATGCCTTAGATAAGCGGGCAGATAGAAGTTTTGAAGATGGCGGATGTCAAAGATGAAATTATCTAACTAAAAACCAGCGAAGATGAAAAATTAAATAGAAAGCCCCGGCTTCAGGATAGTGGCTTACTGAAAACAAAACCGCTTCGGGTGCGACCGAAGCGGCAGGCGTTCAGGTTGGCCCAGTAATACAATTGTTGGAACTGCTTATTGTTTAACCCAAACTTTACAAAAGTATGCAATTAACTGCGCTTTTCAAACCCCGTCGTCAGCGGCCGGGTTTCGTAACCAAAACTCTGTTAGTAATGAAGCTAACGTCCTTTTTTTTATTGGTTGTTTGCCTCAATGTTCAAGCCCGCACCTTCGGCCAAAAGGTGACCCTGGAGCTAAGAAACGTCCCTCTTGAAAAGGCTTTTGCCGAAATCAAAAAACAAACCGGTTATTCCATTTTCTACAATTACAGGCTGTTGAAAAACGCGAAACCTGTTTCGATCAGTGTGCGGAACGCGGCGATCGAAGAGGTGATGAAGGCTTGTCTGAGAGATGAGTCCCTGGATTTCGAGATCGATGAGGGCTCTATTGTCATTACACAGAGCCCTGGTCCTGCGGAAAAGCCAGTCGTTCCGGGTGTTTCCGCTGTTCCGGCCGCTCTCCCGCCGGTTCCCGGCGTGGTCACCGATGAGAAGGGGCAGCCGCTCGCCGGGGCTTCGGTTACGATCCGCGGTACCAACAGGGGGGCCGTGACGGACGAAAAGGGTGGCTTTAAGATCGACGCGGAAGAGGGGGCCTGGATCGATGTGTCCCTGGTTGGTTACAAGACATACAGCTTTAAAGCGGTTGCCGGGAAGCCTGTTTCGATCATCCTCCACCTTGCTTTGTCGGACATGAATGATGTCGTGGTGGTAGGTTACGGTACGCAGAAAAAAGAAAACCTGACAGGCGCCGTAGGTGTCATCAAGTCTGAGGTGTTGGCCGACCGGCCAACTGCCTCTCCGGCCAATCTGTTACAAGGACTGGCGGCCGGTCTGACGGTTTCGATGCAGGGAAGTTACCCCGGCGCCGGCGCCAATATCAAGATCCGGGAGACATCCACCTGGATGGGGGGGAGCTCTCCCTTATTCGTGATCGATGGATTTGTCCGTGACTCTTCGGTATTCGCCACGATCAACCCCACCGATATCGAGAGCATCAGTTTGCTCAAAGACGCCGCTTCGGCCGCCATCTACGGTATCAAAGGCGGGAACGGTGTGCTGCTGGTAACCACTAAACATGGGGTGGCGGACAAGACCACTATCTCTTACAATGGATCTTATACCCTGAATACGCGCGAAATCACGCCGAGAAGGATGAACGCATTTGACGCCTATACGTTTGCCGACCAGGCTTACGATCAAAAAGGCATCCCCTCGACGGACCCGAGCTACTATTCGGCGGACGAGCTGGCCTATTTCAAGACTCATTCCTACGACTGGCTTAAGGATACCTGGCAA
Organism: Puia sp.; assembly: GCA_031292515.1. GTDB lineage: Bacteria > Bacteroidota > Bacteroidia > Chitinophagales > Chitinophagaceae > Puia. The sequence goes on along the minus strand of JARLGZ010000104.1, from coordinate 115,270 downwards.
AACCCCTGGCATACTTCGCATAACCTTTCGATGAGCGGGGGCTCCAAGGGAACCCGTTACTATGTCTCCGGGGGGATTCTCCGGCAACAGGGTGCGACCAGCAACTCCTTTTTTAAGTATAATATTCTCGCCAAGCTCGACGGGCAGATCAGCAAGCGGCTGAGTTATAGCCTGAATTTTTCCGGGGAATGGGACAATGGCAGCCGTCCTTTCTGGGCATATGACTATGGTGATTTCAACCTGTCAAATATTTACAACCGTCTGCTGATGAACACACCGGGAAGGCCATCGTTTATCAATAATCTGCCGGTTGGAAACTTCGACAACTCGAATACGGCGAACCTTGCCAAAGGAGCCGGCGGTTATATCCGTCCCTCGAATAACTATATCACGCCTACCTTCCAGTTAAAATACGATATTCCTGGCATCACCGGTCTGTCCGCGAAAGGAACGCTGGCCTACAATACCTACAACAGCTATACCAAGGGTTGGCACAACGCGCCTTATATCTATTACTTTAAAACGACAGGCACCAATAACCATATCGTGACAGATCAGCTGGATTCCTCGCTTGCCGGCGGATACAAGATCCTGGACCAGGCCCAGACGGCAGGCATAGGCGCTCCGACGCAACTGACAGAGAACTATGTCCAATCCTCAAACTATCAGCTGGACCTGATGCTCAACTATGAACACTCGTTCGGTCTGCATAATATCTCAGCCTTCGGCGGCTATGAGCAGTCGGCTTACCAGGGGCATTGGTCTTCCATCAGCGATAATAACTACAGCAATACCGGCTACCAGCAGATCAACGGGGGTTCTTCCAGCAGCACGGACTGGAATATACAGGGCGACGAATACCAACCGACCGGATTTTCATCCTGGCTTGGAAGAGTCGACTACAACTACAACTCCAAATACATGCTGGGTGTGACTTTTCGTGCCGATGGCTCGTATATTTTCCCGTCTAACAAACGTTGGGGTTATTTCCCTTCCGTTTCGGCGGCCTGGAACGCAGCGAAAGAAGATTTTTTTCAGGGTCTGACCAAATACCTGGATGTGGCCAAGTTGCGATTTTCTTATGGCGTGACCGGTACGGATAATACCGCTCCCTGGCAATGGCAGCAGACCTATAACTTCAATGCCAGTTCCGGCGTCTATCTGGGATCCGGACTTCCTCCTTCCACCACCCTGGGTTCTACTGTCAACCCTGATATCACCTGGGAAAGAAATCATAATTACGATATAGGATTGGATCTGAGCATGCCGAAACGCCTGTTTGGCGCCACTCTCGACTGGTGGAATAAACGCACTACCGATATCCTGGGATCACGTATCGCCTCCGTACCCAGTACGGTAGGGGCCACCCTGCCCGCCGTCAACTATGGCATCGCGTCGGCACAGGGTTTTGAAGTGACGGTAAGTCATGAGAACACGGTCGGGCAGGTCTATTATCGTGTTGCAGCGAACTGGTCGGTTTCCAGCAACAAGTATGTAAGAGTAGATCAGGCTGCGTCGGTCCGTGACTATGCGAACCTGATCGGCCATCCTATCAACGGAATAATCCAGGGCTATCGCGCGGAAGGCATTATCCGCAGCCAGGACGACGTCAACAAGATACTCGCGGCCAACGGTCCCAATTTTACCTTACTGGGCAACAAACCGCAACCCGGCATGATTATGTATCAGGATCTCCGGGGGCCACTGGGTACCGATAAGCCCGATGGCCTGGTCGATAACAACGATTATGGCCCGATCAGTTTCAACGGCGTGCCCCGGATCAACTACGGGTTCAATTTTGCGGTAGGATACAAGGGCCTTGAGTTATCGGCCATCTTCTCCGGTCTGGCCCGCTACCAGGTCATGCCTACGAACGTGTACTACACCCGTCCGCTGCCAGGCAATGATAATCTGACGATCTGGAAAAATGCCTGGACGCCTGCCACCGCTGCGACGGCGACGATGCCCAGCGCGATCATGAACGACTGGCAGGGTATTTCCAACACGGAGCAGAACTCGACCTTCTGGCTGAAGAACGGAGACCTGCTCAGGCTGAAATCGTTGACCCTGAACTACAATCTTCCGGCGAGGCTGTTCAGAAATTCACAAGTCAAGGCCGTGAGGATTTATTTTAACGGGGATAATCTATACGAATGGAACCATACAAAGGACTGGGATCCCGAAATGGGTGGCGATTTCAGGACCTATCCCGTATTAAAAGGGTTCACTTTCGGATTAAACGCCAGTTTCTAACCTCCTCAAATTTATTAGTATGAAATACTCGATCAATAATATATCCTTTTCCGGTATTGTAGTCGTTTTACTGGGCCTTGCCATCGGTACAGGTTCCTGCAAAAAAGTCTTTGATGTGGATCATCCGGGCGGGGTGCTCACGGGTTCGGCGTTATGGAGCAGCCCTGACTATATAAAAGACTATGTCAATAATTTTTATACCATCCTGCCGTCTTTTAACCGGAATGAGGAAGTTTCGGGAGAAGCCTTTTCGGGAGGTAACGGAGGAAACGCCCTCAATATCTTCCTCACCGGCAAATATAACAGTGCCAGCGGCTATCCCGACCTGGTATGGGACTGGGTCAATGTCCGTTCGATTAATACTTTCTTTGCCAATATCGACGCCAGCCAGTCCGTCTTGTCATCTTCCGATTACCAATATGTAAAAGGGCAGGCCTATTTTTTCCGGGCTTATCTCTATTACCGGATGGTCAAGGTCCTGGGTGGCGTGCCCATCATCACGACCGTCCAGGATCCTACCGCCGACCCGAACAGCCTGCTTGTAAAAAGGAATACTTCGCTGGAATGTTTCGACTTCATTTCCGGCCAACTGGATTCCGCAATCATGCTGTTACCCACAACCTGGGGTTCCGGCGATATCGGGCGGATCACCAAAGGGGCAGCTATGGCGGTGAAAGGCGAAGCCTTGCTCCTTAAGGCCAGCCCCCTGTTCTGCACTACCCCGAATCCACAGTACTGGACGGACGCCTATAATGCCCTGCTGGCAGCCAAGACCGAACTCGATGCAGATGGATACGGGTTGTATACGGACAACACCCTGAAGACGACAGAAAACATGTGGTATGACAAAGCCGGCGCGGCAAAAGAGATGGTCTTGTACCTGCGGTTCAATTATCCCCAGAAGACGAACGGTTTCCAACAATCCCAGAGGCCGTTAACCGAGACCTCAGGAGCGGCGGGCGGCTGCGATCCTACCTGGGAAATGGTGAAAGAATATCCCATGAGCAATGGTATGGACATCAACGATCCTGCTTCCGGTTACGATTCGACCGAATTCTGGAAGAATCGGGATCCGCGTTTTTATTGCGCCATTGTCTACAATGGCGCACGTTATGACTTTGCGGACGTGAATCCGCGGGTCGAGTGGATTTTTAACGGAATTGGCGGCAATGACGGCTACAAGGTGAGCCCTAACTATAATATCACCGGGTTTTACTGCCGGAAGGAAATAGATACGACGCTGGGGTCGACCGTGTGGAACCACCAGGCCTTCGATTGGCCTATTATCAGGTATGCGGAAGTGCTGCTCAACCTGGCGGAGGCCGGCAACGAGACGGGACATTCCGCCGACGCGAAGAATTATATCATCCAGATCCGGCAGCGCTCGAAGATCGCCGCCGGATCTGGTAACTACGGCCTGGCTTCAGGCGTAGGATCAGACTACCAGGCGACCCTGGATGCTGTCATGAAGGAGCGGGAAATTGAATTCGCCTATGAAGGCAAGCGTTTCTGGGACCTGCGTCGCAGGCGGATGTTCGGAGTCCTGAACAATTACGGAACCTTGCATGCCTATGGCCCTTACCTGAACAAGACGGCCGCTTCCACGCAGTATGGAGTGGATGTCACGCAGAGTAACAGCGTCATCGCCAGCCAGCTCTCGGACCTGGTCGTCAATCCACCGACGGGTTTTGATGAGGACGCTTTCCTGAAGAACATCACAAATTTTGTCTATGAGCCGATCGATGTGAGTTCCAGCAACCAGATCAATATTCCCGGTACCTATTATTTTGGGCCGATCGATCCGAAGTACATTCTGCAGAATACAAACCTCGAACAGAATATTGGTTGGGACAACGGGACGTTTAACCCGGTGATCCAATAACCCGCCGGCTTACCATTTTCCATGGCCTTATACCTCCCCCTGCATGCTGTCGTTTCCGTCACCCCGCGTCAAAGCGTTTTGCCGGCGCAAAGACAGCATGCAGGCTTTTTGAGATAAATGGCAGGAAAAGAAAGTATAATTGCAATGAATAGAAAGCGTAAAAATTATTTGATTATGGCAACGAGGTTTTCAAACAAATTTTTGTATGTCTTCCTGTTACCCGCGTATGTCCTCCTGTCACCCGGGGTTTCCGTGGCTGCCGGTGGGGCGGAACTGCCGCCTGGAAAAAGCAAGGTCCCCGGAAAAAGCGGCAACATCGTATTGCAGACGGACTATATGCGTATTGAACTGGATGGATCCGGGAATATGATCCACCTGTTTGATAAAGCGGGTGGGGCAGACTATATGCCCGACGGCCATGTTTCTCCGCTGCTATCGCTGTACAAGGATTCCGTTTACAGCAAGCCACGCTCGGTCAGCTATCTTGCGGGCCATAAAAAGCTCCGGCTGGCATATGAGAACGGGTCGGTAGCTATCGTTTCGGTGGGTGCCAAAGGCGGATACCTCCGGTTCGAACTGTTATCTGTAGAACCACGGCAGGGTGTCCAGGCGGTTGTATGGGGCCCATATGGAACCCGTATCAGGCAATCCATCGGCGAAACTATCTGCGTGGTACACGATGAGAAGTTTGCAGTAGGCATGCAGGCGCTGGACATCAACACGATCGAAGGTCTTCCGGAAGGAAATGACAATGCGGGCGGCGGGTCCTTTATCGATCCCTTGCCCGGACAAAAGCTGCCGGATTCGCTGAAAGGGTCGGTAGGGCTTGAAGTGCCGGTAAATGTGAATGTCACCGGTGATATGCCCGAATATGTCCGCATGTATCGCGGGAGTGCGGCCGTCAAAAAAACCTATGGCAGCGAGCTGCGGCTTTTTTCCCGCGACCGTCGGTTAGCCAGGGTCGTAGAAAACGGAAACGCTTCTTCAAAGGGAACGAACCTTCAATATGTAGCGCCTATCGACGTGGATTTTACCGGCTCGGCCATCGCCTTCTTCGGCTGCCCCGAGCCTAAGGTATTGGATATCATCGGTGCTGTAGAGGTCGCCGAAAAACTGCCGCATCCCATGTTGGACGGAGAATGGATCAAGCGATCGAAGATTCCCGGGCAGGCATACCTGATGTTCGAAGGCAAGGATATACGGAAAGGTATCGAATATGCGGATCGCTGCGGCTTCAAACTCATCCACGCGGGAGATCTCTTTCATAGCTGGGGGCATTTCGGTCTTGAGACGAGCCGTTATCCCGGCGGGGCCCGCGATATAAGAAAAGTCACGACGCTTGCCGGACAGAGCGGCATCGCACTGGGTGTGCACACGCTGACGATGTTCACCGGTACCGACGATCCCTATATAGCGCCCATTCCAAGTGATAGCCTGGCAGAGGCCGGCACGACGGTATTGTCGAAGGAACTGGGAGAGAACGATGTCCTCGTTTATATTAAAGACCCTGTCTATTTTCGAAATCTGACGGGAACCCACACGGTAAAAATTGGCAAGGAGCTGATCGGCTACCGGGGCATTTCCCCGGAAGCTCCCTGGCATCTGCTGGATTGCCGAAGGGGCCAGTTTAGGACCTTGAAGGCCGTTCATCCCGCGGGGAGCAGGGTCGCGAAACTGATCAATAACGATTACCAGGGGTTTTATCCTGATATCCATTTGCAGGATGCGTATTCGAAAAGACTGGCAGCGGTGTGCAATGAGACGGGGTTGGGCTTGATGGATTTTGACGGCTTTGGCGGAGAATCTCCTACGGGCGAGGGGACGTATGGCGCCGCGAAATTTGTGGACCTCTGGTACAGAAGCCTGGACAGGTATGTGCTTACCTGCGGGGCCGGCACTTTCCACTATTACTGGCATATTTACTCCTTTATGAACTGGGGAGAGCCCTGGTACAACGCCCTGCGGCAAAGCCAGGTGAATTACCGGATCGAAAATCAACGCTATTTTGACCGGAATTATATGCCGCATATGTTGGGCTGGTTCAGCCTGGGTGTCGACTACCGGCCGGAAGAGATCGAGTGGATACAGGCGCGTAGCGCGGCCTTCAATGCCGGCTACCTATTGCGGGTGGATGAGAGCATCGAGAAGAACGGGTTTAAGGATGAGATCTTTACCGCTGTCACGGAATGGCAGAAGGCACGGAATGCGGGTGCGTTCAGCGTCGACCAGATCGAGAAGTTCAAAGACCCCAAAAGCGAGTTCCATCTGCAGAGGACCGGCCCGAACCAATGGCAATTATACCCTGTCAGTTTGCAAACGGGGTATGGGCATAAATTCAGGAAGACCCAGACCGGAGAACCTGTCACCAACCGGTTTTCGATCACTAATCCGTATGGGGTCCAACCGGTAAGATTCTATATAACTGCGAAAGCGACGGACGGCAATTCAACCGAAACCCTTTCGAACCTGCGGATCTCCATCAACAATTACCAGGACCTGGAAATCGGCGATCCCATCCGGGCGGGAGACAAACTGATCCTCGATGGCAAGACACTGTATTTCTGCGATGCATACTGGAAGAAGCTGAAGGAGATCAGGGTGAACGCCATCCCCAATTGGGCAGAGGGAACAAATGAGATCGTCGTCACCAGCGATTTCTCCGGGGAACAGTCCCCAATGCTTACATTTGACTTTGAATCTGTCGGCAAGCCGGAGCAGGTGGCCGGAAAACCATAAATGATCAACGAAGAGAACTATGTCAAGAAGGATTTTAATCGTGCCTGTTTTATTTACAGCCCTGTTGCTCCTGTCTTTTGCCAGCATCGGACAACCGCGATCGTTTTCCACGCGATATGCGACCATCCGGGTCAGCGCAGGCGGTTATATTACAAGCATCAGGGACCGGATCACGGGGAAGGAGTATGCGGCGGCAGGGGATTCATCTGCGTTGTTAAGCCTCACCAAAGGTAAGGTGACCCTTCGGCCCGTATCCGCTTCCTTCGATCCCGCCCGTCAGACGATGGCCCTCGTCTACCCCAATGGATCGGTGGCCCGCGTGGCGATCCGGAACAAGCATTCTTATTGGCGGATGCAGTTGTTGTCTCTCAGCCCGCGGGACGGAGTGGACAATATCGTCTGGGGACCCTATAAGACTTGCATCTCCCGGACGATCGGGGAGATCGTCTCCGTTGTCAGGGACGATCAGTTCTCGATCGGCCTGCAGGCCCTGGATGGGTCCACCACGGGCGGGCCTCCTTCGGAAGGCGATCTCTACCAGAGCTATTACCTGGTGCATGCGCCCCCGGGCGTAACGCTGCCGGCCAATCTTCACGAAGGACAGATCTTTCATATCGGGGGGGATTCCCTCGGCAGCAGCGATGTCGCGTTTTTCTCTCAACCCGAAGAGTATTTCCGCTATATCCTCGGCAACGGCGCGTACCTGACTTCTTATGGATCCGATATCGTGTTACATGCGAGGGACCGCCGGATCCCGCAGCTCATCAATTTCAAGCCTTCGATCGTCTCGCCCGACCGTCACCAATATGTGGCGCCCATCGATGTGGATTTCGCGGGTTCTTCCGTTGCTTTTTTCGGCTGTCCCGAGCCGTCGACCCTGCCGGTCATCTCCGAAATCGAGGTGAACGAGGGCTTGCCGCATCCTATGATCGACGGAAAGTGGGTCAAGGATCCGGGGGCCGCCAAGCCCTTCCTGGCCTGGAACGGTGTGCACGACAGCGCCATCAGCTATGCCCGGCAACTGGGATTCGAAGCGATCCAGGATGAAGGACTTGGGGAATACTACTATCATCCCGGCGATCCCTGGAATAAGAAGCGGGTCGGCTTTTCAACGGGCTCGATGAGCATTCCCGCCTATACGGCTCTAACGAACAAGGCCGGCATCGCTTTCGGCCTCCACACCCTTTGTGAGTTCATACAGACAGACAGCCGGGAGCTGACACCCGTGCCGAATGACCACCTTTGCCGGGTTGGCAGCACGACACTGACCAAAAGCATCGGCCCGGAAGACACCGTCATCGAAGTCGCCGATCCCTTTTTCCTGCGCGAAAGCGGCGGATGGGAAGATATCTATACCAATGTCTTAAAGATCGGGCATGAATTGATCTCCTACGATGGGATATCTGACAGGGCTCCGTATACGCTGGTTCATCCCCAGCGCGGCTGGGACCATACGCAGGCCGGCATTCATGCGGCAGCGGATTCCGTTCACAAGCTCATGCCCAATGCTTATCGCGGGTTCGCGCCTGATATCTATCTCCAGGACCAATACGCCAGGGCTTATGCGGATATTTTGAACAAGGGCGGCATGGACTATATCGATTTTGACGGACTGGAGAGCTGCTGGTATCAGGGGCATGGGCAGTATTCCATCAAACGGTTTTACGATACCTTGTTTGCCCATCTCCATCACTATATACGAAATACCGGCTCGTGTATTTTTGAGGGCAACTGGCATTATATGAGCAGCCTGGATGTGGGTGGCGATCTCTTCGATCCGGCCGCCAACCGCTTCAAAATACAGGGCAAGGATTTCAAGCATATCTATTATAGCAATCTCCTGCATTTCTCCTTCGGGTTGGTCAATTTCTCGCCCCGCTGGGATGCAGCCGCCGCCGAAAACCTGGAGACCCGGGCCATCGGCTGGGATGGGCAGTATATGCTCGGGCTGGGGCAGGAAGATGTCGAAAAATGCGGGGAGAAGCAGGCCATTTTTCATGCCATAAGGACCTGGGAAGACGCGCGGGCGGCGGGTGTATTCACGGCAAGATACAAAGAGGCCTTCAGGAACCTGGAAAACCGGTTCCACCTGGAAAGGGTGGGGGAAAAACGTTGGAAGTTATACCCGGTGCGACAGATCGACACGACCATCGATACGGGGAATTCCGGAATGCTATGGATACAAAACCCTTATCCAGCCCAGGCTGCGGAGTTCTTCATAGAGGCGCCCGCTGCCGGCGGGGCAGCGGTCGATGGTCTGACTTTGCAAATCAACGGGGGAAAACCCATCGTGTTTGGGAGGTCTTTACTGCCGGGGCAATTTGTCATCGGTCGTGGAAAACGGGTCTATATGGCCGATGAGAACCGGAAGGAGATCGCCGGGACGGCGCAGGACCTGCATTGGGAATTGTTACCGGGCAGGAACGATGTTCGTGTGAACGGCGCAGCATCGGGCGGTGCAAAGACAACCTTGAAAATCAGTTTCAGGGTGCGAGGTCTCCCCGGGGAATTGGGGACGACAAAATAAGGAACCGTATCCCGGTCCGCATGAAGGAACCAATCCGGGCATTCCGCTATCTAAAAAAATAATATCTTCGGAACGCTAATGCCGATGAATTCTCCCCAAAAGTAAAAAAATGCAGAACCCGAACGGTCCTTTGAACAGGGTGGCGGCACCGGCAATCGCGAGGGCCTACCGGATCGAAACGGACAGGCTGCTGATCCGGTGTTATGAGCCTGCGGATGCGTCAAAGCTTCTTGAGTCGATCCGGGCGAGCGTGGGGCATCTGTTGCCCTGGATGCCCTGGGCAAAGCGTGAGCCCGAAGACCTGGATGCCAAAATCGAAAAGGTAAGGCTTTTTCGCGGGCAATTTGACCTGGGGCTGGACTACATTTTTGCGATTTTCGACCGGTCCGGTGAAAACTGGCTGGGGTCGACCGGTCTGCATACCCGGATCGGGGGAAACGCGCGGGAGATCGGCTATTGGATAGACGCCCGGCACCTGAAGAAAGGATATGCTACCGAGGCGGTACGTGCGCTTGTCAGGATCGGCTTCGCCGTAGAAAGACTGGACCGCATAGAAATACATTGCGATCCGGAGAATGACAAAAGCCGCAGGATTCCCGAGCGACTGGGTTTTATCCATGAGGCGACGCTAAAAAACCGGTTTATAGACGCCGATGACCGGCGCAGGGACAAGATGATCTGGACGCTGTTCCGGGAAGAATACGAAAAGACGGCTATCGCCGGGATGTCTCTAAGGGCCTTTGACATCATCGGAAGATCGATTGCCTTATAATAACCGGTTTCTGCGATTGTCTTATAACGATTGTTTTAAAGAAATAGAAAATAAATTCTGACACAATGGGAAATGCAACAGCGAATGTCGTGGGAAATGCAACAACGGATGCCGGGAAGACAGCCATTACGAAACAGCCGTTTGGACGCACCGATGAGCAGGACGTCTTTCTGTTCACCCTGACCAACGAACAAGGCGATGAGGTGAAGATCATCAATTTCGGCGGCATCATCACGCACTGGACCACGGCCGACAAGCAGGGAAAACGATCCTCCGTCGTGATCGGTTACGATGAATTCGGGCCTTATCTCGCAAAACCGCCTTTCTTCGGCGCGTTGGTCGGCAGGTATGCCAACCGGATCGCAAAGGGGATGTTTTCGATCGACGGGCAGTCCTATCATTTACCGCAGAACAAAGGAGAGAATCATTTGCACGGAGGCATCAAAGGGTTTGACAAAGTGGTCTGGAAGGCGGATATCGTCGATGGGAATACGCTGCTTTTGAACTATATCAGCAAGGATGGCGAAGAAGGATACCCGGGTAACCTGGACCTGTCTGTCCGGTATACGCTCACCGGCGCAGGTGAATTAGTCATCGACTACCGGGCGGTGACGGACAAGTCGACTCCCGTCAATTTTACCAACCATTCTTTTTTTAATCTTAGCGGGAGCTTCGATACGACGGTGCTGGACCATACCCTTGAAATCAAGGCAGCCGCTTATTTGCCGGTCGATGAACAAACGATCCCCACCGGCGAGATCAGGACGGTGGAAGGTACTCCCTTCGACTTCAACAAACCCAAAAAGATAGGGAGGGATCTTGAAGCGGCCGGCGGGGCTTATGATCATTGTTATGTTTTTCAGAAAGCCGCGGGCGCGCTCGAAAGGGTTGCGGTCCTTTCGGAAGAGACGAGTGGAAGACGGCTGGAAGTCTATACCACGGAGCCGGGCATGCAGTTGTACACCGGTAACAACCTGGACGGAAGTCTTACCACCGACGACGGAATCCCGCTCAAAAAATATGCGGCGGTCTGCCTGGAGACACAGCATTTCCCGGATTCGCCCAACCAGCCTTCTTTTCCGGATACGATCCTCCGGCCCGGGGAGATCTTTCACAGTGTGACAAAATATGCGCTGTCGGTGTCTTAGTCCATCCTTAATGAATAGAATATGCAAAAGACCGGCAGATTTGATCCTGCCCCCATGATGATTGAAGTCGAATATCACCAATGAACCCTAATTGTAGAGATCGCACAAATTATAAAGTATGGATAAAAAGATCGGATCGGTTAGATATGTTCTGCTGATTTGCCTGCTCGGATCAGTCACTGCTGTGAATGCACAACCAGCTCCTGTAAAAACGCAACAAGCTCCTGTAAAAGCGCAACAAGCTCCGGCAAAAAAACAACAGGCTTCTGCGAAGATGCCGGTGACCGTTAAAAGTCTGCTGGAAGAGTTGACCGACCGCGCGCGGCTTGCGGAATACGCCGGCGATAGATGGTCCCTCCATCATGTCAGCAGCTATGACAGGCATTCCGTGGCAAAAGACCAGGAAGGCTGGTTTGCCAACAACGACTGGGATAACTATCTCCGCAAGGAGGCCCATAATGGCCGGGAAGAATATGTGTTGCTCGACACCGATGGTCCGGGCGTCATTACGCGCTTCTGGGCGGCTGGTCATCCCAACCAAAAGGCGCATTTACGCTTTTATATGGACGGCCAGGAGCGGCCATTCTGGGATGCGGACCATACCGGCGCCCTGATCGGCCACAATACCAGCATTGGCACGCCGCTGTCTCAGCGTTCCGTTGAACAGGACAGTCTGCACATCAATGAAGGCGCCCAACCGGGGCATAACCTGTACGCGCCCATTCCTTTTGCGCATCATATAAAGATCACGTATGAAAAGGCGCCCGGCGGCGCCGATGCAGGGTTCTGGTATAATATAGACTACCGGATCTATCAGCCCGGTACATCCGTCGAGAGTTTTTCAGCACGTTCGACAACCCGCTATGCTGCCGAATTCCTGAAAACGAATCGGGTATTGCAGGCGTTCATGGACAAACCTCTGTTGGCAGCCGTCGTGCCCGGTGAGAAAACGATGACAAACCTGTCTTTCTCCCTGGAGCCCGGTGCTGAAAAGACGGTCCCGTTTGAACAGGCAGGCGCTATCCGGAAGATCCTGCTCTCCCTGGAGGGCTCTAATGTGAAAGGCGCCCTCGACGATGCCGCCCGGGATTTATGGCTGCAGATCGATTTCGACGGCATAAATTGTGTCGATGCGCCTGTCGGTTTCTTTTTCGGTTCCGGCGACCAACTGCTGACAGCGAAGGACTGGTATAGCAAATCCGACACACTCGGCAATATGGCTGCCTATTGGGTGATGCCCTACCGGCATTCCGCCTCCGTCCGGCTCGTTAACAAAGGGAGCGAGAAGATCACAGGCTCTCTGCACGTCTCTGCCGGCGTTTGGGTTTGGAATAGCCGCTCTCAATATTTTCACGCCGGTTTCCGGCGGATGGATCATTTCATGACACAGAAATACACCGGCCAGGACTTCACCTATCTCGATTTACATGGTAAGGCCGGCACGTATGTTGGTGATCGTTTGCAGGTGTACAAGCCGGTAGGCGGTTGGTGGGGAGAGGGTGATGAAAAGATCTATATCGACGGCAGTCATTTCCCGGACGATTTCGGGACCGGCTCTGAGGATTATTATGGCTATGCCTGGGGACACCCGGAGACTTTTACCCATATCTTCAACGCCCAGCCGCTGGGAAATGCGAACCTGAGCGATCGGGGAGGGACCACGGTCGATTCCCGTCTCAGGGGATTGGACGCGATTCCCTTTCATCATGATTTCCATTTTGACATGGAGTCCTGGAACTGGCATGGCGGTCCCGTCAATTTTGACTGGATTTGTTTCTGGTATGAACTCCCTGCAACCGAAGGAGCAGCCAGCGCCAGCCGGTGAGGAGCATCGCAGGCATATTGCAAAAAATAAGTGATCTTCACATGCGAAAAATCAACTGGCTTTCCGTTGCGCTATCGGTTTATATACTGGCCCATGCAGGCGAAGTGGCTGCGCAGAATCCAGACAAAGAAAGTAGTTTAAAAAATCCCGCCCTCGTCTGGGAAGATCTGCCTAGATTACGGCCGGGTGTCCAGATCTGGTCCCATACTTCCAAAAACCCTTTCAACAGGACCGTACAGGACTTCCTGAACTATACCGCCCGGGACGGAAAGGATTTTGAAATGGCGAATTTCAAGGGAAGGTCCGGCATGCTGATCCATGACTGGTTCGCCTTCCTGGATAAGGATGACCCCGGAACGCTGAAACTATACGACGGGTCTGCGGTAGCGGCCAGGTACAGCGGAGCTTTCGCCGGTTATTTCAATACAGGCCATTATCCGCATCTTCTCTGGGAGACACGTGATAAGATCTGGTGGGGCTTCCCGGGCATGCCTTTTAGAGGGCAATTCAAAGCGACTTCGGGTGCGCCGCCCGAGTGGTACCAGCTTACGCTGCATTTGTATCGCGAAGACCGTTTTTCCGAGCAGCTTACAAAGACCGACCTGGAAGAGATCCTTCGCAAAATGCAGCAGCCTCCGGGAACCTTCCCGGGAGCCGTCCCGGGCAACCGGCAGGATAGGGGAGAAATCCTGTTGGCTACCGATGGCCCTAAGAAGATATTTTCTGTCGGTCAGCCGGGCGTGATCCGGCAGTTCAGACTGGAACTGCCCGCATTAAAAGACAGCGCCGCATTCGATAGCCTGTATATACGCATCACGACGGATGGCAAGCTGACTGCTTGTCTCCCATTGCCTTTCTTTTTTGGAGGTTATGCGGGAACGGATCGAAACAATGCCCGGGGACTCCCGGCCGGATTCGATGGCCGGTATTTTTATAATTTCTTCCCGATGCCTTTCCAGGCATCTTTTTCCATAGAGTTGGAGAACAGAAACAGCGGTGGGGTCCGCAACCCAATCGATATTCGCTACCGCGTCGACTGGTCGGATCAAAATCCCTATCCCCGTGCGACCACGGGTGTGTTTACCGTGCAATATAATCCGCCGACACCGGTGGCGGCGGGCCAGCCCGATTTTACAAACCTGTCTGTAAAAGGGTCGGGTGTCATGGTGGGGGCTGTTTCAAAACTGACCGGCGCCATCGAGGCAAATTTCAGCATCTTCGTCGACGGCTCTCACACACCTGCTATCGAGAGCACCGGTGGGGAAGACTATTTCAACCATTCTTACGGCATCCATCCCGGCTTTACCCGTCCTTTTTCGGGTGGTCTGGCCAAGGACATCGGGTATCGTTTCCATATCATCGACTATATCCCTTTTTCCAATTCCCTGCTCTTTACCCAGGATCATGCCGAATACCAGGCACATGACAGGGATGGCATTTTCAACAGCGCTGTATTCTATTATATGAATCCCAACCCTTGTCTGTCGTTGACCGATCGTCTCGATGTGGGCGATTCCGGATCGGAGACTGCGCATGGCTATCATTGCAAGGGATCTGTTACCCGGTTGGCGACGGACACGGCATTTTACGAGGGTGCTTACAGCGACCCGCTCGTCGATGCCGGCAGGTGGACCAATGGCGAGAGCCGGTTTACCGTTATCGTCGATCCGCATAACGACGGGGTGAGGATCCGGAAAAGGATTGACCAGACGGCCTATCACCAGGCGTTAAGAGTCTATGTAGACGGAGAGCCCGCAGGGGAGTGGTTCGAGCAGGGGGCCAATTATCACCTGAATAAGCGGTTATACTATAGCGATACATTGCCGGACTGGGGGAAAGGCAACCTGCATGCGCGGTTCCGCGATACGGAATTCGAGATACCGGCCCGGCTTACACGCGGGAAGACGACGCTTTCGATCCGGATACAGACGATAGGGTCGTTGGCCGTTGACCCCCGGGAAGCCGGCCTCACCAATGAATATTATTATTGGATCTATTCTTACCGGTCTGTGACCGACTGAAGGATGTCTGTCCGCTGCCCGCTGAGTGCTGTCTGCTTGCCGCGGACTGAAGCCAGGCATACCTGTTCCGAACCGGGACCGGAAAAAGACCGCCCGGAATGTCTATCTTTGGCGCATGAAATATTCCCAATGGATAGGCATCGCGGCAGCCTTACTGCTGATGGTGGCTTGTTTTCTTCCCTGGACCTATTATCCCGACCTGCAGAAAGATTTTACGGGCTTCTTCTCCCAGGGGAATGCCTATGGCAAACCGGGGAAGGTACTTGTCTTCTTTGGATCGCTGTCCGTCGTGCTTTTTGCGCTTCCCCGGGTATGGGCCAAGCGTTTAAATATGATGGTATGTGCCCTGGCTATCGCTTTCGGGGTAAAGTCGTATATCCTTTTTACGTCCTGCTATCGCGGCACCTGCCCCGATAAAAAGCTGGGTGTTTTCCTCATCGTCATCCTGCCTGCCATCATGATTGCGGCATCGGTCCTCCCCGACCTGGAACTGAAGAAAAAGAGTTGAGGATCCCGCCCATCGCGTCCCGTCCTTTCTTTATCGTGCGATCAGCCGGGCAACCGCGAACGCGCATCCTGCTGCAAGAGCGCCGATCACCATCACGCGGAGGGCTCCCGACAGCGGATGGACGCCCGTCATCTTGCTCTTGAAGAAGCCAAAGACGAAGAGGCAGACCAGCGTGATCCCCGCGGAGATCTTGAGACCCGTCAGGCCCTCGGTCACAAAGAAATACGGGCTGAGGGGGATAAGACCGCCTACGATATAGGAGAACCCGATGTTAAAGGCGCTTTTACCAGCCCTGCGGGGATCCGGCCGGTCCAGGCCCAGTTCATATTTCATCATGAAGTCTACCCATTTGTCCTTGTCCCGGGTCATCTCGTTGACGGCTTGTTCCTGGACTTCTTCGCTCAATCCCAGTTTTGCAAAAAATTCCCGCACCTCCTCTTTTTCCTGCTGAGGTAATTTCTCCACTTCTTCGTATTCTCTCTTCAACTCGGACTGATAGTGATCGGTTTCGGTTCTTCCGGCCAGGTAACCGCCCAGCCCCATGGCGATGGATCCCGCTGCGATTTCCGCCAGTCCCGCAATCCAGATGAGGTTGATATGATCGGCGCCGACAGCCCCGCTCAGCCCTGCGGCAAGCGCAAAAGGTACTGTGAGACCGTCCGACATGCCGATTACGATGTCGGTCAGTATTTCCGAACTCTGCATGTGCTCTTCTGCATGGCTGTGACCATGGCCGGAGTGGTCATGGGCGTCGTCCGTCCGTTGCTGCAGGGCTCCGGAATTTTGGCCGGAGGCGACCGGGTGTTTGCGGGTCTCGCTTTCGGGTTGTTGTTCGCTGTTCATAGTGAGTGGTCAGTAGTCAGTGGTGAATGTATTGATGAACTACTATCAAATATAGGCCATTTTAAGCTCCGTCAGCCTCAGCTCCTCACTTCTCCAGCAGCTTCAGGCTCTCGCGGATGATCCCGACGGAATCGAGCAATTGTTCGCGGGTGATGATCAGCGGAGGGGCCAGCCTGATCTTGTCGCCATGAGTAGGCTTTGCCAACAGTCCGTTTTCCCGGAGCGCCATACAGAGTTCCCAGGCCGCGGCGGGGTTGGAGTGCCGGATGACGATGGCGTTGAGCAGTCCTTTGCCGCGCACCGTCTCTATGCAAGGCGATTGCAAGGCGTTGAGTTCTTTCCGGAGGAGGGCTCCCATCACGGCGGCATTTTCCGCCATCTTTTCTTCTTTCAGCACGCTTAGGGCGGTCATCGCCACTTTACAGGCCAGGGGATTGCCTCCGTAGGTGGATCCATGCTCACCCGGCCGGATGGTCAGCATGATGTCGTCATCTGCCAGCACCGCCGACACGGGCAGGACGCCTCCGCTCAGGGCCTTTCCCAGGATCAGGATATCGGGACGTACCTGTTCGTGATCGCAGGCCAGCATCAGACCTGTCCGGCAGAGGCCGGTCTGGATCTCGTCACCGATGAACAGGACACCTGCCTGTTCGCAATATTCTTTGGCCTTGCGGAGATAGCCTTCATCCGGTACGACTACTCCCGCTTCACCCTGTATGGGTTCGACCAGGAATCCGGCCGTATTTTTGTCCTGCAATGCCCGCCCCAGGGCTTCGGCATCATTATAGGGGATGATTTCGAAGCCGCCCATATAGGGTCCGAAACGGCTGTTGGAGCTGGGGTCGGTGCTGAAGGAGATGACGGTGCTGGTCCTCCCGTGGAAATTATCCGCGCATACGATGATCTTCGCCTTGTTTTCGGGAATCCCCTTCACCTGGTATCCCCAGCGACGGCAAAGTTTGATGGCTGTTTCCACGGCTTCGACGCCGGTATTCATGGGCAGCACTTTGTCGTATCGGAAGTAATCCGTGATAAACCGGGCGTATTCGCCCAGGAGGTCGCTGTGAAATGCGCGTGAGGTGAGGGTCAGCCGCTGCGCCTGTTCGATCAGGCTGTCGATGATTGCAGGATGGCAGTGTCCCTGGTTGACGGCCGAATAGCCGCTCAGGTAGTCATAATATCGTTTGCCGTCGACGTCCCATACGTACACCCCGGCGCCCCTGTTCAGCACGACGGGCAGGGGATGATAGTTATGCGCGCCATATTTCTCTTCGAGTTCGAGATAATGACGGGATGTATCGGTAAGGGCCGATTGAGCGGAAATCGTATCCATGATAAAAAAATGAAGATGAAAAGATAAATAGGTGACGGACCGGAGAGTAATCTCTCCCGGCAGGATAGGGCCATATCGTCAACCTATGTGATCGAGGAAGTCGAGATGCAGATTCAGAAAAGGTATGTGACGACTTTGTTTAATACGATTATTTTCACCAAAATTACTCTTTTTTGCCGAAATGGTCCTCTCCTGTTTCAAATTCCCCGGATGATCTCGTAGTTCCGGTAATCGAAGAGTCTTTTGCCGGTATATTTCTCCACCCAGTATAGCAGCCATCCCTTCAGGTTGAAGTTTTTCCTGCTGAGGTCGATCGAGAAATGCCAGTCTTTGCGGCTGATCAGGTCCTGCATGACCTGGGGATGGGTCCCGGTGAACTTCTGAAGGGAGTCTATTTCGGAATAGTCGAAATCGCTTTTTTTTGTCAGTTGAACGGTTCTTGCCCATTTATCCCCTCCGTAGAGTTTTTCGAAATCCAGGTGTTTGTTCAACTGGCTGTTTGGGTGACGCACCCAGCCGTAGTGGTAGATGGTTGCCTCGAGGGCTTTTACCCGCAGTTTCCTGCCGTTTTTGCGAAAACCTTGCGCATCCCGGTAGGATCGTATCTGTTTATCGTTCCGGATGATCCGTATCTCATGGCTGTACCAGCGCCGGGAGTCGCCGACATAGTCATAGCTGCCGTAAAAATGCCGGTATTTGAAAAGGAATCCCTCCACCCGCTGGTCAGCTTTATATTTCTCCATTTCAGCCCGTATCAGTGCATAATCGTTTTCATGGATCATCTCATCGGCCTGTATATAGATGCACCAGTCCACCCCGTCGGGGATTTGGTCGAAGACTTTGTCGGTTTCGACTGCCAGCACCCTTCCTCCCTCTTTGAGGCTATCATCCCAAACGGAATGGCTGATATGCATTTTGGGGGACTGGAGAGAGCTTATCAGCCCGGCGGTGTCGTCTTCCGAGTTGCCGACGCTCACGTACATGTCGTCGCAGAGCGGCAGGATGGATTGGATCGCCTGTAATACGGGATAATCGTATTTGATCGCGTTGCGGATGAATAAAAAGCCTGCTACACGCATAAAATAATGATCGTTTAGGTTAGCCTGACCACCTGAAAATCCTCTTCTGCCGGGAAAACAGGGTCGATCTCTTTGGGAAAGATCCCAAAAAAACTGGACCCGCTCCCCGTCATGGAGGCATAGACGGCGCCGGCGGAATATAGTTTGTCTTTCAGGGAGGCCAGTTGGGGGTATTCCTTTATTACAGGTTTTTCAAAGTCGTTCGTCAGGAAGGTCTTCCAATCCGAGAGCGGTCCCCCGATAATCTCTTTTATCGATCTTTCGGGGCGGGCGGGCTTTAATTGGGCAAAGGCCCAGGCCGTCTTCACATGGACACCCGGATGGATAAATACGATGGAATGCCCCGACAGGTCGAGGGCAACAGGTTCCAGCAATTCCCCGCGTCCGGTGGCATAACAAGGTTGGTTGACCAGGAAAAAGGGGCAATCGCTTCCCAGGCGGCCGGCATACTCCCGCAGTTGCCGGTCATCCAGCTGCAACTGGAATTTGTCATTCAACGCCTTCAGCATAAAGGCTCCGTCCGAAGATCCTCCCCCGAGGCCGGCGCCCATCGGGATCTTTTTGTAAAGGCGCATGTCTACGGGAGGAAGGTCCGAAAAATCCTGTTTCAGCAGCCGGTATGCCTTCACACACAGGTTGGTATCTATGTCTCCGGGTATCGCCAGGCCATAAGCCTGGAAGTGCAACTCATCCGACCGGATGAGTTCAATAACATCCTTCAGGGGAACCGGGAAAAAAACGGTCTCCAGTTCATGATAACCGTCCTTGCGTTTCGCAGTGATATGCAATCCCAGGTTGATCTTACAGTTAGGGAAGAGGACCATTGCGCCTTTGTTAGTTTTGATTTGAAGCGAAGCTACCTTCCCTTGCGGCGGCTATTGATCTCATCGCGTATGGCGATCGCTCTTATATAATCCTCCATTTCCAGGACCTCGTTGAGCAAGGTATTCAATTCTTCCAGGGACAATGCTTTCAGGTCTTCCCGGGTGGCGGTTTCCGTGGCAGTGGCCGTGACGCCCGTCACCGGTTTTTTCTTTTTAGAGGAGCTGTCTTCCATCAGGATACCGGCGCTGTCCAGTATGTGTTCATAGGTATAGATCGGGCATCCAAAACGAACCGCCAGCGCCAGGGCATCGGATGTTCTCGAATCGATCTCCACGGTATCATGTTCGCTGACGCAGACGAGTTTCGAGTAGAAGATACCCTCCTGGAGATCGCAGATGATGATTTCCTGGAGGTCTATGTTAAAGGCGCTCATGAAGTTTTTCATCAGATCATGCGTAAGCGGACGGCTTGGATGCATTTTTTCCAGTGCAACGGCAATCGCCTGGGCCTCAAAACCGCCGATCACGATTGGAAGCCGGCGCAGGCCATTGACTTCCCCCAAGACTACTGCATAGGAATGGGTTTGCGTAATGCTATGCGACAATGCCACTATTTCCAGTTCGATCTTCTTCATAATTGATCCACGAAACTAAGGGATTTTATCCAAAAAAAATGTGTGTGGCTTCGTCGCCCTTTTAAGTTTTGGCTACCTCTTTGAGATTATACTATTCCTTTCAATTTTTTGACGGCTTCAATCATTTTGGGGACTACTTCAAACGCATCTCCCACGATCCCATAGTCGGCGGCTTTGAAAAAAGGCGCTTCCGGGTCTTTGTTGATCACGACGATCGTCTTACTGCGGTTTACACCCGCGAGATGCTGGATAGCGCCTGAAATACCAATGGCAATGTAGAGGTTGGGAGCAATTGCTATGCCCGTTTGCCCGACATGCTCGTTGTGCGGGCGCCAGTGGGCATCGGCCACCGGCCGGCTGCAGGCGGTGGCGGCGCCCAGTAATTTTGCCAGTTCTTCGACCATACCCCAGTTTTCCGGGCCTTTTAGTCCACGTCCGCCGCTTACGACCAGTTCTGCTTCCGTCAGGGGTACCTGGCCGGTAGATTGGGTGGCGGAGACGACTTTCACTTTCGGGGCTCCCACGGCAATATTCAGGGGAGCTATTTCGGCTTTCCCCTCGCCGGTGGTGAGGGGGAAGGAATTCGGGTTCAGGGAAATGATCTTAATATCCGTTTTGAGAGAGATATGAGCGAAGGCCTTGCCTGAGAATACGCTTTTCTTTACTGAAAAGCCGCTGGCCGTATCGGGGAGCGCCACCGCCCCGGAGACAAATCCCGCTTTTAACCGGGCTGCCAGCCTGGGAGCCAGTGCTTTTCCGTTCATATTGTTCGAAAATACGACGACTTTGGCGCCGGTTGCCGGGACGGCCTCTGCCAGTACTTTTGTAAACAGCCCGCTGTCCAGGTGTTGCAAGGCTTCGCCGGCGACCTGGTAGATCCTGGTCACCCCGTATTTACCCAGGGCTGCCAGGTCTTCGTTCACCGTCCCCAGCAGGATGGCTTCAGCGCCCGTTCCCAGCTGCCGGGCCAGGGCCGCCCCGTAGCAGATCGCCTCCAGGGAGGATTTCTTTATTTGTGCTTCGGAATGATCTATATATATCAGAACTGACATAAGGTATCCAATTTTTTGTGATGATTTAAATGGGTTGATTTAAAACACTTTTGCTTCCTCGTGCAGGAGACGGATCAGTTCGGCCGGGTTGTCCGCCGAAACCAGTTTGACTCCGGCTTTGGCGGGCGGCAATTCGAAGGAAGCGATCGATGTCAGGGGGGCGATGGCCACCGGCTCCAGCACTTTCAACGGTTTTGAGCGGGCGCCCATGATCCCTTTCATATTTGGTATACGTTGTTCGGCCATTCCCTTCTGGCAGCTGACGACGACCGGGAGGTTCACCTCATCGGTCTCTTCGCCGCCTTCTATTTCGCGGACGATGGTGGCGACAGACCCGTTCAGATCAAATTTAGCCGCCAGGGATATATAGGGCATATCCAGCAATTCCGCCAGCATGCCGCCGATGGCCGATCCGTTATAATCGATGGTTTCCTTACCGGTAAATACCAGGTCATAGCCTCCCTGCCGGGCTACTTCGGCGAGTTGGGAAGCGATATAGAAAGGGTCGGCGTTTTCGCCGTTGACCCGGATGGCCTCATCGCCGCCAAGGGCAAGTGCCTTGCGGATGATGGGTTCCGTATCTGCCAGGCCGACAGTGACCAGGTGGATGACCGTGGCAGGGTCTTTTTCCTTCAATTCGATGGCGCGCACCAGCGCATACCATTCATCGTAGGGATTGATGATCCACTGCACGCCGTCACCGGCGAATTTCGTATTGTTATCAGTGAAGGCTATTTTTGCCGTGGTATCCGGCGTTTTGCTGATACAAACCAAAATCTTCATTACTCCGAGGTTTTGAATGAGAAATAAAGTTGTTTATGCAACTAAAACAAAGATAAGCGTTGTGGTGCTAAATTGAGCAAAAAAAATTAAAAAAACAGTAACGGATGGATCGTGTGGAGAAGTTGAAGGAATTACTGCGGGACAGCCCCGATGATTCCTTTTTGCAGCATGCGCTCGCGCTGGAATATATAAAGACAGGGGAGGAGTGGCCCGCCCGGCGTTTATTCGAGGAATTGCTGGCAAAGGACCCGTCCTATGTAGGGAGTTATTATCATCTGGGGAAATTACTGGAACGGATGCACGAAACGGCACTGGCGCTTGGCTGGTATGAGAAGGGCATGGCGGCTGCGAAAGCCGTGGGGAACCGGCATGCGTTTAGCGAACTGGAGGCGGCGTATGAGGATCTCTCGGAGGGATGATGGCAGCCGGATATTAGCAGTTCGCGGATAAGATGCGGAATATGATTCAGCGTAGGATGCGGAATAGGATGTGGAATAGGATTCAGCATAGGAGGCGAAATAGGATGTGGAAGCGAGATATGGAATAAGATACCCGATAAGATACAGGTTTTTCGGATACAGGCATGAGTTAAATCGATCAGTATGGATTTTTTAAAGGCTTTTGGTGATTTTGCAGGGAAGCAGCGTTTATTTTCTTCCCGGGACCGGTTGCTGCTGGCCGTCAGCGGGGGATTGGATTCCGTCGTCCTGTGCGAGCTATGCGCGCTGTCCGGAATGGATTTCGTGATCGCCCACTGCAATTTCCGGTTACGGGGTGCCGAAAGCGAGCGCGACGAGGAGTTTGTCCGGCGGCTTTCGGAAAAGTATGACAAGCCCTTGATGGTGGGGGCGTTCGACACCCTGGCCTATGCAGCCCAAAAAAAAGTCTCAGTCCAGGTCGCTGCCCGCGAGCTCCGCTATGAATGGTTCCGGCAGCTGATACAGGCGTCAGCGGATCGCCGGCCCGGAGGCACAACGGTTGCTGCAGATCCTTCGCCGGTTTATCCCGATCTCAAGGTCTCTTTATCGGCCTCGATGGACCGTCTGTCGACGGTCTCGCCACTCGCTACCGACTACTCACTACTCGCTCCTCATTCCTCACCCCTCACTAAGATCGTCACGGCCCATCACCTGGACGACAATATTGAGACCCTGCTGATGAATTTCTTTAAGGGAACGGGCATTGCCGGCTTAAGGGGCATTCTCCCGGCACAGGGAAACCTCGTACGACCGCTCCTGTTTGCCGGCAAGGAGGAATTGCGGCAATTTGCGACGGATCGGGGGTTGGAATGGGTGGAGGACAGCTCCAATGAATCCGATAAATATACCCGTAATTATTTCCGGCACCAGGTGATCCCGCTGGTGGAGCGTGTCTATCCGGGCGCCTTGCACAACCTCGCGGACAACCTGGACCGTTTCCGCGGCGTAGAATGGTTTTACCGGGAGGCGATCGCCCGGTACAAAAGCAAATTACTGGAGACCAGGGGCCAGGAGGTGTATATCCCGGTGTTGAAACTAAAAAAACTATTGAACGGGAGCCAGGCTCCTCCCATGCATGCGCCCCCGGAGGCGCTGCGCTCTCTCGTGTATGAGATCATCCGGGATTTCGGGTTCCTGCCACAGCAGTCCGACGAACTGATCCGTTTGCTGGACAGCGGGACGGGCCGGTATATAGAATCGGCTACGCATCGCATTCTGAAGAATCGCAATTGGCTGATCCTGTCTGTTCATCCTTCCGCGAGTGCCGCATATATCCTCATCGAATCGACGGACAAAGCCGTTCACTACGGAGACGGCGTGTTGCATTTTGAGCGGCTGCAGGGGCCGGGTGTTCTTTCCGGGGGAGGGGCCGGCGATTCGGCTGTGCCGCCGGAGCGTTCATTCCCGGTTTCAAAGGATATTGCCTGCCTGGATGCGGCGATGCTCCGATTCCCGTTGCTCCTGCGGAAATGGAAACCTGGCGACTATTTCTATCCCCTGGGGATGCGCAAAAAGAAGAAGCTCGCCCGCTTCTTTATCGACAGCAAATTATCCGGCGCCGATAAGGAGAAAACATGGGTCCTCGAAATGGACAAAAAAATTATATGGGTCGTTGGGCTCAGGATCGACGACCGGTTCAAAGTCGCTCCTTCCTCCAAAGACATCTGGAAGATATCCCGTAGCCGGGAAGCCGACATGAAATAGTCTTTGCGACGGTTTTTAGCTATTAAAATGCGATCTAATTTTGCTTACAAACTCCATCAGGATGTTGTGGTCCGAAAATAAGAGGCCTGCGACGAGGAGAAAAGCGATACCGTACAGCGCGCCCCAGATATGCGCCGAGTGATTGACCTGCCCGCCCCCGCGCCTGTCGAGCACCGTGGATAGTACGAGATAGAGGATTCCAAAAATAAACCCCGGGATATAGATGTTCGGGATGATAATGATCCCCAAGCCCTGTAAGGGGTTGAGAAAGATAAAGGCAAATATGACGGCCGACACCGCACCGGACGCCCCGAGGCTTCGATAGTTGTAGTTCTCCCTGTTTTTAAAATAGGTTGGCAGCAGGCAGAAGAAAAGCGATGACAGGTACATCAGCAGGTATAGCCATTTGCCCTTCTCCCCAAAATACCAGAAGAACTCTTTTTCCACGTATTGGCCGAATATCCAAAAAGAATACATGTTGAAGCCCAGGTGCATGTAATTGGCATGGATGAATCCGCAGGTAAAGAAACGATAGTATTGCCGGTCATTGGCAACGGCGGGCGGATAAAATATCAGTTCGTCGAATACTTTTGCGTTGTTAAAAGCGCCGAAAGAAACGAGGCAGGTGATGATGATGAGGGCAAGCGTAATAGTGATAGACATGGGTAGGTGATTATTATGAGTGATGATATTTTTTATGAGTGATGATATTTTTCGTTCCGCAGGATCGTGCACGCACGGTAGAGCTGTTCTGTGAGGATCAGCCGAACCAGTTGATGCGGAAAAGTCAGTTTCGACAAAGACCATTGATAGTTGGCCCTTGACAGGACGGCCTCGTCCAGGCCGAAGGCCCCGCCGATCAGGAATACGAGGTTTTTAAGACTTTCGTTGCCCCGCGACCGGACAAAGGCGGCCAGCGTTTCTGAGCTCATTTCCTTGCCCCTGCCATCCAGGGCTACCAGGTAGTCGTCTTTCTGCAACCAGTCCAGGATCGTGGCCGATTCTTTTTTCTTCAGATCCATTTCGGAGAGCATGCCCGCATTTTTCGGGACGGGCAGGATCGTCCATTCCACGGGATAATACCTCCCGATGCGACCGGTAAAATCCTCTATTCCGGCTTTCACGTAGCCTTCATGATTTTTTCCGACCGACCATAGTTGTATCTTCATCCGGTAAAAATAAGGCCTTTATGCATCCCGCGAGAACTCATAATCTCTTTCTATTTTGCAGACCCTGATCTTGTAGGCGCTGTACCAGTGATCCCTGCCTTTTTGCTGAGCATCCCGGTGATCGAGGTTTCTCTTCCAGTTCCGGATCGCTTCCGGGCTATCCCAATACGATATGGAGATGCCCAGTCCATCCCGGGCGCTTTCAAATCCCAGATAACCGGGTTGCAGGGCCGCCAATGCTTCCATTTCATCGGCCATGGCGGAATATCCGTGGTCACCTTCGGTTCGCAGGGAGGTAAAAATAACTGCGAAGTACGGAGGGAGAGGAGTTTGGGCGATTGTATACATGGCGTTCCTGTTTCTGCAAAAATAAGGAAGAGGGATAAAAGCCGGATCGGAGCTTACCTTGACGGCTTCGCGGGCGGGGGGGGTACCGGGGATGGCTTTGCCGGCAGCGTGAACGAGAAAACGCTGCCTTTCCCCGGTTCGCTTTCTATGTGGAGC
Source organism: Puia sp. (assembly GCA_031292515.1). Taxonomy (GTDB): domain Bacteria; phylum Bacteroidota; class Bacteroidia; order Chitinophagales; family Chitinophagaceae; genus Puia. Next base: position 89,193 of record JARLGZ010000104.1, on the reverse strand, counting down.
GCGCCTTCGTTGCGGGCCAGGAATTCCTTGCATAACATCAGGCCCAGACCGGTGCCGGACTCATCGGCGGTGCCCTTGGTCGTATAATAATCATTCCGGTTGATCTTTGCGATGGCCTCCGGATGAATACCGACCCCTGTATCTTCCAGGAATACTTCGATGCAGGCTTCCATGCTGTGAGCCCCTATGGTAATAAGGCCATGAGGCGGGGTGAATTTGATGGCATTGGAAAGGAGATTACGCAGCACCAGACTGATCATATCCTTATCTGCGAAAGCATAGATATGTGCGTCGGCACTGCAAACCACTTTCAGGTGCTTGGCTTCCGCCTGCAGGCGCAGGGAGGCGATTACCGTGCTGATCATTTTGGAAATATCCGTCATATCGGGTCTCACGGCGTCAGCCTGCATCTGGCTCCGGGCCCATTGCAGGAGATTTTCCATCAGGCTGGTCGTATAGGTGAGGTCGTTTACTATGCCGGGCACCATCGATTTGATCTCTTCCGCCGGAAGGTCATATTGCTGTATATTGCTGAACAGGTTCTGCAAGGCGTACATCGGTGACCGAAGGTCATGGGCTATTACCGAGAAGAGTTTATTCTTGAGTGCATTGAGCTCGGTCAGCTCGCTGGTTTGCCCTTTCAGTAACGTTTCATTTTCGGCGATCTCTATTTTCTGCTGCTGGATCTCGAGGTTCTTTGCTTCCAGGGTCTTGTATTGAGCAAGCATACTCAGGTGGTAACCGGTATTCTCCTTCTTGATCAGGAAAAGTCCGTAAAAAATAAAGGCAATCGCCAGCAACTCGTTGAAAAAATATCCGAAGGGGTTGGCTGTAGCCAACTGGTAGGTATAATGCTTGCATACCACGGCGAGTATGAAATAACTGATCATGGAGAGGCTCACCGAATAGATCATCTGGGTGATCTGCTGCAAAAAGAATACGGAAAGGATCCCGTAGAGGATAAAGAATAACTCCACTCCCAGGTTCATCCCGCTCATGTATACGACACTGGTGGCGAACGGGTATAAGGCAAAATAGGAATAGATGGCCAGCTCATGGTAATGGTGTGCGTTCATCCACAGGACCAGGAAGCTGACGATGGCGGGCATGCAGGCCACCACCCAGGCCATGGCCGGCAGCTTGTCGTTGTGGAAAAGGCCCGCAATGGGGACGATGATCCCTGTGATCAATTGCAGGAAGTTCAGCTGGTTGAAGACACGCAGTTTCCGCTTCTCATAATCATCGAGTGCTTCCGTATATCCGAAAGATCTTACCTTCTCTTCAAATTGAACATAGCGTTTCCCCAGGGCTTCTATTTTGGCGGGAATATTAAGGCGGCCATTTTTTCTGGTGTACCCGTTATCTTTCGCGGATCTGTGTTCGTTGTCACCTGTGTTCGTGGTATTTTTTTCGTTTGAGGTGTTTACCGTGCCTGCCTCACTCCCGGGGGATTGAAAGGGAGTTGATATTTCCACCGGTGCAAGCGACCCTATCTCCGCCTGGAAATTCATCAGTTTTTGCTGAAGGGGTTTCATTAGGACTGAACTAATTTGGGTTAAGTAATGGGGCCGGTTCCTAAAGTAAGCGTTTTAATCCAGAAACTCAAGCATCTGCCAGGGTCAAATTAAAATTTATTTGAAAATAGAGGATACCTTAATCGTTCGATGAGGGTTATCTTTGTTTTATCATTTATCGCTATGGCACTGATACATAGACTCCGCGCCCGGTTGAAGAGCTCCTTTGACAGCATCCGTAATGAGAAGCTGAAACAGAACCTGCTGCAAGCCGTTCCGTTCTGGGTCGCTTCTCTGGCGACGGGGTTGATTGCCGTCTTGTATACCAAATTGTTTGCGTTTGCCGAGCACGGAACCACCTTTGTTTTTCATCATTGCGGCCCCTTATTGTTCGTCATATCGCCGCTCTGTTTCATCCTCTCCTGGTGGCTGGTCAAGCGCTTCGCCCCCTATGCGAGGGGAAGTGGTATCCCCCAGGTCATTGCAGCCATCGAGCTGAGCACGCCGCGTTATAAGGACAAAGTGGGCAAACTGTTAAGTCTCAGGATCCTGGTTGTGAAGATCGTGTCCAGCCTGGTCATGGCATTTGGAGGAGGGGTCATTGGACGGGAGGGGCCTACGATCCAGATCGCAGGCTCGGTATTCAGGAAGATCAATCAATGGCTCCCGAAGTCCTGGCCGAAGATTTCCAGGCGGAATATGATCATGACGGGTGCGGCGGCCGGTCTCGCCGCGGCTTTCAATACCCCGCTCGGGGGAATTGTCTTTGCCGTGGAGGAGCTCACCAAGACGCATATCAGCTATTTCAAGACGGCTCTGTTCTCCGCGGTGATCATTGCGGGGCTGACGGCACAGGGCCTGCTGGGTCCCTACCTGTATCTGGGCTACCCGGATATCGGCCGGCTTTCCGGCACTATCTTTCTGGGCGTGGCGTTGGTGGCGGTTATGACGGGTCTGCTGGGAGCGATGATGTCCAGGCTGATGCTGTATCTGTTCGCCTGGAAAGGCAAATTCCGTTTCAACTACCAACATCTCCTTTACCTGGCGATCTGTTCCTGGATCGTGATTGGCGTGGCCTATTTTGTAAATGAGAATATGATGGGGTCGGGCAAAGAGCTGATGACCACGGTATTATTCACCCACGATAAATACTCGCCCTGGTACGTGCCGCTGATGAGGGTGGCGGGCCCGGTCCTGTCCTTTACCAGCGGTGGCGCCGGCGGGGTTTTTGCCCCCGCCCTGAGTGCGGGCGCCAGCATTGGTTCTACGATGGCCGGCTGGTTTCGGTTATCCGACGCGAATACCAACCTTCTCGTACTTTCGGGTATGGTAGGGTTCCTCACCGGCGTTACGCGGACCCCTTTCACCTCGGCCATCCTGGTTCTGGAGATGACAGATCGTCACAATGTGATCTTTCACCTGATGCTGGCGGGGATGGTGGCGAGCCTGGTGGCGCTGGTGGTCGACAGACATTCTTTTTATGAACGTCTCAAGTACCAGTACATGCACGATCTGCTCAAAGAAGATCCTGTGCCCGAACCGGTAAAAGAGCAAAATACGGGACTGTCACCGGTCTGACAGTCCGCTGCAGGAGGTTTCGATAGTTTTATATCCACAATTTTTTTTATGGCAGGTATAAAATTATTAGTTGTGCCGCTGGTGGCGGTGATGGGGTGGTATGGGGCATCCCGGATTCTGAAGGGAGGAACTCCACCTGAACGATCCCCGGAGAAAGGGTTTGGTTCCCCGTTTGCCACGGGTTTCGCGGTGGTGGAATTATTCACGTCCGAAGGCTGTTCCAGTTGTCCGCCGGCGGATGCATTGCTTTCGGTGATCAGAAAGGATTACAGCAATGAACAAGTATACGTGCTGGGATTCCATGTCGACTATTGGAACCGGTTGGGTTGGGCGGACGCTTTCAGCAACCCGGATTATACCCGCAGACAAAGCCAATATGCGCAGGTGCTGCGGCTGCAGAGCGTCTATACTCCACAGGTGATTGTCAATGGGAAGAAGGAATTTGTCGGCTCGGATGGAGGCCGTATACGATCGGTAATAAATGATGAGTTGAAAAATACCGCCGGACGGACGGCGATAGTCCGGGTTCGTGGCGTGGACAGTCATACGATCAGGGTGTTCTGTAAATTGGAAAATCCCGCTGGTTTGCGACTGCAGGTTGCGTTGGTGCAGCTCCGGGCAGCCAGTCATGTCCTGGCCGGAGAGAACAGCGGGCGGACCCTGGATCATGTGAACGTGGTGAGGGATTTTAAGACCATGACGGCGGATAAGGCGGGTTCGGGCATTGTCGATTTGAAAATCCCTCAGGGGCTGACGGAAAAGGATTGCAAGGTGATCTATTTTTTGCAACAGGATGTGGACATGCATATCGTCGGTGCAGGGGAGGCGGAGTCAGAGCAATGAACGGTGGCGCGGTAAGAGGCAAATATTTGCGGATTGAAGCGATGCCGGCGCGAACAATAAAAACTGCCGGCTGTTTAGTGCCGGAAACAAAAAATAAAAGATGCAAAAAAGACTATTGGGCAAATCCGATCTGCGGGTAGCCCCGCTCGCATTCGGGGGAAATGTTTTTGGATGGACGATCGATGAGAAGGCTTCTTTTGAGCTATTGGACAAATTCCTGGAAGCGGGATTCAGCCTCGTCGACACCGCAGATGTCTATTCGCGTTGGGCGGAGGGCAACCAGGGGGGAGAATCAGAAACGATTATTGGCCGCTGGATGAAGCTGCGTGGAAACCGCGACAAGGTCGTAGTGGCTACAAAAGTCGGCGGCGATATGGGGAGCGGAAAGAGGGATACCAGTAAGAAATATATCCTGAAAGCAGTAGAAGACTCGCTGCAGAGGCTGCAGACCGATGTGATCGATCTCTATCAGACCCATTGGGATGTGACCGATACCCCGGTCGAAGAGACGCTCGAAGCCTACGCGCAACTGGTAAAAGAAGGAAAGGTCAGGTGGATAGGAGCTTCCAACATGTCCGCGGAAAGGCTAAAGGTGTCCCTGGATGCCAGCGACAGAGAGGGCTATCCCCGTTACCAGACCTTTCAGCCCCTTTATAATCTTTACGACCGCGAAGGTTTCGAAAAGGGTGCACAGGCCCTGTGCGTGCAACAGCATATCGGCGTAATCAGTTATTTTTCGCTGGCCAGCGGATTCCTGACGGGGAAATATCGTTCAGAGAAAGATCTGTCGAAGAGCGCCCGCGGAGAAGGTAATAAAAAATATCTTACCGAAAGAGGTTTCCGGATCCTGGCTGCCCTGGATGAAGTCTCCGCACAATATCATACCACCCCCGCCAGTGTCGCCATTGCGTGGCTGTTGACCCGTCCCGCCGTAGCAGCGCCCATAGCCAGTGCAACGTCTCCGGGTCAGTTGGATGCCCTTTTAAAAGCCGCCTCGCTGAGTCTCGGCGAGAAGGCTATCGACATACTGGAAGAAGCCAGCAAATATTAGTGATGAAACCGACGAAGGAGGTTCGTCGGGGCAAATGAAGAGAAATTATGGTCCGGGATAGTCGCCAGTAGTCAGTAGTGAGTGGTCAATAGCCATTAATGATTGGTGAATAGCCAGTAGTGAGTATTGAATGGTGAATGGTGAATGAGTGAGAAATGATAAGAGAGTAATCAGTGTTTTTCCAGGTATAAATGGAAGGTGTCACCGCGCAGACCCACGCGCATCGCCTCCAGGGCTATGACCTCGGCAGGTGCAATATTGCCAAGATTGGCATTGGCGCCCAGCAGTTCCAGGAAGTAGAGCTGCTGATCTTTAGCCGGCGCTTCCCAGATGATCTTTTCGGCCGCGATCTTTGTCAGGATCTCCTGGACAAGGCCTTCCCGTACTTCGCCGGAGTCGCGGTAGAGACCGACGGTCCCTGTCTCACGCGCTTCGGCCACGATATAGCTGGCTCCTGCTTCCAACTCCGCCTTCATCAGCCGGATCCATTGATAGGGAGGGGTAATATGTTCCCTGTCCCGGTCCTTGGAGCCCACTTCGCTCAGGACCACGCCGTGGCGGGACAGTTTTTCGATATAACCGCATTTTTCAGCATGGGGAATGTTCACGGACCCGTCGGATATTTCTATGTAGCCGATGCCAAAGTCCTGCAGGACACCCAGATAGTCCGCAAATTGGTTGCGGACCAGGAAGGCTTCGAACAGCAGGCCTCCGAAATAGACGGGTATGGAGGCGTCCTGGTATACTTTTATCTTCTCCCTGAGGTCCGGCGTGATATAGGGGGTGCCGAAAGCGAGTTTTGCAATATCGATATGCGGGCCCGCTATCGAGACGAGATTACGGGTTTCAGCGATGCTAAGTCCTTTGTCGGTGATCATCGTGAGGCCATGTCCGCGCGGCTTGTCCGTTCTTTCGGGTATCTGGGTAAGCTTGAAATTCATAGTTGCAGCTTTTGTACTGGCTGCAAAGATAAACAGAAACCCGCGATCCTTCCTATCTCATCAGTCATCAAGGAATTTCAGGGTTAGCTGTAAAAGATTTACCGGCTGCCCGGTTTCCTCCTTTCTTCGTGTGGTCAAACACTTATTCCCACCAAAAAGTAAAAAAATGGAAAAAGAAAAATACGAAGACGCCGATGGAATCGACCGGGCCGGATTTCTGAAATGTATGGCCTGGGCCGGCACCGGCGTGTTGTGGATGATGTCTGGAGGCATCCTGAAATCATACGGTATGAACCAGCTGGTCGATCCGGCAAGCGGAAACCTGAAAAAGGGGCTTGTGATTCCTCCTTCCGATTTCAGCTTCGTACAGATCAGTGACAGCCATATCGGTTTCAATAAGGCTGCCAATCCGGACGTGACCGGGACCCTTCGGGCGGCGATCGACCGCATCAACGCCATGCCTGCGCCGTCTTTTATCCTGCATACCGGCGATCTTTCCCACCTGGCGCAGGCCGATGAATTCGATACGCTGGAACAGGTCCTGAAGACGGCGAAAGCTGAAAAAGTATTCTATGTACCCGGCGAACACGATGTCACCGATAACGGGAAGCTATATCTGGAACGATACGGAAAGGGGACGAAAGGCAAGGGCTGGTATAGCTTCGACATGCAGGGTGTGCATTTTGTCGGGCTGGTCAATGTGATGACACAGGTGGATGGCGGTCTGGGCGTCCTGGGTGAGGATCAAATGGCCTGGCTGGAGGATGATCTCAGGGAGCGTTCGGCCAGCACTCCTCTCGTGGTCTTTGCGCATATCCCGCTCTGGGCGCTTTATCCTCAATGGGGATGGGGAACCAGCGACGGGGCCCGCGCCTTGTCCCTGCTGAAGCGTTTCGGGTCTGTCTCCGTGTTGAACGGCCATATCCACCAGACCGTGCAAAAAGTGGAAGGCAATATCACCTTTCATACCGCGATGTCTACGGCCTTCCCCCAGCCGGCCCCGGGATCCGCGCCTTCTCCCGGTCCGATGAAAGTGCCCGCTGAAAGACTTCGTAACCTGCTCGGGTTGACGAGCGTTCAGTATGTGGAACACGCGCATACGCTCGCCGTTACCGATACGCCCCTGGACCCGGCCATCAAGCCTTAGGCAGCTTCCATCCGTTGTAAAAAAGTGTAAGCTATGCGATTCAAACGAAAAATAGCGGTTGCGGGCCTTTTGATAGTCATGGTCTGGATCTGCTCGGCAGCCACTACCGCGGCTACCGGCCGAAGCCCGGGCAAGGGGAGCGGCGGATCCGGCGGAAACGCTGAACCGGGACCGTATTCCAATCTCAGGGTATTGCCGGCGGATATCAGCTCCAAAGACCTGCAGAAGATTATGATCGACGATTTTGAAGACGGGTTGGGCGTAGCCTGTAATTTCTGTCATGCTCCGGAAAAGGATTCGGTCCATCTCGACTTCGCCAGCGATGCGAAACCGGAGAAAGAGATCGCCCGCGCCATGATGCGTATGACGCTTGCCGTCAACAAGAAATTCTTTTCCATCAGACGCCCCCTCCTCGGAGATCCTTCCCTGGGCATCACCTGCAATACCTGCCACCGGGGGACGGTCTTTCCCGACAGACGGTGACGTGTCAGTTGGCTATCCTTCAGTCGTCGGGTTACCGTTTGATCATTTTGTCTTTCAGGATCTCCTGCAGTACCTTCTCCCGCAAGGTCTGGCTGATTGCGATCTTTTCGGTTCCGATATTCAGGAGGTTGCCTTCGATGCTTTTTATCTTGTGGCGGTTGACGAGAAAGGATTTGTGGACTTTTATGAAATGTGCGGAAGGCAACTGCTCCCCGAGACTTTTGAGCGTGATATATACGATCATCTTGCGCTGCGCCGTATGGAGCATCACATAGTTCGACCTCGATTCGGCATACAGCAGATCCGGGAAAAGCACTTTTTCGATCTGGTTATCGCATTTGATAAAGAAGTAGTCGTGGGTCTCCCGCGTCTCATACCTCTCCCTGGCCTTATTGCAGGCCTTCAAAAACCGTTCGAAGGGGATGGGTTTTACGAGGTAGTCCAGGACATCCAATGAGAAGGCCTCGACGGCATATTCCGAATAGGCCGTCGTCATAATAATGGCGGCCGGGTTTTTCAGGTTCTTCAGGAAGTCGATGCCATTTACCCGGGGCATATTGATATCCAGGAAGATGATATCGACGGGTTGCCCGTTGAGCAACGCGACGGCTTTCGACGGGTTTTCCGCCTGACCCGTCAATTCCAGGAAGGGGATGTCTTCGATAAACTCCGCAAGCAGCTTTCGCGCAACGGGCTCGTCGTCGATAATGATACATTTCAATTTTATCATGGCCTGGTCATTTGTCGGTTTGTGGTTCAATGATTACCGCCCTTCCCTCCCTTCCTCCCTCGTTTTGGCGCCCCGGGCCGTTGTTTTCCATGCGATCTCTTCCGGGGTCAGAGCTCGATCTCCAGGCTGGTTTCGTAGAAACCCTCCTGCTGTTGGCCGGCCATCTCATATTTGCCCGGGTACAGCAGTTCCAGCCTTCGCCGCAGATTGACCAGTCCGATTCCGCCTGAAGACCGGGTGGAAGCGGGTGGTTCGCATTCGGTGGTGTTAAAAACATAGAAGCTGAACAGGTTCTCCCTGAGACCTGCCCGGATAACGATCTTATTGGGTCTGGATGTAAAGTTACTTACAAATTTGAAGGCATTTTCTACGAGGATCACCAGCAACAGGGGGGCGATGACATATTCCGCGTTTCCGTCCTGGATTCCCAGGTCGACGATCAGGTTCTCTTCCTTGCGGACCTGCTGGAGGGAGATATAGTTCCGGAGGTATTCGATCTCTTTTGCGAGGCTGATCCTGTCAACCGTGCAATCGTATAACTGGTAGCGCAGGAGCCCGGAAAATTTCAGCAGGATGTCCCGGGCGGTCTGGTTGTTTTTGTCGATATGGCCATATATGGAATTGAGTGAATTGAAGAGTGCGTGCGGGTTGATCTGTGCTTTCAGGAAGTCCAGTTCATGTTTGACCCTTTCCTGTTCCAGGAGGGCGAACTGCTGCTGGTTGTATGCCCGGTCAAGCAGCATTTTCACCGTCAGGATGATATTTGTCCAGATGAATATGTTGAGGAAGGAATCCACAAAGAGTCTTCCAAAGGAGGGGAGGGGGCGGCTGTCAAAAATATGGATATTCATTTCCCGCGACAAGAGCGCCCGGAGCCATGCCGAAAAGCCGATGAGGAGAACCGAAGAGAGGAAGAAGAGGACATGCCGTCTCTTCTTCAGGAGCCGGGGAACAAATCCATAGAGAATGATATAGAAATCCCCCGTGATGAATAACAGGTAACAGAACTCTATGGTCATGCTTTTTGTCAGGGAGAACGAATAGTTCCGGAATACCAGCACCCATGACAGCCAAACGGCCAGCCAGGCCATGACATGATACAGAACTTTTCGTTTTTTCAGGACCGTTTTTTGTGGCAAAATAGGAAACCTTTGGACAAAGGTATAAAATCGCCGTCCGCCTCCTGCATTCTTACACGACCGGCGGCTATTGCAGGATGATCGATCCCGGTTAACCGTTCTGACAGGCCATTCTATTGCTTCTTCTGGTCTTTGGGGGTTTTTCCGCTGCTTTCTTCTTCCTTCTTCTGTTCCTCTTCTTCCTTTTTCTTTTTCTCCTTCTCTTTCTTTTTGAAATAGCCTCTCAGCAGGAAATTGTGTTTGGCGGCTTCCATATTTTCGTTGAGCCCTTCGGAACTCTTTTTCAGGTTCTTCATGGTGGAAGAGATATTGCTTGAGAGCGTCGTGTCCTTCAGCAATTTCCCCAGGGCTCCTTTGCCGCTGTTGATACGCGATGTAAGTTCCGCGAGCTGTGTGGTGATGATGGCCGCGTTGTCCGCGGATGTCTTCAGGCTCACCATGATCTGGTCTGTTTCGATAGGAGCGCGGGACTCCAGGATCTCATTCCCGTTGACGGGCGCCCGTTGCGCGCCGGTCGTATCCTGCCCTGGCGCAATCACGATGACTTTGTCGCCCATCAGCCCGTCGGAACTGATGCTGGCCACCGAATTACGATGGATGAATTTTTTCACGCTGCTTTGGATCACCATGTCCACGCGAACGGTCGTATCGGTCATCAGTTCGATGTCGTCGATGGTTCCGACGTCGATCCCGCCGAAGCGTACATTGTTACCGACTTTTAACCCGCTGACGGACCGAAAGACGGTGCTGATGTTAAAGACGGAACCAAAAAGGTTTTTTTGCCGGCCGATCACGAAGATGGCGATGACCAGCAAGACCAGGGTGATCGTCGCGAACAACCCTAATTTCCATCTATAACCCGGTTCTTTTGGCATCTTTTCTTTTTTTTAAATGAAAAATGAATGGATCCATTCGTCCTTTGACTTTTCCAACTCTTCATACGAACCTTCGGCGACGATCTCCCCTTGTTTCAGCATGACGATCCGGTCGGCCGTCATTTTTGCACAGGCCATATCATGCGTAATGAGGATGGAAGAGATCTTGTATTTGCGCTGCATCTTGAGGATCAGCTCACTGATCTCGTGCGAAGTACCTGTGTCGAGACCCGTGGTAGGTTCATCGTATAGCATGAGTTCGGGGCGGAGGATCAGGGTTCTTGCCAGGCCAATTCGCTTCTGCTGGCCGCCGGAGAGTTCCGATGGCATCTGGTCTACGGCGTCGTGCAGTCCGACGTTGTCGAGCATTTCATGGATCCGCCGGTCTCTTTCTTCATAGGGCATGCTTTTGTGATGCATTTTCAAGGGGAAGGACAGGTTCTCCCGGACGGTCATCGAGTCGTAGAGGGCGCCGCTCTGGAAGAGGAAGCCCACCCGGACCCTTACCTCATTGAGCTCGCGATAGCTGAGGTCTACTATGTTCTTTCCGAAAACCCGGATCTCTCCTTCGTCGGGGGTCTCCAGGCCCACCATGCATTTGATCAGTACGGATTTGCCCGAGCCGGACTTGCCAAGCACGACCAGGTTTTCACCCTTTCTGACCTGCAGGGCTATATTTTTCAGGACAGGGTGCTCGCCAAAGGATTTACTCACGCCGGTGATTTCGACGACCGGTTCTTCCTGTCCGGCCGGAGACAACACTTCGCCGTCTGTCGGGGCGGGAGCGATATCGTTTTCTGTTTCGGGCATCATTTATTTGACTTCGTTTATTTTGTCATGATTTGTATTTGAGAGGATCTGTTTTTCCCGGTCGCGTATCTGTGTCCCGTATCTGTGTCCGGTCTCTTTATTTTTATGGGTTGAGCCTGCTTATTAAACAGGTCGGTTATCTGTTAAACAGGTCGGTTATCTGCACCGCCAGCATGTCTATCACGAATACCGCCAGCGAGGCGGATACGACGGCTGAGTTGGCGGCCTTTCCGACGCTTTCGGTGCCACCGCTGACATGATATCCTTTGAAACAGCCGATGATGCCGATCGCAAAGCCAAAGAAGAAAGTTTTGACAAACGCGGGGAAGATATCTCCGAAATCGATTTTTCCCATCGCCTGCGAAAAGAAGTGGTAAAGGGTCGACCTGCTATGGATGTTCATGGCGACATAGGATCCAAAGAGACCCACGGAATCGGCGAAGACGACCAGCAGGGGAATCATCAGCGTCGTAGCCAGTACGCGCTTTACCACGAGGAAGTGATAGGGGTTGACGGCTGAGACCTCCATGGCGTCGATCTGCTCGGTAACCCGCATGGATCCCAATTCCGCGCCCATCCGGCTGCCGATATTCCCGGAACAGATCAGGGCCGTGATCACCGGACCTATTTCACGTATAACGGATACGGACACCATTCCTGGTATCAGGGATTCGGCTCCGAAGGCGGCCATGGAGGGCCGGGTCTGGATCGTGAGCACCAATCCCATGATAAAACCGGTGATGCCTATCAGCAACAGCGATTTATACCCAACGAGGTAGCATTGAAAGATGATCTCCCTCCATTGATAGGGCGGCCTGAATACTTCGCGAAAGAAGCGCGCTGCGAAGGCGATCTGGTCGCCTGTCTGATAAAATGTCTTTTTCAGGTAGGGGGTGGGTGTCAGCATGGATCAGAGAAGGTTGTTTTTCCGATACTTATTATAAATGCAAAAAGGCGCCTGGCAAGCCAGCGAATTCAAACGCCTGATCGTTTGCTCGTCGGGAGGAGGAGGCGCCAGGTATCGTATAAATTCCTGCCCCTGCCGGTCCGCTCTCCTGAGTTTGTTCCTGTAAAACTGGTTTTTATCTTCCCGGAAGAGATCTGCCGGGCGGATCGGCGACAGGGTATGTGCGATATTGTGAATCATGGGTAATATTCTTTTGTCTTAGGGAAAGCAACTATTAATCCAAAACGCGCTTCCATACGACGGGATGGCGGCTTATCCGTGGAATATGCGACAGTGGCGGCTTATGAGGATTCTCCCGTCCTTCCGTACAAAAAAACGAGCAGTGGGATCACGGGAAACTGTAGAAATACTTCCCCATTTTTTTTAATGATTTTCAGGGATTCGGATGGCCTATATCGCTTACATTTGCGAAGGCCTGTTTGGGTTGAACAGAAGGAGCATGATGAAGATCGCGATACAATATATTTGGATATGATACTTATTGTGGACGACAAGCCGGAGAATATCTTTTCCCTCAAGACTATCCTGGAGTTACATTCATTTCCAACTGATACCGCCTCCAGCGGTGAGGAGGCTTTGAAAAAGATCCTGCGTAATTCTTATGCGCTGATCATATTGGACGTGCAGATGCCGCACATGGATGGCTTCGAGGTAGCGGAGGCGATCAGCGGTTATAGTAAGGCCAGGGACGTGCCGATCATATTTCTTTCCGCCGTGAGCACCGATAAGAAATTCATCACCAGAGGCTATACTTCCGGGGGAACCGACTATATCACGAAACCCATCGATACGGATATCCTCCTGCTTAAGGTAAAAACATTCTACCGTCTCTATGAGCAAAACCGTGAGCTAAATGAAATACAGGCCAGTCTCCGTTCGGAAATAGAATTTCGCAAGAAGGTCCAGGCGGAGATCCTGGAACGTGCCAACGAGCTGCATTCTATCCTGGAGTCGATTCCCCAGATCGCTTTTACGACGCGTGCTGATGGCAATATCGAATATGTCAACCGGGAATGGCTTCGCTATTCCTCTTCCGGGCATGCTTTCCCTTCCATCCACCCGGATGAGGAGGATCTGGCGTTGCAGTGGGGGCGGGCGGTGGCATCCGGAGAGCCGCTCGAGCTCGAATTGAGGATGAGACGGAAGGACCAGGAGCAGTATCGGTTTTACCTGCTCAGGGCCATGCCCGTCAAGGAAGGGCAGAAGATCGTCAAGTGGGTGGGGACTTTTACCGATATAGAGGACCAGAAGGAAGCGGTTCGGAAGAAGGATGAATTTATCAGCATAGCCAGCCACGAGCTGAAGACGCCCCTGACCACCATAAAGGCTTATGTGCAGTTGCTGGAGCGGGACATGGAAGAGACGAATCCTGTGAAGACCTATGTCGAAAGGACCTTGATCCAGGTCCGGAAACTCGATAACCTGATAGCGGATCTGCTGGATATTTCAAAGATCGAGAGCGGCAAGTTGAAATTCAATAAACACTCTTTTCGATTCGCGCCCATCCTCTCCAATGCCATCGAGATGATCGGGCAGACTTATGCCGACTATACCATCGTGCGGAAGGGGGATGCGGAAGTCGATCTGTACGGCGACGAGATACGAATCGAGCAGGTGATCCTGAACTACCTTTCCAATGCCGTTAAGTATTCTCCCGATATCAAGGAAATAGAGATAGAGACGTCTGTCACGAAAGACAATCATTTATATGTCGCCGTGAAGGATTTCGGGATCGGCATCGGCAAGGAGAACCAGGCCCATATTTTCAGCAAATTTTACCGGGTTGAGGATACCGCCAACCGTTTCCAGGGTCTGGGTATCGGTCTGTATATCTGTGCGGAGATTATCAGACGGCACCAGGGGAAATACGGCGTGGAGAGCGAGCCGGGTCATGGGTCCCTGTTCTATTTTTCGATCCCGTTGAAGAGATCCGCTGGCGGCAATGAGCCAACCGGCGCCGCCGAAGCCCCTCTTACAAATAGTTAAAACCTATTTCAACATGAACATTGTCCCTCGACCCGGGTTATTACGCAATCTTCAGATCGGGTTTGGTTTATCTTTGCTCATCCTGATCGTCACTTCCGTTGCTTCTTACAGCAGCATCCGAAACCTGCTGAACGGCGCCCAATGGGTGGATCACACCGACTCCGTTATCATCAAGCTGGACAATGTGCTTTCCGTCCTTAAGGATGCGGAATCCGGGCAACGGGGCTTCCTGATCACGGAAGATACTTCTTTCCTGGGGGCCTATAATATGGCCGGTGACCGGGTGCACCTCATCATCGACAGCATAGAAGTCATGGTATCGGACAATCCGGTTCAACAGTCGAATGTGAAGCAGTTGCGCGAAATGGTGGCTCAGCCTTTAGAAATGCTGGGCCGGGTCATCGATCAGAAAAAGGCCAATAATATCTACAGTCTCGAAGATGTGCAGAAAGAGAGGGACTCTATGCGACAGACGCGCCAGGTGATCACACGGATGCAGACGGAAGAACGCCGGCTGATGGTCGACCGGATCGAAAAAGTGCGGAAGTATTCCGGTTATACGCCTTTGCTGATTGTGATCGCCGCGTCTCTTTCCCTCCTGATCACCCTGATTTTTTATTGGCGTGTCTATGGCGATTTTCAACAACGAACGGCCCTCTATGCCGAGCTAAAGCAGAAGGACGAAGACATTTCCCGGCGTATCGATATCATCAGCGGGATCGCAGACAAGATTTCCGGGGGCAATTATGGTACCCGCGTCGCGGACGAGGAAAAAGACAATCTGGGGGTCCTGTCCGGTTCTCTTAATAAAATGGCGATCTCCCTTGAATATTCATTCGGGGTCCTGTCTCACAAGGAATGGTTGCAGACGGGGATCGCCGGGTTGAACACGGAGATGGTAGGGGACAACGATATGAAGTCTCTTGCGTCCCGGATCCTCGGCTTCCTGGCGAAGTATACCGGATGCCAGGTCGGCGCCTTCTACCTGGCGGCCAATGGCGGTGGAAATGGTAACGGGAGCGGAAATGGCAGGATGGAAGATCGGATCCTGGTATTAACCGGCGGCTATGCGCTGTCGCCGGATACCCGGCGCAACCGGATCCGGATCGGGGAAGGGATCGTGGGGCAAGCCGCGGCAAATGGCGAAGAGATCCTGTTGAACGATGTCGACGAAGCGGAAATGCCGATCAGTTTCGCCGCCGGGGAGATCCTGCCCAAACAGGTGCTGGCGATTCCTTTCTTTTTCGACAAGAGATTGAAGGGCGTCGTCGAGCTGGGCAAGACAAAAAAATTCACAGGTCCGGATCTCGAACTGTTGAAAATCGTCATGGACAATATCGGGATTGCCGTCAACACCATGCAGAACCGTATGAAGGTGCAGGAGCTGCTCGAGGAAACGCAGGCGCAGTCCGAGGAATTGCAGTCCCAGCATAGCGAATTGGAGAACCTGAATATGGAACTGGAAGTCCAGGCAGAAAAACTGCAGGTCTCGGAGGAAGAGCTGAAGGTGCAGCAGGAAGAACTTCTCCAAACGAATCACGAGCTTGAGGAACGGTCCAGGCTGTTGGAAGAGAAAAACGATCTCGTCGTCCAGCGCAATCTCGATATTCAGAAAAAAGCCGAAGAGCTGGCGCTGAGTACAAAATATAAGTCCGAGTTCCTGGCCAATATGTCTCATGAGTTGAGGACGCCGCTCAATTCCATTCTCCTGCTGTCGCGCCTGCTGGCTGAAAACAATGAACACACGCTGACAGGCGAGCAGGAAGAATATGCGCGTATCATCCAGAACTCGGGCTATGGCTTGTTGCAGCTCATCGATGAGATCCTGGATCTGTCGAGGATCGAATCGGGCAAAATGAAGCTGGAGTATTCGGTCGTCTCCCTGGAAGAAGTCGTCGGGGACCTGAGGATGTTGTTCAGCCCCCTGGCAAAAGAGAAGAACCTCGACCTGCAGTTCATCACGGAGCCGGGGGCGCCCGCACAGATCGGGACCGACAGGATGCGGCTGGAGCAGATCCTGAAAAACCTGCTCTCCAATGCTTTTAAATTTACGGGCGCCGGGTCGATAAGCCTGAAAATCAGCCAATCTCCTATCAATAAGAATTTTGTCGACTTTACGGTACGGGATACAGGGATCGGCATTCCTCCGGAAAAACACCAGCTGATTTTCGAAGCCTTCCAGCAGGCCGATGGTTCCACCCGCAGAAAATATGGGGGTACCGGGTTGGGCTTGTCCATCAGTCTCCAGTTGAGCAAGTTGCTCGGTGGCGGCATCAGCGTCAACAGCGAATCGGGAAAAGGCTCGGAATTCATCGTATATATCCCTCAGTTCCCGGTGGACTACTCCCTCTCGGAACAGCCTGTTGCGGCTCCGGAAGGGTTCGTGACGACCGGCGATCCCGGAGCGGTCCCTCCGCCTGCCACCGCCCTGTCCCAGCCGGATGTCCGCTCCGAAAAACTGCTGACGCTTTCCAGTATCCCCGATGAGATTCCCGACGACAGGAATGGTCTTGCTGCCGGGGATAAGGTCCTGCTTATTGTGGAAGACGATACGATGTTTGCAAAATCACTCCTTGAGTTTGCCCGGACAAAAGGGTATAAGGGTGTCGTTGCCGTGCGGGGGGATGCCGCTATGCCGCTTGCTAAAAGATACAAGCCGGCCGGCATTCTTTTGGATATCCAATTGCCCGTGAAAAACGGATGGGAAGTGATGGATGAATTGAAAAAAGATCCCCAGACCCGTCATATCCCGGTTCATATTATGTCATCCTTCGAAGTGAAGAATGAAAGCCTGCTGAAAGGAGCGGTGGATTTTGTAAACAAGCCGCTGGCATTCGAAACGCTGGATAGCGTTTTCCGGAAGATCGAATATGTGCTGAACCGTAAATCCAAGAAGGTGCTCATCGTCGAAGACAACACGAAGCATGCCAGGGCCCTGGCATACTTCCTGGCGAATTATGAGGTCCATCCGGAGATCGCCAATTCCGTCGATCAGGGTATTGCGGCTTTACAAAAGAGAGAAGTGGACTGTGTGATCCTGGATATGGGCATCCCTGGCAGCAGGGCTTATGAGACGCTTGAAACCATCAAACAGAACAAGGAACTGGAGAATATTCCCATCATCGTGTTTACGGGCAAGAGTATCTCACGTGTGGAGGAGTTCAAGATCAAGCAATATGCCGACTCGATCGTCGTAAAGACGGCGCATTCTTATCAGCGGATCCTCGACGAGGTCTCGCTCTTCCTGCACCTGGTAGACGAGAAAAGGAACACCCTGCCGCCGGCCAGCGCGCTGAGCAAGCTCGGCGCCCTCGAAGCCGTGCTTCAGAACAAAACGGTTCTTATCGCGGATGACGATGTAAGGAATATCTTCTCCCTGACAAAGGCGCTCGAACAGCATAAGATGAAGATCCTCTCGGCGATGGATGGGAAGGAGGCGCTGGCCCTGGCGGAAAAAGCCGATATGATCGACATCATCCTGATGGACATGATGATGCCCGAGATGGACGGGTATGAAGCCATTGCCAGGATCCGGCGCGACCCGCGGCTGAAGGCCGTGCCCATCATCGCCGTAACGGCCAAGGCGATGACGGGGGACCGGGAGAAATGCATACAGGCGGGTGCTTCGGATTATATTTCAAAACCGGTGGATATCGACCAACTCATCTCGCTGCTGAGGATCTGGTTGTATGAGAAATGAATATATGTAAAGTATAAAATCCCTGGCAGGTCTGGAACTGACGAGCATACGATATGAAGAGTTGGAAATTCTCTTGCAGGACCTCTTCCTGCATTACGGATATGATTTTACCGAGTATTCCAAGACCTCTCTCCAGCGGAGGGTGCAGCGGCTATTTACGCTGGATAAGTTTCCCAGTTTCGCGGAATTCCGTTACCGGCTGAAAAATGACCCGCATTATTTCAGGCGGTTTGTCGAAGAGATCACCGTCAACGTCACCGAAATGCTGCGGGATCCTGGTTTTTACAAGACGCTTCGGGCGAAAATATTACCGGTATTGGCTACCTACCCTTTTATCAGGATCTGGCATGCGGGTTGTTCTACCGGGGAAGAGGTCTATTCGATGGCGATCCTGCTCCGTGAGGCGGGTCTCTTGCATAAGTCATTGCTTTATGGGACGGATATCAATCCGCAGGTCATCGAAAGGGCGAGAAGCGGGATCTTCCCTGTCAGTCAGATGCAGAAATATTCATCCAATTATTTACAATCCGGGGGGCATATGGATTTTTCGTCTTATTATACAGCCAATTATGACCTGGCGAAATTCGATACCGCTTTGGCGGAAAAGATGATTTTCTCGACGCACAACCTGGCATCGGATTTCTCGTTCAATGAATTTCAGCTTATCCTTTGCAGGAATGTGCTGATCTATTTTGAGCGGGGACTTCAGACAAAGGTGTTGAACCTGCTCGACAGCAGTCTCGAGAATTTTGGTTTCCTCGCCCTGGGCAACAAGGAATCCCTGCGGTTTTCGTTGATCGCCGACCGGTACCGTCAATTCGACGGCAAGGAAAAAATATGGAGGAAAGTCAATGAGATCCATTGAATTGATCGTGATCGGGGGATCGGCCGGGAGTCTGCAGGTGCTCTTGTCCCTGTTTCCCTGGATCCCGGCGGGTTTCCCGGTTCCCCTGCTCCTGGTCCTACACCGGAACAGCCAGTTTGAATCGGCGTTGGAAGACATCCTCGCTTCCCGTACTTCGCTCCTCGTCAGCGAAGTGGAAGAGAAAGAGGTTCCTCAGCCAGGAAATGTATACCTGGCGCCGGCGGACTATCATGTGCTGATTGAGCATGACGGCAGTTTTTCGCTGGACAATTCCGAACCGGTCCATTTCAGCAGACCCAGTATTGACGTGAGCTTTAAGACAGCTGCCGATTTCTACGGCGATCGGCTGGTCTGTATGCTGCTCTCCGGCGGTAATGCCGATGGAGCCGAGGGGCTGGCCTATGTGAAAGCACGAGGGGGCATCACCGTCGTCCAGGATCCTGTCGATGCGGAATCGCCCTTTATGCCCCGGTTTGCCTTACAGATCACACAGCCCTGTCATATTCTCACAGGAGCCCGCATGGGAGAATTTATCCGTTCCCTCTGGCCGCCACGGCATGCGTGATGGCATTGTTGACGATCTGCTCGAGTTCGATGATGTCAAAAGGTTTTTGAAGGAAATAGTCAGCCCTGGCTTCGCCCGCCAGTTGGTTGACATTGCTGTTGGCGCTGAAAAAGATCACGGGGATATGTTGAATATCCGTTTCCGATTTGATCCGGCGCGTAGTCTCAATTCCACCGGGACCCGGAATCCAGTTGTCCATTAGTATGACGTCAGGCTGGAAGGAGCGTATCTGTTCGATGGCCGACACCGAGCTGTTCTGGGTCGAGACCTCATATCCTCTTTTTTTTAATACGATCGCGCATATCTGGAGAATGTCAAAATCGTCGTCAAATATCAAAACGCGTTTCTTCATCGTGCATCCGTTTGACCGGTATTATTATTTTGGTGTATTTATCCTTTATTGAATCCATAGCATTCCCCGGAGGAAAATTTTACCCGGTTTCGGATTTGTTTTCCCCGTTGTCTCTGAAAAAAGATCCCCGGAAAGAAAAAGGAAGGCCGGATTCCCTTTTCGGATTCTGACCATGGGATAAGGTGAAAAATCCGTGCCATATCGTGCGGCTGCGATCCGGGGTAGTTTACAAATAAAAAACCGGCCGTCAAAAGAGCTCTTTTGACGGCCGGCAACCCGGCAGGATGGTTCGACCAGTCACGGTCTATGCTTTTGCCGTCTTTTTAAAAAAGAGCGGTTTGAGGGTATGCCAGGCGACGAGCGGGAAAAAGTGCATCGGTATCGTCAGGCCCGGAAATAATTCCGGGGCTTCCATGTCCAGTGGCAATTTGAAGCCGATCGGTCCTACGATGCTTGCGAAACTCAGGATGGCGAAAAGGAGGTTAAAGACGATCTCACCCTTGCCTTTCAGCGCCCTGATGATGGCGTAGTAACCGAGGCCTGCCAGCAGGGTCCCAAAGAGGCTCCCCGCAAGGATCCCCGTCGTCCTGGCCACTTTTGAAAAATCCGCGCCATTGGAGGAGTGGTATACTTTCGAATAGATCAGCGAGGCGATGCCTGCGAGTATCCCGGCAACGATGCCGAGGGCCAGTGATTTTTTTAACATGGTCATTCCTTTTGTTTGTTATCTGCCGCGGGTTTATTTGCTCACCGGCACCGACAGGTCGATCTTGATGACTTCTCCGACATCTCCGCCGGGCTTGCCTAAATTATAATCATTGCGATTGACGGTGAATTTCCCGGTGAATACGCCGCCGGCCGCTGCCTTCTGGAAGTTAAAGGGGATGACCACCTGTTTTTTGACTCCGTGTATATCGAGGTCGCCGGTCACCTCGTATGCGTTTCCCGCCTTGACAACCTGCCGGGAGGAAAAGTGGATGACCGGATATTTCGCCGCATCGAACCATTCGTCGCTCCTGGCATGTTTGT
Organism: Puia sp.; assembly: GCA_031292515.1. GTDB lineage: Bacteria > Bacteroidota > Bacteroidia > Chitinophagales > Chitinophagaceae > Puia. Next base: position 68,618 of record JARLGZ010000104.1, on the reverse strand, counting down.
TCTGAAGTCCGTTTCCGGTGTTGATGGAGGCTACGTCCACCGTGACATCAAATTTCGAGGCGCCGGGATTCTGTTCGTCGAATGCGACGGTTCCCTTGAGGCCTTTGAATATTCCGGAGGCATCGTCGCTGGTAAAACCCACCGAATAACCGTCTGCGATATTCCAGTTCTGCGCAGCGATAAAAGTGAAAGCCGACCCTGCCAGCAGGATGAGGGCAGCCACAAGAGGCGCTGTAATCTTCGATCTCATAAAATGGTTATTAGTCTTTTACAAATTCTGCGTTCGCGTTCAGTTTTACTTCGTCGCTCAACATGGCGGCAGGGAACTGTCCGCCCAGACCGAAATCCGAACGTTTGATGGTGCCGGTCACTTTGAAACCGCCTACGGTCTTCTTGCTCTGGGGGTTGACGACCGTGCCGTTAAAGACGACATCCAGCACGACAGATTTCGTCACGCCATGAAAGGTCAGGTCACCGGTCAGCTGGTAGTTTTTACCGCTTATTTTTTTGAAAGACGTGCTCTTGAAAACCAGAGAACCATATTTGGCGGCGTCAAAAAAGTCCGGGCTTTTCAGGTGTGCGTTACGCTGTTCGTTGCCTGTATTCAGACTGTTTACATCCGCTGTCAATTCGATGACGGCGTCGGAGAGGTCCTCCCTGGAGGAAGTCAGCGTAGCCGTGACCGTGCTAAAGGTTCCGTCGATTTCCGATATCGAGAGATGGGTGATGCCGAAATTCAATTGTGAATGGGCTTTGTCCCAGTTCCAGGTCTGTGCGAATACGGAACTCAGGGAGAGAACCAGGGCTGCTGCGAGAATGCTGATCTTTTTCATTTGTGTTTTTTTCGATTGATTGTTTGTGATTATTTGCTGTGATGTGTGTGCTTATTATTTTATTTTGCCGCGTTATTGTGCGTCCGCCTGTCAGTTGAATTCTATGTCAGTTGAATTCTATGACCAGGTCTTCTTTCGGCTTACGCACTTTTTTGAGGTTGGCCAGCCAGTCGTTCTCGGTATCCCGGTAGCCCAGCGGAAGGAGCGTGACGCTGCGAAGCCCCTTCTCTTTTAATCCGAGGAGTTTGTCGAGTTCGGCGTTGTTAAATCCTTCCATGGGTGTGGCGTCTACTTTTTCGGTAGCGGCGGCCGCGATGGCGATTCCGAAGGCGATATATGCCTGGCGTGCGGCCATCTGGAAGCGCTCCTCACGCGTACGGGACGCGAAAACTCCCTTGATCCGGTCGGTATAATCCTTGAGGCTATCGGACGGAATACCGCGTTCCCGGGTCACCTGGTCGAATACTTCGTCGATGCTCTCGCTCGTGATATCATCGGCGGCGGCAAACACCAGGAGATGGGATGCTTCTGTTATCTGGGGTTGGTTGAATGCGATGGGTTGAATTTTCGCGAGCAGTTCCTTGTCGGTGATCACGAGAATTTTAAAAGGCTGTAATCCGCTGGATGTCGGCGCCAGTCTCGCGGCTTCGAGGATCGTTTCTACTTTTTCGGATGGGACCTGCTTCCCGTTCATTCTTTTGGTGGCGTAGCGCCAGTGCAGAGAGTCTAAAAAGCTCATATTTGTATATTTTCGTTTTATTAATATTTAAATAATACTACCCTTATTATTTCTACCGTTATTATATATTATAACACTGTTAGTATTTTGGGCAAAAAAAAGGATTTTCCCTAGCTGACGATTCCCTTGATAAAGCTTCCTATTACATCATTCAGGACCATTTCGGCCAGACCCCCATGTTCCGAGGCTTGTTTTTCCACGATATTCCCCACCATATTGATCGAGACCAGTCCATGCAGCATAGACCAGAAGGACTGGTATTTCAGGAAGGGATCCACGGAGGCTTTTCTGCCTGCCGGGGTTAAAGCCTCGATACTGGCACAAACGGCGTCCTTAAAGCCATTCATTTCGGGGATCTTCCGGGCCGTCTCGCAGGTCGGGATACCCAGGCCAAACATAAGCTGGTAATATTGATAGTTCGTAAAGGCAAAGTCCCAGTAAGCATGGGCCATGGCGTCGATCTGTGCAGCCGGATACTCTTTGCCGCTTTTAGCTTTTTCCATGCGCTCAGCCAATAGTCTGAATCCTTTTCTATTGAATTCCAGTAAGATAGCGTCTTTGTTTTCGAAATGGCTATAGATAACGGGCACACTGTATTCGATCGCATCGGCAATCTTGCGGATGGAAAAGGACGGCCACCCTTCGGTGACGACCATCTCCCAGGCGGCGTCCAGGATCAATGTCCGGACTTCCTCTTTTTGCCTTTGTCTTCTGTCTGTGATGCTCATTTTGATTTTTGTCCTTCTTTTATACCGATGTTATATTTTGTAACACCGTTAGCAAAGCTACGACTTTTAAAATTAGTTTACCAAATATTTCTTTTGTTATCGATTGCGGGAGGGGAGGCCGCGGGAGGAGACATCTTAGCCAGACGTGTTAAGGATTTCTTAAAGCTTATTTTGAACAGCCGGTTCGCCCGGTCGATAAGACCATTCCATCCGTATAGTAGAAAGAACCCCCTGCAAACGATGCGGCTGATCACAATATATGGCATGCTATTAGATGGGGAAGTACAGCTAATCACCCTAATCCCAGGCGTCGAAACCGATGAAATAGAACTCTACACGACAGTTTCAGGAACACTTAAGGACGGGCAAAGGGCCCTGCTCTTTTACCGGGTTCCTATTTCATCATTTCAAAAGCTTTCTTCATGGGAAAAACACAGCTGGGGACAACAGCCTTACCCCGGGTACGTACAAGCGTTTATGGGCGCTCAGCTTCTCTTTTTCTGATTATATTATTTTTTTGGGATACCCGGTCCCGGGCACAGTCCCCCGTGCTTTTGTCGCGTTGGGAGCTGGGAATTCAGGCAAGCCAGTTCATTTACCAGGGAGATCTGGCGCCGTCCGCGGCGGGTTCGACGAGGACACCGGGATACGGGCTGGGCATCTACGGGGACCGGTTCCTTACCAGGGCCCTGGCGCTGCGGACCAACCTTGCGTTCGGACGCCTGAGCGGCGATGATACAAAATATCCGGTACCCTCCTGGAGGCTGCAGCGGGGCCTGTCGTTTAGTACACCTGTGTTTGAGATATCCGAGATGGTGGTCTGGAACATCATGGGGGACAACTATGACCCCGCGAGACCACGTTTATCGCCTTATTTGTTCGGAGGCGTCGGCTACACTTTCCTGCATATAAAAAGGGACGCGAGTAAATTCAACGCCCACGCCTTCGAGGGGGATTCGACGGTTATAAATGGGTTGGCAGCGGATGAAAGACATGCCCTGCCGGGAGCCATTCCTGTGATACCGATAGGGGCCGGCATACGATATGGTATTACGCCGGCCCTTTCGGTTACAGCCGAGGCTGCCTACCGGTTTACTTTCACCGATTACCTCGACGGCTTCAGCCAGGTGGCAAACCCGAACAAGAATGACCGCTATTATACGCTGTCGGTCGGCCTGGTCTACAAGTTTATCTCGTCCGATATCCTGAGGTGCCCGGTCATCCGGTTGTAGGAGAGGCGCAGGCACCTCAGACCGATGATCCTTGCTATAATGTTTTCCGGTTATCCTCCAGGTTCCGGTCGATCAATACGCCCTTCGGATCGATGCCTGCAGAGGCGGGTTTCCCATGCACGATCAGTTCGATCGTATGTTCGCCTGCTGTAAACCGGTGTTTTTGCAGGTATAGTTCTTTTTGGTCCGTCGCATATACGCCGATGCTGATAAGATCATTCACTCCCGTCGCCGGACGCTCTTTTTTTGTGCTGTCTATATAGACCTTTTGAACGAAGACTTTCAGGGTCACCTTGTAATCACCGGGTCGGCCTTCGCTGCCCGCGGGAACGGCTTTGGCATCCAGGACTTTGTTGTCGTAGAGGCAAATTTTTTCCCAGGTATCGGTCAGGTAATACAGGCAGGAGTCGGGGGTATGGTTTTGCAAAGCCTTATAAAGATCCTCACTCCCGGCATAAGACTGAGTCCCCGTCCGGAAGGCGAACCGGTCGTGAAATTCGCGGAGGCCTGCATTCACGCTGTCTTCTCCGATCAGATCCCGCAAACCATAGAGCACGATGCTTGCTTTTTGGTTATAATCGTTCCAGTCGACAGCATATAAAAGGGTGTGTTCCTGGTCGGAGCGGCGCCGGCCCCAAAGATATCCCTGCATTTCCTGGCGGCGGAAATCCCACAATTTTTGCAGGCCGTATTTTCTTTCCATGAGGACAATGCCAAGATATTTTGGAATTCCGGTTGCGATGACGACGGCGCCGGCAGTATGATTGGGTGCTACCTGCTGACCCCACCATTGACCTGCCAGCATCTCGGCGCCTTCGAGATAGAGATAATCGAACCGGGAGGTGTCGGAGAAATCGGCATTCCAGCCATAGGTTTCGGAAAAGGTGGTGATGCCGGCAAAGTGACCGGTGCGGGGACCATAGACCGAACTCTCGACCAGGCTGAAATCGCCTGCGGTATAGGGGCCATAGTGAGCGCTCATATATTGCAGACCGTCTTTATTGACTGCCAGGAACCGGTCCAGGTTGGCGGTATGGGCCGGATGATAATAGAGACTGAGGCGGACAGGATCGGATCCTTCGATGGGTACCAGGATTTTTTTTCGTGCGTACCTGGCCGAGAGAATGGCAAACGGGGGATACATACCGGGTCCCTGTTGCGCATAATGAAAATAATGGCGGTCTCCTTCCTGCCACTCCTTATCCAGTTTGCCGGGGCCGATCGCCCACTGATCTCCCGAGGTGCTGACGGTGATGTCGAGCTGTGTCAGGCCGCTGGTGGGGCTGGCGTCCAGGCGACGGCTCTCGCGGGGGTCATCATGGGCAATGAGCGGTGGCTCGCCTTTTGGCGCCAGGCCATATTCCTTCCGGATATCGTTATTGCCGATCTCTTCATCGTCATCATAGCCCAGTCCGGGCAGACCGCCGGTGTAGACAAGGCCGTTGTGTAACAGGTTGCCGGCGTAAAAGTTATTCTGAAAACCCCGGTGTTCGACCAGGGACCGGATTTCGAGCTGCGCGGTGTCGCCCGGTAGCAACGCGGCAGGCAGGATATATAAACGGTATTCGGAAGGGTCGACAGCCGGCCTCAGAAAATTGAATTTTCCGCGGGGAAAGAACAGGGGGCAACTGTAAGAGAGGTGTTGGCCCTGGTAAGTCAGCGAATAGTCCGTCAGGTTGTCTCCGTCCATCAGCAGCGTATCGATGGGAATTGTCGTATTGTTCCTGATTGTGATCCAGGCCTGCCCCAGCTCCTTTTGCTCCCCGGGGAACAGGTCGGCCCGGAGGCGGAGACGCGTGACAGTTGGAAAGGGCAGTCTTTCGTACTGTTTCAATTGCTTTTCAGCCATGGCTCCCCGGAGGCGATGCTCGTTTCTTGTGAGATAGACGTTGAGCACGCTGACATTGTAATAGATATAGCCTCCGGCAACCAGAAATCCAGCCAGCAGGAACAAGGAGGCCACCCGCAAGCCACCCCGCCACCTCTCCTTAACCAGGCGCAGGCGCTCTTTAAAGCTGTTGTTCGTTCCCCGGTTGAAGAATAAGGCTGCAATAACCAACAGACAGCAACCCGCCAGCAGCCAATAACCATGAAACCATAGCAAAGGTTTCAGCATATGACCGGCCCGGTCCATGTCGAATATGAGGACACTGGGGGTATTCCCGTACAACAATAAAAGGTAGGTGAAGTAGCCCAGGTTGTTGACCATGGCCATCAGCACATAGATCCCGATCCCGATGCCATAGCCCGCGAACTTATTGCTGACGATCATCTGGATAACATAAGAGAACAGGACCATTTCGATCAGGGTGGGTATATTCACCACAAAAAGGCTGGTAAAGTAAACGGGGAAATTGAATGAGTGATATCCTTTGAGGATCTGTACGATGACGCCCAGCAAAACGGGCACGATTGCCAGGAATAAGGCGAGGGCAAGCAGGCTGAGGACTTTTGCGCTTCCCAGCACCCAGTTGGGCGGCGGCAGCGAATCGTTGATAAAAGCATAACGCGTGATTCGTTCCCGGTGGACGGTCTCACCGGTATAGAAGGTGATGATGAAAAAAAGAAAGAACCCGAAATTGTCTCTATAGACGTCCATGAAGAAGGCTGCCCGGGGAAAATCGGGCACCCCGTAGGGCGTAAAAGAGACCCAGAACAGGAAACCGAGAAAACCCAGTCCTCCGGTCAGGATGATCCAGAAGTAGTTGTCACGAACAATATTGATAATCTCGATCCGGGTCAGGTTATAGAGGATCTTACGGATATAGTCTCCCGTGAACCGGATCTGCAGTGCCGATTGTAAGCCATTTTGCATCTTTCCGGGGAGCCGGTCGTTTTGGACGGGTTCTTTTTTTTGTCCGGCCGATCCGCTGAAAAAGCGCTCGAAGCTGAATCGCAGATAGGTTCCCAGCAGGATGAGTGCACCGATAGCCGTCCATAAGATCCGGTTGGCCAGCAACAGACCTTGTATATGGATCACAGAACCGTTCAGGGCTTCGGGCGAAAGGGGCCCTGTCGTCATCCTGAGTGGGATAAAGGCGAAAGGATCGGAGAGGTAGATCACAGTCATACTGGTCGCGCTATGATGGAAGAAAAAGTTGCTGATGATATAGCCGAGGAACAGGAAGATACCGCTGCTATAGATGACTTTGACATTCCGGAAGATGGCTACCAACCCGAAAAACAGGGCGGATGTAAAAAAGATATTCGGAAGGACAATATTCAGATAGGGGTGGAGGTAATCATAGAAATGAAAGGGCAGGTAGTTCGCTTTGGATGACCATCGGAAAGCAGGCCCCGCCAGGGTTCCCGCATAGGCGCCCCAGAATACCGCGCTGCCGATCAACGCCACGAAGAAGAAGGATCCCAGGAAGCGGCCCCAGAAATAGCCTGGTTTCGTGATCGGATAGGAGAGATAATAATCTTTGGTATTGTACTCGATGTCCCTGTACAAGGGCACTCCCATGATCGCCGAACTTGCCAGCATCATAAAAATACTGGTCATGCTGGAGTAGAGGGCCAGCATGGCCGGTGCATTGTAGAACTCCTTTTCCACCACAGGCAGCGCACCATGGGCAAAGGACATAAAGGCCATGAAAAAGAAGCAAAAAAAATAGACATAGGCTGCGGGTCTTTTTAGCCTGTATTTGAGTTCGAAAAGGAATATTTGCCAGAACATAGCGGGAGATTTATGATTCGTGATAAGAGATCAGGGAATAGGACAATAGGGTGGTGGCCGGCGTGCCGGATAAATTTTTGAAACAGTCCGTTTTTTAAACAGATTGAGATCGGTAAACGAGGGGCGGCCGGATACCGACGATTATAAGGTGTCTACCCGCACCCTTGTCGCGATATTGCTGAAGTAGACGTCTTCCAGGTTGGGCGGGCTGGCCACGAAGCCATTCCCCGGGTCATATTCGTGGAGGATGCGGATATAGAGGTTGCCGGATTTCAACTGGGTCGAGACGAGGTTATAGCTTTCGCGGTATTCTCCGACGGAGGAGAAGGGGATCGATTTGCTGTAGATCCGGCCTTCCATCCCGGCGATGGCCTCGTCCGGTGTGCCCGTGTAAAGGACTTCCCCGAGGCAGATGATGGCGAAATTCGAGCAAAGGGTACTCACGTCTTCGACGATATGCGTGGAGAGGATGACGATGGTGTTCTCCCCGAGATGGCTGAGGAGGTTATAAAACCGGTTTCTTTCCGCAGGGTCGAGACCGGCCGTGGGTTCATCGACGATGATCAGCCGGGGGTTGCCGATCAGGGCCTGGGCGATCCCGAAGCGTTGTTTCATCCCCCCGGAAAAAGTCCCCAGTTTCCTTTTCCTGTCTTTGGACAGATTGACCTTGTTCAGCAGTTCCTGCACCAGGTCCCGTCTTTCGCCATCCTGCAGCACGCCTTTCAACCGGGCGATGTGATCCAGCATCTGTTCGGCGGATATCCGGGGATAGACGCCAAATTCCTGGGGCAGGTAGCCGAGCAGCTGCCTCACCCGGGTCTTCTCTTTCAGTACGTCCAGTCCGTCGAGGAAGATGCTGCCGCTATCGGCTTCCTGCAGGGTGGCGATGGTGCGCATCAGGGAGGATTTGCCCGCGCCGTTCGGGCCGAGCAGGCCAAACATGCCGTTTGTAAGGGTCAGCGAGACATCCTGCAGGGCTTTTACACCATTGGAATAGGTCTTGGAGAGCCCTTTAATTGTTAATTGCATAATATCATGTTTTTATGTTTGTGTTTTGTTTGTTATTCGTGTTTCCCTTCGCGTTCATCGCGTCAATCTTTCATTTTTCACGGTTCAAATCCCTGAGACCGACAATCACAGATTGCTTTATCGATAAGGGCAGCTGTTTCCAGGGGCCGGTCGCCCTGCCTGCATTCCCTTCTGCAGTCAAGCCAACCCTGATCCTATTGAAGTTAGCCGCCGTCATACATATTTTTGAATAGCGGCCGGCGGCGATCTCACCGGTATCGATTCGGGAAAAGCGGTCGATGATCTCCGATACATCATCGAGCCGGACGGAAATGCTATGGACTACGGATTGGCGGTTGATGCCGACATTGCTGTTGACTTCGTCGATGAATAAAGAATCGAAAGTCTCCCTGCCAAACACGGAATCTTTTATAGGGTCAAACGCGCCGATCCACAGTTGGGCGTTTTTCAGCAGCACGGATGCCGCCAGGCCGGGTTTGTCCTTTTCGTTGGAAAGCGCCAGGTAACAGTTTTCCGCACGGATACCGTCCAGACCGGGGGAATAGACATTCACCGGCGGAAGATTCCAGTATTCATTCCAGGAGCCGTGCGGGTTCCTGTCGCCTCTCAGGATACCGGTGATCACAAGGGAATCTCCTTCCTGACTGTAACCGACTCCCTCGAAATCTTTGTTGAGCTCGATATAGAAGCTATCGGAAGGAATAATAGTGACATGCAAATGCCCTTTCAATGACAGCCATTTTGGCGTCTGCATGGGAAAACGGGTAAGCCGCGCCTGTTCGATTTCTTTTCTGGTATGGATAGCTCCTTTCCGGTAGTTGGCGAACAAAGCCAGGTGGATGGCGCCGAAAATAGCGACCGCCGAGATAAAAAAGAATAGTATCAGTTTATTGCTGGTCTTCATATCTTAGGAGAAATTAAGTTTTTTATATTTTTCGTACCTGGCCATGAATTCTTCCGTCTCCATGTTCAAAAGGAACATATTCCTGAACACCTGGGGCAGGTCTTTTTCGATAAAGGCCTCCTTCCGGTAGCGGGTTGCATTCTTGATGGCTGCCGGTGCGACAAAGAAACCGATGCCCCGCTGATTAAAGATGATTTCCTGCTGCTGAAGAAATTCGTAAGTACGCATGACCGTATTCGGGTTTACCTCCAGTTGAACGGCCAGTTCTCTCACGGAAAGGATCCGTTCGCCGGGCGGCCATTCTTTAAGCAGGATCTTCTCGCATACGAAGTCCGCGATTTGCAGGTATATAGCTTGTGATTCTCTGAACTGCATAGTGATGATTTTAATCCCTTATACTTCCTTCTCCTTTAAACGGAAATATGTGATCAGCCAAAAAATAAAAGGCAGGCAAAATCTGAAAACGAAACCGACGATCGTTGCTGCCCAGGACGGCAAATTGACATAATAGACATTCCCCCGGCCGTAATCCTGTCGCCAGCCCATGAACAATTCGATATTCCAGCCGGCCGGGAGGGTGCTATTCAATATCTTCATTTCGAAGAGCAGGTATCCGAAGACGATAAACAGAACGGCTACCGTGGTCTTAATAAAAGAGTACCGGGTGAAATAGACGGATCCCAATATGAAGGCGGATTGAATGGCGAAATACGCCAGCAGCAGGGCATGATAGATCCTGTCGGTGGGGGGGCCTCCCTCGCCGGTAAATACATTGTATACCGTTACGGGCCCGATCGGTATCCCGGTATCCTGATAAACCCGGTGTTCCTGTTCGATCAGGCGATTTGAAAACTGCACCATTGGAATATCGATGAGATAGAAGACGATCGTAAATACGGTAAAGAAGAGAACAACCGAAAAAAGCAGGGCGCACAGCAATTTTTCAAAATGAGAAGCAGGCAGGGAGAGGTATCCGATGCCCTGTGGCTGATTGCCCAGTTCGGAAAAGATCATACTGGCGTAGAGACAGCCTGCAAAATAAAGACCGCAGTAGTACGACGTGTACTGCGAAAAGGGATCTATCGGGCTGTACCGGTCTATGACGAAAAGGAAAATATACCAGGCAAGCAGCAAGCCGGCGATGGCAGGGATTGCAAGCAGGTACCGCTTACGGTTCTGTACCCAATGAAGGGTCACCAGTTTCCACCATCTTGACAGATCAAAAATTTGGTTCATCGGTCTTTTATTTTTTTGTCGTTGTTTTAATCCTGCAATCACATCCGGTTCCGTAATAGCGATCAGTCCATGAAAATTGCATTTATTCTTTCTCCGTCCAGCGTAACGGCCTTGTAAAGCATTTCCAGGTCCGGCCGGCTGTCTTCTCCGTCGGTATTGGGCAGGATCAATGCGTTGCCCTTCAGGGAACTCTCTTTGTATAGGGCCTGAGCCATTTCTTCCACGTCGAAGGACAACCGGAAAGACAGTTTCTGGGAAATGGCTTCCAGGGTCTGGTTGAAGAGGATCCTGCCCTCATCGATGATGATGACCCGGTCGATCAGGTTTTCCAGGTCTTTTACCTGGTGGGTGCTGATCACGATGCATTTGTTCTCATCCAGGGAACCGGCCATCACTTTGCGGAATTGGCTTTTGCTGCGGATATCGAGCCCATTGGTGGGTTCGTCCATCAGCAGCAGACCGGTGTTGGCAGCGAGGCTGAAGGCGATCAGGGCTTTTTTACGCTGGCCGTAACTCATTTCATCCAGCCTGCCGTCCTGTGAGATCCCGAACTCGGAAAGTCCCCGGTCGAACTGTTCCCTGCTGAATTGCGGATAAAAGGGGGAACTGTACTTTACCCATTCATCGATCCTGACGGGGGCAGGTAGAATTCTTCCGGCACGAGGAAAGTCTTCGCCAGGAATGCGGGCGTCCTTTTCCCCGGCGTATGGCCCAGGACATCGATGCTGCCTTTTTGGGGAAACAGGAGGCCGCCGATATTTCTCAACAGGGTGGATTTTCCGGTCCCGTTGCTGCCGAGCAGCCCGTATATATTGCCCGAACTGAGTTCGAGGTTGAGCCCGGAGAAGACGGGTTTCCGGCGATAGGTAAAATGGAGCCCGCGGATGCTTACCATGATTAGTGATTTAGTGTACTAAGTAAGTAATACACTGCTAAGGTTGTAAATAAATCCGGACGGTCCAAATTTTTCCGGCAATTTTTTGGAATCATTTTCCGGTGAAAATGGGGTCAGGGATCATGGGGACTCATGAAAGGGTTCGGGGAACCTGTATAAAGGGCATTAAAAAAAATGGAAGAAAGCGGGTATAAAGTTCAAAAAGAAAGCTCTAAAAGAATAGGAGGCGGCCGGGACAATCATATGTCGGGCAATTATATATGACTAAATAAATTATGTTGTCTCTGTGATAATTCCTTATTTTTATGAATACCAAAATTACTCATGCTACAACCTACTACTCTACAACAACCGCAAAGGCTTTATTCGTTAGATGCTTTGAGAGGATTCGATATGTTTTGGATCATGGGTGGCGAAGAGATCTTTCACACGCTCGCCATGGCCACCGGCTCTCCCTTCTGGAAGACTATCGCAGAACAGTTTACGCATCCTGCCTGGAATGGATTCCATTTTTATGACCTGATCTTTCCCATGTTCCTGTTTATGGCAGGGGTGGCCACCCCTTATTCGGTAGGCAGGCAATTGGAGAAAGGGGAACCGAGAAAGAAGCTTCTGCTTCGGGTAATCCGGCGCGGTCTGGTGCTGGTCCTGCTGGGTATCATTTATAACAATGGGCTGCACCTGCGGCCCTGGTCCGATGTGCGTTACGGCAGCGTATTGGGAAGGATCGGGCTGGCTTATATGTTTGCCAACATCATTTATCTCTATACAAAAGAACGTGCGCAGATCCTCTGGTTTTGCGGCATCCTGATCGGTTATTGGCTGCTGCTGCTATTCAATTCCGCACCGGGATTTCAACGTGGCGACCTCACCCAGGCGGGTAATTTTGCCTCTTATATCGACAGGCTGGTAATGCCCGGCAGGTTGTATCTTGGCAACCATGACCCTGAGGGCCTGACTTCCACGATTCCAGCGATAGCTACCGGTTTGTTGGGGATCATGGCCGGCAATCTCCTGAAGAATAGTCCCCTGACGCAGGTGGGCAAGGTGGCCCGGCTGGCGATCACCGGTGTCATCTTCCTGGTCCTGGCGCAGATCTGGAACCTTGTGTTTCCCATCAACAAGAATTTATGGACCAGCTCCTTTGTACTGGAAGTAGGCGGTATCAGCCTCCTGCTGCTCTCCCTGTTTTATTACGTCATCGATGTAAAGGCGTATAAGAAATGGGCTTTCTTCTTTTCGGTCATCGGCATGAACTCGATCCTGATTTATCTTTCGGGGCATTTTATCGATTGGGAATATGCCACGCAGGGATTTTTCGAATGGCTGGGCCAACTGGTGGGAGATCCCTATAACATAGTCGTGATGGCGTTTTGCTATATCGCCGTCAAATGGGCTTTTCTGTATTTCATGTATAAGAAAAAAGTCTTTTTACGGGTATGACGACTACCCGAACCGATCGAAGACCTTTCTACTTTTTTTTATAATCGAAAAGAGCCCCCTGGTAAAACGGGGGGCTTTTTGTCTTCCGGTGGACAGACCGGTAGCCGGCACCGGTCTTGCGTTCCGGTACCGGGGATCTTGCCGCTTTCTTTTGCATATCCTGTAAAATCAGCGGTATACCTTCTTGCCGTGAGCGCGTTGATATACTTTTTCTTATAGAGGAGGAACAGCACGGTCGAAGCGATACCCAGGCAACCCTCTACCCCTACCGTCACCCGGGCGCCTGCGTGATTGGCCAGGGCGCCCGTCAGCAGGCTTCCCAATGGGAAGAGGCCCTGGTAAGCCATCAGGTAATAACTGATGATGCGGCCGCGCATGGCCGGGGAGCAATGCGTTTGAATATAGGTGTTGATCGAAGAGGTCTGTATCATCATGCCCATGCCGGCGGCCATCATGAACAAGAGCGAAAGGGGCAGGAGGCGGGAGGTGGAAAGCAGGATCAGGCTGAAGCCGAACAGGATCCCGGAGCCGATCATCAATTTGATGAGTTTTCCGCCTGCGCCGCGGGCCGCCATAAACGCGGCGCCCAGCAACGCACCCAGACCGGCTGCGCTTTCGAACCAGCTAAAGGTTTTGGCGTCGCCCCTGAAGAGGTCCTTTGCGAATACGGGCATCAGGGTACTAAAGGGAATGACGAGCAGCGAGCAAGCGGCCAGCAGGATGATCAGAGAGAGGAGGCCCGGAGAGTTTTCCAGGTAGATGTAGCCTTCCCGGAGGCCATCCCAGATATTGTCTTCTTTTTTCGGCAGGGGCGATTTCTTCAACCGGACCATTAACAGCGATGCCAGCACGGCTATATAGCTTACGAAATTCGCGAAGAAGCAAAAATCTTCTCCCAGCGTGCTTAACAGGATGCCAGCCAGGGCCGGCCCCAGCAGTCTCGCAAAATTGGCCATCGAAGAATAGAGGGCGATCGCGTTAGGCAGGTCTTTTTTTTCCTCGATGAGCTCGACCATCAACGACTGTCTGGCCGTATTGTCGAATGCGTTGACGATCCCCTGCAGGAGGCTCAGCCATACAAGCCAGTGGATATTAAAATCCCGGGTCCATACCAGGAGTGCCAGCGCTCCGGCCTGCAGCATGGAGGCCACCTGGGTCACGAGCAGGATGCGATAGCGGTCATGTCTGTCAGTAAGGGTTCCTGCATAAGGAGAAAGTACGAGGGAGGGTATCAGGCTGGCAAAGCCGACGACGCCAAGCAAAAAAGCGGAATGAGTAAGCCGGTAAACGAGCCAGCTCACGGCTACTTTTTGCATCCAGGTGCCGATCAGCGAGACAGATTGCCCATAGAAGAATAAACGGTAGTTGCGATATTTTAAAGAATGAAAGATAGACATTTTACACAACCGGGGAGCCGTTGAAGTCCGCCAGTTTATACAGGATCGGGGCGGCTTCTTTCAGCACCTCCATTTCTTTTGCTGTTAACAATGAGGTCATGGCTCCTGCCAGCCACTCGATGGTCTCATGACGTATTTCCGCCAGAGCGGCCCTGCCCATCGTGCTCAGGGAAATGAACACTTTTCGTTTGTCCTGTTCAGAAGTCTTCTTCTGGATATAACCCAGCCCCGACAGGTTATTCAGGATTTGCGTCATCGACTGCGCGGTGATTTTTTCCATTTCCGCCAGTTCGGACGGCAGCAGGGTACCATACAGGTCCAAGGCTCCCAGGGTCGATCGTTCCGTCATCGACAGGGCGGCATTCCGTCCCTTCTTTTTGAATTGCCGCATCAGCCTGGAAACGGCCGTCCGTATCGCGGGGGCCAGTTCAAGGGAACTATCGTTGGGGCTCGGCATGAAAAATCACCATTTTAATAAAGAAAACTAATAAGTTAGCCTTATAAATTTACGATTCTCCCCGGTCAGGGCAAATTCTCGGGCTGATTTTAACAATTCTGTTGTCTTCTGCTGTGTTAACGATGCGACGGGGGCGGAGATTGTGCAGCGGCCGGATCGGCGTCGAGGGTCCCGGAGGCCGGCTCTAAATCTGGCAGAGAGATTGCATAGAAAAATGGTAGGATCCGGCCGAACCTTTTCAATGATAAAATCGAACGAGTATGCCAAACAGAATGCTATCTCAACCCAATCCTTTCCGGACAAGGAGAAATCGCCGGAAACTCATGACAGGCACATTTAGCAGGATATCCCGGGTCGTTCCCCTGATACGGGTCAAAAGAAGGCTGCTTTATGGCCATGGCAGCCGGTTGCTGGACAAGATCCTTATAAGAAATATGAGCATAGCGCGCATCCTTCCCGGCCTGATGCGTTCGGGCCGTGCCTCCTTCCGCTCTCCATTCCATTGACACTATTTATGGACGAAGAGCGGCTGCTCGAGTTGCCTGTTGAAACGTCTCGCCGGGCCGCCGTTCACATCATGGTATACGGCGCTGATAAAGATGATCTGCGCTGCGCCCATCGCCGAAATGACAAAGATGGAGCCGAGCGCCGCCAGGAATAGGCCTGCGTACACGTTTATGAGGAACCCTATGATCAGCAGGGGAGTGGCGATCAGCAGGATGGCGGTGAACTGAATGAGTCCGAAGCTGAAAGTGGCGCCCAGGCTTTCTCCCCATTTTTGCTTCATGATTTCCGCGGATCGTTTGAAGGCCTGAAGCGGACCAGCGTTCT
Organism: Puia sp.; assembly: GCA_031292515.1. GTDB lineage: Bacteria > Bacteroidota > Bacteroidia > Chitinophagales > Chitinophagaceae > Puia. The sequence goes on along the minus strand of JARLGZ010000104.1, from coordinate 53,215 downwards.
CATAGGCGATCACGGGCACCACAAAAAAGGTGGCTATGCTCCAGGCGATACCGGCGGTATTCGTAAAGACCCTTCCTAAAAAGCCCACGTTCTCCTGGATGAGCTTTAACAAAAAGCCAATGGTAGCCGCGAAGACCGACCAGGACAAAATCGCGGTGATCCTGCCGAGACTGAAATGCAGGCCCTCGGCGACGGAGACTTTCCCGCCTTTAAAATAGGACCTGGCGCAATACATCAGGGCCGTATTGAAGAACACGAGTATAAAATAGGTGACGAGATAATAGCCAAAGAGGATCCCATAGTTTATGCGTATCTCTTTTATCCGGGTCCAATCGAAGCTCCAGCCGGTCACGCCGAAGAGCGCCGTGGCGAAGGTTCCGGAGATCAGCAGGAGGGAGAGGCCCGACAAGAGCGGGAAGAGGATCAGCCGTTTATTCTCGTTCAGGATGGCAAAACTGCTCAGGCAGATTTGCCATCCCCTGGTGAGGCGTGAAAAAAATCTCATGAGGATAAGTTTGCGCTAATATACGAAACTTACCTTACCACAAAGGAAATAGGCGATTCCTTCATTTAGCATAAATGTTTAACTTAGGTTATGGATAAGTTCGCGCATATACGGATGGTCATCGGTTTTATTTTGAGCCTGAGCATCGCCCACCTGCTAAAGGGAGTGGCGAAGATCATCGAACATCCCGGGCGCAATAAACCGTACTGGGTCCATCTGCTCTGGGCGTTTTTCGTGTTTCTTCAACTGATCTATTTCTGGTGGTGGGAGTTCAACCTGGAAAGGATCAGGGAATGGACTTTTTTGTCCTATATCTTTATCATCTTTTACATCATCCTCTTTTATGTGCTTTGTTCCCTGCTTTTCCCCGACGACCTCAGGGATTACGGCGGCTACCGTGAATATTTCTACTCCCGTCGTAAATGGTTTTTTGCCTTGATGGGCGCCACCTTCCTCGTCGATATCGGGGATACATTGCTAAAGGGAACCTCTTATCTGCAGAGCCTGGGAACCGAATACCTGCTACGCAACGCTGTCCTCTTTGTCCTTTGCGGGGTTGCCATACGGGCAAGCAAGCCTCGGTTCCATGCGCTCCTGGTAATCGGTTTCATCCTTTATAATGTATCCTGGATCCTTCGCCGTTACCTGACCTAGACGCCCTCTGCCTCCCTGCAGCCCCGGGAACGGTCAAAAACCGGAAAAATAATTACCTACTAATTTGGTAGACTAATATTTTAATTTATATTTGCGGTATCAATAACAGACTTTAACAATAATTGCATTATGGGTATCCAATCCGCTGCTTTGCTTTCACCCTTCAAACCGGTCCCCCGAAAGGGTTTTTACGGTGGTATTCTGCTGAAAGAGTGCTGCTGTTGTTGCTGACATTTCTATCTACCCGTGTCCCCCTTCACACTAATCATTCATAAATATAAATGTGGTATTGCTTGTCCATGCTCTCCTTGCGGAGTATGAGGCAAGGCGTATACATGCCATCGATCACATCATAAAAAAGCTAACCGGCAATGACTAAAAGACGAGAATAAAAAAACCCGGTAAAAATTTCTTCTTACCGGGACAATGGATGAGACCAGTCCAGTAACGCCAATCACTTACCGGTCTTCATCGTGATTACATTAACGACAAAACATCATTAACATGAATCTACTTCAAAGGTATGTAAAAAATACCTCGACCAAACTAACTGTTATTAAAAGCCGATTAAGGTTCCGTCATGCAGCCTCCGGCTGGGCAAACGCTCTTTTCGCGTCTCTGTTTCTCACCCTCATTTCCGCCGGGCATACGAAGGCTCAGACGGCTAACGTGTCGTTATGGGGAAGGGTCATCGATGAAAAAACTAAGGAAGCTCTGGCGGGCGCGGTCGTACACATCAAAGGCACCACGCACGAGGTGATCACCAATAACGACGGAGAGTTCAAATTCATAACCGGTCAGCGGGTCCCGCTGGTATATATCGTCAGCTATGTGGGGTACCAGGGCGTCGAGATCCCCGTCGACAGTTATGGACATATTCTCATCCAGTTGAAGGGAGGGAATGCCTCCCTTACCGAAGCGGTCGTGGTCGGGTATGGGACACAAAGAAGAAGCGATGTGACGGGTTCTGTCGCCTCTGTGCCCAAGGAACTCCTGGCCCGGCCTTCCTCTTCCTTCGACAACCTCCTGCAGGGCGCCGTTGCCGGCGTGGTCGTCAGCCAAAGTTCCGGTCAGCCCGGGGCAACGGCCACCATCCGTATCCGCGGAGGCAATTCGCTGAGTTTTGGAAATGATCCCCTGTATGTCATCGACGGGTTCATCTATTACAACGATAATAGCCTTACCAACCTGGCGCCTTCCTCCGGGACCGTTCCTTCCGTAACCGGGGCAAGTTCGAACGGTTTGTCGACCATCAACCCCGCCGACATCGAGACCATCGATGTGTTGAAGGATGCATCGGCGACCGCGATTTACGGGAGCCGTGGCGCCAACGGGGTGGTGATTATTACTACCAGGAGAGGCACCCGGAACAGCAATAATATCTCCTATAGCGGATCTTATGGCACGCAACAGACGGCGAAACAGCTTTCCGTCATGAACGGGGAGCAATGGGCCAAACTGTTTGACGATCTCTATAAGGCAACGCCCACCATCCAGTCAGGACTGGCCGCTAATAAGAAACTCATCGATTCGCTTGGGGCTGCCGGTGTAAATGGCAACTGGCCGGCCGCTGCGCAGAGGACGGGATTTTTACAAAATCACCAGATAACGCTTTACGGCGGCGATGACAAGTCCCGGTATTCCATTTCAGGGAATTATTTCGATCAGAAAGGGATTGTGCTGGGCACGGATTTTAAAAGGTATTCGGCTCGATTCAACTACGAAAAGAATTACTCGAAAAACTTCAAGATCAATACCAGCATCTTCGGGAGCAATTCCGTCGAAGACAAGCTGACGGGGAGTGCCTATAATGATATCGGGTTCAGCAATGCGTATTCCAGCCTCTATCTGAACAATCCCCTGCAGACCGTCAGAAATGCCGACGGGAGCTTCAACACGACCCCGCAACCTGCCATCAACCCGACGCTGAACACGATCAGCGGCCAGCAATTCGGAGACAATTCGATCAAAGACATCATTTCAATAATCAACCAGACCAGGCTGACCCATGTCCTGGGCAACCTGGCGGGCGAATACAAGCTGAGCAGCGAGTTCACGCTGAAGTCGACTATCGGCGCGGACCTGCTGACGACGAAGCTGAATTACTACGCTCCCTCGTATACCAGCGCGGGCAACAACGGCGGGACGATCACGGGGTCCGGTTCTGTAGGCAATATTAATTATCTGAGCTGGCTGAATGAGAATACCCTGGCCTGGTCGCATGCTATCGGCGGCAAGCACTTCCTCGACGCATTGGCGGGTTATACCACGCAATACCAGAAATCGGAAAATACATTCCTGGCCGGGCAGTCCTTCCCTTCGGACGCTACTACTTATAACAATCTTTATAGTGCCACCATCAATAAGGTCACCGGATCGGGAGAGGCTAAACAGATTAGAAATTCTTATTTGGGAAGAGTGTCTTACTCCTTCGAGCATCGCTATAATGTGACCTTATCCGGAAGGGCCGACGGAGCTTCGCCGGCTGGTGTCAACAAGAAATGGGGATTCTTTCCTGCTCTCGGCGTATCCTGGAATATATCCGACGAGGGATTCTTCGAACCGTTGTCCAAGACCATCGACAACCTGAAACTGAGGTTGACGGCCGGCAGTACCGGGAATGCGAATTTCCCTGCCTACAGCTCCATTGCGACCATCACTTCAGCCGGTTATTATCTGGGCAGCCCGCTGACTGCCGTCAACGGCTTGTCGCCTTCGCAATTGTCCAATCCCGATCTGACCTGGGAGACCACTACCCAGTACAATGGAGGGTTTGACGCGAGTTTGCTCGACAAACGGATCAGTTTGACGGCCGATGCCTATTATAAGAAGACCACGAATCTCTTCATCACCGGTACCGGGTTGATACCCCTTTCGACGGGGTATGCTTCGGCCTCGGAGAATATAGGAAGCCTGGAGAACAAGGGGGTGGAACTGAGCTTGAATACCGTCAACGTCCGAACTAAGGAGTTTGTGTGGAAATCGACCCTGCTCTACGCAAAGAATGCGAACAAAGTGCTCAGCCTGGGGCCCAGTTCTTCGTTCTCCCCGGTAGCTCCTACGGGACAGGTATCGCCCGTGATCGTCAAAGTCGGTTTGCCGGTGGGAACATTCTGGGGGTATAGCACCGACGGGCTGCTGACCACGTCCGATGTCTATGGATCCAAATCCGTGGCAAAACTCGCCGGGGTGTCCCAGCAGACCGGGGACAGGAAATATGTGGACTATAATGGCGATGGTGTAGTGACGACTGCCGACAAACATAACCTGGGAAGCGCCCAGCCTAAGTTCACGGCCAGCTTCAACAACACCTTCACATACCGGAATTTCGACCTGTCCATCTTCCTCCAGGGTTCATTCGGGAATAAGATCTTCAATCTCCTGCAGCAACAGCTGGAGAAGACGACCACGACCAGCAATGTATCTACGGTACTGCTGGATCGCTGGGATTCGGTCGCCAACCCCAAGGGTAAATATCCCAAAGTCGTCAACGCGCCGGTCGTGCAGGTGGCGGATATCTATATCGAAGACGGGTCTTATATCCGGTTGAAGAACGTCACGCTGGGCTACAATTTCCCGCAGGACCTGGCTTCGAAGATCCTGGCCAAACAGATCAGGATCTATGTGTCCGCGCAGAATCTGTTCACCATTACGCATTACAGGGGTTTGGATCCGGAAGCAAACTTTTACGATCAGAACAATCTGCAACCAGGGATCGACTATGGTATCTATCCCAATTACCGCACCTATACGGTCGGCGTCAATGTAACATTCTAGCCTGTCGATCGGCTAGGGCAAATTTGTCAAGGCAATCTGTTGATCTAAAAAAAATTTAACAATGAAAACAATCCATTCGATTTTATATACTTTTCTCGCGGGAGCTACCGTCTTGTCCTCCTGCCAGAAACTGTCCGAGAGCCCGCAGGGCAGCCTTACACCCGGGAACTTCTACCAGACCCAGAGTGATGCCGTGGCTGCGGTAACGGCCGTTTACAGTACGTTGACCACCGATGTCAATAATGACTTCCCTATTTACGGCAGGAATTTGAACCTGCTGGTCGACAACCCCAGCGACAACCAGGTCTATAGTCCTTCGAATACAAACCCCGACGTGCGGGCCTTGGGGACTGCCACTTATGTCAGTACGAATGACCGCGTTCACAAAATCTATGCGCAATTATACTGGGGTATCGACAAGGCTAATATCGCCATCGACCGGATCCCCGCCATTCCCGCCTCACAGTTTGTCGATCCTGCACATTCGGCAATCAACCTGGTCCGGGAAGCAAGGTTTATCAGGGCTTTGTATTATTTCGACCTGGTAAGGTTATTTGGCCCTGTTCCCCTGGTATTGCATGACGCGGGGTCTATCTCCAGTGCAAACACGCTGGTCAGCAGAACCTCCAGGGATTCTATCTACGCACAGATTGTCACCGACCTGGATTCCGCGGTCAACCTGCCGGCATCCTATACCGGGGCCAATGTCGGAAGGGTGACCAGTGGCGCGGCGCACGCCCTGCTTGCAAAGGTCTATGTTCAGCGACAGGATTGGACAGATGCCGTCACGGAGCTTTCGAAGGTGATCACTTCCGGGACTGCCGGTCTGCAAGCGGCCACTACGGGAAACTATGGATATGACCTCTTCCCGAAATTCTCCGATGCCTTCCAGGCAGCTACTAAAAACGGGAAGGAGCATGTGTTTTCCGCCCAGTTTAACGGCACCGCAGGGGGATTTACCAGCACCCAAAACCTCAGCTCTTTCACCTGGAGCAATTCTGCGTATACCAGCGATATTCCTGCCGACAGTACCGTCGTGGAGATCTTCGACGTGACGGATCAACGGAGAAACGCCACTTTCTACGATTCTCTGTTCAACCAGTCGACGGGCAAACAGGTGAACTGGCCTTTTTTCAACTTCCTGAAATTCGTCGACCAGAGCACGGGCTTTGTCACCGCCCTGCAGGGTAACCAGGGCGCCAACAGCAAGATCAATTACACGGTGATCCGTTACGCCGAAGTCCTGCTGCTGTATGCGGAAGCGCTGAACGAGCTGAATGGCGGCCCTACGGCGGATGCCTATACGGCTATCAATATCGTGAGGGCCAGGGCCTATAATTCTTATACCTCAGGTGGCAACTATACGGACCACACCTACGATTTGTCAGGGCTGAGCCAGTCCGGTTTCAGGGATGCCGTCTTCACGGAACGCCGCAAGGAGTTCATCCAGGAGAGCCAGCGTTGGTTTGATCTCGTCAGGAGGACCGATCTGGGCCCTGGACAATATTATCTCCAGTCCGTGCTCAGTATGCACGGGAATCCCAAATCGGCGGCCACCCTAAAGGACACCTTGTTTCCGATACCGCAGACGGAGATTGATCTGTATGGCGACCGTAACCCGGCTTTTCAACAGAATCCGGGTTGGGACTGATCCGGACCCGATCGTCCTGTGGACGGCCTCAATCGCCCGCTTTCCGGGTGGAAAATGGCACAGGGTGATTGAGGCCTCTAATGCGTCGCGACAGAAGGGACAACCCCTTCTGTGCATCCCCGGAGAAGACACTTGCAGGAGAGAAAACACCCGGAAAAGAGAAAACACCCGGAAAAAAGGAGACACCTGGAAGAGAGGAAACACTTCGAAAAGAGCATGGTATCGGGACGTGTGAAGATTTTTTTAAGAAATAAAAACACTTATATGAAAAAAATACTGTTCTCGGTTGCAGGTCTGTTGGGCCTCCTGGTGGTCGCCGGGCAACAGCCGGGATCGAATCCTGCCAGAGTCTCCGGGAGAGGGGGTACCCGGGTCTTACGTGTCACCGGCACCCGGCTCGTGCACCCGATCTTCCGGAAATGGATCGAAGAATACACCCGTTTGCATCCGGGCATTACCATTCTGTTGGATAGTCGCATCCCTGCCGACAGCGCCGATCTCGTAATTGCCTCGCACAGGCTCGCGTCCAGTGACGTGAAGGAAGGTCAGACTTCGGTGATCCTGAACCGCTATCTGCAGCTGCCGGTCGTGAGCAGCCGGCGGAGCGACGTCGCGGCCCTGCAAGCGAAGGGGTTTTCCGATGCCGACTTCAGGCAGATTTATTTTGCGGACAATCACGGAACGGATCCGATCCCTTCCGCCTATCATTTCGCCGTCTACAAACGGGAGAAATCCGCCTGCGCTTCCCGCGCCTTTGCCAATCATTTTGGCAGCCAGCAAAAGGACATCAAAGGGATCGGCGTGAAGGGAGACGACCAGGATCTGCTGGAGGCCGTAATCAGAGATACGAACGGCATCTCCTATAACAACCTCGGTTTCCTCTACGATCTCAAAACCCGCAAACCGCTGGATAGCATCGCCATCATCCCGCTGGACCTGGACGGCGACGGAAAAATAGATTCCTGGGAGAACTTCTATGGTGACCTGGACCAGGTGATTGCTTTTGCTGAAAAAGCATACAACCGGCATTTGCTGGTCGAGAATGTCAATGTGATATTCTCCCGTACCAGTTCCAATAGGGAGCTCGCGGACTTTCTGCAATGGATCCTGACGGACGGCCAGCAGTATGATCACGAATATGGTTTCCTGGTGCCTGGCAAGGAGACCCTGGTGGACCAGCGACAGATCGTATCAGATATATCTGTTCGTTAGGGTTCTCCTCCTTTCTTTTTTTAAAACATCGTTTATAACGCTATTGATAACCTTTTCAATCACGATAATGTACATCAGAAAAATTTCTCTTTTTGCGCTGACGGTCATCCTGGCCGCCCAGGCTTCCGCCCAGACTACGCCGCCACCGCCCGAGCCGCCTTACCAGGGTGTCGTCGGGAGAACGCTTGCGGATTCCAAAGAATGGTGGCCGGAGCCGGTAAAGGCGCCGCCCGGAGCGCCCAATGTCGTTTGGATCCTGCTCGATGATGTAGGATTCGGCGCTACGCATACTTTCGGGGGGCTCATCAACACGCCCGTCTTTGACAGTCTGGCAGCTAATGGTCTCCGGTACACAAATTTTCATACGGCCGGTATTTGCGCGCCTACCCGCGCCGCTTTGCTGACGGGTCGCAACCACCACTCCGTGCATGAAGGCGGTTTTTCGCATTCGATCCTGTCGGCGGGCTTCCCCGGCTGGGACGGACACCTGCCTTCCACAAAAGGAACGATTGCCGAAATACTTCGGGACAACGGGTACAATACCTTTGCCGTCGGCAAATACGGGGTGACACCCGATGAAGAAGCCACGGATGCCGGACCCTTCGATCACTGGCCCAGCGGAAAGGGATTTGAACATTTCTTCGGATTCCTGGGTTCCCAGACCGATCAATACAAGCCCGATCTCGTGGAGGACGATGCCCATGTCGTTCCGGACGGACGTCATCTGAATGAACAGATCACCGACAAGGCGATCAGCTATATAGCCCGCCAAAAGAAAGCGGCTCCGAACAAACCCTTTTTTCTCTATTATGCGCCAGGCGCCACGCATGCACCGCACCAGGTGGATACCTCCTGGAGCAATCCCTACAGAGGAAAGTTCGACGAGGGTTGGGATGTTTACCGCGAGAAGGTCCTTGCCAACCAGAAGAAACTGGGGCTCGTCCCCGCCAATGCGCAGCTTCCTGCCCGTAACGAATATATAAAGGCCTGGAACACGCTCCCGGCAGAGGAAAGGAAATTATACGCACGCTTCATGGAAGTGTACGCGGGTTATCTGACCTATACCGATTTTCAGGTCGGCAGATTAATCAACTATCTGAAACAGATCGGCCAGCTCGACAATACGGTCGTCTTCATCGTCATTGGTGACAATGGCGCGAGCAAGGAAGGAACCCTCCACGGTGATATCGACCGAAGCCTGTTCAGCAAGCCGCTGTCTGACCAGGAGGCAATCCGGTACAATCTCGACAAGATCGATGCGATCGGTACCCCGTCCGGCGTAGAGGCGAATTATCCACTGGGTTGGGCGCAGGCAGCCAATACCCCTTTCAAATACTGGAAACAGGATGCAAATGCCGAAGGAGGTACCCGCAATCCCCTGATCGTCTTTTATCCGAAGGGGATCAAAGACAAGGGAGGGATCCGGAATCAATATGGTCATGTGATCGACCTGCTGCCAACGACGGCCGAGTTCGTGGGTGTGAAACTACCGGAATACATCCGTGGCATCCACCAGGATTCCGTGCAGGGCACTTCCCTTGTCTACTCTTTTGCGGACGCAAAAGCAGCCAGCCGGCATACCGACCAATACTACTATATTTTCGGATCCCGGTCGATCTATAAGGACGGCTGGAAGGCGGAGACCTATCATCATCCCGATTTTATCGATGAGGCAAATGTCCTTACGGGCAAGGCGCCTGTCGTCGCCGATTATGACAAAGACGTATGGGAGCTTTACAACCTGAATGAGGATTTCAACGAGCGCATCGACCTGGCAAAAAAATACCCAGGGAAACTGGCGGCGTTGAAGGTGCTTTTTGACCAGGAGGCTAAACAATATAATATCTATCCGTTTATCGACTGGGACGATGTCTTGAAGAGGAGAATCAATCCGAAGGCGAAGATTGTCCTTCCGCATTAAACAGCGGGTATGATCCGGAATACGCCGGAAGAATGAGGCTTTCAAAAATCACTTAAAATAAAAATGATGAAATCTACGAGATCGATTATGGTAATATTGCTGACTGCCGGCAGCTTTACACATACGGCCCTGCTTGCGCAGCAGTCCAGTCCATCTTATACGCAGCAGCCTTACGAGGGCGTCATCGGTAAAACGCTCGCGGATTCAAAAGAGTGGTGGGCCCAGCCTGACAAGGCTCCGGCAGGAGCTCCCAATATCGTCTGGATCCTGCTGGATGATGTGGGATACGGCGCTGCCGGGCCATTCGGTGGCGTGATTCGCACGCCGACACTCGACAGTCTCGCAAACAATGGTCTCCGGTATACGAATTTCCACACGGCGGCGATATGCGCCCCTACGAGATCCGCGTTGCTGACAGGACGAAATAGTCATTTTGTACATGAAGGCGGATTTTCGCATATCGCCATGTCGGCGGGCTTTCCCGGCTATGACGGACGGATTCCTTCCAACGACGGTACCATCGCGGAAATCCTTCGGGACAATGGTTATAATACTTTTACGGTAGGTAAGTATGGGCTGACACCCGACGAAGAAGCAACGGATGTAGGTCCCTTTGATCACTGGCCGAGCGGTAAGGGCTTCGATCACAACTTCGGATTCCTGGGCTCCCAAACCGATCAGTATAAACCCGACCTGGTGGAAGACAACGCGCATGTCACCCCGGACGGGAGGCATTTGAATGAGCAGATCACCGATAAAGCGATCAGCTATATCGCCCGCCAGGAAAAAACGGCGCCCGGCAAACCCTTCTTCCTTTATTATGCGCCCGGCGCGACCCATGCTCCGCACCAGGTCGACAAGTATTGGAGCGACCAGTATAAAGGACATTTCGACGAGGGCTGGGATTCCTTCCGGGAAAGGGTGTTAGCCAACCAGAAGAAGCTTGGCGTCGTTCCCGCATACGCTCAACTGCCTCCCCGCAATCCAAGGGTACAGGAATGGAATTCGCTATCGGCCGATCAGAAGAAACTGTTTGCCCGCTTCATGGAAGTCTATGCCGGCTATCTGACCTATACCGACTTCCAGATAGGCAGGTTAATCAACTACCTGCGTGAAAACAACCTGCTGGAAAACACGATCGTCTTTGTGATGATCGGCGACAACGGCGCCAGCAAGGAAGGCACTTTTGAAGGCGTCATCGAACCCAGAACCAATTCCGCCCGCAAGAAATCGGAAGCCGACTACCTGAAGAAGAACCTGGAAGATATAGATTCGATCGGCACGGCCGCCGCAACGACTAACTATCCCCTGGGCTGGGCACAGGCCGCCAATACTCCTTTCCGGGAATGGAAGCAGGATGCGGATGCCGAAGGCGGCACTCATAACCCCCTCATTGTTTTCTATCCGAAAGGGATCAAAGACAAGGGCGGCATCCGCACTCAATACGGGCATGTGATAGATGTTTTGCCGACGACCCTGGAGATCGCCGGGATCCGGTTTCCCGCGACTATCCGCAATGTTCCCCAGGACAGCATCCAGGGGACTTCGTTGGCTTATTCCTTTAATGATGCCAAAGCAGCATCAAGGCACGTGGTACAGCACTATTATATTTTCGGATCCCGTTCCATCTACTACAACGGATGGAAGGCGGAAGCCGCGCATCATCCCGACAACGTGGACTTCGATTTCAAGGAAGGGGCGCCGGTTCCCGACAAGAGTTTTGATGAAGATGTCTGGGGATTGTACGACCTGAACACCGACTTCAACGAACGCGTCGACCTGGCCAAAAAATACCCTGCGAAACTGGCCGAGCTAAAGAAGGTATTCGACGAACAGGCAGAGAAGAACCATCTCTACCCGTTGATCGACTGGCACGACGTCTATGATAAAAAAATACATCACCCGAACGGCAGCGATACACAGGGGCCTATCAAATAATAAAAGTTCAATGCTATGATTTTACAGGACATTATTTTATTGGTGAAAAAGATCCTGGTCGGGATTCTCCTGGTAGTCATCCCTCTCCTCATCTTTTATTATGGGCTGAAGCTCATACAGCACGCATTTTAAACGATAAAAATTCATGATATGAAAATAAAAAAAGAGGTGGCTTCGAAAATCCTGAGGGATGGGACGATCAGCCTGGTCATCTACGCACTCCCGGTCGTCCTGCTATTCGCCTGGCTCCGCATCACCGGGGAACAGCCCTGGAAGAATCCCGTCGCCTTGAAGCCGATCCACACCTGGCCGGTGCTGCAAGCGGTCTTTACAAACCTGGGGACCTGGGGTTTGCCGGCGATCATGGTGGTCCTGGGTATCGTCGAGTTCGCCTTCCGGCTCTATGAGAACAAGTGGAGCCGCAATGAGCGGATCCTGGATATCGCCTGCTTCATCATTCCCAAGGTGATCCTGCGGCCTCTCACGACGTATTTCACCCTGGCCCTCCTGCCTTATATTCTCCCGGGGGCCAGGAATGTTTTCTCCTGGGTGCCCTTCTGGTGGGCCTTCCTCATCATAGCGATCGCGGATGATCTGACCCAGTACTGGTACCACCGGTTGCATCACCAGGTACCCTGGCTGTGGCGTTTCCATCGCACCCATCATTCGGCGCCTTATATGGGCATGGCGATGGCCAGCCGGCAGAACGTGATCTATACGGTATTCTTTTCACAGATCTATCTGACGGCAGCCTTGACCTATATGGGTCTGGGATATGCGGCCCTGTTTGTAACCGGGGTCAAATCGCTGATTACGCTGAGCGCACATTCCAGCATTCCCTGGGACAAGCCCTTCTATAAATATAAGGCCCTTCATCCCGCGGCCTGGGTCCTGGAGAGGCTGATCTCCACGCCTGCCACACACCATGCCCATCATGCCGATACCGCGGATGACGGAGTGGGTAATTACAAAGGCAATTTCGGCAACATGTTCTTTCTATGGGACGTGCTCTTTAAGACAGGGATCATCACCCGTCAATACCCCGTTAGTTTTGGCATCAAACACTACAAACAGGAAGAGTGGTATGCGCAATTCCTCTGGCCGATCTTCAAATCGAAGAAGCCGGGCAGCGAACTCTCGTTGAACGGGCCGATGGTTGGAGACGAGCTGCCGGCCGGGGAATACCGGGGGCAAGGGCATGAAATCCGGGAAGAGGAAGACTTTGTGTCCGGCGCCCCGGTTCATCCCATCCGTCCCTATCATTTGCAATAACAATAATCTACCGAAAGAAAAATCAAAGAGTAAATGAAAAACGAAGGAACAAACGAAAAAACGAGGGAGTAAACGAAATATGAGAACGAAGATCCTCTTTGCAGCGGCAGTGATTGCGACCGGGTGGGCGCCTTTGTCCGTCTTTGCGCAATATGACCCGGTCCGGAAGTTTGAGGGCAAGATCGGGAAAACCATCGAGACCACGCAGCAGTCCTGGACCGAAAGGGTCAGGGCGCCAAAAGGTGCGCCAAATGTCTTATGGATCCTCATCGACGATGTGGGTTTTGGGGCCAGCTCTTCATTCGGGGGCCTGATACAGACACCCAATTTCGACAGCCTGGCCAATGACGGGATCCGGTATACCAATTTCCATACAACGGGCATCTGCAGCCCCACGCGGGCGGCGCTGCTGACCGGGCGTAATTCGCACAGCGTAGCGATGGGGCATCATGCCGAGTTAGGGATCGGCACACCGGGTTACTCCGGTGATATCCCTTTTGAAGCCGGCACCGTCGCGGAGATATTCAAGGAGAATGGCTACAATACGTTTGCATTGGGTAAATGGCATTCGACCCATCCTAAGGATGTGACGGCAGCCGGTCCCTATAATCGGTGGCCGACGGGACGCGGTTTCGAACATTTTTATGGTTTTATCGGCGGTCTCACCGACCAGTGGCATCCGCAACTGATCGAAGAGAATAACCCGGTCGATATCGAGCCCAATACCAGGCACCTGAATGAGCTGCTTACCGACAAGGCGATTTCTTATATAGCCAATCAAAAATCCGCCGACCCGGATAAGCCTTTCTTTTTGTATTTCGCCCCGGGCGCGACGCATGCCCCGCATCATGTGCCCGCCGACTGGATCAATAAGTACAAGGGTCAGTTTGACGGAGGTTGGGACAGATACCGTGAAGAGGTCTTTCGGCGTCAGCAGGCCCTGGGACTGCTTCCTAAAGGGGCTGCCCTTCCTTCCCGGCAGACGGGCGTAAAAGCCTGGGAATCGCTGGGCGCAGACGAGAAAAAAGTATTCGCCCGCTTCATGGAAGTCTATGCCGCTTACCTGTCTTATACCGATTACGAAGTGGGAAGGATCGTGAACTACCTGAAGCAGATCGGCCAGTTCGACAATACCCTGATCTTCCTGATGATCGGGGACAACGGAGGCAGCAAGGAGGGGACCTATACAGGCACGACAGGATTTGCGGACAAGTCCCAGGGAGAGGACATCGCCTTCCAGCTTAGCCAATACGACAAGATCGGTACCGAATATTCCTATCCGAACTATCCGCTGGGCTGGTCGCAGGCATGCAATACCCCTTTCCGCTACTGGAAGAGCGATGCGAACTCCGAGGGGGCTACCCACAATCCGCTGATCATACATTATACGAACGGGATCGGCGAGAAGAATACGGTCCGTACCCAATACAGCCATATCGTCGATATCCTCCCTACGACCGTCGAACTGGCGGGCATCAAAGTCCCGGATGTTATCAACGGATACCCGCAGCGGGCTTTCCAGGGCATCAGTCTTGTGTATACGATCAAAGATCCGCAGGCGCCTACCCGTCACCGGGTACAATACTATGAATTGCATGGCGGAAGGTCCATCTACAAAGACGGCTGGAAGGCGGCCGTCTATCATCCGCGCAACACTTTCAACGAGAAAGGGATCACCGATGTCAATTTCAGCCCGGCTCCCTTTGATAAGGACAAGTGGGAGCTGTACAACCTGAACGAAGACTGGACGGAGACCCGGGATGTGGCTGCAAAATATCCGCAGAAGCTGGAGGAGTTGAAGACTCTGTTTGACAGCCTTGCCCTGGCCTACAATGTATACCCGTTGAAAAATTATATGGCCGGTGTGCCCCCGCCGGAGATCAGGCCCCGCAGAATCATCTACGAGGGGACTTCGATAAAGACCCGTATCGAAATCGGGAAGGGGCCGGTGAAAATCACGGCTGCCGTCGAATTGCCCGCAGGCTCGAAGGGCGGCGTCATCTTCGCCAACGGGGGCCTGCTGGGCGGCACCAGCCTCTATCTGAAGGACGGAAGCCTCTACTACACGCTGACCGATGGTGTCAAAGAGACGACGATCGCCTCTCCGCAGACGCTGGTTCCGGGGACGAATACTGTAGAAGTGGTTTTCGCGGACTCAGGTTCGGTGTCCTTGTCCGTCAACGGGGTCCCGGCCGGGCAGTCGAAGATCGGCAAGCGGGCGCGTTACCTCGCCTCCGTTGCGGGAGAAGGCATCAGTGTCGGGAGAGACCTGAATTCGCCTGTTACAAGGGCCTATCCGGGCACCGGCGCTTTTGATGGCCGTGTGAAGAGCGTTGTTGTGGAGCAGAATGAAAATTAAGAAGAGGCAGCCTATTATTTATTATTCAGAGACAACCGATCATCCATGAATTTATCGAAAATAGCGATCAGTTTCCGTATCTTCTGCCTGTCAGCGGGTCTGCTTTGTCTTTCCAGGAATGCGGTGTATGCACAGGATACGGTCTCGTTCAAACGCCTGACCAACAATCCCATCATCCGGGCGGAGTTGCTGAAGGGGGCCGATGGGGACGATATCAACGGTCCTTCGCTGATAAAGACGCCGGACTGGCTGCCTCACCGGCTCGGGAAATACTACCTGTATTTCGCTCATCACAAAGGGAAATATATTCGTCTCGCTTATGCTGACAAATTGGAGGGGCCGTGGAGGATCTATGCCCCCGGAACCTTGCAGCTGAGCGATTGCAAGACCTGTGAAACGGGCCTGCCTGATGCCGTTAACAGCGTCAGTGTGAGACATGAAGGCGCCGAGACCTCGGAAGACGGCGTGACGCATGTGGCTTCGCCTGATGTGCTGGTGGATGATGCGGGCAGGCAACTGATCCTCTATTTCCACTGTCCGATCGAAAAGGGCCCTTATAAGGGACAGTATTCCCTGCGGGCTGTCTCAAAGGATGGCATCCATTTTACCGCCGACTCGACGGTCCTGGGCTACTCTTATTTCCGGGTCTTCCGGTACAAGGACTCCTGGTATTCGATATCGCGTGCCGGCCTGCTGGCCAGGTCCAAAGACGGCGTTTCGGCTTTTGAAGCGGGGCCCAACCCCTTCAGGGGCATACAGGACAAGTCCAACTATCTGAGACATGCCGCCGTGAAACTCAGGGGAGACACCCTGTTTGTATTTTACAGTCGCATCGGCGACGCCCCGGAAAGGATTGTAGTATCACGCATTGTTCTCAACGACGATTGGAATAGCTGGACGGCTAACAGCCCCGTTACCGTGGTTTCGCCGACGGAAGATTATGAAGGCGGGCAATTGCCTGTCACGGTATCGAAACCTGGGCTTTTTTACGGGAAGACCCGTGAACTTCGCGATCCTTATTTATTCGAAGAAGAAGGTAGAATGTATCTCGTATACGCGGTAGCGGGGGAGAATGCGTTGGCCATCGGGGAATTGAAGCATTTCTAAGCAAAAGGTGAGTGCTTGAAAAAAAGAGCGTATGAAAAAAGAGCGTATGAAAAAAATGAGTGTATGAAATTGAAACCGGGGAGGATACCCTTACAATATTTGTTTTTCGGGATCGTCCTTGCAGCGTTATCCTGCAAGGACCGGGCCTCGGATAAGGATGCAACCGGTCCGGCAGATAGGGTGCAGGCTACCGCCGGGAAAAAAGCCATTTGCTGCGAGTCGAATATTCCTTCCCGTTTTGCAAAGACGGTTGCGGCTCCCTTTCCTTCCCTGAAATTGCCGGGAGGCACGGGCGAATCGACGGAAGCAAGCGCAGTCACGGGTACCGGTGAGCGTTCCGCTACAGCTGCTGCGGCCATCCCCTCGGCCGCGGAAGCAGCGGCGCATCGGGGAATGGTGTGGATTGCCGGTGGAAACTTCAGAATGGGCGCCGACAACAAACAGGCATCGGAGGACGAATATCCGAAGCACGAGGTCTCGGTCAGCGGATTCTGGATCGATATCACCGAGGTGACAAACGCGCAGTTTGCTGCATTTGTAAAGGCTACGGGGTATGTAACGACCGCGGAACGCAAACCGGACTGGGAGGAGTTAAAAAAGCAGCTTCCGCCCGGAACGGAGCAACCCGACCCGAGCCTGCTGGTCCCCGCTTCGCTGGTTTTTGCCAGGCCCGATCATCCTGTGGCGTTGAACGATTATACCCAGTGGTGGGCCTGGAAGAAAGGCGCCAGCTGGAGACATCCGCAGGGGCCTGGCAGCGATATCCGGGGCAAGGAACGCTACCCGGTGGTGCATGTCTCCTGGTACGACGCGCAGGCCTATTGCAAATGGGCGGGTAAGCGCTTACCCACGGAGGCCGAATGGGAGTACGCCGCCCGTGGCGGACTAAGGGACAATATCTATCCCTGGGGCAACGAACCTGTCGGTTCGGGGAAACCAAAAGGCAATTTCTGGGAGGGACATTTCCCGGACAAGAATACGGTGGCCGACAAATATTATTCTACCGCACCCGTGGGTTCTTTCGACCCCAATGGGTATGGGCTTTTCGATATGGCCGGGAATGTATGGGAATGGTGTGCCGACTATTATAATAATCAGTACTACTCCGAAACAAGCAAAGCCGGCGGGGTAAGAGATCCGCAGGGGCCGGCCAGGAGCTACGACCCGGATGAGCCTTATGCCGTCAAGCGTGTCATTCGCGGTGGATCTTTCCTGTGCAACGAGAGTTACTGCACGGGTTACCGGGTCTCCCGCAGGATGAAGAGCACGGAAGACAGCGGGATGGAACATGTGGGGTTCCGGTGTGTAAGTGGCCGGTAGGGGCGTCGTTCCCGAAACTCCGGACGATCATTGCCCTGCAGAAAACGGGCATTCGCGTGCTGGACATCGGTTGCGGAACGGGCGCCATTACGGCAGGGATCGCCGAATGGGTAGGCGAACACGGCCATGTTACCGGGATTGACAGCAGCGACCACCTGATCGCGAAAGGCCACGCGCAATATTCTTCGCTTCACAACCTGGAATTGATCGAGGCAGATCTGTTCGGCTATCGACCGGACCAACCCTTCTACCTCGTCGTTTCGGCGCGTGTGCTACCATGGCTGCCGCCTCCGCCGCGGAGCATGGGCCGTTTCCAGGAGGCCTTCCTGGACTGGCGTGCCGACGCGGGTATGGACAACGAAATGGCTGACCACCTGCCCGGTCATTTCGAGAAACAGGGGTATCACGCCATTGAAAGCATTCCCGCGGATGAAGCGCATAGACGCGGAGACCCGGACTTTGCGGAAAAAGCGGGCATCTGGTCGACGGTTGCCGAAACGAGGGGTATCCAGGTCCTGAAGAGCGGGTATATCAGCGAACCGGGGCGCCTGCAGGCAATCGAAGAATACAAGGGTTGGATAAAGGGCCCCGCGGCGTCGATGGTCCATGAAACGGAAGGACCTGCGGGCCAGGTTATAGGGTCCGGGGCAAGGGCGCCGGCGGTATTTGATTTTTTGTTGTATGTATAAATTTTTGTATATTTAGTGAGGTTCTTTCTCTTGTCGGACAGGTCGAATTTCTTCACCAAAATTTTGGCATATGAATATCGTTCAACGCGTCGAACATTGGGGCGACACACATCACCCCAAATGGCTGGATATCATACGTGTGGGACTTGGCGTCTTTCTCTGCTACAAAGGCGTGGAGTTCCTCAACAACATGGGTGAAATGCTCAACCTGATGACCCGTAAATCCTCCTTTGGCTCCTTTTCGCTGGTCATGATCAGCAATTACATCGCCTTTGCGCACCTGCTGGGTGGCGTATTGCTGGTGTTAGGCATGCTCACCCGCTTTGCCTGCCTGATCCAGATACCTATCTTGCTGGGAGCCGTCTTCCTTATCAATTCGGGAGAAGTCTTTCGTCCCTTTTCCGAGCTATCGCTCTCCATCCTGGTCCTGCTGCTCTTGATCCTATTCCTGGTTGTCGGCAACGGCTATTGGTCGTTTAAATGGTTCGCCGACCGGGACACGCCTGCCGAGTAAAAGGCAACCTGCGAATGGCAAATATTCGCTTCATAACAGGCGACCATGACTTCCCGGTATTCCCGGGCCGGTAATCGGTTGCCCGAAACGGCGAAATGGATGACGGAAAGATAATTTATTTTATCTTCGGGTCGGCCCATTGCGAATATTTCGAATAAATTTAATATGCCGTCGACTCAGAAAAAAACACAGAAAGACAAACAAGGCAAGTCGAACCCTTCGAATAACAAGGACAGGGCTGTGGTTGAAAAGGACAAGACCACGATTAAGAAGGACAAAACCGTGATCACGAAGCAAGAGGCCGCTGCCGGGTCAGGCAAATCATTATCCCTGCCATTCAGGGGAGCCCATTACCTGCTTAACGCATGGGTTTTTATTCCTGCTCTTTTTTATTTTATGCTCGTCGGCCAATATGCCGCCAACGCGCCTATCAAAGATGATTATGACGCCATCCTGGTCTTCCTGACGGATTTCAGCCATGCACATTCCTTTTTTGAAAAGGCCGCTCTTCTTTTCCGGCAGCATAACGAACACCGTATCCTCTCGACCCGGCTGCTAACGGTATTTTATTATACTCTAACGGGGAAGGCTAACTTCCGAAATCTTATTTTTATCGGCGACCTGCAGTTGATTGTGATCTTCCTGGTCTCCGTTCACTTTATCCGCCGATGGATCCCTAAATACTGGAATTTTATCGCATTTGTGTGGGGCTTATGCATCTTTGACCCGAGCAGCTACGAGAACGGCGCCGTCTCCATGACGAGCCTGCAGAATTTCGGCATCGTGATGCTGTTCCTGCTCACCCTGTATTTCTATAGCCTGGAGCAGCGGAAGTGGCTCATCCCGGCCGCGATTTTCCAGTTCCTCTGTATCTTTTCGAGTGGCAACGGCATCCCCGGCGCCCTCCTGGTGGCCATATTTACGCTGTTTTCGAAAGACAAATGGAAGATCGCCACGAGCTTTACCGTTCTTCTCATCTTCTCCCCCCTGTATTTCTACCATTATGTTTCGCCGGCTCCGGTGGCGGGTCCCAAACAGGTCATCGCCCTTTCGACCGCCGTTCCCTATTTCTTTCAGATGACCGGCGCTCATTTCCATTTCCCGGAATACAGCCTCTTCTATGGGATAGGGGTTGTGGTCCTTTTGTTCCTCTGCCTGCCTTATGGAAACAAGGCGCTCTTCAGCAAGCATCTGTTGCCTCTTCTTTGCCTGTTGGGATTCGTGGTCGTCACCGAAGGGTTAGTCGCGCTGATCAGGAGCTCGACACAGATATTTTATGCAAGCAGATACCTGATCTATCCGCACCTGCTGGCCGCCATCGTATTCCTCCTTGCCTTCAGGAAGCTGATGGAAAAAAACATTCTATGGACCGTCATCATCCTCTTCTGCGGAATGGTCTATGCCTATTCGAATAACTATCGTTACGGCCAGGCCGGCTTTGAGCGGGAGAGCCTGCGCGCAGAGACCCTGGATTACTATTACCCCGATAAGCACAGGGCCAAAGTCATTGCTGCCAACGCATGCGAGGCCGGTATCTACTGTCTCCAGGACGAAAAATGATCGGCCGGCTAATATTAACTTATTGTAACCTTTCGAAATCCCCGTTCAGGATTTATAATTTATATGCAAACTTGCAGCTCTGTTAACCTATTGAAATTACAAGGGTTGGACAGAGCTGATCACAGGGATCGGTATTTCTCCTCCAATACTTTGTAATAACGGTAGTCTTTTTTGCTCAGGCTTTTTATCCGGTACTGTTATTCTTGTGAAGAAGATACTTTTTATAATCGGTTCGCCAAACCAGACCAGCCAGATGCACCAGATTGCATCGAGGCTCCCTGACTTCGAGTGCTTCTTTAGTCAGCTATACAGCACTCATCCCGTTATCAAGGCTGTTGTAAAGACCGGTCTGCTTGATCATACCATCCTTTCCGGAGAATTCAGGAAGCGGGGCGACCTCTATTTGCGAAGGAACTGGCTGCGTAACGATTATGCCCGATCGGTCTATCGTCATGAGTATGATCTCGTCATCCTCTGTACCGACCTCCTGGTCACCAGGGAGTTGCGGGCCGGCAAGACGATCTGGGTACAGGAAGGAATGACGGATCCTGTTACTCCATGGGCGAAATTCTCCCGCGCCATCGGGTTACCGGCTTATATGGCTATGAACACAGCTTTTAACGGGGCAAGCAATAAATGCGATATCTACTGCGCGGCTTCACAAGGATACAAGGAGCAGTTTGCCGCTCTCGGGACGGATTCATCGCGTATAATTGTAACCGGTATACCCAATTACGATAACGCGGAATCGTTGCTGAAAAACGACTTTCCCCGTTCGGGGTATGTCATGGTAGCCACTTCGGATATCCGGGAGACGTTCCGTAAGGATGACAGGGAACAATTTATCGGGCGTTGCGTACAGATCGCCGGAGGAAGGCCCCTGCTTTTTAAATTACATCCCAACGAACAAAAAGAGCGGGCGGTCGCCGAGATAAAGAACTGGACGCCTTCCGGGACCCTGATCTACACCGAGGGAAATACGGAGCACATGATCGCCAACTGTGAAGAACTGATCACCCAATACTCTACGGTCGTTTATATAGGGATCGCCCTCGGAAAAAAAGTACATTCCTATTTCGACGTGGATAAGCTGAAAAAGCTGGCGCCCATACAGAACGGAGGCTCTTCGGCCGATCAAATCGCCGATATATGCCGTCGTTATATCGATTTCGCCGGCAACGGCGAGGAGTTCCTGCTGGATTATTCATTGCCTGTGTTAAAATATGCGGCCGGATGAACGGAACAAGACATTCCATATTGACCATCATGCAGACACGAAGGGGTTCTTCGCGATTGCCTGATAAGGTCTTAAGGCCCTTGCTGGGAAGACCTCTCTTCGTAAGACAAGCGGAACGCATCCAGGCCTCGCGGCTTTATGGAAGCCTGGTCGTAGCCACGACTCACGAAAAGGCAGACGACAGGGTCCGGGAGATTTGCGGGCAATATGGGCTGGACTGTTTTCCCGGGGAGCCCCTCGACGTATTGGACAGGCATTACCGGGCCGCCTGCCGGTATGAAGCTACTATCGTCGTCAAAATCCCCAGCGATTGCCCCCTCATCGACCCGGTCGTCATCGATCGGGTGATCGGGCACTACCTGGAGCGGGAAGGTGAATATGACTATGTCAGCAATCTTCACCCGGCCACCTATCCCGATGGGAATGATGTGGAGGTGATGAGCTTTTCGGCCCTGGAGCGGGCGTGGAAGAATGCCACGCGGCCTTTCGAGCGGGAACATACGACCCCTTACCTGTGGGAGCGTCCTGCGGAATTCAGGATCGGCAATATAGGGATGGAGGGAGGGGATGACCTGTCGATGCACCATCGTTTCACGATCGACTACGAGGAAGACTATGCATTTATCCGCTCGGTATTCGAAGCACTGTACCCCGTCAACCCGCTTTTCGGTTTAGAGGATATCCTGAGGCTTTTGGAGGAAAGACCGGATCTGTTCCTGATCAATCACCAATGGGCGGGTGTAAACTGGTATCGAAAACATCTCGATGAGTTAAAAACGATTACGGCCGATAAAACGAAGATTTTAGAGAGAGGGCTTTGAGCGTGAGGAAAGTTTGATAGCGGGGAAAGTCGCAAGTGAGGAAAGTTTGAGAGTCAGGAATGCTTGAGAGTGAGGAAAGTCGCAAGCGGCGAAAGTTTGAAAGTGAGGAAAAATCAATGAGGGTACAAGTCAAAATATACTATGGACAAAAACGAAACTGGTCGCGGGATTTCCACTGAGACATCTTCCCCGGAGGCGCTGAAGTCGATCGCATTGAAGGTCAGGGAACATATTATCCGTCTTTCGGCAGGCGGCGGCTGTTTTATAGGCGCATCGTTGTCCTGCGTCGAAATCATGGTCTATCTGTATGCCGAATTCCTGAGACCGGGAAAAGAGAGGGGCGGGAACCCGGCGGGCGTGGATGAGAAAAGTATTTCCCGGCGTAAAAACCCCGGCAGAGACTACCTCTTTTTGTCGAAGGGGCACGATGTGCCTGCCTTGTATGGGACGTTGGTGGAAATGGGATGGCTGGACAAGGACCGCCTTAAAAATCATCTTTCAACCCGCGATTCCATTTACTGGCATCCGAATACGAATATACCCGGTGTGGAGTTCCATTCAGGCTCGCTGGGCCATCTCCCGGCGGTAGCAAGCGGCGTCGCGCTGGATTGCAGGATCGGTGGAGGAGACAACCGGGTCGTCGTCATCACAGGAGACGGAGAACTGAATGAAGGGAGCGTCTGGGAGACCCTGCTGGTGGCGAACGCCTACGGACTCGATAACCTCACCCTGGTAGTAGACCGCAATCAATTCCAGGCGAATATCAGGACCGAGGAACTGGTGCCGCTGGAACCGCTGGAGGACAAGTTCAGGGCCTTCGGATGCGCTGTCCGCAGGATCGACGGGCATGACTTCGAAGCGTTGGGGGCCGCTTTTGAAGAACTGCCGATGCAAAAGGGAAAAGTGAATATCATCATTGCAGACACGGTGAGGGGAAGGGGGCTTCCCAGTATCGAAGCGCGCGCCGACAGATGGTTCTGCGCCTTTTCCGATGCGGAAATACGGGAATTGCTGGAGGAGCTTCATGGCAATGTTCATGCGCGGATCGAATCGGAGACGCTGGTGGTGAGGTAGTGAGTAGTGAGTAGTGAGTGAAAATTTGGGACGGTAAAGATTGAATTAAGGGATAAACAGAAAAAAATGGGGTACGAGGAATTGTTGATCGAAACGGCGAAAGCCGATGAACGCATTGTGGTGATGACGGCCGAGAACAGGGCCCTGGTGCGGACGCTTCCAAAGATATTGGGAAACCGTTTCGTCGACACGGGCATCACCGAACAGACGATGGTGGGGATGGCGGCCGGTCTGGCATTACGCGGGCGCAAACCCATTATTCACGCCCTGGCTCCTTTTCTGACGATGCGGGCCTTTGAATTCATCCGCACCGACATCGGGATTGCGCATTTGCCCGTCAAATTGAGCGGGTATATCCCCGGATTTCTCTCCGATGGCAATGGACCTACGCATCAGTCCATAGAGGACGTGTCGATTATGCGGGGAATACCCGGGATGGAAGTCTACTGTCCGGCAGATGAGGATGATCTGCTCCGTATGCTGCCCGGTATCTGGGCATCGGAGTCTCCTTCCTATACCCGCATCAATCATAAAAAAGGCATTTATACACACCGTGACTACGACCCCGGCCGGGCGGAGGTCATCTCGGAAGGATCGGATTGCACCCTCCTCGTTTATGGCTTCCTCTTCGGGAATGCATTGCTGGCAAAGGAACTGCTCGAACAGCGGGGATTATCCGTCGGGCTTGTGAATATGCGTTCGCTGAAACCGGTAGATGAGGCCTGTATCCTGCGATGCGCACAGTCGGGTGGCAGAATCTTTATCATAGAGGATCATCTGCAGACAGGAGGGTTGTACTCGATAGTTGCCGAAACGTTTTTGAAGCACCGGGTCTCTGCCGAAGTGGTGTCATTGGGGCTGAAGGAGCGCTGGTTCAAAGCGGGCATGCTGAATGAGGTGCTGGAGACGGAAGGCTTTACACCCGAACGCCTGGCGGAAACGATAGCCGGAGATCTGGCGGAGCTCTTATAGAGCCTGAGAAGCCGGGTGTCCGGCAGCGACGTATAGAATATTTTGAGAAAATTTAACCATAAACTATGCCTAACAGAGTAGCATTCAACGAGGATTTTCCGGTCATCACGGCATCAGAGGATCTATATCGCCGCGCAGCGGAGATTATGACGCCGGTGACGCAGACGCTTGCCAAAGGGCCGGGACAATATATAGGCGGCGTGGCGCCGAAGTATCTGAAGAGAGGGCAGGGTTCTCATGTATGGGATGTCGATGGCAACGAGTTCCTGGACTATAACATGGCGATCGGCCCCTTATCGTTGGGCTACTGTTATCCACGGGTCGACGAAGCGATCCTTGCACAGCTAAAGGATGGGATCACTTTTTCCATGATGCACGAGCTGGAAGTCGAACTGGCCGAACTCATCCACCAGGTTATTCCGAATGCGGAATCGATTCGTATCAGCAAGACGGGGGCCGATGTGACGAGTGCAGCCGTACGTGTCGCCCGGGCTTATACGGGTCGCAAAAAGATTTTGTGTTGCGGCTATCATGGCTGGCATGACTGGTATATCTCCGTGACCAGCCGTAGCAGCGGAATCCCGGAAGAGATACGCGAACTCAGCGCGACCTTCGAATACAATGATATCGCCTCCTTAAAAGCTGCATTGGATGAGGACACGGCCTGCGTGATCCTCGAGCCTTTCGTATTTGAAGCGCCCCGGAATAATTTTCTGGAGGAGTTGAAGGCCGTTTGCCAGGCCAACGGTACGCTGCTGATCTTCGATGAGATGTGGACAGGTTTCCGGATTGCGGTAGGGGGAGCCCAGGAATATTTTGGGGTCACGGCCGATCTGGCCTGCTATTCCAAGGCCTTTGCGAATGGGATGCCTGTCTCCCTGCTGACCGGCAGAAAAGAGATCATGGAGCTTTTTAAGGAAGAAGTCTTCTTCTTCACCACGTTCGGAGGCGAAGCCCTGTCCCTGGCAGCCGCGGTGGCAACGATCCGGGAGATG
Source organism: Puia sp. (assembly GCA_031292515.1). Classification (GTDB taxonomy): domain Bacteria; phylum Bacteroidota; class Bacteroidia; order Chitinophagales; family Chitinophagaceae; genus Puia. Next base: position 27,637 of record JARLGZ010000104.1, on the reverse strand, counting down.
ACCGAGAAGCAGGTGCCCGCTTATCTCGCCGAAAAGGGAAGGAGGCTGAAGGACGGCTACAACGCCCTGGCCGCGGAGCTCGGGATCGACGGATATACCCGCTGTACCGGTTATGACTGCCGCACCCTGGTGAGTTTCGATGCCTCTGCCGGAAATCCCCTGGAGCTGAAATCCTTCGTTCAGCAGGAGCTGATAAAAAAAGGGATCCTCTGGTCGGGGTTTCACAATATGAGCTTTAGTCATTCCGATGAGGACATCGAGTATACCCTGAAAGCTTACCGCGCCGTATTGCCGCTGTTGAAAGAGGCCGTCGCCGCCAAAGAAGTCGCTGCCAGGTTGCGGGGCACTCCCGTCGAAGCGGTATTCCGGAAGGTGAACAATTTCAATATGAAACCGGTCTCGAAAGTATGAGACCGAAAACAGGTTCCAAAACAAGTCCCGAAAATCCAAAACAAGTCCCGAAAATATAACAGGCATGGACCTCTTCTCACTAAAAAATAAGGTAGCTATCGTCACCGGGGCCTGCGGTCTGTTGGGCAGAATGCATTGCGAGGCCCTGGCCGAAGCCGGCGCGCAGGTGGTCGTGGCGGACCTGGACGAGACAACGGCCACCGCGGTTACAAGACAATTGGAAGGGGACAATCATCTCGGTCTCGGCCTGGATGTCTCGGACCCGACCTCACTGGAGGCCGCGAGGAAGAAGATCCTGGGAAAGTACGGGCGTATAGACATTCTTGTGAACAACGCCGCGATCAACGATAAATTCGAAGACCCCCTCCTGGCGGGCAGGCAGTCCATGTTCGAACACTACCCGTTGGACCTTTGGAACAAGTCCTGGCAGGTCAATGTGAGCGGGGTATTCCTTTGTTCCCAGTTCTTTGGGACCGTCATGGCGGAACAGGGATCGGGCAGTATCATCAATATTGCCTCTACGTACGGGATCGTGGCGCCGGATCAGTCGATCTACCGGGATGAGACGGGTAGCCAGGTTTTTTTTAAATCGCCCGCCTATCCGGTGACCAAATCCGCCGTCATCGGATTTACCAGATTCCTGGCTTCGTATTGGGGTGGCAGGAATGTGAGGGTCAACGCGCTTTCTCCGGGCGGGGTCGAAAACGACCAGGCGGTCTATTTCAAAAATAACTATGCGGCAAAGACCCCGCTGGGCAGGATGGCAAGCGCTTCCGACTACAAAGGGGCGATCGTATTCCTGGCGAGTGAGGCATCGGCCTATATGACCGGCGCCAACCTGGTGGTGGACGGGGGATGGACAGCCATCTGAAGAGATCAAAGGGAGTGGCATGTACTGCGGATGGAACGGCGACGACCGGGACAAGAATGGCGTGAGCTGCAGACGGGACGGGCATGAGCGGGGCGGAATGATTCGAGCCATAAACATAAAAGCATAAAAATTGACGGATGAAAAAAAATGAGACCGGCGGGGATTTGAAGGAAAAGGCAAAAAAAATCAAACTGCTGCTGACCGATGTGGACGGCGTGCTGACGGACAACGGCGTCTATTATTCGGAGCGAGGGGAAGAGATGAAACGGTTTTCGATCCGTGATGGGATGGGGGTGGAGCGTCTGCGCAAGGAAGCCGGGATCGACACTGGTTTTGTCACCGGCGAGACATCGCCTTCCGTCGTCCGCCGGGCTGAGAAACTTTCCATCAAAGAGCTGCATCTTGATATAAAAGACAAGAGTGGCAGGTTGGAGGAGATATTGGCGGCGAAAGGCCTTCGCTGGGAGGAGATCGCATATATCGGGGACGATGTAAACGATCTGCAAGTGCTGAAGAAGGCGGGCGTCAGCGCCTGTCCGAAGGATGCGATGCCGGACGTGAGTGCGATTGTCGACTATACCTGTTCCCGCATGGGCGGCTATGGCGCCTTCCGCGAATTTGCCGAATGGCTGATAACCATCAAAAAAGCTATGTAACAGTATTTATCAACCCAAAAAAACGGTGAACAAATGAAAACCTTTTCTGTAAGCGAAAGCAGGAGCATCGGTTGGGGACAACCAGTTTACATCATCGCCGAGATCGGGATCAATCACAATGGTTCCCTGGATATCGCGAAAAAACTCATCGATGAAGCCGTCACGGCCGGCTGCGATGCTGTAAAATTTCAGAAGCGCACCCCCGAATTGTGTACCCCGAAGGATCAATGGAACCAGGAAAGGGATACGCCCTGGGGCCGTATGACCTATATCAACTATCGACATATGGTAGAACTGGGGTATGACGAGTATGAAGCGATCGACAAATATTGCCGGGAGAGGGGTATCGACTGGTTCGTCTCCTGCTGGGACGAAGAAGCCGTAGACTTTATGGAAACCTTTTCTCCGGGTATATACAAATTTGCTTCCGCGTCCCTGACGGACCATGCCCTGATCCGGAAGGTGAAAGACACCGGGCGCCCTTATATCCTCTCGACCGGGATGTCCACGATGGATGAAATCCGCGATGCCGTACACCAGTTCGGAACGGACAACCTGATGATCGCGCATTCTACTTCCGCTTATCCCTGTAAGCCGCAGGAACTGAACCTGCGCATGATAGAAACCCTGCAGAATCTCTACCCGGAGACACCTATCGGTTATTCCGGGCATGAGACCGGGCTGGCTACGACACTTGCGGCGGTTGCCCTGGGCGCCTTTTTTGTGGAAAGGCATTTTACGCTGGACCGCGCGATGTGGGGATCCGATCACGCCGCTTCCGTGGAGCCGCAGGGTATGCAAAAGCTGGTCAGGGATATCCGTGACCTGGAACTGGCGCTTGGCGACGGGGTGAAAATGGTGTATGAAAGCGAGATGGGCGCGATGAAGAGACTTCGGAGAATTCACAGGTCTGAACGTCTCGCGGCCGCAACGGAACTTCATGCCGCCAATACCGAGCTTCAGGCCGGATAGGGACGAATCCAATTCAAACCGGTATCTATGCAGACATTGGTATACTATACCACGGCTATCCTTTTGTTTTTTGTCGGATTATTCATCTGGCTTGAGAGAAAATATCCGTATACAAAGGGATTGCCGTTGTTCCGCGAGGGTTTTTGGGTGGACCTGGTGTGGTACACCCTTATCCAAAGCTATTTCCTCAAGATATTCATCTTCGATTATATCATTCTGCCTGCGGACAGGACCTGGCATCTGTCCTCTCTCCGGCTGGTGGGCTCCTGGCCCCTTGTCTGGCAGGTATTGTTCTTCCTGGTCATACACGATTTCTATATCTACTGGTTCCATCGCTGGCAACACCACTCAAAGTTGCTCTGGCGAACGCATGAAGCGCATCATTCCAACAAGGAAGTCGATTGGCTGGCGGGGTCCCGATCGCATGCAGTAGAGATCCTGATCAACCAGACCGTAGAATTTGCGCCGATCATCCTGTTAGGCGCCAATCCGTTGGTCGTACCCATTAAAGCCCTGATAGACGCGGTTTGGGGGATGTATATTCATTCGAATATCAATGTCCGTTCGGGCAGGCTTCAATATGTTATCAACGGCCCCGAAATGCATCAATGGCATCATGCCAACTACCGGGAAGTATTCTATGCCAATTTCGGGACCAAGTTTGCCTGCTGGGACTGGCTTTTTGGAACGGCCTATCTCCCCGACGTGAAACCGGAGGAGTTTGGTCTCTATTATCCGTATCCCCGGGATTATTTTGTACAGCATCTTTTCTCGGTGAAGCGGATGGATGAGAAACGGCTGATGAACAGCCATCCGTTGCTTAAAGCCTATCATTCATCCAGGCAGAGATTGGTGCAGGCCGTACGGCGGCTCGTGGCTCCGGTACCCGCGCGATCCGCTGCGAACCCATCCCCGGCGGCTTCGGCCGGGAAGAATGTGGAATGAACTATTTTTGAACAAAACCTCCGGCATGGCGTGGATCTATCTTTTGCTCGCGTCCCTTTTTGAGATCTTGTGGACTTTTTCGCTCAAATTCCTGCAGGTGAGCAGGTTGAAAGCCATCACCTGGCATGAGCTCTTCCGCCGGAGGGAGGATCTCCTTGCACTTGTGCCGCTTGCGGGCTATATCGTCTTTGGCGTGGGCAATATCATTTTCTTTTCCCAGGCTATGAAGGAGATTCCGGCGTCGACCGCTCTCGCGGTATGGATGGGTATCACACTGGTGGGCGTGAAGATCCTGGATATGACATTATTCAAAGAGAGCTATAACCTTTACCAGTTCGTATATATGGGCCTGATATTGATCGGTATCGTCGGGCTAAAAAAAAATTAGCGGACGGAGCCCCGGCGAAAAGGTATTGATAGTCGGGGAAAACCCCTATTTTAGGGGTATATGAAAAAAGGGCGCCTGGAGGCTTTTAGCGATGGGGTGGTGGCCATCATTATAACGATCATGGTTTTGGAGCTGAGGGTTCCTCATGGGGACCATATCTCCGATTTAGTCCCGCTCTGGCCGGTATTCTTGAGTTATGTGTTGAGTTTTGTCTACGTAGGCATCTATTGGAATAATCATCACCATAATGCTCTATGCCGTTCAAAAGATCAATGGGTCGGCATTGTGGGCCAACCTGAATCTGCTGTTCTGGCTTTCGCTGGTGCCGTTTGTGACGGACTGGATGGGGGAGAACCATTTTAGCAAATGGCCGGTAGTGCTCTACGGTGTGATCCTGATCATGAATGGGATCTCCTACAATATCCTGGTTTCGTTGCTGGTAAAGTATGACGGTAGCGATTCTGCGTTGGCGAAAGCTCTGCGGAAAGACCGGAAGGGAAAACTATCGGTCATGTTATACGCGACGGGCATTGTCCTCGCTTTTTTTAATTCCTGGATTGCTTTTTGCCTTTATATCGTCGTCGCCGTGATCTGGTTTATTCCCGATCGCCGGATAGAGAAAACGATCGGTAAACAATAAAGATCGGTTCAAACGGGGCGTGGGTAAGCTCTAATCAGCCTGAGTGCGCAGGCTGATTTAAATTATGTCCGGCGGCAGAAACAGGCGATCTATAAAGAACAGTTCTCCTGGATCGGGCGATATTAGCCGGCGTCCTTTATTTTATCCCGAACAGCATATACCAGAGACCCAGGACCTGTTTCCCTTCTATGGGGCCATCGGGTCTGCTCACGATGTATAGGGCATGACGTTTACCGTCCTTAACCTCGTCCAGCGGAATGCTGAACAGTTGCTGGAAGGGCTTGTTGACTGTTTTTGCCGTTTCGGGTAGCCCTGCGAATGAGTAGCTGCCGATCTTTTTTCCATCGGGGCTATCCAGGCGGATCTCAAAAGAGAAGGCCGCGACGGGGCCTTTCTCCCATTGGGCTGCGAGAGATATTTTCCTGATGGCCGACAAGTCGACCCCCGGCAAGCTGCACCAGCCTTTTTCCCGGGGCACGGATAGGTAGCCATTGTTCGTCATGTGGTATTTGGCAAAGCCTCGCATGTTTGTCAGGTGATCCAGGTAGACGAGGTTGTTTCTTAGTGCAAGGGTATGGCTGCCTGACAGTGCGCGGGCGCCGTTATTCCCTTTATCGGTATAGGTTGCCGAGATGATCAGGATGCCGTCGTCCCTGAGGGGCTTGTTGAGGGTGGCATTCAGCGAGCCCGTCTGGGGCAGGGAAGGATTTTTACCAGACGACAGCGAGCGTATCCATCCGATAATCAATTTCAGGTCTTCATCCTTCAGTGAAGGATGGGCCGGCATGGATGTTTCTCCCCAGACGCCGCTGCCACCGTTTCTGACCTTTTGCACGAGATGGTTTTCCGCATCGGGGTCTTTCTCGTATTTTTTTGCGACCCACTCGAAAGCGGGTCCGATGGATTTCTCGTTGACCTTATGACAGGTTTTGCAGTCGTTGGAGAGCATCATGTTTTTTCCCAGTATGAGTTCGCTGACGAATTGGTCACCGAGTTGGGCGTCATCATCGCCTTGTTTATAGTCTGCTGTCACCATGAGGTCGTTGAGGTCTTTTGTGGTCGCTGTGTCATCCCGGTCTTCGATATGTACGGTATAATCCACGGGATTGCCGGGGAAATAGAACATCTGGTTGCCCCGGATCCGTATGCTCACTTCAGGGGCTTCGTTGCCTGCCACCACCCGGAGGGTATCACTTTCCGTCGTGGATTTTTCGTCGTCGGCGACGGTGACGGTAACCGGGTATTCCCCCGGTTTCGTATAGGTGTGTTCCAGGGTGGCGGCGCCCGTCACTTTTGTGCCGTCGCCGAGGTCCCAGGTATAGGTCAGCGCGCTGTTTTCGGGGTCCTTTGCTTTTACGGCGACGGTGACCTTCAGCGGCAGCGCGCCTGATTTTCTGTCGACGGAGAAACTGTCTATTTCAGGCGGTCTGTTGCCTCCGTTAAAATCTATCCTGGAGAGGCCTGCGTCTGCATTTTTTGAATACCATCCGTTCCCGTATTCCAGTATATACAATTTGCCGTCCGGGCCCATTTCCGCGTCACAGGGGGCGTTGAATTTTGTGTGTTCCATGAAGGGTTCCATCTTGTCAAAATCTCCGTTGGGCAGCATGGTCACTGCTTTGAACCAGCCGCGGGTCCAATCATAGATGAAGAGTTTGCCGTCATAGTAGGCGGGCATCCGGGTGTCTTCGGGATAGAGGGAGGCGTGATAGACGGGCCCGGCCATGGCGCATCTTCCACCGCTTCCCACCTGCGGGAAGTCGGGAGACTCTGCATAGGGGTACCAGATAAAGGCGGCCCGGGCGGGTGGCAGTTCCCGCAGGCCGGTATTATTCCGCGATTCGTTGACCGGTTTTGCCGGGTCGAAGGCGGGGCCGTTCTTGCCCGTGGCGTAATCATGGGCGTGGTAGGGGTAGTTATTCCCTACGAAGAGGGGCCAGCCGAAGTATCCCGCTTCCCTTGCCTGGTTGATCTCGTCATAGCCACGGGATCCCCGGCTGTCGAGGCTGTCGTCCTGCGCGTCGGGTCCCACTTCTCCCCAGTACAGGTAGCCGGTGGTTTTGTCGACGGTGATCCGGTAGGGGTTTCTGTCACCCATGACATAGATTTCGGGCCGGGCCTTCGGCTCATTTTTGGGGAAGAGGTTGCCCTCCGGTATCTCATAGCTTCCATCCGGTTTGATTTTTATCCGCATGATCTTGCCGCGGAGGTCGTTCGTGTTGCCTGCGCTGCGGCGGGCATCGTATTGACTGTGTCCGGGCCGGTCGTCCATGGGGCCATAGCCGCCGCTGGGGAATGGAGTATGGGGTTCGTCGAAGGGGTTGGTATTGTCTCCTGCCGACAAGAATAGCAGATGGTCGTTGCCGAAGGCTATCGATCCGCCGGTATGACAGCACATCTCGCGATCCGCGGCTACCTGGAGGATGATCTTCTCCGATTGGGCGACGATGCTGTCGCCTGTGAATGTAAACCTCGATAAGCGGTTTACGGAGCTGTCATAGGGACTGTAGTAGACATATACGAAGTGGTTGTCCTTGAAGTCGGGGTCTGCCTGCATGCCGAGCAAGCCTTCTTCCACATTGTCGTTTGAATGATATTTCTTATAGTAGACGTTCAGGAAGCCTGCCTGGGTGACCGTCTTCCTGTCGTGTTTGTACAGCATGATTTCGCCACGACGCTGGGCCACCAGGATGTCGAGGTTGGGGAGGATGGTCATCTCCGTAGGTTCGTAGAAATGTCCCCTGACCAGCGGTGTTTTGATGAGACGGTCTTCTTCGGGAACCCGGAGCGTTGTGGCCTTGCTGTAGTCCGGCTTCCTGTTGTCGCCGATGGCATAGAGGATGCCTCCCAGGAGGTGTTTCAGGTATAACGAGTCGGTATATGATTCGTCTGTATGACCCAGTTCCGTATACCAGGCCCTGCCGCCGTCGTAGTCGTGGTACCAGACCATGGGATGGGGGCTTCCGTTCCGGCCGCCCTGATAGCTTTTCTCATCGATCGTCAGCAGCACGTGGACGTCTTTATTGAGTTTTTTGAAATTATACCATTCGTCGGTTCTTTTCCAGGTGGCGGGCAGGAATTTTGTGGAAGGATGCGTGTTGTCTATCACGTTGAGCACGGCTTCCTGCGGGGCGGGATGTCCGTTGAAATAGCCGCCCACCAGCCTGCCATACCATCCCCAGTCGTATTCGGCGTCCGAGGCGGCATGGATGCCTGCGTAACCGCCGCCGGCCTGAATGTACCGCTCGAAATCCGCTTCCTGGTAGTTGTTCAGGATATTGCCCGTTGTGTTAAGGAAGACAACCGCGGCATATTTCTCTAAGCTGTCCTCCCGGAACCAGGATGCGTCAGAGGTCGTATCGACCGTAAACCCGTTTTCGGCGCCCAGCTTTATGATGGCAGGCACTCCGGAGGCGATGCTCTCATGGTGAAATCCGGCGGTCTTTGTGAAGACGAGGATACGGGGGCTGCCGGGACGGCTGCTGCAACCGGCTAACCAGAGGGCGGAAAGAAAGAAGGCCGTCAAAGAGCGGAACGGGGAGAGGAACGGTAACGGGCGGAAAGACACCATGCAGGGGACATTTTTGTATCCTATGAATGTAGCCTTTTTTGATTCGTCCGGTGCACACAAACGTTTGTGCAAAATGTCTCCGCGTCGTTATTCCATGCCGGGCGCCGTTATGGCTGAGTACCGTGATAGGGGCGGTTAAGCGGTTCGACGGAGATAGCTGTTTAATTTCAGGGTTGCCAGTTTGTGATAAAAGGGGGTGGGGCTATCCGCCGTTTTGGGCTGATAGGCGCCGGTGATGATCGGGATGTACATGACCCGGCGACGGCTTTTCTCTCCTTCGAACGGGGACTGTTGGACCCTATGCCAGAGGCGGCCGTCGTGTACCGTGAGGTCGCCGGCTTCTATTTCGAAGCCTGTTTCGTCTTTGTCGGGGCGGTTGTCCACAAAATATTTCTTCCGGAACAGCAGCCTGAACAGACCCTGGCGATGGGTGCCCGTGAGGACGCGGAGGCCTCCGTTTTCGTTCGGGCAGTCGTCCAGATGCAGCCCTACATTGAGCATGGGCATGATGCGGGAACCGAGGAGAAGATCCCTCGGGCTATCCGTATGCCAGCCCAGCTGCTTAAAAGCGCTTTCCCCTGTATTGACATATTGGTTGACGACGAGCCCGTCTTTTTCGTTTTCTCCTATCCGGCCGGAATAGTCGCCGAGGAATCCGGTAAGCAGCTGCAGGCGCGGGTCCTGCAGGAAATTTCTGAGCACGGGGCTAAAATGAGAAGTGAAGGCGATCCGTTGGATGAGAGGGGCGCCATCGGTATCCCGGCCAAATTTCAAAGGGATGCCGTTCACTTTGGTGATGCCTTTGCCGATCAGGTGGGTTTCTACAGACTTTATCTCCTGCAGGAACTGTCTGACGGTATCCCTGCCGATGAATTGTTTGAACTGGATGATGCCGTGGCGGTCAAAGTAGTCTAATTGGGTGCGGCTGGGTTTTGTGTCGAATCGGAAAGATTTTGTGATGTTGGTTCCCATAAAATTGTTGTATTATAATAAAGGTGATGAAGAGGGTAACAAAAGTGGTGGAGGACGCCGGTCTCTCCCTGAAAAGTGTCTTGTTTCGGTATGGAATGGCTTCAACAACAGCAACAGCAGGGAGGCTGCTGCAGAATATTTCGGGCGTATGACGTGCTTTGCTGATGCATGTTTTATTTTTATAAGTCTACAAATATAGTAGACTAAAGTAGATATTGCAAATTTATTTTTGATAAATTGCTATTTTCAAACTCCTAAAACGGGAGCAATGGCATTTCAGTCTGAGCATAACGGGGTAAATTTTGACGGCAGGGCGTTGATACTCTGCCTGTTTACGCTTGGAGTGGCTATCCTCGCATGCATGTTGAGGCCGATCCCGCAGTCGCCTGCTTACCATCATTTTGCCGACACGCGTGTTATTGCGGGCATTCCAAATTTCGCCAATGTGGTCAGCAATCTCCCTTTTGTTGCGGTCGGGCTGATCGGGCTGCTGGAGTTGAAAAACGCGGTCGAGGGCCGGGGCAGTAACAGAAGAAGACTGGCGCCTGTATTCGTCGTCACCTATTCGCTCGTGTTCCTGGGTATACTGCTGACGGGCTTCGGATCTGCCTACTATCATCTCGGCCCGGATAACGATACGCTGGTCTACGACCGGCTTCCTATGACGGTCGTCTTTATGGCTGTTTTATCGGTCACTTTTGCGGAGACAGTCGGAGAACGGATAGGCGCCCTTCTGTTACTGCCTTTCATCCTGGCAGGGACGGGCAGTGTGCTGTGGTGGATTTTTACGGAGCATCGGGGGGCGGGTGATCTGAGGTGGTATGGGGTGGTCCAATATTACCCCCTGCTGCTCATCCCCTTGCTCTTCGTTTTATACCCGTCGAACGCAGCCGGGCATCCGGTCGTGAAGGATTCCACGAATACAAACGGCCCTCCCGGGGGCTATCATAGAGGTGTCCTTTTGTTGCTGGGGGCGGTGAGCTGGTATGTCATCGCGAAAGTTTGCGAATATTTTGACCAGGGCCTGTTTTCCTTAACGGGTTGGATCAGCGGTCATACCCTCAAACACCTTTTTTCTGCCGCAGCAACCTGGTGGCTTGTCAGGTTATTCCGGCAAAAGCATGGATAATTACTACTCTACTTATTTTGTAGACTAATAATACTTTTATAATATTGTATCCGAAACCTGTATTATGAATTCCTTTAGAAGATTTGTTGCATTATTTCTGGCGGGTGCTGCTACGCTTGCGCAGGCACACGGCAATGTGTTTGCGGCTGACATGCATCCCGGAGCTGTCCCCGGCGCAGACTCGTTGCTTCCGGTGGCGGTCGGTTACCATCGGCAGGATGAACTGATCCCGGTTATCCGCGAAGACGGGTCCCGCTATGGTCAGGCAGATGACTCGCGGGAGACGCTCATCGGTCTGCTGAGATTGTCGCATGTCAGAAGAGGCGCGCTGACCCACCGGGCCGGGTATCGGTTGTTTTCGGATCTGGCCAATCTTTCGGTGCGACTGAAATTGTATCCCCTGGCCATGAGATGTTATTACAAGGCATTGCAATACAGACATCCGGGTTTGTTATACGGATTCCGGGTTCCGGTCTTTCTTTATCCGGATGTTCCCGGTACGGGGGAGGGACGGGAACTGGCAGAGGCGGGCAGCAATCTTATCGGTGATCCCGGCGAAGACTGGCTGGCCGATAGTTCTTTTTACGAGCGTTTATCGGGGATCGACTCTTCCCGGTATGCCGGCAGATTCACGGACGAGGGCAGTTTGTGTAAAAAAGCCCCGGTCGAGTCTTTACCCGTCAAGGTCTCGGATATCCTGGCTTCTTTTAACGATGGCAAAGAAGCGAAATCCTATGCCCTGATATTACAGGTGAAACAGCCTCTTCCGGGCAGGAGAAAGGCGTTCACGCATATCAGCAACGTCGGTCATATGTTTGTGACCTTGATCAAATACAACGCAGATCAAAGTGTCGTAACGCGTTCTTTCGGCTTCTATCCCCACAAGACTAATTTTTTCACAGGCACGCCTGTTCATCCCGGATCGGCGGCCACCTTTAAGGACGACGTGCAGCATGATTGGGACGAGGTCCTGGGCAAGTTTATCTCGCACCGGCGATTTTATAAAATCATCGATCTGCTGAAGCAATACGACCGGTTGTCTTACAACCTGAACCGGAACAACTGTACGGATTTCGGATTGAGTGTCGCCGCGCTCGGGGGCATCCGGATTGCGGACACGCGCGGTAGCTGGCCGCTTGGAAAAGGCAATAACCCGGCCAATGCCGGCCAGAGCATACTGGAAGGGAGATATCAGAATACGGATCCCGACTACGGGGAGCCGCTTTTTACGGATCGCTGCCAGGAACCCGGGAACGTACGATAGCCGTATCTTTTCATTCTACGGCGAAGCCGGATTATAGATTTATTCTTTCCGACGTTCGTAAATATCTATCCTGCAAAAAAAGATGGTTTCAAGAAAGCCGCTATCTGACTTTGAAGGTCTTTGTCTTTCTGTCGGGGGGATAGCGATCATATGGACCTCATATTGCTCCTGCGACAGGGTCACTGTGAAGGTGTATCTAAACGAAGGTCCAAATGAGACGGAACACTCTGCGGAAGGAATCCGATTCCGTGAGGCGGCCAGTTGAGGGATTTGAAAGGGATCGTTATTTTGTCAGCATCATTTGTTTTGTGTCCACCCGGGTTCCGTTCACTACCAAAGAATAGAAATAGCTTCCGGCACTCAACTTGCCTCCGGCGATGCTGATATTGCCATCGCCCCTATCGGTGAGTGCGACCGCCTTTAGTATTTGTCCTGACACGTCGCTTATCACTACCTGTGCATTGGCTGCGTCCCCGGGAAGGTGATAGCCGATGACCGTGCCGGCCCCGGCGTTAAAGGGATTAGGGGTATTTTGTTTTAAATAAGCCTTGCTCCTGATCGTAGCCCCTGCTTTCAGGCTATTTATCTGTTGCTGGATATTATTGATCTGTAATTGCAACTCTTCATTCTTCGATTGCAGGTCGCTGATCTGTGTCTTCAGGCTATCATTGATGCCGCTTATCTCCTGCATCGCCTTGACGAGGGGAACGACGAAGTCCGCATATCGCAGGCCATATAGATCCTTGTCGTTTTTGGGCGCATCGACTCCGCTGAAATCATACCCCATCTTCTTAGCCGTCGCCTCTACTTCCTGTGCGATAAAACCCGAATAGGTAATTTGCTCCTTTTGCTTCAGCGCTCCTTTTTCAAGCGCGGACAAGTCTGCGGGTTTTGCATTCCCGCGGGGAAGCGAAAGGCCGGGTCGCGATGCCGGGGAAAGAATATTGTCGATCGCAGTGGCATCCAGGTTATAAGTGACAGGCCGCAATTGCTTTATAAAAGCCAGGCCCGGCACGTTGCTCTTTACATTCTTTTTGTACCTTCCATCGGAAATATTGCTCCAGCCGGAATATCCACCAATGCTGGTGACGGAGCTGTTCCCTAACCTTATCATATTGGATCCGGTGGCCCTGGCGGAATACCCGATTGCGGTTGCATTCGTGTAGCCGTCGGCCGATACATCCGCATAAGATCCAACCGAAGTATTATCAGACCCGGTATAGTCACTTTGAAGGGCGGCAAAACCCAGGCTAGTGTTGTAATTCCCGGTGGTAATGTTGTAGCCGGCTGCAAATCCTGTAGCTGTATTGGCTCCCCCGGTCGTGCATCCACGCAATGCAATTACGCCAAATGCCGCATTGTCAAGTCCGCCGGACGTCGTCAGGGATTGATATCCAAATGACGTGTTGCACGATCCTGGAGTTGTCACATTCTGCTGGGATTGATAACCCAAAGCCGTATTTAGAAAATTATAATCGATCACACCCGAGACCTGGTTAAGGATTTGAAAGACCAGGTCTTTGGAGTCGGTGGTGCCGATAAAGTTGGTTGGGGGATTTGTGCCTGCGTTCCCGGTAAGGCTCCATTGGGCATGTATTGCTGTTGTGAGGCTTGTTGACATGACGATAAGCCATGACAATGGCATGATAAAATTCTTTTTCATAAATAGGTTTAAGTAGTTAAGAAACGATTCGTTCCTTAACAAACATATTGTATTTATATGTAAGTTGTCGAAAAAGAATTGTAAACATCCTCAGACGTTCCCCGACGAAGCCGTTTACAAAGGATTTATTTGCCGTCTGACGGGGCAGATATGACACCGAGATAGCGCCCCATCCAGTAGGGTAAAAGCCAGACGTCGCCCGGGGTTTCAACGCTGTGTCCGTTACCGGCCTCATCCAGTTGGAAACGGGTTCCATTGTGTTTTTTAACGACCCCTTCGGAAGGAGAAATGGCTTCCTTTGTGTGACGACCCATGAAGTTCTCCGGTATCGTATCGATATCCTGGCGCCTGGAGTTTTCGATTTTCCACGAGGTAAGATCGAGAGGGTATTTTTTTAGCCACCAGATCGATTCGTCAAGGTCAAAGTCCCTGGCGCCGGTCATGGCATATGTGAAATTCCAAACGGGATCTTTCTCCTGCCGGACCATTTCCCAGTGGTCCCGGATCGCAGTTTTGTATTTGGCTTTTAATTCATCATTAAGCGCATAGGGGTAGAGACACCAATATCCCAAAAAGTACATTTCGTCATCGGAATAGTTCCATCCATCCGAAAGCATTTGAGACCAGCTTTCCACTTTCCCCGTTTTTGATCCTTCGATCTTGCCGATTTCCTTCATCGGCCTCATCAGATTTTCAAGATAGCCGTCTTTTTGAAAAAGCTCAAGGATCTTTTGCTTATATTTTTCGTCTTTGGTAATATGGTAGGCAGCCTGCAGAAAACCGGTAACATTGGAGGAGGTCAATTTCCTGTCTCCTACCTGCGGAGCAAAGCCGTTGACATATTCCGGATTCCATTTGCCCCATGTGGTGGGTTTCCCATTCCAGTCAACCAGGTAGAGATTATTCTTATAGAGATGCTCGGAAAGTCCGGTTAGAAGTTTTTTTGCCCGGTTCTTCCATTGGACGTCGTCCGCAAGATCCGCAAAAAGGGAAAGCGCAAAATAGTGGCCTACGATTTCATCGCTGCTGGTAGTCGATTTCCATACCCATCCCGTATCCGTTCCTTTACGCCAGGGTGAGCTTTTCACATCGTAACCGCTTTTCACAAACAGGTCCCTCGTCTGCTCGCTAAACGCATTGGTATAACCGGAAGATTCATACCCTTCGACTTCATAAGCCCTTGCCGGCAGGCCGGGGACGCCTGTGATCGCATATAAGCGTTCAAATCCCATGAAGGCCTCCTTGCAATTTTCCCAGGCTTCGGGATCTTTTGTAGCAGCATAACGAAATAGCTGCCCGCCAAGATACATGGCTGTCCAGAGCCCGTCGTTATCGGAATCCTGCAAGGTCATCTGAGAGATATTCCCGTTCGTCATCCCGTCGCCGGTGGAGCTAAAGCCATATCGTATATGATATTTCCGCGTCTGCTCCTCAAAAACCATGGCTTTTTCCTGAAGGGTCATCTTCCTGGAAAAAATCTGGCTTAAGCCTGTCCTGGTTAAGACAAGGATGCTTTCCTGGGGTCCCGGAGCAATAGCTACAACGTTATTATCGGTCAGCCATCGTTCGGACGCATAGTAATCGTATTTATTTTCTTCATTCAGCCTATAGGCTCCGCGGGTGGAACCAAACCAAATTTGACCTTTTATCTCCTCGACATCGGTTATTTCCGGGCAGGGTACCCTGGTTACTAACTCTCCTTCCGGCTTTCCCGAACTATCCAGCCATCGGTAACCTTGCCGGGTCCCCAGAACTATTTTTTCGCCTCCTTTGGCGGGAGTTGCGCAGGTGATATCGTGGCCCTTAAAAAGGGTCCCCAATTTTTGGTCGTCCGGGCGGAACTCACACAATGAATCCGGCGTAACAATGATGAAGCTGCCTTTTGCAGCGTTAAATTTGACGGACAAGACACCCGGGAGACGGGTGCTCCAACCGCTCTTTCCGTTTTTATCGAAATAAACGACACGGGAATCGTCTGCCATCAGAAAGTCAAAGTCCTTCCCGCCTGCCATGCGGGCCGGCTTCTGCATTCCATGCTGGTTGTTTAGAGAACCTGCCCACGCATTCGAAAAGATTGAATGATCGTCGGTATAAACAAATTGATTTTGGTAAGATATCAAACCGGCAATTTTTCTATTTTGCATATAGCGGTAAGTTCTCACGGGGATTAGTTCTCCCGGCATGAGAAATTGTCCGTTGTAAGGGGCGAACAATTTGCCGGATGCGGCAATTTGTATATTGTGATTCCGGTCGGCGGCGACCTGGTAAGAAGATATGTTCCTTTTTGGGTCCTGCGGAAAATAATATTTTACGCTATACTCCTGTAAAAAGGGTTTGTCCTGGTAGACTATTTGACCAAGCCCATTGGCTGGATTCGCGGATTGTTTGTCATCCCCCTTATGAGAGCATGCAGAAAGGAAAATAGCTGAAAGAATCACAAGCCGGAGGTTGCCGTTCATGCGCAGTTTATTTTGAAAGAGATCGCATTGTGGGTTATATACTGCTCCGCCGGATGGTTTATTTTTGGTGTGTCAGCCCAATCCGTTCTCCGGGCCTGGTCGAAAAGGATAGCCGCGAGCCGCTGACAATCTCAGACCCTCTCCCGTTTCTTGTCAGGCGCACCTGCTGGTCCTTCCAGGGGTTGACGAGGGTGCAGGGTCTTCCTTGTTCACTAAAAATGTCGACCTTCGTTACGATTCCGTTTTTCAATTCCGCCGATACCAGAAATGCTCCCCAGGCTCTTATGTTTGTAAACCGCGCATTTTTTACTGCCGGGCTGCCATCGAACAACCGGATGATGTTTCCCGCACTCATGCAAAGCAGTTCATCGAGCGCATTGGCGACGGTGCAGCTATTCTCGATCCCGTGGGGGTTGTTCAATTGAAACCCATTCGGATACGTATGCAGGGCGTATTTGTGCAATTCGTCAAGGACCTCGGACGGGTCATATCCAACCCTGATTGCCGCCATGAAAAAACTGTTACTCGTATTCAAGTCCTGCCAGCGACGCATTTCAGCGATCGTGTTACGTGCCACCGTCAGCAATTCTTCATTGCTACCCGGCGTAATGGCATTGGCAGGATAAATATGCTGAATTCCCAGCCCATTGTCATCCCACCAATCGACACCTTCTTCGGTATACCTGAATATTTTCCTCCCATTCCGCCATTGCACCGGGAAGTCGCTGAGCCTGTCCAGCATGTCTTTCCATTTGGCCTGCCTGGGCGCATCGGTTTTCAACATATCGCTCAAGTCGATGATCAGGTCGAAGGCGTTCCGGATGAGTCCAAGCGATAAGATCGGGTTTTTATCTTTTCCGGTGCCTTCCTGAATGGCGTCCTCATAAATGACATACCTGCCGTTTTCGAAATGAAGATAGTCCTCCCAAAAATTGACCACTGCCAGGACATAGGGATATATCTTTTTCCCATAGGCGGTATCATAGGTGCATCGCCAATACTGAGCCATATTTACCAGTCCGTAGACGGCATTGGATCTTTGCCCGTAGAACAAACCTCCCTGTTCCACGCTTTCCTGTTTTGTATACCCGTCCAGCGGGAAATCTCTTGTCACTTCGATACCCAGCGGGCCGATGCCGACCGGATATAGAATTCCGCGTGCGTGGGTTACATTTTTCGCATACCATCCTCCCCTGGGTATAAAATCGAGTAACGGGCCGTCATGTGGCCTTCCCTGCTCCAAACGGTTCGCCGCACACTATCCATAAAATGGCGCCTCGAAATTATAATTCAGATGATAGTCGCCGTTCCATGCCGGACGATCGGTTGTGGTCCATCCGAAGATCCCCGGGGGGAATTTCGGATCACGACTGCAGGCTGCCATTGTATAAAGCCCCTGGTAATACGCTTTCATCAGCACCATGTCTTCCATGGTCACGGAGGATTTTCGCCAATACCCATCCCACCAATGGTCATGGTCTTGCTTCAACTTGATAATGGAATTGTCATCGAGTTCTTTTACACGATTTAATACATAACTCAGGGGTTGCGCTTTCTGAAACCTGCTTTCCACAGCAAGGACCATCAGCAACTTTTTCCCGGGCACAACCCGGATAGTATCGTCGCGGCGATGAAGGATTCTGAGGGCGACGGCCACCTCGGTGGGTATATCGACGCTGTCCGCAAAAGCCCGGGTAAGCCAGTATATATTATTTGTTTTCCCGGTTTTCAGCGCTGCCTGTTTGTTGTCCGGCGCGGACAAAGAAACGGAAAGGGGCGTCATCTGATGGGTTGTACTGCATTCTATAAAAATAAGATTTTCTGTGGCCGACACCCAGGACTTCACCACTACCTTCCGGTCGCCCTTCCGAAGATGGCAGATCGTAACGCCATTCCGGATCATCTGTTCGGCGGCAAAATCCGCATGATCAAGGCCTTCAATATGGATGTCCAGGTACCCAACCACCCGCGGCCCCGACAAGTGGTCCGCTTTCGAGCGCAATCGCCAAAAGTCATTTTTCGACAGGTAGTAGCGTAACCCGTTTTCTCCATATCCCACGCTCATCGTTACGTCACCATTGCCCATTAAGGGGCCGTCAATCGAAACGTCATTGGGGGTGTGCGCCGGCGGCTTTATCCAGCTGTTTTTGAATACAGGCGGCTGATCGGCGGGATGCGCGTTTTTTTGAGCCCGGCCTGGGGTTGATTTTCCCGCTATCAAAAGGATTGCAACTATTAAACGGATGTTCTTCATAATCGATCGCCTGAAGGTAATTCATGCGGGCGCCCGAAACCTCCATTATATTGATGAGAGATTTTGTTATTTTGATAAATGACCGGCAGGAGAGGCTTCAATGGCTCTCAAACAGCTCGCCCGCTACCAAATAAAAAAGCCCCCCGACTTTCGTCGGACGGCCTTGTGTCCCCGGACGGGTTCGAACCGTCGACCCGCTGATTAAGAGATTTTTCAACCTCATTTCCAGTCTTTTTCCGTTATGCACAGTTGCGTGTAATTCGCTCATTTTTATTGGTTTGCGTCAATTTTAATTTTAAATTGCTTCTGCATAATTACGGTCATTTTTCAAAAACATGTATCAAATTATGTATCAAATTTTAAACCTTATTTTATGAAGCAGGATAAAGTATATGTGAAGATCGTTCCCGACATACGGAGGATCAAAACCGATTCCCGGTTTCCCCTTAAACTCCGGATCACGTACAAAGGGGAACGAAAATATTATGCTACCGGCCTAGATGCCTCCCCGGCTCAATGGGAGGTGATTAATAGTCCGGAGGTAAAGGGCAAATTTCAGAAAATGCGTATTGCCATGGCCGAAATCGAGAAGAAGGCATTCGAGTTCTCTAGCAAGATTATCCCTTTTTCTTTCGCAACCTTCGAGCGGGAATTCTTTAAGGAGGCACCGGCGGAACAAACTGTCGAAGCGGTTTATAATAATTATATAGGAGAGCTCAAAGCAAATGAACAGTTTGGAACGGCCAAAGCGTACCAGGACAGCACTAACACCCTGAAACGTTTCAGGTCGGGTCGGCTACGGTTTGAGGATATTACCAAAGAGTTCCTGAATGACTTTGAAAAATGGATGCTGGGAAAGGGCCGGTCTCTTACCACTGTTGGATTCTATTTGCGCCCCTTACGGACGATTTTTAATATTGCCATTGAAAGCGGGGTTGTCAGGCCAGAGCTTTACCCATTTGGCCGGAGGAAGTATGTCATTCCTGCCGGACAAAGTATGAAACGCGCCCTGAACATTAGCCAGATTAAGCAAATCTTTCAATATAAGACGGAGCCGGGTTCATCGCTCGAAAAGGCAAAGGATTTTTGGATGTTCAGCTATTTGTGTAATGGTATGAATATGGCCGATATCGCCCGGCTCCGATGGTCTAACCTCTCCGGGGATGCGATCTCTTTTCAACGGGAAAAGACAAAACGGACAAAGCGGGACAATCCTATAAATATCGTTGTTGTCCGGAATGCTCAAATAAATGCCCTTATCGAGAAATGGGGTAGACCTCAAACGAAGAATCTTAATGGCTATTTATTCGATATCCTGGATTCGCGCGATCAGTCCGAACCAGCTCGTCTGAAAGTCGAGCTTTTTACCCATTTTGTAAATGATTGGATGAAAGGGCTAGGGGAGGAGTTGGGTTTCGATTTAAAGCTGACGACCTATGTTGCCCGACATTCCTTTGCGACGATCCTGGTCCGGAGCGGTGCGCCGCTGGCGTTGGCAAAACAAACCCTGGGCCATGCCAGTATCACTACTACGGAGAAATATTTTGCAGGATTTGAATTGGCGGTGCAGGCGGAGTATGCGAAGGCGTTGGTGAATTTTTGAAATTTTTTAGCTTTCTGTTTCAGAGTATATTTGGACGACCTGCTCCCTGATTTTATTAACCAGCATAAGGATTCGGATACTAAAATTATATTCACATATCGAAAGTCAATATCCGAACTCCTCAAATTCAGTCCGAAGACCACTTGCCCAAAGTAGCCAATAATCAATACCTGTTTTACCCGCGCCTTCGGGATCTAATTCAAAAAATTCGGGAATTATCTCATAATTTCGTTTTGTCTTCAACTCGTTCATGTAGTGTGTGATGCATTCAAGTAACTTCGAAAAGGAAGAAAATATTATTTCACTTAATCCTTCTAAAGTGCCTCCAAAGTCTTCATCATAGACCCTGATCGGGAATTCATTATTTTTAGTAGAAATACGTCCATCAAATACCAACGGCCCTGAATCATTTCCGTCAGAACCAAAAGCGTAAATCTTTTGGGGAGCAAGCTTTTTTGGAATATGCCAGTCAAGTTCGGCTTTAAGCTCCTGCAATGGCTGTAAAGGATTTGAGTAAGGCAGTCTTACCAATGAACAATCGCCACCTAGGAAAAAGTATGATTGATGCCAATCAATGAAACTATCCGGCAATTTTACATTGAATTGGTTTTCAATTTCCTTGTATTCCTCCCTTGAAATATTGCCCTTTAGAACTTTCCATGTAAACCAGCCTTCCTTATCAACTGGCGAAGCCATCATTTCCCTAGGTGTTTTAGCGGTGAACACCGTTTTGTTTTGGAAGGCCGATAGATATGCGAAGAAAAACTGGTCGTTAATATTTGACATTGTCTAAATAACTTGCAGTGAATTTACAGTTAGCTTTAAATGCCGCCAAATATTTTATGAAAATTGTACTCGAATCAAGATGATTTTTATAGATTCCGGACTATGGTACCCCCTCGTACCGTTTTATGGTACCTCCTCATTCCGGGCATGCCCCCACCCCCTACAGGATGCTTTTCTCCCGCTGGGCCTTCCAATTTTCCATGCGAATCCTACCGTATTTTTCTTACCGCATCTTTCTGCTGATCTGTCATTCCGGCACATGGTAACCCCTCTGTTCTTTGTGGAAAATCATTGATTCCGGAGCATGATACCCCCCTTGGAGAAGACTTCAAATGCGTCAGAGCTATTTGTATTCATTTTGCCCTCCTAAAACGGGGAAAATGGCTCAAAAAACAGTTGATATGAATCAAATCAAACAAGTCCAGCAATTGAGAGAGGACGGAGTTCCTATAAAGGAAATCGTCCGTCGGACGGGTATTAGCCGTAAGACGGTCAGAAAATACCTGCGCAAGATCGAATCTATGAGTCCGGCGGAAGCCGCCCCAAGCGCTGTAAGCGACAAAGAGCTGGCTTCGGCCGTTTACAACAACGATTGTACCGTGATCCGGGGCAAACGTTTTGAAGCCCTGATTACCCATTTTAAGAAGGCTACCGAAGAGTTGCATGATACGGGAGTTACCAAACAACTGTTATGGATGGAGTACCTGCAGGATAATGCAGATGGCTACCAGTATAGCCAGTATTGTTACCTGTTCCGCAAGTACCTGAAGGATACCGATCCCGCCTTTCACTGGGAATACATCCCTGGTGAGTTTACCCAGTTGGATTACGCCGGTAATAAACTTTCCTATGTTAAAAACCTAACAGGTGAGGTCATTGTCTGCGAGGTCTTCGTTGGTGTATTGCCTTTTAGCGGCCTGATCTTCTGCGAGGCCGTCCCTTCTCAAAAAACGGCAGATTTTGCCCATAGTGTCAATGAGATGGTTAAGTATACCGGTGGGGCGTAAGCATTCGATCCGGGGCATCTTTGTAGTCGACAACGGCTGCCATAGCTTTGCTTATTGAAAAAGTAAAAGCATGAAGCAACCCAAAGGAGGAGTGTCTGTCCGACGCCGTAGAGGAAGCGCAGAGGAACAGGAGATATTTTCCGCTCTACGCCAGTTCGATGAGGCCGGCAATATCACCGTTAAAGAATTTGCGGCCGCCTACCAGATATCGGAGGCGACCTATTACAACTGGCGCAAGAAGTACCAGGCAAAAGAACAAGCCTTTCCGCCGGCTGGTTTTACACAAGTGGATCTGTCAGTTTTACGAGAACAGCAAGGCCAGGGAGAGATCTTTGCGGAGTACCGGGGAATCATTTTTTATCAGCGGGTCGATGCGGCCTATCTCAAAGCACTATTATAAGTATGTTGTCGTTAACGGGATACCGACTCGTATTGTGGACCGGAGCGTCAGAGATGCGTCTGAGCTTTAACGGATTGTCAGGTCTGGTCTGCAATGAGATAAAAGAGGACCCTTTTCTTTATGGGACCA
Source organism: Puia sp. (assembly GCA_031292515.1). Lineage (GTDB taxonomy): Bacteria > Bacteroidota > Bacteroidia > Chitinophagales > Chitinophagaceae > Puia. The sequence continues at coordinate 5,517 of JARLGZ010000104.1, read as the reverse complement.
TCTATGCCTTTTTTAATCAGAAACGCACGCAGGTTAAGCTGCTGGCCTGGGATGTCGATGGCTTTGCCATCTATTATAAACGCCTGGCGCGGGGGAGCTTTGGCAAACCTGTGTATGACAGCTCTGTCAAAATGATGGTGTTGGAAAAGAAGGATCTGCTTTTAATGCTCGAAGGGGTGGAGATCCGATACCGGAAGCGGTACAGCCGGTCGCCGATCAGGCAGGTGTCATAAAAATAAAATATCAGCGCATAGTATTTAACGTTAGTATATATTAGTATATTTGTCAGGTGAAGCCTGACATTATCTACACGCTCCCCGAAGCACTTTCGCAAATTGCTGCCTTGCAGCGAGCGCAGGCTGATCTCTCCGGTACAATCACCCAGGAACGGGCTGTCTTTAGCAGGATCATTCAGGAACAAACCCTCTCCCTTGAACAGGTAAAAGCAGAAAAGCAGCAGCTTTCCCGGTGGTTGGCTGCTGAGCAGGATCGGACCATCGATAAAGACCGGCAAATTGCTGCATTGCAAGCGGAAAATGAGCAGTTACGACAACTGGTTGCAGCGCTGCAATCCAAAGAGGAAGAGCGTATTAAGACAGGCTATCAGTTAAAGGAATTACAGACGGTGTTGTTCGGACCCAGGAGCGAACGGTATGTTCCGGAGGCTGACGCTGTACAGACAGCCGTTCAGCAGACACTGGGGGAGGAATTTGATAGAACAGAGCTGGAAGCGATCATAGGGCAGGCCGCCGCACCGGTAACAACAGAAGAAGCAGCCAGCGTCATCCTCAAGGGCAGCCGGAAGCACAAGCGACATCGCGCCCATACAGGTAGAAGGGGGATCCCCTCCCATATCCGGACCGAGAAAATAGTCTTTGACTATCCCGGAGATAAGACCGGCCTGATACCCATGGGAAAGAAGGTATCGGAGTACTGGGATTTTATTCCCGGCCAGTTGATCAAAAAGATCGAAGAGCATCTTCAATACAGGTCTGCTGACGGGGAGAAGATCGTGTGTACGCCGGTCCTGCCGCGCATGATCGAAAGAGGTACGGTGAGCAATGGCCTGCTGGCGCATCTGCACACCGAACGGTTCGTTTACTATGTTCCCTATTATCGTCAGCTGCAGCGGTTTAAACGGATGACAGGGGTCACTTTTGCGGCTTCCACGGTCGATCACTGGGAAGAGGTCTGTTATAAGAAGCTGAAGCGCCTTCTAAAGCTGCTGAAGAAGCTCATCCAGCAGGCTGGCTATATTAAAGCGGATGAAACGACCCTTAAATACCTGCATGATGAGGGGACAGGCAAAGCCTCCAACGGATGGCTATGGGTCTTTCTGGCGACAGAACTAAAATTGATCCTCTTCGAGTTCCATCCCGGCCGGGGACAGGCTGTCCCCAGGGAGGTGTTGAAAGATTTTAAGGGAATATTGCAAACCGATGCACTGGCATCGTATGCGGCGGCATTTAACACATCCGATGAAGTCACTTTGGCGGGGTGCCTGGCCCATATCCGGCGGGGTTTTAAAAAGGCGCAGCAACAAAATCGGGCACTGGCCGATGAAGTGCTGACGCTCTTTACAATCGTCTACAAGATCGAAGCGTATGCGCAGCAAAAGAAACTGGACAGCGACGGAAGGTTAGCTTTACGCAAGAAGTACACGGTGCCTTTTCTGAATCAGATCAAAACCTGGCTGCTGGCGCAGCAGGATCAACACGTTCCCGGAACGCCGCTGGTAAAGGCCATCGTCTATGCGTTGAATCAATGGGACAAGCTCCAGGCATTTACCCAAAATGGCCAAGTCGATCCGGACAACAATAGCACGGAGAGAGCTATCCGTCCGATAACGCTTTTTAGAAAAAATTCCCTGTTCGCCAGTAATGAACATGGTGGAGAAAGGACGGCCCTTTTCTATTCCCTGGTGGAGTCCTGCAAGCTGAATGGTATTCATCCCTTCGAATACCTGCATGATGTATATAACCGGATCCACGACTGCCCGGCTAATGAACTCATCCATTTATTGCCTTCCCATTGGAAACCGGCCCCGGCTTCTCAACATCCTTAAATCAAAGAACTTCTCACTTCTTTTATCGTTCTGAGGCAAAGGTAACTTGTCTTGTACTCCTGTCAAACATGCCCCGGATCGAATGCTTACGGCAGGCAGCCGACCGCATTATCCACAGCAGTATTTATCCGGAACAGAACTTCAAGGCCTGCCATGCCATGATCCTGTTGTATCGAAAATACAGCAAAGAACGCCTGGAAGCGGCTTGCCGGAGGGCGGCAAATGTATCCAGGCCTACACTGAAAATGATCAGAAACATCCTGGAGGCTGGTTTAGATCATCAGCCATTACTTTTTGACGAGAACAACTCACCATTGCCGGTCCATCACAATATCAGAGGACCGGAAAATTATAAATAGAGATGAAGACACCGCAGCAAACTTGCCGGATAGCAAGCAGCCTGACGCCGCCGCGGGCTTGCACTGTTGGGAGCATAGGATTTTACTCCCCGAATGACGAAAATGCTGTGATCAACCAATCCTATACTCCCACCAGCGCCGACACTTTTTTTTAATTACTCATAAAATCTCAGAAGCAATGAACACCTCACAGACCATCGCGCAAATGCAGGAATTAAAATTAGCCGGAATGGCTGCCAGCTATCGTTCCCAGCTTGAATTGCCCATTGACCAGCAACTGGACGGCCACGAGCTCATCGCGCACCTGCTACAGACTGAAAAACTCCATCGCAGCAATGACCGCATGGAAACACTCCTAAAATCGGCCAGGTTCCGGTTTAATGCCACTGCACAGGACATAGAGTGCAGTATCGAACGGAATTTAAGCAAGACTACCTGGAGCAGCCTGCTGGAAGGAAACTATCTGCGGGCAGGAGAAAATATTCTTATTACCGGCTCCACTGGTTGCGGTAAAAGTCATGTCGGGTGCGCACTTGGTCGCCAAGCTTGCCTGATGGGCATTAAAACCCGCTATTTTAACATGAACAGACTGATTGAAACTATTATCATGGCTAAGACGGAAGGAAGCTATATGAAGCTCCTGAACCAACTGGAAAAGATCCCATTGATTATCCTTGACGACTTTGGCATCCAGCACCTCAACAAAAATATTAAGCTGGCGCTGCTGCAAATGATGGAGGATCGTTACGCAAAAAAATCAATCATTATCACCTCCCAACTGCCGGTCTCCGCCTGGTACGATTACATCGATGAACCTACGCTAGCGGATGCCATTATGGACAGATTGACAGCTCGGTGCCACCGGATAGAATTAAAAGGAGAGTCTCGCCGTAAGAAAAAATAACATCCATTTTACGGTCAAATCCTATCTTTGAAATCTTCAAACGCTCTTTCTCTTTTGGGTCTTCTTCAAAGGGGGGTATCATGCCCGGAATGAGGGGTTACCATCACCGGAATTTAAAATGATTTTCGAATTTTACTACGGTTAAACATTCATGTGTCACCCCTGGATACTTCCATAGTTGGCAGACTATTTTCTATGGGTCTGACATTTCAGACCACATAGTTTATTACGTACCTTTATAACTTTCAAGAAAACACCTAAATCATTATAATGAATTTCTCTCAAAGAATAGGGTTAAAGCCTTCCATGAAAACACTTCAGATTGGTTCAATTGATGACGATCTAAGAATTGGCCTTTGGAATGTCTACGCCTCTGATTTAATTCAAAAAATATCTCGGTATCGAGATCCAGTCAAAAGCGCTTTAGACCGCTATTTTGAGTACTTATGGAAGGAATACTATAAGTTCCCGGTAGACACAAGATCAGGCGATCATGTCGAAGACTTTGGTATAGTTAGAAAGAAATATTTCGAATATGAATGGTCTGAGGTCTACGATTTTATTGAATTCAACTCCCAATGGGAAATCGCACGACTAACAAATATCGATATATTCTTCATTAGAGAAGAATTCAATAAGGTTATGGAGAGAGAATTTGCAGGATATAGGTTTATAGATGATAAGATTACAGCAATATCGAATCAAGTCGAAATGGATTCGGTTAAGGAAGCATTGAGAACAGGGAAAGGATTATTCCAGTCAAAACATGCTGGCGTAAACTGAGATGGCCTAATTTATACGGACAGAAAAATCTCTTAAATTTAGAGATTAATCATGGATCCGAAAAAGCCAAAAGAGAACCGACGCAGGTATGATGCGGACTTCAAGAATGAAGTTTTAAAAATGGTTGAATCCGGGCGTTCTGTGCCCGAAATTGCACAATCACTGGGAATTGGCAGCAACCTGATCTATTACTGGGTAAAGCAGGCAAAGAAGGGCAATTCCACACAAAAGGACAAGGCTGAACTGGCCTTTGACGAAGAAAAGCTGGCGCTTCAGAAACGGGTGAAGGAGTTGGAGATGGAACGAGAAATTTTAAAAAAAGCCTTGGGCATTTTCAGCCGTCCGCAGTAACAGAGATGTATGGATTCATCCTGTCAAATGAGGACAATTTTCCCTGCCAACTGCAATGCCAGGTGCTTGGTGTTAGCCGAAGCGGTTATTACGCCTGGCGGTCTGGAAACAGCCATCAACCTAAAGATGAGGACAAGGTAATGGAGCAAAAGATCATTAACAGCTTTAGAGAAAATAAGCGGCGCTATGGTTCACGGCGTATAGTCAAAGATCTGCGGTCCGCTGGCAACCGGGTCAGCCGCTATACGGCCGGAAAGGTGCTCCGAGAGCATGGTCTAAAGGCCATCCAGCCTCGCAGCTTTGTGCCTAAGACTACGGATAGCCGGCACGCCTATACCATTAGCCCTAACCTGCTTCTGGACAGGACCATGCCAACACAGCCCAATGAAGTGTGGGTCGGCGATATTACTTATATTCCTTTGGCGGGTGGTAAATGGGCCTACCTGGCTGTTTGGATGGACCTATATTCCAGAAGGATCGTTGGCTGGCACCTGGATTACCATATGCAAGAGTCCCTGATCACTACGGCTTTTAAAAAGGCTTTGAGGACAAGAAAACCACCGAAAGGATTGATTGTGCATTCTGATCGGGGCGGCCAGTATGCCAGTAATAACTTTAGAAAGCTGATCGATGACTATAAGTTGTTACAGAGTATGAGCCGTGCAGATAATCCATACGACAATGCCTTCATGGAATCTTGCTTTAGCCGCTTCAAAGCCTAGCTCTTGCAGGATGGAATCTTTGACACGATTGAAGATGCCCACACCGAGATATTTGAGTACATGGAAATGTATTACAACACCAAGCGCCTACATTCCTCCCTCAATTATCAAAGTCCGATGACCTATGAAGAAAAGTATTATTATTGTTTAACCCAAGAGAATTTCGTGTCCGTGTAATTCGAACCACCTCAAACTGAGATGCACCAATAAATCCGGACAGTCAATTTGCTTAACTTCACAAGACAATGACTGGAAAAAGCACGAAAAAGACGCGGAGAAAGTATGATGCCTCCTTCAAGGAAGAAGTTTTAAAAATGGTCGCGTCGGGACGCT
>JARLGZ010000103.1 GCA_031292515.1 Puia sp. | reverse complement strand
CCCGGGCATGAAAAGATTTGCCCGGCCCACCCCCGGTTTCCATTTCCCTTGGGGTATGCCTTGGGCTGAGATTAGCCTGCAAACCGGTGGCCACCTTAATGGGACCCCAATAAGTTAGCTCTTATGGGGACTGCTCCCCGCACTTTTGTCCTTTGCCTTGCTTTGAGCGGACGATTGCGACACAGTCTCGAAGCGCAACCCATCAACCAAATCTTGAACGCAACCTGGTACCAATGACCCGGCCTTAAGTCAGCCTTAACCCAACACTATTGGCCCCCGCACCCCCACGGGGTCCGGTGGATTCCAAATATCAAGACATTCCCACCTGAAACTTCCGCTTATCAAATCCGACGATGTCACCGAGTATGAAAAAATAAGGTCTTGAAAGATCGGCAGGGCAGGAAAGCTGTTTGCCCCCGGGCATCCACATCCATGGGAGTCTGGTCCGAGTGCGGGGCAAAAGCAGGGACTTGACGCCACCAAAGCATTGGAGATGGACCATGAATCGGAAATGTCGTGTCAAATTGTTCTCTTTATCGCGGGCATGAAAAAAGACGCTCTATCGCAGACCGTCCGAGCTCCGGCTCACGAACCGAAAATGAAAACGATCGGGATTATCGGCGGGATTAGCTGGATGTCCTCAGCTGAATATTACAGATTAATGAACGAAATGGTCCGGGATAGATTCGGTGGGTTGAATTCGGCTAAAATTTTGATGTACTCCATCAGTTTCGGGGATTTTCCAAAACAGGAGCGGTTGGCCAACAGGGGGGACTGGCGGCCTTTGCGAAAGACCATGATCGATGCGGCGCGAAGACTTAAGCGTGGAGGCGCCGATTTTATCGTAATTGCTTCCAACACCATGAATTCCACTGCCGGTCTGGTTCAGAAAGAAGTCAAAATTCCCGTCCTGCATATCGCGGATGCTACCGGAATGGCAATAAGGAAAAAAGGACTCAAGACCGTTGCCCTCTTGGGTACAGCCTATACGATGGAAGAATTCTACCGTGACATTCTGGAAAAAAATACGGTCTAAAAGTAATTATCCCGAATGAGAGTGAGCGCCAAACCATCAACTCGGTCATATTCGACGAATTGTGCGCGGGGAAAGTCCTTCCGAAATCAAAAGAGAAATTCATTTGAATAATCAACCGTCTGGCTAAAGAGGAAGGTGCTCAGGGCGTTATCCCGGGATGTACTGAGATACCTTTATTGATAAAACAAAATGATGCGGGAATTCCGGTCTTCGATACCACGGCGATACACTCCGAGGCCGCGGTGACTTACGCCTTATCCAATAAGTAGGCTTCTCCTTCGATTCCGCCACCCGTCGCTATGTACCAAAAGGGGATTGCTCCTTGGAAAAGGCGAAGGGCAAAAGCGCGGTGAGCTGTCGTCCCCCCGGCTCCCGCACCCCAATGTTGTTTTTGTTGTGGGCGTCAGCCCATGGGGGGTGAGTTAAGCGACTCGACATATCACTGATCATATTGAATCCCGCCCGACGCGGGCCATACTCGCACCGGATGATCCGTAAAAAGCAGTAAAAATATTCACCGATATCCAAAATGCCATCTCACGCGTGAGGTACTACAGGCCCAAATCTCGCCGCCCTTCTCAGCCCAGAGTCACAAAGAGGCCTCCAAACAAATGGTGTTCAAACAGGCGGGAAAAACTCGGGGCCTCTTAACTCCAATACTGTTCACTTAAGCACTCGAACACAAGGTTTGATGACCCCCCGCTGCAGTGGACCCTGGCTTTTTTTGCGGAGGTTGTAGTTGCTCATCTTCCTTTTCACTCCGCGTCTGTTGCGCCTGCCTCGGCTTGATACAACACGAACCTCGAGCACCTCATTGAGGACAGCCTGATGAAGAAGAGGCAGGTCCTCAGGGGGGGGCAGCGACGAACCGCGGCAACTTACGTCTTACAACGCGTACAGAATGAAGGAACGAAAGTTGGTCCGCATCGACATCGCCCTTGAGCGCGGCTTCATGCATCAGCCCCCGGATGGCGAAATGTGCAAGCAACAGTCCGTAGACTTCTTGGCGCACCAGTTCCGGAGTCTTGCTGCGCAGCACAATGCGCGCTCCACGCAGGTGAGTCTTGAGCTCGTCCAGGGCCGTTTCAATTTCCCATCTTTCATGGTACAGGGCCGCCAATTCATTTGCGGGAGCTTCGGCCGGCTCCAGGAGCGTCGTCAGGAGGCGATACATGGGCTCGGCGTCAGCAACGCCTTCCAGTGTGTATTCGATCACCCTGACCACAACCCCCTTCCTGTCCTTTCGCCGATCATAGGTCGAGCGATAGATTTTGCTCAGATACGACCCATCCGCCAGACGTTGATTACAGGGCAGGTTCATGCCTGCCTTGACCCTCCACAGCAACGCCGCTCCAGGCTTACACGCCTTGGTCCACCGCTGATAGGAAAAATAATAGCGGTCCGCCAGACACAGCATACCCTCCTGAATGGAATTGACCACAAGGTTTGCCAAGGTAGCTTCCCCGGTCCTGCATCCAGCTATTTGGGAGCCAAAGAGCACATGTGTCCCGTTTTCCACCAACGCCACCAGCCGAATCTGGGGGAAGCCGCTCTGGCCGCGGGACGCCTTTGGCCGCCCGAATGCCTTTTCATTTTCGTCGGTGTCAGCCACGTCCAATGTCGTGCCGTCTATGCTCACTACTTTCCAATTGCGGTAGAAGGCCCCCCGAGTATTTGCCTGCGCTATCGGCCTCACCATTCCATCATAGAGCCGCTGCAACGGCTCGGCACCCAATCGGGTTCGTGCCTGAGAAATGCCCGACTTGCCGGTGACCTTTATCGTGTCGTCGGGGCCGAGCAACCAACGGATACCCTCCAGAAGGCACCGCAGGACCTCCTGGTAGGACGACTGCATATAAAGAGCCAGGGCTATTACGTAGTAAAGGACCACATGCGCGGGAAGATCCCGCTGGCGCTCGCTCGTCCGTTTGGTCTCCCTCAAGATCTCGTGCACTTTGGCCAGCGGAAACGTGGCCGCAATAACTCCGAGACTGATGTAATCCGTCAGACGAGTCCCTTCAGGCAAGTCAGCGAGTGTACGAGCCATTTCCCCCTCCTCCTTTTTTGGGATTTGGAGAAGAATATAGCATGAAATGGAGTCTAAGTGAACAGTATTGCTCTTAACTCAACAACATTGCGTGCGCCGCAGGCGCACGAGAAGGAGGCTCGATATGAGCTGACCTATTGTGCATAAGTTGCACGGGAGATGAAGGTAGGCCCTTCGAAGTCGGCGTCCAGGCGCGGGCTTCAAACCATT
>JARLGZ010000102.1 GCA_031292515.1 Puia sp. | reverse complement strand
CCCCAAAACCCCAAAACCCCAAAACCCCAAAACCCCGGTGAAACTCGGAGTCTGGCCAATACACGGTTCTCTCCAGCGCACAAGTAATATCAGCAGGCTAAGGATATATAAGGATGCTTTGTCTCATAATCTTAACTGGTGCGAAAATGAACACCGAAGCAAAGGTCAGATTCTCGACCCTCGCATATGCTACTCCCGGAGAAGAACTGTTCCTATCCGGTTCCACGCCCGAGCTCGGCAGCTGGATCGTAATGATTTCTCCGTGCCCATCATCGGTAGCCCGCAAAAGGCCTCCACCTATCCACGAGCCCTTCAACATATCCCCTGTGGATCTCCGGCGAGATCTCCGTCTCCCGTTCCACGTCTTTCGAGTACAAGTACGTGGTCGTCTCGCATATCTGCAGCATCCAACCAAGATGGGAGGTTGGATGCAACAGAAACTTCTGCGCCGCCCCGTGTCCCTACGCGAGGGCCTTCACCAGACGGGACAGCGGATTTCGTGAGCAAATTGAAATTGACAAATCCTTTGAGTCGGATCGGTACTTCAGCTCGTGTTCAGACTGTGTTAGAGATTCGTCATTCCCCCAGAATCACTGTGTGAGTTATGAGAGGGCTCCTACGTATGTGCTGGAAGATATCCGGGTGGATCCGGTGGGGGAAACGGTGTGTCCGCACTGTCCCTCGAAGGGAGTGCAGTTCATGCTGTGCCCGAAGAGTTTCCGCAAAACAGTGTATGTCATCGACGTAGACACACATGTATGGGTCATGCAAGAGCTTCCGTACGATGTTTTTACCTTCGTGGGGGAGTGCATATACGCGCTTGGCGGGAAGAGGCTGATCACGCTCACATTTGACAAAAACACGCAGAGGATGGTCCGAGAAATGAAGGCCAGGCGAAAGAACGCAAAGTACTCAGCGCTGACTGCGATCTGCGGGACACATCTTTATGCGGTGAACAAGGACTCCAGTGAGCGATACTGTATTCGGGCAAACAAGTGGTGCAATGTGCCGTCGCCGTTGGGGGAGCTTGAGCCAAAGCGAAACGTGGTTGTAACCCTGCAGGAACGATATGTGTACTACTCCGCGGATTTCGGCCGGGTGGAGCGGCTCGATGTTGATGAGGAGGAGCGGGGCTGGGAACTGCTTTATGCTCTTCGGAACCCTAGGACTATCTGCACGTTTCTGGGAAGCGCATCGCAGACCGAGCTGCTGTTCCTCTGTTCGGCGCTGAGACCAGATTCGGGACCAGACCTCACGCTGACGGTGGACCCGGTCCGCGGAACGGAGAGAACTGTTCCGAATAAGTTCGGCAAGTTGGTATACACGAGATGGGTGGAACTCTGGCCGGGCGAGTCGCTTGCCAAGTGCTGGCGACATCCGGTCATATGCACTTTTCATCCCTTCCCCTTCGAAGGGAAGAAGGACTACGCAATCTACGGGATATCCAACGACCCGAAGGACTGTTGCTTATATGTCCACACAATCTACACAGAACTGCACCTCTACGGCGGGAGACGCTATGACTGGACCGGGGACAGACTGAGTTCCTTCCGCTCGCCCTTCATCGGTGTGGCGCCCGTGCCAGCCAGCACACTTCTTTGATTCGCTGATTCTCCGACTGGGGTTTGTCTCTCTTTACGGGAATGGGGTTTTGGGGTTTTGGGGTTTTGG
>JARLGZ010000008.1 GCA_031292515.1 Puia sp. | reverse complement strand
GCCCTGTATCAGGGGTTGATTGGGGATACAGGCCACCGGTAGTTGGGGGTGGGGGTGGACAGACACCGGTCCATTGAAGAGTTGGAAATGTCGATCCGTTTAAGTGGCAGAGTTCGCTCCGGCAGCAGGAGGCCTTCAGAAGGAGGTCTTCAAGAAGTGGTACACAGATTTCTTTCACCTCAATCAGGGGCGGCTTCCTAAACCCCCTTCACCGCATGAACTTCGCCCTGAACACAGTTCAGCGCTCGTTCGTAACCGTCGCTATGCTCGGTTATCCCCGGTTCATTTCGCTGTGACGGAATCTCGTCTATACTGCGGGCTCGCCGTGGGTGTATCTCTCCGCCGGCGGTGCACAAAGGCGGCTCCGCGGCTCCGGGCCGCCGCTGCTGGCTGGAGGATATGGGGATGGCTTGTAATGTTCTTCAATGCGGTTGTTACAGCTTCTCAGAGGACTGATGCGAAAAAAATAGAGTCATCGCTTGAATGATTGTTCCGCTATCCGCCATTCGGCGAAAACCAAACCGCGTTGACGAAATAAAAATGTATTCCGGAAATATTGCTTGCTTGCCAAAGTCATTTTTCCCCCTGTCGAATATCCGAACGTCTGGTTATCAAAAGACTGTAGACGTTGCACGGCATCGTACAGCATGATGCCTTCCTTCTCGATATCACTAAAAAAATATTGCCCTTCGCTAAGATGTTTGTTGATGTACCCGATGTTATGGGTGATCGCGTTTACCGGCGTCTTATACCGGCAGTGGCTCTCGACGATGTCCTGGATCTCGTAGTCCTTCCGCTTCTCGTCCGCCTTTGCGATCACCAGCAGGTCATAGCCGCTCACATACTCATAGGTGATATGACCCTCCGTAAACCGGTCCTCTACCCAACGGCCCGTCGCATGGCTGCCGAACAGGATCACCTTCTCCGGATCCACCGCACCCACGATGGTCTCCGTGATCTCCCTTAACTGCTCCTGCTTGCGCTCCGGTAAATGTGATAAGGATGTGTTCATTTCAACGCTTTTGCAAAACAAAGCTATACACTTTGCCGGGTACCTGTAAAAAATAATTGCGGAGCCCGCTTTCGCCGACCCCGCAATCATCTTATTTTAAACTACTTGTTTTAAAACCTAATCATTTGATACATTATCTATTTTGACACTACCATCTTGGCTAACTTATAATTATTCCATTTTTTTGACAATATTTAAGATATTCCTTAATCTGTTCCTTAAGCAACTCATAGATCGAAGGGTTATTGCGTTTTAAGCTCGATAAATAAAACCCAGTCATGGACAATGCTTCGCTTCCCGTCGATGCTCCAGCATCAGATTTTTCTAACTCTTCAAGCACATTCTGATTATTAGACGCCTTTAGTTTTTCAACCATCTCATCATACACAATATTAATATCCATTATCAACGATTTACTGGTGTTATTTTATTTCCGGCGGCACCTCCCTGTTCCACTACTGCTTCAATGCCACCGCCTGCGCCTTACCCGGTTTCTGCATTGGCCGCTGTCGGCTGTTTATCACCAGATGCGTAGGGATGGAGCGGCTCGTTTTACCCTGAGCACCTTTTATAAGTATGTCTGCCGGCTGCATTTAAAAAGAGCCCGGCCAGGGCATCGGAGGAAGAATCATCATACCGGTATCCGGGCTACAGCCCCCTTTCAGATCCTTCACGCCGATTCTACCGTCTTTAAAACACTCGATAATGTCAAAAACTATATCTATCTCATTCAGGACAATTTTTCCAGGGCGATTCCAGGATACCGTGTAGAATGGGAATGTAAGGCCATCCATGCTTTCAGGAACCTTCAGACCGTCATCCGGGAGCATCTTATTCCTGCGGGTATCTCTTCCTGCGAACTCATCACCGATGACGGATCAGAAAATGCAGGACCGGT
>JARLGZ010000101.1 GCA_031292515.1 Puia sp. | reverse complement strand
CTTTCCCCTTGAGGTCAGTCAGCGCCTTTTCTCCGCTGGCTTCGAGGGGAAGAGCCTAGCTTCCCGAAACCCTCAGACGATTCTTGGTGCTGTCTCGAATTCATCGTGTCTCGGAAATACCACATCCTCTATCCAAATCCTAGCGGTAGAATTATCTCACCCCATCGTCAATCTCCTCGACTCCATAACGGGGGAGAAACCGCGTGAAAAGACCCAGGACGCACCTGCCGATATCCGTGGGGAACAGTCGGCCGCAAACCTGTGCGACCCACTTCGCCTTATCCTCGGAGAAAGGCTCGCCAATCTTGTACATGGTGTATCGGACCAGCCGTTTCGGGTCCTGCACAAGACTTGCGATAAACCTCCCAATCCCCGCAGGGCTGAGATCCTCCAGTCCCAGGTCCTGTCTGCTGTTGTAGAGATGGACCCAGAAACGCTGCGGGTCCTCGGTGGTGCCAACGGTGTGGCTAAGCAGAAACGTGTACTCGTCGTAGTATGCCGGGTGCATCAGTCGCTCGTCCCCGTGTGATGTATAAGTGAACACGCTGAAGCCTGGGTTGTTCACGCGTATAGGAGATACCGCCCGCATGACCACCAGACTATTATAGTTGAACTCTGCTTGCAGCCTTGCCTGGTCCGCAGACTGGATGTTGAAATGGTGCAGGTGTCCCGTAAAGCTCATCGATACGGTGTCGTTATATCGCTGGAGTAGTCGGTACATCTCTGCTTTGTACTCTTCCACCCAGAACGACGGCCGACTGACCGGCGCTGTGTACGTTCCGTGGGGGATGTGATACAGCAGGATGACTTTTTGGTGCTTGCTCTGTGCTAACAACAGCTGCGACTCGAGCCACCGGAACAGGCTCTTCGGAATCCCTGGGTCGTTCTCCACCCGATTATGCACCGTGTAATAGTTGCTGTTGAAAGAGATCACGACGAGGTCCTTTCGGATCTCCTGGACGTAGCCCCCGTGCTCCCGCATGCTGAAGAAGTTCTCTGCCGTGGCCGCCTTCTTGTTCGAGGGGATGTTTGCGATCCAATAGTAGTACAGCGCAGAGTAGTGTCGGGCCTTTCGCGTTTGGTCCGGAACCTGGTAGTTGTACAGGTAGTCGCCGTTCCCCTGCGTGAACACAATAGGAGAACCGGGGAACTCCCTCGCAATGCTCTGTGCCACGTTTTCGACCGTGTCCATGATCTCTTGGTACCGCGTCTCGTTGAATTCCTTATCCGCTCGCTTGTTTATTGCACCGGACTTGTAGATGAGGGAATGCGTGACGAAATCCCCGGGGACGAGGATGAGGTCGGGCGAGGGCTCGGCTTCTTTCATCTTCATCACTGCCGACGCGAAGAGAACGTAGGGCGAGTCGCAGCCGTGTCTGCCGTAGGGCGCTGGGACCTGGTCGCGCTTTTCGCCGCGGGTGCAGTAGAGGTCTGCAGAAACCTGCGGGTCGTACTTCATGTCGACGTGCATGTCACTTATCACGGAAACCCGGAAGTCCTTTGCCGCACTCAGGGAGGAGAGGATCGCGACCAGAAAGATGAGGCAGGTTTTGCCTTTGTGCGTCATATTCGATTTGATTTTCTAATAATTCTCGCAGCTTGGAACGCAATGTCGGTTTCTGAGCAGCACCGATTGGGGTTTTGGGGTTTTGGGGTTTTGGGGTTTTGGGGTTTTGGGGTTTTGGGG
>JARLGZ010000100.1 GCA_031292515.1 Puia sp. | reverse complement strand
CGTTGCACCGGCTATTCCGCTACCTGTTCGTTCGACGAAAGCCCAACCGGCTTGACGAAATAAAAATGTATTCCGGAAATATTGCTTGCCTGTTAAAGTCATTTCTTTCCCTTGTCGAATATCCGAACGCCTGGTTATCAAAAGAATGTAGACGTTGCACCGCACAAAGGCGGCTCCGCGGCTCCGGGCCGCCGCTGCTGGCTGGAGGATATGGGGATGGTTTGTAAGGTTCTTCAATGCGGTTGTTACAGCTTCTCAGAGGACTGATGCGAAAAAATTAGATTCGTCGCCTGAATGATTGTTCCGCTATCCGCCGTTCGGCGAAAACCAAACCGCGTTGACGAAATAAAAATGTACTCCAGAAATATTGCTTGCTTGCCAAAGTCATTTTTCCCCCTGTCGAATATCCGAACGCCTGGTTATCAAAAGACTGTAGACGTTGCACGGCATACCTACGCATCCTTAGCTCTATATTCTAGTAGCTTCTTTGCAATTTCAATATCTGTGATATTTTCATAGGTTTTATTTTTATATGCCTCAACCATTTCTTGCATCATACATAAAGGAAATAAATTAATATATTTCTGCCCATGTATTTCAATTTCTGCTTTATTCTCGATCGTTTCAGCATCAAAAAAATTAACTTCTGAATTTATGTCTAGCCGGTCCTTTAGGTAGATATCAATTTGTCCGAATTCCACACCCGGAATCTGACTTTCTATAAACTTCTCTGCTTCTTTCATATTTTTTAAATGATCGATTAATTGAACTAGATTCATATGTTAGAATTTTATTTATTCCATGTAGACATTCCCCCTACACCCCCCGGATGCATTATGTCCCAAAAAATACCTCCGGGGATATCGGGATGCTGATATTTGGGGACGAGTTGTAGAACACCAGGCTCCACACTATGATGCCAAGTCCATCCTGTCGGCGATTTCCCCAGTATGTTACCCGTTGGGGATTTTGGAATTTCTATGCCTAAACTCTCCATTTGTGCAGCAAAAGTTTTATCAGCCGTCATTGCTGCATCAAGCATTGTGTTCGCAGCCTTGAAATGTCCATAATAACTTCCCCCTGGGTATAGACTAGATGACAACTTCGTTTCATACGCTACCGAATAAAAGGATGAATTAGTCGACGGCGTAGATAATCCCAACCCTATATATAACCCCATGCCTCCATTAACTGCTGCAGGCATCAGGCCATTCATTACAGCAAGACTTCCGCCTTCATTTTGCATTTTCTGGGCCTCTGGATTATGCCCCAGCATATAGCTCCTGAAGTTAGCATCCAAGTCCATGAAATGCGCAACCGCCTGTCTGTCGTTTAGATCACTAGTCCCCAACCCAAAAAGACCGTCCATGATCGGAAACTGGCCCTGAGCAATACCAGGGTGGGTAGATGCAAGGTCATCAATATTGAGGGTCATGGGTTGCCCCACAATTGCCGTCTGATTGCCGTTTACATCCGTGCTCAAAATGTTCTCCTGAAATATAAATACATCCTTTCCGTCGCTCGGCTTGATATCAATGTCTACGTTAGTCCTTGTTATAGTTCTCTCAGGTGTATGTAACACATCTGAGGTTCCGCCGCTATTTTGGCCTTTTATGTGATCAATTAACTTTGTTCGGGTAATACTGATTGTATCCAAGCCATTGGGATCTGAAAACAAAATTGGATTTCCACCAAATGCCTCATAGGGGCTATTCTTGTATGCGGGGTCCATATTCCATCGTCTCCCAATCCTGGAGTCATATTCCCAAAACTCAGCCGTATAAGAGTTTCCAGATCCATTAATTTCATCTGTTTTCTCTTGTCCATTAAAGCCATACCTATAGCTTCCATTGTTATACACCCTCCCTGGCATCTGCATCCCGAACGAGAAATAATCATTGGCGCCAATCACATCAGAATTATAATAATCCACCGTCGATCCGTCAGACGTGTGCTGCAGCTTCTTGTCGCTGATCGTAGCCAGGACATTTCCCAAATGATTGGATAGTTCAAAGAGCTTGTTACCCCGGATCAGGCTATCCTCAGCGGACGGAACCAGGTTTGTGCAATTTACGTTTAAATTCAATAGACCGAGCCGGCTGCTGCCATAGAGATGCGCTTCGGTCTGGGTCAGCGACCCGCTGTTATGGGTGGCGTCTCCCTGGGTATAGACGCTCATGACATTACCCTGCGCATCACGGACATACCAGGTGGTGATCCCGCCCACCGACTTGCTGATCCGGTTGCCGGAGGCATCGTAGGTATAGGTGATCGTTCCGCTTCCTTTAGTAATAGTGAGGATCTTCCCATAGACGCTCCAAGTGACGCTTGTGATCGTATCCTGTACATCGCCGACCATATTGCCGATCGCATCATACTGATAGTTGTACGCCGACTGGTTCTCGATATCATTCGGATAATAGCTGGTGGCGCCGACCGCATCATTGATACTGGAGAGCTGGTTGGTCAGGTGGTCCACCCCGGTAGTCGGGGCGGCCCCGGGGGTATATTCGCCGACACCGCCGCCGGTCTTCGCATACAGATAGTTGTACGTCAGGTTGTCCATCGCATTGTGCGAGCTGTCGCCATTCCGGCTGAGCGTCAGGATATTCCCGTTGTACAGGTTCCTGCGCTGTCCGGAGGCAAGGGTATAGGCGTAGTCTATGCCCTGTATCAGGGGTTGATTGGGGATACAGGCCACCGGTAGTTGGGGGTGGGGGTGGACAGACACCGGTCTATTGAAGAGTTTGAAATGTCGATCCGTTTGAGTGGCAGAGTTCGCTCCGGCAGCAGGAGGCCTTCAGAAGGAGGTCTTCAAGAAGTGGGACACAGATTTCTTTCACCTCCACAAGGGGCGGCTTCCTAAACCCCCTTCACCGCTGTTGTT
>JARLGZ010000099.1 GCA_031292515.1 Puia sp. | reverse complement strand
CCCCAAAACCCCAAAACCCCAAAACCCCAAAACCCCTATAACTCCACAAATCGTGCACAAAACTGCACATAAAGGCGGCGGAAACGTACATAGCCACAAATTTCTCTGACGCGACGCAGAATGCAAGCTTCGCCTTAGTCAACAGCTCTGTGACCAGCCTCGGCTTTTCCCTTACCTACTCCCTGAGCTTCGCCCTGGGCGCCATTATGGACTCCTTCTACTCCTGCACCCTGCATCATGGACTTCCTTTGCGACCCCGAAGCGGTTGGTCTACGGGACCTCATTCGGATTTGTGTACCTCTTCGTGGCTGTGTACTTCGCGCGGTTCATCAGTATGCTGAGCGAGGATGGCACACCCGCGGCATGCTCAACGTGATCCCCGGGAAAATCGTCGACAAGAACCTCACCGTGAGGGAACTGGTCTGGAAGCGCAAGGCTCTCAACTAACACGATTATCTCCATATTTGTTTGAGGCCACAACGTAACTAACTTTCGTATACACGCTAATCTAATTCAGCCTCACTTATCATTCTGATGTCACCGCATCCCCAAATCCGAAAAGCCGATTCTGCACAAAATCCCGGCACCTTCTCTCGGCTCTCTCCAAAACGTTATTCTTCTCGTTCTCTTCGCGGTAAAGTCGTTACAGCAACCCTCGTTATGCGCTGGTCATAGTGTTGATCGCAATCGCGTAGTCCTTCTCGCTGCCCTTGACCCGTCCCAGCATTCCAACCTTCACCGTGCTCTCCTCGTTCCCGCTCATGCATGCCAGCGCCCCATACTCCTCCGCAAACGGCGTGCTCACGCTTTCCTTGTTGATTTCGTGTCCTTGCTGCTCCCAGCCTGACCAGAGCGTGTAGCTGCCGCCCTTGACTGCCGTGACCAGGAGTTTTGCAGACTTGGTGCCACAGATCTGGGCGGTGAGGAAATACAGCCGCCCAGGGAAAACCGCCTCGTCAGTGAAGGTTCTGCCTTGGTCGCGGGTGCACAGCATCCCAATCTGGTTCATGGTCTTTGCGTAGAACACGAACAGCGCTGAACTCAGGGCCGGGCTTGAGACCACCCGCATGTCCATGACCGATCGTGTCTCCAGGTCCTGGGCCGGCGACCAGGTCACTCCGTTGTCTTCCGATTTCATGTACATGAGCGCATTGACATCCACATACAGCACATGAAGGACAACCCTGCCATTCGCCCATGTGTACGCGCTATCAATTGAGAAGACGCCCTTCGGATTTGCGATGACCTTCTCAGGGGAGAACACCTTCGACCCATCGGGCCGCGAAATGAACACCAGCCCCTCCGCCTGCCGGTAATCCGATCCGCGGCGATACACCATGTAAACCCGGCCGGTCTCGGCCACACAGCGAATCGTGCCGAAAGTGTTGGCCGTCTTGTTGTTGACCCGCACCGGCGAACTCCAGGTCGCGCCGTGGTCCTCCGATTCCAGGAAAAGAATTCGGCCCACCGCATTTGCGAAGGCGATGTACAGTGCCTTGCCGTTCCCTCTGCCCGATATCTTGAGCCCGGTGGTCACCACGGATTCGCCGGGAAGCCGGTAAATGGAGGAGACCGTGCCTTCGGGCGTGAGAAGCATGTAATAGTTGTGCGTGTAGTTAACCTGAGCGAGTATGTGGATGAAGCCTGTGGTGGGGTCGCGGAACGAGTCTGCCAGGTCGAGCTTAGTGTCGGCGTGGTAGAAAACCTTCGGGACGCTCCAGCCGGCGGCGGCAAAGTGAAGCAGAGAACTGAATAGGCAGGCTAGGATAAGGATGCGCTGAGATAGCATCATATAAGTTTGATTTAAGATCGTGATGCCACCAGCGCTGTTATAGTCCCGGCCCGCAGGAATTTTTATGGAAGGTGCATAATGACATACGCGCATAATTTATGATACTATTATTGCACGAAACGGAACACCCCGATTTTCGTGGCAGAGGGGTTTTGGGGTTTTGGGGTTTTGGGGTTTTGG
>JARLGZ010000098.1 GCA_031292515.1 Puia sp. | reverse complement strand
CGTCTCCCGCCAGATATACATCATTACCGGATATATAAATGCCATATGCATGTGCCTGCCCTGTATTACCTTTTACCGTATCTCTTAATGAATTGCATCGGTGTCTCTCCGGTGCGCTTCTTAAATACGCGGATAAAATAGGAATCATCCAGGTATCCCAGTTCCACTGAGATCTGGATAACGGAGAATTTGGAGTGCACCAACATCCGTTTGGCTTCTAGAATAATTCTATCGGCAATAACATCTGAAGTGGTCTTGTTGAAAGTGATTTTACAGATTTTATTCAGGTTTTTTTCACTCATGAACATCATCCGGGCATATTCCCTGGGATATTTGATACTCCTAAAGTTGTTCTCTACCAATATCTCTAACCTATGGACCTGCGCCAATTGGGGCTCATTTTGCTTTGCCCTTTCCCCAATCGGCAGGTATACTCTGGATAGGTCAATATAAAGAACATTCAATAGTGAGCATATTTTTTGAAAACCCATTAATTGACGGTTCCGGTATTCCATAACAATTTCCCGGAAACTTATCTCGATACCGGAAACTTCTCCATCCTTTAATATCATCATGGGCATATTTTCAGTGCTGCTAAAAAAAGGATAATTCTCCACCTTTTCACGCGTGAAATTGAGATTATAAAACTCCTCGTCATGGAAAAATATATACCCATCAATGTCTTTTGATACCTCCCAGGTATGCACCTGACCAGGGAAAAGCATAAAAACACTTCCCGGTACGATATCATAAGCATTAAAATCTATTTCATGAATCCCACTTCCTTTCGTAAACAATACACTCGCGTAAAATACATGCCTGTGCGGCGCTAATATAAGGTGAGCATGTTGTTTTAAATGTTCGGGAAACGTATTGGCATAAAAAGCGCTCTCCGTTCCCCGATAACTGAAGTTGTCAATGTCATACACCGGAATGGACTTTCGTGCCATCTCTAAATTTACGTAAAAAGTCCGAATTGTACCATACGAAGCGTATTTGTTCACGGCGGCAGGGCAAAACATCCATTAGCTTCGTACCGGATATATAATTGCTGATTATAAAAGACCCCGCCATGAATAAACCCTTACGTTTTATTTGCGTCGATGACGACGTATTTGCATTGACGCTGGCGGAAAAACTGATTCAAGGCTTTAACGAATATACCGAGACAATAATATTTAGCTCTGCCAGGGAAGCGTCGAAATTTATCATGGAGGAATATGATTTGATGAAAAATAAAATTTCTACTGTTCTTCTAACAGATCTACACATGCCGGAAACAGATGGTTTTGCACTTCTGGAGGACATTGAAAAAATAGATAACGCCATAATGCGGCAATTGCATGTTTTCGTTGTGTCGGCTGCTGCCAGCTCCGGAGAGATTGAAAAAGTGCTTTCGCATAACTGTGTCAAGGGTTTCTATAGTAAGCCTCTTTCTATTGAGAAAATTGAACAAATAATAAAACGCATCCAATATCCCGATTAACCGCCCTGCCCTATTCCGTTGTTAAATCCAATACCTAAAAAGGGGTTTCTTTTAGAAACCCTTTTTTCCAAAAAATCATCCGGTGCTTTTAAATTCCGATATATTTTGTTAAAATATATTTACAAAATCGACAATATTAATTAAATCGGTCTCAAAAAGTCTCTAAGTTGCAGCGAATTCTCCGCAGACAAAACAAGTGCCCCCGAAGGGGGTATTTTTCGTTTGGGAGCGGTGCGAGTTCGCTCGCATAAATGAACAAATGGAAAATGCCAGTGCGCGATAGTGCCGGCACTTGTTTTGTTTTCGCCTGGCCCTACGGATATCACCGGATCCGCGGTAGCGGTGGGGTAAACCAATAAGTTGAAGGCTTCATCCAATTTAACGGATAATAATGACCGTGCCTTTTAGCAGGAATGGCCTATCGTAATAATCCACCCCGGCAATCATGTAGACGAAGGTACCGGTGAGCGGTTGGCCGCCGGCGGTACCGTTCCAGGATAGGTTGGGATCGTTGCTGCTGAAGACCATTCTACCCCAGCGATCGAATACGTCTACCCGAAATTTTTTGATAAGGCCCTGAATGATGAGATGCCACTGGTCGTTTGCACCGTCGCCGTTAGGGGTGAAGGCGTTGGGGATGAAGATGCGTACCGAATCAAAAACCTTGATGGTCACGGACGCAAGGGCGCTGCTACAATCGCCCCGCATAAACCCGACATACAGCGTCTCATCCTGTTGGATAGTGGGTGTATGCAGGATGCCCGATGCGGATGTGTCGAGGATGGCAGCACCGAACGAAGGTCCGTCGAATAAGATGTACCCGCCCTTTTGCGGATTGTCGATGATGATGGTGGTTGCGGTATTTCTGGGGATATATTGACCGGCGATCTGCGGCATCGGAGGGGAGAGCTCGATGTCGTCGATGGTTATCGTATTGCTCGTGACCGTACACGCATATTGATCGGTGACAACGGCCATATAATCCCCTGCTTTAAGGTTGTCAAGATGGCCGGCGGTCGTGGCGATCGGAGCGGCACTGTTGCCTGCAGTATACCAATTCCAGGTATAGGTACGGGCAGCATCAAGCATTTGCAAATCGCTGATCGACCCGATGCCGGCATTGCAGGTATCATTGTGCTCCTGCAGCAAGCTGTATTCGAAGGAGGGCCTGGGGATCTGCGGGACGGTGAAGGCTGGTGTCTGTGCCTGGCAGCCGAGGGCATTACTCATGGTGAGTTGATAGATCCCACCGGCGACACCCGTGAGGTCGGGGGCTGTGCCGGCGATATCGCCATTGCCAGTATTGGACCAACTATAGGCAGTCGCATTGGTCGCAACGATGCCGGTGAGGGAGCCATTCGGTGTTTCGCATGATGCAGGGCTGATGACCATTGCATTGGTGTCGAAGGTGATCGTGCCGTTGTCTGTGATCGTATATAATTGCGAAAAGATGGTATCGCAGCCGCCGCCGTCTTTGAACACAAATTGGTAATTGCCGGCTTTTGCGTGGGTGAGATCGAGTGTGGTGGAGAGGGTCGCTCCCTGGTCGTTTCGCCATGCGAAAAAGACGGGCGGTGTCGCGTTTTGATAGTTCATTCCGGTCACCGATCCATTGGCATTGCCGCACGTTGTACCGACCACACTAACCGATGTCGTGATAAGCGCCGGGTCCGTCCGGGTGGCGACCTTATAGGGGCCATATTGTGCGACGCAGGTGGGGTCCTGTATAAGCGCGAGCTGCAGCGTATAGGTCCCGGGTGCAAGTCCCTGTAAGGGATTCGCGGCGCTGAAATCGGGGCAAATGGTGCTCCCCGCGCTTAGCCAGCTATAATTCGTAGCGGCATCGAATGTGCCGGAATAGGAAAGCGAACCGGACACCTGCCCACAGCTGGGTGAGGTTACCGTAATGGAGGCAGGATCGAATGCGGGCAGGGTGACGTTGGTGACCGTATAGGGGATGCTGCTGGCATTACAAGCCTCTCCGCCGATGGAAGTTACAAAAGTATATGTACCGGGGCCAATGTTTGTAAGGTCGAGGCTGTTGGAGATGATATTTCCGGCCGCGTCCTGCCAGTACCATTCTGTTCCACTGGAGACCTGGATGTTTTTGATGGAACCGTTGTTGTGGCCGCAAGTGGCGTTTTGTACGACAATATTGGTCGAATTGATGGTAGCGGTGGAAAATGCGGAAGTCTGGCCATAGGTGTCTGTGGCGGTGGCCACGATGGCGCCGGTGGCAGTAAGGGAATAGCTCCAGTTGCCGTTGATATCGGCGGTGGTGGTGCCTATATAAGTCTTTCCTTCGCATCCGGGGCATTCGTCGTCGTAGAAGAGCTCGATGGTGGAATTGGGCAGGGCGGTGCCGCCGACGGTGCCGGGCGTCAGGACGGAAATGTCAGCGTAGGGCGTGGGGTGTGGATAGTCTTGCGGATCGAGTACGATGCCCGTGCCATTGCAGAAAAAGCTGTTTTGGGAGATCGTGATGGGGCCGCAGGCCTCTTCGATAACGCCATATTTATCGTTGGCAATATAGTTCTTTTGGCTTGGATCGGCGCCACCAATGAGCCCCTGGCCACATCGGTTCAGTGAGATATGGTCTCCATTACTAACGGTCGCTCCGCTGATAAGGTTGGTGACGTTGTCCAGGCCCACGCCGACGTGATTGCCCTGGATGACAAAAGGACTATAGGTATAGGCCAGTTCGTAGCCACCGACGCTGACATTGTCCGTGATGTTCAAGACGACGGTGGTTTGTCCGGTAATGACATTACCAGCGGCGAGGAAAGGCATGTTATTGGGAGAAAGCCTGCTATTGCCAGTGATATCGGTGCCTTCTTTGTTACCTTGTATATTGAGATAGCCGTAATTCTGTGCGTCGATGAGTGAATATTCCAAAGGTTCGAGCGTTTGATTCATCAGGTTGCCTTCGCCGGGGTTGAGGCCTCCGATCTGCAGATTGGTGACGTCCAGGGCGTAAATAGAGGTCCCATTAAGTTGCGCTGTACTGGCGCTCGTTCCACTCTCGTCGGTCCCCAAAATATTACCCTGGATAACTATGTTGCCGGTGGTAAACGGCTCTTCGGTGAGGTTGGTGATCGTGAGGGGCGCCGCGAAGCCCTGCATGATATTTCCTTTGCCGGCGGCGCCGATGGACACATTATTGGATTGCTGGATATAGATACCATAGAAGTAAGAGACACTTTGGAGGAAGAGCCCGTAAACCCGAACATTATTGGCGGCAACGATATCAATATAGTCAAATCTATCTGTGGTGCTCAAATCGGTGATGATGATGCGGGCGGCGGTTATGCCAAAGGGGGTTCCGGGTTGTGTGGTTCCGTCGATCGTGAGATTAGAGGGCAGTTTGGGCAGGGTGGACGCGATTGTTATGGTGCGACCCGCCCGGGATTGGTCTGCAATATTGAAGACGATAAGGTTGGGGCTGGCGCTATTGGCAGCGGCCTGGTTAATGGCATCTCGAAGGGAGCCGGGTCCGCTGTCCGCGTTGGAGGTCACGGTGAATGTGTTGGCCGGGGCTGAAAAGGCGCCAATTAATAGGAGCAGGGTTAGGGTCAACTTCATTAAATGGCCAAGATAAGCAAAAAAAATATGATCAGAAAGGGAGGATGCTAAGACGGCCTTCGCTCTTCTCCGTTCCTACGATTTCTCCAGGTCCGGATACCTCCCGAATATTGCCTTTTCTTTCAGGGTCCCTGAATCCTGGCTCAGGTCTTTTATTCGGACAATGGAACATCCCGGACGCAACGAAAGCCGATGGTCCCTGACCGGTCTATGCCCGGGCTCATCAACAGGTATTTGCCGTACTTATTGAGCTCCAGGGCCTGGGGAAAATACCATAACGAGGTCTGGGGACGAAAATAGCTCCCGCCCTTAAGTATCGCGGACCGGGTATGCTCGTCCCGGTATTCATCCGTCCATTGCCACACATTTCCCACCAGGTCCATTACGCCGAAGGCGCTGACGCCTGAGGGAAACGCCCCGACATCCGAAGGAGCGCGCCTGTTGCGGCTGGTATCCGGACGGGGCATGCGGGAACTGTCCATCTTGTCCCCCCAGGGATAAAGTCTTCCCGTCTGACCCTGCCCGGCGTATTGCCATTCCCATTCATGCGGCAGCCTCTTGCCCGCCCACGCGGCATAGGCCCGGGCGTCTTCCATCGAAACCCAGGTCACCGGCTTGTCATCCCACCCCGCCGGATACCTGCCCCGACTCCAGTCTTTCAGAAAATTGTGTGCGTCCCGCGGCTGATAGTGCGTCGCGTCCACAAATGATTGGAACTGCTTGTTTGTGACCGGATAGATGTCGATATAGAAAGAGCGGATCCTCATGTTGTGCCGCTGTGAACGGGACGGATGCTTTTCCCATGCGTGCTGGATCCCTACGGCGGTCGGCAGATCATTCCCTTCGATCATCACTCCATTCGATTCGAACAGGTATTCGGCTGATCCCGGGACAAGCACCATTCCGTCAGGAACTTTTTCACCCGCGGGTCTCTCCCCCCCGGCTCTCCTGCTGCCAGAAGCCATTATAGGTACCATCTGCTGAAGCAAAGGCTTCCAGGAAGCAGCGTATGACTTCAAGGGCCGGGCCGACAGTTTATGCATTTCCGATAAGAACCGGTAGAAGCCGCTGTCCAGTACATATGTGCGGGCCGCCAGAATGGCTCCAAAACCCAATCCTTCCACCGGGAATTCCAGGCTGACCAGATCGCCTTTCCGCCGGCATACCAGCTCGACGCCGTTCCACAGGTCGAAATATTTCATACCAGGTTCATACGGAAGCTGCAATTGGTCTCCGCGACGGTCGGCACTGTCCCTGTTGACCAGCGTATAGACCCGCAGGTCGGTCCCGGGGAAGAGAGAAGCGAATATACCTTTCTGCACAGCGGGTACATGCGGTTGCCAGCCAAAACTGTTCCACAGCCCCGGAAACCGGCGGTAGATCGTTGCAATCCGCCTGATCGCCTCGGCGGAACGTTCAGGCACCTGGTTCCAGATACCCCAAACATTCTCCCACGCATTGTAACCGATGCCATTGAAAAAAGCATATTGAAGGTCGTCGGTCTTGTCGATCACCCAACGGTTGGTCACTTGCACCTGGTGTCTTGGTTCCAGCCATTTGGGAACACTGACACCGGGTATATACGCATAGTTCCAGAAATAGCCCCAGCTCATCTGATTCCATTCCACCATCTTCAGGTCATCGATGGCCACTTCGGGTTGCAGGACCAACGGATACTTCAGGCTATCGCAGGCCGCCAGGAAATCCTCAGTCACCCCAAACATAGTATCCCCGTTCAGCCCATCCGCCCCGATCATCTTCATCTCCCTTACGATCTCCACCGGGATCGACAGTCCTGAATCATGGGTACCCTTGTCCCATATCATAATTGGAAAGAATACCCTCACTCCCCGTCTTTTAAATTCCGACACCATCTTCCGCACGCCCTCCAGGCCGCCCGGCATATCCGCCACCAGGTCGAACTGGTTGCGATCATCGATGCCGATATTCGGATAGGTGGGCCAGATCAGGACGGCGTCCAACCCGCCATAGCGCTTCTTAACATCGTCCAGATAACGGTCCACCGTATACTGCCGTGACACCGGGTCATACAGGTAGCGATCCTCCGCCATCACCTGTGCATAGATAAAATTCTTCTCCATCCAACCCAATTCCGGCCGGAGGTACCCTGTATCGGTGTACTTTAATGAGTCCCTTTTATCCGATCTCCACTTCCTCATTCGATCCCACCAGCCGGCCCATTGCGAGGAATCCACAGGCCCTTTGAATAATTCTTTCAGGTCCCCCTGCCGTTCCGGTTGCTGGGCCTTCAGCCCCGCCGTCATCAGCAGCAGAAAGATGCCTGTCCAACTTAACTTTTTCATATCGACTTTTTTTGTAATAATTTCGAACACATCTCTTCGACCTACTCCTACGATTTCTGCCATATCCGTTCGATCTCTTCCAGGGATTTCCCGGCAGTCTCCGGAACCATCCGCCAAATGATCCAGACATATGGCAGGCACATGCCTGCAAAGAAGAAGAACGTGCCCGCGGGCGACAAGTTGGACAACATCCAGGGCGTAAGCTGTCCGATAAGAAAGGTGCCCACCCACAAAGAGAAACCGGCAATGGACATCGCAATACCCCTCACCGCCGTGGGATACATCTCCGAAAGCAGAACCCAAATCACCGCACAGACCGATACAGCGCAACAAAATATATATGCCAGGAAGAAAAACAGCAAGACCACGGCGGGAATATTCCATATTGTCCCTTTCAGGAAATAAATACCGATCAGAAGCAGGGAGACGATCATCCCCGACACGCCATAATATACAAGTTGCTTACGTCCAACCTTGTCAATGATCAATAGGGCCAAAACTGTGGTCAAAGCATTTACTGCTCCAACCAATACCTGGTAGAACAGGGAATCACCCCCGGAAAGACCACTGTTCCTGAAAATAGTGGGTCCATAATAAAGCACAGCATTGACTCCCATGAATTGCCCCAAAATGGCGATCGCCACACCGATGAACAAGGCTCTAAAATAGGGGCGCCTGAAAAGCAAGCGCCAGCCCGACCGGTCATCCCGGTCACGTTTCAACTGCAATTTGATCTCATCGGCCTGGATGATTGCCTGTGCGTGGTCACCATAAATACGGCACATCGTAACCATCGCCCTCCCGGCCTCCCGGCGCGCCAGCAGCCAGCGTGGGCTCTCGGGTATAAAGAAGATCACGAGAAAGAAAAGAACCGCGGGCAGCGACTCCATACCCAGCATCCCCCGCCACGGTTCTCCCGTAAAAATCTTAGACAGTAAGCCAGCTCCTGCAAAAAATCCGCCGGCGGCGAGTTTCTGCAGCTCGTAATTCACCAGGTAGGCCCCAAGGAAGCCGATCGTGATCGCCAATTGATAGAGCGATACCAGCCGCCCTCTATACTTCGTAATAGCGACTTCTGAGATGTACAGCGGCGAGATAATGGACACTACCCCAATGCCGACACCACCGACAATTCGATAGATCACCAACTCGTTGAACCCGACGGATACCGCACACCCAATCCCGGACACGGTGAATAAGATCGCCGAGACGATCATCGTCCTCTTCCTGCCAAAACGATCACT
Source organism: Puia sp. (assembly GCA_031292515.1). Lineage (GTDB taxonomy): Bacteria > Bacteroidota > Bacteroidia > Chitinophagales > Chitinophagaceae > Puia. The sequence continues at coordinate 63,621 of JARLGZ010000098.1, read as the reverse complement.
CAGTAAGCCCGCAACAAGTACACCGAAAATCGAACCTACCAGGGCGCAACCTACATACCATCCCTGCTGTATAGGGTCCAAATGATACTGCCCGGCCACCTGATCGATCGTGCCCGATATCACCGCGGTATCATATCCGAATAAAAATCCGCCCAGCGCAGCCACCACCGACAAGAAGACCACATAGCCGATGTTCTGTTTACCCGCACCGTCGACCGTGCCGTTTGCATTCCTGTTGGACCATTTCTCTGCTTGTCGCGTGTAACTTCCCATATCTGGTTATTTGACTATTTTCATATTTCACTGCCATCCGGCACGTATCAGCAAAAAAAGGCCGCACAAAAACAAAAGGAACATCCAGCCATTCAGTCTGTGGGCCGATTTTGGGGCTCCCTTGAATTCCTTCCACACGTAGATACCCCATATGGCCGAGACAAGGGTAGCGCCCTGGCCCAATCCATAAGAGATCGCCGCTCCCGCCCTGCCGGAAGCGACCAGGCTAAAAGCCTGTCCCAGGCACCAGATAGCGCCTCCCAACATCCCTACAAGATGCATCTTTACACTTCCTTTATAGTAACCCGATAGCTGAACTGGCGGACCGCTCACCGGGTAGCGCATGGCGATCGTGTTGAAGACAAAGGTACTTCCAACGACCCCGCAGGCGAATATAACAAGGGCGGTATAGGGTGTCAGCATACCGGCAACTGAGCCGGATAAATCCCCGGAAGGCTCAATGGCGGCGGCAACAAAACGGTAAAAAAACGACATGATCAAGCCTGCCGCCAGGGACAGAAATATACCGCGGGCGCCTGCTCCCCCGTTTCCCGGATTTGTTCTTTTATAGGCCATCCCATTACATATTATAGCGGCCACAATAAATATCACTCCTGCAAAAATACAAACCGGGTTGCCCCTCGCTTCGCCCAAAAAATTGATCAGCACGCCCAACACCAGGGCCAGCCCAATTCCCAGGGGAAACGCAACGGCCATCCCGCAAACGGATATTGCCGCGGACAATAAAATATTCGCGGCATTGAATATAATACCACCCAGGAAAGCGCTCCCGACACTGCCCCACCCTGCCTGCCGCAGATCGGCAACAAAGCTCCTGCCCTCCCTGCCAAAACTGCCCAGCGTAAAAGCCAGCAGCAGCGAGAAAACCAGCAACCCTATCACATAATCCCAATAAAAGTATTCAAAACGCCACTCCCGGGACGCCAGCTTTTGAGTATTCCCCCAGGAACCCCAGCAAAGCATGGTAATAAAACAAAACAGAACGGCCAGGCGATAGTCATGTATAATAAACATATTGTACGATGGATTTATAGGTTTCGCCTCTTTTTTGACCCCCGCAATAAGAACACACCATGGGTAAGGATCTCAAATTGCAATACATGTATATGTCAGCATAATTTCCATGTCGTTACACAGATCGGTGAAGACAGGGACAGTGGAGCTATTTTTATTCATTCCTTTGTCCATCTTGCTCACTTCCACAACTCATACCCAGCAGTTCATCCAACTCGTGGAGATACGGCGCCGAAGTTTGCGCTCCTTTTCGGGTCACCGACAGGGCCGCCGCCGCTGCGCCGAAGCGCGCTGCGTCCGACAGGCCAAGCCCGCCTGCCACTGCCAGCGCCAAAGCCCCGTTGAAGACATCGCCAGCGGCGGTGGTATCCAACACCTCCACGGGAAAGGCGGGGATATCCACGAAACACCCTCCGCTTAATATCAGCACCCCCTTCCCACCCCTGGTGATAATGACCTCCGGGATACCCATGCCGGCTATCTTTCTGGCTGCTTCCCGGGCGGATTCCCCGTCGGTAATGCTCACCCCGGAGATCAACGCGGCTTCGGTTTCGTTAGGCGTGATCAGTGAAATATACCGGAGAATTTCCCCGGATAAGGGACATGCCGGCGCGGGATTGAGGATCACTCGCTTGCCCATGCGGAAAGCAAGTTCCGACAAATAAGCTACCGTTTCAAGCGGAATCTCCAGTTGCATCAGCACAATATCGCATTCGGCGATAGGCCGCCCGGCTTCCGTCAAATCCCCGGGCAATAGGCAGGCGTTGGCCCCCGGCGCTACAGCGATGCAATTTTCACCCCGTGCATCCACCGTGATCAGCGCAACACCCGATGGATGCGCCGGATCGGTAAGCACCTGACTGATATCGATGCCTTCCTTCGCGAACAGGTTCATGGCCTGTCGTCCAAATACATCATCTCCAACCTTGCAGATCAACGAAACGGACGCCCCCAGCCTGGCCGCTGCAACCGCCTGGTTTGCGCCTTTACCTCCACCCGACATAAAAAAGCTATTCCCTAACAGAGTCTCTCCCGGGGCAGGCAGGTGATCGGTTGTAACTACCATATCGGTATTGCTGCTGCCGATGACCAATATCCTGTTCCTTTCGTCCCTGCTACCTGTATTTTTCATATGTGCAAAATTGAGAACGTTTAGTTCGACTTATGGAGCATGTCCAGCAACATCTCCGGTTCATTGGTTGTGATCCTGTCAACGCCTTGCTTCAGCAGGAACTGCATCTCCTCCCGACTATCGACCGTCCATACATTGACGCTAAGCCCGGCATGGTGGGCATTCCTGGTAAGCGCGGTATCAGCATGAAAGGAATAGAATGGGTAATCGACATTACTCCCGTTTCCTGATTCCAGTTCTTCCACCTTCTTGTCCCCGGTGAGGTAGGCCGTCCCGGCTTCGGGATCCAGCTCCTTTATTCGGGACAAAACTCCGTAGTTGAAACTGATGTAGTCGACCCAGTCCCGGGCCCCGGATTCGCGGACCATGCGTACGACTCTGTCCGTCAGGGCCAGCGACCTCTCCTGGCTGATGAGCGAAGATTTGATCTCCAGGAATAACCTGGTCCTGTGCTGGGTCTTTATGATATTCAGGTACTGCTGCAGGGTGGGCACAAAATCATTGTTCAGCAAAGCGACCTTCTCCAGCTCGGCGCTGGAAGTCGTTTCAATCCGCTTCCCGCCGATGACCGGATCGTGCGAGATGATCACCCCGCTGTCAGCGGACATCCACACATCAAACTCCGATCCCTCACAGCCCAGCATGATTGCATTTTTTAGCGAGCCGATCGAATTTTCGCTCACCCCATGGTTCTTCCAGGCGCCGCGGTGGGCGATCACACCGTTGTGAATGAACCCGTCTTTACCAGCGGCTGTGCCGGCCGGAGCAAGCTGCCAGTCCCGTTCCTTCCTCTCCGAGACAAGGCCTGTAAAGGTATAGGAGCAAACCGCATAGCGATAGATCCCCGGCGGCAAGCCCCGCTGCTCCGTATAGGAGGTCTTACACTGACCTTCCTTACTGTATTGGTTATTGCCCACCAATACTCCGTCCCGGAAGATATAAAATCCCGCAATCCCGCTTGTCTGTAAAGGGGCTTGCCAGGCCACTGCGGGTATACGCCCGTCGTCCGAACGGATGTTCAGCGAATCCACGGGGTCAGGCACTGGCAATACGGGAAGCGCGCCTGTGCGCACATATTTTAAATAAGCTTCGTGATATCCGCGGTTAACCTTGAAAGGGCTATAATAGTGGCTATAGGCAAAACTGATGATATTGCTGACATAGGGACGGACCAGCTCCATTTGCTGTATGAACCGATCCAGCGGAGCGATGGTCCAGAATCGCTGGTCAAAGGTTTCCGCATCCGACCAGAAAAGCAAACCCGGCTTCGTGCAGACAGCTTCTTTCAACGCCGTATACCATTCCTGAATCTTGTCCAGTTGCAGTCCCCCCGCTCCGATTCCATCTTGCGGGGCGAAGATGTCGCCGGGCTTAAAATGAGCGCGGGCAAAGACATGCGTCCACATCTGCTGGTATTCGCGGGCCGTCCCCACCCTGAAATTCATGAAGGGACACAACATGAAGGGCATCGAGGGTGTCAATAAATGCAGATGGTCCAGATTAATATTCAGCGCTTTTGCGAGTGCATCCTGGACATTTTCCGTCTTCGTATGGAGATTATCTACCTCCCAAACCCAGTACCAACCATAAAAAGCATTCCTGTACCGCTTCTTATACTTTTTCACCAGTTCGTCGGCAACCTTATTACCGGTCTCCATTTGTCCGTAAAGCCAGTCAGCTGAAAAATCGGCTGCCCACCACCGCTCGTTCAAATTGAGTCCTAAAAAAACCTTGAAACCCGCCTTTTCCGCGTTACGAAGACAGTTGTCCACCAGGTCGGAAGGATATTCCTGCCTCACGCCCGGCAGCCCGGAAGGATAAAGCGTCGTTGAAACGTTGCCCGGACCCGTATTAAGAACAGGAGCAAGAATGATATAGTGCATACCGAGCCCTTTTAGCGCTTGCAATTCCCGCTGCCATTGCCGGTCATCCCAATGGGCCACCAGACCCGACTGGATGAACGTGCCGTCTGCAGTCGGCCAGGAAGAAGAAGTCGGGGAGCTGGAGGCCGGGCCAACGTCCACCGGCGCCGTCTGTGAAAAGCCATTCATTGATAGGAAATTCATTGATAGGAAAAGCTGCCAAATAAAGAGCGCCGCTCCCGGTGTATAAAGTCGATTGCTGATTTTCAATGTATTTCTTTTAGATTCCTTTGCATTTGTTTGGGTATACCCCGATCTTCAGAAAAGAATTACCATTTATCCGTCCGGAATGGCAGCAATGGCAAGCCGTTGGTATCATATAAGCCGGGGCTGCCCTCATTGGTGAAGCAATATCGGACAGCTATTGGAATGCCCACCTTGTGAGATTTGAGAATGATGGTCCCGTCGCTCTCCTCACGGGCGATGGCCGGGTAGAATACGCTGTCGACGCCTGCCAACTGAAAGCCGGTGATCTCTTTGCCGCTGTGCACCAGCCTGCCTATGGAAGAGATGGTAATGACAGCATTCCCGCGCCGCATTTTCCAATTGGAAAATTTCGGGAAGTACGGCTGTATTTCATCGATACCATAGTGTTCCTTCAGGGCGAGATTGGCCAGCCTCTCCCCCACCCGCCGCTTCGCCGCCGGATGCAATTCCCTTACATCGGTGACCAGGTCTCCGATCGCTGCCATGGCGGTATGCGGCTGCATCCCAAGCACAGCCTCCTGTTGCTCGCGCAAGAGTGCCCCATTGATACCTGAATAACCATCCCAGGGCGCTATCTGAACATAATAGAAGGGAAGGTTCTGTTGAAAAGCCACCCGCCAGCCTCCGATCATCCCGGAAAAAAGCCGGCCATAGTCCGCGGGTTCCCCGTTATTGGATTCTCCCTGGTACCAAATGACTCCCGCCAGGCGATAGCGAGTAAGAGGATGGATCATGGCGTTGTAAATCACGCTGCCCGCAACGGGCGCCCAGCCAGGCTGGATATGTCCCGCCAATCCGGCGAGGGCGGTATCTTCTTCATATACTTTCCGCGGCGTCCAGGGTTGTACGGCTGTGCCGCCCCAATACGAACCGATGAGGCCCACGGGAACCTGCAGGTGGCCGTTGATGCTGCGACCGAAAAAATAGGCTACGGCACTGAAGTCCCTGATCGAAGCCGTATCGCAAAGTTTCCATTCGCCCTTGCAGTCGTCCTGCGGATAATCCGCATACGCATGCGCCGGCTGGAAGAAGCGGATCTGCCGGTTGGCAGGTTGTTTCAAAGCATCCCCCGCATCGGAAACGCCCCATTTAACGCTATATTCCATGTTGGACTGTCCTGAGCAAAGCCAGACCTCCCCGATGAGTACGTCCCGGATCTCTTTCGTCTCCTTGTCCCCGATAAAGCGTATCGTATAAGGACCGCCGGCGGCCGGCGTTTTCACCGTAGCTGTCCAGGCATTGTTCCTGCCCGGGATAGTATAGACCGTATCGTTGGGATTCCAGCCGCAGACAATCTTCATGGTCCAGACGGCGGGGCACCAGCCCCATAGCCTCACATCGGCCGACTGCTGCAGGACCGCATGATCCCCGATGATGGCAGGCAGACGGAAATCCGGCTGCGCAAAGCTTCGAGGCGCGGCATACAGCCCTATCAAAAAAAACAATATCGACGTTCTTTTCATTTCATCCTTCATATCGGTCCACCCAGTGTTTGTATTGACGGTAAAGCCTGGTCGATTCCTTTGTTCCCGCGAAAGCGCCGGAATCCGGCTTGTTCATGATCCCTATGTATTGATAACAAAGTATCTTGTCGACAAAAGGGGACAGGTCTTCCATTTGCCGGAGGATGCGTGTATCGAAATCGGCCGGCAGGAGGTTCCCCTTGGTCTTATCTTCAAAATAGAACAACTCCATATCCGCCCATATCCTCGCCCTGCCGGCTTTCCGGTGCGCCTCGAAGAGGTGTTCGAAATATTTTGCCGGCTCGCCCAGTTTTGTCGAGTTCACGCCTACCCCGTCCTGGTAGGCCACTATCTCGATGTTCATTCGCTCCAGTTGGCGGACATATCCGTCATCCGCCCTTTCGGCTTTGATATTATAGGGCGCCACCAGGTTCACGCAGTGAGGGGTAAGAGACTTCGCCATACGGGCGCAATCATTGACGTAGTCGATGAAGAACTCGTCGAGGTAGGGATGCAGGTAAGCCTCGTTGGGAAAATACCACCCGTAAAAGCTGGCATGATGACCATAGCGGGCGGCAACTTCTTCCATCGCCATGGCCCTTGTTTTTCTGATCGCGGGATCCTGCATCATCTTCTCCGCGTTGCGGCCATCGCCCCAGAAATCGTTGCTGACAAAGAACTTGATCCCTACCTCGTCCGCTGCCGACAGAACGGCTTCCAGGGGATCTTCACAGGCCAGCCCGAATGGCGGCGCCAGTTTAGTCGGATAGAAGGCCTTGCCGAAGGCCGCAATACCCATCAGCACGAGGTATTCCATCCCGATGCCTTTTATCTCCCTGACTTTTTCCTTCCATTGCTCCGTAGTAAAGTTTTTCAATGCCGGGTCCCAATACAGTCCTTCTTCCGTGTTAAGATGCTGGAATTCGAACCAGGAGCCGGCGATAGGCTTTATCTTAGGGTTTTTGCGGGCGGCATCGAGCGCCTGTGCCTGCAGTCGACCGCCGATCAGCATGCCTGCGGAGCCCAATCCTCCGTATCTCAAAAAATTACGCCTGTTCATATTTTTGTTTTTTTCAGTTCAAAGATATCGCTGCCGGAGCTTTCATTTTTCCGGGATCAGCCTGAGAAAACTCACCCCGTGATACGCGACCCCGGTGGAGAATTCCTTCTCGTAGATCCCCAGGTCTTTTTGCCGCCATAGGTCCCTGACCCGGAACCTGCCGGTGAGACCCAGGTCGGAAAACCGGCAGGAGATCGTTTTTTTTGTCCGCTGTATTGTTTCACCTTCCACCGGGTCCCAAACAATCGAGTATGGGTCGACATTAAAAAGACCCACCGCGACGGAACCGTCTTCCAGGTATTTGTACCAGACCTGGCCCTGATCGGTAACGATCTTTTTTACCGGCATCACGAGGGGATCCTGGTCGACGTCTATCACCTCGTCGTTGGTGAGCAGGTTCTGTGTGAATGCGTCCATGTCCCGGAGGTCGCAACCGATGAGCAGGGGAGCAGACTGCAGACACCAGAGGCTGATATGGGCATATTGCTCGTCGGCCGTCAGCCGGGTATCATGCACCTGGTTCCCCCAACCCATACCCAGCCTGCCAACCACCAGCATGTCCGGATCGTTATAGCAACCCGGCCTGACTACCGGAGCGCATACGTCCTGAAAAAAACCTATACTGGCTACGACATTCCATTCATCGGTGATATCGCGGGTGGTTCTCCAGGAGTTACCTCCTGCTTCCTGCCCCCAGTACCAGACGCGGGGCGCTCCAAAACCGATGCTATAAACGATGTCACGATCCACTTTGTCCAAAGACTTTCTCATTACGTCATATGGCTGTCGGATAAGCCGCTCCGTTGGCACAGGCGCTATCCGGGAGTAATAGCAATAATCGTATTTGAGGTAGTCCACCCCCCAGTCACCCCAGGTGAGCGCATCCCTATCTTCATATCCATAACTGCCCAGGTGGCCGCCGCAGGTCTCGGGACCGGGAGAGGAATAGATCCCGAATTTCAGGCCCTTCCCATGTACATAATCGCACAATCCCCTGAAGTCCGGGAATTTCGAATTGCCGGCGAGGCTTCCATCGGCGGCACGATGGTCGGCTTCCCAGCCATCGTCGATATTGACATAGGTCCAGCCATGCCGGGCCAGGTCCTTCTCCATGCATTCGGCGGCATCCTTCACCTTTTGTTCATTGACTTCCAGTCCCCAGCAATTCCAGCTGTTCCAGCCCATCGGCGGCGTCAGACAGATCCTTTCACCCACTTCTATCCGCAGCAGCCGGGTGTCAGCCCCTTGCCCGTTCTCCGCCCGCAGGACTAAATTATAGGTGCCTGCCTGATCAATCGTCCCCCGGATAAGCCCCCGGTCTTTGTCGAGGACCAGCCCCCGGGGAAGAGGATCGGCCGAAAAGAGCATCGGTCTTTTGCCGGTCGCAGGAATCGTGAACAATATGGGATGGCCAGGCCGCACCCCGAGCACCTTCGCACCATGAAGGGCGGGCGCATCGGAGGCGACTGGGGTTAAGAGGTACATGGGGGTTTCTATTTTTTTCGGGGTTACGGGTTCCGGAACGATGCTGCCGGTCGTCTCAAATTTTGCGTCGAGCCAGTCGGCATGGTCGTACATGATCCCGTCGCCTCCTTCTGTAACAATCATGGCCAGTTGCCGCACACCCTTCAAGTCGACCCGGAAAGGCGCCGCGGGCATTCCTTTGTGCAGAATACCGCTGGACCAGATCAGCCTCTTGTCCGCGTACAACCGGAATTCCATATTGCCGCCGAAATCATTATGGTCATCGGCGCCGGCAAGCCCGGAAAAAAGCGTGGCTTTGCCGTCCAGCCGAAGGAGAAACCGGCTGATGGAATGGGTACCGATCCCCCGGGCATATTTCACACCGTCAACCTGGAGCCCGGTACCCAATACGGAGTGATTGGCTTGAGGAGCGCCCCAGTCCTGGAGCAGGGTCTGCGTTCCCAGCTCATCCAGGTAGATGGTAGCGGGGTAAGCCATGAAGGGGCATAAAAGTAATGCGAGGAATGCGAATCTCATACTATCTGTTTTTAGATTGCTACCATCCATAATTATTGGAGCCGATCAGCTTGTTGGCATTCATCTCCGCCTGGGGAATCGGAAACAGCAGGTTCTTCTGAGCCCTCGTCTTGATGACATTCTCCATGGTACCGACCTGGTTCATTACCTGGGTAAAGATGCCCCAGCGGATAAGGTCGAAGCGTCGGTTGTTCTCCTGGAAGAACTCCTTGCCCCTTTCCTCCAGCACCAGTGACCTGAATTGCTGCTGATCCAATCCCGAAGTATCATTTTCACTGCTTCTCTCGCGTACTTTGTTCAAGGCGGCATAAGCATCTGCTCCGGGTCCGCCATTGGCTTCATTGGCTGCCTCTGCATACATCAATAATACATCGGCATATCGAAGCAAGGGGAAATCCACATCCCGGAGACCACCATTGGTGGAAGTGGCGGCATCGCCGATCTCAGTGGAAGTGCCGATCCAGTATTTCTGGGTGAAAGGATGCGAATATGCCGTGTAAAACTGGGCGGTGTATCCGCCGGGTACGGATTTATACAAGGAAGAATCACGAAGAGGATAAAACATCCACGCGCCGTACATATAATACTGGTGGAATACCCCGTTCAACGCGCGCTGGTCCTGTTGCTGGTAGCTGTCATAGAGGTTCTGGGCCATCCACATATAGGAAGTGCCTCCATACCAGGGAGCGGAATACCAATATTGCAGATACGTGCCGAAGCTGGTATTATCCTGCGTTTGCAATTCCCATATCATTTCGGGATTATTTTTATTCACCCGCCCCCAGAGACCCATATATGTAGGAACAAGGTTATAGTCGCCGGCGTTCATCACTTCGAGGGCCTTGTCCCTGGCTTTGGCGAACAGGCTCTTGCTGTCCATTCCCTCATAGCCCGCCACTACATCCTTTGCATACGTATAATAGGCGTTATCGGTGCCGCCCCTGACAGTCACCGCACCGCTTGCAGCACCCGAAGCCATCGTCAGATAAACCTTGGCAAGCAGGGTTTTGGCAGCGCCCTGCGTCACAGAGCCCGTCGAGCCGGCAAATGGGCTGTTTTTCCTGGGCAGGAGACTATCGGCCATAGAGAGATCGGAGATGACCTGGCCGTAGACATCCGCCACGGAGGACTTTGCCTTATCGGCGGAGCCGATGGCGACATCGGTCAGACGGATCGGAACGGAACCCCAAAGTCTTACCAGGTTAAAATACGACCAGCCCCGGAAGAAATAGGCTTCTCCCATTACCCGGTTCCTGATGGAATCGGAAGTGAAAGTAATGGCGGGGACTTTTTCCAGGAGGGTATTCACCTGTGCGGAAATATTGTACAGGCCCTGCCACATGCTGGCCACCCCCCAGTACTGATCATAGGCGCCCGCTCCCTGGCTGCTGAAATTCCAAACCGGCCCGACGATATGATCATGATCGGCATCCTCGCTAAACAGGTAGGGCGCCTTAAAAAAGCTCCAACCTTGCAGGATACCGTACAAGCCTGTGACTGCCGCCTCGGCATCGGCCTGCGTCTTATAAAGGTTATTGGGAGAATAAAAGGAATACGGGCTCTCTTCGAGGGTCTTTTTACAACCTGAAGCCAGGTAAGCCAAAAATATGAGGGCAAAAAGGTATTTAACTATTTTCATGACTTTTTAGTTGATGGTTAGAAAGAACAGTTGACACCGAAGGAATAGGTCCTGGAGGTCGGATAGTTACCCAGATCCACGCCTCTCCGGGAAGGATCCTGACCGAAACCGTTCACTTCCGGATCATACCCGCTGTAGTGGGTGATCGTGAACAGATTGTTCAGGCTGGCATAGGCCCTGATGCTCTTGAAGACCGGGTTATTTTTCAGGTTGACGGTATAACCCAGGTTGACATTCTTCAGCCGGAGGTAGGAGCCGTCTTCCACGTAGCGGTCGGAGAATCTGAAGACCCTCCAGGAATTAAGGATGTCCTTGGGATTGGTGCCTTTCGACCCGTCACCGGTCCAGCGGTTGTTATAAGCCTGAACCGTGGTATTGGAATAGCTGCCCAGGTTATCCGTAATATATTTCAGGGTGTTGATGATATTCCCGCCGTGCACGCCCTGCAGGAAGATGCTCAGGTCGAAATTCTTATAGTTAAACCCAGTGGTGAATCCATAGAAATATTTAGGATTCACGTTCCCGATGACCGTCCTGTCATTGTCGTCAATCACGCCGTCGGCCTTGATGTCCTTATAACGGATCTCCCCGACCTCCCGTTTGATGATCGCTTCCGGTTGACCCGCATAGAACCCGCTTTTGGTCACCTCTCCTTCATTCTGGAAGATACCGTCTTCCTTCCAGCCCATGATGATCCCGATGGGTTGCCCCACACGTTGTACAAATGGTTGATAGTTGACCGGCTCGGTGCCGATCGTCTGCACCCACTGTTCCTGTGCCCCGCCCAGGCTGAGGATCTTATTGCGGTTGGTGGATATATTGGCCGAGACATTCCAGCTGAAATTTTTCGTACTGATGATCTTCGCATTAACAGCAGCCTCGAAGCCTTTATTCTGGATCGTTCCCATATTTTCCAGCTGCGAAGAGAAACCGGTGCTGGTAGGCAGCGTCACGTATTGCAGCAGATTAAACGTCTTTTTGTAATAATAGTCCATTACAAAGCTGACCCGGTCCTTGAAAATACCCAGGTCGATACCTCCGTCATACTGGGTTGTCGTTTCCCATTTCAGGTTGTCATTGCCGAGATAAGAGACGATATATCCGTTAGCCACCGTTCCGGCATAGGGGTAGTTGGAGGCTGATATCTGGGAAAGGGAGCTATACGAGCCGATGCCCTGATTGCCTGATTGCCCCACGCTAAAGCGTCCTTTGAGATTGCTGAGCCAAGGGATATCTTTCAGGAATTTCTCTTCGGACGCCCGCCAGGCAAGAGCGCCGGAGGTAAAGCCGGCCCATTTATTGTCCTGGGCAAATTTGCTGGAACCATCACGGCGATAGGTCATGGTGAACAAATATTTGTCGTTCAGGATATAATTGATCCTTCCATAATAGGAGAGCAGGCGCCAGTCCGATTTGCCATTGGCTGGCGGGAGATAGACAGTGGCGGCACCCAGATCGTTATTCTGGAGCGCATCGTTCATGAAGCCGGTGGCGCCGGTGGTCTCGTATTGCCAGAGGCCGTTGTTATAAGAGTATCCGGCCGTCCCGTTAAGGGTGTGAATTCCCCATTTCTTATCATAGGTGAAATAGTTCTCGGAGCTCAGGTTACTGGTATTGGTGGTTGACAGATAAGCCCTGCCGCCGGAGGCGCTTCCCTCGTTGATCGTGCTGGGATAGTACTGGTCCCTCCTGTCTGCCGAAACATTCCATCCCAGTACACTCCGGAACTTCAGGCCGGACAATAAACTCGCTTCTATATAAGAGGAGTTGAACATCCGCGTTCCGGTAACCCGGTCCAGGGCCTGTTTCGCATATTGATAGGGATTCGACGTATAAAACAACTGGGAATATAGCCCCGTGGTCGTATCGATCAGCGAAACGGTAGGCAGGAAGGTCAATGCCGACTTGATGACGCCGCCTTCCGGTCCGACGATGCTCGCCCCCGTAGTGACCATCTGGTTGATCGTATTCGAATAGTTGAACGAGGTGCCGACCTGCAGCCAGCTCTTGACGCTCCGGTCTACATTGGCCCGAAGGCTGTAGCGCCGGAATTTGGAGTTGATCACGATCCCCGACTGGTCCAGCAGATCTCCGCTGATCAGGTAGGTATTCTTGTTAGATCCACCCGAAAAAGTCAGGGTGTAGTCTTGTTTAGGAGCGGTCTGGAATAGTACATCCTGCCAGTTGGTACCTTTCCCCCGGTAGTCGGAAGGACCGGGTAAATATTTGTGCTGGACGGAATCATACCTGCCGGGATAAGGAAGGGTCTGGGTCGCCTGGTAATTGGTGCCCAAGTAGGTATCCGAATTTACGTAAGCCTCGTTTTGATAGTTGGCAAACTGTTCCGCATTCAGCAATTTGTATTTTTTCGTTATACTGGAGGCGCTCGCGACGACATTCAGATCGATCCGGTCCTGGTTTAGCGTCCCTTTTTTCGTGGTGATGATCACGACCCCGTTGGCGCCTCTCGACCCGTAAATAGCGGTGGCCGAGGCATCCTTTAGGATGTCGATGGATTCGATATCCGCCGGATTCAGGAAAGACAAGGTATTCACTTTCGCCTCTTCATAGGAAGAACCGGAGGCGGGCGTGTTATTGGCATTGTCGGATTCCATGGGGACCCCATCGATGACGTACAATGGTTCTGTACCCCCCAGGAAGGAATTGGTGCCGCGGATCTGGATGCTCATGCCGGCTCCCGGCGCTCCATCGGTCTGGGTAACGAATACCCCCGCGGCTTTGCCCTGGATGCCCTGTTCGAGAGTGACCGGGTTGGATTTCAGGAGTTCGTCGGACTTGATCGATACGACGGAACCCGTGAGGTCTCTCTTCTTTTGTTTTCCATAACCCACAACCACGACTTCATCGAGCTGGGCCTGTTTCTCTTTCAACGTGACGGTGAGGTGATCGTCGGGACGGGCCGGGAGCCGTTGCGTCTCATAGCCGACCATGGAGATCTCGAGCTCGGGCCTGGAAGATTTTACCGTGATGACGAATTGGCCCTTGCTGTCCGTAAGCGTGCTGTTTTTACCGTCCCGCGAACGGACGGTGGCCCTTTGCAGGGGGATCCCCTTGCCGTCCGTAACGGTTCCGGATACCTGGGATGAAGAAGAAGGCGTCTGCGCGAAGCTATACTGCACGAGGCAGAGCAAGAGCAGCAGCAACATAGTAGACCTCATAAGCAGTAAGTGTTTTGGTGGAGTCATAACCTTGTCTTTTTTATGTTAAAAAATGAGAACCTTGAAAAATTATCTTAGTGTCTTCCAGACCTGGTAGAGAGCCCGGGGAATATGGAAGCAGCCTTTCCATTTACCGCCCTTCGCATCCAGCAGCACTTCTCCGCGGCGATTCAGATAGCCGAACCATTCACCATATTCTTTGTCCCTGAAATGGCTCCAGGTATAATCATGCACTTTTTCGAACCAATGGAGACAGGCGGGGTTCCCGGTATAAGTGTACCCTTTCGCCAGGGCCACCAGGGCTTCCGCGTGTACCCACCATAATTTCTGATCCCACTCGAGCTGCTGGGTGGGCGCACCCAGCCTGTCCATGAAATAGAATATGCCGCCCCACTGCCGGTCCCATCCGAACTCCAACGTACTGAGCATAATAGTCACCGACTTTTCGACCAAGGCCTGGTCCTTCAGCCGGCGGCCAAGATCCATCAGGAACCACATGGCTTCGATAGCGTGGCCCGGATTGAGCACGCGCCCCTCGAAACTGTCGCTAAGCCGGCCTTCTCCCGATACGTTTTCGACGATGAGGCCCAGTTCGGGCCGGTAGAACAGTTCCATGATTTCCCGGATTACGGAAGGAACAAAGGAATCTACCCGTTCTTTGCCGAGCAGGTGTTCCATTTCAATGGAGAGATTGGATAGGATCATGGGGAGGGCGAAGCTCCTCAGCGGCCGGGTGCCGGGATAGGATTTGTCATACACGCCCTTCCAGGCGTTTCGGCGGGATAAAATGTTTTCAAAGGTATCGGTTGCGATGACGCCATAACCGTTGCCGGGCGACGCCAGGTCCAGGGAAGCAAAAGCCATGGCCGCGAAACAGTCGCTGAATATATTATAGGACTGTGTGAGGGGTTTCCCATCCGCTGTAAGCGAGAAATACCATCTGCCTTTCCCGTCCCGCCCATGCTCCTTCATAAACTCGGCTCCCTGGACGGCCATATCCAACCATTCAGTCCTGTTTTCCAGGTGGTTATACATGTAAGAGAAACACCAGGCTTCACGTCCCTGCAACCACATGAATTTATCGGTATCGTATACGCTTCCGTCACGGTTGAGACAGGTATGATATCCCCCGTGAATAGGATCGCGGCTATGCTTTAGCCAAAATGGCAGGATATTATGCAGGAGTTCTTCTTTGTAGAGATGTGCATAACGATTTGAAAAGGAAATATCCACGCGGCGTTCCCCGCCTCCATAAGAGGTCAAAGCAGTCATAATTTAGAAATTTTTATATTAAATCAGGTCGCTATACTAAATTATATTTTTTAGTCGACTAAAATTATAATTTTATTTTTTAATTAAGCAATCATTACTAAAATATTTTTTTATATAATTTTATCCCCTCGTTTACAAAAACGGCTTGTCGCGGAAACGGGGGATCATCAACCACCTCGACCAGCGCGGCGAAACAACGATCGCGGATCTGGGCAGGCGTTGAACATCAGTCCTCCAAAAGCGACCAGCCTCCTCAATGAATTGATAGCCGACGGCGTCCTCAAGGACTGTGGAAAGATCGGCCCGGCGGTGGGCAGGCGAGATCGGTCATATCCCTTTCTTCGACAACGAAATCATCTGCCATTGCGGCAAAAAAGGCTGCCTGGAAACTGAGGCATCAGGGAGGGCTCTGGGAGGCCTGATCGCCAGAAATAAGATCTTTTCCTGAGCATTTCAAAGGCCATTGCCGGGGTAAAGCGCAGAAATTGCCTGGTCATCCAGCTGAAGGAAAAGAACGCTACTGGTAGGAAGATCAGCAGTGAAAGGACCATAAAAATGGTACTCAGGAACGGGTTAAGGCCTGTAACGAAGCTATGGTGAGCCCAAATAAATCCGTGTAATACGGCATTGACTGCGATAGCCAGGAGTAAAAGGAGGACAGGCTTTTTGGATCGTCTGAAATTAGAATCTTTCTTCCGAATGTCTCCCCGTTAAAACACGGCACCTCATACATCTTTGCAGTTCATATTGAAGAGCCGAGGCGGCCTCTTCTTTCAGGGTTCTTTCTGCCAGGGCGATGGGCTTCTCTGTTTAATCCCACCTGTATGTCGAAGACAGATAGCGCATCTTGAATTTGTTCTTAATAAACACCTAATTGACGTAAAGGATATAATACAATCGTGAGGATTTGCGCGAAATTTTGGCGATGATAGAATACCTATCTTTGCAAGGGCTATTCTACAATCGAAAAGGGATTTATGAAGAAAATAGGGTTTTTATCGTTCGGACACTGGTCCAATCATCCATCCTATAACACCCGTTCGGCGAGTGACACACTGCTTCAGTCAATTGATTTGGCCGTTGCCGCCGAAGGGATCGGTTTAGATGGCGC
This sequence comes from Puia sp., assembly GCA_031292515.1. Lineage (GTDB taxonomy): Bacteria > Bacteroidota > Bacteroidia > Chitinophagales > Chitinophagaceae > Puia. The sequence continues at coordinate 47,327 of JARLGZ010000098.1, read as the reverse complement.
GTATTTTCGGGTACATCATTTTGCGGCTCAGTTAGCGTCTCCCTTTCCTTTGCTTTCGGCTATCGGCGCCAAAACAAGCAAGATAGAGATTGGAACAGGCGTTATCGACATGCGTTATGAGAATCCCCTCTATATGGTGGAAGATGCCGGAGCCGCCGATTTAATCTCGGGCGGACGATTGCAATTGGGAATCAGCAGAGGTTCACCGGAACAAGTAATCGATGGGTGGCGTTATTTTGGGTATGAACCGGCTGAAGGAGAAACGGACGCAGATATGGGACGCAAAAAAGCGTTGCAATTTTTGGATAAACTCAAAGGTGTCGGATTTGCCCGGCCTAACCCGTCCCCCATGTTCCCTAACCCACCCGGCTTATTACGATTGGAGCCCCACTCTGAGGGATTGCGGGAACGTATTTGGTGGGGAGCCGCCTCTAATGCCACCGCTATTTGGGCGGCCGAAAACGGGATGAATCTGCAAAGTTCTACCTTGAAGTTCGACGAAAGCGGCAAGCCTTTCCATGTACAACAAGCAGAACAGATCAGGTTGTACAAAGAAGCATGGAAAAAAGCAGGGCATCGGCGCGAGCCAAGGGTTTCGGTGAGCCGGTCTATTTTTGCGCTGACAACGGATCAGGACAGGTATTTCTTTGGGCAGGAAGCCGAAAGAGTCGACAAAATCGGTTTTATTGAAAACGATAAACGCGCCATTTTCGGAAGAAGCTATGCCGGGGAACCGGATCAGCTCATCAGGGAGTTGGCCCAGGACGAGGCCATCCGGGAAGCGGATACGCTCCTTTTGACGATACCCAATACACTGGGAGTCGACTACAATATACACGTGCTGTCTTCTATATTGACGCATGTTGCGCCCGGATTGGGCTGGCGTTAAATTCCAGCCGGCTAAGGTTATTTTTCGGACGAAAGCCGGCAACGAAATGCAAGATCCGGCAAAAACATCCTTTTGACAAGGCCAGCGGCATTAAAGCGAAGCAACGGGTAAAGGGATACCATGTTTGGAATTATTCGCTTGTCTCCTTTTTTTTTACTAACTTAAATTCCGTTACTATAAAGTTAGCTATTTACAGACAAGTCATTTTACCGGACCGATCAGGTATTTGTTTTTCAATTCGATTGTCTTTGCCAAAACTCCAATGCAATGAATGAGTATCGTGGAACCAGCTTTATGATATTCATAGTCGCTCTGCTCCTTTCCCTTCTGGCAGGTTCCATTTCCTGGATGCTTTCATTTTTTATTCTTTTAGCAGCTATATTGCTTAAGAGCGGGTATGATTATAAACGCTCCAGGTTACCGGAAAAGGAATGGATCGAGCCCATCACCGACTACAGGAAAACTGAAGAAAAACTGCTCAAGGTAAACCGGCTATATTCCTTCATGAGCGCATTGAATCAAATGATCATCAGGACACGGGATGAGGAATCCCTGTTTAAAGAGGTCTGCCAAATAGCCATAGATGTGGGTAAATTCAGGATGGCATGGGTTGGGATAAAGCATCCGGAACAGAACGAGATCGCCCCGCTGGTATTTAGCGGATTTGAAACAGGATATCTGTCGCAGATTAAAATCGTCTGCAAGCCAGACGACCCGAATGGCAACGGCCCAACCGGGACTGCCATCAAAACGGGAAGATGCGTCGTTTGCAATGATATCAGCATCGATCCGGGAATGAACATATGGAAAAAAGAAGCCGCAGAACGCGGGTATTGCTCTTCCATCTCCCTACCGATATGCAAAGGGGGGGAAATAGCAGCGGCGCTTACACTGTATGCGCCCATTACTGATTTTTTCGATGAGACTGAAGTTCAATTATTGCTACAAGCTGCAGCCGATGTCTCATTTGCCCTGGACGTTCTCGAAAGAGATCGGCAAAGAATTGCTGCGGAGGATGAGGTACTAAGAAGTGAAAAGAGGTTTAGGGCCCTGATCGAAAACAGTACGGACGGCCTTACGGTCCTCTCACAGGACGGCGTCGTATTGGAAATGGGACCATCTGGAAAGAGGATATTGGGATACGACGCAGAAGCTATCGTGGGAAAGGTTCGGGTTGATCTTATACATCCGGATGATGTCACAAGGGTGCATAGTGCTTTCCTGGAAGTCATCAATTTTCCCCGCCAGATTAAGACGATCGAATATCGCCATGTCATGCCAAACGGAGATTTTAAATGGCTTGAATGCAGCTTCAATAACCTGCTGGACAAGCCCTATCTAAATGCTATCGTACTCAACTACCGGGATATTTCCGGGCGAAAACAGGCGGAATCGAAAATGCAAGAGAGCGAGGGCAAATATCGTAAAGCGGAAGCGATTGGGAAGATGGGGCACTGGGAACGTGATTTGGTTTCCGACAAACTCTACTGGTCCGATGAGATATACAGGATCTTTGGCTTAAGTAAGAATGAATTGGATAACCGGTATGAGATGTTCCTGAGTACCGTGCATCCCGATGACCGGCGAGCATTCGAGAAAGCCCAGGAGGAATTGGTCGCCGGGACAAAAAGTATGGACATCGTACATCGGATCATTACGGGCGCCGGCGCGACAAAATATGTTCATGAAATAGCGGAAGCGATAGCCTCTGATTCAGGTGAGATCATCAGGTTGTCAGGGACCGTGCAGGACATCACCCTATTGGCCAGGGCACGCGATGAGATCTTAGTGGAGAAACAGCTGTCTGATTCTATCATAAATAGTTTGCCCGGGGCCTTTTATTTATATACACGGGAAGGCCGTTTTCTGCGGTGGAATAATAATTTCGAGCAGGTTACCGGGTATACTGCAGCGGAAATCAGGGCGATGCATCCGCTGGACTTTTTCGATGGCGGTGAAAAGGAAATGATGGCCGAAAAAATCGATGAGGTCTTCCGGCAGGGACATTCTACGGCGGAAGCACAATTCCATTTGAAAAACCGAAATAAAATTCCCTATTATTTTACCGGCCGGGCGATCGAATATGACGGGCGGCCATGCTTGTTAGGAGTGGGAATTGATATTTCAGAACGTGTATCGGCGCAGGAGAAAATGAAAGAAACTTCCGAACAACTTCGGAAACTGGCGGCACATCTGCAGGACATCAGGGAGGAGGAGAGGGTATCCATGGCACGGGAAATACATGATGAGTTGGGTCAGCAACTCACAGGTTTGAAAATGGATATATATTGGTTGAAGGATGAACTTGTGCCCAAAGATGAAAAGACAGAAGCTCAGATGACCGCTATTTTAAAATTAACGGATCAAGCTATAAATTCCGTGCGTAGAATCGCATCGGCGCTCCGGCCTTCTATACTGGACGACCTCGGGTTGGAAGAAGCCATGAAGGCCCATTGCAGGGAGTTCCAAGCCCGCTTCGGCCTGGCGGTCTCCTGCAGAATTGACCTGGCGGGAATTCAACTACCGGGCAAAACCGCCATTGGCCTGTTCCGGATATTCCAGGAATCACTAACCAATATAGCCAGGCACGCGGAAGCTTCCAAAGTGTATGTCAGCCTGCGGGTAGTCAAGGGAAATCTGGAATTGCTGGTCAGGGACAATGGCAAGGGCTTCGACATAACGGCCACTTCCGGGAAAAGGACGCTGGGTTTATTGGGTATGCGGGAAAGGGTCTACATGCTGGACGGAAATTACCGGGTTCATAGCGTTCCGGGCGCCGGCACCGAAATACATGTTGGCATATCGCTTAGTAAAATAAGGACAAATTCCTAAAACAAATCCTATGCTCCGAATCCTGATCGCAGACGACCATTCAGTAGTACGACAAGGCCTGGAGAGAATTTTGAGAAAGGAGTATCCATCCGCAACAATTGAGGAGGTTACCGACGCCGAAGATATGATTAAGAAAGCGCTGGAATCCGAATGGGATCTGATTATATCGGACCTCACCATGCCTGGAAAGACCGGACTGGAAGCTATTACTCAGATCAAGGATATCTATCCCAAGTTACCGATCCTGGTCCTTTCAATACATCCGGAGGACCACTATGCAATAAGAGCACTAAAGGCGGGGGCCTCCGGCTATCTCAACAAAAATATGGCGCCGGAGGAATTGATAGCAGCAACCCGTCGGGTCCTGATAGGGCGTAAATACATTACTCCGGGCATTGCCGAAAAGCTGAATGACCGAATGATCGGCGACTTCCCCCAAATGCCGCATGAGTCCTTGTCAGATAGAGAATTCGAAGTATTGAAAATGTTGGCGGCCGGAAAGACCCTGACTGAAATAGGTAAGACTTTGTCCATATCTTCGGTAACCGTAAGTACTTATCGACGCAGACTCCTGGAAAAAATGAAACTCAGGACAAACGCCGACCTGACGAAATATGTCATAGCGAACAAGCTTACCGATGAAATATAATTATCCTTGTAATAGTTCCATTACAAATTACCGTCCTGATCCATTACGCTTTCTCTCCTGCGAATTGCTACATTTGTTTTTATATTTTATAGAATGAATAGTGTGGCTAACAAAACAAAGAATATACTGATTGTGGATGACTCCCCGCTCATCCTGGAACGAATTTCACAAATGATAAGGCGGTTCGGGAAGGAATGGAACCCGCTTTTGGCCGGGACTTTCAGTGATGCGCTCGACTTTTTACAGACTTCGAAGATCAATGCCGCTATATTCGATATCCATTTGCAGGAAAATAACGGAATCGAACTCCTGCGAAGAGCGATCCGCCTGCATCCAAATCTTTTTGCAATTATCCTTACCAACCAGGCTAACAATGAGGTTAAAAGCATTTGCATCGGCATCGGTGCTAAACACTTTTTAGACAAGTCTTTAGAATTCCATCGGATTCCACAAATTATATCTACGCTTAACTAGGTTTATCAACTCCCGCCAACGAGTGTCACAGAAACCGTTAGCGCCGTCCTGTAATAGAACTATTACAGGATGTCGATCAAAAATCACACGCAAAGTGTGAAAGAACCGTGACTTTACGGCTCTGCGATATGGCCTTACTTTGTGTAATTATAAACAAGAAAAATACAAACGAAACTATAGTCAAATTTTTCCTGTGAAAGCCAAAAACAGATCTTCTGTGTCACCTTGTAAAAATCCCGCCAATACCTTATCCGGGTTACTCCGTACCCTATTTGAAAGCTATATTTCACGAAAAGATTCTCAAATCTCTTAACCATATTTATGAAGGAATCCTCCATTAGATCAGGAAATGAATTGGCGGCGCCTACGCTCCCTCTTAAAGAGGAACTGGGAATACTATCGTTAGTAGCGAAGAATACAGTCAATGCCGTTATTATAACTGATAAAGAGAACAGAATCACATGGATTAATGAAGGGTTCACCAAAATCACCGGATATTCCGCCATGGAGGCGATTGGAAGGAAACCGGGCAATCTGCTGCAAGGGAAGCGAACGAATGCCCGGAAGGTGCAATATATGGTTGAAAAAATGAGACGAGGTGAAGATTTTGAATGCGAAATCCTGAATTATAAAAAAGACGGAACGTTATTTTGGATGCGCATGCAGGCGCAGCCGATCCATGATGAGTTTGGAAAAGTGAGCCAATACTTTGGGCTGGGAACAGATATCACCGAACAGAAAAAATGGAGGAACAGACTGACGAGAGAAAAAGTGCTCCGGCAGAAGACAATCAGCAGGGCCATATTAAAGGCCCAGGAAAGCGAGCGGGCGATGATCGGAAGGGAACTGCATGATAACGTTAACCAGTTGTTGGCAAGTGTAAATCTATATCTTATGCATATGAGAAACGAAAATATTTTACGCATTGATATCCTTGACAACTGTTCGAAATACTTAGAAGACGCAATCACCGAGATCCGGAATCTGACCAAAGACTTCGTCTTGCCGGCCGCTAGGAACCTTACCCTTTATGAATTACTTGAGGACCTATGTTCGAACTTATCCTGCACAAGCGGCATGAAAGTAATTCTCGATCTGGAACAATTGGACGAATGCCTGATTAATCAGGACTGCAGGCAAAACATCTACAGAATTATCCAGGAGCAGGTCAATAACACCCTAAAATACGCCAAGGCGACGACGCTCAAAATAAAATTAGAGACAGTCGAAAAAAGGTTTGAACTGCTTATGGCAGATGATGGAAAAGGTTTCGATACTGCCAAGGCCAAAAAGGGGTCTGGCCTGATGAATATCAGGCATCGGGCCGAATCATTCAATGGAAAAGCAAGTCTGGTGACCGCCGAGGGGAAAGGTTGTACGTTAAGGGTCAGTTTACCTTTAGATGATTTCGCAGAATAACCAGATGAATGAGCCGAATAACATTTACCGCTACTAAATCTCAAAAGATGAAAATCGCCGAACTACCAGAAAACGAAACAGACCGGTTAAATGACCTGCGGGAATACAAAATAATGGACACTCCGCCAGAGGTCGGGTTTGACGACCTCGTTCGGCTCGCCGCTCAGATCGCCAAGGTCCCTATGTCGCTGATAGCACTGATTGACGAAAAGAGGCAATGGTTCAAAAGCAGCATCGGGGTAGATTTCAATGAGACGCCCAGGGAAATTTCATTTTGCAGTCATACGATCCTCGGTAATTCACTATTGTTGGTGAAGGATACGGCGAAAGACGACCGGTTCCGAGACAATCCTTTTGTAAACGGTGCAGGCGGCATTAGATTTTACGCGGGTATCCCGCTGATGTCTTATCGGGGCAATCCCATAGGAACGTTGTGCGTGTTGGATATTTCGCCAAATGACCTGAACGAAGACCAGAGATTTGCATTATATGTATTAAGCCAGCAAGTTGTAAAGCATCTCGAGCTGAAAAGGATAAATGAGAATTTGGAACGGGTTAATAAGACCCAAAATCTCTTGATGAGCATCATATTGAGGGATGTAAAAAGCCCTCTTGCGGCAACCGGAACATTTCTGAACCTATTGCAAAAGGAAGTCGACATCCGATTTGATATGGCCAAGTTTGCGGTGGTTGCGGCGCGGCAGTTCAACAGGATTCTTGCGCTTCTCGACAACGTGGTGCAATGGGGAAAAATCCGCAGTTACAGAAATGATTCCATGGGAGCTTCGATTAATACGAATATATTCGTGGAATGCCTGTTCGAGGACCTGAACAGGATATCTTACAGCGGAGGCTACTCTTTGATCAATAAAGCATCTGATCTCCGGCGGGAAGTCCGCTGTGCAAATGAGTTCCATTTTATCATCTATAGCTCGATACTATGGTTATTTGATTGCGCAGATAGCGGAGAAATCGTCATCGAAGAAATTTCAGAGCAAGCGCAGGGTTTAGCTATCCGGATAATGATGAATTCCAAATCGTCATTAAAATTGACGGGACAGTCGATAAACAAACTTAATTCCGGCTGTCTCTGGCTCGACAATTCGAACCTCTCCCCCGATGGATTGCCTTTTCGGTTGGCAAAAGATATCGTCCTGGCCAGAAACGGCAGCATAGTTGCATCCTATAGTAAGGAAGGTATCATTGAAATCAATATACTTGCGAACTTTTAGCAAATATTCATGTTCATTTGCATTAGGCTTTTTCATAGGGATTGGTATACAATCTACCATCCCACCTATCGAACAAAACAGCCTCCGCCGATGAACCTCAGGGGTTACTGCCGGGATCGACAAAGGGGAAAGCCTGCGTCGCCGGGAGATCGACAGGCTTTATCGTATCCCCGAATTGCATGACTTTGGGATGCTCACTGGTAAAGGCCGGCCAGGCCGGCAACCCCTTGCCATTGGGATTGCCTGTTTTGGCGAAGTCGACCCAATACTGGTTCATCGAATTGCTCAATGTCCGGTCCCATTCTTTAAAGGGCCTTTTCCACTTGTCGAGATTATGCAGTACATACGCGGATTGGGAACCATGAAAGGCGCCATAGTCGGGGGTACCGGGTGAGGAGCGGCAAAAGTAGAAGAAATAGGTCTTCCGGTTGCCATGCCTGCTTTGCCATTTCGCACACACATAATTTTGCAGGGCAAATACGGTATCCCGGGATACGGCGTATTGCGATTGCTCCGCTTCCGCATCCGTATGGGCCGGATAGATCTTCAAAAAATCGGCCGCGCGGGGCCCGTATCTCTTCCGGGCATTTTCCGTGAAGGCGGCCGCCGGCACGATCGATTCATCGATGTCTTCGTCGCCTTCATTGTAGCCGATCAGTAAGTCGACATCGTTTTGCTTTCCGGCCAGGAAAATATTGAGCACCTGTTCCCGGAGCAAATAATTGTCGACGGCCGGAAACCGGAATTGGTTGTATTGCAATAATACGGAATCCGGTAGGGCCCGCATCTCTTCCAGGGTAGCGGCATGGGCTTTGTTCATCGTTTCCAGTCCTTCCTGTTCTCTTTGCGTAAGCGTGGGAAGACAATCGGGTTTCAGCAGCGGACCGCTCTCGGAGATCATCCGCCTGAACAAGCCTTTTCCGAGCGGAGATGCAATGATGGTAAGCAGCCCGCAGGAACCTGCGGACCCGCCATCGGCGGTGATATTATCGGGATCTCCGCCAAAGGCGGCAATATTCTCCTTTACCCAGTGAAATGCGGCGATCATATCCAGGATGCCATAGTTCCCGGAAGCATGGTGGGGGGACTCCCGGGATAAGGCGGGGTGCGCCAGAAAACCGAGTATCCCGACGCGGTAATTGATGGTCACGACGATAACTCCTTTTTTCGCGGTTTCCTCACCGTTCAGCACCGCTACGGAACCCGAGCCTTCCAAAAGGGTGCCCCCATGGACGATGACGATCACCGGCATTTTGGCCTGTTTACCGTTGGTGGTTAGCTGCTGGTTGGCCGGGGTCGCCGGTACCCAAACATTTAGATACAGGCAGTCCTCGCTGAGCTTGCCATTCGTCGGGATCAGGATCTCTTCGCCGTAGGCGCCTCTTGGAGGATGCTTTCTCTGGATGGCGTTGGGTCCAAATTGGTCACATTTCCGGACGCCTTCCCAGGGGGTAAGGGGCTGTGGTTCCTTCCACCGCAGTTCGCCGACCGGCGGCGCTGCGTAGGGGACACCCTTGAAGATGCGCACGTCGCCCGTTGCGTTGAGGGCGCCCGCTATGAGACCGGCTTTTGTCCGAACGATATCCGGTGTCTGCGCGATATCCTGGCTTTGTACAGTTTGGGAGAATAAAACGAAAAAACAAACCGTCAACCCGGCAATGATTTTAATCAGACCGGCAATGAATTTAAATAGCAGCCCTATCATAAATATGTCTATTAATCCTCAAAACAATGAATAACGGGGCCATTTATGACAACGGATTGACCACCTGCCGGAATTAATTGATGAAATGTGTATGCAGCATGATACTGTTTAAAAAGGTTTGTATTCATTCTCTTCTCTCCGGCAGGACAAAAAATTCAACAGATCAGGGACTTTTGGCGACAGATACAAATCCAATACCTAAAGAGGAAAGCAGGGGAACATGGGCAGAGCGGCACTGTGGCATTCGCCGGGCCATGTCGTTTGTCGATTCAAACCGTCGTTTGTCTGGCGGCGGGACCAGGTCTTCTTTTAGGGAGGTAGATTTGGGTCTTAAAACATTTTATGCGATATCCAGTTATATTTTCCGTTATGGTGATGGCAGGTTTTGTCATCGGCTGTTCCAAGTCGAATTCGTTGAAAGGGGGGAGTGGCGGCGGCACGGGCACTTCCGGCAGTTTCGCCTTTGCCGGCTATGAGTATGAAGGTTCTATGACAGAGCTTAGCAGGGAGTGGGAGAAGCCGATCCTCGTACATTTCAACGCGGACAGCACGGTAACCGATTATTGCTTTTTTATGTTTAATGGCAACACGTTCGATCCGGACAGCCTTTCGGGTAAGATCCTGCAGGTAGGGACAGCGAGCGGGGGCGGCCCGAGTGTTACGGTCTATTTCAAAGACATCGCCGACACGCAGGTCTACGATTTCTCTCCTGACCTTTCAGGTCTTAGTGGCGGGTCAAACGGACTGGCGGGAAACCAGTTCTATTTCCCGGGTCTCACCAAAATCACCAAAACCGCGGCTGCACTTGGGACCAGCTTCTGGACCTGCGACACGAGCATGGAGCCCAATTCGACACAAGGGAGTCCGTGGTACCCGGACATCAATGGGACACAATTCAATTCAAATAGTTTCTGCAATTATTCCCGCAATGGGGGTCCGGCGGAAATCGGGTTGGTCCCTAACCAGACGCTTGTCTCCATTGAATATTTTCAGCACGGTTCCCGGGTCTATTTCTATGGTTATAACGAAACTATTTCGACGGGGATCCCCTATTTCGGCATCATCTCGAACGATGGCAATACCATCTATGCCGATACCCGCGATTTCATTAAAGGGAGAGTTCCCATTTATGGTCAGACGAAGGATTATTACGGAGAGGCGGGCAATCCCCCGGTTATGCATAAGAGGACGACGAATTAGGCAAATAATGACGAATCAGACAAACGATGACGGATTAGGCAAATGATGATATATTAATTGTTGTGGCGGGTCGCCTTCTCCCCGCCAATCGTATCCCTGTCCCCCGACCCTGTCGGGGGCATTTTCGTTTCGGAACGTTTTGGGACGTTTCGGAATGTTTCGGAGCGTTCCGGGGTATTCCGGAGCTGAAGATATCCATAACATTTCAATTCCACCCGCAAGGTTGTTCGTATTTTTGCTATCTTACCAGCAATATCTCTTTATAAATGCAAGTGGTTGGAAAATGGCTGAATTCACGAAATATAATTGTGTAATAGTTGACGATGATGAAATTGACCGGCTTACAACCCTCTCCTTTGTACGAAAATATCCACAGATAAATGTTTGCGGTGTATGTTCTTCGGTTGATGAGGCTTTGAAAATCATTGAAACGGGAGATATAAATATACTTTTTTCGGATATCGACATGCCCGGAACCGACGGATTTGAATTCAGGCGCAGGCTTATGCATATACCGGTGTGCATATTTGTGACCTCTTTTGCCGACATGGCTGCCGAAAGCTTTGAACTTTCCGCCCTCGATTTCCTCGTGAAGCCCATTAAAGGAGATCGTTTTGAACGCACGGTAGCGCGTATTCACGAATACATCGATATCAGGAAGAAGGCAGCACTGTATGAGTACAGCCTGGGAGGCGATGCGGTCTTTATAAAAGACGGCCATTCCTTCATTAAAGTAAAGCTTCATGAGATCCTATACATAGAGGCTTTAAAAGACTATACGCTGTTATTTACAGCCGAAAAAAAGTACTGCGTGTTATCGCCGATCGGCAGTCTGCTTAAAGAGGACAATTTCCGTAGCTTTATCAGGGTGCACCGCAGTTATGCCGTACAAAAACACCTTATCGCAAAAATTTCAAGCAACAAATTGATTATCAATAATATAACGATCCCGATCGGGCGCATGTATAAAGATAATCTGTTGGATATAAAATCCTGATGTTCATCAACTATGAAATTACTTTCCGTTTGTATCTGCCTGCTCTGCTGCGTTACGGCTAATGCGCAGACAAACGGGCCCGCCGCCATAGATTCACTCGTAAAGAAGCTCGGCGATTCCAGGGATCCTGCCGCCAAAGTGAAAATCCTTTTACGCTTAAGTAATTATTATCAGACTGCGGACCCGAAACTGGCAGACAAGTATGAAAATCTGGGGCTTTCAATTGCCAAACAATACAAGCAGGACTCGGCTGCCTGTTTATTTTATGGCTATATAGCGGAATCCTATATCGCTGCGGGTGACTTTAAAAATGGCATCGCGCAGTGTGAAACGGAAATCGAACTGGCGGAGAAAGACGATTATAAGGGGCAGGAATGTCTGGCCAATTCCGATATCGGCCTTGCTTATCAAATGCAGGGAGAATATCCGCGGGCGCAGGAATATTTTTTCAAAGCCCTGACATTGGCCGAAGAGATCAAAAACAACTATTTGTCGGGTATTTGCTATGTAAACATCTGCGCCAATTTTTTCAACCAAAACAACTACGACAAGACCATTTTTTACGCAAATAAGGCACTCGCAGTTTGCAAGGGATTAACGACCAATTATGCTGCATTGACCGCCAAAGCCGACGAATTGATCGGAAGTTCCTATCTCAACAATAACAAATTCGAAGACGCGCAGCGTTATTATTTAGCCGCCCTGAAATTATACCAGGACGGCCATGACGATAACGGCCAGGCAAGTATGTATACCCTGCTGACGAGCACTTATCCCCATGACCACGAAAAACAGCTTGAATATGGCTTAAAGGCACAGGTCATATGGGACAAACTGGGTCCTTCCAACTTGTATGCGATCGATAATCTGGGTCTTCTGGGCTCTACCTACGGCGAAATGGCCAGGGAGGAAAAGAGGGATGCGGCAAAAAGAAATAGCCTGTTTGACAAGGCGGAAAACCACTTGTCGCGGGCCATCGCAATGGCGAAGCAAGGCAACTCAAAACAAAACATCATTTATTTCACCGATAGTCTCGCTGTCATCCAGGCCGAAAGAGGCAAGTATAAAGAAGCTTACGCGAACCTGGTCACTCATAACCAGTTCTATGATTCGGTCTATTCACAGGAGAACAAAAACAAAATCGCCGCTCTTGAAGGACAGCATGATATTGCACTGAAAGACCAGGAAATCCGGATCAACAAGCTTGAAATTGCCAATCAGGCAAAACAGAAATGGTTTCTGTTCGGCGGACTGCTCACGTTGATTATCATCGCCGGTTTAATCTACTTTCAGAGTATCCAACGGAAAAAGACCAATACGACGCTCCTGTTGCTCAATAATGAGCTCGACGAAGCCAATAAAGTCAAAACGAAATTCTTCAGCATTTTAAATCATGACCTAAGAAGTCCGATAGCCAGTTTCGTCAACTTTTTACACTTGCAGCAGGAGGCCTCCGACCTGATGGATGACACAGCAAGGGATGCTTACGCGAGGAAAGTGATCGGCTCGGCTGAAAATTTATTGAACACCATGGAAGACATGCTGCTATGGAGCAAGGGGCAGATGGAAAATTTTAAACCGACTAACAGAACGATTCCTGTCCAAACGCTATTTGAGTACATTAAAGAGACCGTTGACCCGCCCGGCAACATCGAGCTGCGTTTTGAGCAAGGACCCGAAATGGCCCTCCATGTGGACGAGCATTATCTTAAAACAATCATGCTCAACCTTACCAATAATTCCATAAAAGCATTGGGGACCTCTCCAGGCAGTTTTATCAGTTGGAAAGCCTGGGAAGAAGGGTCGCAAAAATACCTCTCTATTACGGACAATGGCCCCGGCGCCACCAAGGAAGCTTTAAAACCCCTATATGACCATTCCGCTCCAATCGGCATTAAGAACGGACTAGGTCTTCACATCGTCCGGGACCTGGCAAAAGCTATCAACTGCCAACTATCGGTCAATTCGAAACCTGGCCACGGTATCGAACTGAAACTTACATTTAGCTGATAGTTCGTCGGATTATTCTGCAAACGGTACGGCAACCGCCTGTAGCTGAATCATCAGACAAGCGGCAGTTTTTACCGGCAGGTTTAGCCATTGCCTGCCATTCGTCGATTTCTCCTGTCGTTCCTCTATAAAACTTTTCTGACCCCAAAAAAGCCGGGTATGTTTGTCGTATACATTAATTATGAGAACATCTTTTTTGGCAAGCATACTGCTTTTAGCAAGCACACTGCTTTTGGCAAGCTCGATTGCGCAGGCACAATTAACAAACTCAAAATGGACAGGCCAGTTGAACGTGCCTAACGAGACACAGATCGTCCTCGACTTTAAGAAAGATTCGGTGGACATGATCATTGTTGACGAAGGGATTGTCGGCGAAAAAATGACTTATTCGATCAGGGACAGCATTATCATCATGAAGAAAATCAGTGGCAACATCCGCAGTTCCCCCTGAATGAGACCGGTATAATAGTCATTATTCAGCACTCCTGAGTCTCTTTAAGAGAAAAAGGGAACAACCGGATAGTCCGGCTGACCCGGTTGTGAAGCCCAAGTATTGAACCAGTGACCGAAAGCCGATAGAGATCCGATCTTCGGGAAAAAATCGCAATATATCGGGAAGAATGCTCACCAAATGAGCGTCCAATCCGGGCCAACTTTGTTCTGTTGATTTTTTAAAACCCATCAACACAAACAAAATGGAAAACAAGATCAAAAACGTAGTATTGGTACATGGGGCATTTGCCGATGGTTCCGGTTGGAAAGCGCTTTACCGGGTACTCACCCAAAAAGGCTATCAGGTTACAGCCGTACAAAACCCGCTCACTTCACTGGAGGATGATGTTGCAGCCACCAAATTGGTATTGGACAATCAGGATGGCCCCGCTGTATTGGTCGGGCACTCATGGGGAGGCGCTGTGATCACAGAAGCCGGAAACCATCCAAAAGTGGCGGCCCTGGTATATGTCTCCGCCTTCCAGCCTGACAATGGAGAGTCTGCCCTTCAATGGCTGATGACAGCGCCCCCCGCTCCTGAAAATGGCGTATTGCCTCCGGACGACAAGGGGATTGTGTATTATGACAAAGCGAAATACCATGCCGGGTTCTGTGCCGACATCCCGAAGGAGGAAGCCGAATTCATGTATGCATCCCAGGGGGCGTTCTATGCTAAAGGGTTTACAACGCCCATCACCCACGCAGCCTGGAGGGATAAGCCCGCATTTGCCTGCATTGCAACAGAAGACAAAAGCATTGCCCCGGAGATCCAGCGAGCCATGTACAAACGTTCCAACACGAGATCGGCAGATGTAAAAGGCAGCCATGTGATCTTTATGTCGCAGCCGGAGGCGGTAGCAGGAGTGATTGAAGAGGCGGCAGCAGTCCAAGCATGATAGTCCGTCATACGGAAAAGAAGGTCCCCATCGATAGCTTACATCCGGCAGAATCGGTGGGGATCTTTGTTTGTCAGATCAGACAGGGCTATTCCCTTCATCGGATCTCCCCGGCTGGTTTCTGAAGTCCGAAGGTGAGCTGCCGGTATTTTTTTTGAAGAAATTCGAGAAATAGGGCAGGTCTTCGAAGCCGAGGTCAAATGTGATATGTTTTATCGATTGGTCTGTATAGCGCAGAAGCCGTTTGGCTTCCATGACGATCCTATCCTGGATAATCTGCGAAGGGGGCTTCTGGTTGAAAAGCGCAAAGAGGTTGGACAGGGTTTTTGGAGACTTGCACAACTGCTGCGCATAAAAACTAACGGAGTGCTCGGATTTGAAGTGCGCCTCTACCAGGAGGTTGAACTTTCGAATCGTATGAAACTTTTCATCCTGACCTTTCCCGCCGGGCACATACCCGATCCTGGCCAGCCGGGTAATATAGATGATCAGTCGCTTCAACAGCACCAGCAGCATCTCATTCTGTATCTGGTCGGAAGTCTTGAATTCCTCGATGAACACATCGGATAGCAGCCTTAGCTTTTGCTGCGCCTGGTCGTCAAGCTTTACGAACAAATGATTTGTGCTGTTGAACAGGAACCCGACACAGCTCACCTCGCTGTCGTGGTCGATAATGCAATAAAATTCGCGGTTGAACTGCCAGGCTATGATGCTTGCGGAGTCTTCGAAGCTGAAAGACTGGTTAAACAAGAGGGTCAGCAGGGAATTGGCCGGGAATTCATATGCGGCCCCATCGATGGTAACGGTCTGGGGCTCTCCCGGATTCCAGGCGATCGTAAAGTATTTATTGAACCGGTCCCTGGTGAAAAACAACCTGTCAAAACCCATCTCCTCTTTAAACAGCAGCAGTTCCCCGCCGGTATTTTCATCCCTTAGTGTCAGCCTCATTTTTTTGAATCGATTATTTGCGAAATTTGGGTCCGGCAGCCGGATGGGCGCCTCCAATCCCCGCCCAATGTACGAAAGTAGAATAACCGGCAGGTCAAATTTCGAAATGCTTCCCGAAAAAATTCCTGGTGTATCCCCGCCAGATGGGTCTGGGTGTTTTTGACAAAATTTTTTCATTTGTCAAATTGCCCTTATTTTTGGGGTAGGTTATGAGTTCCATGACACCTGCATCCCAGGACGATATGATCCAGCAGGAGATCCTGAAAGCGGCAATACGGCTGTACCAGAAATTCGGGCCGGACGGTTTCACCATGGATGACCTGGCGGGCGCCACGGGCCGGAGCCGTACTTCCCTCTATTACTACTATAAGAACCGGGACGAGATCTACCAGGCAGTGATGGATAAGATCGCCCGGGATATGGCCGCCGAGATCCGTCAGGCGGTAGCTGCCGTGGAGACCCTGCGGGATAAGATCTATGCCTTTTGCCACACCAAGCTGAAGGCGTCGGAAAACTGGAAGAAGGTCTTTAGCGCCATGATGGCGTCGATGGACGCCGAGGAACAATCCAAACACGCCGAAGTGATGTATAGCTGGCACAAGAAGCTGATACACCACGAGAGTATGATCCTGAACGAGATCCTGGCGGGTGCGACCCGGCGCAGGGAGATGCGTGCTATTTCCCCCGGCGAGCAGGAAACGCTGGTCTTTCTCATTTACAGCGGAATCCGCGGATTCCGGCGGGAGATCTTCGAACTCAACGATCCGCATGATCTGAAGGCGGCCCTCCGGTTGCTGACGGACATGGTGGTGAAGTGGTTGAAACCCTGATTTTTTTTGCCATGTTTTCGACAAAATTTTAAAAAACGTCAAATAGCAAACGGTGATACAACAGATCGGCAAATTGAGCGTATTCAGGGCCTTTCGAAGCCGCAATTATCTATTGTATTTTTTCGGCCGTGCGGTCTCTCAGTTTGGCACGTGGATGCAGCGCACGGCGGTGATCTGGGTGGTCTATTCGATCACGCATTCGGCTTTCCTGATCGGGGTGACGATCTTTGCCGAACAGTTTCCATCTTTCTTGTTCTCGTTCGCCGGTGGCGTGGCTGCAGACCGGTATGACCGCTACAAGATCATCCGGATCACCCAGATCACCTCGATGATCCAGGCGGTACTATTGGCGCTGCTGGTATATACCGGGCATACGGTGGTATGGGAGATCCTGGCGCTCAGCGTTATCCTGGGTATCATCAATGCCTTCGATGTCCCCGCGAGGCAGTCCCTGGTCCATGTGGTAGTAGCCGATCCCTCCGACCTGCCCAACGCGGTATCGCTGACCACGGCGACGGCGAGCCTTGCCATGCTACTGGGGCCGGCGTTATCGGGTATCGTGCTGAGTGCCTGGGGCGCCCCGGTCTGCTTTCTCATCAATGCAGCCAGTTTTGGCGGGGTCATCGTCTCGCTGATCCTGATGAAGCTGCCTGTCGGTCAGCCGAAGAAATCGGGGAAGACCATGCTGGGGGAATTTTCGGAAGGTCTTGTCTATGTCCGGAAAGCACCCGTGATCGGAAAAATCATCCTGATGGTGGCCATCGGCAGCCTGCTGGTGATGCCGTACAATACGGTCTTGCCGGTCTTTGCCAAAGTAATCTTTAAGGGCGGCGCGTCAACATTTGGATATATTACCAGTTTTGTCGGCGTGGGTTCGGTGCTGGGCACGATCTTCCTGGCGTCGCGAAAACCGGATACGCCGCTGAAGCGGCTCCTGTTCATCAGTACCCTCCTGATGGGGGTGGGTCTGATTGGCTTTGCCTTGATAAAGAATTTCCCCGTGGCGATGCTGTTTGCCGTCCTCACCGGATTTGGGGGCATGACCCAGTTCACCGCCTGTAATATTATCGTTCAGTCCGAATCCGAGCCTCAGATGCGGGGCCGTGCGATCGGCATCCTGCTGATGGCGATCTTCGGGATGCTGCCGCTGGGCAGTCTCCTGGTCGGGGCGCTGTCGCAACGTGTCGGGGCGCCTGCCACCGTTCTTGGCGAAGGAGTCATCTCGATCGTGCTGGCGCTGGTATTCATCGAATTTTTGACGAAGCGGGTTCAATCCAGGCCCCTGCCCCAGCCCCAGCCCGAGAGCGCCCGATAGTCCGCACAGGCCCGGATTTTTGAAATTCAGCGGCTCTTCGGGAACCGCCCGTTGCGGCGATGCAATCCGGGTTTTGGACTTTTCAACAAAACAAATCCGGACTTTTCAACAAAGCCGCCTGAAAATTTTATGCTGAACTTTGCGGTATAAAATTTTAAAAGATGGAAAAATCAGAGACAGTTTTGGTCACGGGCGGGACGGGCTTCGTAGGATCGCATTGCGTTCTCCAGCTGCTGCAAAAAGGCTACCCGGTAAAAACGACCCTTCGCTCGATGAATCGAAAGAATGAAGTAATCGAAATGCTGAAAACAGGAGGGATCGATTCGTTTGACGATCTCGCATTTATCGAAACAGATCTGACAAAAGATGACAATTGGGGCGAGGCCGTGAAAGGTTGCAAATATGTATTGCATGTCGCATCGCCTATTTTTTCAACGATGCCAAAAGATGAAAACGAAATGATACGCCCCGCTGTTGACGGCACACTTCGCGTTTTAAAAGCCGCACGGGATGCGGGCGTAAAACGTGTCGTACTGACTTCCAATTTTGGCGCGGTTGGATATAGCCACAAAGACCCAAACACCGAAATAACAGAGGAAGAATGGACTGATCCGAATGAAAAAATGACGTCTTACAACAAATCAAAAGTATTGGCGGAACGTGCGGCCTGGGATTTCATGAGTAAAGAAGGCGGCAATCTGGAATTGAGTGTCTCAAACCCCGTATTCATCCTGGGACCGTCTTTGGGGCCCGACATGCCATCCAGCTTTGACGTGCTAAGACATTTATTCGACGGCTCCATGAAAGCCGTCCCCAATATCCCTTTCAATATCATCGATGTCCGGGATGTGGCTGATTTGCATATTCGTGCCATGACTAATCCAAATGCAAAAGGACAACGCTTTATAGCGATGGCAGGCGGAAAAATATCCATGCCGGAAATCGCGCGATTGCTAAAAGACAAAATGCCCGAAGTGGCAAAAAAAGTTTCCACGAGGATATTGCCAAACTGGGTTGTTTACCTGGCCGCCTTATTTAATGATCAGGCAAAACTGGTCGCTCCGCTGTTAAAGGTAAGCCGCAATACAAGCAGTGCAAAGGCGAAAAAGGTCTTGGGTTGGACGCCGATTGCCAGTAATGAAGAAGCTATTCTTGCCTCAATGGAAAGTATGATTAAATTTGGGAAGCTAAAATGAATACGACCGTAACGAAATCGCCCGGTTATGTCATTGGTGAAATTTCGCCGGAGCAATTTATTGCCGACCATAGTTTTATGTATGTCATAAAAGGAGTCATGCGATGTTATGACGGAAACAAAACTTACACTTTCAAATCAGGCAACTATGGCCTCGCCCGAAAAAACCGTTTGGGCAGATACAAGAAGGAAAAAGTCGATGGCGAACTGGAAAAAGTATTTATCTTTTTCGACGAAGGGTTTCTCAGGATGTTTCAGGAAAAACACAAGATAAAGCCCACCGTATACAATCCGGCAGATACGCTTGTAAAAATAAATACGACTGA
The DNA here is from genome assembly GCA_031292515.1 of Puia sp. Taxonomy (GTDB): domain Bacteria; phylum Bacteroidota; class Bacteroidia; order Chitinophagales; family Chitinophagaceae; genus Puia. The sequence continues at coordinate 27,918 of JARLGZ010000098.1, read as the reverse complement.
ATTGATACCCAATTTCATCCGATCGCTGATGCCCTATTATAGAGGCGGGGGGAAAATCGATATAGAATTTGCAGACATTAAACGGGAAGAACTACTTGTTATTTTATTGAAAAACCAACCGGAACTTGCAGGGATATTTTTCAACTATGGCATACCCGAAAAGATCAACCTGGAAGAGTTTATGAACTGCAATTATACATTCAATGTCAGCATCGGGCGGTTCGCCTATTTGACGGGGCGCAGTCTATCCGCTTTCAAACGGGACTTCAAAACGATCTTTAACGAAACACCGAACCGGTGGCTGGTGCAAAAACGTCTGCAGGAAGCGCATTTCCTCCTCGACAAAAAAAACAAAAAACCATCCGAGATTTACCTTGACCTGGGCTTCGAAGACTTGTCGCATTTTTCATTCGCTTTCAAAAAACTATTCGGGATGACGCCGACCGAACTGACGGAACAAAGGAATAAGCAACGAGCTTACTGATGGATTTCAACCTATCGCGCCGTATCGGATGACCGGGGTCAATATTCCCTCTTAATACGGGGAAGGTTCCCGGCCACTCAAATCGGAAAGAAAAGATCGAACACCGAACCCATTCCTTCTTCCCCTGCCGCCCGGATATATCCTTTATGGATCTCCATGATTTTTCGACAGATAGACAAGCCAAGTCCTGTTCCCTGGTAATCTTTTCTGTTATGAAGGCGCTGGAACATGCCAAATATCCTTTCCGCGTATTTGGCTTCGAAACCGATACCGTTGTCCCTGAAAGATAACTTTAAAAAACGCCCGGAAGGGTAAAGCCCCTTGTCGCCAATACCGGCGCCGTCGACCTCTTCAACGGTAATGTCGATCCGCAAGGGACGGCCCTCCTGGTGGTACTTTACCGAATTCCCCAACAGATTCACAAATAACTGTCGTATTTGAAATGGAATACCCTTTATTTTCGGCAGGGTCGATGCCACCACCAGGCCCTCCACGCTATCCAGGGCTTCCTGATAAAAGGCCGAGACCTCCGCGACGATGGAGTTCATGTCCACTTCTGTAAACTGAGCGAATGGTTCGGTTATCTTCGTAAACGCCAGCAGGTCTTCGATCAGCACTTGCATGCGTCCGGCAGCATCGGACGAACGCTCCAGATAGGTCCGGAGTTTCACCTCCATCCTTTCTCCGCCTTCGGCAAGGACCGTCGAATTGTAAAACTGGATTTTCCGCAATGGCTCCTTCATGTCGTGGGCCGCCGCAAAAGCAAATTGCTGGAGCTCCTTGTTCTGCGATTCCAACTGCAGGGCATATCTTACCAGTCTGTCTTCCGATTCCTTCCGTTCGGTAAGGTCCCTGGTGACTTTTGAGAAGCCCACCACATTTCCCACCTCATCGTGGAGGGCTGTGATCACGATGCTCCCCCAAAATGTGGTACCATTCTTTCGTATCCGCCAACCTTCATGCACGGCTTTTCCGTGCTCCATCGCTTCACCTATCAGTTTCTCGGGCAACCGGGCCAACTGGTCTCCGGGTGCATAGAATATGCGAAAATGCTTTCCTACAATCTCCTGCTCTGTGTAGCCCTTGATCTTTTCCGCCCCCCGGTTCCAGTTCCTGATAAACCCCTCCCTGTCCAGCATCAGGATCGCGTAGTCTTCAACTTCTTCCACCATCCGGTGATAGTCTTCGGCGCCCACAATTTGCCCTCTCTGCCCCTTCGCGGCCGCCTCATTATTATTGGAATCGGACATAATTTATAGATTTAGACCGTACCGCGTATGGATCGTATTTTCTCTGTTCATAAATCAGATTTCAGGAAGATTCTTCAAATGCCATGCCATGCCGTCTAAGGCTTCGCAGGCAGGAAGTTCCCGGGAGTTCAGGATCCTTATCTTATCAGCACAAAACTTCCTTTTCTCGAAAACACCCCACCCGTGGGGCATTCCATTTCGACAAAGTAGACATAGGCGCCGGAAGGGCAAGCCTGCCCCCTGAACGTACCATCCCAACAGGCGGAGCGGTCACCGGCGATGAAGTTGTTGCGTTCATAGACCTGTTCGCCAAACCGGTCATAGATTGCCATGTGTTTGATAATGCTGATGCCTTTGACGATAAAGACATCGTTCTTTCCGTCGCCGTTCGGAGTAAAGGCATTGGGGATGCGCACATGACTTTCTTCGCAGTCCACCGCTACGACCACCGTATCGGAGGCCTTGCAGCCATATTGATTTTTTACCGTAACGAAGTATGGCGTGGTGGCCAGCGGCGTACAATCGGGCGAAGGGCAGTCATAGCAGCTCAGGTATTTTTCGGGAACCCAGTTCCAACTGGTCACGTCACTGCTGCCGGTAGCGTTCAGGACGGCATCATAACCGGCCTGCACCACCACGTCGGGGCCGGCGTTGACGGTTGGGAGCGGATGCACCGTCACCGTGACGGTAGCCTGGGATACGAAACAGGAATAGGCATCGGAGCCCTTAACCGTATAGGTCGTGGTGACCGGGGCGAGTGCTACCGGGTTGGGTATTTCCGTATTGCTGAGTCCATTCGTATCGTTGATCCATTGATAGAGTGTCTCGCCGGTGGCCACCAGTTGTGCGGAGGCCCCATCACAGACGGCGGTGTCGGGGCTGACCTGCAGGTTACCGGGTGGTACGACCTTTATCATCAGCGGCGCCTTACTCGTGCAGCCGATATCATCTTTCACGGTCAGTGTATAGGCGGTGGTCGTCCTCGGCGAAGCTACGGGGTTCGCGATGGCAGGATTACTCAGCCCCACGGCGGGCGACCATTGATAGACGCTGCCTCCCGAGGCTTGCAGGGACACGGAGGTGCTAAGACAGAGCACGGGATTGAGGGGGGTGATCGTCACCACCGGATCGGGTCTGATCGTAACGGGTTGCTGCAGGGTCGTGTCTTTGACACAACCGGCGTTGTTCTGCACCAGCAGGGTCGCCTTATAGGTGCCTGCGGTAAGATATTGATGCCGGGCGGTCCCGGTGTCCGCCGGGACGATGCTGCCGTCGCCGAAATCCCAGGAATAGGAGCTGGCCTGCGTGGCTGTGGCAGACAGGGTCACGGTATCGTCGATACAGGTTTCGGGGGGCGGAGGCGGCAGGGTGATGACCGGGTCGGTGATGATGACGGAGTCGATATATTTTCCCACAAGCCCGTTATAGGCGTTTACGTTCAGGGTGACGATGTATTTACCCGGCTTCGCGTAGACATGGCTGGGATAATTGACATTGCCGGCGGTGTTGCCGTCTCCGAAATCCCAGCTTACGCTGATATAGTTATACGAGGTGTTGACAAAGCTTACCAGCAGCGGCGGGCAGCTGCCTGCCACATAGGAAGAGGAGAAGCTGAATGCCGAATTGAAATTTCTTACGATAATCGTTACCGGGGTCGCCGTCGATTGACAGGGCAGCGACGGGTTGCTGGCGGTCATCGTCACGATATAGGTTCCCGGCGTAGCATAGGTATGCGAGGGATTGAGATCGGTCGATGTGCTGCCATCGCCGAAATTCCAGGTATAGACCGTGTTGGAGTTCCCGTAGTCGTTGGTGGTGTTGTAGAAATAGACGGTCGTATTAAGGTGCACGTCGGTGCCTGAAGGATAAAAAGACGCCAGGGGCCCGTTCACATTTACATATTGCGTGTAAGGGATGTTGGTCGAGCAACCGGCGCCGTCGGTTATCTTCAGGCTGACCGTATAGCCCCCCGGGCTGGCATAGTTGTGCGAAATGGCCCCGCCTTTGCTGCTGGTGAGCGTTTGTCCGTCTCCAAAATTCCACTGCCAGGAGAGGATGGGATTATCAGGGGTGGAATGAGAGGTGTCCTGCAGCAGGACCGGTGACTGATAACAGAGTTTGTCGGCGACGACTTCGAATCCGCCGGTGGCGCCTTTAATGGCCAGGGGCATATAGTTGGTGGTATCCTGGCACCCGAAGACATAGCTGGTCAGGATAAACCGGATGTCTTTTTCTCCTGTCTGGAAGTTCGTCAGGGTTCCGTTATAGGTCGTCGTCCACCGGTTGTTGTTCAGGTTGTCGGTACGGCTGCCGTTGAAGGGCGTGCCATCCCGGTATTGCGCTGCCTGGAAATAATAGCCGGCGTAGTAGTAACTGCTATAGATATTGGTATTCTGGTAGGGGTTGGCGTCCAGCTGCGAAATTTGTATGGCGACGGGAGTGCCGCTGCAGGCTGAAGATGCAGATCCGGTCAGGTTGGGGGACTGTTTCAACAGCACATATACCAGGCTGGGATCGTTTGCCACGAGCGTGCACTGGCCGTTGGTGGCCGTCAGATAAACGGAATAGGTCCCGGATTTCGTATAGGTATGTGTTGCGGTAGCCTGGTCGCCGGGTGTGGTCGTCGTGCTGCCGTCGCCAAAGTTCCAGACTATGGTGGTGGCCCCGACGCTGGCCTGGGTGAAAGTGACTGCCCCGCGCGTTCCGTCACAGGTATTGCTATGGCCGGTTATCTGTGGGAACGGAGGTTTGACGGTGATGGTCTTTGTGATCGTGGTGTCACAACCGCCTAGGTTTTTGGCGTAGAGTGTGATCGTATAGGAGCCGGCGGCATTATACGTATAGGTCGGACTGGGGTTCGCCGAATAGTTTCCTCCTCCGTCGCCATAGCTCCAGTTATAGGTGTTGATATCGTAAGTGTTGGCCGTCGTGGAGAAGTAGACGGTATTATTCCCGCAGACAGGGTTGGGTTTGAAGGAAAAATCCAATTTTATCTTCGGATCTATGATGAGGGCGTTGGAATAAGCCGTGCCCTTGCAACCGCTTTGCGTAGTATAGTTCAATACCGCGACATAGCTGCCGATATTGCTATAGGTATGCGTCGGAGAGGGGTCTGTCGACTGGCTGCCATCCCCGAAAGTCCAGTTCCAGGTTGCTATCGGCAGCTGGGAATTGGCCGTAAACGTCGCCGTTATGGGCGTCGTACAGGTCGCCGGGGTGGACGTGTTGAGCGAGACGCTGACGGGGGGTGGCGGATAGATACTGAATTGGGTCGTCGTTGCGGTACCCGTACAACCATTTACCGTGGTATAGCTGAGGGTGACGGTATAGCTACCGGTGTTTTTGAAAGTATGTGTCGGGCTGGCCGCCGTCGAGGTAGTGCCATCGCCAAAATCCCATTTTGTAATCGTCAGCGGTTCCGAGGAGGTGGAAGTAAAGGTATTCGTCAGGAGCGTGGTACAGGACGAAAGGGTCCCGGGACCTGTCGGGGAAATGCTGACGGTCGGCCGGGTGATCGTCACATATTGGGAAGTCGTGGCGCTGCACCCGTCTGCATTGGTGACCTGGAGCCATACCAGGAACGATCCGTCGTAGGTATAGGTATAGGTAGGCGCCTGTACCGTCGAGCCGACCGATCCGTTATAATAGTTGAAATTCCAGGACCAGGCTACGGCTCCGGGGGTCACGTCTTTAAAATTCACGGCAACCGGAGAGCCGCATTTCCCGGCTATATCCACGTTAAACCCGTTGGGCGCGGGTAAACCCTTCACGGAGATCTGCTTGCTGACCGATTGAGGACAGGTTCCAAAGGTATTGTTGAGTGTAATGGTATGGGCCCCTACTGTATTGAAGGCATAGTATAGCGTTCCATAGTTATATTGGGTAACGCCGTCTACCGACCATACGCTGTTGTCCGGCGCCGGTGAACTCTGGCTGCTGAAGGCGACAGTGCTGCCCTGACAGATCGGAGATGGGACGCTGAACGAGGTGCTGTAGTTCGCCACATTGATCGGGTTGGTCTGTGTGCTTACAGCCGTGCATCCTTCGGAACTATGGACCTGCAGGCTCACGGTATAGTTTCCTTTTTTGTTAAACACATAAGTAGGACTTTGCTGGGTGGAGGTATTGCCATCGCCGAAACTCCACAGGTAATCGAGTGTGCCGGGGCCTGTGCTGCTATTGGTGAACTGAACAGGGTCTGAAGTGAGACAAAGCACCCTTTTATCGGCGGTAAAGGCAGCGGTTAGGGCGGGTATGACCGTGACGATATTCGCCTTTCTCAAGAGGGTATGACAACCATAGATATTGGTCACGGTCAGGCTCACGGAGGCGGTTTGCTCTACGCTATATGTATACGACTGGACGTTGCTCGTCCCCTGAAGGGTCGAGCCATCTCCAAAATCCCAGGTATAGCTGGCGATACTGCCGCTTCCGGGGGTGGAGCTGCTGGTGAAAACGGCCGGCGTTCCCAGGCACAGCTTGGCAGGGGCGACCGAAAAATTTACCGTGGGCGGGGTATAGACGGTGACCTGCTGGGTGCTGACAGATTGGTTGCCGCCGTCCTGGACGGTCAGCGTAACGGTATAGGTCTGTTCGGCGGTATATACCGCGGCCCCGTTTACCAGGGCGGAACTGTTGCCGTTGCCAAAGTCCCATTTATAGACCGCATTTGAAGAAGCACCTGTCGTCGTATTGGTAAAATTGACCACCAGGGGGGAGCAACCGCCTGATCTATCCATGGAGAAACCGGCATTCAGCTGTGCGGAAACGGCGTTTCCGATTAACAATGCAAGGAAGATAAAACCGTATGTAAGATAGTCTTTAGCCGGATAAGGTCTCATGGGTCAGCGGGTGTAATCCGTGTTTTTCGGGTATTGCGCATGTAAGATAAATATTCAGAATGGAAATGTCAAATCCCCGGAGCCGGGATCAAAATTACATAATATTGGGTGTCAACCCGGTACAGGTCCCCCTATTCGTAAGGGGATTCCTTTGGTCAGAGGGGATTCCTTCATTCAAAGGGATTCTTTCATTCAATAAACTTTATGCAGCACCGCCAACTGCTTTAGTTCAACGATGTTACCGGTCGATGTCTTCTCGTAGATCCTTCTTTTGACGGTCGAGATGGTGTTCCATTGGAGGCCCAGGCTTTCTGCAATGTCTTTTGTCGCCAAGCCTTTCAGCATATAATGAAGTATTTCCAGCTCCCGGCGGGTCATATCCGAAAAAGGGCCTCTTGGCTCTCCTGCCGCTGCCCTGCAGGTTTTTGGCAATTTCTCGTCCCGGAAGAACCGTTCCAGCAGGCCGATCGTTTCCTCCTCGTTGGCGGATTTTGAAATAAACAAAGAGATGCCTTTTTGGCTCAACAGGTCCGCGTAGAGTTCGAAGGGCTGCATTGACAGGATGGCGATTTTCAATTTCGGGTACAGGCTACGGATATTCGGTATCATCTCGAAGGAGCTGCCGTCTGTGAGGTTGATATCCAGCAGCAGGTGGGTACAGCGTCCTTTTCGCAGTTCCATCATCAGGTCATGACAGGTGGATACCTCATATACCTCGGATATTTCCAGTTTCAGTTCGCACAGGATCCTGACACCCCTGCGAATCAGGCTGTGATCGTCCGCCAGCAATACCTTTGGTGAAATGGGATAACGGTTCATGTCCTTAAAGTTAGCTATAATCCCTCATTTGTCACAGGCTGCCTCTGTGAAACCGTGTGGCGTTGTCCGTGTAATCACTTACATGGATCGGTTGGTTTTCCTGTAAAAATCATTTCCTGACCGGCTTTCATGGACTCCGGCTCCCGGTAAAACGTCCCTGGCCCCTACATTGTCCGGGTCTCTATTTTTTCACCATTAAATATTTATTTATGAACAAGGAAAAAAATGTCCGGGTTGTCGCCTCGACGAGGCTGCACCGCATCCGCTCAGAGTATGAGGAATTCCTCTCGGCTCCCCCCAGCTCGCTCCAAAACTTATTCGAACCCGGGAATTTCAGTTTCCGGGACTTTTGCAGGGATTTCAATCCACATCCCGAAAGCAAGGTGTTGAAGTCGATGATCGAAGACTACGGCAGGGAGAAATCCATCTGGCTGCCGAACGCCAAAGATCATATTACCTGCGCCTTGTATCTCTATCCGGCAGCCGATTTTCACCGGATGTTCACGATGATGAAGAACCTGACGCTCGGATTTTATCTGAATGATGTCATGGGTCGTGACCTCTTCAAATTTCTCAATCCCGCGGACCAGGCGGCTTCATCGGCAATCATCCGAAACATGGCGGCGCTGGACGAAACCTTGTCCGTTCCCGCCGGCGCCCACTCGTTGGAGGAGACCAATGTGGAAATACTCGGGGAATTCAAGAGCCATTCTCCGGAAGACTGGTTTTCAAATTTCCTGCGAGTATACTGCTATCATATCGGCATTACGCACGCCGACGGCGATACGGCGTCACAGGGCCATATACCCGGAATCCATGAATATATGGAACGCAGGTGCCATCTGGGTGGCGTGCATCATATTCTGTTGTGGATTGAGTACAGCGGCGGTCAATTTCTGGACTGGGCATTACTCCGGGAACTGGATGTCTCGGCAGAACTTCGACGTCTGCACTGGATATCCGCGGCTTTTGCGGGGCTGTCCAATGACCATTTCTCCTTTGAGAAAGAAGTCATCGACAGCGACTCCGATTCCAATCTACTCATGATCATCGCGTTGAACCACCCGGAATTATCTTTGAAAGGGATCATCGACAAGTCTTCAGAAATCGTCCGGAACCTTCTGCTTGAAATGCTGACGACCTTACGCTCCATACGGCAAAAGTTGTCGGATTTAGGGGACCTGCATAAGTCAACCGTATCTTCTGTCGAGTGGCATCTGGCTTCGATAGAGCGGTGCATGCAGGCCACCTGGTTATGGCAGGCTTATTCCGGGAGATATAAAAGGCCGAAATCGATCTGGCAAGAGACTACCCTGCAGGATTGACAGCGATCAAAGAACTGGTCAGTTCAACGGCATCTTCTTCATGTACAGGCCTATCGTTTTCTGAAGTGCCAGGTGATCTATCGGTTTCTTGATATAGGTACTGGCGCCTGCCGACATCATCCTTTCAACCGTGCCGGAGAAAAGGTCACCGGTAGTGATGATGATCGGGATATGCCTCAGCAGGGGATGCTCTTTCAGCTCCCGTATCGTTTCCTCCCCGTTGAGAACGGGCATATGGCTATCGAGCAAGATAATGTCCGGACATTCGTCCGGACATTTTTCTTTTGCTTTTTCCAGCAGTTCGCGGCCATTTTTTACGATATCGAATGAGCACCCCATCCTCTTCAGATAGGTGGCGAACAGAAAGGAGGTCAACTTGTCGTCTTCCGCCACCAGTACATAGACTTTGTTCAAATCGTAAGATTCGGCATCCAATCCCATGGCATCCGGCAGGTCCCTGAGTTTACCCACTCTCAACGGGAGGCTGACGGTAAAGGTGGTCAGCCGGTCGGGTTCACTCACCACTTCGACTGTGCCTCCCATCGCCTCCACCTTGCTTTTGACGATATACAACCCCAGCCCGGAACCTTGAATCCTGCCGGTCCTGCTTGTGTAGAAGGGGTCGAAGATCGCCTTCCTTTTATCGGGTGGAATGCCGGGACCGGCGTTGGTGACCGACAAATCCCACCAATCCCCTCTCCGTTTTATACCGACGGTGATGACGCTCCCCTGCGAACCATATTTAAACGCGTTCGCGAGCAGGTTGGTGAGTACCTGGTTGATATTCAGCGTGTCTCCGAAAATCACTTCCGGCATATCGGTTTCCATCCGGATCTGCATGCCATCCCGCCGGGTGATCAACCGGTGGACTTCGAGCATCTTTTCAAAAAAAGGGACTACTTTAAAAGCTTCAAACACGAACGTATTAAATCTCCCGGCCTCGATCCCGGCCATGTCCAGCACGTTGTTTACGATATTCCGGGCGTTGCTGCTGACGACGAATCCGATGTCCACCAGGGGCCGTAGTTTCTGCATATGCGGGTCTCCTTCCACCTCCTTCTGTAAGAGTTGCGTGACCTGGTGGATGTTATTCAGCGGGGTTCTGAGTTCATGGGTGACTTGTGCGACAAATATCCTGATCAGCTTATTTGCCCGCTGCAGCTCATATTTTATATCATTGCCTTCCACATAGGGCCGGCTCACCAATACCGTGATACTCATGATCGAGATAACGAGCAGGGTCCTGATGATGAATATCTGGTTATAGTTGTCGACGGGCATCGGGTGGGCATCGACTTTGTAATACCAGGCTTCCAGCAGGATCAGCACCACGAAGGCGGCTACCAGTGCTATTCTCCGGTAGAGAGTCTCTTTAAAGATGAGATAAATGATGGCGATCAGGAGGATAACGACAAATTCCAGGTGGAACACGCGGATCAGCAAAAATCCAAAATAGGTGATGGCGATGCATTGCAGGAAATACAGGAGGAGGCTGGCGGCGGCATGCTTCTTATAACGGTTCAGGACAAATATCAGGCTGTTACATACAAACTCGGTCACCAGGGGGACCATCACGGATGCCTTCCAGTCCAGGAGATAGCCCAAAAAAGGGGCGATGACGATAATGGAAATGCCGACCGCAAGGCTGATAGAATTTACCAGTACAATGCGGTTAATGGCTTCAGGGTCGGTGATACCGTCGGTGCCGACCCGCAAAAGTTTAAACTTCCCCATAGATTCGACAGAATAAGACTAACCCGGTTTTATCATCGGCAGCCTTACGATAAAAGAACTCCTGCCGCCCGGCTGGCCGGCGACCTGGATATCCCCTTTTAGCACAGCTTCGACCAGGTATCTGACCACCAATAGATCGAGGTTACATTCACCGGCCCTTGATCCTTCTCCCGTGGTGTCTACCCTTATTGACAAATCGAGTTCGTTTTCCTTTTCTATCTTCATAACGACTTCAGCGCCGGCGGATGCTATCGATGCCGCCCTCGTCAACAAATTGGAGACAATTTGTGAAAACCTGTATTCGTCGCAAAAGATGTATTCGGGAACCTCCCCGGCCACCTCGTACCCGAACCGGATATTCTTTTCTTTCAGCGCGGGCAGGCTCTCTTCGATCCCCATCTTAACCAGTTCCCTGACGTTGATCTGCTCCATGAACACATCCTGGAGACCTGCCTCAAAACGTGTGTATTCGATAAAGTTGCACAACTTATGTTTATAGCTTTGACAGGCAGACATCAGGTGGTCCATCAACTCATTCGTCTCTTTTCCGTTCTCGATGGCATCCTTCAACATCACGCACAGGCTCGACACGCCGAAGAAAGTGCCTTGTACGTCGTGACCAATTTGTCTGATGAAATCCTTCCTGGTCGACAGTGAATGAGCTGTTTCGGATTGATCCATTATTTCATCACATTGATTACTAGCAAGATACAAAATCATCTACCCAAAAACCACTATTATTTGCAAAGTCAGGCCATTTTATTTCCGCAGTTGGCCTTTTATTTCCGCAGTTGGCCCAATTGCCTGGCCGACTTATTATAAAGCTCCTCCTTACGGAATGAAGTCCTGCTTATGGAATAGAGGCCCCTGCTTTCGGGCTAATCAGACCACGGATTCTACTTTGCGTATAAGATTGCGGACTTTTAGAACGCGGAAAAATGTTTTTTAACTAGAATATATTCTACTAAGTTTTCCCCACCAGGCCTGTATTTTTGGGTCTTAATAGGATAAGGTTTAATGGTTAATGGTATTTGATTAGTGGAGCCTCCCCTTCGGGGAGGTTTTTTTTATGGCCCGGGCCTATGCGGTTTTCCTGCATTTGCGCGATGCTCTGTTCGCTCAATATCCTTTTACCGTTAAGGACAGCTTTATCCAGGATCATCACCAGGATGCTGCGGCCGCCCATTTTCGGTGTATTCGCGGCCAGCCAGTCGTCTACTTCTTTGAAATTTGGCTGGGCCTTTGACAGACCGGGGAGCCAGGAAAGCAGGGCAAGAAGGAGAGGATAGTTTAACCGGCGGGAGCCGCTTTCCATTGAGACATCGGTGCAGGCTCTTTAAGACATGGGCGCGGGCTCTACATGCACCAGCACGTCCTTGATCCGCAGATCGCTTCGGAGCAATTGATCTTTTACCGCGTGCGCGATTGCGTGCCCTTCTGCTACCGAAAGAACTCCCTCCACCTGTATATGAATATCGACGTAGTAATCAAAGCCCATCTTCCGGACATAGCACTTCTCCACGACTTTCACATCTTTGTTTTCGCTGGCCAGTGCCCTCACCTTTGCAACGATCTCATTGGAAGGTGCAGCGTCCATCACTTCATTCAGCGCGGGTCTCAGCAGAGCCATGGCGTTGAACACGATGATGCCCGAGGCTATCAGCGCCGCCCAGTCGTCGGCGGCCTCATATCCTTTTCCTAAAATCAAGGCAGCGATGATACCCACAAAGGCGGCTATCGAAGTGATCGCATCACTGCGATGGTGATAGGCGTCCGATTTCACGGCCTGGCTGTTGATCTCTTTCCCGACTTTCAACACGTACCGGAACATCGCTTCCTTAATGAAGATGACGGCCAGGAGGACGCCCAATGTAAACCGCCTGGGCATCTGGTGCGGCGTCCGGATAAAATAAATCGCGTGCCAGCCAATCCAGACGGCGGCGCCCAATAAGAAGAGGGAGATGACGATCGCCGCCAGCGGCTCAGCCTTGCCATGACCGTATGGGTGTTCTTTATCTGCCGGTTTCATGGCGATCCGCAGGCCCACCCACAGGAGCGCCGAGCTCAACACGTCCGCCGAGGTTTCGGTAGCATCGGCCACGAGGGCATAGGAATGTCCAAGGTATCCCGAAATAAACTTTACAAAAACGAGTGTGATGCTGATTCCAATACCCCATAACGTCGTCCTCATCGCCTTGACGGAAGGATGCGTATCGACATTTGCCATAAGATCCATTTAATCCGCTGCAATTTTAGCCTTTATTCTCAAAAAAACAATATTCCATATAATCAATGATCTTTTACCATTTCATGCGAGGATCTTTTACTACTTCATGCCCCCTGCAACGCTGAACTTTGCCTTGTCAAAAAAGAAGAAAAAAAGAAGAGAAAATTGAAGACCATCCATAGTCTCCGTATGGCTTATATCGAAACGGGGCCTACTCTTTTGCAAATCCTACCGTCACGGATCTCACTTCCCATATCCAGCGGGCGTGCTTCCCTTCGCCGGCGGCTACGATCCGGAAGGGGCCTTTACCGGCGGGCAGGGGCTTCCCATTCAGCTGGTCGGCCAGCATGACGATCTTATCCGAGAAAGCGGAGTCCAGTTCGGCGAGAGAAAACAAGACTGCATAGCCGTCTCCCGATTTTATCAACACATACTTTGACATGTTTTCACCACGCAGTTGCCTTCCCATGGTCGCCCCCGCCTGTTCCAGGATAGTCGAGAGGGCCACGCCGGAATAGGTCTGTTCCGACGCATCCTGTCCGTCTCCTTTGACGGTGACCTGTATTCTCTTCATGCCGGCGATATCAGGGGCTTTCAGGACGAGGGGATGCAGGACTTCTCCCTGGACGGAGAGGGTGGCTGTGGTATCTTTCACTTGCGCGCGGGCCGGCAAAAATCCGGACAGGAGGAGAAGAATGCCTAGCGAAAGACCGTAATTTGTTTGTTTGTTCATGCGTTTACTGATTTTATGAGCTTGATAAGTTTGTGAGCCATTGATTTTTGAGGGTAGTGTTTTGCGGGCAGTATTTTGAGAGTCGGGTTTTGAGGGCCGCGTTTCGAGGACTGCGTTTCGAGGGCTGGGCTTTGACCCTGGTCTTGAGATCCGGTCTTCGAGACCTGGGCTTTTGTCTCTCCGGTTTTTGTCTTCTCCCTGGTCTTGTAGCTATGCGGATCGGCGTAACGGGGGTCTTTTATAAACGTGGAATCCGTCAGCATGAGCAGGAACGAGATGACGGATCTTTTTTCGGTGTCGCTTAACGCAAGCGCATGGCCGCCCGTCGTATTGGAAGCCTGTCGCAGCTGCGGGCTCAGGGTCGGGCCTTCTGCGATATGATCGCTATAATGATCCAGCACCTCCCGTAGGGTTGCAAACCGGCCATCGTGCATATAAGGCGCCGTCAGCGCGATATTCCGCAGGGTGGGCACACGGAACCGGCCTTTGTCGGCGGCCATCCCGGTCACCGCAGCTCTTCCGGGATCTATGGGGGCGCTATCCAGGCCGTTGTTATGAAACTGCTCCAGGAAGAGCTTGGGTCCGCCATGGCAATGGGCGCAACCGGCGCCGCGGATGCCTTTTCCCGGTTGGGGGTCCGTCATAAAAAGGTTCATCCCGTCGGTCTCGGCCTGGCTTGGCTGATAGCTGCCCTGCAGATATCCATCATAGCGCGAGTGATCGGATATGAGGGTCCGTTCAAATTGGGCGATTGCTTTTACGATTTTCTCTTTTGTGATCGTGTCGTTGCCGAAGGCGGCTTTAAAGAGGGCTGGATAGCCGGAGATACGACGAAGTTTGGCGGCTGAATTCAGCATGGACTGTCCCATCTCATGGGTATTGGTGAGGGGGGTGAGCGCCTGTTCTTCGAGGCCGGAGGCCCTGCCGTCCCAAAAAAGCTGCCGCACCCATAGCAGGTTCTGCAGCGACATCGCATTCCTGGTTGTCGGTATTTGATCTACGCCGGGGCTGAAGGCGCGTCCGTCGGTAAAGGCGAGTTCCTGCCGGTGACAGCTGGCGCAGGACAGCTTGTTGTTGGCCGAGAGCTTTGTCTCATAAAAAAGCATGCGACCCAGGTAAACGCCTTCCGGTGTCAGCGGGTTGTCTGCCGGTATATAGATCCGGTTTCCAAAATACGACGGGTATTCCGGGACAAAGGCTGCCGGCGGCGCGGAAGGAATCCGTGGGGACGGGGATATCGGCGATGCGGATATCGGCGATGTGGATATCGGAAACAGAGATATCGGAGACGGGGATGGTGATGGCCGGGATGTTGATGGCGGTCGGGATGTCGGTGGCGGCACCTCTTTGTAACGACCGGCCATCAGCGCCAGCGACCCTCCGGCGAATGCCGTCGCAAACCACCAGGCTCCTGTGATAACCGCGTTACGCATCGACTACCGGTGTTGATAATGAACGATCAGTTTGGCGAAATAATTCCTGCCTTGTTCCGGGTATCCCTCCGTCAGCATATAGTTCCTGTCAAATACGTTATTCACCCCTCCCTGCAAGGTAAACCATCGGTCGATCCTTACAAAGGCGCTGGCGTTGGCCAGGAAAAAAGACGGGGCCTGCGCGCCATAGCTGGTGCTAAACCGGGACGCGTCATATTCTCCGCTCAGGAGGAGGGTAAGCGGGGAAACGGTATATTGAGCCCAGGCGAAGACCTTATGCTCGGGGACGTCCGTAAAAAGCAGCGACGGGTTGTCGAGATTCCGTCTTTTTATAAACGAGTAGTTTACGCCCGCCTTCAAATCCTGCAGGATGTCATAGGTGACCGCTGCTTCCGCCCCGTAGAATGCCGCCCGTCCCGTATTCTGCTCCTGCGACAGCTCCTGGTCGGTGGTCGTGTCAATGGCCACGTTGTTCACACTTTGGATCACGTGGTCGATCAGGCTGTAAAAGATGCTGCCCTGCAATTTCAACTTCCGGATCGAAACATCCGTATAATTCAGGCCGAGGTTCACGGCGTCTTCGGCATGCAGTCCCGGGTTTGGCAGTGCGGTCCCCAGGCTGTAGGAATACCTGTCCTTGATCGTGGCAAACCGGGTCATCCGGCTTACGTTGAACTCGAAGGTTTGCCGGGGTTGCAAAGTATATATCAGTTTTGCCTGGACATCCACCGCGTTGTTATCGTTGGAAGGGAAGTTCGTAATGGCGCCGGTCTTGGAATTGTAGTTTTGCGCTTCGAGGCTCTGCCGGGTATTGAAACTGGCCCCTCCCTGCAGATACCAGTGCGTGTCGAAGGTATGCTCATCGGTGATCCCTATCGAATAGGTATCGTCTGACATCTTACGGACGGGTTGGCCCGCGTTATTCTCGCGGTGAACGTCATTTTTGAAATGTACCGCCATCTTCAGGATGTTGGCGGTGGAGAAGCTATGGCCATACTCGACATTGGCTCCGAGGGTATAGTCGTTATAGTAGCTGGTAAACGCATAGGGTCTTGTCTGCGTGGTATAGGTGGCGTTGTCGAAGCTTTGCAGGGTATTGATGAACTGATCGTAATAGAGCCTGGATTTGAAATAATCCTTTCCCCATTTCGTATTGGACAGGAAATAGAGGTCTTGTTTGTTCCACTTCGGCCATTTCCAGTAGCGGGGGCTTTTAAAAAGGGAATTGAGGGTATCGGAACCGGCGTATACCGGCGTTCCCTTCGTCCCATCCTGGTGGTTAAACCCGATCGCGTATTCATTGTTTGCGTTCGGGGTAAACCCGAGTTTTACGCCATACCTCCAGTCGTCATTATAGGAGTTACCCCGGTCTCCCGATCCCTGTGTCCTGGTGGGGGTAAAGGAATGTGACAGGTTGAAGTAATCGCGCTCGTACCGGGAGGCGTCCGCCTGGATATAAAAATGGTTGAGCCGGCTTCCTACGTTCACGAACTCCTCGTGGCCGCCCGTCAGCCAGCCTCCTCCCCCGTATACGTCCAGCTTGCCTTCGGGTTTGGCCGTCACCAGGTTGATCACACCCCCCATCGTATTGGGGCCATACAACACGGAGGCGCCGCCCTTTTCGACGGTGATCTGTGACAGGTTGAATGTGGTAAACCGGGCGAGGTCTACATATCCGTCATAGGGAACATATACCGGGATCCCGTCGATAAACAAGGGGGTCCGCCTGAGATCGAATCCCCGCACATAGATCATGGATTCATTGCGCGGTCCCACATTCGATTGCGCGACACCCGGCATCAGGTTCAGCGCGGTCGCCACTGTCAGCCGCTGAAATTGTTGTGTCTCCCGGTAGCCGATGCGGTCCAGGGTGTCTTTCCGCTGGGGGGTGATGGTGACCTGACCCAGGGTAAATACCCGGCTGCTGTCCGGGCCGGTCTGGGCGAGACCGGAAAAAGAAAATACCATCACTAGTACCGCAGGCAGGATAAGGAAGGGAAGTCTTCTCATAAAGCGTTATATTTTAAAGAATATATCGGTCGGGGAAGTTAGCCAAAAATTACGGCCGCGGCAGATTACGGGCCATATTTATGACGAAAAGCGCCTGTCAATAGGTGAAATACCAAGCCGGAGCGTCAAACAGCTTTCAACGCTTCCCTATGGGTCCAGCGGATCGCGGGGATCGGACTGGAGGCAGTCTAACGCGGATTGGTAGCTGATCTCATGGACGGAGAGCCGCTTTTTGTCCTCATAAGGCAGGTAGCCCAGCTCTTTATTGTTGCGGTCGTCGAATTCGGTGGCCATGATATAATCGGCCTGATCTTTTGTGGTGACGCAGAGAAAGGGTTTGGCGGACGGAAAGCCATAGCGGATAGCCAGCCGGTTCGCGTTGCGGAAATTGGTGGTGGTATGGCGGGCCTGGGGTTCGAGCAGGATGGCGGATTCGGGGATATGTTCCTGCCGGACCAGGAATTTCTTCATCTCCAGGGCTTCGGTATAAGGGGTATGGAAGGGGTGCACATTGCCTCCGCTGACGATGATAAAAGGGGCCTGGCCCTTATGGTAGCGTTCGGCTGCCAGTTCACAACGCATCCGGCCGATAGGGTCAAAGGCTATAGAAGCGATCTCAGGGCCTTCGCCGGGTACCATGATGGCGGCGTAGGGATATTTTTTCCAGGGGGTGGCGGGTATCCGCTGGATGGCGAGCCGGTTTTCGCCGGCGGACAGGGGTTCATAATTGGACGCTTCCAGGCGGTTGTTGGCCTTGAGCAATTCCAGGGCGACGGTGAGGGAGTAATGGTAGAATACCTGTTTCCCCTTTATCCGTTCGTCCAGGTAGGAAAAGAGGTTTTTCAGCAGCGTGCGGTAGTATTCCCCGTGAATATCATAGCTGACGGCATCGATGCTGGGGTAATGCCGGTTGCGGTCCAGTCCGTATTGATCGATGATATGGTTGATGCCGACGATGACTTCGGCCCAGATGTAAAACAAAAAATCTTTGTTGGTATTGGCGATATAACGTTGGTAGCAGCCGGAGGGACGCAGGTGCCGGTCGATCATCCTGTCAAAGGCGGCGGGATGGCGGTCGTATAAAAAGGTGATGGCCCCGATGATCCGGGACATGTCGCCGCCGGAGAGTTCGAGGTCCGACAGTAGCGCCATAGGAGCCGTAATCGTATCTATGGCGCGCCGGTGGATAAACTGACGCTTTTCTGTCCCCAAAGCTTCCAGGATGCTGTCGGTTTGAAGAAGCCGGCTGACTTCGGGGTCCTGGGCGATCACCGTCAGGAGATAGAAATTTTTGTCTACGATCCAGTTGCCCGACCGGAGCATTTTATAGTAGGGGTTGAAACCATGCGGTACCGGCTTGCGGACCGTTTGTGCGGTTTGGGTGGTGTCGACGGGTCTGGTGGTGCCGGCGGGTCCGGTTGAGTCGGCTGATTTGGTTATATCCGCGGGTCTGGTTGTGTCGGCGGCCGGGGCAGGTTTGGCAGGCCGGTGCAGCCTGGCGGTCCGTTTTGGGGTTGTTGGTTGAGCCGGAGGCGTCTTCCCTACGGATGGGGTCTGTTGGGTGGTGTTGGTCTGTTGGGCGGGTTGCACCTGATGACTATAGGCACCGGTTATTGCGGACAGGGAAAATAGCAAGGGTAATATCACAAAGCGCTGGATTTGTCTCATAGCTTCAAACCTAATTATAATTTTAAAGAATTAGCGGGTTTCACAGTTTATTAATGAACACCCGTCTGTATCGGTTCCGGACATTCCAGGTATTACAGACGCCGCAAATTAATGATTATTAGCTATTTGCAAACCCGGCATCTTCTTGGAGGAGAAAATGGAACGACGCTGTTTCAACGAAAAATCACCGGAACCGGAAAAATAGTAACACTATGTTTACAAGCTATTTCAAAATCGCCCTCCGCAACCTCCGCAAGCAGAAGGTCTTTGCCTTTATCAATGTTTTTGGATTATCGGTGGGCATTGCCTGTTTCGGCCTGCTTTTGCTGTTTGCCGTCAACGAATTCGGTTTCGATACGTTCCATAAAAATGCGCCTGATATCTATAGGGTTTATGCCGTTTGGGATCAATCCTTATGGGGCAATGCGACAAATTCCCGCGAGATCGATTACACGGATTACAGTTCGTTTAAGAAGCAGACCCTGGCCGAAGCGATGAAACAGGAACTGCCGGACGTGGTAAATTATACGCAACTACAGTTACCCTGGGGACAAAACCTGGTAAGGGCCGGCAATAAAGTACTCCATGCAGAAGTCGGCTTTGCCGATCAGTCATTTTTTTCCGTCTTCAATTTCCCGCTCAGATATGGCAGCAAAACAAGCGCTTTGAATGACAGGAACGATATTGTACTAACGGAGTCCAGGGCAAAGGAGCTGTTTGGCAGTGATGATGTCGTGGGGAAGACTGTCGAAATACAACTTGGCACAACAGTCCGTCCATTCAGGGTTTCGGCTGTTGCAAGGGATATTCCCGCCAATTCGACTGTTCGCTTCGATGTACTGGGGAATTTTATTTTTATTAAAGATCAGCCAGAATCTTTATTAACAATAGGAAACAACTGGCATCCGCAGGTGAGGCAGACTTATGTACAATTGAGGCCGGGGAGTAAATTGCCAAATGACGCTGGTCAAATGGATCGTTTCCTGCGTACTTTCACCCCGCCGGGCATGTTTAAGGACATGGGCGTAAGCGATTGGAAGAAGCCAACGCTGCCCGTAACGTTAAAATTACAGCCGTTCTTGCACATCCATACTGATAGCTGGTTTAACGGTTATGCATTCACAGATTATGAAGTGATCGATCCAAAAGCTATTTGGATATTGCTGGCCATTGCCGGCGGTATACTACTGATCGCCTGCATCAATTTTACGACTCTCGCCATCGCACGTTCAGCGGGCCGAAGTAAGGAAGTCGGCGTACGCAAAGTGATCGGCGCCGGGAAACGCCAGATCGTCTTCCAGTTTCTTACAGAAGCCTTATTGCTATCCATCGTTTCCGCTATGCTGGGTCTGCTCATGGCAAACATGCTTTTACCCTGGTTCAATCAACTGTCCGGGCGGGACCTGCGCTTTTCTTTAGCATTATATCCGCAAATGATTTTTATGCTGGCCGGCCTGGTGTTTATAGTAGGTTTACTGGCGGGCAGCTATCCTGCCCTGGTATTGTCCAATTTCAAACCCGTTGAAGTTTTAAAAAGTAAGATACGGATCGGCGGCACTCACCTGTTTACCCAATCATTGGTCGCTTTTCAGTTTGTTTTATCGATTACGCTGATTATTTCAACGGTCATCATCCTTCAGCAAACCAAATACCTGATTAATAAAAGCCCCGGGTTCAATAAGGAAAATGTTATTGCTATCGATGCTTCCGATTTCGATCCGAACAGCGTTTTTCCCTCCTTTAAACAGGCTTTGCTTGTTTACCCGGAAATAGCAGGGGTATCGAGTGCGGCGGCCGGGCTGGGCGCCGGCCAGGATCTGTTGGGTTATTCTGATCAGGGCCTTTCCGCGGCTGTAAATATTGTGGACCCCGACTACATCAAAGTGCTCGGCATGCAATTATTAGCCGGAAGCAACTTTGAACAGCCTGTGGCCGGTGATACAATAAAACGGGTCATCATCAATGAGACGATGATGCGGGCCTTCGGATGGACCGCTCAAAATGCTGTCGGACAGGAAATAAAAAGATTCCAGGGCACGACGGCCCATGTCATAGGCGTTGTAAAAAACTTCTATTACCGGCCGTTAAGCGAAGGGATAAAAAATCAGTTGTTTGAAACTACAGCCGATAAAGGGTATACCCATTTTTATATCCGGATCAACGCAGGCAGTGTCGCAACAGCGCTGTCAGTGATCAAAAACGCCTGGGACCATGCGGCCCCCGGTGTACCGATGAGATATAGCTTTCTCGACGAGGACATCAACCATTACTACCGTAGCGAACAAAGATGGAGCGGCATCGTCGGATGGGCGGCCGGCATTTCCGTCTTTCTGGCTTGTCTTGGATTGCTGGGCCTGGCTGCCCTTTCAGCGATCAACCGGATTAAGGAAATCGGTATCAGAAAAGTGCTCGGCGCCTCTGTATTGGGTATCACCCATCTCCTGTTAAAGGATTTTTTGAAACTGATCCTGATCGCTTTTTTGATCGCATCGCCATTGGCCTGGTATTTTATGAACAGGTGGTTGCAGGACTATGCCAACAGAATTTCCATTAGTTGGACGGTATTCGCATTTGCCGGTGTCTTTGCTGTTGTCATCGCCTTATTGACGATCGGTTACCAGGCCATCAAGGCAGCATTGGCAAACCCGGTGAAGAGCCTGAGATCGGAGTAACGACCATCCGGTTTTATCGCCCGGGTCAGTGCAGAGATTTATGGAAAATTCCACGCTTTTTATACATTTGGAAAGCATCATAGCCCCACAGTCATGTCTATCACCATCAGAAAGGCCAGCAAACAGGACTTCCCGGCCGTATTGGATTTATTCAGGGAATTCGCCGTCTTTCAGAAGACGCCGGAGAAAATGCATATCACGTTGGAGGAGTTGAGCGAGGACGAGCGCTATTTTCAATGTTTTGTCGCAGAAAAAGAGGGTCGTATCGCCGGATTCGCCAGCTTTTTCTTCGCCTATTATTCCTGGACGGGACGGGCGGTATATCTCGACGACCTATACGTGCAGGAAGACAGCCGGAAATATGGTATCGGCAAGGGGCTGCTCTTCGCGGTGATTGAGTTTGCCAAAGAGAACCGCTGCAAATCGGTACGCTGGCTGGTCTCCCGCTGGAATACCAACGCCATCGAATTTTACAGGAGCATCGGCGCGGAGATCAACGATACAGAGATGGGCTGTGTGTTGTCCCTTCCGGGTAGTCCCTGACAATGACTTTTTTTCGATTGCCATCCCTGTATTACAGTTTTTTTACAGAATTGGGTTTTATCTTGCCGGCTATGCCCCAAAAGTGCTGGCTGCTGCTGTTATGTCTGGCGTCGACCCTTCACCCGGCGGCTCAGCAGGACAGCGTGTCGGCAATCTTCCCGAAGCCGGTCGGGAAGCCTGCCGTAAAAATGGAAAAGGAAGCAAACAAATTGACTGTCTGTTCTTTTGTACTCCCCTCGGCCCTGATCGCCTATGGCGTCGTTGCGCTACACAATCCGTCCCTCCAATCGCTAGACCGTCATATCAGGCAAGCGGTCTGGCTGGATCGTCCGCACGGGCAGTTACCGCTTGACAATTATCTCCAGTACGCTCCGGGCGCTGCCGTATACCTGTTCAACGTGGTGGGCATACAGGGGAAAAATAATTTCAGGGACCGGACGATCGTCTACCTGGCGGCCAATGCCATGATGGGGATCACCATAGAAGTACTCAAGCACGCGATCCCGGCGGAGAGACCCGATGGATCGGGCAATGATGGGTTTCCCTCGGGGCATACCGGAACCGCCTTCGTAGCGGCGGAGTTCCTTCGCCAGGAGTATGAAGAGGTGTCTCCCTGGTATGGCATCGGGGGTTATGCCGCGGCGATTGCTACCGGCTACCTGCGGCTCTATAACGACAAGCATTGGTTCAGCGAGTTGCTTCCCGGCGCCGGTATCGGGATTTTGTCCACGAAGGCGGCTTATTGGATCTATCCTGCCATCCGGAGAAGGCTCGTCCGAACCAAGAAAGCTGGCGATATCAATCGAGGCCGCAGAGATACCGGTCTGGTGGCCCTCCCCTTTTATCATTCCGGTACGGCGGGGGTTTCGGTCGATTACTTCTTTCACTGAGTGTTTTTTGCAGTCATCGACCAACCGGCCATAGCAGATCGTTCAAGCGGCATCCGGTTGTCACATGCTGTCGAACGAAAGCACAAAACAAGTTCCTATGCCTTGTTCGGACTGAACGTCCACCCTGGTATGATTTGCGCGGAGGATAGATATGGTAGCGGACAATCCCAAACCCATCCCACCCGGCTTGTTCGTGAAGTAGGGGTTGAATATCTGTTTCAAATTCTCTTTGCTGATGCCTATGCCATTGTCACGGATCTCCAGGATGCAGAGACCGTCTGTCGATCTTGTGACCAGATTTAATTCGGGTCTCTCTTCCGGCATGGCGTCGATCGCGTTAACGACGATATTTGTCAAAGCGATCTTCATCTTCTCTTTGTCCATCAGTATGAAGCGGTCGTCACCCATATAGTCCCTGCGGACCGTTATATTTTTAAGCACGATCCTGTCCGTGGCCATGATCAAAACCTCTTCCAGCAGCCGATGCAGGGAATAGTATTCCGGCATGACTTCATCGGCCTGCCCCGACAGGAGAAGGGCGTTTATCAGATCTTTGATCCGGCCGGAGCCTCTCATAATGATCTCGAGGTATTGCCGCTGTTCGTCGTCGATACCCGTAAGGTTCAGCATGTCCACGGCAAGATTGATCGTGGTTAAGGGGTTTCTCACTTCGTGCGCCAGTGTGGATGCGAATCGTGCGGGCTTATCTTCTGTCCTGCCGGGGAGCGGGAAAGAAAACAGACGGCTTGCCGGCTTCGCAAAGCCGGATAGCTTCGCTCGGCGGAGGATGACTGCGCGGGGGTTCATTTTTAGTGGTTTTAGTGCTGTTATGGGAGGTTTGTTCGATACTCCCATAAAGATGGACCTATTTATGGGTAGAAATGTTATCTCTTTTGGGGAATTCCTTACACAATTCACAGGTTTTCGATCCCATTGCGAGGCGAATAATAACCCTGGCGGGGCAGGCAATCACCCTCACCGGGGCAGGGGAATCTTTACGACCAGTGTGCATCCTCTGCCGGGGCTGGAGATGAGATCCGTCGTACCGTTATAAGACTGCACCCGGTTGAAAATATTGGTGATGCCGATCCCTTTCCGGTTCTGATGGATATCGAAGCCGACCCCATTGTCTTTTATGAATAGGGTGACGCTTTCGGGATTGCTATGCAGGCGGATAAAAATCTTTTCCGCGTTGGCATGCTTATGGATATTGCTCAATTGTTCCTGGACAATCCGGAAGAGGGTCTCTTTGAGGGTGTCCGAAATCTTCTCCTCCTCCAGGCTGGCGGTCTGCAGCCGGACGATTTTCCGGTAGCTGTAATTTTCGATCAGCATCGAAAGCTCATCACGGAGATCCTTCTCCGAAAAGCTGGGCATCACCATCTGGTGGGAGAGGTTACGCGCCTCCTGGATGGCATGTTTCAGGCTTTGGCGGCAGCTTTCGATCAGCGGGAGCCTGGCCTCGGGATTTTCCAGGTAGAAACCCAGTTTCAGGTATACGGACGCCAGTATCTGGTTGATATTATCATGCAATTCCCTCCCCAGTTGATTGCGTTCCCTTTCCTGGGTTTGCAGGATGGCGCGGGTCACTTCTTTCTGTTGCTCGATCTTTGCGGTCAGTCTCTCTTCCTCCATCCTTCTTCGTTCGGAAACATCGGTGGAGATGATGAAATATTTCCGGGCTTCTTTATGGTCATCGTAGATAGGCTGCCCGCTGACATAATGCCATCTCGGCTCCCCGCTCTTCGTATAGATGAGGATATCCCCTGTGTACGGCTTGCTATCCGCTATACGGCTAACCAGTTCATCGAAGACCCGCGGGTCTGTCCCGGGGCCTTTCAGCAGGATTGACGGATTCCCGCCACGCATGTCCTGAGCGGTATAGCCCGTATGACGGGTAAAGCCTTCATTTACCCAGGTCGTATGCCAGGAGCCTTTGTCGAAGATGATGACTGCGTTGCCGGTCTCTTTGGCAATCAGGGATAAAACTTCCATCTCTTTCAGCAGCCTCTTCTGTTCGCTCAGGTCTACAAAGGCTCCGATGGCGCGAACCGGTGTCCCCGAATCATCCCTTAATACGTAGGCCCGGCCCAGCATGGTTCCGTAGTTTCCATCGGCCAGCCGGAAGCGGAATTCATCTTCCCAGGAGTGGGTAAGATTCTTCCGGATATCCCTCAGTCTTCCGATCACCTTATCCCTGTCATCCGCATGCAGGTGTTTTGTCCATTCGTAAACGCCCGGAACGGGGAGTTCCGGATCATATCCCAGCAGGGTATAAAAACTCTCGTTCCACCATACCTGGTCAGTCAGCAGATCCCAGTCCCAGATGGCATCCTTTGTGGCTTTCGACAAGGTCTGTACCCGTTCGCTGAACTTCCTGCTTTCTTCCTGGGCCTCCCATTTCTCCATTTCGACCCTTTGCTGTTTTACGGCTGCATCGATGGCGGCCGGCAACCTGATCAGCCTGTCTTTCAGGATATAGTCGTCGGCGCCCAGTTTTATGATATTTGCCGCAAACTCTTCCGATACGCTGCCTGTCACCAGGATAAAAGGGATATGACGCGACCGTCCGTTGACGATTTCAAGGGCCTCTTTTGCATTGAACTGAGGCAGCGAGTTATCCGCCAGGATAACGGTTGGACAGAACCGATCGAGCGCCCGCAGAAAAGTATCCTTGTTCATGGCCAGGCTGAATTCGAAGTCCAGCTTTTCTTTCTTTAGCAGGCGTTCGACGAGCTCCGCGTCGGTGGCATTGTCTTCCAGCATCAGGATTTTCAAAGTTT
This sequence comes from Puia sp., assembly GCA_031292515.1. Classification (GTDB taxonomy): domain Bacteria; phylum Bacteroidota; class Bacteroidia; order Chitinophagales; family Chitinophagaceae; genus Puia. Next base: position 2,506 of record JARLGZ010000098.1, on the reverse strand, counting down.
CAGGCATATTCTTGGACTTAAGCAGGCGGTGTATTTAATATTAGCCAATAGTACCCGAGATCCCTGATCGCATCGGCGAATCTCTCGAAGCTTACGGGTTTTACGATATAACTGTTGGCGCCCAGGGCATAGCATTTCTGGATGTCGGGATCCTGCTTTGAAGATGTCAGCACGACCACGGGCGTCATTTTTGTCCGCGGATCCGATTTCACCTGTTGCAGGACTTCCAGGCCGTTCACTTTCGGCATCTGTATGTCCAGCAATATGATCCTTGGCGGGGACGCGAGATCCCTCGTCTTTTCATACGCTCCCTTTGCGAAGAGGAAGTTCAGCGCTTCTTCCCCGTCTTTGACATGGAGCAGATGATTGGCCAGGTTATGCTTCTTCAAGGCGCGGATGGTAAGTTCGGCGTCATCGGGATCGTCTTCCACGAGCAATACTTCAATGGATTTTTGATTCATACAGAATATCTTTTGATCTGTTATACCATCTGATTTGCCGGAATTGAGAAAAAGAAACAGGCGCCTTCATCGATGACCGCTTCTGCCCAGACTTTGCCGCCGTGTTTGGAGACAATCTTTTCTACCAGCGCCAGCCCGACCCCCGTGCCTTCGAATTCGTCGGCGCTATGCAGACGCTGAAATACTTTGAACAGCTTATCCCGGTATTTGTTGTCAAAACCGACCCCATTGTCCTTTACAAAAAATACGATCTGCCCCTTCCTGCCGTAGTGGCCGATCGTGATTTCGGGGTTCTCCCTGCCACGGGAATATTTTATGGCATTCGAGAGAAGATTGATCCATACCTGGCGTATGGTATTGATATCGCCATCGATCGGAGACAGCGACTGCATATTCCATGTGATATGGGAATGGGTATCGGCGGGCGCCAGTTCATTGATCACCTCTCTTACCAGTGTCTGGGTATTGATCCCCGCTTTCGACAGATCCTGTCTGCCCATCCGGGAAAAAGCAAGCAGGTCATCGATCAGCCGGCCCATCTTCAGCGTATTTTTTTTGATGACCGATGTGATCCGCCTGGCTTCGTCATCCAGTTTGCTGCTATATTCCTCCTCGAGGATCGAGGTGAACCCGACGATACCCCGCAGCGGTGCACGCAAGTCATGAGAAACGGAATAGGTGAAGGCCTCCATTTCCTGGTTGGCCATTTCCAGTTGATCCGTGCGCAGGTTGACCCGGTCTTCCAATTCTTCATTCAGCTTATGAAGCTGTTCCTCCACCCGTTTCCTGTCGGTGATATCAGCCCGGATGGCGACATACTGGTAGGGCTTCCCTCCCCCATCCAGGAAAGGTACGATGGTCGTGTCAACCCAATAAAAAGACCCGTCCTTTGCCTGGTTTCTGATTTCGCCTCTCCATATTCTCCCGTTGGCGATGGTCACCCATAAATTTTTGATGAAGGCGGCAGGATGATACCCGGAATTGATGATGCGATGATCCTGTCCGATTAATTCCCCGGCGCTGTATTTCGATATCCTGCAGAAATTGTCGTTCACGTGGCGGATGAAGCCTTTCTGGTCGGTAATGGCGACGATGGAGGACTCGTCGAGGGCGTACTTGTAATCCGCAATCTCTTTGGTTCGTTCGATGACGTGCTGTTCCAGTAAGGTATTCAACCGCTTCACTTCTTCCTCTGCTTTTTTCCTATGTTCGATCTCCTGTTCAAGTTCTTTTTGAGATCTTAGCGAGAAGGCATCCGGCAGCAGCTTCACCAGGTAAAATACGGTTAGCCAGCTAAGAATACCCGTTACCAGCCTGGTAAGGGCGTTGAGTCGGTATACAGGGATCCAAAAAGCAAGGGCGTCCAAAAAATGGGTAGCACCGCAGGCCAAAATAAACGCCGCAAAAAGAAAATACAGCTTTACAAACCGGACATCGCTTCTCCGGGAAAGATATTTGATGATCACCAGCGGGATGCTGAAATAGGCGGACCATATCAAAAGATCGCTTATGATGTAAAGCCACCCATGAAATTCGGTCCAGCGGCCGCAATGCCATTTTGCCGGCCAATCCGAACTGTCGGTCAGTTTTGCAAAGAATTCTAATACGGGGTTCATTCAGCATTTGTTTTTATGCTAAATCAGGGTTTTTTTGAATCCTTAACCGCGCGACGTCGTGAAGGGCGTTGAAATTTACAGCAATATAGGATTCCCTCTAAAACAGAGCCGCCGGAACACTCCTTCCTAATAGTTTACACTTATGTAATTATATATTAAACCCCGGAGCATGTGTTGTTCGCCCGGACCGGGATACGAGAAGGCCGGGATACGGGCCCGGGAATTCCAAAAGAATAACATCTGACAGGATGGCCTATCTTTACGTCGGCAAAACAGACATATACAAAACTAAAGCATTATCACAATATCATCGACATACTAAAACCAATTCGACATGAAACTAAGCGTACTTGCGATGTTCTTTGCCCTCTCCATCGGTCATGCATGGGCTCAACGTATAGCACCCGATATTTTGCCCACCGGTAAGGG
>JARLGZ010000097.1 GCA_031292515.1 Puia sp. | reverse complement strand
GCGGGCGCGAGATCTGCTTCAGGCAACGATCAAGCGGAATTCGATTTCCAACGTCGAGGTTTTTGGGTTTGCCGTATCCGATGCGGATGGTTCCGCGGCGTTCCGGGAACGAAATTTGGATCTGTCGGGGCAGACTCCTTTTCTTCCGGAGACTTCGACATTGAGCGGTCCAGATGACAAATATCATGATGGCACGGTGTCGGAGATTCGGACGATCAAGCTCGATACCTTCGCCGAAGAGCACAATCTGAAAAATCGCGACATCGTCATGAAGATCGATATCGAGGGATACGAAGCCAACGCCTTGACCGGCGCGCTCAATCTTCTCCGTTCCAACCGCGTGTATTTGTCAATCGACATTCATGCGCGAATCCATGGGGAAGGAACGACCGAGACGGATTGTAAGGATATCCTCGGCCCGCTCGGATATAGTTTTGAAATGCGGGGGCATGTTCTCCTGTGCGAACCGGCAGGTGCTGCTGCGTGAAACTATATTAATCTGGCGTGGGGGTTACAATGCAGACTACTACTTTACCGAACGGGCTGTGTATTACAGAGATAAATTCCTACGAAACACAATTTCTCTATGATGAGATCTTTGTGCAGAATGTCTACGGCTCTTATGGTATTCAAATTACGCCCGACGACGTTGTCTTCGATATCGGCGCAAATATTGGTCTGTTTGCTCTTTATATGGCCGAGCGGTTTAATCCCGCTCGCATTATCTGCTTTGAACCTGCTCCCCACTGCATCGAAGCAATTCGTGAAAATCTCGCATCGCTAGGCGATCGAGTTCTCGTATTGCCGACCGCGCTCGGCGCTAGCGTTGGGGAAACGGAATTTACCTACTACCCAAAATATACCCTAATGAGCAGCATGTTCGCCGATGAAAAGCGGGATTTGGACGTGCTCAAGGCAGGAGCGAAGACTGAATTCGAGCGTCAACAGGGAAAAATACCAGAGGATCGAATTGTTGACATGCTCGTGGGCACGAAACTGGAAGATGCCCAGACCTTTAGGTGCCCAATTACGACCATTTCAAAAGTGATGGAAGAGTATCGCGTTGATCGTCTTGCGCTCGCGAAGATCGACGTCGAATGCGCCGAAAATGTCGTTCTCGCAGGGATTGAAGATGCAGACTGGCCGCGGATCGACCAGTTGGTCATCGAGGTGCATGACCAGGGGGCACGCGAGCATGAAACAATGCGCGATATGCTTCGTGGGCGCGGTTATGCGGTTTCGCTCTTTGCCGAGCCGGGGCTAAAAAACTCAGGAATCTACGTTGTTGTGGCGCGGAAATAATTTTGTGCCAATATCGCGTCACTTAAGTCGAGATCGACATATATGAATTTACAAAATGTGTCATCATGACCTGCACGAACTCATTTTGCGTGTGTCTCCCATCCTTTTCCCAAACGCGCCGAGGATCTGAAAGAGCTGCCATTTCCCATGTCGGGAGATAATCGACCGAAGAATTTGCGTAAGCTAATTCTCGGGCCACAGATATCAGCGTAGCTTTTGAGTGAGACGATGATACAGTGAGATCATTGGGCGCGAAAGTCGTGTCCTGCATGGTAGGAGAGACCATGAGCACAATCTTTAACTCTGGATTCGCCGACAAGATTTGATCGATCATACGTTCAGCTAATGCATATGTTGTTCTCCAGTCCATTATATTTAGCTGATATCGAAGAGGTGCATCGATCAAAGCTCCAAATGGTGGAGCGGCATTTAGGTATAAGCCGGTCTCTCTGTCTAGCCACACTTCGATTAGGCCCAAAGTAATTATCATAAGCCCTGCGCTTTTTAGGTGCGTCAGATGCTCTCTAATGTGCTGACGTCTCTCAATTGAGTCCGACATCGAGCTTAAGGGAAACTCAGCGTTGTAATGCAAGTCTAGAATTTCAGTGTCTCTTTTATAAAAGAGGGCATCCGAGTTTAACACACTGTCGCCTAATATTCTATCTATTTCTTGGGCCATAGACGCTAATGAATAACGTAGGAAGAAATGTAGCGGGTAATGGTAGCTTTCGCCTGCAACCTGCTGCATAAAAAACTCCCGGCGGGGAGACATTTCTCTAAATGTAATTAAGTCGAACCCCTGGGCGTTTAATGCCATTTGAATGCCCTGAGAGAAACAGCATCCAATCGCAAAAACTGGTTTTTCTTTTCCAATCTGGAATTTTGGGTTTAATTTCGGGAGAAAGCAATCGCTGCCGATACCCTTGATTTTATCCCATCGAGAATACGGATTTCTTACTGCCGCCTCCATTGCGGCAAGTCCCGGCAAACTGAAACAAACATTATCAACCATTTTTCCTCCAGGCGTCACGTGCGCTTTCCACTGACGATGATAAAAGTCGGCCGTCGGTAAATTCTCTTAAATATATAAGTTATTTCAGTTTTCTTTCGAGCAAATCCGCGAGATCTCCAACCGCTTTCAATCCATCGACTTCTTTTGTTGATAGTTTGACCCCAAAGCGATCTTCGGTCGCCATGATGATTTCGATCATTTTGAACGAATTCCATCCCTCGACGTGCTTCGCCGACAGTTCCGGCGTGAGGACGAGATCGTCGCGGATGAACACCTCGTGGAAGATTTCGGTTAGCTTCGCATAAATCGCTTCGCTCGTCATGGTTCTCAGCCTTCACGCATGGTGATGAATGTTTCGATGGGCTTGAAATCACGCAGATTCAAGGTGCTGAAGGCCGGGCCGTCGCCGCCTTCGCCGACCAGCTCGAATCCCAAGGTTTCATAATGGCGGC
>JARLGZ010000096.1 GCA_031292515.1 Puia sp. | reverse complement strand
TACACCTATACTTCCAGCGGAGGTTCCGTGGCTCCTCCGTTGAGCAGCTGGAATACTTCGGGGCCGAATGGTACTCCCTGGATGCCGGATATGGTCAAGGCGGAATCGAGGATCGTGCTGGCCCTGCTGGTGAGATTCTAGCGGGCAGATTTGAGATGGGTTTTATTCCGCCGCTTCAGACGGATCGGAGGTCTATCATATTGCCGACATCTCCCGGATGTCAATGTTGATCGCTTCAGCCCTGGTGTTGCTCATGACACCGGGGCTGAGCTTTTTCATGGAGGCAGGTAGCATGAAAGCGATGCGGGAAAGATTTTTCCATTTTGGAAATTCGTATATTATATAATCAATATATTTATGAAAATATGATATTTGGTCAATTTTGGTGATTTTAGGTTCGTATAATGTCAATTATTAGAATTTTGGTTTGAAAAAATCTGATAGAATCGTTCTTTTTTCCTATTTTTTAGAGTTTTTCTATTTATTTTTTATAGTTAATTCAGCCTTCGGAATTACCACTTTGAAAAACCTTTTCAAAGTGGTAATATTTTTAATCTGAGGCCTCTGGGCCCCGATCGCATCGAAAATAGCCGGAATTGCCTGCCGCACTGGGTTTCATAAAGATTTCCCGTTCTTCCTCCTTTTACTGGTATGTTATTAGATCGGTAGGGGGCAAGGGGTGGGATCAGTTCCGCCCCGGATTTTTTATTACCAAAACACAGCCTTATGTTTAGAAGATCAATTTTTTATTTTAGTACATTCCTTCTTTCGCACAGCGGCTACAGTCAGGAGACGGAAACGTCGGGAAAGTCCGCTTTTAACCAAAGCCAGGCAGCTTTATCACAGGATTCGATCGGGTCTGAACATTCGGGCGGGATCAGGCATTTGAACGGGATTGAGCATTTGAACGGGGATGAGCATTTGAACGGGGATGAGCATTTGAACGGGATTGAGCATTTGAACGGGGATGAGCATTTACATGGAATTGGGCAAAAAGGAGCTTTTGATGAGAAAAGGGACGCTTTGAATGGGCAACAGGACACATTGAATGAGGGGGGGGTGGCTGCGGTTGCACCGGCTGCGTCGTCCTCGCAGAGTACCGGCGGTTTTCAGCTCCAGGGTTTGCGCCATTTTTTGAATTCCGTGAGCCATGTCTTTAAGAAAGATACGGGGGCATTCGAGGCGCCTGTGAAGGCCAGCGAGCCCTTTGCTTTCGGGGATTTCTCCTGGCTCAACGGTACCAGCCGGAAAACGACGGCGCCGGCTTTCGATTCCAAGTATTTCACGGGGGATGTGACTTTCGATTTCAATTAT
>JARLGZ010000095.1 GCA_031292515.1 Puia sp. | reverse complement strand
TTTTTTGCTATGCCTGATGCTTCCCGTGTGTTGGGTGTGGTTTTGTTTTGTTGTTTTTTGATGCCAGTTTTTGGTGTCTTTTTGCTGGATCAGTTTTTCTGATTCGAATTCTGCCTGGCCTTTTGGGGTTGGGACGTTTTTGTTTGGAGAGTTTGATTCTGGCTCAGGACGAACGCTGGCGGCGTGCTTAACACATGCAAGTCGAACGGAAAGGCCCTTTCGGGGGTACTCGAGTGGCGAACGGGTGAGTAACACGTGGGTGATCTGCCCTGCACTTTGGGATAAGCCTGGGAAACTGGGTCTAATACCGAATAGGACTACGGACTGCATGGTCTGTGGTGGAAAGCTTTTGCGGTGTGGGATGGGCCCGCGGCCTATCAGCTTGTTGGTGGGGTGATGGCCTACCAAGGCGACGACGGGTAGCCGGCCTGAGAGGGTGTCCGGCCACACTGGGACTGAGATACGGCCCAGACTCCTACGGGAGGCAGCAGTGGGGAATATTGCACAATGGGCGCAAGCCTGATGCAGCGACGCCGCGTGGGGGATGACGGCCTTCGGGTTGTAAACCTCTTTCACCATCGGCGAAGTCGGAGGCTTTTGTTTCCGGTGACGGTAGGTGGAGAAGAAGCACCGGCCAACTACGTGCCAGCAGCCGCGGTAATACGTAGGGTGCGAGCGTTGTCCGGAATTACTGGGCGTAAAGAGCTCGTAGGTGGTTTGTCGCGTTGTTCGTGAAAACTCACAGCTTAACTGTGGGCGTGCGGGCGATACGGGCAGACTAGAGTACTGCAGGGGAGACTGGAATTCCTGGTGTAGCGGTGGAATGCGCAGATATCAGGAGGAACACCGGTGGCGAAGGCGGGTCTCTGGGCAGTAACTGACGCTGAGGAGCGAAAGCGTGGGGAGCGAACAGGATTAGATACCCTGGTAGTCCACGCCGTAAACGGTGGGTACTAGGTGTGGGTTTCCTTCCTTGGGATCCGTGCCGTAGCTAACGCATTAAGTACCCCGCCTGGGGAGTACGGCCGCAAGGCTAAAACTCAAAGGAATTGACGGGGGCCCGCACAAGCGGCGGAGCATGTGGATTAATTCGATGCAACGCGAAGAACCTTACCTGGGTTTGACATGCACAGGACGCCGGCAGAGATGTCGGTTCCCTTGTGGCCTGTGTGCAGGTGGTGCATGGCTGTCGTCAGCTCGTGTCGTGAGATGTTGGGTTAAGTCCCGCAACGAGCGCAACCCTTGTCCTATGTTGCCAGCGGGTTATGCCGGGGACTCGTAGGAGACTGCCGGGGTCAACTCGGAGGAAGGTGGGGATGACGTCAAGTCATCATGCCCCTTATGTCCAGGGCTTCACACATGCTACAATGGCCGGTACAAAGGGCTGCGATGCCGTGAGGTGGAGCGAATCCTTTCAAAGCCGGTCTCAGTTCGGATCGGGGTCTGCAACTCGACCCCGTGAAGTCGGAGTCGCTAGTAATCGCAGATCAGCAACGCTGCGGTGAATACGTTCCCGGGCCTTGTACACACCGCCCGTCACGTCATGAAAGTCGGTAACACCCGAAGCCGGTGGCCTAACCCTTGTGGAGGGAGCCGTCGAAGGTGGGATCGGCGATTGGGACGAAGTCGTAACAAGGTAGCCGTACCGGAAGGTGCGGCTGGATCACCTCCTTTCTAAGGAGCACCATTTATCGATTCCCCCGTGCCGGCAATAGTGTCGGGGTTCATGGTTGGGAGATGGCCGGCGCCTGTAGTGGGTTGCCGGTGGGTGCATACAACAAACGCTGGTCAGCTGGGATTACACGTTGACCGATGAGATTGCCAGACACACTGTTGGGTCCTGAGACAACAGGCCCGTTCGCTGCCTTCCTTGTGGGGGTGGACATCATCCCGTTGGGGGTGGTGGGGGTTGTTGTTGCCTCACCGGTTTTGGTGGTGGGGTGTGGTGTTTGATTTGTGGATAGTGGTTGCGAGCATCTAACGCGCAAGAGTCGGCTCCGGAATCTTCGGGTTTCGGGGTTGTTGTTGTGTGTTGATGTGCAATTTTGATTCTTGTTTTCAATTGGTTTTTGTGCGTAAGTGTTTAAGGGCGCATGGTGGATGCCTTGGCATCAGAGGCCGATGAAGGACGTAGGAGGCTGCGATAAGCCTCGGGGAGCTGCCAACCGAGCTTTGATCCGAGGATGTCCGAATGGGGAAACCCAGCACGAGTGATGTCGTGTTACCCACATCTGAATATATAGGGTGTGGGAGGTAACGCGGGGAAGTGAAACATCTCAGTACCCGTAGGAAGAGAAAACAATTGTGATTCCGTGAGTAGTGGCGAGCGAAAGCGGATGAGGCTAAACCGCATGCATGTGATACCGGGTAGGGGTTGTGTGTGCGGGGTTGTGGGACCCATCTTTCCAGGGCTATCCCTCTGGAGGGCAGTAAAAAAATGTCGTGGTTAACGGAAGTGGCTTGGGATGGCCTGCCGTAGAGGGTGAGAGTCCCGTACGTGAAAACCCGATGTCTGCCTTGATGGTGTTCCCGAGTAGCAGCGGGCCCGTGAAATCTGCTGTGAATCTGCCGGGACCACTCGGTAAGCCTAAATACCTTCTGATGACCGATAGCGGATTAGTACCGTGAGGGAATGGTGAAAAGTACCCCGGGAGGGGAGTGAAATAGTACCTGAAACCGTGTGCCTACAATCCGTCAGAGCCCTCGAATGCGTGGGGTGATGGCGTGCCTTTTGAAGAATGAGCCTGCGAGTCAGGGACATGTCGCGAGGTTAACCCGTGGGGGGTAGCCGTAGCGAAAGCGAGTCTGAATAGGGCGTATCCCGTAAGGGTGTAGTGGCGTGTTCTGGACCCGAAGCGGAGTGATCTACCCATGGCCAGGGTGAAGCGCGGGTAAGACCGCGTGGAGGCCCGAACCCACTTAGGTTGAAGACTGAGGGGATGAGTTGTGGGTAGGGGTGAAAGGCCAATCAAACTCCGTGATAGCTGGTTCTCCCCGAAATGCATTTAGGTGCAGCGTTGCGTGTTTCACCACGGAGGTAGAGCTACTGGATGGCCGATGGGCCCTACTAGGTTACTGACGTCAGCCAAACTCCGAATGCCGTGGTGTATAGCGTGTCAGTGAGACGGCGGGGGATAAGCTCCGTACGTCGAAAGGGAAACAGCCCAGATCGCCGGCTAAGGCCCCTAAGCGTGTGCTAAGTGGAAAAGGATGTGCAGTCGCAAAGACAACCAGGAGGTTGGCT
>JARLGZ010000007.1 GCA_031292515.1 Puia sp. | reverse complement strand
CGCTCGCGAACCGCGCGGTGTATCTGTCGCTCAAGCGGACCAAGCGATGCAGTTGGCAGATTGGAATGGTCGATTTCCATGACCGTCACAAACGCCTTTAGAATCGCGTAATGCACTAGGTCAACGGTGATTCGAAGAGGTTACAGAATATTCCAAATGGGCTGACAATCCCGAGCGCTGGATCTTTTCCCTTACCGCCGATAGGGGGCTTTTCATAGAGCCGTCATGCCTGTGCGAATCTCTCTTAACATCCGCGAAGGTACTATCCACAGTGAAACGGCATAACGATGTTCCTTCGGAGAGAAAAGGGCCGTTTGGGAGCGGCCCTTTTCTCCTTTTTCTGCCGTGGTTCGGTTGCTTACGTCAGCGCCCCCGCAATTGGCAAAGGTGGCAAGATCAGGTGCACCTGTATCGCTGGCTGGAAGAAAACGGATTTGGCCCTGCCTTGACCGAAGGCGATCTGTAATCCAAGCCTTAGCCGTATGCCCGAAGGGGCAACTGCTGGCCGATGCAATTTCTGCGCACCACAGGGGGACGAGTTTGGGTTAGAGCTGATCGAACGCGATGCTCCAGGGATCACTCCCCCGAACGAAAAGCATAGTAGGCTCAGTCTGCGACACACAAACAAGGTTTTCAGCAGGAGCAAGATCAGATCAGACTCCGCAGCTTGCGAACTGCGAAAGCGAGCGGCGCGCCGGCCATGAGAATTAACGACGAGGGCTCGGGAACGGCATACTGACCACCGTTGATACTCACGCCGTAAACCATGACCTCGAAATCGTTATAGTCGAAGTCACTCTTTTCGTTAAATGGGATATCTTCGAAACCGAGAAACACGCAGGGAATTTGCTGGTCGCAATAATGTTGGTTCTGGTAGTCAGCGGGGGCTTCGGCAAAGACATGCCCTATCGGATTATTGTTGTTGTCTTTGTCTTTGTAACAAGTACTTAGGCCTTCACAGTAATCAACGCCGCCTGGATGGTTCGGATCATTGACAACATGGAGAACAAACTCTACCTGGTCTCCAATATGAAAATTTTGGCCAAACGGATCATTAACAAGCTCCGTAGGCGTTCCGGTTGCCGGATTATCCTGATTGCTATAGGCGGACATCGGCCCGATAGCGCCCGTGGTTAAGTCGTGGACATATATGAGATCGGTGAAATTGGCAGAGAAGCCGTACCAGTCCGCTTGTATGTAGGCGAACGGGTAGTTCAACTTAGTTATGGTGAATGTGGTTGGCGATAGGGGCGTACCACATTGTGTATATTCCGGGTAAGAGCAGCCGCTGGCAAGCAAGTCGGATGGTGTAAGGAATAAAGCTAGTAGCGAGGCACATGCAAGGAGGAATATACGCTGCTTCACTTTGCCGCTCCTTAGGCACTATGCTGTAGGCGACACGTAATATGCCGTTGCTTCAGCATAGGTAGTCTGCGAGAGCAGACTACCACGCGGTCTCTTAATGGATTATTAAATCTCTGTGAGCAGAACAACTCTGGGCACTGCGGTGTGGATAAACTAGAAACTAACGAAATGACGACCGCAGTTGTCAGCTTTATGGCTGCGTTAATATCGATGAAACCTGATTGTAATAAGGATAATCATCCATTGGTACGAGAACCACAGAGCTCTACCGATAGCGCATACGTTGGGCCTACTGCACCGTAACGGGGATCGTAATGCTCTGGGACACTTGCGTCACCGATCCGGTCGCAGTAATCGTCACGATATAGTTACCAGGCTGCGCATTACTGCCGGAACTGACACTCCCGCTTGACTTTCCCGAACCTCCACAGCCCACTTGAACCGCCAACGCAGCCAGAATGATCAAAAGGGCAATTCTGAAGGCGGTCCGGTAGACCGTACGCAGGTTTCCAGTCGGCATAAGCCACACGCCGCCAATAGAGCAAAACATGAGCATAGCCGCGGCGAGCTCATAAGGAGCCGGTCGTGCACCTTTCGGGTTGGTGTTTCGCGCAATCAATCCGCCAGCGTTGATGGTCAACGTAGACGATGCAGCCTGATCGGCTCCCAGAGTGACGGACGGAGGTGTAAGCGTACATGTCGGAGAAGAAGATGATGACGGTTGGACCGAACACGTTAGGTTCATTGTGTCGGTGTAGCCATTGAAAGATACAAGAGTTAGTCCGTAGGCCGTCGAGCCGCCGCTGGGGATTGTGGCTCCTCCGGGGGGCGAAGCAGTCAGCGAGAAAGGCGACGGCGGGGGCACATAGATTTGATCGAACGTAGCGACAACCGCTACGAAAGAGCCAGTGATGGTGACAGCGCAGGTTGCATTTGTGCCGCAAGAGCCTGCTGCTCCAGACCAACTGTTAAACGTCGAACTGGAATTAGGGGTCGCAGTCAAGGTGACTGTCGTGTTCATGTCAAAGGAGGCAGTGCAAGCTTGTGTAGGACAATTTATTCCAGGGGGGCTGCTGGTTACGGTGCCCGAACCAGCACCGCTCAACGTGACATTGAGTTTCGGCGGCTCGCTGGGATTAGCAAAAACGGCAGTAACATCGTAAGTTTGAACCGCATTGATCGTGACCGGGCAGGTGCCCGTTCCCGAGCAGCCGGAGCCATTCCAGCCCGCGAATATGTAACCGCTGGATGCCTGTGCTGTCAGCGTAACGGTGGTTCCTAACGAAAAGTCTTGGGAACAAGTTTGTCCGGCTGGGCAGCTAATGCCGTTAGGAGGAGGACTGTAAACATTCCCAGAGCTAACGGGGCCGTCGACCTCGACCTTCAGAGTGCCCTCGTCAATGTCAAACTCAGCTTGGACCGTCGTAGCGGTGTTCAGAGTGAAAGTGCACGGCGCCGTGCCGAGGCAATTTACGTTTCCCGGCCATCCGGCGAATGTGGAGTCGCTGTTCGGCGTTGCCGTGAGGGTGATTACAGTTCCCTGTGGAAAATTCATGGCACAGACACCCTGCGTTCCGTGGGATGTGTTCAAGCAGTCGATACCTGCTGGGGAGCTGACGACTTCTCCGTGGCCCGTACCTGCGATTGATACGGTCAGTGTCACATTGGTGACATTCAACGTAAAGTCCGCCGAGACAGTTTGATCGGAAGTAAGCGTCAGAACGCAATCACCAGTACCGGAACATCCCCCGCCGCTCCAACCATTGAAGGTGGTATTAGTGGCTTGCTCGGTGAGGGTAACCTGGGTGCCAAAGTTGAATTTTGCCTGGCAGGTGTTGGGTATATTACTGCAGTCAATGGCGGGAGGGTTGCTGGTAACGACCGCAATACCCGTTCCCGTCAGATTTACTGTGAGCGTCGGGTTTTCTAAAGCCAGAATCTTCGTGATGAAGGCGTCTTCGCAGGGAGCCTGCATATTGTTGATAGTGCAGGTACCGCTCCCGGCGAATTGCGTCTGGAATGCCCCGGATAGAGGAAAGTCACTGGAATTTGTATCGCCAACTATATATACGTTCTGCGAGTCGTCTACCGCAATGCCGCCGCCGACCAAATCTTCATCTCCCGAACCGCCCAGGAATGTTGAAAACGCCAACGTAGGCGCATTGTTTACAGGCACAAACGCGCTAACGAATGCATCCTGGCGACCTCCGATGGCCGATTGCGTGGCATTCAGCGTCGGAAAATCCGGAGAGAGGGTTCGCCCGGTAACATAAATGTTATAGCTACCGTCGACTGCGATTCCCAGTCCGGCATCTTTGGCGCTACCTCCAAGGTACGTTGAGTATGCGAGGGAAGTCCCCCCGGGATTGATCTCAGTCACAAAGGCGTTCTGCGGGCCGCGAATGGAATTCTGATACGCCCCCGAAGTGATTGGAAATTGAGTCGAAGCGGTTTGTCCCGTTAAGTATGCGTCACCATTCTGATCAGCGGCGACACCGTAAGCGTCATCCTGGTTTTCCCCTCCCAGGAACGTCGAATACTTGTACGAGTAGTTACCGGGCGAAAAGGCTATAGCTGTTGCGAAGGCATCGTCTTTTCCGCCGTTACACTGGCCGTCGGTGCCGCAATGCTTTTGGAGGGCAAACGGGGTTGTTGGGAAGTCTGGAGAACTGGTACCACCTGAAACATACACGTTATATTGCTCGGACTCAGAGTAAGGGTTATCGATGGCTACGGCCGAGGCGAAATCTTGGTTGCTGCCTCCCAGGTAGCTCGAGTATGCGAATAAGGCGCTTTGCGCGACCTGGGTAACGAAGGCGTCGGTCGCGCCGCCGAACGTCCCCTGTAAAGGGTTTATGAGCGGAAATTTTTCCGATGCTGAGGATTTTGTCCATCCGACAACCCAGGCATAGCCTTGTAAATCAACACTGACACCAGTGGCAACATCATCCTGCGTGCCGCCTATGTAACTGCCGCCGAGCACCCCCAGGCCACCGAGGTCAAGCAGGCAGACGTATGCGTCCAAGCCCCCGGCATATCCCTGTTGCGTGTAGCCAGGTAAGGGCAGATCGGGGGAGTCGGTATAGCCGACAAAATACACGCCCGGCTGCGGCGCGTTAGGCTGATCGAGGACCGAGATAGCTGTGCCAAAGGTGGTGAACGACCCGCCAAAGTAGGTCGAAAAATCTAAAGATCCGCCATCGGGATGAAACTTGGTTACAAAGGCGTCAACTGTTCCGGTAAATGGCTGCAGGCTGAATCGAAGCGGAAAATCGGTTGAAGTGGTGGTGCCCGTGATATAGGCGGCACCTTGGCTGTCCAGCGCAACCCCCAGTGCCTCGTCCTGGCTGCTTCCTCCCAGATAGCTCGAGTACACCACCGATGGGTCGATTACCAGTTCTTGGCTCTTATCGTACGAACCAATTCGAAACGCTATTTCGTTGTGCCTTTTGCGCACAAATTCCGCAACAACCGGGATGCGTTCGCCACCAACTTCCTGATATGCAACAGGCTTCAGTAGACGAAGCTCGCCGGAACCGCTGGAGATAGACAAGTTACCGGACTTGTCCAGACTTAAATGGCGCACCCCACTGAAGCCTAACCTAAGTCCCGATATGTCAACACCCGGATGTACGATCAAGTCAAATTCAGATTGCTGGCGGATTCCATGCAAGTCCAAGTCCACACCAGGGGCCAACTCAGGGTATTCCGCCCTGCCGAATACCGGTACACCCTTATGCCACTTCTGTGGATCATTGCCGATCAAGTAATTCGCGCTGCCGGAAAGCGGTTCCTTACCAACTACCTGAGTCCGTTGGGATCCTGAGAGCGTCATGCTCACATAGGTATTGGAGTACTGAGGACTAGCCTTTCCCCTGTTTGTCGGCACTTGTAGGTCTGTCGGATTGACAGGAATCCTACCAGGCATTAGCTCCGGAAACGCGAAGACCACCTTATCCGTCAGCAGATAAATGTCATACCTGTTACCGCGAGCAAGAAATTGCACTTGTGGATCCGCCTGGCCGACATTGGCCTCAAATTGCAGAGGAGTCCGCCCATACTCCGACAAAAT
>JARLGZ010000094.1 GCA_031292515.1 Puia sp. | reverse complement strand
CAAAGAGCATAACCGGATCCGCAACAGGCATTTGCAATCTCAAAAATGGAAATCGGTTCCCCCCCAGAGAAAAAGGACTAAAGTCAGATTCGCATATCTTATTGGCTAATACGAACTTGTGAGAATGGTACCAATTTCGATGTAGGCACCGGTGAGACGAATCACTATCAATCCTTACCAATGAACACTATCTACCCGACCCGACCTTTTTGGTATTGCTTTCTGCTGACCCTGTTGATTACAGCGTCTGCAGCCTTTCCTGTCAGGGGATTTAGTCAGACCTGTCCGACAGGTAAAACAAGCATTGCCAATTACCCGAACACCTATTACCCGGGCACGCAATCCAGCCTGACCGCCGGAACGAAATCGATCACGGTGGGGCCGGCGGGCTTTGGTGCGACCCCTATCAGCACCGGAGACATCCTGCTGATCATTCAAATGCAGGGGGCCACATTCGGTGTTAATAATGACAGCACCTACGGAGCTAACGTGGCCGGAGGCATAGGTAATGGATATATAACCTCGGTAGCGGGAACGATGGAGTATGTCGTGGCTACAAATAGCGTACCTACGACTGGAGGAACTTTGACCATCCAAAATGGTCTTGTGAATAGCTACACAAATAAAGCTTATACTACCAGCAATGGTCAATATGCATACCAGCTGATGAGGGTTCCCGTCTATTACGATCTCTCCTTGTCGGCGAACATTACCGCGCCAAAATGGAATGGCAGCACCGGCGGCGTGCTGGTTTTGTACGCGGTAGATAGCATCATTTTCAACGGCTATACCCTCGATGCGTCCGGAGCCGGCTTCAGGGGCGGAGCAGGACGTCAGTTGGGCGGTGCCGCTGTCGGGAATGCCGACTATAGAAGAGCGGCTACTACCACCGCAGACGGATCGAAGGGAGAAGGCATCGGCGGAACACCCCGGTATTTGAATAACAACGGAACGCTACTGGATAACACATTAGAAGGATATCCTTATGGCAGCTACGCCATGGGCGCTCCCGGAAATGCGGGGGGTGGAGCGACGGACGGCAACCCCAGTTCCAACAGCCAGAATTCAGGCGGCGGCGGCGGCGGTAACGGCGGCTTGGGTGGCAAGGGCGGCAACGCATGGTCTTCCGGGTTAGCCACAGGAGGCTCAAAGGGCGCTATCTTTGGTCAGGCCTCTCCAAAACGACTGGTACTGGGCGGTGGTGGTGGAGCGGGCACCAGCAACGACGGCACCGGGACACCGGGTAGCGGCTTCGCCAGCAGCGGATCTGCCGGCGGAGGCCTGGTCATCGTAATGGCAGGCTACATGGGTGGAACAGGTACCATCAATGTAAACGGTGCAAATGCAAATAACACCGTGGCGAACGATGGCAGCGGCGGAGCCGGGGCCGGCGGAAGCGCCCTGGTCTATATCAGTTTAGGAAGTTTATCGAACCTCACCGTGACCGCCGTGGGCGGAGCCGGAGGATCCAACAGCGGCGCCCCCGGCACGTCTACACCCTGGCACGGTCCCGGTGGTGGCGGCGGTGGTGGCATCATCTACGCGAATGCCACCCTCAATGCAGCCAGCAGCGCGGCAGGAGGTGTCAATGGAACTACAACCGGTAGCATCGCCTACGGAGCTTCTTCAGGCTCGTCGGGCGTCCTCACCCAGAATATCACCCAGCTGCAGACATCGATCTTCCCGAGCTCCTGTACGATCCTGCCTCTGGCATTCATCTCGGTGACCGCAAATAACAATAATGGAAACATCACAGTCGGATGGGAAGTCTCCGGAGATATCGACATCGATAAATACATAGTCGAAAAGAGTTCCGACGGGACCAGCTTTAACACGGCCGGTACGGTCGCCGCCAAGTCTTCGGGCCAATCGGACAATCTCTATAATTTTACGGATGGCGGAGCGCTTAGTCTCAGTGGCACCCTCTACTACCGGATCGAAGCGGTCGACCACGCAGGTCACTGGATCTATAGCAAGACGGTCGGCGTGCAGGTAAGAAGCAGCACATTTGGAAACAACCTTTCCATAGCACCCAACCCCGTCGCAGGGTCCGCAACCATCAGCTTTACGTGTGCCAACGCCGGCCTGGCAAGCATACGGCTGGTTGATATGGGAGGCAGAATCGTCTGGCAAAAGAGATTCAGCGCCAGCGCCGGGCAGAATACCCTGGCATTGGATAACCCTTCCGGCTTTGCCAATGGGATCTATTCCCTGCAATGGTCCGACGGTGTGAAAATCCAAAACTGCAAAGTCCTGATCAATCACTAACAAAAATATTTCGCGGACCTTTTTCAGTCACTCTTATAACAACAACCCCCCAACCAACAGAGGACCCTTCGGACATCCGGAGGGGCCTCTTTTTTTAGTCCGACCGGCTTAGTTAAGGAGGATCTCGCTGATGAACAGCCGTGCGGGTTTGTTCTTGTTCTTAACCCAATCCGGCATCCGGCGCAGGGAATATGCCACCACTTTGAGACAGCGGACATTCGTCACCGGGAAATTGATCTTTTGATGAAGGACCTGGGGAAGATCTTCTTTTTTTGCCGACGCAGGCATGACGCTTCCCAGCAGCCTCATCCTCGCTTTGTCTTTCCCACCCCATACCTCGATCTTTACCGGCGGGAAATTCTCAAACTCCGTCTGTTGCAGATCATAGACGGTCACGCTCCGGAGAAGCGTATCCCTCTTATAGAACAAATAGTAGGAAGCATCTTTGCCGCGGTATCCAAGCCACCGCCCGTCATCCGAGTTCAAGCCTCCCATCCCCAGATCTCCATCATAGAGAATGGCCGGTTTGATCTTTTTATACAGGGAATCGGGCGTCGAGATCACTGCCGCCGAATCAGGACGCAGATCCTTTATATAGTTCGCGGACGAGGAAGGACTACCCAACCACCCCTTTTTGAAGGCTCTCGTGACCAGCAAAGCCGTGCTGTCCAGCTCAATGGGTCCCGTATATACTTCCCCGTGCGAGCTATCGGGCAGCGATCCGTCCATCGTATATTTTATCTGTACGCCCTTGTAAGGATGGTGGACCCGGAGGGTCATCCTCGGATAAAACAGACTGTCGGGCACATCGATCAGGGGAGAGCTCAACGCGACCAAAAAACTCCCGTCGTCCACAAATCCATCGTCGATCCTTACCCGGTCGAATTTCTTCCGAAGCGTCCTGATGGCGGCTGTATCGATCCGGGTATCCCATATATACAACTGTGAGAGCTGCGGGAGGGACAACAGCTTTTCCAGGGCCGCCGCATTTATCGCCGTCCCCGATAGAGAAAGCTCCTGCAACTGCTTGCAGCCCGCAACCATCGTAAGGCCCGCCGCGCTGATATCGGTATAATTCAGATTGAGTTTTCGCAGATTGGTCATTTTCCCGATCGGCGCAAGATCATTGTCCTTTACGGGCATCCTCGCCAGGCTTAAATCTACGATCTGCTCCTTTAAGGGGAGCAATTCCTCAACGGCTTTCGCGGAGTACGCGCCACGCCCGTAAAAATGGACGGAGAGCGCCGGCGAGTGCTGACCCAATGGCTCGATGACCCGATAATTATTATTCAGGGATACGATCTTTTTCTCATCGGCCGCGTGAAAATCATAAACAGGCTCTTCTTCCTCCTGGTCCGCTGAACTGAGCCACTGTTGCGCCAGCAAGCGGAAACTGTCCCGGGCAGGCAGGCTGAAAAGCTTCTTTTCCATGGGCGCGCCCGATTGAATCCAGGAAGAGAGCAATTGGGCCTCCTCAACTGTAAGTTGCGGCTTCGAAGCCGGAGGCATATGCTTTTTCTCTTCTTCGGAAAGATGAATCCTTTGAATGATAAGGCTGAGATCAGGCTTCCCGGAGACAAAGAGAGGACCCGATTTGCCACCCGACAGCAACCCGGACATCTTATCCATCATCAGGCCCCCCTTTGAGCTGCTCGCATTGTGGCATTGCAGACATTTTGCCCGGAGGATGGGTTCGATTATATTTTCAAAGACCACGGCTTTCTCAGGAGCCACATGGTCCCGGGTGTTTTTCAGTACAGGCCCCAGCACATAGTTCTCCCCATGCGTGAGATCCCCACCCCAATGACCAGTAAAAAAAATACATAGCGCAGCCCCTGCCGTAAAGGACCGGCCCGCACGGACATGCGCCTGCAAAACAGGATAGTAATAATAATAGACGCTCGCAAGCACGGCCACGGCGACACCAGCCCATTGATGCCAGGCCAGCATCGAACCCTCACGGCCTCCCTCGAGGGATAAAAGCATGCCCATGATCGCGGCAAAAACAGCAGACAATGCCGTGACCAACCGCAGGACGCCGGCGCCCCAGGCATCCAGGATGACCCCCTGCCCCTGCGGTAACCAGTAAAGAAGCAGAACCATGAGCACCAATACAATTGGAAAATGCACAAATAAGGGATGAATCCTGCCCACGACCTGCAGCCACCCGGGGATATGCAAGCGGTGGCCCAACACAAGAAGAAAAAAAAGAAACACAAGCCCTGCAATCAACAGGCTTTCACAACATTTCTTAAACGTTTGCATCTGCGATATTATAGGGGCTTATACTCTGTTGAATTTATAGGGATAGACCTTACCGGACGCCCACTGGGCCACATAAAGATTCTCTTCGTCATCGACGCATACGTCATGGGGATGAACAAAGATTTTTTCAGCCTGTCCCATCGGTTGCAAAACGCCCTCCTTATAAACAGGTTCTGTGCCCCCTATATTGGAAACGACCTGGTTGTCCTTGTTCAGGATCGTGACAAATCCTGTTCCGGCCGCATCCAGGTTGGGCGAACGCAAAACGGCCGCATATAAATGATCTCCTTTGATCACCGGCCGGCAGACACAGGCGCCGGGAAGCTTGATGGTCTCCATCAGCTTGCCCTCCATCGAATATCTTTTAAAACAATTCCGGGTACGATCCGTGATCAGCAGCGTGGGATCCGGTCTTCTCGTATCCACACAAATGCCGTGCGCGTTGTCGAGGTTCTCCGGCTTGTCTCCCCTGCCGGCAAAAAAGTTCTTCAGCTTACCCTGTGCATCATATTGCATGATGTACTGCGAGCCATAGCCATCGGCAATATAAAAATCCCCGTTGTCAAGCACCGTCGTCTCCGTAGGCACAAACTTTCCCTTCTCTGCATAGACACCCGTCTCCTTTGGATAATCTATCGTCAGGAGTATCTTCCCGTCGATCGTGGTCTTGAAGACCTGGTTACGCACCGTATCGGTGATATACAGAAAATCCTCTCCACCTTCATTATGAAGGGTCAGACCGTGCGCCCCGGGGAATTCATGACCCCAGTTATCCAGGAGCTTCCCCGATTTGCTATAGATCAGCACATTGTTCTTTGTTTCATTTGTCAGCAGGATGATGCGTCCCTTCCGGTCCTGCCGCATCTCATGGCAGTCATTGACAGGATATTTCTCGGGGTTCAGGGCCCCCCATTTCGCATCCATGCGATATTTCATACCGTTGTGCCCATATACCGGTCCCCTGGGCTTCGCAAGCAGATCGTGTGCGATGACAAGACCCCCTGTCGCGAGGCCGCTTGTTCGCAAAAATTTCCTCCTGTCCATTGTATAGTCGTTTAGTGATTCGCATTTCATGAGATAGCAGGAGACCCCGGTTTCCGGGTCCCGGTCAGGCCAATATGCCTTTTACCACACTGCCTTCCACATCGGTCAGCCTGTAACGCCTTCCCTGGAAGCGATAGGTCAGTCTTTCATGGTCAAGACCCAGTAAATGCAGTAATGTCGCCTGGAAATCATGTACATGGACCGGGTTGTTAACGATATTATAGCCGAACTCATCCGTTTCGCCATAAACAATCCCTGGCTTTACCCCGCCGCCCGCCATCCAGATGCTGAAACACCGGGGATGGTGGTCGCGCCCATAATTTTCGGGCGTCATTTTACCCTGGCAGAAATTTGTACGACCAAACTCCCCGCCCCATATGACCAGGGTCTCATCCAAAAGCCCCCGCTGTTTAAGATCCGTAACCAGGGCGGCAGACGCCTGGTCCACATCGAGCGCTTGTTTTCTCATCTCATTGGGGAGGTTGCCATGCTGGTCCCAGCCCTGGTGGTAGAGCTGCACAAACCGGACGCCATTCTCCGACAGCTTCCGCGCCAGCAGGCAGTTGGCGGCAAAGGTACCGGGTGTAAGACAGTCGGATCCATATAGTTTTACGATATCGTCGGACTCCTTGCTGACATCCATGATTTCCGGAACGGCCGTCTGCATGCGATACGCCATCTCGTATTGCTGAATGCGGGTTGCGATTTCGGGATCGCCGAACTCCTGGTAGCCAAGATGGTTGAGAGAAGCCACATGGTCTATCATCTTCCTCCGGCTTGCGCGGTCCATTCCATTCGGATCCGTCAGATACAGCACGGGATTTTCACCACTGCTGAATTGGACACCCTGATGGATCGAATCCAAGAAGCCATTCGTCCAAAGCTTGGAATACACACCCTGACCATTGCCCTTGCCCTTGGACAGCAACACACAAAATGCGGGCAGGTTTTTATTTTCCGTACCCAGGCCATAACTCACCCAGGCGCCGATACTGGGCCGGTTTCCCTGCTGTGCGCCCGTCTGGAAAAAGGTCAGGGCCGGATCGTGGTTGATGGCATCCGTATGCATGGACTTGATAATGCAAAGGTCGTCGACGACCCTTGCCATATTCGGGAATGCTTCGCTTACCCAGGCCCTTGACTCCCCGTGCTGCTCAAATTTATAATAAGAGCCTACGAGGGGGAAAGATTTCTGCATCGAGGTCATCCCCGTCAGCCGCTGCCCGTTCCGTATCGACTCGGGCAGATCCTGTCCCATCATTTTTTGCAGCATGGGCTTATAGTCGAACGTTTCGAGCTGGGAAGGCGCCCCATTCTGGAACAGGTAGATCACCCGCTTGGCCTTCGGGGCAAAGTGTGGAATGCCGGCCATAAAGTCTTTCTCCGACGACTCTCCGCCTCCGAACAGGTCCGGGATCAGCAAAGAGCCCAGGGCAGCTGTCCCCAGGCCGACGCTCAGGCGGGTCAGAAAACGACGCCTGTTCATATTCAATCCATGCTCTAAGAGTTCCTTTTCCATAATCACGATTTTGTAATGGCTTCGTCCATATTATATATGACCTCCAACACCTGCATCAGGGCAGCAATGCTCCCCGCAGGATGGGAGGCGTCCTGTGGATACTCCCCGACCTGCAAAAGTTTCCGGGCAGCGGTTGGATTTGCCTGCATATATGCCTGGCGGTCCTTATAGTAATCCATCAATATATCCATTTCCTTTTTCTCCGGTTCCCGGCATATGATACGCCGGAACCCCTCGGCAATAGACACTTCCACGGACGGCTGGTCCTGCAACAAGTGGCCGGCCAGGACCCGCGACGCCTCCAGTACCGTGGTGTCGTTCATCATGACCAGGGCCTGCAGGGGGGTGTTGGTACGCGCCCTTTTCACTTCACACTGATCCCGCGTGCTCGCATCGAAGATCATCTGGATGGGTGGCGTGACTGTACGTTTGATAAAGACATACATCCCTCTGCGATACAGCTGATCACCATGATCCTGTATATAGGTCTTCAGAATACCCCTTCCCGAAGAGGCCAGCTCCCAAAGCCCGGGCGGCTGATAGGGCTTTACGCTCGGACCGCCGATAGAATGGTTCAGCAGACCACTGCTGCATAGAACGATGTCGCGGATTGTTTCAGCAGGCATACGAAACCGTGGCGCCCTCGAGAGATAGATGTTTTCCGGGTCTGCCGCTATTTTTTCAGGGCTGGCAACGGCAGATTGCCGATAGGTCGACGATAATAGGATCTGTTTCATCAGCCTCTTGATATCCCAGCCATGCTCTCTGAAATCCACGGCCAGCCAATCCAGTAAAGCGGGATGGGAGGGAAGATCTCCCTGCATACCGAAATCGCCGGACGATTTCACGATACCTCTTCCGAAGATCTCCTGCCAGACCCTGTTCACAAAGACCCTGGCCGTCAAGGGATTGGCGGGATTGAACATCCACTTGGCGAGACCCAGGCGGTTGCGGGGATAGCTGGCGGGGAAAGGCAGGATCGAAGCCGGTGTCCCCGGCTGCACACTGTCTCCATGCGCATCATAGTTGCCCCGGACCAGCACATAGGTATTCTGCAGGGTATCCCGGTCACCCATGACGGAGATCTCAAGCTTATTGGTATCTTTTTTCTGTATGAACCGCAGCGTGTTCTCCAGGTCCGTCTTCGTGATCTCCATCTTCGGCTTCTTCGCATAAGTGTCCGGGCCGCCTACGGTGGACTCGATACCCACTTCCTTCACATTGTTGAAAAAGGCAAAAAGGCTGTAATATTCTTTCTGGGAGAAAGGGTCATATTTGTGATCATGACAATGGGCGCATTCAATGGTTACCCCCAAAAACGCCTTGCCCAGGGTATTGGTTCTGTCCGTTACATACTGGACCCGGTATTCTTCGTCGATGACACCCCCTTCTTCGGTGATCTTATGATTCCGGTTGAAAGCGGTGGCTAGCAGGGCCTCCCTGTTCGAATCGGGGAGCTGATCCCCCGCCAGCTGCCAGGTCACAAACTGGTCATAAGGCATATTTTCGTTAAAGGCATGAATCACCCAATCGCGCCAGGGCCATGCACTGCGGTAATTGTCGTCCTGGTAGCCATGCGAGTCCGCGTAACGGGCCACATCCAGCCAGGGCAAAGCCATCCGCTCTCCGTATGCCGAGTCCTGCAGGAGCTCGTCGACCATTCTCTCGTAGGCGTCCGGCCGGCTATCGTTGACAAAACGCTTCATCCGTTCGGCCGAAGGCAGCAGACCGGTTATATCCAGGCAGATCCGTTTCAGCAACCTTGCCTTATCCGCTTCGGGATTGGGAGTCAGCCCCCTTTTCTCCATTTGCTGCAGCACGAAGTTGTCGATCTCGTTATGAGGCCATTTCGCATCTTTTACCACCGGAACATCGGATTTGCGGGGAGCCACGAACGCCCAGTGGGGCTCGTAAACGGCTCCCTGCGCGATCCATTTTTTTACGAGCGCGATTTCCTCGTCCGTAAGACCGGGCAGGTGACTGGAAGCCGGTGGCATCTGGATCGCCGTGTCTTTTGTGCTAACCCGGAGAAACAACTCGGAGGCGGAAGGATCCCCGGGAACCAGCGCATGCGCATTCGGGTGATCCTGTAATGCTTTATAGGCCTCCGAACCGATGTCGAGACGAAGACCCGCCTGTCTCTTATTCTTGTCGGGACCGTGACAGTTGAAACATTTATCGGAAAGAATAGG
This sequence comes from Puia sp., assembly GCA_031292515.1. Classification (GTDB taxonomy): domain Bacteria; phylum Bacteroidota; class Bacteroidia; order Chitinophagales; family Chitinophagaceae; genus Puia. Next base: position 108,030 of record JARLGZ010000094.1, on the reverse strand, counting down.
CCTTATCTGGAAATTATAACTGATTTTCCCGTTCTCCTCGAGACCAGCCTGCACCCCGCCGTTTCCGTGGTGACATGATAATGTTATAACGGAGACCGAGGCTCCCAAAAGGGCTGTGAGTAGGAGTTTCTTTTTTATGCAAGCCATACTGTCTTTTTAATGGCCGGAAAATCCCTTCCGGGATTTCAGACAAGCTTTTTGCGTATAAACAGAGCCCCCCAATTTAGCAAAAAAAACAGACTTTTTAGCGGCTGGTCAATATAGCGTAAGTCTTTGTTAAGATAGCATAGATCCTGAAAAAAACAGTCCCGGTCCACCGTTTAGGGTGCCGACCGGGACATGCTTTACCACTGAGAAACTACTGAAAACATATACTGAACTACTAACAACGAATGAGTTATTAATGAGCTATCAGGATCTTGCCGTTTTCGCGGCTTCCATCGGCGCCCACTACATTCAGGACATAGATCCCGGGCGTATACTGCTGGATCGCAAAAGTCACGATCACACCGCTGCCGCCGGAAACTTTCTTCTCCTGCAGCAACTGGCCGGCCTGGTTGTAAAGGCGCAGGGTCGTTTCAGTTTCGGACGCGCCCAGGGTAACATTCACATAATCACGGGCGGGATTGGGGAAGAAACTGATTGCATTGACGACGTTGGTACGGAGAACTTTTACATCGGTAAATCCATAGGAACCATCCAGGTTCACCATCTGCAAACGGTAGTAGTTTACACCGGCTAAAGGCTTTTCATCGGTAAAGGAATATTCAGACACAGTCTGGGAGATGCCCTTTGCCGCTACGAGGCCGATTTCGTTCCAGCTGATGCCATCCGCGCTGCGCTCAACCGTAAAATGCGAAGTATTCGATTCCATCTGCGTACTCCAATTCAGATCCACCGTATTGTTGCCGGCCATTTCGGCTGAAAAAGTCACCAGGACAAGGGCCAGGGTGGAGGAGGATGTGGTCGTGGAACTGATCGTCGCAGGACCATAGGTGCGTCCGCCATTACAAGAGTTGGCATAGCTATGAACGGCGCCGGAATTACAATTGATGGTGCTGGTCGTTGTATGACTGGTAGGGGTCGAAGTCCTGGCCGAGGCGTAATTATAGCTTCCCCAGTTGCCGTAGTAGTTACTCTGACCCAGCAAAGTGATATAGGAGTTGTCGTAAATATTAAGCGTATACCCGTTCTCCAGGAAATAGGCCGTGCTTGTCGAAGTACCATCTCCCACAAAAATCTGGCTGGTATTGAACATATTGAAGGTTCCCCCGTCGATGATCCAGTTGGTATTACCGTTCAGATTGATCCGGCTCGACGACATATTGACGTTGTAGTTGGAAACAGAGGAGGATGTGCCGTTAAACGTCCAGGTGGAATTGGTTAAGTTGACGGGTGCGTTGATAGCAACATTTGAAGTCCCGTTGGCGATCAGGTTGGTAGCATTAAAGTAGACGGTGTCCACGGTAGATCCGGGATACTTTATGTTAAAGGTAACACCCGTGTTTAAAGACAGCGTTCCGCCGTTAAAGACACAATTCATACAGGTTTCGGTCGCAGCAAGGGTCAATGTATAGCCGGCGCCGATATTAATGGTACAACCGATACAGCTGGAAGGAATGCCCGCAGCCGCCCAGGTTTCGTTGGAATTGACGGTGTAGGTGGTGTTTGCAAACGCAGGGCTCGCGTTCAGGAGAGTGATGCTAATCAAGAGGGTAAAGATCGTTTTCATATATTTGTGTTTTCAGTAGTGCCATAGGGAATACTAACGAGATGCCACTTTCTTAACTATTTGATTTTTACTTAATTATGGCAGTTTAAAAGCCGGGAAGGATTCCCGGAATTGGAAATTTCCCATGCGTTTGGGAATGGGCTACTTGAAAATCACTATTGGAACCTAAGGGGAACTATTTAATACACTACACCTTATCTCGGTAATATGAAAAAAATCATCCTCCTCGCCTTCCTGGTTCCCACCATCTCCCTTTTCGCGAGAAAAATCCCGATCGGTCGCGGTAACGGCTTCCTTAGCCAGGTGGGTATGCAAGGCCTCAGACCCGGCGATACCCTGACAATCAGGGAGGGAACCTATATGCTGGGGGGTGAATTCAGGGACCTGGTAGGGATCACCCTGCTCAATGACCGCGGGATAGTCAATTTTGGAGCAGGCTTGAGGATCGGCTCTCTCCGGGAAGTGGTTTTCAGCGGAGCCGGTGTCCCGGGACTTCGCTACGGCTTGCACTTCTCCCGGTTGGCCGGCAACGCCTTCACGGTAGAAGCGCCCTGTGTCGGCCTCAAAATGCTGAATTGTGAATACGATTCCGTCCAGGGCACCATCCTGGACGTTTCTAAATATTTTATTACCTACAACGGGAACGACTCGACCCTGGCCTTGTTCCGGACCGTCCTCGCCAATCAACACCTTATCCGGTCAGGCAACTTTCTCGTCGGGAGCTTCGACCTTATCGGCACTTTTCACAACGTCATCGATTCCATCGCCTTTTATAATATTATCATCGACACGACCCTTACTGATGGAACCGAGGTCAGCGGCACCTCCATTTACAGGATGTCGGCCCATGACTGGGTAATCCGGGGCGGAACGCCCAACGGCACCCGTGACGTCGGCGTCTTTTTCACGCATGGCAACGGCTCGGTTTATAATATATACCGGTCAGGCGGATGGGGTTATCTCTGGAGGCTCTGGAACGTCGGCCTGAACGGTAGAGCGGAAAGCTATCTTTACAATTGTATTGACCTGGGTACCGTGAACTATGGGACGATAGATACCCGTATAGACCCGTCCGATACGACCACCGGGTCTGTAAAACCCTTTCTGCGGGGCGGCAGCATGCATGTCCTGAACAATACCGCAGGCAATAAAAAAGATAAGGTCGGCTATGTCTCCGTTCTCGTCGTTGCCGGCGACTTCTTCCCGCAAAACGGCTATCGGCTGGAAGTCCGCAACAACCTGGGATTTAATAATGTGGCCCGTTACTCAACGGGGATCCTGCAAATCAACACGGCCAACCCCGTCACAGACACCAGCAATAACCTCTATGTCGCCGACGCGATCGCGTCCGGTATTCTATCCGATACGGTGAATTGTTTTGTCCGGAACGGTAGTGCAGTCATCGATAAAGGGGTGCCGGTCATGCCCGTCCGGACCGATATAGGCGGAGTCAGCAGACCTCAGTTCAAAAATTATGATATCGGGGCGCGGGAATTCAAGGGGCATGGGGAAAAGATCCGTCGTTCAGACACCGGAATCCCGATCGACTGGTCACGCATTTTCCGTGCGCGTTATCTGGCAGCCCTGACACTCCTCTCCGGGATCTTTGTCCTCCTCTTTATTCAACGGGCGCGGAAGAAGAAACCCCGGGAGTCATCCCGCTATTACTCTTCAACTCGTTGATCAGCTGAGCCACCAGGGAAGTCCAGCCTGTTTGATGACTGGCGCCCAAACCGTGGTTGGTGTCGCCATGAAAATATTCATAGAATAACAGCAGGTTTTCATTTCCGGGCTGTTGATAAAACCAGTTATACTTTCCATGGAGTGGCCTTTTCCCTTCGGCATCCTTTTCAAAAAGGCTGATAACCCGCCGCGTCAATTCATCGGCGATCTCATTGAGATTCCGCATTTTCGCGGATCCCACCGGAAATTCCACCAGCAATCCATCCCCATAGAATTTACCGAATTTCCGGATGGACTGTATGATGATATAATTGATGGGTATCCACACCGGTCCCCGCCAGTTTGAATTGCCGCCAAAAAGATCGGAGGTGGAATCTCCCGGATCATATTGGATCGTATACTGTATCCCGCTGATGGTGACGTTGTATGGATTTTGCTCGTGGTGCTTTGACAAAGCCCTGATGCCTCCCGGCGAGAGGAACTCGGCTTCGTTCAGCAGCCTCTGCAAAAGATACACCACCCGCTTCTGCGGGACCAGCGACAACAGGATCTGTTCCCCGTCACTATGCTCTTCGTTTGGCCAATATTTCTTATTCTTGATCCGGTAGTTTTCAAACCAGGTCATCCTCTTTTTAAAGTCTGCCAGTTTGACAAGGGCCTTCTTTTCGATTATAGAAACAGCGAACAGGGTCGTGATGCCCACAATCGACTGAATACGCAACTGCATAGGAGATCCCGCGATGGATAAGGTATCATAAAAGAATCTGTCGTCTTCGTTCCACATGCCCTGTTCATTAAGCGCTTCTGCAATCAACACAAAATGTTCGAAGAATTTGGTGGCCGTATCCTCGAAAGCCTCGTCCTTCATCGCGATCTCCAGGGCCATATCCATCATGTTCAGCGCATACATGCCCATCCAGCTCGTCCCATCGGCCTGCTCCAGCTGCATATCGTTTGACAGCTGGTGGCTGCGGTTAAAGACACCGATATTATCCAGCCCGAGAAAGCCCCCTTCGAACATGTTATTGCCATTGCCATCCTTCCGGTTCGTCCACCAGGTAAAATTGATAAGGAGCTTGCTAAAAACTTTCTTCAGAAATGACACGTCCCCCTTTCCCGTTTTATCTTTTTCTATCCGGTATACCTGCAGGGCCGCCCAGGCCTGGACAGGCGGATTGACATCCCCGAAATTCCATTCGTAGGCAGGTATCTGGCCATCCGGCTTCATATACCACTCCCGCATGATCAGCAGCAGCTGGTGCTTGGCAAATACCGGATCGACAAGGGCCATCGCGATACTCTGGAAAGCCAGATCCCAGGCGGCATACCAGGGGTACTCCCACTTGTCGGGCATGGCGATGATATCCTGGTTCTTGAGGTGCTTCCAGTCATGGTTGCGGCCATTCAGCTTGCCTGGATTCACCGGCGTGATCCCGTCGCTGGTAGTCAGCCATTTTTCCACATCAAAGTGATAATATTGTTTGCTCCAGAGGAGACCGGCGAGGGCCTGGCGCTGAATGGCAGCCATCTCGTCGCTGATCCCCGCCGGGAGGACGGACGCATAAAAAGCATCTGCCTCCGCCTTGCGGCTGGCGAAAAGACTGGCCGGGTTACCCGAGAAAGGGTTGTCCATGATCTTATTGCTCAGGCGCAGATAGAGCGTCTTCGTCATCCCCCCGTCTATCTTGTAATGGTATACAGGCGAGAATTTGGTCCCCGACTTCTTTTGACGGAAGGGCTCCTTGTTCTCCTTCCCGATGATGACATCATGAAAGGCATCCTTCACAAACGGTGTCTTATTGGGAATACCGGAGACCTTCTGTGTGTTGGTCTCGTTTTCCGTAAAAAGACATTCCTGCGCGGGCTGGAAATAAAAATAATAGGAGCCCAGCCTGCTGTGTGTGGCTTTTACGGACGTTTTATCCCGGCTGGTGATCAATGGTTTCTTTTCAAGCCCTTCATAGTTCCTGCGGTTATAGAACCACAGGGTAGGCAGCACCGTTATGTCCGCCGCCTTCGTATGCCTGTTGCGGATCTCGATCCTGATAAAGATGTCTTTCGAGTTCTGCTTGGCGTAGGTGATGAGCACGTCGAAATATTCGTTGTTATCGAATACGCCGGTATCCAGAATCTCATACTCGGGTTCCTGTTTGGACCGTTTACGGTTCTCCTCCAGCAGCTTCTTGTAGGGGAACTCCTGCTGGGGGTATTTGTACAGGTACTCCATATAAGAGTGGGTGGGAATATTGTCGAGATAGTAATACAATTCCTTGACATCCTCCCCGTGGTTGCCCTCTGTGTTACCGAGGCCGAAAAGCCTTTCTTTCAGGACCGGGTCCTTTCCGTTCCACAGCGCCACCGAAAAGCAGAGATTCTGGAAGAAATCGGAAATGCCCGCGAGGCCATCCTCTCCCCAGCAATAAGCCCTGCAATGTGCATGATCATAAGGGAAATAATGCCAGGCGTCCCCATGCGGGCTGTAGTCCTCCCTGACGGTACCCCACTGTCTTTCGCTTAAATAGGGGCCCCACTGTTCCAAAGGTATTTTCTTCGTGGCATTTACGGCCAGTCTTTGATGTTCTGCGCTCATGTTGGTTTTTTATACGGTGTTACCGCTTGTCTTCGACTTCTGGAAAGCATTTCCGCACCGGTAAATCACCAATCTTTACAAAAGGGTTGATGGCAAGCAACCTGCCTGCGGCCCGCAACATCCTTCCGGGCCGGGAAGAACCCGGTCCCGAATCCCCGCATGAAGTTAAGACATGCCCGTCATATAGCCCTCTCCAAAGCGTTCCCCGGTCTGTTCCGGCGGACAACAGGCTTCCCCCCCGGCCGGCGCTGACGGCCCTCCGCGGATGCCGGGAAAGATTTTTGTGGGTACCCGGCCGTTTAAATTATATAGAAACCCGTATTTCATCGTTATTAATCCCGATCTTTGCAGACTGTAACCCTGTTCGTTCTTTTACCCAAAAATCAATGCATACCACATGTATACACATATCTGGAATAAATACCTGCCTATTCTGCGGATCCTGCTCAAGAAATCGGCGTCTGGCGATCAGACGCTGAATCTGAACAAGATCGACTTCGAACGGGCGGGTAGTGGAAGAAAGGCTGGTTATAAATTTACAATAGAATTTACCAGGGGAAGGGTTGCCAATGTGATCAGCGGATCCCAACTCGCTTCTGACCTGGCCGCAGTGCTGCTGCAGGATGATGTCGTAAAGAGATTATTTGCCGACGCCGATTACCAGGTGAGCCTGAACACAAAATTCCAGGTAAGTATCAGGAATCACAACCCCCAGCTGCAAGCTGCTCCCGTTGCGGATGAGAGCAACCGGGAATCCGCCGAATAAGCGAATGAAGAAAAGCTGCATTTGAGTGGTTTGCCGTACCTTTATGAGCAAAGTATATCATCGTAATCCGACCGACCGGCTTTTCGGGACCGGTGGATTTTCTTAACTATTCCTACATTGAATTTTAAAGAATTTGGGCTGAATGAAAGCCTGATTGAAGGCATCGAAGCCACAGGCTACGAGAATGCCACTCCGGTGCAAGAGCAAGTAATACCCCTTATTTTATCCGGAAAGGATATTATCGCTTCGGCACAGACCGGGACGGGGAAAACCGCCGCGTTCCTTTTGCCCATCATTAATAAACTGATCGAGGCCAGAAGTGAAGACCAGGTGAACGCGCTGGTCATCGTTCCGACCCGGGAACTGGCTGTGCAAATCGCGCAGAACCTGGAAGGTCTCTCCTATTTTACTTCTATCAGCTCGATCGCCGTCTATGGGGGCGGGGACGGATCCAGCTTTTCCACCGAGAAACAAGCGCTTTCCCGGGGGGCGGATATTGTCATCTGCACACCGGGCAGGATGATCGCCCATCTCAATATGGGATATGTCCAACTGAAAGGACTGCAATTCCTCGTGTTGGATGAAGCAGACAGGATGCTGGACATGGGGTTTTATGATGACATCATGAAGATCGTCTCCTTCCTGCCGGCAAAAAGGCAAAACCTCCTTTTTTCAGCCACAATGCCCGTAAAGATCCGGGACCTGGCCCGGAAAATATTGACCGATCCCGCCGAGATTAACATCGCCATTTCGAAACCCCCGGCGCGTATAGTACAGAAGGCATTCGTCATCTATGAAAATCAAAAGATCCCGCTGGTAAAATCCCTGTTGACCTCGACGAACTTCAAAAGCATCCTCATCTTCTGTTCAAAGAAACATAATGTGAAGCAACTGACGATGGAGCTCAAACGGTCACGCTTCAACGTAAAAGAGATCCATTCGGATCTGGAGCAACAGGACAGAGAACAGGTTTTGCTTGACTTCAAGAGCAGAAGACTGCAGATCCTGGTGGCAACCGACATTCTCTCCCGCGGTATCGATATAGATAATATCGACCTGGTCATCAACTATGACGTCCCCAATGACGGGGAAGACTATATTCACCGTATCGGACGCACCGCCCGTGCGGAGACCGACGGCGTAGCCTATACCTTCATCAGCGAAAAAGAACAGAATAAGTTTGCCACGATAGAGGAACTGCTGGGCAAGCCGGTTGAAAAAGAATCCATTCCGGAAAAATTCGGGCCTACCCCCGCCTACAACCCCCGCAGCAGATCCCGGCAGGGGAGCGGAGGGGGCGGAGCAAGAAGAGGCGGTGGCGGGGGCAGACCAGGCGGAGGAGGAAGACATTTTTCAGGCAACAACAATAACAGCCGGAGAAGAGGACCTCATGGAACTCCTTAGACAGCCAGCCAGCCCAATAGCAAAAATAGCGACACGATTAACGGAGAAGGCAGCTTTGTAAACTTCAGCAGCGCCCAGGTGGCAAGGATGACGCCTCCATTCAACAATATCCATTTCCAATCCGCCGCCAGGTACAGGTCTTTCATCATATAAAAAGTGGCTGCGATCATGATCCCCACAACCACGGCGTTGATACCTTCCAGCGCCCTGTAGACTGTTGCGTATTTTCTGAGGTTATACCATATCGGAAAGAAGAACAAAACCAGCAACGCGCTCGGCAGGAAAATCGCGAGAGTCCCTATTACGCAACCCAATAATTGCATGGAAGGCCCATTGTCTTTCAGCGCAATCCCTCCCATGAATGAGGCCACCGAAAAGACAGGACCCGGAATCGCCCTTACCATCCCCCATCCCGTGTAAAAATCATTTTTGCTGATCTTTATGATCCCGGGATTTCGTTTGATCAATTGCGGAGATTCGGTCCGCGCGACGAATTGTTCGTACATCATAGGAGTCAGGACATTCCCTCCGCCAAAAACCAGGCTGCCGAAACGATAGGTATTTTCGAACAGCATCAGCGGACGATGAGATGGCCAGTTATTCTTCCGGGAGACTTCACTACCCACACCCGCGAGCAGGAAAAGGATCGCAAAAAGCCAGATATTTGTCCATTTTATTTTCTTGGGCAGGATTTCCTTTTGCGGGATGCGCTTGCTGCTCAGGTTGGTCACGAAACCGCCCAGTACGATCAATATGGGAAATATCCAGGGTGTCTTAAAAAGCAGGAACGTTCCGATCGCACTCAATACCATGATCACGCTTGTAATCGTATTATGCACCGATATTTTGAAAGCCTGATAAGCCGCATAAGCCAGGAAACCCACCGTCATCGGACCGATAAACCGGAAGATCGTCATGATACTGAGCGGTTTTTGGCCCGAATACTCAAGAAAAAAAGAGAAGGCGCCCATCAGGCACGAGGCCGGAAGGATCCAGATGATGAGCGTGAATACAGCAAGCACCACGCCGCCTCTTTTATAGCCGATAAGCGTCAGGGTCTGGGTGGAAGAAGCCCCGGGAAGCAATTGGCAAAAAGCATTGTAATCCATCAGTTCTTCTTCCGTCACGTCCCGGCGTTTATAGACGAACGTTTTCATCATCATGCTCAAATGACTTTGCGGACCACCAAACGCGGTAATGCTATGGAGGAAGACAGCCTTCAGAAAACTAATATGGCGTAGCAGGATTGTCAATGATTGATAGGGTGGTGTAAACACGAATGAGGCTACAATTTATAGATACTTGAAAACATGAACAAAATGAATCGGGTATTAAACGAATAAAACCGGTTAGGGTTCTTTCTTTTATCGTCGGGAACTATTTTTGTAAAAATTTTACCTTTATTCAATGGACATAGAAACGCTGAGAGAATATTGTCTCAAAAAGGCGCATAGCCAGGAAGGTTTTCCTTTCGGAGAGAATACGCTCGTCTTTACCGTAAAAGGCAAAATATTTTTGTTGACTTCGCTGGATAAAGCCGTGTTGCAATTCAACGTGAAATGCGACCCGGAGAAAGCAATCGGCTGGAGAGAGGAATACGCATCGGTACAACCGGGCTATCATATGAACAAGAAATTATGGAATACCGTCCTGGTAGACGGAAGCATCCCTGCCAAATTTCTCCGTGAAATGATCGACGATTCTTACCGGCTGGTAGTTCGTTCTCTTCCAAAGAAAGAGCAGGAAGGCCTGTTATAAGCCAGGGGCCGGTGCCGACCCATTCGACCCATTACCGGGCTCACCGGTAATATCCATTTCGTTCAATTTCCTCCCGGACAGCTTCCGGAACAAGATAACGAATTGATTTTCCGTTCTTTATGTTCTTTCTTATTTGTGTGGCCGAAATGGGCAGCAGCGGAGCATCCGAAATCACGACCCTGGCCCCCGGGAAATCCGGTAAGATCTCGTGACCGGCCCTCTTGTACACATAGATCGGGTAATTCTCCAGGATATAGGTATAGTTCTTCCATTTCGGGAGGTTCTGAAAGCTATCGCTACCCATTATAATGGCAAACTGGTTATCCGGGTATTTTTCACTGAGATAGGTTAATGTATCGCAAGTATAGGAAGGCTTCGGCAGTTTAAACTCAATGTCTGATGCCCTCAGTTCATTGGCTCCCTCGATGGCTGCCTTGACCAGGTATAAACGATGATATTCGTTAAGAAGGCTACCGGCCGGCTTCAGGGGATTTTGGGGTGACACAACAAACCAAACCTGTTCAAGCTCGCTATGTTGTAAAAGATAACTGGCGATGATCAGATGTCCATGATGAATCGGGTTAAAAGAACCAAAATAAAGACCTATTTTCATTTGAACTTAATGTCTTTTCAATTGCCAAATGCAGTCGCCTTCGGCTCGTGTACATTTGAACTTAATGTCTTTTATTTCGTACCACAATGTCTCTTGATTTGTCTCAATGATCCCTCCTTCGTCGGACCGGCGTCCCCTGGTCCTTCTCACTCCTAACCTTCGCATTCGCTCTCATTCTACCGACGGCGTGACTTAGCCGGCTGTTTTTCTTCTTCTATAAATATATTATCCGCCTCATCAAGCCGGAGGCTGAGACTGTATCCGGCAACCGATACAGAAATAGGATCGCCCAGGGGGGCAATCTGCTCTACACGTATCAATTCACCGGGAACACAACCCATCTCCATCAACTTTAAGAACAGGTCGTTTTTTTCAAAAGAATGTATTCTCGCTGTGGCGCCTGGCTCTAATTCTGATAATCTCTTCATTTTATGCATTTTACTCGGGATCCATGCCTGGTTTGCCGAGAGCTAAATCAATAAACAAAATTAGCTTTGCAGGGTCAAACCTATTTACGATTTTCGGAAATGCCACAACAATCCGGTATGTCAAATATTTATTTCCACTTTCTCCAGGACGACTTTTCCCTTGCGGAAAGATCCTCTTTGAAAACGTTTATTCAGGGGATATTTAAAAAAGAAAGGCAGAAATTAGATACTCTGCAGTATATATTCTGCTCAGACAGCTACCTGTTGGAGATAAACCAGCAGTACCTAAGTCATGATTTCTATACGGATATCATCACTTTTGACCTATCTGAGAAGGGACAAGCAAAGAACGCCGAAATCTATATAAGTGTTGATCGGGTAAGGGACAATTCAGAGAACTTTAACTCCTCCTTTAAAACCGAACTCCATCGGGTGATGTTTCATGGAGCTCTTCATCTCTGTGGCTACGATGATAAAAGCAAGAAGGATCAACAGGCCATGAGGGCAAAAGAGGACAAATACTTAAAGTTGTACTTTGATAAATAATGTTCCACGTGGAAACAAACGGTTTTCCCCGATGGCTCCAATAAAACGAATAATCCGTACTCATATTTTATTCCACGTGGAACACTCCAAATAAATCGTCCTTTCCCATCCCTTCGCTGTAATTTTGCTCATTATGTTTCCTGAATATGATATTATAGTAGTCGGCGCGGGCCATGCAGGCTGTGAAGCAGCAGCAGCCGCCGCAAATTTGGGTTCCCGCGTTCTCCTGGTAACGATGAACATGCACACTATTGCACAAATGAGTTGCAATCCTGCGATGGGGGGAATCGCCAAAGGTCAGATCGTCCGCGAAATAGACGCCCTGGGCGGATACTCCGGCATTGTAACAGATAAGAGTATGATTCAATTCAGGATGTTGAATCGTTCCAAGGGGCCCGCAATGTGGAGCCCCAGAGCTCAGAACGATCGGATGCTTTTCGCAGCAACCTGGCGGGAAATGCTCGAAAAGACCGAAAACGTCGACTTCTACCAGGATATGGTCAGTTCGATTATTATAGAGAATGGTAAAGCATGTGGTGTTATCACGGGTTTAGGCCACCAAATAAAAGCCCAAGCCGTTGTCGTCACCAGTGGTACGTTTCTAAACGGCATTATTCATATCGGGGAAAAAAGGTTTGGAGGTGGGAGAGTCGCTGAAAAAGCAGCCACGGGAATAACAGAACAGCTCGTCGAACTGGGATTCGAAAGCGATAGACTGAAGACCGGCACCCCTCCACGTATTGATGGAAGAAGCCTGGACTATGCAAAAATGGAAGAACAAAGAGGGGACGACCAGATCGTCGGTTTCTCCTTCCTGGATATCCCCAAACCCGCCACCCAACGCAGCTGCTGGATTACTTACACCAATCAAACCGTTCACGATATCCTAAAAACAGGTTTTGATAGAAGCCCGATGTATACCGGTCGCATCGAAGGAATCGGCCCTCGCTATTGTCCGAGCATCGAAGACAAAATCAATCGCTTTGCAGAGAGAGATCGCCATCAGCTCTTCATAGAACCGGAAGGCTGGAATACTGTAGAAATCTATGTGAACGGATTCTCCACATCCCTTCCCGAAGAAGTACAATCGGAAGCCCTGCGCCAGGTGCCTGGATTTGAAAACGTACGGATATTCCGGCCTGGCTATGCGATCGAATATGATTATTTCCCCCCGACACAATTAAGGTACTCGCTGGAGACAAAACTGATAAGCCACCTCTTTTTTGCAGGCCAGATCAATGGGACAACAGGCTATGAAGAAGCGGCTTGCCAGGGACTTATGGCAGGCATCAACGCCCACCAAAAGACCAAAGGTCTCGAACCCCTGATCCTCAAACGAAGCGAGGCTTATATAGGCGTCCTCATAGACGATCTTATTAGCAAGGGTACCGAAGAACCTTACCGGATGTTTACCTCCCGCGCCGAATATCGCACCCTTCTCAGACAGGATAACGCTGACCTCCGACTCACCGAACTCAGCCATCGGCTCGGCCTCGCATCGACCGAAAGAATGAAAAAAGTGCTCAGGAAAAAAGATGGAGCTGAAAAAATAAAAAAAATACTTGCCGGGTTCACAGTCGACCCCGAAACGACCGAAGACTATTTCCTCTCCCGCAATACCGCGCCCCTGACTCAAAAACAAAAAGCCGCACAAGTCCTCTTACGTCCTTCCATGGACCTCATGTCTATGCGGGACAATATCCCGGGTCTCGGCGACCAACTCTCAGACTTTTCAAAAGACACCCTCGAACAAGCGGAAATACAAGTAAAATACGATTCGTATATCGAAAAGGAAAAAGAACTCGTAAAACGAATGGCACAACTGGAAGACCTGATGATCCCGGAAAACTTTAACTACGACCGCATAAATTCCCTGTCAAACGAAGCCCTGCAGAAATTCAAGAAGATAAAACCCGGTACCCTCGGGCAAGCCAGCCGCATCAGCGGCGTAAATCCCAGTGACGTGCAAATCCTGATGGTATACATGGGACGTTGAAAATAGAAAGCTGACAATAAAAATAAAATATCTTAAAAAAAATACTATAATAATTAGTAAATACTAATTATTATAGTATTTTCAAAATATCTCCCTGCCCGTATTCGCTCATCTCGCGATGGACCTGGTTATAAACCCGCCTTCGCACTGATATCCAGCATTCGCAGGATCGGCTTCCTCGCAGCTTCACGTAATGCCTCGTCCATAACCAGCTCGGGAGTCTCATATTCCATACACAGATAAAGCTTCTCCAGCGTGTTCAACTTCATATGCGGACAATCGTTGCATGCGCAATGATTATCTGGCGGAGCGGGGATAAACGTCTTATCAGGACACGCAATCTGCATCTGGTGCAATATACCGGCCTCTGTTGCCACGATATACTCCCGGCTGCTATCACGCTGCGTATATTTTAATAAACCCGTTGTTGAGCCTATAAAGTCTGCTACACGCAATATCGGTTCTTCACACTCAGGGTGAGCAATCAGCTTGGCCTTAGGATGCCTTATCTTCAATTTTGTGATCTTCTCCAGGCTGAAAATCTCATGGACCATGCAGGCCCCGTTCCATAGCACCATATCCCTGCCCGTCTTCCTGACCAGGTAGGCGCCCAGGTTCTTATCAGGAGCAAAGATGATCTTCTGCTCCGGCGGAAGACTCTCCACAATCTTCTCGGCATTGGAAGACGTACAGATAATATCGCTCAGTGCCTTTATCTCCGCAGAACAGTTGATATACGAAATCACCACATGATCCGGGTGTTTCTCCTTAAAGGCCCGGAACAGATCGGCTGGTGCAGAATCCGCCAGGGAACAACCCGCCTTCAAATCCGGTAACAGCACTTTCTTTCCGGGGTTCAGGATCTTTGCCGTCTCAGCCATGAAATGCACACCCGCAAAAACGATGATATCCGCCTGCGTCTTCTCCGCTTCCTGCGCCAGCCCCAGGCTATCCCCGATATAATCCGCCACATCCTGGATATCCGCTTCCTGGTAATAGTGCGCCAGGACGATCGCATTCTTTTTTTGTTTCAAGGCCTCAATCTCGCGAAAAAGATCCAGACGGGCATCAACCGGTATGTCCAGGAACCCCTTTTGTCCGATTTTCTGCCTTGCAAACTCGATGTTGATATCTGCCATAGTATTTAATAATAATTCTATTATTTATAAAAAAAGCTATTACTATTAGGACTGTGAATTCGTGGGTAACAAATTATTATGCTTCTTGGAATATAAAGAAATACACAGTTATCCACCCTTTTCCACAAATACTCAACAACCGGATAGTCTCTTTGGATCGCTGTTTCTCGTGTTTTTCCACCAGTGTGGACGCCGACGGTATCGGGAAAACATTTTTTCCGCCCGACTGTTGGCGGCTGTCGAATAACCTGGGCTTTACTAACCCTCGTCCTCGTCCCAGCCCACCGACTTTATTTTATATCCCATCTCTCCCCCACCGGAGAGCCTCGTCAACCCCCGGTTATCCACCTCTTTAGCGATTTATACATTCGGGCTGTGAATACCTGTTTCACATCTTTGTTTCACAAAATAAACCCTGAATATTTTCTGATTTCTCATTCCGGCATTTCGACAGTTTCCATCCGCAATCCTCCGGTCTTGCGCTAAAATAAGTTCTTTCACCGTATAAATGGGTCAGTTACAACCTAGAACAGGCCATTGTTTTGTCTTTTTTCCACAATTTGTTGATAATCTTTTTTCCCCTATTTTTGCCATCTTCAAAAATCGTATATAATAGGATACATATGTCAATTATTCAGAAAATTAGGGAAAAAGCCGCATGGCTTGTTTTTGGTCTGATCGCCCTGAGTCTGATCGGCTTCTTGCTGATGGATGCATTCGTGGGAAAAAGAGGAGTGCTGGGTAATAAATCCACAACCCTCGGAGTGGTAAACGGAGAGAATATAGAATACCAGGATTTTGAAATGAAGGTGGCTGCCCAGGAAGAACAGTACCGTGCGCAAGGATACCAAACGAACGAAGGTATTCAGCAGAATATCAGGGAACAGATATGGAAACAGCAGGTCGAAGACGCCGTGCTCGGAGACCTCTATGGGCCCCTGGGGCTTACCGTGAGCGACAAGGAAATAAACGATATGCTAGTAGGTGCCGATGCCATCCCCGATATCAAAAGGGCCTTTACCGATCCAAAGACCGGTATATTTGACGCACAGCAGGCCGCCAACCAGATCAACCAGTTGAGGGCTTTATATAAGAGCGGAAAAAAAACCGACCAGCGGTTCGAAGCGGCAAAACGTTTTTTCGAAGAATCCATTCCCCAGCTGATAAATATGCGGCTTAAGGAAAAATACCTGTCCCTGCTGGGAAACTCCGCCTATGTTCCGAAATGGATGATCGAGAAACAAAATGCGGACAACAGCCAGGTATCCTCGATCTCATACGTAAACACACCTTATATAACGATCCCCGATAGTGCCGTGAAGGTCAGCGAATCGGAGATCAGCGATTATGTCGATAAACACAAGGAGCAGTTCAAACAGACGGAGAGCCGTAGTATTGCCTATGTATCCTTCAATGCCGGCCCTACCTCCGCCGATAGCAACAGGGTTAGACAGCAACTGCTCGACTTGAAGACGGAATTTTCAACCGCCACCGACCCCCAGGCCTTTCTCGGCCGCGTCGGTACCGAAAATCCCTATGCCGATACCTATTTTGGAAAATCCAAAATACAGGTGCCTTACAAAGATTCTATCCTCGTCCTGCCGAAAGGAGGCCTCTTTGGACCCTACCTCGACGGCGGAAGTTACTCGATTGCAAAAGTGATCGACGAAAAAGTATTGCCGGATTCCGTGAGGGCCCGCCATATTCTGATTGCCACGGTCAACCCCCAGGATGGAAAAGTCATCCTGGAAGACAGCGTCGCAAAAAAGAGAATAGACAGCATCAGGACTCTGATCGTAAAAGGCCTTCCTTTCGACAGTGCCGTCGCCCGTTTCTCCGATGACCAGGGCAGCAAGGAGAAAGGCGGAGACCTTGGATATTTTACGCCCGGCCGCATGGTCAAAGCATTCAATGATTTCTGTTTTAATGGCAAGACCGGGGATAAAGGCATCGTCAAATCCGAATTCGGCTACCATTATATAGAGGTCACCGACCAGAAGGAATTCGAACCCGCCTTTAAGATAGCATATCTCGCCCGTAAAATAGACGCCAGCCAGGAGACAGACCAGGCAGCATCCGGTCTCGCCAGCCAGTTCGCAGGCGAAAGCAGGGACCAGAAAGCATTCGATGCGAATGTGCAAAAAGACAACCTGGCGAAATTGCTCGCGCCCGAAATACAGCCTACCGATTATGCGGTTCCCGGTCTGGGCGCAAACCGACAACTCGTGCGTTGGATCTACGACGCGAAACTCGGTGAAGTGTCGGAACCCTTTTCCGTTGGAGATAAATATGTCGTGGCCATCGTCACCGAAATCAACGAAGAGGGGATCGCAAGCGCCGCCAAAGCGAGACCCCGGGTGGAACCCATTCTGCGCAACCGGAAAAAGGCAGAGCTGATCACCGCCAAAATCGGCAACGCCGCCTCGCTCGAAGCAGTGGCAGCAGCAACCGCCCAGCAGATACAGCACGCGGACAGCATCCTCTTTGCCGCTCCGTATATCCCCAATGTCGGCCAGGAGGCAAAAGTCATCGGAGCCTCCTTCGACAAATCTTTGCAAGGCAAACCCGAGTCGGCGCCTATCGCAGGCAACGGGGGCGTCTTCGTGATAAAAGTCGAAAACGTCAGCGCCAAACCAAACCCTTCGATAGATGTGGAACAACAGCGGTTCTCCCAGGAACAACAGCAAAAATCCAGGATCTACCAGGTGGCTGTAGAGTTGCTCACAAAAAATGCGTCTATCAAAGACAACCGGGGCAAATTTTTCTAAGACAAACAGCTGGCTCATAATGCCATGAAAATCATACTCTCAATAAAAAGGCAGGGAAACTCCCTGCCTTTTTATTTGCACGGCGGGTTTCTTTTTCTGTGCTACCTTTGCGGATACAGAAAGGCCAGCCATGAGCGAAGAAATTCTTAATAAAGTTGCACAGAGCGCTATCGTATCAATAGACCTGGAAGATTACTACCCCCGGCAGGAGACGGTGTTGTTTGATCTCAAACCTTACCTGTTCATGGAGCAGATCCTCCGTGAAAAAGACTTCCGCGCAAGCCTGCAGACCATCGACTGGTCATCCTACCAGGACAAAATCGTGGCTGTCACCTGCACCGTCGACGCAATCATCCCCGCCTGGGCCTTTATGCTGATTGCTTCTTATTTGCAACCCATCGCCACAGCCGTCGTCATGGGAGACGAACGAACGGCCCTCCAACGAACTTTCCTCGACCGGATCGCCTCCATCGACGCGGCCGCCTTTACAGACAAAAGAGTCGTCGTCAAAGGATGCGGAGATCTCGACATCGGCAGTGTCGCCTATATGGAGATTACAAAACTCCTCCGGCCGGTAGTGAAAAGTATCATGTACGGCGAACCCTGCAGCACCGTTCCGGTATATAAGAGAAAATAAAAAATATGCAAAGTATTAAATCTGTATGAATGGCGACCTCTACAATAGTTTGCCCTGCATGATGACAAAGGCAACCGTAAAATAGATGATGAGCCCGGTCACGTCCACAAGCGTCGCAACAAAAGGAGCCGAGGAAGCGGCCGGATCGGCTCCCAGCTTTTTCAGGATCAGCGGCAGCATACTGCCCGAAAGAGTTCCCCAGGTCACCACACCGATCAGCGCAAAGAAAACGGTCGAGGCGACCAGCATCCAATGCTCGCCGTAATCATATAAATGAAGCTTCTGCCAGAGGAATACGCGAAAGAAACCGACAATCCCCAATATCAGGCCCAGCGTGATCCCCGAAAAAATCTCCCGCCTGGCTACCCGCCACCAATCGCGGAAGCCAATCTCGCCGAGCGCCATGGCCCGGATGATGATGGAGGATGCCTGGCTGCCCGAATTTCCACCGCTCGAAATGATCAGCGGGATAAAAAGAGCCAGCACAACGGCCTTGCTGATCTCGCCTTCGAAATGACCCATAGCCGTTGCCGTCAACATCTCGCCCAGGAACAGGATGATCAGCCATCCCGCCCTCTTTTTGATCAGGCTGCTGAAAGATATAGTGTTGTAAGGTTCATCGAGCGCCTCGGAACCGCCGATCTTCTGTATTTCCCGGGTGTCTTCTTTTTCCGCCAATCGCAAGACATCATCCAGCGTTACGACGCCCAGCAGGACCCCGTTATTATCGACCACCGGCAACGCAAAGCGGCTATTGTTCCGGAATACCCGGATGGCTTCTTTTTGTGCATCGTTTACATTCAGGGCAATAAACTGGTAATCCATGATTTGGGCCACCGTCGTCCCCGGATCTACCACGAGAAAATCTTTGATATTGATATCGTCGATCAGAACTCCCTTGTCATCGATGACAAAAAGGAAATTCAAATGTTCTGTGGCCTGCCCGCGCTGCCGGATGATATCCAGCACCTGGCGACAGGTCTCGTTTGTCTTTATCGTGACATAGTCGGGCGTCATCAGACGCCCTACCGAGCCTTCTTCATAACCCAGCAGCTCCAGGGTCTTCGCCCGGTGCTCGGGAGTAAGGACTTTTAACAATTCCTTTACCGCGTTGCCGGGCAGCATCGAAAGGAAAGCCGTTCGGTCATCGGGTTGGAGAGCGTTGAGGAGCTCGGCGGCTTTTTCTTCAGGAAGCGACTTGATAATGCTCTCCTGTTTCTTTTTTCTAAGAAACTTAAAAGCACGAGCCGCGTTTTTTGTGTCCAGGTGCTGGAAAAGCTTGCTGGCCCATTTGCTATGGCGATTCGTGAAATCCGCGATATCCCTCGGGGTCAGCTTGTTCAATTTCACAAAATCGGCGATACGGTTGTGCTGTAAAAGGTTCTTGATGTCATTCAGGCTGAGCATAATACAGAATTGATAGAGGCTTAGAATTCTTCAAAAATACAGAACGCATCGAAATCGGAATATTAAAAAAATAAGTCTCCGGATGGCTCCGGACGCGGCCTGCTAAGGCTGAAGCAGCTGGTCCGTTTTATGAACCACGATGTTGCTGCCGGCCAGCAGATTGCCCGAAAGCAGGTTGGCAGGCGAACTGTTGTTTTTGCCCGTAAAAAACGGAATCCCATTTTGAGCGCCGACGGAAATAGTCTCTCCCTCCAGCGTGGGCAGCCCCGTCACTGCTGGTAGGTTATTGGTAAAAAACAGTCCGGTCACCACCTGGTATTTCAGGAGGTTTCCGAGCGCCGGCAGGTTCGAGGAGTCGATCGAGGTGATCGTCGGGTAGCCCGCATTGACAAAAGCGTTATTGTCCGGCGCCAGCAGGGTGAAAGACCCGGTCCCCAGGGAATCGTAAAGACCCGTTTGAAGAAGAGCCTCGGCAAGCAGCGTATAGTTGGAGTCTGCGGCCAACAGCGCTTGTAGCGAGTCAAAAGGCGTCGGTATGAGGCCCTGCAGTTTATAGACGACGGAATTGCCCGCAGCGGCGGTATCCCGAACGGCCCTGACGCCGTTGAAATAGACATTCGAAAGGCTATCCTGTGTAAGGTATACGGGTATCCCCAACGCGGTATTGTAAGGACTGTTGACGACCGGGGAAGAAGTGATCGCAGAGCTGATAAAGGCATAACGGACAAACCCGTCGGCAATATAAGCGGGCAGGGAGTCGATAATCGCCAGCGTATATCCCGCCGCGAGAAGAGCCGGGTCGACGGGCGCCACCAACGTCACCGGCGCCGTTCCTACAAGGGCGGCATCATTGCCCTGCAGGATCATATCATGAAAAAAATTCAGGGTGGTATCGGTATTGATCAGCAGCTGGAGCGGCGCGATGACTACCTTTGGGGCCGCCGGCGCGGGCTTTGTGCAGGACAAAAGCAATCCCACGGAAAAAACGAACAGAAAACCGGCCGCAATGCCGGGGATTCCGGAAAAGACCGTCCTCTTCATCCCCCACTCGCGGCTTCTTTTGATCATAGTATGGTTTTACGCGGAAGGCCCTGTCATCTCAGAATTGTTCGTAAAGAGCCCTCAGTTTTTCCCGGGTCATGATCTTTTCCCAATCTTTTCCCAGGGCATTCTCCCACAAGGGTTTCATCACCATGGAAACGTCTATCATCGCCTCAAATTGCGCATCCGTCAGCCCTTTTGTGATATGTTGGGGGATATCGATCTTATTCTTTTCAACCATTTTCTTGAACTCGTAAACGCCTGCCGGATAATATTCCTCCAGCTTATCGAAAACGATGCAATTTCCGACTCCGTGTTTGGTGCCTAGCAGATAACTAAGACCATAACTGACGGCGTGGGCTACACCGACCTGCGAATAAGCGATACTCATGCCGCCGGCATAGGAAGCCATCATCAGTTGATCGTCCGATTCCTCGTCCCATATTTTTTTCTCCAGGAAAACCCGCTGGCAGAGTTGGAGCGCTTTTTCGCCATAGGATTTGCTGAATTCGTTCAGATAGGTCCCCTGCAGGCTCTCGATGCAGTGGATATAGCAGTCCATTCCGGTGTAAAACCGCTGATTGGCAGGGACGTTGCCGGCCAGCTCCGGGTCCAGCACGATCTGGTCAAAGGGTGTAAAGTCCGAGTTCATCCCCAGTTTCTTGGTCGGGCCCGTCAGGACCGTTGTCCGTGAGACCTCCGCACCGGTCCCGCTCAAAGTAGGGATACCGGCCTTATAAACACCAGGCGCTTTCACGAGATCCCAACCCTGGTAGTCGGCAGATGACCCCGGATTGGTCATCATCAGGGAGACGGCTTTGGCGAGATCCATCGCAGAACCTCCACCGATGCCGATGATGCCGCTGACGACGCCAAACTCTTCTTTTAGCCGGCCGGCCAGTTTGTCGACATAGGAAGTCTTGGGTTCGTGTGTAACGTCCACCAGGATCACGGAGTCCTTCCCGCGAAGCGGTATCCGGCCGGTCAGCGGCTTTTTCTCAAAAAAATGATCTACCAGGAAGATCATCGGTGCGGATCCCTTTCGCTGAGGAGCCAGGATCTCGTCCAACTGGTTGAAACTGCCTCTTCCATACACCACATAGCTGACCA
This sequence comes from Puia sp., assembly GCA_031292515.1. Lineage (GTDB taxonomy): Bacteria > Bacteroidota > Bacteroidia > Chitinophagales > Chitinophagaceae > Puia. The sequence goes on along the minus strand of JARLGZ010000094.1, from coordinate 86,412 downwards.
TTTTAAAATTGCGGAACGCCATATTGAAACTGGCGGATGCCAACCAGACGGTGACATCCTGATTTTGAAAGTTATAAAATGAAGGCCTGCCTGTTGAGACCCCAAAAATAAGAGAACTTGGCCAGTTGGCCTATATCCTCCGGCACTTAACCCACCAGGGCCGCGGCGCCAAAGACGCCGGCACTGTCACCCAGACTGGGTCGCAGAAGCGGGACCTCTACCGTGTTGTTAAAAATAAAATGCCGAAGCGACTCGAGTCCTTCGGAATAAAGAGTGTCTATATTGCCTACCCCTCCGCCCAGGACGATGGTGTCGGGGTCCAGCAGGTTGGTGATGACCGATACGGCCTTGCCAAAAAAATGACTCAAACGCTGAAGCGTCTGCACCGCTGCTTTATCATCTCCGGCCCCGGCCCGGGTAACGATCTCCTTCAGTTTCAGCGCCTGGCCCGTAAGCGCTTTATAATATCTTTCAAGGGCCGGACCCGAGATCACGGTTTCCACGCAGCCGGTCTTTCCGCAGTAACAGGGACCACCCGACTCATCCAGATAATTATGCCCCCACTCCCCCCCTATGCCATGCCGCCCACTCCAGATCTTTCCATCCATCACGATGCCTCCTCCCACGCCGGTACCCATGATAATCCCGAAAACCATTCGCGCCCCGGGGGTCTTCTCCTTAACGACCCCCCATTGGGTCTCTGCAAGGGCAAAACAATTGGCGTCGTTGGCAAGGACGACGGGAATCTGCAGCTTTTCTTCAAGGTCCTTCTGGAAAGGTTTTCCGTTCAATACAGTCGTATTGCAGTTCTTCATCGTCAGGAGGGTAGGGTCGAGCACGCCCGGTGTGCCGATCCCGATGGCGCGGGGCGTGATACCCGAACCTTGCTGCATTTCTTTGATGAGGCGATCAATCTGGTTGATGATATGCTCGTATCCTTTGACCGCTTCGGTATCGATACGTTTACGGATGATCGGGTCGGGTTTTTGCAGGGAGGGGAGGATCACCCCTTCGACCTTGGTTCCCCCAAGGTCAAGACCCCATAAGGCTTGATTCATGTAGAGTAATCGTTGGTGATTGGTTCGAAATAGATATTAGGGAATAAATGTAGTGAATGAATTTTTATTCCGCTGGAAAATGTCTGATACAACCCGGAAAAGGTCCAAAATACTGTCCTAAAGCAACCGTGCGGCTCTCTCCAGGTCTTCGGGTGTATCTATCTCCACGCCCATATACTGTGTAATGACCATTTTCATGGCAACCCCGTTTTCGAGATAGCGCAGACATTCTATCTTTTCCACGGATTCCAGCGGGCTCACCGGCCAATTTGTAAATTGGAGAAGCGCCTCTTTCCGGAAAGCATACACCCCGATATGTTCATAATAGGAGACGGCAGCGTCCGGGTTGCGCGGGTAAGGGATCACGCTGCGGCTAAAGAACAAGGCATTGCTGTTCTTATCCAGAGCGACCTTTACATAATTAGGATCTTCTATGAGAGCAGGGTCTTTTAAGACCTGCACCAGGGAAGCGACCTGCACCTGCTTTCCTCCCGGACCGGTAAAGACGGCCAGCAATTTTTCGAGCGGAGCCCGTTGTACAAACGGCTCATCACCTTGTACGTTTACCACCAGGTCGACATCCATGTCGGCCACGGCTTCGGCAATCCGGTCACTGCCGCTCTCATGCTCCGCACGACTCATTTTGGCCGTGCCGCCGTGCGCGAGGATCTCCTCGTAGATGACCTTACTATCGGTAACTACGACTACTTCATCGAACAGACCGGTGGCAAGTGTATTCTCATAGGTGTGCCTGATGACGGTCTTATTGCCCAGCCGCTGCATCAGTTTGGCGGGAAAACGCGTTGCCGCATAGCGGGCGGGGATCATGGCAATTGTCTTCATGGACGCAAAAATAGCTTTTTTAATATGTTTTCTTATTTTCTAAAAATCCGGCAATTACGATCGAAGGGACGGTTTTTTATTTATATTAGTATATCTAACGATTCAAGCCTGCCGATACGATTCCTGTCGCTTCCAAAAAAAATATGTATGCAAACCAATGAACTGTTAAACAGCTATTATGTCGACCCCAATACCTGGGATGAAATGTATAGGGAGCTGTTTGTCCGCGAACAATACAAAGGGGTGGTGGATTTCATGCAGCAGATGAATATCGACGAGCTCAACAAAAAAGAAGAGCTGGCAAAACGGCTTTTTATGAGCCAGGGCATCACTTTTACCGTCTATAGCAGCGGCGAAGGCATCGAAAAGATCTTCCCCTTCGATATCATTCCCCGGATCATTACAGCCGCCGAATGGAAATATATTGAAGACGGCATCCGGCAACGGCTAAAAGCCCTGAATCTCTTTCTGAAAGACGTCTATAATAGCCAGTTCATCCTGAAAGACGGCATCGTACCCATCGAAATGATCCACAGCTGCCCCCACTATCTGCGGGAAATGCACGGTTTTCATGTGCCACATGATATCTATGTTCATATCGCCGGTATCGACCTGATCCGGAATAATGACGGGAGTTTCTATATCCTGGAAGACAATCTCCGGACCCCCAGCGGGGTCAGTTACATGCTGGAGAACAGGGAAATCACCAAGCGTATTTTCCCCGACCTCCTGCCCCGCAATAATGTCCGAAGCGTTATCGAATACCCGAATATCCTGCATAAAAACCTCGTTTCCCTCTCACCCCGGCAAACGGCCAACCCCACCATCGTTCTGCTGACGCCCGGAATCTACAATTCGGCTTATTTCGAACATACCACCCTGGCCAGGCTGATGGGCGTCGAACTGGTGGAAGGGAGAGACCTGGTAGTAGACAACCACCGCGTATTTATGAAGACCACCGCGGGATTGCAACAGGTTGACGTCATCTACCGGCGTGTGGATGACGATTTCCTCGACCCCCTCGTCTTTAACCCGGACAGTATGCTCGGGGTGGCCGGGATCATGAGTGCCTACCGGAAAGGGAATGTCGCCATCGTCAATGCGATCGGTAACGGTGTCGCCGATGACAAGGCCATCTACACCTACGTGCCCGATATGATACGCTACTATCTGAATGAAGAACCGATCCTGAAAAATGTCCCGACTTATCAACTCGGGGGAGAGGACGAAAGAAAATATGTATTCGCCAACATGAATAAGATGGTCGTAAAAAAGACCAATGAAAGCGGCGGATACGGCATGCTGATGGGTCATACGGCTACCGAAGAGGAGATTGCACGCTATCAGTCGGAGATACTGAAAGATCCCCGGCAATATATCGCCCAGCCGATCATCTCCCTGTCGACGGCACCCTGTTATATGAACGGAAAGCTTCAGCCCCGAAGAGTGGATCTGCGGCCCTACGCCTTGTGCGGCCCGGAAGGAATCCAGATCGTCCCCGGCGGCCTCACCCGGGTAGCGCTGCGGGAAGGTTCACTGGTCGTGAATTCGTCCCAGGGAGGGGGTAGTAAGGATACCTGGGTGCTGGCAACGTAATAGTGAGTAGTCAGTAGTGAGTAGTGAGTGGGATGAAGACGTCGGAAAGTCAGTCGTAAATAGTCAGTCGTGAGTGTTGAATAGACGTTCTATAAATCATAAATCCTGAACTTAAATAACTTCACTCACTACTCACTACTGACTACTCACTAAAAGCCCCAACAGCGAGCAACAATTAACAAAACAAAAACCCCAAGCAAAGATGTTAAGCCGCGTCGCCGATAGTTTATACTGGATGAGCCGCTACCTGGAGCGTACCGACGGAATCCTCCGCATGCTGAAGATCAACTATGCCTCCTCACAGGACGATATACAGGAGTTTTCGTGGAAACCGGTCCTTCGAACCTTTACCTACCTGGATGAAGAACGCGCCAACGCCATTTCCCGTCACTCCCGCGAAGTACTGCAATACATGATAACTGATAAAGAGAACGCCAACTCGGTGCTGAATATCATCACCCACGCACGGGAAAGCGCAAGGAGTGTCCAGGACCATATTACTAAGGAACTCTGGCAGTGTCTCAACGATTTTTATCACACCGTCCGGGACGAGCGGATCGTGCGGGAATTGTATAAAGACGATCCCGTCACGATTCTGGATATCCTGATCAGACAAGGACTGCTGTACTACGGCACGATGGATGTCACGATGTCGCGGGGAGAAGGATATTCTTTTATTAATATCGGAAAGTTTTTGGAAAGGGGAGTTCAGTCTGCCGACATCCTGGACGTGAAATTCAGGGATGTCAACTATGATTTCAAAAAGACCGATACGACCTATTGGAAATATCTCCTGCTCTCGATTTCCGGGTATGAACTATACCTGAAGACCTATCGCGGCGGATTCGACGCCCGCAACGTGCTCGAACAGATCGTACTGAACGGGGACTTCCCCCGGTCCGTGATCTATTCCGTAAACCATTTGCACAGCAGCTTTCAAAGAATAAAAAGCGAGAGGAATGCCGAATCATTCAAAAAGATCGACTTCATGATCGGCAAAGTCCGGAGCAAAGTGAAGTTTTCAACGGTAGAGGCAATCATGCAGCAAGGGCTGCACGCCTATTTCAACGGGATCAAGGAAGACCTCTATGAAGTGGGCAATGCGCTCAACCAGAATTACTTTGCCTACATTTAGCCATATGGTCCCATAATTGATTTATTATTGTATCACCAAACACCCAGACAAGCCTCCCATGCCCCGCTTTACCATTCATCATGTCACGAAATATACCTATGATGGTCCTGTCAGAGACAGCGCTAACCAGATACTTCTTTTTCCCATTAAGGATGAATACCAGGAAGTCCTCAAACAGCAGCTCTCCATCACCGGGGAGCCGAATGTCGATATCTATAAGGACTACTACGGCAATGACACCGGATCCTTTATGCATGCCGAACCGCATACCGGGCTGAAGATCGATTCCAAAGTGGAAGTGATCACCAAATCCAGGCCCGCCCCCTTCGACGCGGCAGGCAAAGAAGAACAATGGCAGTATCTGCAACAGATCAGACACCATCTCCCCTTTATAGATTTTCTAAGGCAGGAACCCTTTTCATCCCAGGAAGAAATAAAAAAGCTCGGCCTGATAAAAGAGGCCGCCTTGCTGACGCCCCTGGAGGCCGCAAAAACATTGAAAACCTATGTGTATGACCACTTCAAATATATCCAGGGTGTGACGAGCGTGGAGTCGACGCTCGATGAAGTCTGGACATTAAAGGCCGGCGTATGCCAGGATTTTGCGCACATCCTGGCGGTGATGCTCCGGTTGGTCCATATCCCGGCCAAATACGTCAGCGGCTATGTTTGTCCGAACAGACAGGACATGCGCGGAGAAGGAGCTACCCACGCCTGGGTCGAAGCCTATATTCCCTTTGTCGGCTGGGTCGGACTGGATCCAACCAACAATTGCCTGGTCGATGATCTGCACGTGAGGTTGGCTGTCGGTCGTAGTTTCAATGATTGCTCCCCTGTAAAAGGCACTTACAAAGGATCGTTCAACCATGTCCTCGAAGTCGGCGTTTCCGTCTCCTATGAGAACGGTCCCAAAACACAGGAGACCCTGACGGTCCTGACCCCGCAACCCGTCAAGAACGGTGGCCAGGAGCAAAACTCCTATCGTCGCTATATCGAAATGATGCAGCAGCAGCAACAATAAAAGTGGTGAATGGTCAATAGCGAGTAGTCTGTAGTGTGGGGGGTGAAGACGTGAGCAGGATTGGTGTCAGTGATACTGGCAGCAGAGTGGGAAGAACCGGCAGGACTTCATGGACGAGCCCCTGGCGGCTCAATCCGTACGCCTCGAGGATCCTCGTCAGCCCCAACACACCGCCACGGGTGTCATTATTGCCGCCATTGGCCAAAACCAGGATCCCGATATTCTTCTCTTTGATGATCTCCGCCCTGCAGTCGAACAGCAGCGAAATCCCTTCGTGAAAAGAGAATGAATAATCCCCGAGGCTCCCGTTGTTCCAGCCGAGAGAATTATCCAGCACGCCAAAATGCAGTAACTTGAAAATCGCCGCGCTGAGATGCGCTTTTTTTCCAAGCAGCCCCCGGAGATTCTCCTGCATGAATTTGACATAATCCCTGAGACTGATGCTGATCCCTAGCGCGGGATTTAAAAAAGGATTGAACCCCACCCAGGTATCCGGCCCCTCCGCATGAAAATATCCCCCGATCTCGCAGTGTCCCCAGGGAGCAGCCGTATCGGTCCTGTTAGGCCATCCAAACCGGATCGAGATCCCAAGCGGTTTGTTGATATACTCATCCACCATTTTTTCCCAGGATTTACCCGAGACTTTCTCCAGCATGGCGGCGGCAACTGTATAGCCTGCGACGGAGAACCCTTTTCGCTTTCTGCTCGTCACGGTATCAGCAGGGCTCCTGGGGTTGAGGATATAGACTATAAAGGATTTTCTCTTTTCCTCGGGATCCGCTCCCGCCAGCTGAGGGGTCTTGCCCCATTCGTCCAGTTTAGTATACAGCGGGACGTTTGCCTGATGCGACAGCAAAGCCACCAGCGTACTACCCTGATAGCTCGGGGGAATCTTCTTTTTTAGCTCCGGAAATATATCGATCAGCGTCGTCGTCCATTTGATCTTTCCCCTTTCGACCAGGACACCGGCGATATAAGCGGTAAAAGCGGCGGTATTGGTACCGATATTCCAGTGATCCTTTAACCGGATGCTGTCGTTAACGCCCATCCTGCGGCGTCCGCTGACACCCCAATCCAGCACACTGTCCGATGTAAACACGGCATAGGCCATACCGGGAATCGTACGATCCTTACGGATTGAGTCGGCCATCCTTACAAAGCGCTGTGGATAACAGAAGGCAGGCAGACCGAAAAAAATCCAGCAAAAATTTGATCGCAGCAATAATCTTTTCATCCTTGTATTGGTTGTCTTTAGTGCTATCCGTCCCGATATACTCCCGCCGGATTTTAAACAAAGATGCCAAATTTCGGCGAGCGTTTCAAGTTTAAGCATCCGGATTGTTGAATTTAGCGCCGGCAGGCGGCCGGTAGTGCAGGAAAGGGATCTTCAATAGCCGGCCCACACGACTGTTTTCCGTTTCTTTCATACAACTGTCGATCCCATAACGAAGGGACCGGGTGTCTTTGACAGTCGCGTAGGTCCTGAAAAGACGATCCCACCAGGAGAAGATATTCCCATAGTTGGTATCTGTCAGTGGCTGTATGTAGTGATGATGAACCTTATGCATATCCGGGGTTACGATGACCCGGCCCAGGATGCGGTCAAGCCATCCGGGAAGAACGATATTGGCGTGATTGAACTGCGCAAAGAGTACCGATAAGGACTGGTAGAGAAACACCAGCCACAGGGGTGCTCCCGAGACCAGCACGGCAAGCAGCGTAAAAACGGCCCGGAAGACGCTTTCCACCGGGTGATGCCGGTTGGCGGTCGTGGCATCCACCCACGTATCGGTATGGTGAATCAGGTGGAATCTCCACATCCACCGGACCTGGTGTTCGATCCAATGGATCAGCCATGCGCCGATAAAATCCAGCAGTAAAATCCCCGCAAGAGCAAATAGCCACATCGGCAAAGGGAAGAGATACAGCAGCCCCAGCTTGTGGACCGAACAATAATGACTGCTGAAAACAATCAGCCCCGCAAAGCCAAAATTAATGAGGACCGTAGTCAGGGTGAAGAATAGATTCAACCCCGCATGACGGATCTTCCGGTAAGGCAACCGTATCAGGGGGATGATCCCTTCCAGGATCCAAAAGACAAGCAAACCTCCCACCAGGATCAGGGAGCGCTGCCAGGAAGGGATATGACCAAAATAGAAGATCATTTTTTCCATATGCGCAAGCTTAAGTTCAGGAGCTTTTCAGGAACGACCGGCGGCGTCTTCTTCCGTTTCTTCCAGGAGGCCCACCGCCCGCTCTACCTGGCTTTTATAAACCATAAGTTTCATGCCCCCGATGGCAGGGCTCAGAAAAGGATGTATGGTGATCGTATTTTCATCCGCTAAATGACAGTTGATGCCTGCATCCTGCAGCATACCCAGCGTGATATGTGCATTGACATAATTGTAATATGAACGGACCTGGATGAAATGCATCTTGAAGACAAAAAACTGTTTACAAGTTAATACATCTGGCGTTAATATTTTAAGAACAAAAATGCCGGGAACGTTCCCGGCACTCAATTAGTTAATCCTATATGTATAACTAGATGACTTTAAAGAAATTAAGACATCATCTATTTCCGATTAGCTGTTTAGCATGAGCGGCATGACGAGCATCAATACTTCTTCGTTCTCGTCCTGCTCGATAGGTTTGATAATACCCGCCTTTGTCGGTGTGGATAGTTCCATTTTTATTTCTTCGGAACTGCTGGAGGCAAGCATCTCGATAAGAAACCGGGCATTGAAAGCGATCGCCAGGTCTTCTCCGTCATACTGGCACTTCATGCGCTCGGTCCCTTCAAAAGAGAAGTCTACATCCTGCGCGGCCAGCTGCAGCTCGCTGCCTTGTATATTCAATACGACCTGATTGGTGCTCTTGTTGCTAAAGATGCTCACCCGGCGGAGCGCTCCCTGAAAATCATTGCGGTTGACGACCAGTTTATAGGGATTGTCGGCGGGAATCACGACTTTGTAATCCGGGAAACGCGCATCGATCAGCCGGCAGCTCATCTGTGTACTGCCATGATACACAAACAGATGATTACTGTTATAGCTGATCGTAATCTCGTCTTCATTATCCGGAAGCGCCGACTTCAGCAGGTTCAGCGGCTTTTTTGGGACGATCAGGCTATCGGTCTTTGGACAGCTTACATCCGTACGTTTGTAACGGACCAGGCGGTGGGCATCCGTGGCGACAAATTGAAGTCCTTTTTTATCCATCTCAAAGAAGACGCCCGTCATGGCAGGGCGCAGATCGTCGTTGCTGACGGCAAACAGGGTTTTGTTAATCGCCGTGACCAGCACCGAAGACTGGGTGGTAAAAGAGGTCGTCTCGTCGGCCGTCGGTTCCTTTGGAAAATTATCCGGGTTCTCACCCATCACCTTGTATTTGCCATTATCGCTCGTCAACTCCACAGCGAAATGTTTGTCGATATTAAAAGTCAATGGCTGATCCGGGATGTTTTTCAGGGAGTCGATCAATATTTTTGCGGGTATGCACACCTTTCCGCTATCCTTGGCCTCCACTTCAAGATGCACTTTCATCACCGTCTCCAGGTCCGTGGCTACTACAGTCAGCTTATTCTTTTCTACTTCGAATAAAAAGTCTTCCAGGATGGGCAGAACGGTGTTGGCGTTGATCACGCCGCTGATCTGTTGCAACTGTTTTAATAAAGCCGAGGAGGAAACGATAAACTTCATGGAATATGTCTTTCCGGCGAAACTACAGATTTTTGGTTAATAGCCAAGTTATTACAGGCTTTGGAAGGCCCGAACGGGCCGATTGTGAATTACTTGTGCTTAACCTGGGGACCGCAGGGGTTTGTACGTAAATTTGCAGGACAAATCGATGCTATGATTGGCAAACAAAGGCTTACCCGCGAGCAGGCCTTGCAAAAAGCCCGACACTATTGTGCTTACCAGGAGCGCTGCCATACCGAGGTAAGGGATAAACTCTATTCCTTCGGCCTATGGAAGAATGAGGTGGAGGAGACGCTCTCCGGGCTGGTTGAAGAGGATTATCTCAATGAAGAGCGTTTTGCGATCCAATTTGCAGGTGGCCATTTCCGGATGAAGCAATGGGGACGGGTCAAAATACGATACGAACTAAAACAAAAACGGGTCAGTGAATATTGTATAAAAAAAGCCTTGAAAGAGATCGGCGAAGAGGACTATCTCAAAAGCCTGGAGGAACTGGCGAAGAAGAAATGGGAAGCCCTGAAAGGGGACGAGGGGTTCGCCCGTTATGGTAAATTGCAGGATTACCTGATGCGCAAAGGATATGAGCCAGACTTGATCCGCGAAACAATTAAGGCGATAAACGCGATCCCCTGAGAAAACCGGAGAACAAACAATATGACGACAATTCCCCGAAAACTCCCGCTCAATCCCTAATTTGCATAGTATGTCTACGCTTACCATAACGACGATACAGGCCAATCTCCGATGGGAGGACAAGACGGCCAACCTCCGCCATCTGGAAGAGAAGATCGACTCCATCGGCGTGCGAACGGAAATCGTCGTGCTCCCGGAAATGTTCAGCACGGGTTTCAGCATGCGGCCGGAAGACCTCGCCGAAAAGATGGACGGCCCCACAGTGACATGGATGAAGGAGCTCGCCGCAAAAAAGCGGATAGTTATTACCGGGAGCTTGATCATAGAAGAAGGAGGAAACTATTTCAACCGTCTTCTTTGGATACTGCCAAACGGCGATTGCGGGTATTACGATAAACGGCATCTTTTCGCCTATGCCGGCGAAGACAAACACTATACGGCGGGAAGTAAACGCCTGATCGCCTCGGTGAAAGGATGGAAGATCCACCTGCTGGTCTGTTATGATCTCCGTTTCCCGGTGTGGAGCAGGCAGTCTCCCCGGCCGGCCGGCGCTCCTGCGGCCGACCCCGTCCTCTACGATTTGCTGATTTATGTCGCCAACTGGCCCGGGAAACGCAGCCATGCCTGGAAGACGCTCCTCCAGGCCAGGGCCATAGAGAACCAGTCCTATGTCATAGGGGTGAACCGGGTCGGGGAAGATGGCAACGGTATTGATCACAGCGGAGATTCGATGATCGTGGGACCCTTGGGCGAGATACTCTGGGAGCAGGGGTCGGGCGAAGAGGCCGTATTCACCCATACCTTCGCGCTCGACAAATTAAAAGAGATCAGAGAGAGGTTTCCTTTCTGGCGGGATGCCGATGACTTTGCGATAGAACTCAAATAAGCCGGCCGGCCAAAAAAAGAATCATACAAAAAGATATGAAAGCACAGAATACGATGACAGCCTATATCGCACGCGAAATCTTTACAGGCTATGAGATGCTTACCGGCCATGCAGTCCTGGTCAGGGGATCCTCGATCGAAGGAATCGTATCCCTGGCGGAGATACCGGCTGATTGCCAAACCCTGGACCTGGACGCTTACATGCTGGCCCCGGCTTTTATCGACCTCCAGATATATGGAGGCAACGGGAAACTCTTCTCGGAAGAACTGTCTGTCGAATCCCTGCAGTCCACACACGAATATTGCCTGCGGGGCGGATGTACCCAGTTTATGATCACCCTGGCTACCAACTCCATGGAGAAGCTCCTGCGCGGGATAGAAGTTGCGGGGGAATATCTGGCAGCAGGAGGCCGGGGTCTCCTCGGTGTCCACCTCGAAGGACCCTATATCAATCCGCTGAAAAAGGGAGCGCATATCGAAAGATTTATCAAACGGCCTGCCCTGCCGGAACTGAAGAAACTGATGGAAACCGGAAGCGGAGTCTTCCGGATGATGACGCTGGCCCCTGAAAGATGCGATAAAGCCTGCATAGACTTCCTCCTGCAGGAAGGGATCATCGTTTCCGCGGGACACAGCAATGCTACCTACGAAGAAGCCATCGACGGCTTTTACCAGGGGATACCTGCGGCGACCCACCTTTTTAATGCCATGTCCCCCCTGCAGGGACGGGAACCGGGGATGATCGGGGCCATTTATGATCATACGGAGGTTATGAGCAGCGTGATATGCGACGGCATCCATGTGGACTTTGCATCGGTCAGGATCAGCAAAAAGGCCATGGGAGACCGGCTGTTCTTTATCACAGACGCAGTCACGGAAGTGCCGGAGGGTGAATATGCCCACGTATTTAAGGGAGACCGCTATACCTTGCCGAACGGTGTTTTATCGGGTTCGGCCCTGACGATGCTGCAGTCCGTGAAGAACGGCGTCGAAAAAGTAGGCATCCCGCTGCCCGAAGCGCTCCGGATGGCCGCACTCTACCCGGCAAGGCTCGCAGGCCTTCATAAAAAATCCGGCAGCATCGAACCGGGCGCGAAAGCGGACCTCATCCTGCTGGATGAGCAGTTAAACTGCGTGAAGATGATCATCGATGGAGAATGACCGCCTGTTGCACCCGCTTGATCAGGTCGTCCTCGCTACCGGGTTCAAAACCCGATTGCTGATAGACGGGCTCGTTCTTATAAAGGATCATCGATTGGGGAAGACCGGCCGAATGCACCGCGGTTCGAAGATTCCCGTCGACATCGATGCACACTTCAAAGGTCCAGCCGGCTGCATTGACCAGGGGTCGCAGCTTGCCGAGATCTCTTCCCTCATCGACACAAACCGCCAGCAGGTGAAAGTTTGCAAGCTTTTTCCAACTGCCGAACTTGGCATTGATGGCGTTCAGCTCCCGGATACTGGACTCCGATCCGCTCGACCAAAAACAAAGTAATACAACCGTATCTTTTTTCACGAGCGAAGAAAACGGGACAGCAGCCCCTTTGAGCGGTTTGACCATTACAGAATCCAGCGGCATCTGCGCAAAAACCCTGACCCCAAAGAAGAGAAAGAACGCGGGAAGGACGGCCGGTAGAAGGTTAATCTTCATGGTGGAGAATCTGGTTCCTAAAAATAAGAATTATTTTGACGACCGGATAAGCTCTTTGACCTTTTCGGTCTTATAATCGACACCCCTGGAAATAGCGTCTGCGCGGGGAAGCACCGTCACATCGGGCATGACACCCCGCCCGTCTTTTTCACGGAACTGATCGATGACCAGGCGGAATTTTGGCAGGCGAAAGCGGATGCCCGTATTGGGCAGCTCGACATCCGGGATCATCCAGGCCGTATTCCCGTAAGCCCCTCCTCCGGTCTCTTCGCCGACGAGCGTAACATTGTGCTGACCTTTCAGTGATCCCGCAAATAAGGTAGTGGCTGAAAAAGAATTGCCCCCGATCAGGATATAGACCTGTCCGTCAAAATGATGATTTTCCTTGGGCTCAAAATAATGTCTTTCGAAATATCCGAAATGATAACGGCCATCGTCTTCCCGGTGGGTGACAAAGAGCATCAGAAAATGATACAAATTGCTTTTTTCGACATACCGGTCGTATTGGCTATGCCGCTTTATCGCGTATAATGAGTCCGCCAGCTTAAACGGTCTGTCGACCAGGTATCGGGTGAGCAGCGTCGATAGGTTGGCATCCCCTCCGCCGTTCGACCGGACATCGATCACAAGGTTAGGGATACGCTGCCGCTGCAAGGTCTTGAAAGAGCGACGGAAAAAACCTCTCAGGTGATTGCCGTGCGCAAAAGTGTAAAGGGTCATGAATGCTGTATGCCCGCTCGTGTCTACCTGGAATTCGTGTGACCGGAACCGGTCGGATTGCCGGCGCCTCTTCGTACCCGGCTCGGGAACGTGCCTGAGATGCAGGGAGTCCGCCTTTCGGCCCCGTCCGCCCCCGTCTCTCCTGCTGCTATCCGCGCGGCTATCGTAATTCGGGATCGTGACTTCCTGTTCTGCCGATTGGGGGTCAAGAAAGCGTATCGTATAGGCATCCTGCCTGCCGAACACGCATGTATACCAATTGCCGAAATTGAGACCGGTGCTCAATGTCTGGTATTTACCGGTGCTGCTGTACCCGTCCGTTACCACATAGTTGAAAAGAGTATCCCTAAGCTGAGCGACGCTCAGCCCGTTGATACTCTTCAGGATTACCCCTCTTTTCAGCACGGAATCCCTTCGGTTGAGATTGGCCACTACGACCAGCGTATCCCCCCACCATTTTAACACGAGGGGAAATTGGGGTGCCCGGGTCGTATCCAGGTATCTTGTATATTTTTTGGAGTAACGGATCGAAGTATGGCCACAGTCGATCTTCGAAATGACATAGCTGAGATGCGCCCTGAAGCGGAGCTCATCCATGGAATCCCGGATCTGCGCGTAACCCTGGTCAAAATAATGGTCCAGGTCCTTTTTTGAAGTATACCAATAGAGACTGGGATGGCAATCTTCCAATATCTTTCTGAAAAGAGTATAGTCCCGTCTCAGCTGTTCGGGAGAATACTTTTTCTCCGGATTGAAAACCGGTTTTGTCGTTTTGCAGGAGGAAAAAAAGACAAGAAAGGCGAAGCACAGTAAAGGAAGTGTTTTTTTCATGTCCTTCATCCTTTGGCGGTAAAGGCGTTCCATCCCTGCGCAGTGATGTCAAAGTGGTTGCCACCCTTCGTGACGATCTTCTTCCCTTTTTCCGGCTCCGTCATATAGCCGATTACACTTATTTGTTCGTTGAGGACCAGCTTCTCATGCTCGGCCGGCGAAAGGGTGAACAGCAATTCATAGTCTTCTCCGCCGCTCAGCGCACAGGCCGTGGGGTCCAGCTCGAATTTAAAAGCCGCGCTCCGCGTTTCATCCGCAATGGGGATTTTCTCTTCGTAGAGTACACATCCGAGATTGCTCTGCGCGCAGATATGAAGGATCTCAGAACTCAACCCATCGCTGATGTCCATCATAGCGCTCGGCATGATCGCCTCTTTTGCGAAGAACTCAATGATGTCCTTGCGGGCCTCCGGCTTCAGCAGCCGGCCGATGACATACTTCTCTCCTTCCAGATCGGCTCTTACGCCCGGACTCTCTAAGAATATCTTTTTTTCCCTTTCCAGGAAGACCAATCCCAGATAGGCCGCGCCCAGATCCCCGCTGCAACAAAGAAGATCGCCTTTTTGGGCGGTACCGCGCCTTACAAACTGATCAGGCGCAACTTCGCCGATCGCGGTCACCGAGATAATAAACCCTTTTTGCGAAGAGGCCGTATCCCCGCCGACCAGGTCGACGCCATATTTCTCGCAGGCCGCATAGACGCCTTCATAGAACTCGTCCAAGGCCTCCAGGCTAAACCGGTTGCTGATGCCCAGGCTCAACGTGATTTGGGTCGGCACACCGTTCATTGCATAGATGTCGCTGAGATTTACAATGACAGACTTATACCCGAGATGTTTGAGCGGCGTGTACATCAGGTCAAAATGAATGCCTTCTATCAGCAGGTCTGTCGAAACCAGCGTCTGCTTGCCGAAGTGGTCGATAACCGCCGCATCATCCCCCACACCCACGACGCTCGACGCATTTTGCAATTCGATATTCCGGGTAAGGTGTTCGATCAGCCCGAACTCTCCCAGCGACGATATTTCAGTTCTTGACTCAGACATTTCCATCGATCCATTTTAAGAGTTCATCATGAATTTTTCCATTGGTGGCCACGATATGCGGCTGATAGGGAGAATACCGGCTGCCCTTGAAGTCGGAGACCCTTCCGCCTGCTTCTTCCACGATCAGGAAACCGGCAGCGCTGTCCCAGGCTTGCAACTTGTGTTCATAGAAGCCGTCAAACCTGCCGGCAGCAACCCAGCAAAGATCCATGGCGGCGGATCCAAGCCGGCGCACGGGGACACCCTTACGGATCAGCCGGGAAAAAACCTCGAGCGGACCATTGGGTTGATCCAGGTAGGTGTAGGGGAAACCCGTGACCAGGCAGGCGGAGGAGACCGATCCTTCATCGCTTACCCGGATCTTTTTATCGTTCAACGTGGCGCCATATCCTTTCTGTGCAAAATAAAATTCATTGATAAAGGGGTTGTAGACGACACCCATCATCATCTCGCCATCCTGTTCCAGGGCGACCGACACGCAGCAAATGGGAATGCCATGCGCGAAATTGACCGTGCCGTCTATAGGATCGATGATCCATTTATAATTGGAATCCATAACGATTTCCCCCGCTTCCTCGCTCAGTATGAAATGGTTGGGGTAATCGTCTCGTATGACCTCGATGATGGCCTTTTCCGAGGCGTGATCCGCTTCCGTAACGAGATTATTGATCCCTTCCTTGTTGGAGATCTTAAATGTTCCCTGGAAGTATTGTTGCATGACCCGGGCCCCTGCTTCCGAGGCTTTGATAAGCGTTGATTTTAGCATGCGCAAAGATAATGTGCCCTACCCGAACTACACTCCCGGCCCCTTACTTATTAACACTCCCCATCATGGATTCCGGATAACGAAGCCCTGCCGCGGCGCCCCTGGGGGCGATCCGGTCAATTTCCTCCAGTTCTTCGGTCGTAAAAACGACATTCAGCGCGCCGGCATTTTCTTCCAGAAAAGGAATTCGCTTGGTTCCGGGAATAGGAAAAACATGATCACCCTGCGCTAGTACCCAGGCCAGTGCAAGCTGGGAACTGGTGCATCCCTTCAGAGAGGCCATTTCGGTGATTTTTGTGACCAGGTCCAGGTTCTTCGCAAAATTCTCTCCCTGGAATCGCGGTGAAAAACGACGATAGTCGTCCGCCTCCAGATCCTCGAATCTCTTAATCTGACCCGTAAGAAACCCTCTTCCCAGGGGGCTGTAAGCGACAAAGGCAATCCCCAGATCCCTGCAGGCAGCCAGGACACCGTCCTCCGGGTCACGGGTCCACAAGGAATATTCCGTTTGGACGGCGGAAACGGGGAAAACCCCATGCGCTCTTTTCAGCGTGTCAACGCTCACCTCGGACAGACCGATCCCTCTCACCTTTCCCTCCTTCACCAGCTCTCCCATGGCCTCGACAGTCGATTCGATGGGGGTCTTCGGGTCTACCCGATGCAGATAATACAGATCGATCCGGTCTGTCCCCAGCCTCCGAAGACTGGCTTCACACGAAGCTTTTACATAAGCAGGGCTGCCATCGAAACCACGCTTCGTGGGGTCCGACGGATCCCGGACAATGCCGAATTTGGTCGCCAGCGTTATCTTTTCTCTCCGGCCATTGAGGGCCTTGCCTATCAGTATTTCATTCAAATGAGGACCATAGGCATCGGCGGTATCCCAGCATTGAATGCCCAGTTCCAACGCCCGGTCGAGAGTCTTGAGCGAGTCCGCATCGTTTCGGCCTCCGTAGAATTCACTCATACCCATGCAGCCCAGTCCGAGCTCGGAAGCCTGCAACCCTTGTCTGCCCAATGATTTTATTTTCATGCCCATGCCCCTTTAGATTATATGCAGGTTCAACAAAGAAATGCAAATTATGTTGCCTCCACTTCGTAGTTTTACAGTCCGCCATTCCCATGCTATCCGTTATTATCGTCAACTATAATGTAAAATACTTCCTCGAGCAATGTCTTCATGCCGTTGAAAAAGCCCTTCTGCAATATCCGGGCCCGGCAGGGATCCTGGTAGTGGATAACGCTTCGCAGGATGGTAGCCTGGAATACCTGGCGCCGAAATTCCCGTCCGTCCGCTTTATCGCCAGCCCGGAGAACACAGGCTTCGCCAGGGCCAACAACCTGGGCCTGGCAGCGAGCCAGGGCGAGTATGTTTTGTTTTTAAACCCGGACACAATCCTCGCGGAAGATAGCCTTGCGGTGGGGGTGGCCTTTCTTTCGGAGACTCCGGCGGCTGGCGCGATCGGCCTGCGCATGATCGATGGCAGCGGCGCCTTTTTAAAGGAGTCCAGGCGTGGCTTCCCTTCGCCATGGGCTTCCTTTTGTAAACTCTCGGGGTTGACAACCCTCTTCCCGGATTCGCGTTTTTTCGCGGGCTATTATCTCGGTGGCACCGATGCTACGAAAAATGGGCCGGCACCCATCCTGTCCGGCGCCTGTATGCTCGTTAGAAGACAGGTCCTCGAGCATACCGGGGGCTTTGACGAGAGGTTTTTTATGTACGCCGAAGACATAGACCTGAGCCACCGGATTCGCCTGGCAGGATATGCGAATTACTATGTCGCCTCCACCACGATCATCCATTTTAAAGGCGAGAGCACCCAAAAAGACGCCCGGTATGTAAAGCAGTTTTATAAGGCGATGAGCCAGTTCTCCCACAAATACTTCAAAAGAGGCGCCGGCATCGGGTTCATTTTTTTGATGGATTCCGCAATCGCCTGCCGGGGCCTGCTGTCCGCCATTTTTCAGCTCTTCGGGAAGTACACCGGAAAGGGGACCCTAAAAAAACGCAGGGGACCCGCCGCGAAGCAGGCGGGTACTCCCACCTGCATAACAGGAGATCCGCAGACGATGGCGGCGCTGAAAGAGCGGTTTGCCGCGAAAGAACAAGGAACGAACGGACCCGCCGAAGGCAGGATCTTCGTAGAAGATCCGGGACAGGCTCTCGACATATTATTCTGCGAAGGCCCTGCCTTCTCCTTTAAAAGGATTATCGCCGAAATGGCTAAAAGACCGGGCGCCGGCTATCTCATCCACGCATCCGGCAGCCATTCCGTTACCGGCAGCCATTCCAACAAGGATAAAGGAAGGACAATCATATTGTAGCTCTTTTTCCGCTGACTTTAAAAAGATTGGACAGGCTCTTTTTCGTGAGCAGAAGGATCGCCGCCAGGAAAAGGAACCAAACAGTCACCAGCTGCGAAGCGCCGCCGACAAAAGGTTCGGACAGGAATCCTGTCGCCAGCAATTTATTCATGCAGTAGGAAACGATAAACCGGTCGGGATACATGGGAAGCAGCAGGAAAGGAACAAAGACCAGCAGCCTTGCCAGCCAGCCCGGCAAAATATTCAGCGCGCGAACGAGCGGGACGACGGTCAGGGCCAGCACCAGTAGCAGGCCCGCAACTGCCACAAGATGATGGTTCCCCCCATCTTCCTGCTGGAAGATCTGTCGAAGCCCCAGGGTTTCATCTCCCCCGCCTACCGCCGCGGCCAGGATCCTGGTAAAGGGCAGTGCGCTGAAGAGCAGGGAAAACCCCAGCGACTTCCGTTTGGGAGAACTCCTGGGGTCCATCAACCACCAACCTGTCCAGACGACGATATAACTGACGGCAGGTCCGGCAAACCAGGCAAGCGCCTGAAACTCCGGGTCCGTGTTGCAATGAGCGCAAAAGGTCCAGTAATCGAAAGTGCGGAGGCCCCAGCAGCCGCAAATAAACCTCGCTGCAATGACATGAGCCCAGTCATGCAACTCATGAACCAGGAATACAAGGGACAGAAAGGATAATACGTACGCCGGCGTTAGTTTCAATTTCATCGTCGTTGGAATAAAGAATAAATATAACAAAAATAGGCACTTGTATCTGCGGTCTTTCCCTCCAAAAGCTTAATTTTGGCCGCAACCAACAACACCTTTCCTCAATGGCGTTGATTGAAATTCAACTACCCAATTCGCTGGCAAAAGCATTGCGGTTGCCCCAGAAGTCTCCGAGGCGGCAGCAAGTCAAGGTATTGAGAAAACTGCTCAGGAAGGCAAGATTCACGCAATTCGGGCAGCAATACAGGTTCGATGAGATCCTGCTTAGCCGTAATCCCGGCAAAAAATTCCAGGAACTGGTCCCTACCTTCGACTATAACAAGATCTACGACGCCTGGTGGGACAAGACCCTGGAAGGGCAGGCCGATGTATGCTGGCCCGGAAAGATCAAGTATTATGCCCTTTCATCCGGAACTTCGGAAGCGGGCAGTAAATATATCCCAATCACCAACGACCTTTTGCGGGGCAACAAGATCGTTATGATCAAACAGCTGCTGACGCTTCGTAAC
Organism: Puia sp.; assembly: GCA_031292515.1. Lineage (GTDB taxonomy): Bacteria > Bacteroidota > Bacteroidia > Chitinophagales > Chitinophagaceae > Puia. The sequence goes on along the minus strand of JARLGZ010000094.1, from coordinate 66,980 downwards.
TATCATGACATCCCCGTGAAGAGCATCGGCAAAGGCTGGCTTATGATCGGCGGCAGCACCGACCTTCAAAAAGGGCCGGGCTATTATGCCGGTGACCTCAGCGGTATTACGGCCAAAAAAGTCCCTTTTTGGTTCTCTCCCTTTTATAAACCAGGCAAGAAGATCGCCCGGACAAAGGATTGGACGCGTAAACTGGAGGAAGTCGTAAAACTTGCCCCAAACTGGGATATCGGTTTTGTAGTAGGGGTGCCGGCCTGGATTCAGATGTGCATGGAGAAGGTGATCGAACGTTATAACCTGAAAAATATCCATGAGATCTGGCCCAACCTGGGGTTTTTCGTACATGGCGGAGTATCCTTTGAACCTTATAAGAAAGGATTCGAGAAGCTTTTGGGCAAACCCATCACCTATATCGAAACCTATCTGGCATCCGAAGGATTTATCGCCTACCAGGACCTCCAATACGCCGAAGGGATGAGGCTGGTCACGAATGAACATATTTTCCTCGAGTTTGTACCTTTTGACGATAGGAATTTCGACCATGACGGAAACCTGGTGCCAAACCCCGAAGCCTACCTGATCCACGAGGTGGAAGAAGGGAAAGATTATGCACTGTTGCTAAGTACCAGCGCGGGCGCATGGCGCTACCTGATCGGTGATACCGTCCGGTTCGTCGACAAGGAGCGCTGCGAGATCATCATCACGGGTCGCACGAAACACTTTTTAAGCCTGGTGGGAGAACACCTGAGCGTGGATAATATGAACAAAGCCTTGCAGCTGGTCAGTGAGGAGCTAAACATTTCCATCCCCGAATTTACGGTGGCAGGCATCCCCCATGGCTTGTTTTTTGCCCATCAATGGTATCTGGCGAGCGATGACAGCGCCGACCCGGAGGCGATTCGCCTGAGGATCGATCAGAAACTAAAAGAATTGAATGATGATTACGCCGTCGAAAGGAATAATGCATTGAAAGATATCTATGTCAAAGTACTGCCGGAGGCGAAATTTATGGAATTTATGCAGCTGAAAGGGAAGATCGGGGGACAACATAAATTCCCCCGGGTGCTGAAGGGCCAAATGCTCCGCGATTGGCAGCGTTTCCTGGAAACAGGAAGCGTGTGATAGTCAGTGGTCAGTGGTCACTGCTCACTGTTTATGCTGGCCATCAGCTATTAACGATTAGCCCGGGCACGAACCCACTCACCACTCACTATTCACCACTCACTAAAGGACTACTCACTAAAAGACACAGCTATGATGGAGGCCATATTGAAAGGATTAGCGCTGGGATTTGTTCTGGCCCTCTCGGTAGGGCCGATTATTTTCACGATTATCAAGCAAAGTCTCAATAACGGATATAGGGGAGGATTTAGTTTTGTGGCCGGTGTCTGGGTCAGCGATATTCTACTGGTCATATTGAGCAACACCCTGACGGCCCTCGTTTCCGAATTGCTGGAACATACCCGGGCCATCGCCTTCGGCGGGAGCGCCTTTTTGATCGGCATGGGAGTCTATTTTGTATTCTTTAAAAAAGTGAACATCGCCCCGGACGGGGAAGGAGGCGCCAACCGTTTCCGGAAAAGGGATGTCGCCAAAATTTTTGCCTCCGGGTTTATCATCAACACCCTGAACCCGGGCGTCATACTTTTTTGGTTGGGAAACGCGACGATCCTGTCTGTGAAACATACCCTCCGGGAAAGACTCATCATTTTTTCCGTGTGCCTTCTTATCAATATGGCCGCCGACGTGGGAAAAGTGCTGATGTCCGGCCGCCTGGGCAAGAAGCTGACGGTACATAACCTTTCCATTATCAATAGGATCTCCGGCACGATCCTGGTCGGGTTCGGCATCGTTCTTTTGTGGGGCGTCATTTTTTATGTGAAAAAATAGCGGGCATTAACAATCCGATTGCAAGGCCGCGCTGTAAGTTTGTCAATCCTCATTTGATCACCGGCAAAACAAAGACCTGTTTAAATGATACGCCTGTCCATCTTTTTTGTCCTTCTTCCCTTTTTGAGCCCGGCTCAGTCGGACATCCTCATCCTCAAAAAGAACGGGGCCCATGTCCGTAGCTACACCGTTGGTATGGAGCTTACCATGGAGACGGTCTACCATCAGTGGCTCACCGGCATGATTACCAATCTGCGCAATGACAGTTTGTTCCTGGATGGCGCACCCTTTCACTACAAAGAGATCGCGGCGATCAGCTACGACCGGACCAGCCTGAACTACGCGGCCGACGGCACCATCCTCATGGCTGCGGGTGTCGGCGTATTTGTCCTCGGTGCCGTCAACGGAATGGTCAGAAAAGACCCCGCCAATCTTTGGTATACGACGACCGGGTATATCACCGGAAGCGCCTTGCTGGTAGGCGGCTGGCTGCTGAGAAGGGCCGGGAATAAGAAATATTATATGGGGCACAAGTATACCCTGGATTACCTGTCCCTGAAAGCGCCCCCCAAAATTCGCCCTGGTAAACCGTCCGGTGAAGAGGGCCGGGATCTGCGGGATCAGTAAATTAGTACGATAAAAGGAGGCTTCATTGCTAAAAAAAACGCAAATTTGAGCCTCCAATCATATCGGATGGCGTTAAACACCAAGGGGCTGATCCCCCGGACCTGGAGATGGGTCAAAAGGATCTTTGTCTTTTTGTTTTTTTTCCAGTTTTGCTATCTCCTCCTGCTGAAATGGGTGAACCCGCCCATTACCCTTACACAGTTGGGCAGCCTTTTCTCCGGCGAAGGGCTGAAACGGGATTATACGGGAATGAAGAACATATCCCCGTATGCAAAACTAGCCGTCATCTCCTCCGAAGATCAGCTTTTCCCCGACCACGACGGCTTCGATTTCAAATCCATCGAGAAGGCGATGAAACATAACCAGAAAAGCAAATCCCTTCATGGGGCCAGCACCATCAGCCAGCAAGTCGCAAAAAATGTCTTCCTGTGGCAGGGCAGGAGCTGGCTCCGGAAGGCGCTGGAAGTCTACTTCACCTTCATGATCGAGCTCCTCTGGGGTAAGAGACGCATCCTCGAACTCTATCTGAACGTCTCGGAAATGGGCAAGGGGATCTATGGCATCGAAGCAGCCTCCCGCCACTATTATAACAAACCCGCAAAAAACCTCACCCGGCAGGAAGCGGCCATGATCGCGGCCTGTCTCCCCAACCCCAGGGTCTTTACGATAAAACCCCTCTCCCGACACGTCGCGGGCCGTTATCCCTGGATCCTTGTTCAAATGACGCATCTGCAGGATGATCCTGATATCCAAAAGCTTATCCAGTAAACCATTAAGGAATAATCAGCGTGAAACCGGCGCTATTGACAGTCGGAGTGCCCGTTATACACGAGGAAAGGGAGTAACGGAGCTGATAGGCGCCTGCGGGCAAAGCCGGTGGGGTATAGCCGGGAAAGGGGGTCCGGGTCTTCCGGAGGTCTTTCAGCACCATACCGGTTGGAAAGAAGCCGACCAGCGAATCCTCTTTAAAGATAGCGGCCTCTATTCTTATCGGGGCAAATTCCGGCTGCTGGAAAAGCGGCAGACAAGCCGCGGGAACAGACACCATCCCGTCAGCACCCACCGACACCCTCGAAAAGGAAAAGTATCGATCGACCCGCTTCCCCTTATTTTTTGTCCACCCGGGAAGATCTATTTTTTCCGTGAAGACAGGGTTCCGTATTGGGCCGACGACGTAGACCCGCTTGCCGGTCAATGAGTCCTCCAGCGACCAGAAGTTGAAATTATTGCGGCGCCCATAGGGGGAATTCAATGAAAAGGAGGGCAGTCCGGAATAAAACCAGTATTTCGAAGCCAGCTGGTAGGAGTCAAGAAAAACCACGGGCAGACCGCCCGATTGCCGCCTGATAACACCTACCCATTGCCTGTTGCCATGGACTTCATCTTTCAGAATGGACCGGGAACGGGGAAGATCCATCATCATATAGGTCCTTCCGATCATCACCCCCATGAGAGTCAGTGGCGCCAGGCGATAGATCCACCTGGCCAGCCTTTCCCTGTCGACGAGATACTGATGGCTCAGCACCATCAGCCCGATCAGAGAGGGAAGGGTCCAATTGGCTTCGACACGCCCTTTTAAGGTGCTCAGCAGGAAAAAAAGATAGAACCCCACCAGGTTATATCGCAACGCTTTTTCCAGCCTGTCGGCAGGTCGGTACACGAGCGCGGCTCCAATGAGGATAAACCCGGCAAAGGGTCCCGCCATCAACAGCTGACCGATGATATACTCTATGGTGAAACTCGCCTGATAATGCGCGGCATTGCGCCCCAGCAAATGAAATTGAATGGAAGGAAACCCATGCTGGTACTGCCAGTAAATATGTGGAAAGTAGAGCAGGATGGCGACCCCGATAGCCAGCCAGGAAGCGTATTTTAATAAGAGTCGCGGGAAAGACAAAAAAGTAAAAACGATGACCAGGAGACCATGATATTTACTGTATAGCATGAGGGCAATGACGAGGCCGAGCAGCAGCGCATGACGAAGATTCGTTTGCCGGAGAAAAAGCCTGTATACCCAAAAGAACAGGGTCGCAAAAAACAGCAGGGGAATATCCGGGACGGCCATAAACCCCCCGATCTGTAGGACGGCCATCGCACAGGCCATGGCATAAAACAAGCGGTCATCCTTCCTCGCCGTCAGCTCTCCGATAAAGTACAGCGTCGCCGTACCCGCGCAGACGATCAATAACCGGACACCGAATTCATTGTGGAAAAGCAGATAGCCTGCCCGGATAAGGATCGCGATCATCGGCGGATGATCAAAATAGCCCCAGGCGGGGAACCTGGAATAGACCCAATAGTAAGCTTCATCGTCGAATAGCTCTGTCCCGCCCGCCTGAACGAGATTGATCAGCAACCAGGCGCCGAAAAAAAGCAGCTTATGGTGTTTCCGGATGAACGACCCGGGGTTGTGCAGGGACATGCGGAAGCGGAATAAATGAAAACGAAATTAACAAGACTTTCCCACCCGGACTCTTTCCTGTTTGTTAACGGCCGCCGTCAACGGCTTCGATCGCTTTTTGCAGGCGCTGCCCGTTATCCCCGCTGATCTCGGCCCAGGGTGTATCCTGGTTGACGAGGAGATCCTTGTAGATATGGAACAGCTTTTCGCGGGTCGCCAGATCGGGGTACTCACGGAGCTCGTCCTTTACCCAGGGCAGGTCCGTATTGCAAAGCAGGTAAAGGTCGTAGCGGCGGGATACGATCCGGTCGAGGATCCACTGGTGACAGCGGCCAAACACAAATTCACTCCATACCTTCATCACATACATATCAGTGTCGATGAAGATCGGTATAGAGTTGTGAGTGGTCAGTAGTGAATGGGGCTTGCCCGCGCCTTCCTCTCTCATCGTCTCATCACTCGCCACTGACAACTTGCCGTTTACCGCCGGAACGCCATTCACCCCAGGAACGCCACTCGCTACCGGGTACCCGCTACTCACTATCTCGTCCTCTCGCTCCAACTGCCCTTTTGCGATCGTAAGAAGATCTTCATACGTATACCGGTTCCCATTTGCAAGGAGATACTCGCGGGCATATTCCGGTACCCAGGTCGTTTGGTAATGAGCGGCCAGACATTCGCAAAGAGTACTTTTGCCCGTGGACTCGGGTCCTATGACGACGATCTTCCTGGTTTCACGCATGGTTGCCGGTTATAGAATATTCGTTGGCTTTTTTCTTCCACGCCATCAGACCGGTGATGGCTATGCCAAGCAATACGAAATAATAGACACTGGTGAAGACATACCCTTTTACAAAATACAAGGGAACGGAAGCGATGTCGGTGGCGATCCACCAATACCAGCTCTCCACTTTTTTCCGCGCCATCAGCCACATGCCTGTGTACGCCGTCGCAGAGGCAAAGGCATCGGCGCAGGGAATGGCACCGCTGGCAAAATTTGCCTTTAAAAAGACGAGCGCTCCATAAAGGGCGAAATAAAAAACGGCGAAGAAAGCCAGTTGCCCCCGCCACTCCTTGCGATCCGAAAAACTGACCCCCAGGACAAGGTTTTGTTTTTGGTCTTTCCGGGTCCAAAGGACCCAGCCATAGACGCTCATGACCGTGTAATATACATTGACGCTGGCCTCCCCGAAAAGATGCCCTTCCACACTTAGAAAGATATAGAGTACCGTACTGACGATACCGATCGGGTATAACCAGCTATTTTCTATTTTGGAAAGCCACACGCTCACAACGCCGGTTATGACGGCTATAAATTCCGGGAGACTCGTCTGCTGGATCTCTTGTATGAATTGCCGGTAGGCTTCGGCTGCGTTAGCTGACAGTAACAGGCCTTGCATGCTCAAATGTAACGCCTTATTCCGCTTCCGCGATCACTTCTTTTACTTCGGGGATCATACGTTTCATCATCCCTTCGATCCCGGCTTTCAAAGTGATCATCGAAGAGGGACATCCCGAACAGGAACCCTGCAGCATCAGGTTTACAACCCCATCGTCATAACTCCTGAACTGTATGGCGCCTCCGTCCATTTCCACGGCAGGCTTTACATAGTTTTCAAGCAGTTCTTTGATGCGTTTTACGACGTCATCATCGTCCGCATCGATGGTATTGCCGCCTTCGGCGCGCGTAACAACGATCTCTTCTTCGTTGACCACCGCCTTGCCTTCTTCCAGGTATTCTTTCAGGAACTGCCGGATCGCCGGGATCACATCGTTCCAGTCCGTTTCGGAAGTCTTGGTGAGGGTTACAAAATTACTGGCTATAAAGACACTTCTTATAAAAGGGAATCCAAAGAGCTCGATGGCAAGGGGAGAGGGTTTTGCATTTTCCACGTCCGGGAAATCGATACTCTTGCCGGGATACAATAACTTGTTCGCCACGAACTTCATGGTCTCCGGGTTCGGGGTCATTTCCGTATAAATGCTGATGACGGGGTTGCCTGTTTTGATCATAACGAACAATTTAATATGCAAAAGTAACAAATTCTCCCGTCAGCTTGTTTTTGAAATTGGGAAAAGCTTGCCCTTCATGCCCTTTTTACCGCTTCGGATACATCTGCAATCCCGGATCGTTCTCCCCGGTTTTCCCGGGGGTTCCGGCTGGCCGGTGTCTTGCGCAGGCCCTGTAGTTGAGCAAATGGGCCGAAATGATAAAAACGGCCGCGAAGGGCAGCAGCCAAAGCTCATAGGATCGCCAGACCTGCTTGGCCAGCAAAAAGAGTACCCCTACCGAAAAGAACAGCCAGGGTCGCCACTGCCGGTGATGCTTTCGGTATCCATGCCAAAGCGATCCCGATCCGATCCCAAAGGCCAGCGCGATCATAAAATACTCAAAACCTGCGTTTTCCAGAATATTCACCCCCAATATCGGCAAACTGGTCAATACCAGCGGTAAGATCGCGCAATGAATCGCGCAGGCGAAAGAGGTCGCAATTCCCAATGCGTCCCAGTTGATACGCCGGTTCGTTTTCCTGTCCATCTGACAAAGATAAGACGACCGGGAACATAAACGCAACTTCGTTGCAAAAAAAATGTTATCCTTTTCCCGGTGACGCCGGATAGCCCGGCCTAACCCCTACCTTTGCGGATATGAGTAGAAAGTTTGGGTATTACCTTGTTTTTTTCGGAATCCTGTTCATCGCTTTTTATTTTGCGCTGACCCGTATGATCCCGGGTTATGGAAAGACAGAACTCCCGGTCCTGAGCTATGTACACCCTTTTTCCTTCAGGAACCAGGAGGGAAGACTGATCACCGAAAAAGATGTGGCCGGCAAGGTTTATGTCGCGGAATATTTTTTTACCACCTGTAAGGGGATCTGTCCGAAAATGAATACGAATATGAAGGATGTATTCCGTGAACACAAGGACGACCCTTCGTTTCTGATCCTGTCTCATACCGTCGATCCGGAGACCGACAGTGTTGCCCGCATGAAGCGGTATGCGGACTCGCTCGGCGCCGACCCGAAGACCTGGTGGTTCCTGACAGGCCGGAAAGACAGCCTCTATGCGATTGCGCGAAACAGTTATCTGTTGGATGACCCTCAGAATAACAAAATGGATATCAACGACCAGTTCATCCATACACAGTTTTTTGCGTTGGTCGATAAAGAGGGAAGGGTCAGAAAGATCTACGACGGTCTGAAGAAGAACGAATTGTCCGATATGAATGCGGATATAAATAAGCTTCTCAAAGAAGAAGCGACAGGCCCGCGTTTTGCCAATTCGATTTTTAACAATAATCCGTAGCGACCGGTTTTGTTATCCGGAATAGCGTTTTTATGGAAGCACAGATAGACACCATCCTGAAAAGCAATCACCTGAGTGTGACTGGCGGACGCAGAAAAATCCTCGAATTGTTTCTGTCGAATCCCGGTGCATTGTCGCACAGCGATATTGAAAAGAAGACCGAAGAAAAATTTGATCGGGTAACCGTCTACAGGACCTTACAGGCCTTCCTTGAGAAAGGTCTTATTCATACCATCCCCACTGCCGACAATTCCATCCGTTATGCTTTATGCAAGGACAATTGTTCCGCGGGTCATCACCAGGACAACCACGTCCATTTTATCTGCAGCCAATGCGGTAGTACCCTATGCCTGGACGAGACTACCATCCCTTCCATCCGGCTGCCAAAAGGATTTGTTGCGGCCCGTGTTGAAATGGTCGTAAATGGCGTATGCAAAAACTGTAAATGAAATAGTCGAAAGCCGCGGCCGGAGAACAAGAGCCGCTAAGGCAGAGGGATCGGGCCGATACCAAAAAAAGAAAGCCCCGATGTAGAAACACCGGGACTTTTGGTTAAGGCTCTGATTAGTAGCTTTTTTATAAAGACAGGCGTTTGATTGCCTGGTTTAACGCATACGTTGAATACAAATATAATTGTTTAAAAGGATATGAGCAAGAATTGATCCCACCAGTTATGGGTATTTTTCAAACTTGTCCGGGATCAATTTCTTTCCAATTCCGTGCTCACGAAATCCATTAATTTTTTTATATCTTCTTTGGTGAATCTGAATTTCAGACCCGCCGCCTCATATAATTCGGGCAAGGTCCTGGTTCCCCCCAGACGCAGGGCGGCCGTATAATTGTCCAGCGCCTTTTCTTTGTCTTGCCTGAATTGCATCCAAAGCCCGATCGCTCCGAGCTGGGCGATGCCGTATTCGATATAGTAAAACGGCACTTCAAACAGGTGCAGCTGCCGCTGCCAGGAGAACTGCCGGAACTCCCCGAGCCCGCTCCAGTCCACGGTCCCCGAGGAGAACTCCCCGAGAATCTCCAGCCACGCGGCCGTTCTTTCTTCGAGGCTGTGGGTGGGGTTCTCATAGACCCAATGCTGAAATTTGTCGATGGTCGCAATCCAGGGGAAGATCGTGATGACTCTTTCGAGTTGATGCTGGCGTGCCCTTGCTAAATCGTTTTTATCGCTGAAAAACAAATCCCAGTGCTCCATGCTGAACAACTCCATGGACATACTCGCGACTTCGGCAATCTCCATCGGGTATTCCTTAAAAGCATATAGCTCCAGGGGATGAGCCAGAAAAGAATGGATCGCATGACCCCCTTCGTGTACCATCGTCGTAAGATCGCCCATCTGTCCGGACGCATTCATAAAGATAAAAGGCGCGCCTGTTTCCGCCAGGGGGCAGTTATAACCGCCCGGAGCCTTCCCCTTCCTGCTTTCGAGGTCGAAACGACCCATAGACCGCATTGTCTTCAGGCAATCACCAAAGAATGGACGCAGTTTGGTAAAAGCGTCAATCGTCTTTTCTATCAGCTCGGGTGCGGACTTAAAAGGATGCAGCGGCTCCGTTCCCGCGGGCTCGGCATCGGTATCCCAGGGCCTCAGGATATCCAGCCCCAGTTTTTTCTTTTTCCTTTCATTGATCAGGGTCACAAGGGGGAGAACGGACTCCCTGACCGCGTCATGGAACCGGAAACAGTCTTCTTTGTTGTAATCGAAGCGCCCAAGCTCTTCAAACTTATAATCGCGATAGTTGGCGAAGCCCGCATTTACGGCCACCTGCTGGCGTTTTGCGATCAGCCCTGAATACAACTCGTTAAGGGTATCCTTGTCCTGCAATCTCCTTTCCTGTATCTTCCGGTAGGCTTCTTCACGGAGCGACCGGTCGGAATTTTCCAGGAATTTGGAAGCCTGCTGAAGCGTATATTCCTGTCCGTTGATCGTGACGGTCATCTTGCCGGAGATGACGCCGAATTGCTGGGCCATCACGCTCAGCTCGGCCTGGAGTGGAATATTATGTTCACGGAACAGCGAGATGTTCTTCCGTACGGAACGCAGATAGGTAAAATATTTCTTGCCGTCGAGTTCCTTCGTAAGGGGATTTTCTACCAATTTACGGTTCAGCTGATCTGCATAAGGCTGTATCTTAGGCTGTATCTCCAGGCAGAAATACGTGAAAGCCTCTTCCAGCATCTTGTTCTCGGTATCGCAGGTCATGCGGATCTGTCTCCAGCACGCATCCTCGCTAATCACGGATTCGAGCTCGCTCATGTCGGCGAGCCATTTTTCAAGATCCTCCGGGGTTTCTACGGGTCTTTCCTGCAGATTCTTAAAATAGGGCTCAAGCGCCTCCCAGTTGGTAACGGTAAATTCTGCGGGCAGAAAATGCCGCACTGCCTTTTTTAGCTCGGCTGTATAATTCATCGGTAGTTTTGTTATTTCTTCTTGGCAGGAGCCTTTGGTGCGGCTTTTTTAGCCTTGGGCTTTTCATCTTCTTCCGTTTTTGCCGCGGCTGTTTTTTCGACAGCGGCTTTTTTAGCCGGCGCTGCCGGTTTTTCTTCAGCCGTCTTGGCTGCTTTTTTAGGAGCAGCTACGGTTTCTTTTTCCGCAGCAGCCTTTTTGGCCTTAGGCTTTTCATCTTCTTCCGTTTTTGCCGCGGCTGTTTTTTCGACAGCGGCTTTTTTAGCCGGCCCTGCCGGTTTTTCTTCAGCAGGCGCCTTCACAGCAGCCTTTTTCGTCTTCGGCTTTTCATCAACGGGAGCTTCTTCGGCGACGCTTACCACTTCGGCTTCAACGGTCTCTTCGGCCGGTTCGGGCTGTTTCAGCTCGATATTATTATTCTTCAGCACCCCAAACCATTTCACCATCTTCTTCAGATCGCTGCTGTAGACGCGCTCGAAATCCAGTTCGGGATATACTTTCTGAAAGTAACTTTTTAACGCGGCGGCATCCTTTTCGTCAGGCAGCTTCTCAGGGCTCTCTTCCATCGCTTTCAGGACGGTCAGGAGATTCACATTATCGCGGGTAGTGAATATTTCTATGCTCTCGAGATGCGAAAAGTTGTGTATCCGGCTGGAAACGAATTTTGTGCTTTTGTCATCCAGGGAACGGACGATAGCTCCGTCCGTTTTGCTGTTGAGCAACTCATATAAACCCGGAAGACCGGTTACGGCAATGATTTTATTGTATTCCATTTTTCAGAATTCTGTATTTTTAAAGGACGTGCAAGTTAAAACAAAAAAGGAAAAACACCGGATTTTAATGGTTTACCGGTCGGGCGCCACCCCGATCTCCTGTAAGCTTGCCTCGATGGCCTCTTTCAGACTGGCATAGTCCGTATAACCCCGGGCCAGCAGGTGGAACCGGGAATCGCTTACCTGCATCAGCACTGCGGGAAAACCGGTCACCTTCAGCTGCTTTACCAGCGCGAATTCCTCGTAAGCCCTCTCCTGATAGGCAGGGCTATGCAGCTTTGCATAGAACGCATCTTCGGGGATCCCGTATTTTTCCAACAGGTGCCGGTAGGCCTCATCGTCACAGAGATCCCTGCCTTCATAGTTTAGGGCATATTGCAGGTCGGCTGCAAACAAAATGCCAGCCCCGGGATGGTATTCCTTAAAAATGCAAAGGGCTATCGCCGGTTTCTCGGAATCGGGAACCCAGTCGCTCTCCTCCGGGTTAAAAATATGCCATAAAAAGTCGGCGCCGAATTTTATCCCGGTCCTTTCTTCCACCGTTTTGTATGCTTTCTGAATATAAGGAGCCATCACGCCGATGGGCCGCGGCGGGTCGGAAAGGATCATGCCGCCGGAAAGCACCTCGAAGGCGATCCGGTCGCTGTACTCCCGGAAGATCTTGCTGATCACGGGGCTGAAGCCGTAACACCAGCCGCAATAGGCATCATAGCAATAATAGATAGTAGGCGTCATTTTATAAAATTACGGATGTTGTGCGAAAGCATCTTGCAGGGTTCCTGAAAAAAAGCCCGGCCCGGACAATTCGGAAAACACACTCTCCTGCAGGGTCATAAAATCGGCCGATGAGCAAATCGGCCCGATGAACATGAAAAAGGCCGTCTCAGAGTATGTGAGACGGCCTTTTTTAATTGATTAGATTATGCGTATTCGTTTATGCTGAATAAGCATCCGGTGACTTAATTTCTTCTTCCACCGCCACCACCCGAAGGCCGGGACCCTCCGCCCCCTCCGCCGGAAGGCCTGAAGGAACCGCCACCACCCGAAGGCGCCGGAGCGCTGCTCCGTGCACGTTCGAAATTTTGGGTCCGCGTCTGACCGCGATCCCGCAGTTGCTGCTGACGGTTCAGATTTTGTACCGCCTGGTTATTACCCTGCACGGGCCTCCACTGGTTCGATTGTCTTTGCTGCCATTGGTTGTTCTGATTCCGCTGGAAGACATTCCCGTTTCTGTCGCTGAACACATTGTTGCGATTGGATCCGGCTGCGTTGGGCCTGTTGCCGGCACCGGGACCGAACCCTCCGGGACGATTCACAGCACCCGGTCTGTTGCTGAAGGGGCTTCGGTTGTTAACGAACCGGTTCGTTATGACACCACTCCGGTTGGAATAGATATTCGTACGGTAGCTGTTGGCATAGATGCTCCGGTTGCGATAGAAACTGTTCCCGTAAAAACCATAGGTCCGGTAACGATTCCATCCGTAGGAAGGACGATAGATGCCCGGTCCCCACCATCCGTAGCCGTGCCCCCAGCCACCACCCCAGCCGAAGCCCAGGCCGATGCCGAAATTGAACCATCCGCCGCCATAACCGTATCCAAGGCTCCACCCGGCCCAGGGATTATAGCCCATGCAGAAACCCCAGGTCCAGGGACGGGGATAATAATAACCGCCATACCAGGGATCATAATAGAAACCCGTACCGTAAACGACCGTCGGGCCATATATATAAGAATTGAGATAACCCGATGTATAACCCATATATACATAGTCGGGTGTCACATCATAGATATCTACATATTTTACATTGTACAGGGGAGAGCTGGGCGGGATGCGATCTACCTCGTCGGGCCTTTGCGTACAAACGACCCAGGGTCCGTTCGGGCTCTGGGACTGAAACCAGACACCATTGTCTACCGCATAATAGACACCGTTGGACAGCAATACCGAAGAAGAAGTGTTGGTGGCATACTGCATGTCCGTACCCTTCAGCGGGGCGAACTGAGGATTACCATTATAAGTCACATTCGTCGTCGCGCTGTTCCTGTCGACCTTGGCGGTTTGCGGGATCTGCGCATCCATGACCGCTTCCCTCGCAGCGTCCGTGCCGGCTACGCTCGCCAGGACATTGTCTTTGGGGGACCCTTCGGGGATTTTTGCAAAATCGGCCGGCAGGGAGTTGGCGGGGACATATTGCCAATGCCCTTTCAGCGAAGGAGAAGTATACCAGCGACCGGAAAGCAGCACATAATACTGCTGCGAACCCTGGTCCTGGAATATATCGTTCGGAGAATTGCTGACATAGGACAGATTGGTGCCGGTAATGGGGGTCATTGCCGGAGGACCATCGGATTGGATCAATTCCGCCGGCCCGGTGCTTACGATAATATCCGAAATCGCATTATCCTGGCTGGCTGAAGAAGAATCGACATATCCCGCGTTGGAACTGTTCGCATCGTCCACGGCCTGCTGTACCTTCTGCAGATTTGAGGGAATATTGCCGGCCGGACCATAAGGACCCGTAGCCGCCTGGGCGGTGTACCAATGCTTGCCACCATAGAGGTAGAACTGTCCGTCGTCATTCCTGACGATCGTGAAAGGCGAATTGGCGACCACCTGCAGATTCCAGTCCTTATTCATTTGCAGTTTCGGCTCTCCGTCGATCAGCACCAAAATGGAGGAACGTGAATTATAAAGGATCCTGGGGGCCGTGGTGTTGAGGTCCTTGGAAAGCTTTTTCTGCTCCTGGTTCATGTCAAGGGAAGAAAGCAACTCGTCCAGGGAGAGCTCGCCGACCGTCTGCGGTAATTGCGCCTCCAGCTCGGATTTCAGGATATTGTTCATATTCTCATCCGCTCCGCCGGGAAATTTGATATTGGGAACCTTTACAGACTGGATGGCTACCCGCCTGTTGTCACGGTCGGTCTCTACATTGGCGACCGTCCAGAAAGTCCCGAAGGTCGGATCCGTCTTGCCGCTTTGGAGCACGGAAATTGCCCAGCGGGCTTTCATCGTATTATCGGAAAAAGCTTCGGGCTGGGGTTCGTAGATCTTTATGATCGTCCCATCGTCCTCGGTGATGGTCTTCGGCCATTCTTCCTGGCTTTCCTGGGGACCAGGTCCACCCTGCAGCTGCCCGGTGCCGGGGCCATCCTGCGCCCTTGCCCCGCCGAAAAGCAGGACCCCTAAGGCCAGCGGAACAAATTTCGTACGGAATACTCTCATATAGAACTGTTTAGCGTTAAAAGATAGTCAAGTAATAGGTCTTTGAAAGGGAAAACCATGTTAAAATCGGTAAAACATCATAGGTATGACTTTTCCAGGGCTCCAAAGTTGTGTAATGGGTTACAAATAAATTGTTAATACTTTTCCGGACCCATGAACGCGGCTCAATGTGCTTCGAGCCAGTTATCGCCGGAGCCTACTTCAGCTTCGGAGGGCACTTCGTTCGGCAGAGGCAGGGCAGTCTGCATACAACGAAGAATGACGGGTTTAATTATATCCACTTCACTTTTATGGGCATCGAATACCAACTCGTCATGGACCTGGAGCAGCATTCTTGATCGGAACCCCTGTTTTTTGAATTCCCGGTGGATCTGTATCATCGCCAGCTTGATCATATCCGCTGCCGTTCCCTGGATCGGGGAATTGATGGCGTTTCTCTCTGCAAATCCACGGACCGTAAAATTGGCCGAATTGATGTCTTTTAACCAACGTTTACGCCCCATCAGGGTTTGAACATAACCATGCTCCCGGGCGAAATTGGTGGTCTCGTCCATATAACGCTGGATATTGGCGAATTGCTTCTTGTAGTTATCGATAATCTCTTTGGCCTCGGCCCGGCTGATACCCAGGTTGTCCGCCAACCCGAACGCGCCCTGTCCATAGATGATCCCGAAGTTGACACTCTTGGCTTTATAACGCATTTCCTTGGTGACATCCTTTTCATCCACGCCAAAGACTTTTGCAGCGGTGGCCGTATGGATATCCTTCCCGCTCCTGAAGGCTTCGCACATATTTGGGTCGGCGCTGATGGCTGCCACGATCCGCAGTTCTATCTGCGAGTAATCGGCCGATACCAGCACGAAATCTTTGTCCCGGGGGATAAAGGCTTTCCGGATCTCCCTGCCTCTTTCCGTGCGGATCGGGATGTTCTGCAAATTGGGGTTATTGGAACTCAACCGTCCCGTCACGGCCACGGCCTGCGCGTAGCTGGTATGCACCCTGCCCGTCCTGGAATTGACCATGAGCGGGAGCGCATCGACATAAGTGGATTTCAGTTTGGTCAATTCCCGGAATGCCAGGATATCGTCCACGATCTTATGCCGGCTGGCCAGCTTCTGCAATACATCTTCCCCCGTGGCATATTGTCCGGTCTTCGTCTTTTTTGCCTTCGGATCGAGCTGCAATTTTTCGAAGAGCACTTCTCCCAGTTGTTTAGGAGAGGCCAGGTTGAATTTTACGCCCGCCAGCTCATAGACTTTTGCTTCCGCTTCACGGGCTTCTTTTTCCAGTTCTTTTGAATATTCCTGCAGAAAGCCCATGTCTACCCGGATTCCTTCATATTCCATATCGGTCAGCACTTCCACCAGCGGGTTCTCTACCTCGTAGAAGACCTTTTCAACGTCTTTCGTCTTTAAAAGGGGTAGAAAGGACTGCTTCAGCTGTAAGGTGATGTCCGCGTCTTCTGCGGCGTAGTCTTTTATCTTTTCTATGGCTACATCCCGCATGTTTCCCTGTCCCTTTCCTTTCTTACCGATCAGCTCTTCGATGGGGACGGGTTCATATCCCAGATATTGGGCGCTGAGGTTGTCCATGCTGCGTTTTCCCTCCGGCTCGATGACATAGTGCGCGAGCATTGTGTCGAACAGGGGCCCTTTCAGCGCCCTGCCAACCCATTTCAGCATCAGCAGGTCATATTTTATATTCTGCCCGATCCACACGATGGACGGGTGATCGAAGAGCGGGCTGAACAGGTCCAGTATCTTATTTGTTTCCGCCGCATCGGCCGGGCAGGGCACATACCAGGCCTCTCCGGGCTTACAAGCGAAACTCATCCCGACAAGCGCCGCATTGTTGGGGTCGATTCCCGTGGTTTCCGTATCAAAACAGATCTCCGGCTCGGAGAGCAGTTTTTGCACCAGCTCCCGGATAGCTGCTTCGCCGGTCACAGCGGTGTAAACATGCGGGGTGTTGTGGATATTCCTGCCGGCAAACAGGGCTGCGACGGATTCTTCCTCCCCCTCGCCGGGCTCCGTGCCCAACTCCGCCTTTCTGATCAGGTCCCCTTCCAGCGCCGCTTCGGATTCCGAAATCGGATCGGGGGCAGCCACTTTTGATCCCGCAAATTCCGTGGATCCCGCCGCCGCCGTTCGGGGAGCGGCGCTTTTCTCCTTTCCTTTTGCCGGTCGGGGCGGAATCACCGCGTTTCCGAAAAGATCCGTCTGCACTCCTTCCGGGGAGGTCTGCACCGCCGGGCCCCCGGCTGCTGCGAACTCATCCCCAAGGATCCTTTTGCCGATGGATTTAAACTCGAGCACATTGAAAACCTCCACCAGGGCGTCCTTGTTCCATTCCTTGAGCCGGAAATCTTCTTCGTGGAAGGCGACCGGCACATCCGTGATGATCGTCGCCAGTTTCTTACTCATGATGGCCAGCTCTTTTCCGGATCTTACCTTCTCGCCCAGCGCGCCCTTTATCTTTTCCGCATTTTCAAGCACCTTCTCCAGTGTTTCATATTCGGCCAGCAGTTTTGCGGCCGTTTTCTCGCCTACGCCGGGTATCCCCGGGATATTATCCACTGAATCCCCCATCAGTCCGAGGATATCGATCACCTGCGAGACATCCTTGATCCCCCATTTGGCGCAGACCTCGGCGGGCCCCAGGATCTCGATGTTTCCTCCCTGGTACGGAGGCTTGTAGATCTTTACACGGTCGGAGACCAACTGGCCATAGTCTTTATCAGGCGTCACCATATACACTTCATACCCCGCTTTTTCGGCCTGTTTGCTCAGGGTGCCGATCACATCATCGGCCTCGAAACCGTCCAGCTCCATGATCGGGATATTAAAACCCCTGATGATCGTCTTGATATCCGGGATCGCGCTCAGCAGGTCTTCCGGGGCTTCCTGCCGGTTGGCCTTGTATTCCACAAAGTCGGTGTGCCTTTCGGTCGGTGCTTCGGTATCGAAACAGACCGCGAGATGCGTGGGGCGCTGGTTATTGATGAGGTCCACGAGCGTGTTGGTAAATCCGAACTGGGCATTCGTATTGCGCCCTTTGGAGGTGATGCGGGGACTGCGTATCAACGCATAATACGCGCGGAAGATCAGGGCCATGGCGTCCAGCAAAAAAACTCTTTTGTCCGTCGTTGTATTGTCCATAATAGCGAAATTAGGTAAAATCCGCGGGGAAGAGCGCCCGGCAGTCGTGCCGGGTGATTGGGCCTTTTATGCTTTTATCTCTGTAAGCCTCTTCTGCAAACCGAACATCTCGTCCCTTAGCCTGGCCGCTTCCATAAAGTCCAGGTCACGGGCTGCTTTTTCCATCTCTTTTTTGATACGGGCGATTCCTTTTTCCAGTTGCGGGATCGTCTGGTAGACCTCCTGTTCTTCGGCGGCAATATTCACCAGGTCCCCGTCGGGTGCGACTGCATAGGGGTTGCCGGGGTCATAACCTTTTATCTGCAATACCGAAGTTTGCGCGAATACCTGCTCCTTTGATTTTAGGATAGTCGTCGGAGTGATTCCGTGTTCGAGGTTGTAGCTGATCTGTTTTTCCCGCCGGCGCTTCGTCTCGTCGATGGTTCGTTGCATGCTTTCCGTCATGATATCGGCATAGAAGATCACCAGCCCGTCGACATTTCTTGCCGCCCGGCCTGCCGTCTGCGTAAGGGATCGCTCATTGCGGAGAAATCCTTCTTTGTCGGCGTCCAGGATGGCGACGAGGGATACCTCGGGCAGGTCCAGCCCTTCGCGTAAAAGGTTCACGCCAACCAGCACATCGATCTCCCCCAACCTGAGCTGACGCAGGATCTCGACCCGTTCCAGCGTGTCGACTTCGCTATGTATATACTTTGATTTTATATTGATCCGGTGCAGGTATTTGTCCATTTCCTCGGCCATTCGTTTGGTCAGCGTGGTGACCAGGACACGGTCGCCTTTTTTTATGCGTTCGTCGATCTGTTCCAGCAGGTCGTCGATCTGGTTGACGCTGGGCCGTATTTCAATGGGGGGATCGAGCAATCCCGTAGGGCGCACCACTTGCTCTACCACGACCCCTCCCGTTTTTTCAAGCTCGAATTCACCGGGGGTGGCCGATACGAATATCGTCTGGCCGGTCATCGAATCGAATTCATGAAAGTTGAGGGGCCGGTTATCCAGCGCACTCGGCAGACGGAACCCATAATCTACCAGCGTCAGCTTACGGCTGCGGTCACCCCCGTACATACCGCTGATCTGGGGAACGGTCTGGTGGCTTTCATCTATGACGCAGAGGAAATCTTTGGGAAAATAATCGAGCAGGCAAAAGGGCCTTGTCCCGGGGCTCCGCCGGTCGAAAAACCTTGAATAGTTTTCCACGCCATTGCAATAACCCAGCTCCCGGATCATTTCCACATCATAGTTCACCCGTTCGCTCAGTCGCTGTGCTTCAATATATTTGCCGGTGTTTTTAAAATAAGCTACCTGCGCCGTCAGCTCGTCCTGTATCTCGTAGAGCACCTGTTGCAGGATGTCCTTCGGGGCGAGATAGAGATTTGCCGGGAAGATGGCCGCGTTGTCTATCTGGCCGATACGCTTTCCGGTCTGGACATCGAAACTTTCAATTCCGTCGATCTCATCCCCGAAAAAACTGATACGATAGCCATAGTCCACATAAGGGAGGTTGATGTCGATGGTATCTCCCTTTACCCGGAAATGGCCTCTTCCGAATTCCACTTCGCTGCGTTTATAGAGTGAATTCACAAGCGAATGAAGAAATCCCTGGCGGGAGATCGTTTGTCCCTGCTGAATACGCACGATCCCGTTTTCAAAGTCCGCCGGGTTGCCGATACCATAGATGCAACTTACTGAAGCCACCACGATGATGTCCCGCCTGCCGCTCAATAGTTGCGTGGTAGCCTGCAGCCTGAGCTTTTCGAGCTCTTCGTTGATCGAGAGGTCTTTTTCGATATAGGTATTGCTGACCGGCATATAAGCCTCGGGCTGGTAGTAGTCATAATACGATACAAAATACCCGACGGCGTTATCCGGGAAAAACTGTTTGAACTCCCCGTAAAGCTGAGCCACCAGGGTCTTGTTATGGGTGAGTACCAGCGTTGGCCGCTGCGTATTCTGAATGACATTGGCGATTGTAAACGTTTTGCCCGAACCGGTTACGCCCAGCAGGGTCTGGTATCGCTCGCCCTGTTCGACCCCTTCCGTCAGCTGGCGGATGGCGGTCGGTTGGTCGCCTGCGGGGGAATAGGAAGACTGGATCTTGAATGGCATAGTCCGTTATTTGATAATGGGTGTTAGGATATGTATTATGATAACAGGTGTGTTCAGTGATAAGTTTACTCTTTAAGGTTCGGAGCCGGATCAGGATGCCGGGTACGGATGCGGTCGAGATATCCTGTCAGCCTGTCGAGTGCCGCGGCCACCGAACCGATTTGTTCCCCCGCTTCCTGCCAATGCCGTTGTTCGATCGCCTCCCGTACGCCCGGCAATGTTTTGACGCTATAGCCCGTATAGTATCCGGGAGCATAGATCGTATGCCTGTACCAGGGACGTCGGGGAAGCCCCTGCTCATCGAGCAATTCCTGTTCCGCTTTATACAGGCCCTGGTTTGTTTGTTGGAGACGTCCTTCCAGCCAGCCGGAATTCGATAGTGAATCGGACAGGCTGGCCGCCGATTTTTCGAGGCGTGCGAGCGCGTTTTGAAGCGGAGCGAAATTCAGGAAGGGTGTCTCCTCCCTGGTCACCGGCAAGGAAACGGGCTTGTCCGGGTCAGCGGAGAGTTGGTAATAGTGGCTGCGGATCAATTGGTTCTCTAAGGCTGTCTTTTGTCTTATCTGGTTGACCAGGGTGACGAGTTCGGTGGTATAACCGTTGACGGTTTGGCAAAAGGCATTGAAGTCAAAGGGAAGCAGGGGAGCATCCGCCATGCGAAGCGTAACCCGCCCGGCCGTTTTAGCCAGCGTCGTCCCATATTCGAAACCGGGATCCTTGAAGCGCCTGTAGTCCTCATAGGTATCGTAGTTAGTATGATATTCTCCGCCGGCATCCTCTCCGGTATAGCTGAGATCGATGGAAGGGATGCCGAGATGATGGATAAAGGCGGAATAATCTGAGCCCGTGCCAAGCGCGTTCATCCTGATTGTTTTTTGTGAAATGGCGTCTTTTAGAGCTATGCCGTCGACGCCCGAAGCGAGAACGGCCACGGCATGTTTCCGTTCCCTGACGCTAGCGGATGTTTCCGGGTCGCGGACATCCCGGGCCACTTCGTTAAGAAAAGGCTCCAGCGTGTGAGAACCGCCCATGACCAGGAATCCCCTTGCATTCATATCGGAATTGATATAGATCACAGCTTTTTGTTGTAATTCGGCGGCATGATATTCGGCCCATTCGGTAGAACCAAGCAGACCGGGTTCCTCGGCGTCCCAGGCACAATAGACCAGGGTGCGTTTTGGTCTCCAGCCTTTGCGGTAGAGCGCTCCGATGGCCCTGGCTTCTTCAAGAAGCGCGGCCTGGCCGCTGCAGGGATCGGCGGCGCCATTGACCCAGGCGTCGTGGTGGTTGCCTCTCAGGATCCATTCGTCCGGGTATTGGCTGCCGGTGAGCCGCGCGATGACATTGTAGATCGGCTTTGTATCCCAGTTAAAAACGAGTTTCAGGTGTACACGGGTCGGGCCGGGGCCTATATGATAGGTGAAGGGCAGCCCCCCCCTCCAGGGTTCCGGGGCCACAGGACCGCCCAGTGCCTTTAGCAGGGGCTCCGCATCGTGATAACTGATCGGGAGGACCGGTATTTTCAGTAGATTGGCTGCTTCCGTCCGGTCGATTCTTTTCGCGTCTTTTGTGGCGCCGGTGCCAGGTGTGAGCGGATCGCCAGGATACGTAGGCAGGTCGATGACCGACCCCCTTTGCACGGACCAGGCGTTTTTAAAGGGCCCTTTGGGGTAGGGTTCTCCCTGAAAGAAACCGTCGTCCAGGGGGTCCGAATACAGGATGCAGCCGATGGCGCCATGCTCCTGCGCGAGCTTCGGTTTGATGCCACGCCAGGAATGACCGTATTTCGCCAGGACGATCCTGCCTTTTACCGAAATGCCCATTTTTTCCAACTGCTCATAGTCATCCGGGATGCCGTAATTGACAAAGACCAGTTCCGCCGTGACGTCTCCATCGGGAGACCAGCAATTATAAGGCGGAAGCTGACCGGCCTGCGCCGTGGCCGGATCTTCTTTTTGCGGCTGCTCGGACAGAACGGCCTTGTAAACGGTAGGAGCCACCATTTCCAATACCCGCTCCCTGGGAGTGGGGAAGGACACATAGAAGACTTCCGTTTCGGTTTTGAATCCCCAGCTGATGAAGCGGTCCGCGATCGCTGTGGCGATGGCGTGGTCCCTGGCCGAACCTGTATGGTGCGGGTAGGCCGACAGTTCTTTGATCGTGCTGTCGATATTCCTCGTACTGAGCAAATCATCGAAGGCCATTTCCCGGGCGAATTCCCCTCTTGCGGAGGACGTGTCAAAGCCGGCAAGTGGAGCAACCTGGCTGACGGCCCCTGCCGCCAGAAGCAATGCCGCAGCCGTAAGTGACTGTTTGCGCATAAGCAGTCTTATTTTTGAAGTCTTTTTACATATTGACTGTAGTCGGGGATGATCGTTTCATATTCTTCATAAAGCAGCGGGGAGGTCAGCAGGAAGTCGGCCGTGGCCCGGTTATTGGCAATGGGTATATTCCAGGTGACGCCCAGTCTCAGCAACGCTTTTATATCCGGGTCATGGGGCTGCGCTTCCATAGGGTCCCAGAAGAAGATCAGGACATCGATTTTGCCCTCGGCTATCCTGGCGCCTACCTGCTGGTCTCCGCCCAGCGGGCCGCTTAGGAACTTGCTGACCGACTGATTCAGGGCATTCTCGATAAGCGTACCGGTCGTGCCGGTACCGTAGAGCCGGTGCCTGGCCAGCGCCGTTTTGTTATAAACCGCCCATTCTATCAATTCTTTTTTTTTGTTGTCATGAGCCACCAGCGCGATTCTTTTGGAGGCGCCCATCTTTCTGATTTCTGATTGCATGCCTTGTTTTGTTTACGGGTTCCAGGTGCAAAAGATAACTGGTTTTTAAGAAGATTTATCACGGAGCCCGAAAAATTTCCCATCATTATTTTTCTTTTCCCCGGACTAGGCACGGATTTTGTTCACAACTTATCCCCATTGTTTTTTACTAACCTATATTTATGAATATCATTGCGGGCCTGGCGGTCCTGTTTGTTTTTTTTGGCCCCGGGACTTCGTCAGGCCAGCCAGTCGCGGATTCTTTGGTGGCGACACCCTCTGAATCACCCGTCCCCGGTTCTCATTTTTTTGTCAGTTTCGCCTGCGATACCCGTGACGCAAAGAGAGTGGCTTTACAATGGGAAGTCGACAGCATCACCGAAGACGGTTATTTTATCATCGAGCGTAGCAACCAGGAGGGGCCTTATGAATCGATCGGTGTAATAAGAGCGGCGATCATGAATACGCATTATGAGTCGGTAGACAGTTCCCCGCCGAGCGGTTCGAATTTTTATCGCATAAGATACGCGGACAAGTCGGCTCACCCCGTTTATTCACAGGCAATATCCGTTAGTATAATGGGCGAAGTGGATTTTAAATTTTATCCGAATCCTGTAGACAAATTATTGATCATTCGAACCGAGCATCTGATCGATATTCAGATCATAGATGCTTTCGGTTCCGTGCGTTTAAGTAAACGATTGCAGAAGGGCATACAAGTCATTGATGCGGGCTTATTAGAGAGAGGTAGCTATATATTGCGAGTGGCTGATAAAGAGAGTAATAGAGTAGTTTCAAGCCAGCTTTTAAAGAATTAAAAGGACGACAAAATATAATTACCGGAAAATGGTATTGCAGATTTGATATGAAACCTCTACCTTTATCTCGGTTTTTCATAGGATATTGGATTTTAAAACGGGGTTGAATTTCTATTCAGACCCCTTTTTTTTGCCCATACCTGAATGCACGCCCTGCCGCGATCCCCGCAGTTATAAAAAGAAAAGCCCCGATAGAAATCGGAGCCGTTGTACTTACTAACCCAACTAAATATTTTACGCGAATGAATGCGAATGGTTGAGCGCTAATGGACACGCATTAATACGAATAGACGCAAATGGTTTGACGCGGATGATCGCGAATGAGTACCAATCGCATTATGCCGCTTGCATCTCTTTTACCTTTTCACGGATCTTCGCTTCGATTTCAGCCGCCAGCTCAGGATTATCATGCAGCAGCGATTTTACGGTATCACGTCCCTGACCTAACTTATCGGATGAATAGCTGAACCAGCTGCCGCTCTTCTGGATGATGCCCAATTCCACACCCATATCGATGATCTCACCCATTTTGGAAATACCTTCCCCAAAGACGATGTCGAATTCAGCGGCACGGAACGGAGGCGCTACTTTATTTTTCACCACTTTCACTTTGATACGGTTTCCTACTGCTTCTTCTCCATCCTTTATCTGTGCCATGCGCCGGATGTCGAGCCGGACGGACGCATAAAATTTCAGGGCATTTCCACCGGTGGTCGTCTCCGGGTTGCCAAACATAACCCCTATTTTTTCACGCAGCTGGTTTATAAAAATACAGATGGTATTGGTTTTGCTGATCGTGGCGGTCAGTTTTCTGAGCGCCTGTGACATCAGTCGGGCCTGCAGCCCCATCTTGCTATCTCCCATCTCCCCTTCCAGTTCCCCTTTGGGGACCAGGGCGGCGACGGAATCGATGACTACCACATCCAACGCCCCGGAAAGGATCAGCCGGTCTGCGATTTCGAGACCCTGCTCCCCGTAGTCAGGCTGTGAAATGAGCAGGTTGTCCACGTCTACCCCGAGTTTCTGGGCATAGGCGCTGTCAAACGCGTGCTCGGCATCTATAATCGCACACATGCCTCCTTTCTTTTGCGCCTCGGCGATTATATGGGTGGCCAACGTGGTTTTACCGGAAGACTCGGGCCCGTATATTTCAACGATCCTCCCCTTCGGAAGACCCCCTACCCCCAAAGCCACATCCAACCCGATGGACCCTGTGGAGATGACTTCCATGGGCTCGGCGCTTCTCTCATTCATCATCATCACACTTCCTTTTCCAAAGTCCTTATCGATCTTATCCATTGTCAGCTTCAGGGCCTTGAGTTTTTCTGCGTTTGACATAATCGTAGTTTTTAGTTCTTCAAATTTATTGATTCGGTGAAGGTAGGATAATTATTTTATCAACACTAATTATTTTAGTATTTTATAACTAATTTATTTGGGTAGACCGAAACAGGCCGTTCCCGCAGGCGATGCGCCATCCCGGTCCCCCTTCCGGAAGCACAACCGGGGACCCGACCCGGCCGGTCGCTGTTCCCATCCGGCCGGTCGCATTTTGCCTGCACGCATTATCGGTTTAGTATTCCCGTCCGCTCGAAAATGGCCGGCAATTTGCCAATAATCGCCTCATTGACAATAAGAAGCGTATATTTCGAAAAAGCCGGCGATTTTTTTTTATTTTTTTTGTGACAGAAATGCAGTTTGTTTTGCTGCCGGAGGCCGGCTATGACCCCAGATCATATATTATTGTGTTATCACAGAGAGCCTTCCGGGACCGGGCTATCCTGAATCCCCTTATCAGGGTTATTTTTGATTTGCTGCTATTTTGGCACTAAATTCGCCTAAATTTATTTTACAACAAATCAGCAAATTTGTTCTGATGAATTATATTTGACACGTATTCCGGTAATTACTAGGACCCTGTAAGGAAGGAATATATTATTTATTTCAAAAAAATGAATCTATTATGAAGCTTAGACAATGTTTGTTCTTCGGTCTCTTATCTGTGTTACTTTTTTCCTGTGTCAGCTCTAAAAAATACAAGACTGCACTGGGCAAAATCGACTCCCTGACCGCTGCTAATACCAAATTAGCAGGCGACCTGAAAAATTGTAACGACCTGACCGCTGAAAATGCTCGCCAGAAAGCTGCGCTGGAAGCCCAGATCGATGCGCTCAATAAACAGATCGCATTCCTGAAAGACAATAACAACACTGCATTGAAACAGCTGCAGGATCTTTCCGTGATATCCAGCTCACAGGCGGAAAGCATCAAGAAATCCCTGGAAAATATCGGCGCGAAAGACGCATATATACAGAATCTGCAGGCTGAGCTTGCCCACAAGGATTCCCTGAACATGGCCCTTGTAATGAACCTGAAAGGAGCTATCGGAAATATGGACGACCAGGATATCAATATCAAAGTTGATAAAGGCGTGGTCTATATCGACATCTCCGATAAACTGCTGTTCAAAAGCGCCAGCTGGGATGTCAGCGAAAACGCCAAAGCCGTTCTCGGTAAAGTGGCTGCTGTCCTGAAGGCACAGCCCGATATCGAATTCATGGTTGAAGGACACACGGACAACAAAAAATACATCAGAGGCGGCCAGGTCAAGGACAACTGGGACCTCAGCGTCAAACGCGCAACTTCCGTCGTCAGGATTCTTCAGAACCAGTATGGCCTGGCTCCTGAACATATCACGGCCGCCGGTCGCGGTGAATATGTTCCGGTTGCTTCCAATGATACAGAAGAAGGTCGCGCCGCTAACCGCCGCACCCGTATCGTGATTCTGCCCCAGCTCGACCAGTTCTTTAAACTGCTGGAAAAGAAATAAGTCGCCGGTAATTTAATTTTTTCCATAGGGAAGGAGGCTGCAGACCGCAGCCTCCTTTTTTTTAGATGGCTGTCAGTCCGCTAAGAGTTTTTTTTTAGCAATTCCAATCATTTTCAGCATGAATGCACGTTATCCTGGTGAATCGGCTATCAATCGGTCAGACCGGCTTTATGAAAAGATACCTGTTGAAGATAATTTGTTTAGGCAGCTTCCTCTGTTTGTTGAAGACCTGTTGGGCCGAACTCCCAAACAGCCCGGTCGCGCGGGAAGGAATATTGGATCTGCGGCAGGCGGATCTTTCCGCCGGACCACTGCCCCTCAACGGCTACTGGGGCTTTTTCTGGAACCGTCTCCTTCAGCCCTCCGATTCGGCCCTCGGGCATCCTCCCCGCTATGTTCATTACCCCTCACCATGGAAGGATTTGACTATCAACGGGTTGCCCGTTTCCGCACAGGGATACGCCACCTATACACTGACCATCCTGCTACCCAAAGACAGGCCCCGACTCGCCATGGAAGTGCCCGATGCCTACTGTGCCTATTATTTATATGTGAACGGGGTCCTGCAGTCCCGGAACGGACGCCCCGCGACCACGGAAAAAGAGGCCATCCCTTTCTGGGCGTCAAAGACCATCGCCCTGCCCGCACAGGGGCCCGACACCCTTTACCTGGTATTACAGATGGCCAATTTCTGGCATGCGAAAGGAGGCGCCTACAAGGAGATCCTGATCGGGGAAAAGGATGCGCTCTTTCTGAGAAAGAACCGGTATGCCGCCTATGATCTTGTACTGGCAGGCTGCCTTTTTATGGGAGGGCTCTTTTTTCTTGGCCTCTTTATCTTCGGACGGCATGATAAGACGACCCTTTACTTTTCCCTGTTTTGTATCCTGTATAGCTACCGGATGGTCGGGACGGACGACTATGTGTTGCACAGCCTTTTTACAGACCTGAACTGGTTTATCACCATCCGGCTGGAATACCTGACTCTTTCCCTGGGAGTAGCCCTGTTCGCCAGTTATACCCGTAATCTCTTTCCAAAGGATGCCCATCCCGTCGTCATGAAGACCATGGTTTGGTTCTGCCTCTCGTTCAGCGCCCTGGTTGTATTCACACCGACGCTCATATTCACGCGGTTCCTCCATTTTTTCCTGGGCATCATGTTCGTATGCATCGCCTATGCCCTGTATGTGGATCTGCAGGCTGCCAGGAACAAACGCAGCGGTTCCCTGTATGCGTTATTAAGCACAGGGGTCATGCTGCTGATTTTCCTGATCCTGAACCTTCATTTTTTCGGATTCATGCCCCCGGCAAAAGGACTGCTTTTCCTGGGCTATATTTCCTTTTTCTTTTTGCAATCCCTGTCCTTATCCCACCGCTTTGCCCATACTTTCCGGCAGGCCGCCCTCCAGGCGCAGCAAGGCCTGCGTGCCAAGTCGGAATTCCTGTCGACTATGTCGCACGAGATACGGACACCCCTGAACGCCGTGATAGGGATGACCCACCTCCTGCTGCGGAATAAACCGCGCAAAGACCAGGAAGAGGATCTGGGTGTATTGCTGTTTTCGGCAAACAACCTGTTGTCCATCGTCAACAATATCCTCGATTATAATAAGATCGAAGAAGGCAAGATCGGTTTTGAGCAGATACCCATGAACCTGGAACTCATTGCCACCAATATCGTAGCCGGCCTGAAGAGTACGGCTGCTGACAAAGGTGTGGAATTAAGGTTGACGATCGAAGGCCGTCCCGGAAGGAACCTGTTGGGGGACCCGACCCGCACCAGCCAGGTCATCACCAACCTGGTGCATAATGCCATCAAATTTACCCGCGAAGGCTGGGTGCACTTATCGGTCAGGCTCGATGGGCTTACGCAGGAATCGGCCGTCCTGTCGGTCACCGTGGAAGACACGGGCATCGGCATTGCACCCGAGAAGCAACAGATGATCTTCGACCGGTTCACACAGGCCGACTCCTCCACTTCCCGTAGTTACGGTGGGACGGGTCTGGGACTGGCTATCACCCGAAGGATACTGGAATTACAGGGAGTGACACTCCATCTCAGGAGTACACCCGGGAAAGGATCGCTTTTCTATTTTACCCAGCGTTTCCCCCTGAGCGCCGGGAAAGAAGAGGACGATTCCGGAACACAGCTCTCCCAACAAAAAAACCACTTGCTGCAAAGCTTGTCCATCCTCCTGGTGGAGGACAACCCGCTAAATGTATTGGTGGCCCG
This sequence comes from Puia sp., assembly GCA_031292515.1. Classification (GTDB taxonomy): domain Bacteria; phylum Bacteroidota; class Bacteroidia; order Chitinophagales; family Chitinophagaceae; genus Puia. The sequence goes on along the minus strand of JARLGZ010000094.1, from coordinate 38,431 downwards.
GACCATCCTCGAAAATAGCGGCGCAACGGTAGACGTCGCGACCAACGGACAGGAGGCCCTCGATAAAATAGGGGCTTCAAAGCAGTACAGCCTGGTATTGATGGACCTGCATATGCCGGTCATGGATGGTTATAAAGCCACGACCATTTTAAGACAAAAAGGTTTTACCAGGCCCATCATCGCCCTCACGGCAAGCACACCCAACGAAGTCGAAGGACAAGCCTTCGCTGCCGGGCTGACCGATGTCCTGGTCAAGCCATTTAATCCCGACGATCTCTGCCGGATCATCCTTTTGCATACTCGGCCTGTTTCTTCCCGCCTGCCTGCGTAGGATAGGGAGGTAGCCTGAGACCATTTTCTTTACAGACCCGTGGCGGGAATCCCGCATATGGTGAAATTAGCAGGCAAATAACGCAAGAGGAAATAAGGGCTGAACTTCCCTTGGAATCTCTCCCGGGATTTTCACAAAGATTTCCTCTTGCGCGGCCTTCCCATCTATTGCTGCGATTCGTGTTTGCCGGTCACTTTATCCCAGAGTCCCTTGGCCTTATCCGCCAGTTCGTGGACCTTTTCAGACGCAACATCAGATGCCTGGTGTATTTTTTCACCGGCTTCCTCCGATAGTTCACGCAGTTTCTGTCCCGCTTCGTCTTTAAGCTGGGCCAGCTTCTCGGCAGTTTCGCCGGACTTCGCCTTGTCCCATGCCTCTCCGGCCTTTTGCTGAAGGTTATCGGAGATTTCCCCCGCCTTTGTTTTCAGCTCCTGCAGCTTTTCGGCGGCCTGTTCCTTTAATTCGCTGGCTTTGTTTGACAAAGATTCATTGATGTCTGACATAAATTTCTTTTTAATGATGAATGAATAGTACCCGTTAAAAGTTTTGGACAGCATTGCAATAAGGGTGGGCACGGACGGTAAGGGAAGGGGTATACAATTTAATATAATATATGGGGACCCACAAAACTATTTTGAAGAAACCGGTCGCCTCCTTCGACGTTCACCCGGACTCCCGCCGCGGACCGCCTTATCGCCGGAGACGTGCCTCTTCAAGGTCCAGTTCATTCTGTTTTTTGCGGATCAGCCGATCGGTATATTCTTTCTCGTGATGCATCTTTGCCAGCTCTTTCCGACGTACGGCGACCAGGTCGAGCAGCATTTTCCGGTATTTCGGCAAACCAAACGACCGATCCTCCTCACTCTCTTCCTGGGCCAGTTTTTTGCTGGCGATCTCTATCATCCGCTCATAGCGTTCTTTGATCCGGGCATAGGCGTCGATCGAGCTGACTTCCTGCGTATATTCCGACTGAAGATATTCCAGGGTCGAGGTGGCCAGTCTTAACCGGATTGCCTGTTCCTGCTCCGCCTCGTTCTCATGGACTTCGATCTTCAGGTACCGGATCAGCAGGGGGAGGCTGAGGCCCTGTAAGACCAGCGTGATCAGGATCACCGTGAAGGTGATGAACAGGATCAGGTTTCGATGGGGAAAGGGGCCGCCGCCACCAAGCGTGAAGGGAATGGCCAGGGCCGAAGCCAGGGATACGACCCCCCGCATTCCGCTCCACCCCAGGATAAAAACGGACTTCCAACCCGGTCGCTGCTCCCTTTTCTTCACTTTTTTGCTCAACAGCCGCGGCATATACGCGCCGGGGAATACCCAAAGCATACGCAGCACAATGGCTGCCGCACTGATGACCACACCGTACCCGATCGCGGAAGACAAGGCATACTCTCCCTCCAGCCCGCTGACAATGTCGGGTAATTGCAGCCCGATCATAATAAAGACGACACCATTCAGCAGGAATGCAAGCGTATTCCAAACTCCCTGCACCTGCAAACGGGAACTATAGGAGAAGATATCCGCCGAACGGAAGCTCAGGAAGAGGCCGCCGGAAACCACCGAAAGGACCCCGGAATAATGGAAATGCTCGGCAGTGATATACATCAGGTAGGGCGAGATCAACGAAATAGCCGTGTCGATGCTGGCCGTCGTCGGCAGAAACCGGTAGATGGCGTAAATAATATGCGCAATCACCAACCCGGTCAGGACACCCAGCGAAGAGACAAGCAGGAAGTCTACGCCTGCCTTCCATAACACAAATTGACCGGTTAGGATGCTGGCGAGCGCCACCCGGAAAACGATCAGGCTGGACGCGTCGTTTACCAGGCTTTCCCCTTCCAGGATCGTCACCACCGTCTTGGGGATCCTGAGTTCCTTTAATACGCTGGTGGCGGCGACGGCATCCGGCGGCGAGATGATGCCCCCCAGCAGAAAACCCAATGCCAGCGTAAACCCGGGAATCATCATCGAGGAGATAACGGCTACCACGCAAGCCGTCAGGATCACCAGCCCGAAAGCCAGCATTCCGATCGGTCTCCTGAAAAACAGGAACTCGTGCCAGGAAGTATTCCAGGATGCTTCGAACAGTAAGGGAGGAAGGAAGATCAGGAACACCATATCGGGATTCAGGCTCAGGTGGGGTATACCGGGTATAATACTGATGAGCAGCCCCGCCAGCACCAAAAAAATAGGATAAGAAATACGGAGCTTTTCACTCAGCATCGAAAGCATGGATACCGCCAGCAGCAGCGAGATGATCAGTAAGAGATTATCTTGTAACATAGGCCCTACAATTTAATGGTTTCGGCCAATTTGTGAGGAATTTATTGCACAGTGATTCCCCTGTTTCCCCTTGCCGTCGCGTGGCCGCCTGACCGGACGACCGGAATAAGCCCGCATGCTCATTTTACAGTTGGCATCATTTTGTAATGAATAAGGAAGGCTTCCAACCAGGCCTTTTATAACCAAATTTAAAACAGGCAGCCATGAAAAATGCATTGACACATTCGATAAAGACATCCGTAATAAAATCGATGATGGCGTTGTTGACGATAGGATCCTTAGGAACGTCCTGCCAGTCTCTCTCGTCAGGACCCGGCAATAACGTTACGGTTAAACCCGGCTCCGCCACAACGGATAGTATCGCCGGTGCGACAAACGCTGAGCCGGTTTCTCCCCGTCCGGCAGCTTCTTTGGATACAACCAGCCTGAAAGGGGATTGGTACCTGCAGGAGATAAAAGGCAGCCCGATCGCCAACCTGAAAACGGCATTTATCCGTTTCGATACCGCCAAAAGCAGTTTTACAGGCAACACCGGTTGCAATGCGCTGAAAGGGATGTTTTGGTATAGCGATAACGACACCAGCCTGGTTTTCGGGGATCATTTCCTGGCGACAAAAGCGGCCTGCCCCGGCAACGAAGAGCCTACTCTCATAAAAAGCCTCAAAAACACCAATCACTATTTACTAAGGAACAGTGAATTATTGCTTCTTTCAGACGACGGCCGGGAGTTGTCGGTTTGGAGGAGGGCTTCCCCCTCGGAGAAAACGGCGAAGCTATAATCCGGCCGAAAGCCGGTGATAGAAAGAAGAAAAACAAGGCCCATTTGATTTTTTGCATGACTGGGAAATTATTCACAGGAAATGAACAATGCTTCACCTTACACCCTGTTGGCAAATTTTAATAACTAAAATTTCGCGGATATGATAAACAGATTGATCGATCTCACCCGGGAGCTTCTCGGTGGAGGGGCCTTCAGCCATTTGCCCGATGACGAGGTTTCAAGGCTTCACTGGAACTTCGTTCTGAACACTGTTCAGAACTCGTTCGTAACGTTCGCTTCGCTCCGTTATCCTGCAGGGACAGCACGGTGATGGGGGAACGCCCATTCAGCCCTTGCTTAGCTATTGGTACCGGGGTGACTATTACAGCTCCAACGTGTCACCGGGTCTCCTGCAGAAATGCAACGAATACCTCCAGCGTCTGGGCCAACCCCTGATCGATGCCTTTGGGGAAGAGTTTTATGAAGCCTGATGCATATACGGCTAATCCTCATGCAGACTCCTCATATAGGCTGATCCTAGGGCGCCTGCCGGTAGTAGCCGGCCGGATCCGTTAATACTTTTTTCCATTGACGCCGGTGGCTTTCCTGCCATTTTTGATCCGGATGGACCGACCAATCCACTTTTGCCAGCAGCCCTGTTAAAAAATCCCGTTGCTCCGGGTGTACGTATAAAGGATGGAGGTAATACCAATCTGCTTTTTTTGTCAGTTCTTTCCAGAAAGCGCCGAAATCGGCATAAGCGGTCTCAAAGACCTTCACTTCATCACGCTCCTCATCGTAGGTACTATGATGATAGAGAAAAGAAGATCCTCCTTCCGGGCCGGAAATCCTGTACAGACTTCCTCCGCTTTGTTCCGAACTGATATCAAAATAGAGTTCTCTGGACATAACCGGTAAAAGATACGATCAAATGTATATTATTTATTGCGGGGTTATCGTTTCCTTCTTTTCCTTTATTTCTGTACCTTACACCTGCTTTTTTAATTTAAACATTAAAAAAACCATTATATGGCACTTATCCCCAATAATAAAAAGAAAAAAGACGGCAAACAGGCTGGCAATCAGAAGACCAATTCCGCTATGCCCGCCGCAAAAGGTAAAACGAACAGCAAGGGCATCCCCAAAAACACCCGTCTGACAGGCGGATCGCAACGAGGATCCTAACATTCCTCTCTCTTACCGGCAGCAAATCTTTCAAATAGAGTAACTTTGCAGGATGCGCGACTATCTCAGCGAACTCAACGGCCCTCAGAAGGAGGCCGTGCTTCATAAAGAGGGCCCTATCATGATCGTAGCCGGCGCCGGCAGCGGGAAGACCAAGGTGTTGACCACTCGTATTGCACATCTTATGGCCTCCGGGGTCGACGCCTTTAATATCCTGGCGCTGACGTTTACGAACAAGGCCGCCAAAGAGATGAAGGAGAGGATCGAAAAGACGCTTGGTAACTCGGACGCAAGGAGCCTGTATATAGGGACTTTTCATAGCGTATTTGCCAGGATCCTCCGGGGTGAGGCGCACCGGCTGGGCTATCCCTCCAATTTTACCATCTACGATACGGATGATGCGAAAAGTGTCGTGAAGACGGTGATCAACGAACTGAACCTGGACGACAAACACTACAAGCCAAACCTGGTATATAACAGGATTTCACAGGCCAAGAATAGCCTGGTGGGTCCCGCTGAATACGCTGCCGACTACGCCATCCAGCAGGAAGACATGCGAAGCAACCGGCCCGCGATAGCCCAGATCTATGATGCCTACGCAAAACGCTGTTTTAAGAACGGTGCCATGGACTTCGACGATCTCCTGATCAAAATGTACGAACTGCTGAAAAATTTCCCGGAGAGCCTGCATAAATTCCAGCATAAATTTAAATATATCCTGATCGATGAGTACCAGGATACCAACCCTGCCCAGTACGAAATCATCAAACTGCTCGGAGCAGCGCATGAAAACGTCTGCGTAGTCGGAGACGATGCACAGAGCATCTATAGTTTCCGGGGAGCGACGATCGAAAACATCCTTCAGTTTCAACGGGACTATGACGATGTCAAAGTGGTCAAGCTGGAGCAGAACTATCGGAGCACCCAGAATATCATAACCGCCGCCAACGAGGTCATCCGCAACAATAAAGGACAGATCCCCAAAAACCTTTGGACCGAGAACGCGACCGGCGAAAAGATACGCCTGGTGCGCACCATGACGGATAATGAAGAGGGTAAATTTGTTGCGGACACCATACAGGAGCAGAAGTTGAGGAATCATTTTGCCAATCGCGATTTTGCCATCCTCTACCGGACCAATGCCCAAAGCCGTGCCTTTGAAGAGAGCCTCCGCCGGATGGGAATCGCCTATACCCTTTTTGGCGGGATCAGCTTCTACCAGCGAAAGGAGATAAAAGACCTGGTAGCCTATCTCCGTGTCATCATCAATCCAAGAGATGAAGAAGCCCTGAAGAGGATCATCAACTATCCCGTGCGGGGTATCGGAAAGACCTCGATTGACAGGGCGGTGCTGGCAGCCAATGAACAAAATATTTCCATGTGGGAAGTGCTGGAAAGGGGCCGCGAATTCGGTTATAAGGCCGGTACGCTCGAGGCCATCGAAAATTTCGTGCAGATGATCAAAAGTTTTGCCAGCATGCTCGCCGGCAAAAACGCCTATGAAGTAGCTGTGCACGTTGGCAAACAGACAAATATCGTCAAAGAGCTTTTCAACGACAAAACCACCGAAGGGCTGGCCCGGTACGAAAATATACAGGAGCTGCTAAACTCTATCAAAGAATTCACCGAAAGACCCGACGATGACGGCGTCCTCGATGCCGATACGAAGGGACTGGGCAATTATCTGCAGCAGATTACCCTGCTGACGGATGCCGATGAGAAGGATCCGCACGCCGACACCGTAAAATTGATGAGCATCCACGCCGCTAAGGGATTGGAATTCAACTGTGTTTTCGCCGCTGGTCTGGAAGAAATGCTTTTCCCCAACGCCATGTCGATCAATACCCGCGAAGAGCTTGAGGAAGAAAGGAGACTATTTTATGTAGTGATTACCCGGGCCAGGCAGAAATTATGGATCACCTATGCCAACACACGCTATCGCTTCGGTACCCTGGTCCAAAACGAACCCAGCCGCTTTATAGAAGAAATTCCGCAAGAATTCATAGACAGGAGCTTTGCCGGCGGCGGCGCCCGCAATCAGTCCTCCCCCGGAGGATTCGGTAATCTTTCGGCCTATGACCGGATGCATGGGGGCGGAGCCGGAAACAATGCCGACCAGGCCGCCAGAAAATACGGTCCCCCCCCTTCCCGCAAAGAGACCAAACCTGCTTACGCACCTCCGAGAACCGCCCCTAAGACCGTGGAACACAATGCCAGCCCGGATTTTGTCGCCAGCGACACCAGCGGGCTGCAGGTGGGCCAGAAAGTCGAACACCAGAAGTTCGGGTTCGGGGAAGTGACCGGCGTGGAAGGATCTGCCCATAACCCGATAGCGACCGTCAAATTCGAACTGAACGGCGAGAAAAAAATCATGCTCAACTACGCCAAATTGCGGATCGTAGGATAATTATTCCCTAAGAGTATACGTCTGACGGATCAGGACCTTGATTTTACCCAAAAGTTTGCTATCTTTTAGGGATGCCTGAACAATACAAGGTGCACCCGAAAGGATTGTATTTTGTAACCCTGACCGTAGTAGGCGGGATCGATGTCTTTACCCGCTATGAATATTGTGATCTGCTGATTGATAATATCAATTATTGCATCGAGCACAAACGGTTACGGGTATACGAATATGCCATCATGCCCAGTCAGCTCAGCATGATAGTCGGCGTGGCCGAAGGCAGCCTGCCGAAGGTACTGAGGGACTTCAAAAGCTATTCCGCCAGGAACATGCTAAGGGCTATCGCGGAACACCCGCAGGAAGGTCGCAAGGAATGGCTGCTTCGCCTCTTCCAGTTCTTCGCCCATCGCTACCAGCACAACGCGGAACATCATTTCTGGCAGTTCGGCAACCACCTGGTCGACCTGGAAAAGAGCTCGGTGAGGCAGCCGGAGCTCCCCTCCCCACTGAAAAATCTGCTGAAGACAAAAATGGTGGACGACCCGGAACATTATATCTATTGCAGCGCCCATCCCCTTCAGCGGGTAAAACTTTCCCGCTCCGGAGAGGAATAGGGTCTTTTCATCAGGGCCTCGCCATTTTGCTGAAGCTTGCGCCCGACGAGACCTGGCTAACCGGCGATCCGTTGACAACATGAACAGGATCGGAGATCATCATATAGCCATCCCGGCGGATTATCACCAGGTCACGGACATGAAGAAAAGACCGGGAAATAAACCGGATCGGCCGGAATTAACAAACTCCTACCCGAACCGGAATGAAATTTGTAATTTTATAAGCCCTGATCCCTCCTGCCGTCCCAAAGAATCGGGCTCAAAAAATATCGGTTATGACGCGGAACAAACAAAACGCACCGGTGGATGCTTGTTACTACTTGACATTCAATGTGATAGATTGGGTAAGTCTGTTTACCCGCCCGCTTTACAAACAGATTGTCGTGGACTCCCTCAACTACTTCATACTCGTCAAAGGAGTGAAGATCTATGCGTGGTGCCTGATGACAAGCCATCTGCATCTGCTCGCCGGGACGGACGACACCTACAGCATGGCAAACTTTGAAAGGGATTTTAAGAAGTTTACGACCGTAAAGCTATTGGCGGCGATCGAATCGGAGCCGGATCTGAGAAGGGAATGGATGCTCCGGCTCTTTGAAGAGTATGGCAAATCTCTTAAAAAGATAGAAAAACTGAGTATCTGGCAAAACTGCAGCAGTCCGGTGCACATCGATTGCAAACAGAACGATACGATCCTCCGGCAGCAAATCGCCTCCATACACGAGGATCCTGTAAAGGATGGGATCGTGGACCTGCCGGAAAGCTACTTGTTCAGCTCCGCCGGCGATTACACGGGGACCCTCATAAAAGGGCTGGTCCAGGTTACAGTACTGCGGCAGGGAGTGACCGGGATCAACAGGCTGACGGCGAATTAGTAAAGCCCCTTGCCGATACCCCTACGCCCCCACTCACCACAAAACGCAACCTGTAACATTATCACGCTTACACTCACTACTGACTATCACTCCCCCAGCCCACTACTCACCACTGGACACTCACTATCACGATCCCAACGCTTTTTTCAATGTTTCCACCGTTTTTTTCTCGCTGCCGACAAATATCTCAGACCCGATAAGAGCGACCGGTCTCTTGAGAAAAGTATACTCTTCCAGAAGATATCGCCGGTAGTCTTTTTCCCCCAGATCCTGATCCTTCAGGCCCCATTCCTTGTATTTCATGGCCCGCCTGCTGAAAAGCGCTTCATAACTTCCCGCCTTTTCTTTCATTTCATCCAGTTCTTTAGGGCTGATCTTTTCCGTTTTGATATCCTGTAATACGACACCTTTTTCCGCGGCATGCACCTCTTTGAGGATACGGTCGCAGGTGCTGCAGGTCGATAAGTAATAAATTTTTTTCATTCCGATCCCGGTTTACCTTTTGATGAATATATCGATAAATGTAATATTTTCCCTCTTTTTACGACTTAATTAAGAGCGGGCCAAAAATCCTTTTCTTGTACCAGAACCTTGACCAGTCGGCATTTGTAAAACTCATGCAGGAACACCAGGCTTTATTGCACAAGGTGTGCAACCTCTATTGCGTCTTCCCGCAGGATAAAGAAGACCTTTTTCAGGAGATCGTCATACAGGTTTGGAAATCATACCCGGGCTTTCGCGGGGAGGCTAAATTTAGCACCTGGCTCTACCGGATCGCCCTGAATACGGCCATCTCCGATCTCAGAAAGCAAAAAAAGAGGATTGTGGGAGCGGATATAGGCCCTTTTCTGCCGGATGGCACTCCCGATAGCGCGGACTGGGAACAGGAGGAGCAGCTGAGGATATTGTATTCGGCGATCGGCCAGTTGACCGATGTCGAAAAGGCGCTCGTCATGCTGTATCTCGAAGACAAGAGTTATGACGAGATGGAAGAGATCCTGGGTATTAACCAGAACAACCTGCGCGTCAAAATGAATCGAATCAAGGAGAAATTACGCAAACTTACAAAAGAGGAGGACGGATATGGAACTGGAAAGCCTTAAATACGCATGGAAGACCTTGGATACTCTTGCTGCCGGCAGGAAGAGACAGCCGGACCCTCTTGAGCAGGAGAGGCAGTTGCTTGCCTTGCTGCGGCGAAAATCCCGGGGGCCGGTAGCCACGATCAGACGCAACCTGCTCCTCGAACTGACCGGTATGGTCGGGCTCTATACGCCGGTTATCGCCTACTATCTTTTTCATTTCGGAGGCCGGTTATCCGTTATCAGCTGGTTTCTGCTGGCCATGGCGGTGCTTTTCGGAACTTACTATTACCGGATGAACCGTATACTGCTCGCCATGCAATGCCCGGCTTTTCAAATGAGACCCAACCTGGAAAGACAGGTGCAATCCCTGGAAAGATATATCCGGAACGACGGGATCATGAGTATGCTGCTGATCCCGTTGACCGCCTGCCTGCTGGGGGCCCTGTTCTATTGGAAATTGCCGGCGCCTGTTCATACCGGTTTCCTGCACGCCGGCGCCCGCAATCCTTTGTGGAGAGTGATCGTTATCTGGGTCTGCGGTCTTTCGGCGATCACAGTCGTTCTATATCGGGTCAACAAATGGTATCTCGGTAGATTGTACGGCCGTCATATCGAAAAACTGCGGGAACTGGTCCGGGAAATAAATAAACCTTGAAAATTATACCCACGTGCGCTTTCAGGGGAGCCGGTGCTAGCCATGCGGGAATTTTTTTTGCCAGGTGCGCAGGTAGAACCGGATGAGGAGAGCCAGGCTCACCAGGAAAAAACAATAATAAACAATATTGCCGGCACTCAAACGACCTCGCACAAACAGCCAGCCCAAATAAATGCCGGCGGTCATATTCAGGATCAACCAGATCAGACCCAGACAGATCGATAGGACGATCCGCTTCAAAAAATCCCTTACTTCGGGTTCCATGCCGCTCATAATGGTATTTAGATGATGATCCGATCATAAGCCGGTCGGAACCCCGGCTTAGTTGATCAGTAATTTCCTGAAATCCGCCGAATCCCCGTTAAAGACATTGAAATCGACACGCGTCACGATCCCATTTACCCTTCCCCCCTCGCTATGCTGCCAGAAATTCCAGTCGCGGTAAATCCGGGGTCTTTCCTTTTGCAGGTAATGTGCAACCCACAAGGGGTATTTGTCAAAATCGTCTTTCAGGTATTGCTTATAGAAATCCACATTTGTATAGACGATGGGTACCGTATTATAATAGGCCGCTACGGTCTGCAGCCACTCCTTGGCCCTTGCGCGCAGTTTATCCCCCGGCACCCCGTAAGCCTGTTCGATATCCAGTACCGGTGGCAGATCGCCGCTCATGAGGGTAACGCTGTTGATAAAATTCTCCGCCTGCTCTTTGCCGCTCTTGGTGGCCAGGAAAAAATGATAGGCCCCCCTCACCAGGCCGGCCTCCTTTGCCTTTCGCCAGTTGCGCTGGAATAAAGCGTCCTCATTTACGAGCCCTTCCGTCGCCTTTATAAAGGCAAAACCGATCTGCATGTCATTGACCTTCATCTGTTTCACCGATTCCCAGTCGATGAGGTCCTGGTATTTTGAGACGTCGATGCCGTGGATCGAGTAATTCACCGGGATCTCGATGCCGAACTGCTCATAACTTATAAAACGCGCCCGTCGTTCCGCCCACCAATCATACAAAAGCACGCCGGAAACAAGGATCATGGAGGCCGTCAGCGAAAACAATACGATCTTCCAGCCTGTATTTTTCTTTTTTTTATTCGCCATATTGTATGAAGTGCCCCGTTGCAAATATAAATTTACTACCGGCCAAATCTTGCAATTCGTTGTGGAATAATTGATAAAGTTTAATTTTACAGATAGGATGCCCGATTTCAACTGGAATGATACCGTCAATCTTGTCTCCAAGCTCACGCTCCGTCGTCTATGGAATGGAGGGAAAGTATTGACCAGCTACTTCCTGAGCAAGTGGACGGGAAAAGCCATCCAATGGGGATATCCTGTGTCCATCTCCTTCGAGCCCACAACTTCCTGCAACCTGCGCTGTCCGGAATGCCCGAGCGGTCTGAGAGCTTTCACCCGTCCGACCGGCATGCTGCAAAAAGATTTTTTCAAAGACACGATCGACCAGCTTTCCGCAGAGCTCCTCTACCTCGTTTTCTATTTCCAGGGAGAGCCTTATCTGAACCCGTCCTTCCTGGAAATGGTAAAATATGCTTCTACGAAAGGTATCTATACGGCTACTTCGACGAATGCACACTACCTGAATGATCAACAGGCCAAAAAGACCGTCGAGAGCGGTCTCGATCGCCTGATCATTTCTATCGACGGGACCACACAGGAGGTCTACGAGCAATACCGCGTGGGAGGTCGCCTCGAAAAAGTGCTGGAGGGCGCCCGCAACATCGTAAAATGGAAAAAAGAACTGAAGAGTACCAGGCCCTTTGTCTTTTTCCAGTTCCTGGTGGTCAGACCCAATGAACACCAGCTGGAGGATATAAAGAAACTCGCGCGTGAGACCGGCGTAGACGAAGTGCGTTTCAAAACGGCGCAGGTCTATGACTATAAGAACGACCCGAACGGGCTCATCCCCGTAAAGGAGAAGTACAGCCGCTACCGGAAGAATGATAAGGGAGAGTACGAGTTCCGGAATTCTTTACAGAACCATTGCTGGCGCCTCTGGCATGCCACCGTCATAAGCTGGGACGGCCTGGTCGTACCCTGCTGCTTCGACAAAGATGCCCTGCATCAGTTGGGAGATCTCAAGGACCGCCCCTTTAAAGAGATCTGGAACAACGAGCGCTATGTCAGCTTCCGTCGGAAGATCCTCCGGGGCCGCAGAAATATAGATATATGTGCCAACTGCAGCGAAGGGACAAAAGTCTGGGAAGATTGAAAAGGGAATTGCCGTACATTTATAAACAGGAAATGGAAGAAGTCGTATGACACTCGAAAAAGACATCAATCAGCATAAATTCCGTAATGAATACCAGAAATCCGCGATCAACCTCATTTATACCTATCACTGGCTGACCGAAAAAATAAACAGGATCTTTGACGAAGCAGGGATCACCTCACAGCAGTTTAATATCCTGCGGATCCTTCGGGGCGCAGGCAAACCCTTGTCTACCCTGCAGATCCGGCAACGGATGCTGGATAAGATGAGCGATACGAGCCGGATCGTCGACCGGCTGGTCACGAAAGGGCTGCTGAAGAAAAACGTCTGCAAGACGGACAGACGCCTGGTGGATGTGATCATCACCGCAAAAGGAAAGAAACTGCTCGAAAAAATAGATGTTTACAACGACCAGATGGATAGCATCCTGATGAGCCTTACAGAATCCGAAGCAAAGACCTTGAATGATCTGCTCGATAAACTGCGTAATCCGCCTTTTCACGAATCCCTGTAGAATGAAAAATCTATCGTTTACTGCCTGCCTTTTGCTTGCTATTTGCTCTTTTTGCCGCAGCCAACCGAAATATGAATTCAGGGCCGTCTGGGTCGCCTCCGTGGAAAACATCGACTGGCCTTCCCGGAGAGGTCTGAACGCAGACAGCCAGCGCGTGGAGTTCATCCGTTTGCTCGACATGCATAAACGCAACGGGATGAATGCGGTCATCGTCCAGGTCAGACCGGCCGCGGATGCATTGTATCCTTCCTCCTACGAACCCTGGAGCGAATGGCTCACGGGCAGACAGGGACAACCGCCTGCCCCTTACTACGATCCGCTGGAATTCATGATCGAAGAAACCCACAAACGGGGCATGGAGTTCCAGGCCTGGTGTAATCCTTACCGCGCGGTCTATGCCATTGGAAAATCTTCCGTCGCCCCCGACCATATTACCCGCCGTCACCCCGATTGGTTTGTCCGCTTCGAGAATACCCTCTATTTCGATCCGGGTAACAAAGAAGTACAGCAATATGTCACGGCGGTAATGCGTGATGTCGTCCATCGTTATGATATCGATGGCCTGCATATGGACGACTATTTCTATCCGTACGATATCGTCGAAGGCGGCGGACCCGGCAAGGATTTCCCCGACAGGGCCAGCTTTGAGAAATATGGCAAGGGCCTGTCGATCGGCGACTGGCGGAGAAGCAACGTGGATTCCGTCATCGTCTCGATCGGCAAAGCGGTAAAAGAAGAAAAAAAATACTGCAAATTCGGCATCAGTCCGTTCTGCGTATGGCGCAACAAAAATAAAGACCCTGAAGGCAGCGACACCCAGGCCGGTCAGACAAATTATGACAATCTATACGCGGATATCCTGCTATGGCTCAGGAACGGCTGGATCGACTATGTGGCGCCGCAGCTTTACCTGGAGTTCTCTCATCTCCATGTACCCTTTGCGGTCATGGTGGACTGGTGGAGCCAACACAGCTACGGACGGCAATGTTATATCGGGTTGGCCATCTACCGGGCAGGGTCGAATCCGGCCTGGAGGGACCGGACGCAATTGACCCGTCAATTGCAAGCTGTACGGAACTACCCCGGTTTACAGGGAGAGATCTACTTCAGCAGCAAGACTTTTGAAAAGAACCCTTACGGGTGGAACGATAGTCTGCGGAATAATTATTATAACTACCCGGCCCTGGTCCCCCCGATGCCCTGGATCGATACAGCGAGACCGCATGAGCCAACCGTAAGCCAGGAATATAATTATAAAGATTCCACGACCACCCTCCGGCTGGCAAAAGGCGCCGAAACCGATAACCTGATCGGATATGCCGTCTACCACTCGGATACAGCCGGTCTCGATATCGATTCGGCCAGGCTGACCGGCTTTATCCCCTACGACCCGGTTGCCGAATTCAAGGTGACGCAACCAAAGGTGAGGCCGGCGGGGAAGGGCAGTTATTACTACTTCACGGCCGTGAGCCGGACCCATATCGAAAGCAGGCCTGTTCCGATCATTTTTTCTACCTTTGTCGCGGAGGCGTCGAAGGCCCCCCGGCCCCGAACAGGGGTTAATAAATTGTGATCTTTAGCCATGGCTTGCCATGGCGGAGGAATAATCTTAAATTATCTATATGCCCGGTTTCGAACTTTTTGGTCCCGAAGAACGCAAGGAAGTGAACGATGTCCTGGAGACAGGCATTATGATGAGGTATGGCTTCGATGGCCCGCGCAAGGGGATCTGGAAGTCAAAAGAACTGGAAGCGGAGATTTGCCGGAAATTCAACGCCGGCTATACGCAGCTGGTATCCAGCGGGACGGCAGCGCTGACTACTGCACTCACCGCCCTCGGTGTCGGCGCCGGGGATGAAGTGATCATGCCTACCTTTACATTTGTCGCCAGTTTTGAGGCCGTGCTCAGCGTCGGTGCTCTTCCGGTGCTGGCGGATGTCGATGAGACATTGACCCTCAACCCGGAGTCTGTGCGCCAGGCAATTACCCCCCGCACAAAATGTATCATGCCCGTCCATATGTGCGGCGGCATGGCCGATCTCGATCCCCTGATGGAGATCTGTAAGGAATATGATTTGCTGCTGCTGGAAGATGCCTGCCAGAGCATCGGTGCTTCCTATAAGGGTCGCTACCTGGGCACGGTCGGGAACGCCGGCACCTTCTCCTTCGATTTCGTAAAAACGGTGACCTGTGCCGAAGGGGGCGCCATCCTGACAAACCAGAAAGATATCTATGCAAAATGCGATGGTTTTTCAGATCATGGCCACGACCACCTCGGCGTAGACCGGGGCGCGGATCTGCATCCTTTTATCGGCTGCAATTTCCGGATCTCCGAACTCCATGCGGCCGTGGGCCTGGCTCAGTTTCGCAAGCTGGATCAATTCCTGGACATCCAGCAGAGAAACCATCGCCAGCTCCAGTCGATCCTTTCCGGACTGGAGGAAGTCTCCTTCCGCCGGCTGCCGGATCCCTCCGGGGACAGCCATACCTTCCTGAGCTGGTTCCTGCCCACCGAAGAGATCACGTGGGCCGTAGTCGCCGAACTAAAGCAGCAGGGCATCCTGGGCGGCAATTTTTACTGGTTCGACCACAACTGGCACTATATCCGTAAATGGGACCATCTCCGCAAGGCGGATACCCTCAATAACCTGAGCGACCTCCAGAAACAGGCCCTGCGGGACCTGTCAAATGCCGCTTTTCCCGCGAGCGACAGCATTATGGGACGGTGTATTTCCACCCAGATCGGCCTGTTATGGACCGAAGAACAGACAAAGGAAAGAGGAGAGAAGATAGCCGCGATTGTCAGGAAGGTATCGAGTCGGACGAGCTCTTATTCCGCTTCCTGAGAAATGGACTCTCCAGCCACCGGTAACTGATGGCGGCAGCTATCACCGTCAGGACGACCGTCAGCACAAAAACCCCCAGGTCTCCCCAGGGGCTTCTATCGAAATACCTGGTCAGTGAGGGAAGACATCCATATAGGGAAAAAATTGCGAAATTGTGCAGGAGATAGATTCCATAGGAGATTTTTCCCAGGTATTTGACAGGCGCCCATTCCAGAAACCCAACCGGCTTAACGATCACGCGGATCATCAGGATACCTGACAAAAACATATAGACCGGGTATAAACCCACGCCATACCGTACACTCAGATAAAAGGCCAATAAGAACCCCGCCATACAGACCCACCCGGTAAACGGGTGAATGGCAACCTGGTAGCAACGAAGGAGCCGGGTATTCCTGTCTTTGTGAAGCAATAAAAGGGCAAACAGCCCACCCGAAGCCATACAATCAATCCGAGTCCTGTATAAGATGATATTGAGCCAATCGGCTCCCGGCATGACCAGGTGCACAATTAGCCTCAACACCAGGGCGCCCGCAATGATCCGGCACAGGTTGATGGCCAGCGGTTTTGCCGGCGAACGACGGACCAGGAAAGGCCAAATGAGGTAAAACTGTTCTTCCGTGCCGACTGACCAGATCTGTATGAGGATGTCGGGGATGAGTCCGAACGCGAACGCAATATTCGGGAGGAGCAGAATATTAAGAAATACCCCATTTTCCAGGGGATCGGCCGGGGTGCTTTTGAGGAGAAATATAGAAACCCCATAGCCGGCTGCCAGCACAGTATAATAGAGCGGCCAGATACGCCGCCATCGTTTATAGAGAAATGCACCGATCCGGATCGTACCGCGCTGGCTTTTTTCCGCGAGTAGCAGAGAGGTGATCAGGAACCCGCTCAACACAAAGAAGAAAGTCACCGCCAGACTTCCCGCAAACGAGCTGTTCGCATAGGGCATCATAAGATCCCTGCCCGTAAGCTGCCGGTATCTTTCGACATGTGTAAACAGGACCACCAACGCCGCGATTGCCCGGAGACCCGTCAGGGAAGGGAAGTAAGGTCTGCCTTGAAACTCGCTCATTCCATGAAGATCGTGGTTTTATTTCTTTATTTTGCGGGCATGAGCCCTGGCCGCCGGTTTTTGCTACAATTTCGTAGACTGTTTTCCTGCATAGGTCTCTTGCTCTCATTGTACACGGCGAACCGGCTGTTTTTCGGGTTATACAACCGGTCCCTGTTTTCTGTCATCACTTTCCGGGAAGCAGGCAGGATATTCCTGCTGGGTTTGCAGCAGGATTTTGTCAGTCTCCTTTTGCTAAATAGCCCGGTGATCGTTTTAGTCGGGATAGCAGGCCTTCGAAAAGCGGCCTTCAGTGCAACAGCCTTCGGTATAGTTCCTGGTGCGGCTACTGCTGATGCAATCGCCGCTTGCCTCTACCGGACCGGAAGTATTTTATTCTGCTGGCTGAACATCGCGGGGTTGGCTATCAATTGTATTGACATCGGTTACTTTAGATTCAGCAAACACCGAAGTAACATGGATCTTTGGTATATATTCCGCGACTCCTTGGGGTCAGCCGGAAGCCTGCTCACGGGATACTTGCCGGTTGCGCTTTTTTTTCTCGCAGGTAGCGTTGCCCTCATAGGAATAAGACGGTTTTTTTCCCCTCGCACTGCTCTCGAAAACACCGTCCCCAACGCGATCCCCATCACCGCATCAAACAACAACCCAACAATCCCGGCCGACGCCGAAAACAGCCCCCCGGGTATTTTGCAGGTTCTGATATACCAGCTCCTCGTCCTAATCCTTTTGTTATTGCCTTGCGGGATGCTGACCGGAAGACCGGTGCTGCCCGGCACCCCCCTTCTTTTTCTCTCTCCTTCCAATCTGCCGTTAGCGCAGAACAGCATACTGACCTTTGTTTATTCCGCCGTCCGAAAGCAACAGGAATTGCAGCAAAAACATTATTTTTCCGGGCCGGAGCTCGACTACCTCGTTAAAACCGCCCATTCGATCGGGAATGCCCCGCCTGTAAAAGACACGAGCGACAATATAACCGCCATCATACACGATACACTGTCCCGGAAAAATGTTGTCCTCTTTATCCTCGAGAGCTTTTCCCGCTGTTATGTGATACCCGGGGACCCCCAAAAAGCCAATACCCCCTTCTTTGATTCCCTGATCCGCGAGAGCCTCTTTTTCCCGAATTCCTTTGCCAATGGATTTTCCTCTAATCAGGGGATCGTCGCCATCCTGGGCGGCCTGCCGAATCTCCTGGACGAACCGTTTTATTATTCAGAATACGCCAATACCCCACTCAAAAGCATCGGTAATATCTTGCAGTCGGCGGGCTATGAGACCGATTTTTTTATGGGTGCCGGCAAAGACCACTTTGGCTTTGGCAAGTTTTCGCATATGGCCGGGTTCGATCACTATTATAGCCGGGATGACTTCAACAGCGACCATCCGGACGGCGACCGGTACTATGACGGGAATTGGGGGGTTTTTGACGAGCCATTCCTTC
Organism: Puia sp.; assembly: GCA_031292515.1. Classification (GTDB taxonomy): domain Bacteria; phylum Bacteroidota; class Bacteroidia; order Chitinophagales; family Chitinophagaceae; genus Puia. Next base: position 20,130 of record JARLGZ010000094.1, on the reverse strand, counting down.
AATACGGCGCAAAAGTACTAAGCGGAAGACAGCAGCCTTTCCTGGCGACCTTCTTTACCATCTCTGCTCATCCGCCTTATACTATCCCCGACACACTGAGAGAACGATTCGCCGACCCGGGTAAAACGCCCGCGGAGAGAAGCATCAGCTATACCGATTACGCCTTTCAGCAATTTTTTGAAACCTGCCGGAAAGCGCCGTGGTTCCGGAATACCCTATTTGTCTTTTGTGCAGACCATTGGTTATCCCCGGACGACTATACGGCCTACACCTGCGTCAACTCCTGCACGATCCCCATTTTTATCTATGACCCCTCGGAAGAAGGCTCCGTAAGACCTACGCTTGCCAGTCAGGTCGACCTCACACCGACCGTCCTGGACATCCTCCATTACAAAGGATCCTACACCGGATTTGGAAGAAGCCTGCTCGATACCGCCATTGTCGACTCGGACCGTTATGCCATCAACCGTCTGGGCGCCAGCTACCAGATCATCAGCAATGGGTTCGTGCTGGGATATGATCCCGTTCACGATAGCACCCGCTACCTGTACGGGTACAAGACCGATAGCCTGCTGACGAAGAACCTGGTCGGCGATGAACACGTACGACGGACCCGCGAAAGACTGGAAACACTGGTGCGGGCAAATATCCAGGTCTATAACGATGCCTTGCTCAGAAGAAGCCTTCAATGAAGCCTCCAATAAAGTGTGCCGTGGACAGTTTCGCCGGAACCCCATTCCGGGAGACCTTAAACCTCTGCCCGGAACACCGTTCAGGCACTCGTTCGTTGCGAAGCGAACGCAATTCGTCCCTTCTCTTTCGCAACCTTCACTTCGTTTGGTTGCGGCCAATGGACCCGTGTTCCATTTGGTTGCAATAATCCAGGGAGCCGAGACGGAAACGGAGCGGAATATGGGTCGATTTCTCGATTTGCAATTCCTGCTTGCAGAAAAAACCGAAGTGGCAGGTGTAGTAATCTTCCCGCAGAACGACAGTCGACAGGATAGATGTCGGCAGTCGGGAAGGATCGGCAGATCCGTATGGAGATACCGGCCGGGGTTTTATGGTCGGGATAGCCGGCGCCGGGACCTGTAGAGGTAGAAATTCTATCCTCCCATTTTTTACAGGAATCAGCGCCCATGAGATTTTTTTATCACTTATTTGCGCACTGACCCGGGTCGCTAAAAGGATTGATATACATACAACAATAAAAGTTTTTTTTCGTTCCACTCGATTTCTCTCCTTTTTGTGTAAATTACGGCCTGATTTTTGTGGAACCCGCCGGTTTTCTTCATTTTGGAATCCGGCAGGTGCAAAACCCCCTTGAATAATGTCGTTAAGTCAATCTTTACAGCAGAAGTTACTACAAAAATTATCACCGCAGCAAATTCAGCTCATGAAATTGTTGCAGGTACCTACTGCTAACCTGGAAGAGCGCATCAAAGAAGAGCTGGAAGAGAACCCAGCTCTTGAGGCGACAGAAGATGATCATGAAGATGGTCTGCAGGACGATACAAAGGACGAGTTTGAAACTCCGGCGGACGAATTCGAGGAAGCGGACGGAAGTGCCGATGAGTACGAGAATATCGATATCAGTGAATATGTGAGCGATCATGACGATGATGTGGCGGATTATAAATTGCGGGACGACAATTATCCGGAGCAGGATGAAGACCGTGTGATGCCCCACCGCGTAGAGACTTCTTTCCATGAACTGCTATTGGATCAGTTAGGCATGCTGGTAGTAGACGATCGTGCCCGTCGGATCGCGGAACAGATCGTCGGCAGCATCGATGATGACGGCTACCTGCGAAGGGAAACGGCTTCCATCGCGGATGACCTGGCCTTCCGCCAGAATATCGAGACGACAGACGACGAGATCGAGACGATGATAAAAAAGATCCAGCAGTTCGATCCTCCCGGCGTTGCGGCCAGGGACTTGCAGGAATGTCTTTTGATACAGCTTCATCGCCGCAAAGGTGACGGAAAAAGCGTGGAGATGGCCATCGACGTCCTTACCAACTATTTTGACGAGTTCACCAAGAAACACTATGACAAGATTCAACGGGGATTAAACCTTACCGACGACCAGCTTAAGGACGTCATCAGCCAGATCATCCGGCTGAACCCCAAGCCGGGCGGAGACGTGAACGAATCCGGGAAGGGTGAAAGCTATGTCATACCGGACTTTTTTATTTCCAACAACGGCGGTAAACTGGAGCTGACCCTGAACTCGAAAAACGCCCCCGATCTCCGCATCAGCGAAGGATATAAGGATATGCTGAAGGAATATGACCGTGGCAGCAAGAAAGACAAACGACAAAAAGAAGCGGTCCTGTTCATCAAACAAAAGATCGATGCCGCAAAATGGTTTATCGATGCCATCAAGCAAAGACAGCAGACTTTATACAACACCATGCACACGATCATGGACTACCAGCTCACCTTCTTCCTGACCGGCGACGAGACCAGCCTGCGCCCGATGATCCTGAAGGATATCGCCGAAAGGACAGGGCTCGACATTTCCACGGTGAGCCGTGTCGCCAACAGCAAGTTCGTACAGACGGAGTTCGGGACCTACCGGCTGAAATTCTTTTTCAGCGAATCCCTCAGTACGGATAGCGGGGAGGAAGTATCCACCCGTGAAGTGAAGAAAATATTAAGCGACCTGATAGAGGGAGAGAGCAAGCGGAAACCCTTAAGCGATGAGAAACTGACCGAACTGCTGCAGGAGAAGGGGTACAATATAGCCCGCCGTACGGTCGCAAAATACCGTGAGCAGTTGAACATTCCCGTTGCCAGATTGAGAAAAGAGCTATAGCTATTCACCTTCTAAACCAGAAACTTGACGAAAAATATTGACATCGCAGGAGTTCGCCCGAGGGTTCGCGGACACCGGTTCCCGGAAAATAAACAGCCGGCATGGTTGGTTTTCCTGGCGAATGGGGTCTCCCTGATCTTCCATCCCCTCTTCATTTGCTGTTACGTGATGGCCTTCCTGCTGTTTGTCCACCCGGCCGCTTTCGCAGGCTTTGAACACCGCACCCGGGTCTTCCGGTTCCTCAACGTTTTTGTCTGCACCACCTTACTGCCAGGATTCACCGTCTTTCTGCTTTGGCGTCTGCGCCTTTTTGTAGAATCCATCCGGTTACGGACACAGAAAGAGCGGATCATCCCCTACCTGGCCATCATGATCTTCTACTTTTGGTCCTGGAATGTATACAAACATCTTCCGGATAGCCCGCCCATCGCCGTGAAGTTTCTATTAGGCGCCTTCCTGGCCGTTTGCGGCGCTTTTTTCTGCAATATTTATTGCAAGGTCAGCATGCATGCGACGGCAGTAGGCAGCGTATTGCTTTTTTTCCTCCTCTTTTCCTTTCAGGACTCCTATGCCTCCGGTGCTTACCTGTCTGTGCCCTTCCTGGTGGCGGGTCTCGTTTGTACCGCCCGCTTGCTGGTCTCCGACCATAGTCCTTTCGAAATTTATCTCGGCCTGTTCGTAGGAATGCTCGCCCAGGCCTTGGCCTGGCAGTTTTGATAGTGAGTAGTGAGTGGGCCGTAAACTATTCGGAGCGTATTCCAGCGTGCGCCCTGCACTCCCGATTACATAATATTTCAGAAGTAACATCCGGTATACCCGGCATACGGCCGTTAATCCTTCCCAATACACCCACATATAAACGTCTTCATCCCACTCACTACTCACTACTGACTACTCACCATTTACGTTGACCACTCACTACGACGCTGACTACCCGGTTCCCCCAAAAAGAAAAGCCCAATCATAGGGTACGAACCTAAATTGAGCTTTTTCACCTTCAAACCATCTGAAGTAGAGTCCACGCTAGCCGTTAAGTATCTTCGATCGGGATATATATTTTTTGGTCGGGTGATAAATGAATAAACAGGATCCGTCTTTAATGGCCTCGATGATCTTATCCGTTTCCGCCGCAGGCACAGCCGGGCAGCCATAGCTTCTCCCGCTGCAGGCATTCCAACGCAGATAGTCTTCCCCGACATACTCGGAGCCGTGCACCACGATATCGCGCTTACCAGCCCTGTCGTTAAAGCCTTTCTCCAGCCCCCTGATCTTTAAAGAATTCCCGTGATCTCCAAAATAAGTCTGCTCGGTAATATAGAAACCCAGGCTGCTCTTATGAGAGGAAGGGCTGTTTGAAAATGAATTGGCGAATTCAGAACCCGAGTTATGGCCATGCGCAACATAAGTATTGATCAGGACCGTCTTCTGTTCCATATCCAGCACATAAAGACGCTTGTTCCGCGACGACTGGCTGAAATCACAGATCGAAAGGACATTGGTCCTGTTGAGCGAATGATGAGCCATCAGGTACTTGTAACCCTTAAATGCATATTCGAAGGCCTTTCTGCTAAGACCGATATCTTCGAGATTGATTTCATCGTACAGGGTGTTGGCCTCGATGGCTATAAGCCTTGCCGCCGCACTGTTGGCATTGCTTGTATGAACGGCTCTCTTCGCCGCGGTAGTCACCCTCATCTTCTTCGGGTTTCTGTCTGCTGCTTGCATCACACCCGGCGCCAGCAGCAAAAAAGCTGCCGATACACACCAGGACCTTACATTCAAAATATTACGATACATAACTTCTTACGCTTAATCGGTTTTAGATTGGTTTCTCCTTAAACGGGCGGATAGCTAAAATATTATCTATCTTTCGATTGTCCAAGAACCTTTCGGGAAACTTTTTTATTGTATGCGACTTTATATTTAATTCCTGCATTTACAATTTAAGTATTTCCACATATAACTAATAATCAGTTATTTGTATTTTTGGATTTTCCGGCCATCCCGCGGTATGATAACGGGAAACCGGCCTTTTAGTTCATTGCAGACCACTTTCTTCTTATAGATATGCCCGCTTCGGTTATTAATTTGCAGGATGGGGTTTACCCGCATTTTCTTTAGCGGGCTCAGCAAACCCCCTTGAAAGAGATGTCGATCCGGCAGCCTTTACCCGGTGAGGACACGATCTGCACCTGTCCGTTAAATACATCCACCCGGTTGATGATATTGCTGATGCCGATGCCATTCCTTTTCTTCCGGGGATCGAAACCCTTGCCGTTATCGGAAATCACCAGGCGGATATCGGCTGCCTCCTGCCGGAGGAGAATCTCGATGGCAGACGCATCTGCATGCTTGAGGATGTTGTTCAGCTGCTCCTGTACGATCCGGAACAAGGTCATTTTCAGTTTGTCATCCAGCTTCTCTTCCACAGGCATGGAAAAGTCAAAACTGACCCGGATATTGTTTTCCATCCGCTTGATATTTTCTACCAGGTCTTCGATAGAGAATTGCAGACCGACCTCCCGGTCAAAAGACTGGGCAAGCGATTTTGATAATTTACGGATTTCCTCTATGGCGGTATTGATACTATCGCTGCACCGCCGGATAAGCGGCTCCTGGCTTTTATCGCTCAGGCAGGCCAGGTATAACTTCGCGGTCGTCAGCAGCTGATTGACATTGTCATGCAACTCCCGGCCGATGTCTGTTCTTTCTTTTTCCTGCGCATCTATGGCGGCGCGCATGATCTCTTTTTGTCGCCGGATCTTCTCCTCGGACAGCTGATGTTGAAGCTGCCTGGACCGGTCCGTTGATTCCTTCGCCAGGATCTCCGCCTTCCGCCTCTCACTGATGTCACGAAAATTAGCCACCAGGGCATTCACACCGGGGACATCGAACAGGTTGGTCGCCAGCCCTTCTACCCACACCCTCGATCCGTCCTTATGGAGCAGTGTCAGGTAAATGGTAAAGGTCTCACCCGGGTTGGCGAGCAGGTTTCCCAACAGCTTTTCGGCCAGCGGAATGCTCTCGGGATGCACCAGCGTAAAAACGACCTTATTGAAATAATCCTCTTCGGAATAGCCAAGATATTTTTTTACTGCCGGCGATCCATAGATGAATTTTCCTTCCCGATCCGCCATCATGATCAGGTCGGCACTGTTTTCTATGAGGGATCGGAATTGCAATTCCTTTTGCTGTAACAGCTCCCCTGTCTTCAGCCATTCGGTCACATCCCTGAAATTGCAAACGATCCCGTTGACGCCCTCCATCCCGGCCAGGTTGGTGACGGTCCCCTCCACCCGGATCAGCTTTCCGTCATTGGTATGCGCCCGGGCCTGGACATATTGTGGCTTGCCCGGATTGGCCAGCAATTCCATAAATTTTTCCGACAGCAGCGGAAGGTCCCCGGGATAAATATACTGGAAGGCGTTTACACCTATCTGTTCATCCCGGCTCAGGTTGAAATGTTTTTCGACATAAGGACTGCTGTATACGATCCGGCCGTTTATATCGACAACCACGATGATATCCGTGCCGTGCTCTACCAGGGCACGAAACCTTGCTTCGCTCGACTTCAGCTTCTGTTCATTGGTTATCTCGGTCGTGATATCCCTGGCGAAGCACGAAAGACCCGCGACTTCCTTGCCTTTACGGATCGGGTTCACCGAGACCTCGAAATAAGTGGTCTGCCCGTTTATGGGATAAGCCTGCACCAGACGCTGGCGGACGCCGTTAAAGCCCTTTTCATAAATATCTTTCCAGACATCTGCTTTGGTCGGATCCAAAAGGATCATGAAGTCCATCATCTTGTCCCCGGGCTTTGCCGCCGAACCGGTCAGTTCCTTTAGTTTGTCGCGGAGAGCCGAATTCAGTACTTTGTACCGCAGACGTTTGTCGATACTCCAGACATAACCGTCGAAGTTTTCAATAATGGCTTCCAGTGCCATCTCCCTTCCAATACCGGGAGACCGCATCGTCTTGTTCTTATCGGCCGGTTCTTTCTTGTCACCGGGCTGCTTTGCATAAGCGGAAGGTTGCATACTATCGGATCTTAGATGAAAAGAGATCGTCTCATTGTTGCTATTTGCTGCCAATCAGACCCGCTACCGGTTGGATATGGAAAAAGGGGACAGGAAAGTTAAGAAAATAACCAATAATGGCAGAATTCCGGTGAGCCCGGAAAGAAATTATTCGGCTTATCCGGACTTGCTTCTTACGTATGTCTAACTATCAATAGGTTAGATGCCTTCCGGACATCGATGACAGAAGCCTGACCCTAATAATCTCCCTCCTGGTCTTTTAAAGATAATTGACTTTTATAATAGTAGTATTTTTGGGACTCTTTACACATACACCGATCAATAGTCCTTTTTATGAAGTCAGCGCCATCCCGGATCCTTATCAAATTCCTGAAAATTACCGGGATCACTATCGGTAGCCTGCTTGTGCTGATGTTCCTGTTCCCCTACCTGTTCCCGGGTTTTGTGGCCGGCAAGATCAAACAATGGGCAAGGAGCAGTATCAGCAGCGAGTTGAACTTCTCCGCCGCCCGCTTGTCGTTTTTCAAACATTTTCCAGCCCTCACGCTGACCCTCTATGATCTGGATCTGAAGGGATCGGCCCCTTTCGAAAAGGACGTGCTGGTGAAGGCGGATGAAATAGCTTTGGGCGTAGACCTGCGCAGCGTCTTTTCCAGTTCGGTGCGCATCGACAAGATATTCCTCGTAAATGCCTTTATAAACATACAGGTAGACAAAGAAGGCCATGCGAATTACAATGTATACCGCGCCGCAAAACAGACAAACGCCTCCCATCCCGCCGATTCTACGGGAGCTTCCCTGCAGATAAAAAAAATCCTGATCGAGAAAAGCAAGCTCGTCTATGACGATCGCTCCCTCCCCATGCTTATCGACGCGAAAGATGTCTTTTACGAGGGGAACGGCGACCTTAGCAAAGCGATCTTCGATCTCAACTCGCATACGGAGATCGGGGCCATCGATTTCTATTATAACCAACGCCCCTATTTTGTATCGAAGAAGATCAATGCCGATCTGGTGACGAAGATTAATACCAATTCCCTGTCCTTCTTTTTCGAAAAGAACCAGCTGACCATCAACAGCCTGCCGATCGGGTTTACCGGTAGCTTTTCATTCCTGAAGAACGGCTATGATATGGACTTCCAGCTGAAATCCATCGATTCTGACCTCCATGATATCTTCACGGCGATGCCACCCAATATGGTCGAATGGCTTACACGGACGGATGTAAAAGGATTCGGGGACATAGAAGCGTCGCTGAAAGGGCAATATATCGCTTCGGAGAACAACATGCCGGACCTCGCGCTCGACATGAAGATCCGGAATGGCTCGATCTCCGGCAGGAAAGCGCCGGCGCCCGTGACCGACCTGTTTCTAAATTTCCGGTCAAGGCTCCCGGGCCTTAACCCGGATAGCCTTTCTGTCAACGTCGACTCCCTGTATTTCAACATCGATAAGGACAACTTCAACGCACAGATTCGGTTAAAAGGAATCCGGGAACCCCTCGTCTACGCCCGGGTCAATACCGAAATAGATCTCGAAAAATGGAGCAAGGCCTTTGGCATCGGCGCCTTCGATGTAAAAGGCCGATATTCCCTGCACGCGGAAGCGCAAGGCAGGTATGCCACCCGCGTCGTGCATACGGGCTTCCGGAATAAGACGGATACGATACTCGCCAGCATTCCTTCGTTTCTCATCCGCTCTTCACTTGCCGATGGATACTTCAAATACGCTTCGCGACCCGAAGCCATCCGGCACATCAGCTTTGAACTGGACGCCTCCTGCCCGGACCATGACTATCGACATACCAGCCTGTCCCTGCAAAATATAAACGCGAACCTGCTCAGTAGTTATATAAAAGGATTTTTCAAGCTGAAGAATGCCGGTGATTTCCCCATAGACGCGGAACTGGAAACGGTTTTTCACCTGGCGGATATCGAGAAAGTAGTTCCCCTGGATAGTATGGAGCTCGCAGGAGACCTGGCGATAGGCCTCCGTTCGAATGGCCGCTTCCTGCCCGCCAAAAAGATTTTCCCGGTGACAAAAGCGAATCTTGTCCTGCAGAATGGCCGCGTGAAGACAAAATATTATCCTCATCCGATCGAAAACATCAGGGTGAGCGCCGATATCTCCAGCAGCAAAGGTTCTTTAAAAGACCTGGCCGTCAGCCTCACCCCCGTGTCTTTCGTTTTTGAAGGACAACCCTTTTTGTGTAAGGCCGATGTGAAGGACTTCGGCAACCTGCAATATGACATCAGCTCCAAAGGACGGCTCGACCTGGGGAAGATATACCGGGTATTCGCCCGCCAGGGATACGATGTAAAAGGTTTTATAGAGACCGACCTTTCTCTCCGGGGCCTCCAGAGCGATGCAACGGCCGGCCGCTATGACCGCCTGTTCAATGCCGGGACCCTGAAACTCAAGGATGTCTTCCTTAGTTCCGAGCTCTTTCCGCGGCCCTTTTGGATCCGGTCGGGATTATTCCGTTTCGACAAGGATAAAATGTGGTTCGACACGTTCAACGCCAGCTATGGAAAGACTTCCCTGACATTGAATGGCTATCTCTCCGGTTACATCGACCACATGATGGATAACCGTTCACCCCTGAAAGGCCAGTTCGACCTGAAAAGCGATTTCATATGGGTCGACGAATTCATGGCTTTTGCCGATAGCAGCTCCCGGGGTGTCGCCGGCCGGCCGGTTAAGGCGGCCGATCTTTCCGCTACCCCCTCAAAGAGGGACTCTTCCCCGGCAAACGTGTCCGCTCCCGGAGGCTCCGGCGTAGTCCTGGTCCCCCCGGGTCTTTCGATAGGCTTTAACGCTGACGTAAAAAAAGTACGGTATAACGGGATCGACCTGGCGGACGTAAAAGGCCAGCTGCTCATCGACAGTGGCAGCATCAGGCTCAACCAGGCGGGCTTCATGCTGATCGGGGCACCGGTGGTCATGGACGCTTCGTACAAGAGCCTGTCTCCCCGCCGGGCGGAGTTCGGCTATCATATTGGTGTAAAGGAATTCGACATAAAAAGAGCCTACAACGAAATAAAGATCTTCCACGACCTGGCCAGTTCGGCGTCGAAAGCCGAAGGCATCGTATCGCTTGACTACCAGCTCAGCGGCAAACTGGACGGGGACATGCACCCGGTCTATCCTTCGTTAAAAGGCGGAGGCGTGTTGTCTATAAAAAAGGTCAAGGTGAAAGGCATGAAATTATTCGGGGCCGTCAGCCACGAGACAAACAAGGATGTCAATGACCCGGACCTCTCAAAAGTGGAACTCAAATCCACCATCAACAATAACCTCATCACCATCCCACGTACCCGGATGAAGGTCTCGGTATTCAAAATACGCTTTGAGGGACAGGCCAGCTTCGATGGCAAACTCAATATGCAATTCCGGGTTGGCCTCCCGCCGTTCGGGGTGATCGGTATCCCGGTGAAGGTCACCGGTACCGAAGACAACCCCCATGTGCAGGCGGGCCGGGGCAGCAAAAAAGACCAACTGCAGGAGACGGAGGACAAGGACGAAGAAGGAAAAGAGAACTGAATCCGGCCGGGGTTCAATACTTTACAAAACCTTTATGCCCGTCTGGTGGTTAATGAAGAAACAGGAGCTAACTTTATCGTCTTCAATAAAAAAATATTGTCATGCCAGTAAAAAAGATCTTATTCCTCACCGGCGATTACGCCGAGGATTATGAAACGATGGTGCCCTTCCAGATGCTCACGATGATCGGCCATGAGGTCCATGCCGTCTGCCCCGATAAAAAGAAGGGTGACAGCATCCAGACTGCCATACACGATTTCGATGGGGCACAGACCTACAGCGAGAAACCGGGTCATCTCTTCGTGCTGAACTTCTCTTTTGACGACATAAACCCGGATTATTATGACGCCCTGTGTATTGCAGGCGGTCGCGCGCCGGAATACCTGCGCCTGAACCCCCGGGTGATAGACCTGGTACATCATTTTAGTCATTTCAACAAACCCATCGCCGCCGTTTGTCACGGCATACAGATCCTGACGGCAGCCAATGTAGTAGTTGGCAGGAGACTGACCGCCTATTATGCCGTAGGGCCCGAAGTGACGATGGCCGGAGGCGAATACGTGAATGTGCCGGCTACGGAAGCCGTGGTGGATGGCAATCTCGTAACCTCCCCGGCCTGGCCCGGCCATCCGAAATGGATCGCCGCTTTTCTCCGCGTCCTGGGTACTCATATCGAACCCTGATCCGACCTGAACCGATCCGCCTTGACCCGACCCAACCCAGCCCCTGATCCGACGCTGATCGAATAGCATCCGGCTTGATCCAACACGGATAGAACAGTTGTGTTACCTGTATCGAGCCGCAAACCATAGCAGGAACCCGTAAAAACCGACTTGATCAATATGAGCAGACTATTTTCTCCATTGCATATAAAGGACGTAGAACTGAAGAACCGCATCGTCGTATCCCCGATGTGTCAGTATTCTTCCGTAGACGGTTATTCGAACGACTGGCACCTGGTTCATCTGGGGAGCCGGGCGGTTGGGGGTGCGGGATTGTTGATCCAGGAGGCTTCCGCCGTATCGCCGGAAGGCAGAATCACTCCGGACGATCTGGGCATTTACCTGGACGGCCATATAGAAGGCCTGAAAAGGATTACCCGTTTCATCCATAGCCAGGGAGCCGTCGCGGGCATCCAATTGGCGCACGCCGGCAGAAAAGCCAGCCACACAAGTCCCTGGAAGGGCGGTATCCAGCTCGCCGGATCCGACCCGGGGTGGAAAACCGTCTCGGCCAGCGCCGTATCTTTTACAGAGACGGAGGAGCCTCCGCTGGAATTGGATACCCGGGGTATCCGCAAGGTCCTGGATGATTTCGGGGCGGCCACCGCACGCGCTTTGGAAGCCGGCTACCGGGTAGCAGAGATCCATGCCGCACACGGCTATCTCATCCACCAGTTCCTTTCACCGTTGAGCAATAAGCGTACGGACGAATACGGCGGCTCCTTTGAGAACCGTGTTCGCCTGCTTCTGCAAGTCGTAGAGGCCGTTAAACAGGCCTGGAGACCGGATTATCCCTTATTCGTAAGGCTTTCCTGCACGGACTGGATGGAGGGGGGCTGGAACATAGAAGAGTCCGTAAAGGTATCGGCCTTGTTAAAAGACCGGGGCATAGACCTTATAGATTGTTCCAGTGGCGGTGTGTCCCCCAAAGCCAGTATTCCCCTGGGACCCGCCTACCAGGCGCCGTTTGCCGCCCGGATAAAAAAGGATACCGGCATCCTGACAGGAGCCGTCGGATTGATCACGGGCCCTGAGCAGTCGGAAGAGATACTCGACCGGGGAGAGGCCGATTTGATTATCATGGCAAGGGAATTCCTCCGCAACCCCTACTTCCCTTTGCAAGCCGCCAGGATCTTGGGGGACGGGATCCCCTGGCCGCCGCAATACGAAAGGGCAAAGAATAAGTAAACGGGTAAAGGATAAGTATTATCTTCATGCGTTATTAACAAACGTATTTATCAAACCGGAATCTGCATAGAATGGCGCTGCTAGAGAAAAGCCTGATCATCAAAAAGTCCACCATACCCGGCGCGGGAAATGGATTATTCGCCGGAACATTCATACCGAAGGGGTCGCGCATCGTGGAATACAAAGGTAAGATCTGCACCTGGAAAGAGGTCGATCATGACGAAGGACGCAATGGATATATCTACTATGTGAAGCGTTATCATGTTATAGATGCGAGATATCATGAGAACGAAATGGCCCGTTATGCGAATGACGCCCAAGGGCTTACCCGGGTGAAAGGGATCCGCAACAATTGCGAATATAATATCGAAGGACTCCGCGTATTCATCGACGCAAAAAAAGACATCCCCGCGGGCGCCGAAATACTGGTGGATTATGGCCGCGAATACTGGTCGGTGATCCGGTATAACAATCGTCTTCTCGAAAAAGAGAAGAACGAAAAAGAGAAGGAGGCCAAAGAGAAGAACGGGAAAGGGAAGGGTGAGAAAGAAAAAGCTGAAAAGAAAAAAATCGAAAAGAGCAGTAAGGGTAAACAGGCGAAACGGACAAAAAAGAAACGCCCGGAGGGGAAAGCCGTAAATAAAAAAAATGCAAAACGAAAAAAGACGGCAAGCCTTGCTGAAGCACAGAAATTGTACGGCATAGCCGTCTGACGGGATCGCCGTTCGCCCGATACTCCTTGTTCATCCGTGGTTACCGATTAAAGACCCAGCTCTTCCAGCTCTTTATCCGAAAAGAGGCGCGACCTGATCAGAAATCTTACCCCCAACGGTATTTCCAGCGAGAAGCTGCTGCCCCTTCCGGGTGTCGTATCCAGGATGAGTTGCGTATGCTTCCAGTATTCGAACTGATCGGCGCCCATAAAGAAATCGCAGCCTCCGACTTCCCCCAGCCATACGTCGCTGTTTCCTGTTTTAAATTCTCCCCTGGCAAAACACATCGGTTGGGAGCCATCACAACAGCCACCGCTCTGATGGAACATCAGCGGGCCATGCTCCTTTTCCAATCTTTTGATAAGCGCCAGCGCCTTCTCCGTAGCGATTACCCGTTGAATGGTCCTTGGCTTGCTGGCGTCTGCCCCGGCGGCCTTCGTTTCTCCGGAGGGCGCCTGTCTTTTGATCCTGACCGGCATAAAAAATAGTTTTGAACGTTGTCAGAAATGATGATATAAAGGTCTGAGGTCCGGAGTCTGGCCGGGGTATGATACAAACAGGTATCCGGCAGCCGGAAAAAGAAAAATAACGGCGGCTCAGCGCCGCCGTTCCAAACACCTCTGATCTATGTGGCCTGCCCTATTGTCGCATCTAAAAGAACCCAAGCTTGGTCTTGCTGTAAGAGATCAGCATATTCTTTGTCTGCCGGTAATGATTCAGCATCATTTTATGCGTCTCTCTGCCGAAGCCGGATTTCTTATAGCCTCCAAAGGGAGCATGCGCCGGGTAAGCATGATAGCAGTTGACCCAGACACGACCCGCCTGTATGGCTCTCGGTACCTGGTACATTTCATGGGCGTCGCGCGTCCATACGCCGGCTCCCAGGCCATAGAGTGTGTCATTGGCGATCGAGATCGCTTCTTCCGTGGTTTTGAAAGTGGTAACGGCTGTAACGGGCCCGAAGATTTCTTCCTGGAATATGCGCATCTTGTTATTGCCTTTGAAAATAGTCGGTTTGATATAGTAGCCATGTTCGAGACCGCTGTTCTGATGAAAAGCCTCTCCCCCGCAAAGAACCTGGGCTCCTTCCTGCTTGCCGATATCGAGATAGCTCAGGATCTTATTGTATTGATCTTCGCTGGCCTGCGCACCCATCATGACGGTTCCGTCGAGCGGGTTACCCATCTTGATAGCCTTTGTACGCTGGATGACCCGGCTCATAAACCGGTCGTAGATGTTTTCGTGGACAAGTATCCGGGAGGGACAAGTGCATACTTCACCCTGGTTGAGAGCGAACATGACAGCGCCTTCAACCGCCTTGTCAAAGAATTCGTCGTCGGCATCGCCGACCGATTCGAAAAAGATATTGGGGCTCTTGCCTCCAAGCTCCATCGTAACCGGGATAAGGTTCTCGGAAGCGTATTGCATGATGAGGCGCCCGGTCGTCGTTTCCCCTGTAAACGCCACTTTCTGAATACGTGGAGAAGAGGCGAGGGGTTTGCCGGCTTCGGGTCCAAAACCGGTCACCACATTCAGCACGCCTTTCGGCAGGATATCGCCGATCAGTTCCATGAGGCACATAATGCTGGTGGGTGTCTGCTCCGCGGGTTTTACCACCACACAACAGCCGGCCGCGAGCGCCGGGGCGATCTTCCAGGTAGCCATCAGCAGGGGGAAATTCCAGGGTATGATCTGCCCTACTACACCGATCGGCTCGTGCAGGTTGATGCTGACTGTTGTCTCGTCATGTTCACTGATGGTCCCCTCTTCGCTACGGATGACGCCCGCGAAATAACGAAGATGGTCTACGACCAGGGGGAGATCCGCGGCGCGTGTCTCGCGGATCGCTTTGCCGTTGTCGATGGTTTCCACGACGGCCAGGTATTCGAGGTTGTCTTCCACGACCTGGGCCATCTTTAACAGCAGGTTGCTTCGATAACTTGCGGCCGATTTACTCCAGCTTGCAAACGCCTTGTGCGCTGCTTCGATGGCTTTCTGAATGTCTTTGGCGTTGCCGCGGGCGGCCTTGGTAAAAACTTTTCCGTCGATCGGAGAGACGTTGTCGAAGTATTCCCCGTTGTCGGGTGCGACCCATTCTCCGCCGATATAATGATCATATTTTGACTTGAATTTTGGACGTGCTGCCAGGGTCGATTTCGGGGCAGCGGCTGTTGCTGTACTCATATTGCAAGCATTTTTAAGTGGTAAAAAAAATTAAAAAAAAAGATAAACGATGATCTGGACAATGGCTCCGGTGGCTTTCACATTTCCGGAACCGGAGATCTAATTTCCGGGTTAAAAAGAGCAAACCGGGGCATTTTCGTACCTGTTTATAGCACAATCGTACCTTAACAGCCCGATACTTCGGAAATTGAGGAATTTGGATTAACTTGACTGACAATAAAAACCGATTGGCTTGCCGGTTAAGAATTATTTGCAAAAGATCGATTGCTGCCCCCGGGATCAGCTGCAGACCCTGGTAGAGAACCGTCGCATTTTCAACCTCAACCATTGTGAGTTAAATGTCTTTGAGACGAACCGGAGGGCCTACGCCGTGCCCCTGCAATTCGGTGATTTTGTGATCACGAGCATGGTCCGCGGCAAAAAAGTGATGCACCTCCCGCAGCAAGCCGCCTTCGACTATCTGCCCGGAGAATCCGTGATCGTTCCGGCCAACGAACGGATGGTCATCGACTTCCCTGAAGCGGAGGAGAGAAACCCGACCCAGTGCATCGCCCTGGCAATCGACGCAAAATATATCCACGATACCTTGTATTATCTAAGGACTTATTATAATCATGATCCCGATAATACGGACCCCGACTGGAAATTGCAATTCAACCAATATCATTTCAATAATGAGACGGAAGTGACCGACCTGATCAACAAACTGGTCCGGATCTGCAGCAGCCAGGACCGCGGAAAGAACATTTATGCCGATCTGGGTATAAAAGAACTGCTGATCAGGATCCTGCAAAGCCAGCATCTGCAGGAGGTGATGAATGCCGCGGGCGCGAACAGCAACGCTCAACGGGAACATTTTGTCGTTAATTATATTCAGCAGCACCTGACCGAAAAAATACCTGTAGAGACGCTGGGACGGAAGGTCTATCTAAGCCGAAACCTGTTTTTTCACTGGTTCAAGGAGCAATTCGGGTTTACTCCGCTCGAATATATCAACCGGGAACGCATCAAACTGGCCAAGCAGCTGCTCTCGGATCCGCGCAATAATATTACTGCGACCAGTTTTCAATGCGGCTTCAGTGACGTGAACTACTTTGTAAGGATCTTCCGGAAGATGGAAGGCATCACGCCCAAGACTTATCAGTCCTCACTGATAAAAAACTGAATACTCCGGCAATAAGCTTTTGCCAATAAGTCTTATTTTTTGTCAGCCAGTAAGTTTAATGAATTTTTAAAATTTGTTAAAGCCAGGTTAAATGGAAGGAGAATCGTCTATGGAATTGTTCTCTTTAACCGGATTTGGCGTCCATTACGCCGAAAATGCCTTTCCATCCATGATCTATGCCGGAAAACTATAGTCGTAAAACCTTACTTTTGACGGCCGGTATTCGTACACGGCTGATACATAAAAATAAACTTATATGAGAAAAGTCGTCCTGTCTTTTGTGTTTGTTATGGCTTCGCTGATGGTATTCTCGCAAAAAAGATACTCGTATGGTTTCACCGTCGGATCCGGGGTTTCTTTTTTGACAGGGAGCAACAGCGGGTTATATGTCAGCTCCGCGCCGAAAGTTGACATCACCGCCGGGATAAACGGGGATGTCCGGGTATGGAAGTCTTTTTATCTGCAGGCTGAGATCGACTACCAGAACATCGGAGGTGGAAAAGAGACGAACAATGTCATACCCATCCCCATGGGTGGCTACGATAAATATACCTTTCAATACATAAGCATCCCCGTGATGCTGAAATTCAAGATCCCCGAAACGGGTTTTGGTTTTTATGCAGGCCTTCAGAATTCCTTTCTATTAAGCGGCAAGGTCAGGACCGGCGCGACCGTTCCTGCTTTTCCGAATTCCAGCCCTAATGAAGAGCCGAACTCAAGCTACAAAGCGGGAAATTTGAGTAACCGCGATTTTTCCGGTATCGCCGGCATAGAAAACTACTGGCATATAAAGAGCGGCAATCAGATAGGATTCTCCATCCGTTACCAATGGAGCCTTAACTCCATCGATAACGATTCAAATACGGCTACGACTCTAAAGAGCAACGTATTCCTGCTTTCCCTGGGCTATCGTTTTAAATGATGCATTTCAGGTGATCTATAAGATAAGACAGGTAAGATAAGACAGGTGTTGACCCTTGGCGTGTCTTGTTTTCATGGTTTGTCCCCCGTTTGGCGGATCGGCAGCGACCGGATATCGGCTACCAGCTCCGGAAGCCCTGTGTAAAACAGGTGTCTGCGGTTACCCGATTCACGGATGACGGCAAAAGGCAGTTTTTCAGCATAGAATTTCAGGTGGGAAAAGGGCACAACTTCATCGTTCAGGCTATGATAGAGGAAGATTTGCGGAATCCCGGCGAGCCCGGAAGAGAAATCTTCCCGCAGGATATATTCGTCGGCCTGCCAATCCTGCTTCCCCCAGTAAGGCGCTGCAATAAGAAACAGACCGGAGATAGATTTATCCGGGGCTTCCTCGGATAGATATTTTAAAAGCACGGACCCCCCCAAAGAATGTCCGACCAGGATGGGCGAACCCTCCAGGCGGGTGATCTCTCTGGCGAGGATCAGTTTCCACAACAAATATTCAGGGCTTTCCGGGTCGGGCATGATCGGGTACAGGACCTCATACTCCCGGCCAAGCCTGTCCCGCATGTAGTTTACCAGGTCGTTACTTCCTTCATGAAGCCCCTGCGATCCCCCGCAATGAACGAATAATACCTGTTTTCTCATGATCGGTAAACGGCATTTGTCCTTGACAAACATACCCCTCTTTTTACCCGTGAAAAGGGTGCGAATCCGGCAATTTCAGGGGTTGATTGCGACCGGGAAACCACTTATCTTTAGCTACCGAAAGACAAAATACCGTTCCTCGCACGAATGAAGCGATTGCATCACAAATAATTGCACTAAACAATTAAAGACATATGCCAGCGACGAAACATATATCTGTCCTTGTTCCCCGGGGCGCCCTCCTGGGCAATGTCGAAGGGCCACGACAGCTGTTCTCCTGCGTAAACGACTATTTTGCCGGCATAGGAAGACCCGCCCTCTTCAAGGTCCAGCTCGTCGGAATATCCAAAGAGACAAAGCTGAACAACGGCCTGTATACGATCAACCCGGATATCCTCACAAAAGATCTGGCAAGGACAGACCTGGTCATCGTCCCGGCTATCGATGGCGATATGACCGCTGCGGTGGAACAGAATCGGGATTTTATACCCTGGATCATCGAACAATACCAGGGCGGTGCGGAGATCGCCAGTCTTTGCGTAGGAGCCTTCCTGCTCGCTTCCACAGGATTGCTGAACGGCAGGAAATGCGCTACCCATTGGATGTTCGCCAATGACTTCCGGAAGATGTTTCCCGAAGTGGAGTTGGTGGTCGATAAGATCATCACCGACGAATACGGGATCTATTCAAGCGGGGGCGCGTTCTCCTACCTGAACCTGATCCTTTACCTGATCGAGAAATATGTGGGCCGCGACATGGCCGTAGTCTGTGCCAAAATCTTCCAGATAGACATCGACAGGAACAGCCAATCTCCATTTACCATTTTCAAAGGACAGAAGGACCATGAAGACGAACCCGTAAAAAAGGCCCAGGAATTTATCGAGAACAATTTTCAGGAACGGATCACCGTCGACCAGCTCGCCTCGATGCTGGCGGTTGGCCGAAGAAATCTCGAGCGGAGGTTTAAAAAAGCAACCTCCAATACGGTAGCGGAATATATCCAGCGGGTAAAAGTCGAAGTCGCAAAAATGAAGTTCGAATCCTCCAGGGAAAATGTAAATGAAGTCATGTATCATGTAGGCTATTCGGATAACAAAGCCTTCCGCTCCATCTTTAAAAGGCTCACTGGTTTGTCACCGGTCGAATACCGCAACAAATACTACCGGGAAGCCTTGGTGAGCTGAGCGCGGTTAGCTGGCAATTTAGCCGGCTAAGTTCAGGATCAACGGGCCAAATTGGGGAATAAACTGCCCAAAATAACTGGCATCATATTTTGCCTTATGCTCCGATGCCTGGAAAAAGAATCTCTGCAAAAGAGCGGCAAGCGCCAAAAAACCGGAAAGGTTTTCGTTCCCCTGTTCTTTGGACCTTCATCGGGATATTGGCCGCGGCGCTCATCGGCTGGCAGTTCTACGACGTGCAGGCTACGATCGGCAATATTACCAACCGGAAGAGGTCAATCGCCCTTGACAATAAATGCGTCCTGCTTTTCCATGCCAGGTTGCTGAATAAAGCGCCGATCAGCGCCCGCCTTGTCATGTTGCTCAAAGATCCCAAGGGGAGATTTACGATCGAAGGGGATATCGGTCCGATAAAAGCCTTGTCGTTGAACCCGCTAACCCTGCCAATGGGCCTGGCGAGGATGGAAAAGGGAAAGATCGGGGAAGTGCATTTCTATTTTGCCGGCACAGATTCCTCCAGCGCGGGCAGGCTTACCATCCTCTATGACGGTTTAAAGGTATCGCTCCTGAAGAAGGAGAAGGACAGGAACGGATATAATAAAAGGATCCTCGCCAGTTTCGCTGCGGGCCTGTTGATAAAGAAGTCAAACCCGGGACCCGACGGAAAGATCCGGACGGCCGTCGTCAAATATAACCGGAACCTGAATAAATCATTCTTTAATCTTGTCTGGAAGTCTATCTTCACCGGTGTCAAAGAGACCGTGGGGATGAAATAAAGAAGGATAGCTAAAGAAGGATAGCGACGAAATGAGAAAATGCATGGCAGAAAAAATGTTGAAAAACATCACCCTCTTCGCGCTGCTACTGCGCGGAGCCTTCCGGGAGTTTCAGGCCAACGACCCCTTGCGGATGGCGGCAGCCACTTCTTTTTTCGCCAGCTTCGCATTACCGCCGATCCTGATCATCCTCATTCAGATTTTCGGTGTCTTTGGCAGCCCGCATGCCAT
>JARLGZ010000093.1 GCA_031292515.1 Puia sp. | reverse complement strand
GACGGAAATTGGCGATAAGCTTCACGTCAGCGTTAAAACCATCAGCAGCTATCGCGCTCGCATTATGGAAAAGATGCAAATGAAGAGCAACGCCGACCTTACCCGTTACGCCATGACGCTTAGCCTGATCGATTAGACTGCCTGCGTAGGAATAACCCTACAAGAAGATCGGAATAAACCCCACAAAAATCACGGTTTTCGCTGATATGTATTCATATTCACCTCCTCTATAGTTGCTTCAGGCCGGAATTGGGACCCTACAAGCGGATACAACAATGAAGATCCTGATCACTGACGATCATCCGAATGTACGGCGCGGCCTGAGAGAGCTCTTGATCGATTCATTTCCTGAATCTAAGTTCTCAGAAGCCTGCAATGGGGACGAGGTTCTTGCCCAACTGCTCCTATCACACCCCGACTTAATGCTGCTCGACATCAATATGCCGGGGCGCAGTGGGTTTGAGGTGCTGAAAGATGTAAGGAAGAGTTATCCGCATCTTCCTGTAATCATGGTGAGTGTTCAGCCGGAGAACCAGTATGCGACGCGCTGCCTGCAGGCTGGTGCAACTGCGTATGTCAGCAAGAGCAGTGCTTCGGAAGACCTGGTTCCGGCGATCAAGAAGATACTTGAAAACGTCGCATAGCTGGCGCGAACCCCGAATGTTAATTGGTCGCGGCGTTCTATGAATCCGCGCTCAAGCATTTGCCTAATAAGCTATAAGACCGGAAGATCGATCAGTTAAAAAGATAACTTACTTCAATTTCTCCGAACGAATACCGTCGAATATTCCCGCTGCAATACACCATAGGACTTAGTCGCTTTTCGCGATTTGGCGTAAGGAAACCCTTACAAGGCAGGCGCGGAAAAAGCCTACAAAAATAACAGTTTTCGCCGCTGTACACATACCTTCTCAGCCCATATCTTGGTTTTAGTGACAGCGCAAAGAGTGACAGTAATTCATTCTCTTGCACTCCCTCTGTAAGACTGAAAGGTATCGATCATGGCTACGAGCTTCGCTACTGCAAGAAGTACTGCACCGAGGATT
>JARLGZ010000092.1 GCA_031292515.1 Puia sp. | reverse complement strand
GCGCACGGGGAGAAAAAAACTCCAGACGGGCA
This sequence comes from Puia sp., assembly GCA_031292515.1. GTDB lineage: Bacteria > Bacteroidota > Bacteroidia > Chitinophagales > Chitinophagaceae > Puia. The sequence goes on along the minus strand of JARLGZ010000092.1, from coordinate 4,296 downwards.
GGTGCCGCTCAGCGTCCCAGAACTGCGACACCTGCTCACTCACCTTTTCTGGCGTGGATGGCACGGCGTTGAGCATCTATTGCGCTGGTCCCAATGGCGAAGACGACATCAATTTCACGCTCTGCGCTACCACTACCAGAAGCGCGGCTTTCCACTGCCAATCTTCTATCTACAACTGTAGTACTAGGAATGGTCCCACTAGAATCTGTTTCGGGCGATCTTACCAGTGACACTGAAATTCTAGGGCAAAATAGCCTCACGCCGTCAGAGAAGGTCTTTGGTCTGCACTTTATTATTCAAGCGCCATCTGGTCCCGGAAGAGGGTATTATGATCCTTCCTACGGAGTTCAGTACACAGGCCCGTGCGGGGGACCAGGGAGCGGCAGCTTCGAATCGAAGTCAGTTGCAGGGTACGCACGTCCGGCGAGTACAAATTTACTAACTGACTCTACCTGGAAATTCGGACTGGAGCTACCACAACCTACACAGCACTGCAACATCACGTTTACGACAAGGCTCACCAACTGAAGGGATGAAGATCATGGTTTACGGAAGGAAATTGATTGCATTGTTATCTGCCGGTGGCGCATTGCTTTTGCCCACAGTGGCCGCTGGGCGTGCCCTTCAACTCACCACAACCTCACAGTTCGACAGTGTAGGCACTGCGTATACAAACGAGGGCAAGGTGAAGATCGAAATTAGGGAAGTCCACACTGAAGCAACGGGAACTGAAGTGCCAAGACATCTTACAATGTTTGTCCTCTTCGAGCCAACCAGCGGAGCATTTTCGTGGCGAGCCCACGATACTCAGAAAGCTGCAGCCGCCACATCCCGGAGCATCTCACCGTTCAACGATGAAAATGCGGCATTTTTGAAGGACGGCGAGCTTGTCGATTTCTGGGCTCTAATGTTTAATTTGTATATCCGTGATTGTCATGGACGTGCGTCTAACGATGGATGACGCCGAGACAAAGGCGCTGAGGGAAGCTAGCCAGTCCATCGAGTCTGGAGAGGATCTTCTGGGTAACGACCGGGATTTTCGCGTGGTCTCATCGCCTGCAATAGATAACGACTTCTTATATCCTCCCATGAACACGGCTCCTTCCATTCTAGGTCCCAAAGTAACCGGCGTGCGATGGGACAGTGATAAACAATACTGGATTTTAACCCTGCAAGCAAGGTGGAAGGCGGAGATCACCTTGGATGTGGATTACAACCTAGTGTCGATGAAAAGGGTCGGCTAGGAATCGAGATGGAACCGCCAAGATGATCGAGATTACTCCACTGCGACTCGGCGCGTTGGATATCTCGATAATAGCATTTTATTGGGATAATTCAACCGGAGAGCAGACCGTGCGCTTGAAGGTCGTGCCATCCGCAAAAGACCTCGAACGCTTCGATATGGATCGGGCTTTCATTTCATCACATTCAAGCCGAATGGACACGTGAGCGATGGTCAGCGTTGGCTCGTGCCTGTACTGACATACACCGGAGTTAAGCTTCCAATTAGGCGACGAGTCTCCTCGCAGAGAGTTGTTTCCGATCTATGTCCTGGCTGCAATAACGATTTTGATAACACCAAGGGACATATCGATAGCTATAATAGCCTGTCATCCTACTGGGTCTATCCTTCGGCGCAGAACACCCCGTTCAATGTTAGCTACCAATACTGTGCCTTTATTCCAAAGTTGGGTGTCCGATGCCGTGCTACGGCGAAGGCGGCTCTTAACATCGGCGGGCCAAAGGGTTCCATCAATCCCAACCCGCCTCACGTAACCGGTTGGTCGATTACACCAGTTCTCAACTCCTGTAATGGAGGGCAGAATCTACAGTATCTTAAGTTTGCCCAGAATGTTAGCGGCACGGTGTGCGCTTGGCAAGGAACTCCAGGCATTGTGTTCAATGGCTCTGCAAGCAAGGTGAACGGCGGGGGCAAGTTGTTTTGGGTGCAGATCCTGGCGAACCTGAACACAATAACGGTCCCGCCGAGTCCCGCTGTGCCTGCCAATGCCCAAAGCGGTCTCGATAACACTTATCCGTATTTGGCCACTAACGGCGACACTGCGCAAGATTCCCCGGTGATTAGCCTCCCTCCTAGACTAACTCAGGTCGAACGGATGTTCCACGCGCAGATGTTCGAAATGTGGACCTCGAATAACAAGTACTTCACCCGCATAGGCGTGCCTCTTGGTTTTGTTCAGTGGGATATTGACGGCAGGGCGACCTTAGAAAGGCGGACATGGACGCTTACGGCAAATATCGGTGCAGCAAATAGATTCAGCATTGCGACCGACGTAGGCGAGCCGTCGCATGGATATCCAATCTGGACTAACGTTGTACTCAATACCGCACATTAGGAGAGCCTTGGAGATGAAATTGAAGAACAGTTGCGTCGCGATACTCCTTGTGGCAGTGACCCTTCCCGCGAACCGTTGCGCTGTCCCTCAGACCGCTAAGCATGAGCCGGACTTCACTTGACAGTCTCAACGGACGACCAAAGCGTGACGGCTCAAAAAGACATGGAGATTTCAATCAGCGCCGAGGAAAAGAACACATCGAATCATCCAATCAATGCAGGGCGGCCGAATAATCCGGGGGAATGGTACAAGATGGTTGTTCTGCGTGATGGTAAACCCGCCCCCATTACCGAAAGATACCGACAACTTATCGCCTCAAAGAAAAGTGATCCAAGTATTCCATTAACGGCGGACGGGGCGGCATGGACGATCGAGTCTGGTCATACTCAGACTTTTGACGTGCCGTTAACGGCATTCTTCGACCTCAGCGCTCCCGGCGAATACGAGATTACATTCTCTCGAGGCACCGATCCGGGGCAACCAGACAGTGTCGACGTCAAATCCAATACCATCACAATTACCGTACTTCCAGCGAGTAATTAGCCGTCCACGCAACATTAGAACGAATCAGCCAATCACGGCGTTTACGAACGTAAGGCTTTCGAGTCCACGGTGGGCGCAAGTCGTCCAAAAGGTAAAGGGGCGGAATGAAAAGGCTGGTGATGTATCTCGTTGTGCTACTGTTCGCTTTGCAGACAGGTGCTATTGCAACGCAGGAGCGCGAAGAGCCAAAACCGACATTTAAGTTGTCCATCGAAGTGGACGAGAGCAGAACTCGATGGAACCCGGATCTGCATCGCCTGGTAGTAAGATTTACACGTGTCTCCATGGGTATTGAAGTTCAGCGGTTTCACGACGAGGCCGAAGGAATGTATAACATGATCGTCTTGCATGACGGCGTGCTCGCTAAGGAGACGCCCGCCATGCGAGCACTAAGAAACTTTCGAAAAAGAGATGGTAACCCCACGATTCGATTTCCGCAGCTCCTCAAGACAGGAGAAATCTGGATTACTACTCTAGACGTGAGCGACTATTATGAAATGACTCATCCCGGTACCTATCAGGTTACAGTGACACGGGCATCAGATCCAGGGAACCCCACTTATAGCTTTTTAGTGCGTTCCAATACTGTCGCATTTGTCGTGCCGCAGAAGACTGACGGACCATCTGTTCAGCGGGCTGAAAAGCCCAAGCCACGATTCGGTCTAACAATATCACCCGAAGATCCTGACGAAGTTCCGCCGGCATGGATTTTGGCGGATATGCAAAATGAGTCGCAAAGAGAGATTAGGGAATTGAAGTGTTGGCCATTTTATGGCATGTACAGCTTTGTCGTGCGCCGAGACGGGGAACTGGTCGACGAATCGGATGCAATGCGAACCCTTCAGGCTGCTAGAGAGAGAGTGGATTGTCCTGGGAACGAGACTCTGCTCGAAATTGCGCCAGGAGGGACCTGCGAGGATCGCATTCCGCTTGGAGCCTATTTTGATATCGACAAGCCAGATTCTTACACAGTCTATGCTACCCGCGAGACATATCCCTGGATTCCCGCAAAGAGTGTCGTGGTCGAATCCAGCACCGTCAGTTTCGTTGTGCCACAGCTGCTGCCAGTGGATAAGAATCCGCAATCCGAAGCCTTGCCATCGACCCCGCAGTGAAAGACGTCACCGACGCCGTCTCCATATTCACTGCGGCGCGATAAACGTCTGACGTCCGTAAAGAAACCTCACACTAGTTATGCAGGCGAAAGTAATGAACGACCTGTGCGTGGCGGTATTCAAAATCAAGGAGTGCTTTTGGAGAAAGGAAATGCGGATTGTTCGTTTTTGGCATCGTCACCGCTTTGCGGTGGGCACGCATCCCAGAGCGAATGCAAATCGAAGTGGCTCTCTTCTGATTGAGGGAAAAGTAACTATGTCGATATCGCTGCCTAACTGGG
>JARLGZ010000091.1 GCA_031292515.1 Puia sp. | reverse complement strand
TAAACCTGCATGAATGAACGTTAAACCTGCATGAATGAACGTTAAACCTGCATGAATGAACGTTAAACCTGCATGAATGAACGTTAAACCTGCATTTGAACGTCAAAATGGATATATCTCGTTGAACCAATCCTCGTATTCGGGGATCAGGATGGGCGGCTCCAGGTGTCGTTCTTTTTCCGCGATAAAAAATGGGTGTTTTTCACGTTTTTTACCAGGGGAAATAGGGTTATATTCTTTTGATATACACGAAGCTGCCGCTGGTCTCTTCTATTGCCCGATTAATGCGTCCAGGTTTGCCGATTGCAAGGAAGCCAGTTTTCGGACCGACACGGTCTTCTCGAAGGATCCGGGTATTTTCCCGCGACTTTCCTCCGGGATCCGCCGGTACAGGCGCAGCGCTTCTGCGAGGAGATGGGCTTTTTCCAGGAAGATCCCGGTGACGAGGTCTTGCTCCGGAGATGAGAGCTTTTGAAAACCCTCGCCGGCGGCGGCTTCCGCGATGATCGTCGCCAGGGTACCTCTGCCGGCCCTGCGAAGGATCTTGCGCAGGCACGGTTCCTGTCCGTTGCGGGTAACGGTATAATAATAAATGGCGGCGGTATCGAGGCTTTGCAAGACCGTATCGGGCAAGACGAACCGGCCTGCCGCCAGCGAAGCGTGATAAAGCGGGAAGCGGTTTTTGGGGTCGGCGAAGATCAGCATCTGATATTTTTCCGCGGTATCGGCGGGATGATAGCGGAGGAGGAGCGGGCCTCTATAGACGACGAGGCTATCGGGGAACGTGTTAAAGACCGGATCGGCGCAGCCTCTCGTATCGGCGCCATATTCCCCCAGGTTGTTGTTTTTATCGGAGGTCACATCCGTCTCCTCCGAGGTGAAGCGGTTCCAGACATAGGACAGCGTCTGGGTGACCATCGATTTGCCCGCATCCTTGCAGGAGGCGGCATAGGACTGCAGCGCCATCGTCGTCCCGGCGGCCGCGGACTGAAGCTTCAATAACGAGTATTTGTTGCAGAGCAACCGGACTTCCGTATGGGGATTTAATGCCAGCTGATCGGTGACCGCCAGGGCCGACCCGATCTTCAGCGGTATCCGGAACTTATCCCGCAGGTAATAGCCGCTGCCCTTTATCGAGAAGACAAAGAAGCTGGCCGGAGGCTGCGCCGTCGCCGGTGAAAACGATGTGCCGGCAAATAGTAAGATACCTGCCAGGCAGAAAGGGAGCCATTTGGAGGATCGTACGGGTTTCATGATGATGCGTTGATTGGATGGATGCGTTAAATGCTTTTATTGTCTGCTTTTATTGTCTGCTTCATGACCATGCAGTTCGCTGAAAACGGATTTATACGCCCATTTCCTGGCGAGCCAGTTGGTGAATGCCTCATAAAAATAAAACACATCCACCGCCAGGATGATCGCGATCAGCGTCCAGGTGAAGTCGATGCTCCAGTTGAGATATCGCAGCAGCAAGATACTGAGATAAAACACAAGTATGCTGATGAGGAATTCGGCGATCTTCACGGCCAGGTGAAACCAGAGATGCCGGTGGATATAATATCTTAACAGGAAGGCCATGTGCAGCCAGGTCAGGATCACGGCGATCGTGATGGCGACGCCTTTGGACGCACGGGCGATATAGTTGCCGTCGAGGATCATGGTCAGGATATTGGCATGGATGACGATGCCGTTCATATCGGGGAGGGACCTTCCCAGGACCTTGCCGTTCAAGGGCGTAAAATGCTTGTCTCTTACATCATAAGGGGTTTGTCCCAGATAGCCGACCAGCAGGATCTTGCCCCGGATAAAGGAGCTGTCGACGCGATCCTGCAGGAAGTCGGAGAACCGGATCGTATAGTACCCGGAGTCGGGCCGCTGGTAGTTGATCCATTCGGTCTCATTACACCTGTTCTGCAGCCGCCGGTAGGCTGCGCTGTCATAGAGCCTGGCGATGACGGCGGTGAAACTTCCGTAGCTGGCCCGGTCGTCCTTCAGGAAGGGCGGGAAAAACCGGACCACATTGCCTTCTTCTCCGACAAAGTTCACATACCCCGCGGGATTCGCCGGAACCTTGCCCGTCTTCAACAAGGTGCCCGTTTTCTCCGCCGCGACCGTATTCACTGCCGCACCCGTTTTCTCCGCCGTGTTTGTCTTCGCTGCCGCGCCTGTCTTCGCCTGCCCGGAGTGGCCGGCGAAATCCTGAGCCGGGAGAAATTGGTTGTCCGACAGGATATATCCGTCCTTCCCGTGCGCTATGCCCTGGCAGAGAACGATAGCCGGGTCTTTTTCGATGGCTCTTTGCAGCGTGTCGTTTCCCGGGGATGCCTGTGGCGGGAGCAGCAGGTCCAGTCCGATGACCTTTGGATGATAGGCCCGCAGGCTGGTGAGGATGGCGGCGAGTGTCCCCCGGCCGGCGGTGTCCACATTGACGATGACGATCCTGTCGTCGACGGTACTCTTGAGATGCGAGGCCGAAAACGCCATATCGCTGAGCGCGAAGTCGGTGAGCGATATCTTCAGGGGGTTGAAGACGTGCTCGTTGAGCGGGTTGTGCAATAGTATGGCGATCACGCCAAAGACGGCGATCGTAGCCAGGAACGTATCTCTTTTAAACAGGTACTTCATCAAATAGGGTTTCGTCAATATGTACAGGTGTAGGAATATTTCTTCAGATTCCAATTACCCGGCAGCCTTTGTGGGGTGTTCCCGCCCCCCCGCGAATGCGCCTCCCCGGTATTGCCGATCTCCAGGAGCAGCCTTCCCAGTTGGGTCTTCTCCGTGGCGGGTTGTGCGCCTCTCGACAAGACGCCCGTATTGACACCCTGCTGGTTGAAGACCAGCCCGGGGTTTCCGATCGCCACATCGGACGCCAGCAGGAAGAAATTGTCCGTGCCGGTGGGCGGGACGACGCGGTAACGGACGCCTGTAGTGAACTCCGTGATCAGCCGCTCGCCTTCATAGAGGGGGAATTTATTGATATCGTTGCCGGTGGCGGTTGGAAAATACAGCTCCATATTGCCCGATTGGTCCAGGGCGAAGATATAGACATATTTTATTTTCACGCTCGCCTGGTAGTGAGAGAAATCACTGTCGGTGACGATATTGAAGCCGATGCTGTCGCCGACCTTGTAGTGGCCCGTCAGCGGCGCCCGCCGGTCTGCATCGACGATCTCCAGGTGAAAGGGGAAGGAGCCCCTGACCGCGTCGGGGGTGGTGAGGATATTCAGCCAGGCCCGGACCTTTGACAGTTTACGGGCCATTTCGGCGAGGCTGTCGCCGATGCACCGCGGCGCGGGCAGCGGCGCTGCGGATATTCCATTTCCCGGAGAAGATCCCGGGGAGGCGCCCTTTGCAGACGATGGGATCTTGGCCGCCTGCGCGTCCTTTGCCGGCAGTCCAGCCTTTGCCGGCGGCATTTCGAAGCAATCGGTGACCAGGGGCATGGATCCCAGGCTGTCCGTGGCCGTTACCTGGATCTTCCGGAAGCCATAGGCGGGCGAACCGTGCCGCCCCAATTTCCCGAACAGGCAATAGTTGGCGGCGGCGGGGGTATCGACGATCCGGAGGTTGTGGTTGACCACGAGCTTTGCGGTAATGGAGGCAAGGGTATCGCGCGAGGCGGGGATCTCCATATAGAGGGTAGAATCCTTTTTGCAGAAAGCCAGGATCTCACGGGCGGTGATGGTCTTTATCTCCCTGGGATCGGCCCGGTCCACTTTGACCAGGCAGCGCCCTTTGTCGAAGAACACCGTGGTATAGGGGTTTCCGCGCCGCAGGTCCTCGAGCCAGACGATGCCGGGCGACTTCTTCAGTTCCGCGGCCACGGCGGCGATATGACCGATTTCTTCGTTGCTGAAGCCCGAAGGGGGGAGATAGAAACTGATCAGCGGGACATCGGGCGAGACCCAGTCGGTTACCCGGAACAGGTAGCCCGGGCGGACATCGGCATACTTGCCCTGTATCACGGTGGCCTCCGACTGCGCGATCCCGGTGACCTGGTCGATCCGGAGTTTGAACAGGGTATCGTTGCCACCCACCGCGGCGCCCACCGCGGCGCCAGCCGGGCCGCCTGCCTGGCCGCCCGTCCTGTTTTCCTGCGCGTCTTCCCGGACCATCGCCAGTTCATTGCCGCGGGAGATCCCCAGGGCCCATCCGCCCGAGAGGATGACCTTGTCGTCGGAGACCGCGGTGACGGCCACGACGGAGCGGTCCGTGACCGTTCCCTTTGTCCTGCCGAAAAGGGTCTCCGCCTGTCTGGCGGCGCTTCCACCGATCACCGGCTCCTGCGAGGCGCCGTTGTTTTTCAGGACGGCCCGCGCGGCGGCGAAGAGGGCCTGCGCGGAGACATCGGCGGATTCCTGTTTCAAGGCCTGGGTCAGCGCCATGGTAAAAGCGCCATGCGCGATATAAGTGTGGTCGTCGACGGGTTCCTGTTGTTCGATGGCGAATTCATCCGACTGGGCGGCCGTGAAAATGAGGAATCCATCGCCGGGTCTGTCTTCTGGTGCGGGGAAGGTAGAAGGGTCTTTGGCATCCCAGTCGGCGGCGGGTACGAAACGGCGTTTGCCGGGCAGGAGGTTGGGCCCGCGGGAGATAGAGCCGCTGTGACAGCAGTCGAAGATCACGGTGAGCTTTACTCCTTTGTCGAGAAAGGCGTTGAAAATTTTTGAAAGCTCCTTGTCCCGGATGTCACGGACACCCTCTTTCCAGGTGTCGGCGGGTACGAGGGTCTCGTCGAGTTTATCTGCTTTGGTGGCGGACAGGCTGTTCTTCACCTGGCTGCCGTGACCGGAGTAGAAGAGAAAGGCGATATCGCCGCGCCGGCATTTCTGAAGCAGACCGTTCATGGCTGCCAGCATCCGCTCGCGGGTGGCGGACCCATCCAGCAGGGTGTCGATATTGGCGGTCTTAAAATCGAAGCGACCCGTCAGGAGTGAGTAGATCGCCGAGACATCGTTGAGACAGCCCGACAGGTCGGCGAAATTCAATCTCCCGACATTGGTGGAAGCTGTGTAGCCGGGTGGCGGCGCATAGTGGTTGATGCCGATCAGCAGTGCATACTGCTGCGGCGCGACGGGCCCGGCAGTCCTTCGAATGACGCTCCCGGCATTGGCGCCTCGGGGATCCGTTCCGGATGAGGGGGTCTCCGGACGGGTAGACCAGGGAGCACCAGCCCTGCAAACGGAGACCCTCGAACCGGTGGTCCCGGGATCGACGCGCGGAAGCGGTTTCCCGGCGGCGCCTTGTGCAAGGGAAAGGACTAATATTCCGACCGGGAGTGACCATTTGCTCATAAAATTGCTTACTACTTGATAGCCGACACTTTCTTCTGCAGGGCGGAAGAGCCGACGCTGATGGCCGGGTCGGAGCCCATAAAGATCAGCCGGTCGACGAATTTCATTTTGGAAGTCTCTTTCACGGAGACCTTCAGGGCATAAAGCCCCTTGCCCCAGCAGGGTTCTACGACGCCGTTTTTCGTTTTATAATAGCCGGCCGACCGGGGGATCATAAAACACTGTCCGAGCAGGGCCGGCTTCTTCTTGTCGAGGGAGTCATAGAAACGATGGCTGTGTTCGCTGGTCCCGAACAACGGAGCCTTGCGGAGCGGGAGTATGAATTTGCCCATGGGCGCGTCGGTATAGAGTTCGCCGGTTTCCGTACGGTAGGAGGCCGTGATATCGATTTCGAAATCCAGGTTCAGCTCATCGGGGATCTTTGGCGCACGCACCTTTCCGCGGATGATCCGGATGGTGTCTAGCCGCAACCGGAAAATGCCGTTGTTCATGATCTCGGCGCATTTCCCGTCGGTGGTATCGAGGACGAACTTTGCCAGGAAGACGGTGTCTTCGTGGCGCTCGGATCGGTTTTTCAGGACCCTGACGATGGTAAAGCCTCTGAATTGTATCCCGGCGGGGTCGAAGGCGCCGGTGGTAGAGATCTGGTTGTAGAAATAATGGTCGCGTTGCGCAAAATCATAGGCTGCGGTATATCGGTTCTTGCGGTCGGTGATCATCTTCTGGATGGCCTGTACGCCTTTGGTCGCCGCATAGCCGGCAACGATAGGGATCAGGAAGAGGCCCTTGCTGTTCAGTTCGTTGAAGGAGGGGCCGTCCTGTACAGGCAGGCTGGCCGAAGTCAGCAGATTGACCGAGGTGTCCACGTGGAGATCCAGCTTTTCAGCCTCTTTTTTTTTGGCATCGGCTCCCGCACCACCCGGTGTCGCCGGATCCGTTTTGTCCTGCGCATGGGCCCCGGCGCTAAACAACAGCAGGGCAGCGCCGAGAATGAGCAGTAGTTTAGGTCTTATCATTTTGGGGAGTTATATCTCGTAAATTACAGTTTTTAGGCTTATATTATGTAAAATTCCAGGTTGTAAATTCATGAACAAAAGGTCTCTCATCACGATGGCCTGCGCTTGCCTGCTGTCGGGGAAGCCGCTGTGGGCACAGGAGACGCCACAGCCGACCGGGTCTTTGCGAGGGACGGAATCCTCGCAGCGGACGGAAACAGGGCAAAGGACGGAAACCCCGCGTCGGACTGAATCTTTGCAGCAGACGGAAACAGTGCGGCCTGCGGATTCCCTGCAAGGGCCCGTGGATTCACACCAGCGGCCGGAGGCGACGGCGACGGGCCGCCCGCCGAAAGCCCGGCTCATCCTGCCGATCGGCCATACAGGGGAGGTCTACAACGCCAGGTTCAGCCCCGATGGAAGGAGGGTCGTGACGAACGCAGCCGACTCGACGGCAAAGATCTGGGACGCGCGCACCGGGATGCTGGAAGCCAGTTTAAGAGGTCATGGCGATCTTGTTTTCAATGCGCATTTCAGCGCGGATGGGAAGGCGATCCTCTCTTTGTCCCTCAATGGCAATGGTAATGTGCGGATCTGGGACGCCACCACGGGGGAGCAACTCGTGAGCTTGGTGGGGAACGAACTGCCCCTGGAATACAGACCGGATGGACGCAGGATGGTGACTGCCTATGTGGACAGCCTCGGCAGGATCCGTGAAGCCGCTTCGGGAAAATGGCTGGCTTCGCTGAAGGGCTGGTCACAGAATTACTGGGCCGGGGCCGCAAGCCCCGATGGGAAACTGCTGATCGGTCATTCCGGTCGCCGGCCGGCCGGATTATGGGACCTTTCTTCCGGTGAGTTGATCCGTTCCCTGTCGAAGGACTCCGCGGAAATCCTGGAGACAAAGTTTGCGGCAGGCGTAAAGCGGAAACTGGTCGAGACAGGCGGGCGGGCGGCCGTCCGGGATCCCGCATCGGATACGCTGGTGACTTTTCTAAAGGATTATGGAGATACGCTCGCATCGGCCGTTTTCAGCCCGGGCGGGGAACGGATGGTGATGACTTCGCTGACGGCCGGTCAGCACATGAGGGTCTCCGATAACCCCTTTTCCGATTCGGCTGTCCTGCATGACACGGTCCTGGTGAGCTTTTCCAACGAAGCCAGGTTATGGGATGCCGTTTCCGGCCGGCTGATCGCGACCCTGGCTGGTCATAGCGGACCGATCTGGAGGATGGCATTTAGCGACGATGGCGCCAGGATCCTGACGCTCTCTGACGACAATACCGTCAAAATATGGGACGCGGGCTCGGGCCGGTTGCTCGCCGATCTTCGGGGCGGACATTCGGGGAAAGTGACCGATGCGCAGTTCAGCCCCGACGGGACAAGGGTGGTCACCGCTTCTTATGATGGCTCGGCCAGGATCTGGAGTACGGAAACGGGGAGGGAGCAGGTCGTACTCCGGGGGCATGCGGTAGAGGCTTTATCGGTGGAATATAGCCCGGATGGCAGCCGGGCCCTGCTCTATTATCGCGATGGCAGCATAAAGATCTGGAATATGGAGACCGGCCGTTTGTCGGTAAGGCTCAAGGGCCCCTTCCTGGGCGGCACCGGCTATAGTCCGGATGGCCGGACATTCGTGACCGCGACGCCCGACGCATTTAGCGCGGAACTACGGGATGCGGCTACCGGCAAGGTACTCCGGAAGCTGATGCCTGTCTTCGACCTCTCCTCTGTGAAATACAGCCCTGACGGGAAGAGAATCTTTTTGAAGGGCCGCCACTCGGGCAAGATCTGGGAGCTTGCTACCGGCAGGTCTTTCGATCTCAGGAACCTGCAGGAATCCTTTGACCGGGCTCCCTCTTTCAGCCCCGATGGTAAAAAATTGCTGGTGATCGCGGACGAAAGCGCACAGGACATGCATACAAGACTGCGGATCCTCGATGTCGCCACGGGAAGGCCGCTTGCCAGCCTTGCGCGTTGCAAGGGCGCCGTCTTCAGCACTACGTTTAGCCCGGACGGAAGAAAGCTCATCGTCTCGTTTGAAGACAGCATAGGTGTCTGGGACGCACAAACCGGCTTGCCGCTGGCGGTGCTGCCCGGAAATTTCCTCCGGGAACCGACAGCCTGCTTCAGCCCGGACGGCAGGAAGATCATCGTCCTTTCCTTTCGTGGACAGGCAACCGAAACCTGGGATGCGGTCACCTACCGGCTATTGGATAGCGCAAATATAACCGGGGATATCGACGGGCAGATCAGTGTCAGCCCCGATGGGCGGAAGATCGCCGTTCTCGGCGATAATTCGATATCCATCCGCGACGCGCACACCGGGCAGCAGCTTTCGAAGCTGGAAGGGCATGAGTCTCCTGTCAACTCCCTGCGCTTCAGTCCCGACGGACGGCGGATACTCACCTGCTCGTCCGACAATACCTGCAAGCTATGGGACGCCGCGACGGGCAGCCTGTTCTATACCTTCTTCGCCATCGACACCGCCGACTACCTGGTGATCGACCCCGAAGGCCGGTATGACGGCACCGAAAGAGCGCGCAAGCTCCTCTACTATACTTGCGGGACGGAGATCATCGAGCTGGAGCAGTTGAAGGCTCTGAGCTGGGAGCCCGACCTGGCCGCCAAGATCCTGGGGACCCTGCATGAAGCCATCGGCGCCCGGAGCACCGCCTCCATCGAGCTCTGCGATTATACGCCGCTGGTGGCGGAGGCGGACATGGCAGCAGGAACGACAACGGGCAAACCAGGCGCCCCTGCCGCAGATACCGCCGCGACCCCCTACCGCTATACCATCACTCCCCGGCGGGGCGGCATCGGGGAAGTGCAGCTATTCGTCAACAATAAGCAGATCCGGACCTATCGGCCGGACCAGGCCATCGCGACAGCCGGCCGGCTCTCTGAGAGTGAGGTCCGAACTCCTCAGACTGGCGAACAACTCCCTGAGCCCGCCGGCCGAACCCCTGAGACAGCCAGCCGAACCTCTCAGCCCGACGGACAACTTCCCTTGACCGGCAGCCGGCTCTCGGTCATAGACGGCATCTATCGGTTATCCGTATCCCGGGACGAAGTCGCCCCTTATTTCAGCACGGGCGAAGAGAACCGGGTAATCGTCAAAGCCACGACCCGGGATGGCTACCTGTCCTCGCGGGGCATCCCCATTTTCGCAAAGGAGCCCGCCGGACCCGATACGACGCCCAACCCGGATCTGTATATCCTCGCGATCGGCATCAGCAAATATACGGGGGAGGCGATGCGACTGCATTATGCAGGCAAGGATGCCGCGGATTTCTGCCGGGCGAGCGCCCAGGCGGCCAGGCGGTTGTTGAATACCCGTCCCGGCGACCATGACCATGTCCATGAATGGGCCTACGAGACGGAAGAGGGGAGTACCCGGTGGCCGGCGAAGTCGGGCATCCGGAAGATATTCGACACGATTGCGTCAAGGGCGGGACCCAATGATATCCTCCTGCTGTTTTTTGCCGGACATGGCGGCCTGCGATCCGGTGAGACCAACTACTATCTCCTCACCGCGGAGGCTGAATCCTTTGATCAGCTGAATTCCATTCCGCGCGAGGTGGCCATCAGCACCGAAGAGCTCGACAGCCTGATGCGATCCGTAAAGGCGGCCAAACAGATCCTGATCCTCGACGCCTGCAATAGCGGGCAGGCCGTAAAGAACCTGCAGGATCTGATCGTCCGCAGGGAGGTGCCGGCGGACCAGCAGCGGGCGCTGGAGAAACTAAAGGACAAGACGGGCACCTTTATCCTATCGGCATCGGCCGCCGACCAGAGCGCCTATGAGACTACCTTGTACGGTCAGGGTCTGCTGACTTACAGCCTGCTCGCGCGGCTGAAGTATGGCGACGGGCTACGCGACGCAAAATATGTCGATGTCTCCAGGTGGTTCAATACAAGCTCCGATGGCGTCAGGGAATTGATGAAGGATATCCGCGGTCGCCAGGACCCGCAGATTCTCGAGGCGGCGAGCTTTGACATCGGCATGGTCGACCGGGCAGTGGCCGACAGCATCCACCTCTCCCTCAAAAAGAAGATCTTCGTCCGCTCCCTGCTGATAGGGGATGAACAGAGCCTGAGCGATGAGCTGGGTCTCTCCCGGCTCGTGGATAACGGGCTGGGTGATTTCTCCCTGGACAGCCGCGGCGCCGCCCTGACCTATATGCCCGAAAACGTCCTGACTGACACGGTCTATTCCATCCGCGGAAAGTATACCGTCCGGGCGGGGCAGGTGTTTGTCAACTTCGCCGTATATAAGGGACAGAAGCAGAGATTGTTCTCCCTGCAGGAGAGGGGTACGCTGAGAAATAAGGAGGCGCTGGCAAAAGAGATGGTGGATAAGGTAAACAGGTACCTGAACCGGCAGGCGGCCGATGCGGGTCACTGACGCGGGGCGCACTGTCAAGGATGCGGATCGATCCTGCGATCGATAGTGGGGATCAATGGCGCCCCTTCCTTGCTGTTTTCGGGAAAATAGCCTATTTTGGGTCCATACTTAGCCATCTGGCCATCGCCGGCATCATCCTTTCCAAACTATCCTCCAGGATCAGCAATTTTATTCAGCCCTGATCAGAAAGCCAGCTCATCTACCCGGTCATTTTTTGTAAAGAACTTCATCTATGCGTTCGTGCTGCCCGATACCCGGTATTCCGGTTTACCTGCTCCTGGCCGCTCTCCTGTTTGGAGAGAGTACCGGTTATGCACAGGTGTGGAGGGATGACTGCGATTCGGCGGCCTTCTATAAAAATCAGAGAGATTACCCCCATGCATTGGCCTGGTACGAAGAGGCCCGGACGATCCTCGCCCGGGATTCGGGGCAGGCGGATAGCTATGGCGGCGTATGCAGGAACTTGGGGAGCCTCTATTATCAGATGGGAAACTATGCGTTGGCGGGACGCTTCTATGACAGCGTCATCGGTATCGACGCCCGGAATCATGGAACCGGGGACACCCTGTACGCCAACGATATCAACAGCCTGGGCGTGATTTCGACGTTCGTGCCAGACTATCCGAAAGCCGACACCCTTTTTACCTGGACCCGGGAGATCCGGCAGAGAGTCTACCGGGAGACCGGCGCATCCTACGCCGGCCAATATGCGTCCAGTTGCATCAACCTCGCCAACCTCCACGTCACCACGGGGGATTTTGCCCTGGCGGAGCCGCTCTACCTGGAGGCCAAAGCCATCCTGGAGGATAGGGCCCTGACGATCACCAATGCCTACGCCCAGTGCTGCAACGGCCTGGCGAACTTATATCTCGACCGCGGCGAGTACGGCGAGGCCGAACCGCTGGCCCTGAAAAGCCTGGAAGTCCGGGGAATCGTGTTGGGAGCCGCCAGTGCATATTATGCGTTGAGTTGCCTCACGCTCGCTAATCTCTACAAGGCGATGGGCCAATATGAGAAGGCGGAGACCTTATACGTCGAAGCCCGGCAGATCCGCCTGAAAGTCTATGGCGACCGTCATCCGCTCTATGCGGCCAGCTGCAATATCCTCGCAGACCTGTACTACGCGAACGGGCAGTACGAAAAGGCCGAACCCCTCTATCTCGAAGCAAAACGGATAAGGGCCGCTATTCCGGGCAAAGGCCCGGGGCAACACGTCGCCGGCTATGCGGAGACTTGCAATAACCTGGCTACGCTTTACGCGGCCGAAGGGGAATATCCGAAGGCGGAGCCGCTGGCCCTGGAAGCCAGAGCGATCTGGGACAGCACGCTCGATCCCGAAGACCCAAATCATGCCGTCAACGCGAATATCCTGGGCAGTATCTACTTTGGGTTGGGAGCCTATAAGAAGGCGCTGGCGTATTACCGGGAGGCCGGCCGCTACTGGACTTCGAACCTGCGCCCGGAGCATCCCTATTGTATTCAGAACACACAGAACCTGGCGAAGACATGCTGGAACCTGGCCGATACCGGGAACGCCCGTCGCCTGTATGGCGAGGCCCTGCGTGCTCAATATGGGCTGATCGGGGATGTCTTCCGGTTCACCAACGAGCACGAGAAGGAACAATATATCCGGAACAGCACGCTGTCCGGCGACGAATACCAATCCTTTTATACCCGGGAATACCCCGCCGGCCGGGCGGGCGAGTTATATGACCTTTCGCTGAACGGCCGCGGCCTGATCCTGGCCTCCTCCCAAGAGCTGCGACAGGCGGTGAGGAAGAGCGGTGATCCCGCATTGCTGAAGACCTATGGCCACTGGATGGCCGTGAAGCAAGAGCTCGCGCATGTCTATTCGAATGCGGGCCTGATCGGCGACGGCCGTCTGAAGGCCCTGGAGGCGGAGGCGGACAGCCTGGAGAAGGATCTCGCCCGCTCCTCCGAAATCGGGAAATGGGGGCAGGCTGCTTCGGGCGCTTCGTGGCGTTCTATCCGGCAGCATTTGAAAAAGGATGAAGCGGCGATCGAATTCGCCCAATACCGCTGCTATGACGGCAGACGGTGGACCGATAGCACTTATGCGGTTGCGTTACTCCTCCGCGGCGATGGGTCGGAACCCCGTTCGATCCCCCTCTTTGAAGAACGCCGGCTGGACTCCGTATTGTCGGCGACGGGAGCGGATGGGTCTACCGATATCCCATCGATCTATACCTATCGCGCAGCCGGCCCGGACTACCGCGTTTCCCCCCGGGGTGGCTACAACAGTCCGGGGACTGTCACCCATGCAGGCGCCCGCGGATCCGGTGGATCTCGCGGATCCCGTGGCATTCCCCAGGGCATCGGCGTCTCCCGGCGGGCGGCAGCCACCGGTTCCCTGTATCTGCTTGCCTGGAGGCCGATAGAACCCTATTTGAAAGGAATCCATACTGTCTATTTCGCTCCGGCAGGCCTGCTGCACCGTGTCTCTTTTGCCGCAATACCCGTGAGTGCGACCCAGGTGGTCAGCGACCGGTACCGGCTGATCCAGTTGAATACCACGGCGGAGGTCACCCGCCGGACCGAACGCTATATCCGGTCTTCCGATAGGATCCGTCTATACGGCGGGGTCCGGTATGATGTGGATCCGGCAACTTTAAAGCAGTCCGTGAGCAGCTATTATCATTATAAAGAGCCCGGGCGGGTCGGGGAACCCGCCTCGCCGGTATTGGAAGCCGGGGCAAGGAGCGCTGGTTTGCCAGGGAGCCCGGGATCTTCGGTCTCGCGATCATTCATGCATCGGCACGGTCGGCGTGGCGAGGGCTGGGATTATCTTCCGGGCACGGAGCAGGAAGTTGCGGGTATCGGCAAGCTGGGGCGTTCCTTCGGAGTGGCCGTGACGAGGCTAAGCGGTATGGATGCCAGCGAAGAGTCCCTGAAGGCGTTGAATGGCCTGGATACCCCGGCGGTATTGCATATTGCCACGCACGGATTTTTCTTCCCGGATTCCACAAAAGCAGGAGACCCTCTTTTCAACTCGGGTATCCTGCTCGCCGGCGCGGGCAACACCTGGAATGGTCACCCGGTAACGGGGATCGAAGACGGTATCCTGACATCCTATGAGGTCTCGAACCTCTATTTTCCCGCGTTGAAGCTGGTCGTCCTGTCCGCCTGTGAAACGGCGCTGGGGACGATCGAAGGCAGCGAGGGCGTTTATGGGTTGCAGAGAGCCTTTACGATGGCCGGGGCGCAGAACCTTGTCATGAGCCTGTGGAAGGTCCCCGATCCGGAGACCGCGGAGTTTATGCAGCTGTTCTACGAGAATATGCTGCAGGGGCGTTCCATCGGAGCCGCTTTTTACCAGACACAACAAATCATGAGGTCCAGGTACCGGAAAGAGCCCTACAAATGGGCCGCCTGGATTTTGCTGAGGGGATAGAATTCGGCAAGGGGATAAAATCTCCTGCGGGAAAACAACGATTGCAGACAAAAACTTCTGTTATGAGCAAGGATTTTACGAAGAATAGAGGCATGGACAGACCGGTAGGATGCGGTTTGCTGATCCTTCTCTTTTTTTGTTCGCTGGGGAATTCCGCGAGGGGGCAATGCACGAGTACCATCACCGGCCTGCAACTCGTAAGCCAGACCACCGACTCGGCCAATTTCTCCTGGGACCCCTTGACCGAGCCCTATGGCTATCTCTACTATATCGATTCGATTCCTGTCGTCAATCCGGGTAATATACAGTCTGCTACCAGTAACACCCTGTCCGTGTTGGGACTTTGCGGAGGCAAAACCTATTACCTGTTTGTATCGGGGCAATGTGCGGGGCAGACGGTGCCGACCTGGGATACGATCCATTTTGTCAAACAGTGTACCGTTATTCCCTCTTCGCTTTCGGGAACCTTGCCGGGTGTCTATTGCGACTACTGCCAGGTGAATATCGGGATGCCCAGCGTGGAAGTCAGCCAGGACTATACCTGGACCGTCAACGGCAACGCCGTAGTCACCAAGAAAGTCACGGACCCCACCGCGGGCGGCGGCGGCGGACTCAGCTACCAGTTAACAGTAAGGTCAAGGAGCC
Organism: Puia sp.; assembly: GCA_031292515.1. Lineage (GTDB taxonomy): Bacteria > Bacteroidota > Bacteroidia > Chitinophagales > Chitinophagaceae > Puia. The sequence goes on along the minus strand of JARLGZ010000091.1, from coordinate 11,906 downwards.
AGGACGGGATCTATTCTATTGTCACGAAGCCGCTCTGCGGGACCTGCAGCGGCACCGACTCCGTCCAGTTCGGCGCCTTTCCGGTTTATATAGACTCAATCATCGGACTGCATAAAACAGTGGTCACGGATTCCTCAGTCTCCTTCCAATGGGATCCCATCGTAAGCGGGGAAACGTATACCTATTGGGTGACTACCGACGCCGGCGGGGCACAACAGATCCAGCATACGGATACCACGCAAAACGCCTATGGCGCCATCACGGGTCTGCAACCGGGAACGACCTACTATATCTGGGTCAGCGCGCAAGCCAATAGCGGCAATGGAGTCTTGGGGTATTACAACTCGGTTGAACTAGCCATCACCACGCTACCGGCCAACCATACCTGTGCGGTAAAAGCCGATACCCTGACCGGAGCGGGGGTCTATTGTCCCGGCAGCCCCCTCATGCTGAAGATCCCGGCGACACAGGCCAATCAAAGCTATATCCTCTTGCGGAACGGCCAGCGGGTAGATTCGGCGCAGGGTAACGGCGGCCTTGTCAGTTTCAGCTATCTCATGCAGGCCTCGCTGGCGGGCACCTATACCGTCCTCACCAACGACACCTGTAACTGCTGTACCGCCCTGCCCTTTGGCAGCGCCGTCGTCGGCTATGATTCCGTCAGCGGGTTGGGCCTGGCGGCTTCCCCGACTTCGAACTCGGTGAGTTTCCGCTGGAACAGCATTGCGCCTGGCGTCACTTACCGCTACGGCGTTTCTACGAGCGCCACCACACCACCCGCCGGCGCAAACATCACGACCACGACGGCTACCAGCGCGACGATACCCGGTCTTAACGCAGGCACCACCTACTATCTCTTTGTGGACGGCCAGTGTAATAACGGGGTCGGCGCCACCACGCCCGGCCCCTGGGATACCCTGTCGTTTGCGACCTCCGCAGCGGTTGCCCATACCTGTGATGTGCAGGCGGGAACCCTCACGGGAGGCGGTGTCTATTGCCCGGGGAATACGGTGACCCTCACGGTTCCGCAATCGCTGACGAACCAGTCCTATACCTTCCTGCTCAACGGCACACCCGTCGACTCGATGAGGGGCAACGGCGCCAGCCTCAGCTATAGCTTCCTGATGAAGGCCGCCGCGCTGGCAGGCACTTATACCGTAAGGACCAACGACACCTGTCGCTGCTGTACCGCCCAGACCTTTGGCAGCGCCGTCGTCAGCTATGATTCGGTCACCGGGCTGACCACGGCCGGCATCACCACCGCCTCCGTCGTTTTCCGTTGGAACAGCCTCGCGCCCGGCGCCACCTATCAATACGGGATTTCGGAAAGCGTCAACACGCCGCCCACCCGTTTCACGCCGACGGTGAGCACGAGCGCGTCGGTCAACGCTCTGAACCCGGGCACCACCTATTATATCTATGTCAGCGCCTTGTGCGACAATGGGATCGGGGCCACCGGCTACGGAAACCCGGCTATCGATTCGTTTAAGACATCGACATCGACGAACCCTCCCTGCAATGTGCAGACAGGATCCCTGGCGGGTGGCGGAGTGTATTGCCCGGGCAACCCCGTCAACCTGTCCGTCTCGGTGGCGCTGACCAGCCAGACCTATTCGATCCTGCAAAACGGCGTGTCCGTATATACAGCGCGGGGCAATGGTTCCATCCTGACCTATAGCTTCCCGATGAAAGCCGCCTCGCTCGCAGGTACTTATACCGTACTGACCAATGACACCTGCAATTGCTGCACGCCGGCGACCTTTGGCAGCGTCGTAGTGGCTTATGATTCCATCACCGGGCTGATGGTCGACTCGACGACCACCGCTTCAATCAGCTTCCATTGGAATAGCCTGGCGCCCGGTGCAATCTATGAAATAGGCTATTCCATAAGCGCCGACCAGCCGCCAACCAGCTTTACCGCGACGACGGATACCCATGCAACGATCGGCGGTCTGTCGCCGGGTACCACCTATTTTATCTTCGTGAAAGCCCAGTGTGATAACGGGATCGGATCCACCGGATCCGGCAATCCCGGCATCCTTTCCGGCCGGACTTCCAACTCCCCGACCCATACCTGTAATGTCCAGCAGGGCACGATGGCTGGCGGAGGCGTGTTCTGTCCCGGCAGTCCCGTCAGCATCACCATCCCGGTGACCGTCACCAGCCAAACCTATACGATCTACGACCAGCATGTGCAACCGGTGTACACCGCCACGGGTAACGGCGGGGCACTGACCTATACCTTCACCCTGCAGTCGGCTTCACAGGCGGGCGTTTATATCGGCTCGACGACCGATACCTGCGGCTGCTGCGGATCCTTTGACCTGGGCTATGTCGCCATCGTCTATGATTCGATCACCGGGCTGAAGGCCACCGGCACCACCAGCAGCACTGTGAACTTTCAATGGGACAGCATCGCGCAGGGAACCGTCTACCGGTACGGCATCTCCCCGGTCGCCGCTGCGGCGCCCCCTACCTATGCGGTGACGACGGCCACGAGCGCGACGATCACCGGTCTGACGCCGGGAGCCGGCTATTATCTTTTTGTTGCCGGGCAGTGTAACAACGGGGTCGGCGCCACCACACCCGGCGCCTGGGATACGCTGTACTTCGTCGCCAAGGCCGACACCGGCGCCACGCCGCCGACCGGCTGCGATACGGTCCCGACGCCCGTCGTGAAATTGTTCAGCGGCATATTGGGATCCAGCTCTTTGGTTGGCAACCAATGGTTCCTGAATGACACGCTGATTCCCGGCGCGACCGGCTATGGATATACGCCGACGTCCTCGGGCAGCTACTCCGTCCGGGTGTCGATCGATAGCTGTGTCAAGATGTCCGCGCCGCTGCTGGTGAACGGCCCGCAGCTGACTACGCCCAATGTCCGGATCTTCCCGAATCCCGCCACGACGACGATCACCGTCGACAACCTGGGTCCCAACCCCATCACCGTCCAGCTCTATGATCTCGCCGGGCGCCCGATCTCAGGCATCCAGGGGGTGCGGGGCAGCTATGAGCTGGGTTGTGGAAATCTGGCGCGGGGACCCTACCTGATCAAGGTCACCGATGAGAAGACGAAGAAAAAGATGGAACGGATGATTATGAAGATGTAGAGCAGGAAGCACGCATGGAATCAACAGCTACGAGTGAAAAAATCTCAACTTTCTATCATAAAATGATTACAGCCTGCAATCATTTGCCGGTGAGTCGGGGCTTTGTCCCGATGAAATGACAATCTCCTTTTTTTCGGGCCGGTTTCTCTTTTTTTTATCACAATACAGACATCCCGGCCGGCGTTTTCAACGTATTCTGACAAAAGGCCAACGTATTCTGACAAAAGGCGCGAAAATATTATTTCTCATGTGGCTGTATAAAAACCACAACAGGACTGTGTTTCTACACGGACCTCTTTATCAGGCATGATGATATCCTTTATGGAACCGACAATCTCTTCTATCGAACGCTATGACAAACTGAATTCCCTGCTCCGGGTGTTCCTCTACTGGTCACAGGCGGGTATCCCCGTGGAAAACCTGGGCGCCATGTTGTTCTACCTCGAGCCCGCCGAGGTGAATGAACTCTGCGAGCAGTTGCTGCGCGAGGGTGTCATTTGCTATATGGTGGGTCCCTTCGGGCTGCTGTTGAAGCTCACGGAAAAGGGTATCGAGTGGATCTTGAGCGGGGGATATGCCCGCCAGGGGCGGCAGCCTCTCACGGAACCGCTGGCGCGATGGGCGAACACAAGGATGGGGGATCGCCTGTTGAGATATGGGGTGACCGGCGGCATTTGCATCGTGTTGCTTGCCTGCTGCTTTTGCTGTCGTTGAGCGGGATCTGTATCCGGGGCGGTCTTTTAAAAATAGTGATGAACTTCTTGTTTTATCGAACTCTCGGCAACGGGGAGCTGACTTTAATCTCATCCAGGAACTCCCAGATCTGGTCGAAGATAGCCGTCATTTCGGCCGCGTCAAAATTCCCATGTTTCTTCCCTTCGACGGTGAACAGGCCATTCTTTACGCCCAATTTTGTCAGCGTATCCCGCAGGAGCAGGGCCTGGTCATAAGGAACCAGGGGATCCTGGTCTCCATGGATCGTCATGACCGGCGGCGAAGCGGCCGTTATATAAGTTATCGGTGAGCATACCCGAAAAACGCTGTCTGCGTTGGTGGTCCCGCCACCCATGAACCTCGACGCATCAGAGGGTTTCAAGGCTCTCTGCAGGTCCGGTACCCCAAACCAGTTGATGATGCCCGCCACGCTCACCGGCCTGCCGCTCTTGTCGGATGGGTCGTTGGGATGGAATCCGGTCATCAGACACAGGACACCGCCGGCGGACTCCCCCGAGACGATGATCTTTGCGGTGTCCATTTTATATTTGTCGGCATTATCATAGATCCACCGCAGGGCCGTCCGGGCCTGGCCGTAAATCTCCGGAAGCGTGACCGGAGTTTTGCCCAGGAGGCTATAGTCCGCCGTCACCACACACCAGCCGCGGCTGACATACGGCATCAGGAAGAGGGAGCGGGAGATTTTGTCGCCTTCTACAAACCCGCCGCCATGAAAATAGAGCAGGACAGGTTTCCGGTTGTCCGAATATTGATTCCAGGGTGGCTCCCCCAGCGCGCGGGCCGGGATATAGGCGTCCAGCAGGAGGCTGGAATCCGTGTGGCTGTAGCGGATGTTGGGGATGATCTGCCGCCCGGCATACAGGGCGGCCACCGGATCGATGGATCCGGCCTTGTCACGGCAGGCGCTAAGGCTTGCGAACAGGAAGGCCAGGACTATCATAGAGACAGGGGCCACAAAGCACGGGGTGCGCGCGGATTTGCTTCGATTCATCGTTTGCCGGTATAGAAGGAAGGTGATAAATGGTTAGGACCTCGGTTTTGAATCGGGATTTTTGTGAGAAAGGAGTGATTTAAAGTTAGGCTTTTTCCAGGGGATTTATGATATCATTTTAGCCGATCATCGGGCGGGTCCGGTTTGTCTTTAGAGTCTGCACCATGCCGGTATTCAGGTCCGTTCAATCTGTCGGGAGGACCTGTCCGGGGGGCATCTTCAATCGGTCCGGGGCGTCTTCTACCTGTCCGCAGGGTATCTTCTACTTGTCCGGGGGTATCTTCTACTTGTCCGGGGGCATCTCCTACCTGTCCGGAGGGTATCATTTTGCACTGCCTGGCGGTGGAAAACGGGCCTCGTGGGCGTCAGCTCCAAAACTGATATATATTTGTGTCAGCGGGCGGACTGTGACGGTGCAACTGCGACAAATAATCTGCAAAAAAATGGTAACAGCCAGAAAAGTATTTTTATATTGAGCACCCGCATTTTTTTGGCGCGCAGGCAGGATAGTGGCATGGAGAAGATAATCCAGCGTATATTCATGGCTGATTTCAAAATCAAGTGCCATGCAGATACTTGTAAAACACAAGATGATCCAACTGGTTTATTCATACGACGTTATTGTCGACGATGAACCCGGGTTTCAGGCAGTAAAAAAATATTTTCAATTTTTCACGACCTTTCTTTTGCGGGACATCCATACCCTTGAGACTGTATTTACGATAAAAAGACAGGTCTCCTTTTTCAAGCCCGTCTATAATTTATATAGAGGCAATGAAGCGATCGTATTCCGCAGACTGACTTTTTTTTATGGGCATCACCAATGCAAGGTTTCAGGGGATGTGTATGATATTTATGCCAATTTCGAGTTTCGGTTTTCCATTTTCAAAAATGGAACACAAGTGGCATGGATCGCCAGAAAAAACGACTCGCTGTTAGTCGGATATAATTATGAAATCACGGCGGACAGCGATTGCGACGCCCCTTTACTGGCTGTCTTTTGCCTCCTGATAGATTATACCGTATTTCGGTCTGTCGGGGGGAGATGCCTGTTGGAGACAAGCGATATCTGTGAAAAGGATTTTGACTTCGGCTGGCTCCCTAAGTAAAATCTCTTACCCCGGTTTTACGGTGGTACTCATCACGATCCAGTTTTCCGAGTCGCTGGAATGCAACTGGACGATCTGATCGGCATTCTCCAGGGTGATGGAATAGTCCGGATGCTTCGCCTTTCCTTCTTCCGACAGTTCGGTGATCCAATAGCTCTTGTAGTTGGTTTTGATATCCGTCAGCAGGGATGCGGGCAATTCGCTGGAGAGGATATTACGCATGTGGGGTTGGCCGGTTGCTAATGCGCGATTGCCGGCGGAAGCGTGGGTGGCGCTCATCAACAGGAGGAGGGCGGCGCCCAGAAATATTTTTTTCATTATGTTCTTTTTTTGTGTCCCACAAAGCTAGTCTTGTTAAAGAGCGCCTCCCTGTTAATAGGGAGGGACGGACGGAACTGTTAAGGTTTGTTAACGAATGGACAGAGAAGACCGGTAAAAAATGTCGTTTCACCCGGAACTCCCGGTTTTAAGGGTGTAAGCCGTAAGAAGCCGTTTGGATGGTCGGTAAATGAAAGGGGATAGCCTGAAAAAAAGTGAAAAATCTCAGGGCCGTTTATGTAATTCGTGTTTTTAGGCATCCTATGGCAAACCGAAATATGAAAAATAAGCTGCTCGTTTTGGGCCTTCCCATACGAAAAGAAGATTTTCTAAAACTCATTGACAAATACCTGGATGGGACAGCTGGTCCTGATGAACGCTTGCTGATCGAAGAATATTATAACCGTCTGGCCGCCATGGAACCCCTTTCACAAGACGGGCATTCCAGTCCTCCCGCGCCTGTTGTTCCGGAGATTTAAAGGAGGCGGCATAAAGCCTGGTGTTCTAAAAGGACTGGTTCATCAGCTCTGCGAGTTTGCTTTCCAGGACTTTACCCCGAAGGTTTTTGGCAATAATCCTGCCGTTCTTATCCAGCAGGAAACTATTCGGGATAGCGGTTACGGTATACAAAGCCGCCACAGGGCCTCCATATCCATTCAGATCGCAGACATTCTCCCAGGTATACCCATCCTGGCGAATGGCGTTCTTCCACTGTGTGGTGTTTTTATCAATGGAGACGCTTACTATCGCAAATCCTTTATCCTTATATTGATTGTATAACCTGACTAGTGTAGGGCTTTCTTCCCGGCAGGGAGCGCACCATGAGGCCCAGAACTCAACCAATGTATATTTGCCGCGATAGCCTTTGCAATCGATGTTGTTACCTGCCGTATCGATTGAAACAAAACCCGGCGCTATGGCGCCGATCGCAATCCGTTTGGTGGCATTGACTTTGTTCACCAGTTGCCGGGTAAGATCATAATTTGGATATTTTTGCCGAAAGATCGATACCATCCGATTCATCAGCGCGGTATCGGTTTCCGGATTCCAGCGTATGCTATGGTGGATCGCGGCAAGTGAATTAATGAAAAAGGGTTGTTTCACCCATTGCGCCAGTTCCGCTTTATAATTTTCAGACGCTTTTTCATGCTCCATATTCCAATATTCGATTCTTTCTTTATCCCCGCTTTCAACCGCAACTGCCGAGGAATCATAGGTTCGTTTTAAATACTTGTTGAATACCCTTTTCCTGTTTGCTTCATAGGCAATAAGATATTGTGTTTCCTGTGAGCCTGTAACCTGGATAAGGTCTTTGCCGATTGTAAGGTGGATTTTGTCGCCTGGTTTAGCCAATACCTGGACAAGACTTGAATGATCTACCCCCAGATCATAAATTTCAGGCTCTTTTAACGGAATGATCAGGGTAAATTTGCCATCCTGCGTGATCCTGGCTTCCTGCACGACTTTGTCATCCCGGGTTTCATAGTTGATCAGGGTGAGTTTGATGGATTTGCCCGAAAAACCTTCCGGAAGTGTACCGGTGACGATCGCCTGCTGCGCGGACACGCCCATTGATGCCCATAGCGAAATAACGAGCATGCTCATTGCAGCCTTACTATTTATTTTTGCTTTTGGAGAAGGATAAGTTGTCATGATAATATTGTTGTCATGATAATATTTTTACAAATAAATTCGGGAGTTCCGCTTTATAAAAGTAAAGAATATTTATGTGATTGATTGTTCCGCCGGCGAATGGATCATGCACGACGGAAGCGCCTTTATTTAAACAGATATGGGTGTATCCTGCAGTTTGGATATTGGCAATTTAAATAACTTAGAATAATGCGCTGTCGACCCTGCATGCTTGCAATAATATTTCAATATAACTTTCGTTTCGCTGCAATAGTAGCTATTCTTATTTTTATATAACTTAAGCTGTCACAATGAAATATTGGTATATATTATTATTTTTTTCTTTACTGCCTCGTACTCTTTTTGCTCAAGCCAAAAATAGTATTAGTGGAACATGGATTTCAAGCAAGGTAACCTATAAAGACGGCAGGTCATTACCTGACGAACACGTTCTTAAGTACGTCTATATTAAGTATCAATTTTATCGTTCCGGCACGTTAAATACCGCATTGGCTTATTTTGAGCAAGGAACAGACGGGTCTTATGAAATTAATGACGGATATCTCTATATCAAATTCCCCCAGGGAGGCATTATGAATACTTATCGGATTGAATCACTAAAAGACACATTGATATTAACAGAACGGGGTCCCAAAGGATTTGATGATCCTGATGCTTTAACATTCTATTTTGTTCCTGAGCCTATCTATCAGAATGGCCTTATGCTGCACCCTGACGATATTTTTTCTATCAGATTGCAAGATACAATTTATAAACAGTGTCAAAAGATCTATGCTAAATATAACGGACCGAGCTTCCAACATTACATATACGAGGGCATTAAAGACCAGATAAGCATGGATGGACGGGCCGGGCACTTTGCTGCGACATTTATTGTTTCAAAAAAAGGTATTGCAGATAGCGTAAAAATATTGGAAGGTATAGATGATGAGTTCAACAAACGGTTCATTAAGGTTTTTAATCGATCAAGGAAGGATTGGAGACCAGCAACACTTAATGATAAATCCGTGTCTGTACAAATGATGGTAGAGCTCCGTTATTCAACTTCTGCGACTACGATTCCATCCTTTTTCGCCACACAGAGAGCTAACGAAGCTTATCAGAATAAAGACTATGAGGTTGCAATTTACTTTTACGATAAATCATTGCAAACTACGCCAACCGATAAAGAAAATCTTTACAGACGAGGAATGTGTAAGTTCCAACTAGGAAATAAAGATGCGGCTTGCGAAGATTGGAATAAGGCAAAAGGAATTGGAATAGGCAATAACATCGCAATTGACGCTATGATTGAAAAATATTGTAAATAGGAATTGGCGAATTGTTTCCAAGATTCCACATGCGCCTGCGGAGGATCCGGCCCCGGAACTAAAATTATTGAAGAATTTTATATAATTTGAACGGCATTAATCAAATTGGCCTAAATCTACCAGCCGCCTTAACCCAAATCTATAAAATGGAAGAATTCATTCCTTTTGAACAAATACCCTTTGGAAGCGACAATTTCGCAGACAACCCGGAGCCCCGATGCCATAAAAGGAGAAGCCCTTACCTTCTTCGTTCAAGATAATACCTAAAATATGCGCAATCCCTTTTTCAAGATACACGTTAAAATATATTTTCCTGTCTCCTTTCGTTACCATCTCAAACCCTGTTTGCGGCCATATAGGTGGTTCATTTAGTTGTTTTTTCCGCATCCATTTCTTCTTCCTCTTTCTCTTTCTTTTCCAGCGTTTCTGTATAACCAGCGGCTAAGTTGCAGTAAGGGAGAAGGAAAAAAGCAAAAGCTGTCCGAAATGTGTCCGAACAGCTTCTAACTATTTGAAAATCAATTTTAAAAGTCGGGAAGGCAGGATTAGCTGCGGGCGCCCGCCGGCGTCCTCGCTGATCCTAAACGGGGGAGGCCGCAAAGAGATACAAAGCCCGTTCCGGGCTTTTGTCATTTCCTGTATTCCGCGCTTTCGAGCAAGCTCGACGCGCTCCCTCCGGAAACGACAAAGCCTCCGCATCGCGGAGGCTTGTATCTCTTTGGTCGGGAAAGATGGACAATTGTCTAACTTGCTATTAAAAACAATAATGAAATTCAATGATGTATATATGCGTTAGTTTATAACACCATTACTCAAGAGGTAAATTCCAGAATGGTGATAAACTGAAACAGGTCAACGCTTTACTTTCTTACTTGTACTGCGCGTTTTTTTCTGTCTTGGGGCCCTTGTTATTTTACCTGTAGCCTTATAGTCTGCGATGATCCTGCTCATGATCTGCTGATCCTCGTCCGTTAAGACATGTGGTTCAACTACGAAGTCTACACCTTTTGGTTCTTTGATATATCCCATATTATTTTGTATTAAAGTATCGATTTATTAATTTTTTGCTGCAGTTTCGTAGATCACCATCCGATGACCTCCTACATGTACAGCTTCCAGCGTCTTTTCATAGTGTTGGATCAGTTTGGTCTTGGAGAAGAAAGATAGGAATCCATCATATCCCTTGTCCATTGATTCCTTGCAAGCAAAAGCAACTAAGTTGCCTGGAACGCCTTCGTATAATTTCGGCTTGCCGAAGTTAAAAGGAGCACTTTCAATCAGGTGGAGAAAAATATGGTCTTTTCGGTCAGTGATACTGACCAAGCCCTGCACAATATGAGGATTTCCTTCGATTGTCAGTTTAAACACTTCCCTGTCATCCAATGCAGCTTCTGACTTCCAGTTAAACTTCCACCCACTTTTCTTGGTGATGTGTTTCAGATCCGCTTTTGTCTCACCGGTAAAATTTCTGTAGGGAAACTATCGCCGGAGATGGTGTTCGTAATACTGTTGGTAAGCCTATCTATCTCAATTCCAATATGATACATCGTTTCTTTCACCTGTGCAAATTTACAAAAATTATATGATATATTATCGTAATTGTTACCTGGGCTGAAGCCTTGTCACGGCCCTTTGCGTGGCTGGACTATTGCCAACCTCTCTATCACAAGATAATATGCAATTCCAATTTATAACCAATTTTTTATATTCGTGATGCAAAAAAAGAACTGCCCAAAACTTCTGCGGAAAATCTATTAGACAGTAGCTATAAGTTAACTCCCATCCCTCTAAACCAACCTTTCTTCAAGCACCCCTTTCCATGTTATTGCATGTGATTTTTGGGGGGACTAAGGAAAAGGTTTATTGCCGTAATAATTAGTGCACTGAGGTATTTGAAGGAGATTATAGTTGGGATGGCTTCTCTGAGGCCGAATAAAAAAAACGGCAATAAAATTTTTCGCTATGAAGAGATTAGCTTCAAAATATCCTGAAGATGCGTATGAGATGGTTCTCAATAGTGAATTGGATTTAGGTGAATTTTTAGCCTTAGTCCTTTACGACGAGACTTGTTTTGATAAGTTATGCGAGAAACTTTCCTCTTACCACAACCTAGACAGGATGCTTCCTTTAATAAAAGACTTTACTATTCCAAGGGCTGAATATGATGGTAAAAATGGGCTGGTAAAATTGGCGTATAAAGCTTCCTATAAATTTTATGAGGGTGAAACTGATGAAGAAGTAATTAGAGATTTTTACACAAATGTTAGTTTCACGATAGATACAAACTCGAAGCAACTAATTTTTTGGTTTCCTCTTTTTTCGTAGGCTAAGCCCGCTAAAAAACAAAACCCGCAGCTTTCGCTGCGGGTCCCTTACTCGTCGGGAAGGCAGGATTAGCTGCGGGCGCCTGCCGGCGTCCTCGCTGATCCTAAACGGGGGAGGCCGCAAAGAGATACAAAGCCCGTTCCGGGCTTTTGTCCGACCTTAGACAATTAGCAATTCTAGCAATTTGAAAACGAGGAACTTGAGTGTCTCTTGACCTTGTAAACCTTCAACGAACCCCATATTTGATTTAGCCCAAAGGATGGTATAGCTGGTTAATTTTGCATCTCACCAAAAAATGAAGCATGCAACAGGAACCAGGTCATTCAGTCAATGGTAAGTCACCGCGTAGGCAGCG
>JARLGZ010000006.1 GCA_031292515.1 Puia sp. | reverse complement strand
ACACCAGCTTTTGAGCCTGAATTCTCCAAGATGGGGCTGTTTCGGCAGCAAAACCTTGTCATTTCAAGGGTTTGTGTTTACTGATGAGTACATGCAGTAAAACTGCAAGATGCTGATTACATGTATCTTACTTGATGCCACACCCCTTAAATTTGGCGATTTTCAGGGGGAGGGGGTGGGGTCAGCAGGGGTACGAACCGGCGACATCGCTGACAGGTGAGGTAGTGACTTTGGGTATTTGCTTGGCGGTCATGATTGAATTGTGCGCCTTCGAGAGCTAATTGCCTGCAAACTTTGGACACTTATTTTTTTGGCTGTAAGCCATTCTTCCGGCGAAAGTTACTGACCTGAAAGAGCTACAGGCAAACGCCGCAGCCTGACGTACCATCCTTTCCAGGAACGGCAATATGCTCGAAACGCTGGCAGGACGACTGAAGTGGGAGCGGATCGAAGATGGGATCCGGGTGGAGATGCCTGAGTCGGCTTCATTCGTGGATATCGCGGCAATTGTCACTGTGGCGGGGCTTCCGTTCCTCATTTACGGTGTGCTCAGGATTTTTATTGAGCCGGCACGAGGCTGGGTTTTGGCAGAGCTTGGTGCGGTGGCGTTGTCTCTGGCCATATTCCTCGGTACAGAGCTCGTGGGGCGAAAGAGGCTTGTTGTTCTGACCTCCGACTCCCTCACCGTGACGACCACCCACCCCTGTGCACGGGGTCGCACACAGTTGACCCGCAACGGTCGGAACCTGCGTGCCAATCCGCGCGTCTCCCTGAGGGGGAACGAATGTCCAGGGCAAATCGAAGTGGAGATCGACGGTTTCGGCGGGACGTGGACGATTGCGTCAAGGCTCAGCGAGGCGGAGGCCGCAGCTTTGATCTCAAGAATGATGGAGGTCTATGCGTTTCCCGAATGGCGGCCGATGATCAACGCGGTGGCAAGCCAGGAGAGTGGCTCCCTTAGGGGCTTCTAAACAGGCTGCGGAAAAAGGGCTGTTGTGGCTTGAAAACCTCAAAAAAACCATCCCTCGGGGGCTGAAGCCCGATAGATTCTATTGGCTTTATTGGCACAACTCAAGTCGTGCCCTTTCTCTAATCACAGCTTCCCTTGAGTTTTTCCGCAGCTTGTAAAGCCCTACTGCTTCTAATGGCATTGTGCCGGGGATGAATCCCCGGCCTACCGCACGAATGGGTTTTTCAGCAAACTGTAAAGCCCGCGATTTTATTGGGCTCTATCTGCACGACTGAAGTCGTGCCCTTTCTCTTTTCTTGCCCCTTCCGATGAGGTTTTCCGCAGCTTGTAGAGCCCGACATTGGTTTGATTGAGAGTTGTGCTTTCCCCGGTCTCAAATGCGAGACCGGGGGCACCCAGCATTTTCGATGGGTCGGGAACGGCGTTCATTGCAGTTGTAACTT
>JARLGZ010000090.1 GCA_031292515.1 Puia sp. | reverse complement strand
AGGGTTGGGCAAAACCAGGACCGGCTACTTCTGGGCTTATGCCCGCGACGAAAGGCCTTGGCGCGGCAATCGACCGCCGGGGGTGGCCTACATCTATGAAGACAACCGGCGACATGATAACGCCGCGAAACACTTGGCCAGATTCAAGGGCACCATCCACTGCGACGGTTATGGCGCCTACGACAAAGGCTTGAAGAAACGTTTGGCCGATTCGGGTGGAGGCATCCTCCTCGCTGGATGCAACGTCCATGCGCGCCGAGGATTCTATGACGTGCATGAGGCGACCGGCTCGCCCATTGCCGAGGAAGCCTTGCGACGCTATGCCCAGCTCTACGCGATCGGGGACCGAATCCGAGGCTGTTCTCCCGACGTTCGACTCAGTGTCCGCCAGGAACACTCGCGTCCCCTGCTGGAGGTGTTCCACCTCTGGCTCAAGGAGCAGCTCGAAAAGATCTCCGGCGGCAGCGATCTGGCCAAGGCGATCCGTTACTGCCCCGCCCGCTGGACCGACCTCTGTCGCTTCCTCTCCGACGGTCGCCTGGAGATGGATCAGAGCACCGTCGAGCGAGCCATCCGCCCGCAAAAACTCACAGTGAAGAATGCGCTCTTCGCCGGCAGCACCGGCGGCGCCGAGCATTGGGCCCAGCTGGCGACCATTATCGAGACTTGCAAAATGTGCGGAGTCGAGCCCTTCGCCTATCTGAAGGACGTCCTGACCAAAATCACCAACGGCCATCCCATCAACCGGATCGCCGAACTTTCCCCGTGGGCCTATATGGCCAGCGTACCGAATCCCTCGGACAATCCCTGCCACGACGACGCCCCCACGCCGCCCGATCTCCTGCCGAGCATTATCCCGGCCTTGTAGTCAGGTCCGCAAGGTGATGGCGGGATACCGGTATCAATACAGGCGTCGCCAACCCGATCAATTCGGCTATGCCAAGGACGGTGGCGACATGCCCGTGTGGCAGCAGGGGAACGACTGATGGCTCGGGCTTCTCATGCGCATTCGCCAATGCCACACCGCCACGCAGAAGCGTGCGCGGGCCCGCCGCCAACTTCTCCGACCAATCTGTCAGTTGGTCGATGGCGTACTTCTTCGCCTTGCCATTCCGTACGGTAGCTTTCCAGGATCAGGACGGTCGGGTGAGGCCTGCGATTGGACAGATTGTGACCCATATTCAGCGCCCCCGTATAGGCCAGAAAAACAAGATCATCCACCGCTGGACCCGACGTGGCTCGTGACCAATGGCGTCCCGCGACCAGAGGACTAAATCGGTCTATCTGTTTGGTGTGATTTGCCTCGCCGGGGAAAAGGCGCGGGTCTGGTCCTGCCTTACATCAACACGGCGGCCATGGCATTGCATCTGGCGGAATTTTCTATGTAATCCACGCCCGACCGCCCATGCGGCCGTCCTGCTGGACTAGGTTGGATGACTACTCTCCTTCTTATCGCGTCCCAGCAACAACACACTGTTGCCGCTGCTGCCCAAATGCTGGAACTCAACCCGGTCGAAAACATCTGGCAGTTCATGCGCGAAAACTGGCTATCGAAGCGGTTCTTTCGCTCCTCCGAAGACATCACCAACCAAGGCTACTACGCCTGGAATAAGCTCATCGACCAGCCGTAGGCCATTAGTCTATCGGACTTCGGAAATGGGCGTGTGGATGATAAATATCAATATACGTGACTATGTGACAGTGTATATGACTATGGTTCATGGGTTATGGTAAATAGTGTCTATAGCTTATGTGGGATTTCCATCGATCATCTCGTGCTATATTAGATTAATTAAGATAATTAATTTTTTATTCGCGCTTTTTTAAAGCGATATATAGATGTAAGTTCATGATTTAAAAATAAAAATAATGTTTATATAGGTAAAATATCCGTATTATTGATTCATCTGAACGGATGTGTGTTGGGAAATGACAGGGTTAACGTTATTAATTTTATATAGATAATATAACTAATATTTTTTATCACATAAAAAATATAATTTTAAGTAATATTTCCATCAGAGCAGCATAACGGCGTTACCCCATGATGGTGTGGGCCAGAGCAACACTAGGCCGCTCGTGAAACAGGAGAGATGATGAACCCACTCTATTCTTTCTCAGACGTCGAATGTGATACCCTGTTGGCGACGTTGCAACGGGTAACAGAGAACCCATATCGCGACTACAATTCCTTCGCGCGAGCCATCTTATACTTAGTGGAAATGAACGAGGTGCCTGCCTTCTTCCGCGATGTCTGTGCAACCATCAAACACCAGCGCGTTGCCGCAATATCGAATATCCATGTTTTACGGAATTGCCCAATAGATCGCGAAGTACCGTATCTCAATTCGGACGATCCCTTGAGCGACAAGTATACTAAGAAGAGGACCTTTATTGGCGAAGCATTTCTCGCGCTTTTTGCGCAGTTGGTGCGGAATCCGCTTCTTGCCTATGGGACTCGCCACAATGGTGATTTCTTCACGGATGTGGTTGCTATCAATCGTTACAGCGTAAGCCTCCGGCGGAGGCCGCCTTCCATGAAACCGGGGTACCATCGTAATTTAGCGGTGCTGCAAGCAGTGGTGTTTGCAGCACTGCAAGAGACAGTGCGATGGGCCAAGTTCAGGTAATCAGCGGAGTTGAGCGTCGT
>JARLGZ010000005.1 GCA_031292515.1 Puia sp. | reverse complement strand
GCCTCCGGAGACGACAAACAGTGCCGCTTAAACCCTGTCTATCGAACAATCTTCAGCCCTCGAAAAAAATCTCGCCAAGAAAATTCCTTCATCGATTTCAGTACCCAAAAATCGGCGGCTTAATCAGAGCTTCCCTAGATCGTGAGTAATTTGCGATGACCAGAATGCAAGCGGCGAAGCTAGGGCGATTGGGATTAGTCATCACATTGAGTTTGTCCTTCGCATATGGTCTTCTTCTGCTTTGGGTGCACTGCCGGGAATCTGTCGTCCGCTCGCGCTCTGAAGCGATGTACGCGGAGTTTCTGAAGCTGCATCCTGGAGAGACTACGAAGGCGGATATCGAAGTTTTGCGCAGGCGGTTTACAAGTTCTCTGACTGAAAATGTGGACTGCGGGGTTGCTGAGTGCGAGTACACAATAGGCAATGTGTGGGGCTACTCCCGATGGTTCCTATTAACCCGGTTCGCCCACGATCACATGCCGTCCTCACAGCTCACTCTCAAAACTAATGGAAATTTGTTATCGAGCGCGTTGTTTTATGTTGGGGTGGTTGTACCAAAGGGATACGGCACACGCGAAGAGCGAAGATTATTATCGAGTGTCCCAGGCTACGTCCCGTACTCCTCGGGTGCTTACCAGCTATTCGGCCGTGCGTCGCTGGTCAGCGCCCTCCCGGAACTGTCTCGCGATACGCGACTGACTGAGAAACCGGACTATCGAGTCTGGAGTCCATCGGGTTGTATGAACTGCGTGGCGATCTATGTTAGTGCTCTCCCGGATTTGCCGAAAGCAAAACGGGCACAGGTTTTCGATGTCAACTTTAGCTGCATGACTCAATGGTCAATATGCACAGACAAAGAGGACATCATGCCAACAGCAGGACGAGAAAAGGCCAAAGAGAGTGCATCCGCAGATTAAGGGAACGAGAAAGTACTGAAGGACGGCTTTCAGACTAGATTTTTGGATTCGGGGCGAGTCACCGCCCAACCGGAAGTTACCACTTAACGAGTTACCACACGCTACAGCGGGGAGATTGCAACATCCGTCGGTGAATTCCATCTTCCCCCAAAAACCAAAGCCCCCAACCTTCGCAAGAAGGCCGGGGGCTTTTACTGACCACTGACAACTGACCACTGACAACTGCTTTTACGGCTTCACTCTCACCTTAGGCTCAACCGACAGCCCCGGCCTTAGCAGATGATCCGGATCCTCATTCTTCAGATCCGTAAAGTCCACCCGCACCGGAACGCGCTGCACCACCTTCACGTAGTTGCCCGTCGCATTCTCCGGCGGAAACAGCGAAAGCACCGAACCCGTCGCCCCGCCAATCTGCGTCACCTTGCCGTGATAAGTCTTG
>JARLGZ010000089.1 GCA_031292515.1 Puia sp. | reverse complement strand
TCAGTCTCCTTGAGTGAGTAGCTTCATTACGTCCGCCATTGTCGGTTTATCTTCTGGCTCCGAATCACGCGTAGCGCACAATCTGTCGATTGTCCGCCTGCTACACCCGAACTTTTGAGAAGCACGCATTTTGGCGGCATCCGTGGTTGCTCCTGTACGGGTCAATGCCCAAACGTAATCCACGGCTTCTTTGGATTGCTGGGCCGTGAGGGCTGGCTGACGCCCGCTTGGTGGAGCAGGAAGGTCAGCGGAGGCACTCTTCGCAGCCAGTTTGAGGCAAACCCTGACCAGCGATGGCAGGTTTCGCATCGCAAAGAGCGCTATTGTCTCTTCGCTCTTGGACAGTGGTTCACACGCATCAAGCACGCTTCGCAGCTCATTGGGTGTCTGAACGGACCGAGCGCCATTGGCAAAATACTCAAGGACCTTGACGGCTTTCTTCATTCCATCTTCATAAGTGGGTTCCCCGAGGCTCAATATTGCCTTTTCCAAAGCTATAACCATCTTCTCTCGCGTCTTTTCGTTCAATCCATCCTCCGTCAAAACTGTACACACCATTTTGGCACCTCACCGCCAGAAGCATCTGCATGATCTGGCACGTAATCGCCAATACTAGCGCGGTCGTTCTGGCCTTCAACTCGCCAAATTGTGAAGCGGCTTTGTTGCAGTTGAAACCGCGCACATTAGAATTCATGGACATTAAGTTTGCAGGAAGCAATGAAAACCAGAGCGGGCAACGGTTCCTAGACAGCTCCGCCCCGCGACTTATACGGCACGTTGAATCCTGCGAAACGGCGGGCGGGGAAGATGCTCCTTTAGTGTGGGACACGTATTCCCTGCCTGCCGGTAAGGATCAAAAGCCTTCCTGGGAGTTCGGGGGCGAAGCCCCTGATGCTTCCGCGCTTGGCGCGGCGGGCATTGTCGCCGCTGGCGGCGCGGCGTTTTCTTCACTTGACTCATTAACGAATAATCGAAACAAACGGGCAGAACGGGATTACGACCGCCGCCCGGTAGGGCGCGGGAAGTACTGCGGGCGGATGTCCATAACTGGCTTCGACCCTAAAACGGGCCGCAAAAAGTTCCGGCGTATCAACTGCGGGTCGTGGACCTGCTCCTACTGTGGCCCACGCAAGGCTAGGACGGCACGTGCTTCGATTCGGCGCACCGCTGAGGGGCTGGGCCTTCGCTACTTCCTAACACTGACGCTAGACCCATCCAAGCTCCAGGAATTGACCGATAAAAAACAGGCGGTGCGGTATCTGCGCGAAACCTTCAACAAGTTCCGCCTGTACCTGAAACGGCAGTACGGTGAGCCTCCCTCTTACATCTGCGTCGTTGAGTTCACGCAACGGGGCATCCCTCATCTGCATATCTTGTTTGACCGCTACATTTCGCAAAAGTGGATTTCTTCGGCCTGGGACAAGCTCGGCGGCGGGCGCATCGTCTTCATCAAACAGGTCACGGTCAACAAAATTGCGAACTACCTCTCGAAGTACCTTACGAAAGAGCTTCTTTTGTCGGCTCCCAAGGGAACCCGGCGCATCACCTCGGCGCGCTCCATCAAGCTATTCCCTAAATTTGATTCCGGTATGGTCTGGGAGCTGGTAAAGGAATCTATTTGGTCCCTGCTGACGGCGGAGAGAATGAAGAATTTTCACCTGCAAAAAAACATGCTCGAATTTATTTCTCTCGGATTTGATGAAGAAAAATACCTCAATCAATTCGAGTTGGTTAATTTAAATGAATTTTCGAACCCGACGGAGGCATTTAATCCATGCGCGGTGTAAATAAAGTTACGTCGCGGGCGCTGGAAAAATTCCGAATGATGTATTTATCAAATCGATGGGGCGATTAAATTCTATGCAATTTGACAATGACGGGCTCTTCAATGCCCTCGAAATAATTGAAGCCGGTTAAAGCATTCTGCCGTAGAACGTGCTCACGCTTCCATGGAAATTTTCATTGTGCGAACAATTTTGGCAGGAAATATCACCGGATTCTGAGCGCACGTGATAGTGCCGTGCAGTGAATTTCATTGGTTGGGCTCTTAAGTTTCCGGGAAAAACACGGAGGGACGTATGGAATTAATTGAATGGAATTCCGATTTAATGACGGTCAAGGAAACAGCACATATGCTACACGTCCCTATTTCTTGGGTTTATGGGCGCACGCGGCGACGCGGAAAAGAGCGAATTCCCCACATTAAACTCGGGAAATATCTGCGATTTGAATTAACGGCGGTAAAAAATTGGGCATGTGCTCAGCGGGCTGCTTGATGAATCCGGGCTCGGGGACTACTCTTCCAGCAGACGCACTACCACCTGAACGGGCGACATTCTGAGGACGAATGACCCGTAAAAGGTGTTTTCAAAAGGGCTCACTTTTCAAACGTGGTACTCGGGCGAAAGTGTGGGTCGCTCGCTGGTGGGAGCCAGTGATTGGTCCCGATAACATGCCTGAGCGGATTCGCCGTTCAGAGGTTCTCGGATCGGTAGCGGAAATCCCCACAAAACGCGAAGCAATGCAGATGCTCGATGATCTGCTGCGCAAAGTGAACAGCAGCGATTTTCGGCCTCAAGCGGTTTGGACCTTTCGCAGTTTCGTGGAAGACCGCTGGAAGCCGGATTTGTACCCCACACTGAAGTTTTCAAGCAAGAAGTTTTACGACAACATGGTTGACGCTCATCTCATGCCGGTATTCGGTGACACGCAGCTTCGATTGCTCTCGAAG
>JARLGZ010000088.1 GCA_031292515.1 Puia sp. | reverse complement strand
GCCAGCCTCCGACGCCCTGTTTGCGGTGAATGGAAATGCCTATGTCAAAAAACTGTTCGTTACCCTGACGGGCTGGCCGGACTATGTCTTCCATAAAGAGTACAAACTGCCGGGTCTTCCGGAAGTAGAGCGATATATCGCAATGCACCAGCACCTCCCCGGCGTAACACCTGCCGACGAGGTCGTGAAGAAGGGGTTGGATCTTGGGGCCAGCCAGTCGGAGCTGCTGAAGAAGATAGAGGAGCTGACTCTCTACCTGATCGAACAGAACAAGAAGATCAAATTACAGGAGGACAAGATCGATCAGTTGGTCAGCGTGAATGAGAAACTTGAAAAGCAACAGGCTGAGATCGATGCCCTGAAAGAGCTGGTGAAGAAACTGGCCCGATAAAATCTATTGGGGATGCAGGATATTTTATCATCAAATGCCACGTATATGCCGCTGACTGAATTGTTGAAATATACCGGCTGCCTGGTGCTGGCAGGGTGCTCTCTTCTGTCGCTGCAAGCACAGGACACCACGAGTCTGCAGTACCAAAAAATGCAGAAGCAATATGTAGTCGCCGTGAACCAGAAGGTAAGCGCTTTCAACAAGCAGGTCGACCAGTATACAGGTAAAGCATTGGATAAGATGATCCGGCAAGAGAAGAAAATGCAGCAGAAGGTCGCGAAGGTCGATGCCGTAAAGGCGAAGCTATTGTTTGCGTATTCGATCGACTCCCTGCAGAAGTTTAAGACGCTTATCCAGGCCAAAACCGGGAAGATCGGCCGCTTTTTTACGGGCAGGTATTTCCCTTACCTCGATACTATGAAGCAATCGCTCGGTTTTTTCAATAAGTTCAAGGGCGCCATGGACTCGGCGGGTAAAATGCAGTCTCAGTTGAACAATTCCATGTCTTCGGTCGGGGGCATGGAATCGAGGCTGGCTACCGTGCAGAATATCAACGAATACATGAAGCAGCGGGAACAGGTATTGCAGTCGCAGCTGAGCAGTTTTCCCGGGCTCTCAGGTAATCTCGTCAATTTAAATAAACAAGCCCTGTATTACCAGGCGCAGATCGGCGAGTATAAAAATGTCGTCCAGGAGCCGGAGAAGATCGAGAAGCTTACGGTAAGTACACTCGAGAAATTCCCTGCCTTTCAACAATATCTCCAACAGCATTCGCAGTTGGCGGGAATATTTGCCTCTTCGTCTTCCTTTGGATCGGGTCTTGGCAGCTCGCTGTTATCGGGCTCGTCGCTGACCGGCTCGGGGTCTTCATTGGCGGGAGGCGGCCTGTCCGGCGCCGGTGGCTCTTTATCGGGTGCGGCCACTGCCATATCCGGCACTGCGCTCGGAACGTCCAGCCCGATCGTCAACGGGCTAGCTTCGCGGGCCGCGCTCCAGCAGTTTATACAAAGCCAGGCTCCATCGGCCGGCGCCACTGCGAATGCCGCCACCGGCTCGGGCGCTGCTACAGGCGCCAATGCGGGAACGGCCATGGTGACAATGTTGCAGCAACAAACGGATAAAGGAGGTTCGGCATTGGATAAAAGTCTTAGCAGCCTGACCGGAAAACTGCCTTCGTCAGGCGGCGACAGTGCGGGCGCCGGCAGCATCCCCGATTTTACACCCGACGGGCAATCCCTAAAATCTTTTGGGAAACGGCTGGAATACGGGGTCAACCTGCAATTTGGCAGCAGCACAAATTGGATGCCCGCAAGCGCCAATACCGGGCTTCAACTGGGGTATAAGCTGAGTGACCGGAGTTCGGTGGGTATCGGCGTCGCCTACGCCATGGGGCTCGGAACGGGTTGGAATCATATTAGGTTTAGCAACCAGTCGCTGGGTCTTCGGTCTTATGTGAAGTGGAAGCCTTCCAGGCAGGCGAAGATCTTCCTGCAGGGTGGCAGTGAATGGAACTATCTCACGCAGTTTGGTGGGCTGTCGGACCTGAAAAATTTTAATGCCTGGCAGGCCAGCGCACTGCTGGGTATCGGGAAAAGCTTTAAGATCAGCAAGAAGGTGAGCGGAAGCCTGGTATTGCTATATGATTTCTTATATGATCAGCACGTTCCGGTCACCAAGCCGCTGTTGCTGAGAATGGGATATAATTTTTAAGTTATGAGGAAGATACTTTTTATCGTTTTCTTTTTTGGCGTGGTAGTAAGCTCTTTGGGCCAGGTGAACCTGCAGACAGGTAGCGCCGTATTTAGCCTACCCATGTTTAGCTGGCAGGATAATCAAAGTCGCCTGCATTCAAACGTAGCGTTGGGGTACAGTTCGGGCAACGGACTGACGGTAAACGATATAGCCTCCAATATCGGACAGGGATGGAACCTGGCGGCCGGCGGAGTCATCACCCGGCTACAGGTGGGTCAACCAGACGATCAATATCCGCATAACACCAGCAGCGATAATGACATTTCCAGGTATCCGGGGGGTTATTTGTATGCGACGCATCCGGCTGATCTGGGTTGTCCGCTTGCGCTGACGAAATATCCCATTTATAAGTCCATGAATCAGCTATATACTCCGCAAAATACGACGGTGGAGGATAAGACCATGGACTATTTCACCTTCCAGTTCAATGGCAAAGCCGGTATGTTTGCCCTGGACACGTTACCCGGAGATGTCGGGATAACGCTGGGAACAAGCCATTTAAAAATTAGTTTTCAACGGGACCTCTCTTTGCTTAGCCAGAATATACGTACGACGATCACTTCATTTACCATACAGGATGAGGACGGATTAATTTATAAATTCGCCAATCACGGACTCACCCAGGTTTTAGCCGAAAGCTTTTGCAATCCGGATCACGCTGTTCCGTTGACCCAACCAAAATTCGGCAGCAATAATCTTTATTTTAAGACCGGTTTTGTCAATACAAAGCTGGGCAGCCAGTATATTATCGGAAGCTGGTATCTTTCCGAAGTCGATGATCCTTTTACAAACAGAAAGATCCTATACAATTATAATCCGACTCCCAATACCCTCAACAACTTTGGAGCACCTGGCATTACGTATAATCAAAACGGAAACTATTCGGTTATTAATACGGCCCATTCGATTAGCATTACTCCCGAACTGGATGGAATTACTTACCCGGACGGCCACGATGTAGTTTTTAACTATGGGGCTCCCCGGGTGGATCTGAATGGTCAGAAAGTGCTTTCCTCGGTCGATATCTCTTACCTGGGCAGGTATATTTCGGAGTATCAATTTAATACAACGTATTTTATATTAAATCGCTACGGTACGCCTTCCACTGCCTATGAGAAAAGCATGGCAAGACTTTGTCTTAAATCGGTTAAAAAAATCGGGGTGGATCTGAAGGAAGATAGTCCGCCTTATCAATTCGACTATTATCTGGGATCCGGTGGCGATGACGTGGTGCCTCCGCCTTTTTCGCTGGCAAAGGATGTTTGGGGGTTTTATAATGGCAACAACAATATCGACTACAGCGGCAACCCGATATCTTATTCCGTTACCATTTCGCAGATGAACAATTCGAAGGCGATGGGCTTGTGTTTCATGAACAGCGCATCTCCGGGTACCATCGTCCTCAATCCGAAGACAGGGTATGCCAAGAATGGCTTGCTTCGGCAGATCGTATATCCGACGGGAGGCTCATTAAGCTATCAATATGATCAAAACAGGGGTGTCCTGACTGCCGGGGGAACCGAAGTTGCCGTAGGCGGGGTGCATGTCACACAAACCAGCTCTTCCGATGGCGGGTATTCAAATGGATGTGGCAATCCTATTGTCACCCAGTATAGTTATATCACGGACGAAACCTCCAATCTTTCCTCTCTTTGGGGCCTGGAAATGCCTCAAAACTCAATTACGACGGGTAGTCATTATGCTTCTGAAGAAAGAAAATGGCATATCTCATGGGATTGCCCTGTTATCGGTTGTTGCTATTGGAACTACGCCTATCCGGGTATTTTATCCCAACTTCAGGCCATCAGCCTGAGCGACTTTCAAAATTTCATGGAGGCGATAGCGCCTGTATTAGGCGTTCTGACGATCGTTACGGATGCTATGGATATCGCCACCGTCGTTGGGGGCAGCACGGTCGTCCTCGCCTGGGTGGCCGTTATCGTCGATATTGCAGGCGCCATTTTCCAGTTTGGGATCACCTGTTTTTCGGGAGACAATGCAAAGGATGAGACGACTACGATCTACTATAATTCCGACTTGAACGGGGGTAGTCCGCTACCGGCTCAATATAAGCGGGTAGAGATTACGGAAAGTCCCGGCACGGCCGGGAAGACTGTGCAGGTATTTACGAGTAGTGACGATTACCCAGCTTTTGTGTGGACGGGCGCCGGGCAAAATACCATGTATACGTCGAAGCAACGTTTTGCATCCTGGGCCTATGGTCTTCCGGAAAGCACGACTGTATATGACGTGAGCGGAAACAAGGTAAAGGAGACCCTAAACTTGTATAACATCACCGCTACTCCCATTGCTTGGAATTTAAAGCTAGGGGAGTCGCAATCACTCGAGGGAACCTATGGTCTCCTGGTAAACTGTAATTGCCAGGTCGAATATTCCCGGTCACAAAGGAATACGGATTGGTCCAATCCTTCGATTTATGATGTCACCGCTACCAATATTATGGATAAGACGAGCAGCACCGATCTGAGAGCGGATTTTTATGGCATGATGACAGGGCTTGCGGAATTGACCCAAACGACTGAGACGGTGTATCGGCAAAATGATCCGTCCCATTTTGTCCGGACAGTAACCTCGTATACTTACGATTCCCGGAACAATGAAATCAGCACGATCGCCACGACGCTTAGCAACGGAGATCTCGTTACCAAATCGATCAATTATACTGTCGATTTTCCGTCGACGACGAATGCTCCGCTGCTGGCATTGGTACAGAGTAATATCGTGACCCTGCCGGTGAGTACGAGTACCGTCGTCAGTAAGGCGGGTTCGGGTGCTGGCGGTCTTCTTAATGAAAAGGTGACGGAATTCACGCAGCTTGCCGATGGGTCTGTTAAACCTTCCCGCGTTCTTGAACAGAGATTTGCCCAGCCTTCCGCCTCTTTCACCACTTATTCGCCTGACAATGCGGGTAATTCGTCTATTTATAAAGTAACACAGACTTTGGCATACAATGCCTCCGATGATCTGGTCGGTCTAAAAGACGAGGGAGGTAGAAGCGTGGCTAATATCTATGATTACTATGACAAATATGTCGTGGCTTCCGTGATCAACGCGGATCCTGTATTGGATTTCCCGGCGTATACCAGTTTTGAGACCACTTCGCTGGGGGGATGGACCCTTGCCGGGGCGCCGACCTATGTGTTGACCAGCGCCATTACCGGAACGGTCTCCTTCAATCTTACCGGCGACACGCTTTCGGCTCCTTTGAATACGGCAAAACCCTACACGCTGTCTTTCTGGGCAAGCAGCAGTAGTGTCACGGTAAGCAGCGGCGCAACCCAAACAAAATCGGCCCCCACCTACAACGGCTTCACCTACTACGAATATGATATCGCGCAGGGTGTTTCCACCGTCTCCCTGACGGGTTCTGCAAATATAGATGAGCTTCGGCTCTATCCGAAGGCGGCCCGGATGCAGACGACCGCGTACGATCCGCTGGTCGGAAAAATTTCAGAGTCCGATCAGAATAACCGGATCACCTATTATGAATATGATAACCTCGGGAGGTTGCGATTTGTAAAGGACGAAAATCATAATGCCGTAAAAATGTACGAATATAATAATGTGTCCTCTGCCAAACAGAATGGGTGCCCTGGTACCTATTATAATAATCTGATAACAGAGACTTTTACCCGTTCCAATTGCGGATCCACGTTCCTGGGCGGCGATGTGACTTTTACAGAGCCAGCCAATAAATACAGTTCGGTGTACAGCCAATCGGATGCGGATATGCAGGCGGAAATGGATCTGATGACCAATGGACAGGCTTATGCGGATGCAAATGGATCCTGTACCTTGCTATATTATAATGCGGCTCAGTCGCAGACCATTTATAGTCAAAATTGCCCGGATGGAATGGTTCCCGGTGCAATGACTTATACCGTTCCGGCGAACCGGTATTCGTCCGTGATCAGCCAGGCAGATGCGGATCAACAGGCTGCCGATGAAATTTACGCCAACGCGCAGGCTTACGCCAATGACCCCCTTAATGCAGTTTGTAATATCAGTACGGTCCCCGTTTGGGTCACCGACCCCGGCGCCGTTCCTCAATGCGAGACACAGGGGACCCCGGCCACCAACACCGGATACCAGACGGTGATCGCAAAGGACCAAAATCCGAATAGCGCCAGCTACGGCCAGACACAATATATCCGAATCGCAATGAATACGACATCCTGCCCGATGCCCTGCTATCTTACTGATGCGAATAAATGGACCAGCAATTCCGTATCGATCGTGGCGTCGGGACCTACGGTGACTTTCAGCATGGTGTCTTACGAGGAAGGGATTTTCAGTTTCACCAGCCCAACGAAGATTGGCACTTATACCAATGCGGCCGGCGGTTCAGAGGGCTGCCTGCCATCGGCTACAAGATCTGCGACGGTGACGGAATCCGGCAGGACCTGGACGGTGACCGTGGATACAAGCGGAAATATATATATCCAGCTTGTGAGTGGTACGGCGCCCCCGGCGGGTACTTCCGGTTCTTCCTTGATTTATCTGAGTTTTTCAATCTCATTATAGGCAATAGATGAGATAAGAATAATATAAAAAAAGCGGACGATGCCTAATAAAATCTTACGGGTATTATTTCTTTCCGGTATTTGTTTATGGATCGGGTTCAGCCCCGCTTTTTCACAGACCTGGAATCCGAACTATTCCATCGGGACGGTCAGCGGTATCTATAGTTTCTCCGACAACCAGATCCCCGATCAATTGATAGAAATCTATCCCGCGGCAATCGGATCCGAAGCGGACTACCGTTATCAATGGGAGTCGAGTCTGACGCCGATGCCATCAGGATTTTCGCCGATCGCAGGCGCTACTTCGAGCAGCTATGCCATACCCACGGTCCTTAGTCAGACGACCTATTATCGCGTGCTGACCAGGACGCCCTCCTACTTTCTTCTCCAATCTTTTGTCTACTCAAATATTGTCAAAATTCAGGTCGTTTCCGAGAACTGGGAAGATCGAAATTATATCCGCGAGCATGATGTCCTGGTCCCATCTATCACCGACTGGAAGACGATTGATGAGTTGGGAATCGGCCAAAAATTGCAAACCACTTCTTACCTGGACGGGCTGGGCCGATCCGTCGAAAAAGTGAGCCGGGGAACCGCTACCCCCGCGCCCGGGGCTACCACCTGGGGGGATATCGTGCAGTTTTCCCAATATGATGTCATGGGAAGAGAACCGGCGAAGTACCTGCCTTATACAACTACCACTGAGCTGGGTAAATATAAAACGACGGCTTCTACGGAGCAACCGCAGTACTATGCCAATACCTATAGTGAGACATCCGCTTTTTCCACGATCAGTTTTGATAATAGTCCTTTGAACAGGGTGGTGAATGTGAAAGAGTCCGGTAGTTCCTGGGCTGCCAGTAACGGAAATTCCGCTTATTACGATGTCAATACGGATGCTGACAACGTGCAGCTATTTTCGGTCGACTATACACAGGGCGATGCCCCCGTCGACAATGGGGCTTATCCGGCCGGTACGCTGTACAAGGTGGAATATACCGATGTGAACGGCAAACAGGTGGTGGAGTTTAGGGATAAATCGGGAAGGTTGATCTTAAAGAAAGTTCAAATCGATGGGGGAGCCTCCGCTCCGCCATCCGACCCATATACCGGCTGGATCTGTACGTATAGTATTTATGATGATTTTGGCTTGTTGCGGTACCAGTTGCAGCCGGAAGCAGTAAAATACCTCTATGCCAATAGCTGGTCTTTTGCCGGGACAAATGGTCAGCAGGTCCTCAATGAGCTTTGTTTTCAGTACGACTATGATGATAAGGGCCGGACGATCTGGAAAAAAGCACCCGGGGCCGCTGCCCTGAATATGTTATATGACCTGCGGGACAGGCTGGTATTCAACCAGGATGGGAACCAAAAAGGGTTTTCTACCCCACAATGGCAGGTCCATTTATATGATGAGCTGGATCGGGAGACGATCACGGCCCTTTATAACACCAACCAGGCTATACCGGATTTGGAAACGGATATCGTCAATGCGGCGACTACGGGTACTACAACTGTCTCGACCAGCCCCACGGTTCCCGTACCGACCGTTGCCAGTCTGGTCGTTAGCTCTCGCGATGTCAGCATCAGCAATTATACGGCCAGCTCACGGATTGAATTCGATCCTGGTTTTGCGAGTGCAGCCAGTGACGCTTTTGTTGCACAGATCTCGCCCAGTACAAATTCTACGGTTACGGCAACCAATATCGTATATGCGAATCCGGTACCTGCGACAGATATCGCCAACCCGGCGGTATTTACGGTCTTGCGATATAATTATTATGACGATTATAGTTTTACAGGGGCAAAGTCATTTGATAACGGTTTCAATAATTCGCTGGCCTATTCCAACACGGATCCTACCGTAATCCCCATTGTTCAATCCGCCCGTGTAACGAGTATGATGACGGGCAGTTTCGTACGCGTGCTGGGCACGAATAATTTTCTGGGTTCAACTCTTTATTTTGACGAGAAGGGACGTGCCATACAAACCAGCGAGGATAATCTGAAATCCGGCATAGATATCACCACCCAACAGTATCATTTCGACGGGCGTCTCCTTAGCAGCGATAGCCGACATACTGCAACCGGTACGGTATTCATCGGGTTCGATGTGGTGACCAAATATGTATTCGACCAGGTCGGCAGGGTAACCAGTATCCAGAAGAAATATGGAACCAACGATTTCAAGACTATTTCCAGCTACGACCTTGACGATATGGGCAGACTGCAAACCAAGCATTTGGACCCGGGTTTTACGGGTACGGGTCAATCGGAGCTGGAGTCGCTGACCAGCAGTTATAATATTCACAACCAGATTACGGGGATCAATAAGGACTATGCGCTGAAGACGCCCGGTAAATATGATAAATGGGGCCATTATTTCGGGTTGTACCTGGGTTTCGACAACAAAGATGCCGTGTTTGCAAATGCGCAATTGGATGGGCATGTGACCGGCTCGCTCTGGTCGACCCAAGGGGACGATGCACAGCGGAAATACGATTTCAGTTATGACAACGCGGGCCGACTGACCAATGCTGCCTACCAGGAAAAGCAGAATCCGGCTGACGGCTGGAGCAATGGCGTCATGGATTTCTCTGTCAGCGGCACCAGTGGGCAGATCACCTATGATCTGAACGGC
This sequence comes from Puia sp., assembly GCA_031292515.1. Lineage (GTDB taxonomy): Bacteria > Bacteroidota > Bacteroidia > Chitinophagales > Chitinophagaceae > Puia. Next base: position 1,464 of record JARLGZ010000088.1, on the reverse strand, counting down.
AACCTGCTGACGATGTTGCAGAAAGGTGTCGCTCCGGGGAATCCCACGCCGATCACCGTCGATGATTTGCGTTACAGCTATAACTCTCTTAGCAACAAGCTGCAAAGCGTTACGGATCAGACCACAGCCACCACCGTCAACGGGCAATTCGGTGATTTTAAGGATGGAACCAATGCCGCGGGCACCCCGGACTATGTCTATGACGACAACGGAAACGTCATTGTCGATCTCAACAAGGGAGTCCAAAGCCTGGGCGGCGGTGCCGCCGGCACCCGGGGCATCAGTTATAACTATCTCGACAAGCCCGAGCAGGTCCGCATTCCCGGTAAAGGAACGCTGCAAATCGTGTATGACGCCGATGGCAATAAGCTACAAAAGATTTTTACACCAGAAGGCAGTACGGTAACTACCACCACGACCTATATCAATGAGTACGTGTACCAGTCTGTAGGCGGCGCGGCCGATCAGTTACAATTCATCAATTTTGAAGAGGGCCGGATCCGGGTTGTACAGACGGTCAGCCAGAACAATGGCTATGACCTCCTGACGATAGATGGAAATATGGATCTCCCGGGCGGACTGCGAGGGGCCTATGACTATTCGATCCGGGACTACCAGGGCAATGTGCGGATGCTGTTGACGGAAGAGACGGACCTGGGCAGCAATACCTGTACGATGGAGACGGCCCGTGCTGCCAATGAGGAGCCCTTGTTCGGGCAGGTCGATGCGAGCGGGACTCCCACAGCCACCAACGAGGTCAAGGCACGATTTCCGGTCAGCAGCATCCCGGGGCAAACTTCGGGGGGTGGCTGGCAGAACAGTACGATCGGGAGCTATGTGAGCCGGGTGGGTAACCTTGCCAGCAGCAGGATTGGCCCGAATGTCCTGCTAAAAGTCATGGGAGGCGACCAGGTGAGTGCGCAAACCCTTTATTATTACCAGGATCCCGTAGTCAATACCAGCGGCGGGACAACGCTGGTAACAGATCTGCTGACCTCCCTGGCTGCCGCCATCGGAGGAGCCGGAGCCTCCCCCTCCCTCATGCACGGAGCTGCAACCAATATTACGGGCAGCCTGGGCAACAGTGTACCGTTCAGTTCCGTGGCGGACCCCAACGCTGCCGATAATTCAGGGAACAATCCGAAAGCATACCTGACGATCCTGTTTTTCGACGAAAGATTTAACTTCGTCCAGGAAAGCAGCCAATCTGTTCGGGTAACTCAATCCGGAAATGGAGCCGCTCCCCTGGTGTTGCCGGCCATTCAGGCCCCCAAGAACGGATATGCGTATGTCTATGTCAGCAATGAGAGTGACGAGATGGTGTATTTCGACAACCTGCAGGTGGCCAACCAGCATGGAGCCATCATCGAAGAGAACCATTATTACGCATTCGGGTTAAAAATCGCTGGTATCAGCAGCCGGAAGATGCCCGATCCCAGTGAGGGGCATATCGATAATAAGTAT
>JARLGZ010000087.1 GCA_031292515.1 Puia sp. | reverse complement strand
TGATGTGTGTGCCGAACTTAGTGGCTAGAGAGTTAGGAAGTCTCAACTGCAAGCCGTTAGGCAGCATCTGACAGGTCTGATTGCCAAAGCTTTCGTCCTTACTGCCCAAGCAGTAGCACTGCGATGACCTGCTTGCTCTCCAATCCTCAAGCCATTCATCGTGACAGTGGTAACCATTGTCCTTGAGATTGAACTGTTTCCTGAATAGCTTCCTGGAACCAAAACAGATAGAGGGAGCCGCTGAGGTCATGCGCTTGTAGATCGTAAAATACAATTGACCCCTGGTCGTCATTTACAATTGACCCCCTAAAATCTATACTCTCCTTTTCAGGAAGGAAAGGAGGGAATGAAAAGGGGTGTTAAGCATGTATAAGTGGCAACAAGTCAAAGCGTTAAAAGCGCAAGGGATTTCAATCAAGAAGACAGCTCGGAGGTTGAAATTATCAAAGAACACGGTCAGGAAATATCTAAGGAGTGCGGAGCCGCCATGTTTCAAGTCCCGGGAGTATGAAAAGCTTTTGGATCACTACATTACTCCGGTAAACGAGATGCTAGAGAAACAGTATATAGGCACAAGGATATACAATGAGCTGCTTCAGATGGGCTATACGGGCTCTCTGTCCTCAGTGCATCGATATGTTGCCGACATAAGAAAGGTAGCACAACTCAAGGCAAAAGCGACGACCAGAGTGGAGACCGCCCCTGGCAAACAGATGCAATATGACTGGAAAGAGTGGAACCTGGCAATAGGGGGCACCCCGGTGAAAATCTATATTCATGAAGTGGTGTTAAGTTATAGCCGTAAAAAGCACTATGTCAGTTCCCTGTCCATTACTACAGTGGATATCATAAGGGCGATAGCGGCGGCGACGGAGTTTTTCGGTGGAGCCGCTGAAGAACTGCTCATAGATAATCCCAAGCAGATGGTCATCACGCATAAGAAGAGCGGCACGATACGGTATAACGATGAGTTTTTAAGATTCTGCGGGTTGTATGGTATACAGCCCAGTGCCTGCCGGACTTATCGTGCCCGGACAAAAGGGAAAGCCGAGAGGCCGTTTTATTACGTGCAGGAACATCTGTTAAGGGGACTTGAGGTAAGAGAGTTGAATGAATTTGACAGATTGCTTGAGGAGTTCACGGTCACCTACAATGCACGGGCGCACAGCGACCTTAAGGAATCCCCTGATGATCGGTTTGAACGAGAGAAAGATACGCTCAAAAGGATTCCCTCGGTTGAGCCCGCACTGCTTTACAATAGAGCGGTACGGACGGTGAGCAACGATGGTTACATAGGATGGGATGGGGAGTTATACCCGGTGGCAATGGGTTATTGTCTGCAGTCGGTAAGGGTAGAAGCTGAATTTGGGAAAACCATCAAGGTCTATGAGATGGGAGGGAGTCTGATTGCGGAGCATAAAGCACGATTGGTTGATAAGGGGATACGGCCTGTACATCCAGAGCATGAAGAAAGAAACGAAGTGTATAGGAAGAAAAAAGAATCCTACCGTGCCAAGTCGGTCAGGGTATTTATAGAGACCTTTGGACAAACCGGGCAGATATATGCAGAGGGGCTCAAGACATCAGTGACCGCTAACATGTATTGGCATATTGAAGAGATCATCGAGTACACCAAGCTTTACAGTATTGCAGATGTGTCATCGGTATTGGCCGAGTGCATAGAGATTGGCGCATATCATAAAAACAGCGTCAGGAGGCTTCTTGGGTGCAGAGCGCCTCAGAGCAGTCCTCCAGAGATCCTCAATGAACCGTATATGCCTTCACCTGTAGATATAAAGAGACCTCTCTGTGCGTACAAAGTGGAGGTGGCCTCATGAGTGATCTATGCAGACAGATCGAGGGGCACATGAGGACGTTGAAACTCAAGGGAATGATTCCGGTATACAGGGATCTGTTAGAGCGTGCCACTACAGGCAATCTTCAATACGAAGAGTACCTCGCCCTGCTTTTGGAAGAAGAGGTGAAAAGGAAGAGGGAGAGCTCGATAAAGACAAAAATCAGTAAAAGCCGGTTGCCATATCTAAAGACGCTGGAAGAGTTTGACTTCTCCTATCAGCCGGGACTGAAAGAAAAGGAGGTGATACGACTAAACAGCCTGGAGTTTATAGAGCAAAAAGGCAATGTGATATTCCTTGGACCTCCCGGTGTTGGCAAGACACATCTTTCAGTAGGTCTTGCGATGAAAGCGTGTAGTGCACGGTACAGGGTCCTCTTTATGACAGCGCAGCAGCTTATAGAAGACCTGCTGTTGTCTAAAAAAGACGGAAGCCTCGTGGCAAAGCTTATGGCGTATTCACGACTCCATCTATTGATACTAGATGAGCTTGGCTATATGCCGATCACACGGGAACAGGCAAATCTTCTGTTTCAGCTTATATCAATGAGATATGAAAAAGGCTCTATTATCCTCACCAGTAATTACAACTTTGATGAATGGGGTAAAGTCTTTGAGGATAATGTGGTTGCCGCTGCCATTATAGACAGACTGGTGCATCACGCGAGTATCTTCTATATCACCGGTAGCAGTTACAGATTAAAAAATAAACTCAAGAAGGCTAAGTAAAAAGGGGG
>JARLGZ010000086.1 GCA_031292515.1 Puia sp. | reverse complement strand
CCAAAACCCCAAAACCCCAAAACCCCAAAACCCCGAAACGTTGTGTTGCATCTGGTTTGATCCGTTGCGCAAAATCGTTTGGAGAACAAATGTAGTATTCGATCCTACTTTACAGAGAAAAGCGATATAACGGAGCCGCGGATAAACTCATAATTGCAAGCCATGTTCTTCTTGCTGATATCGCTGGCTATTCTGAGCATCGTGCTGATGTCTTACTGTGCGGCCGTGGTCTTCTGCTACATTCTCCCCTTCGTGGTGCTAGGCTTCATCATCTGCGCGTTCATTTTCAACTTCATCGTGATCCCCACGATGCTGGACTCCCTGTTCGAGTCCCTGGGCCGGCCGTTGCTCATCATCTCTGCTATCTTGCTGGTCCTTTACCTCCTCAACCGATACAGCTCCTCCCGTTCCGCCTTCATCAGCAGTAGGACTATCACAATTAAATCAACCTCTCATAGATCCAGGGGGAGTGACGCTTGGAGGAACCGACCCTGATCACATGGTGGGCTACAGACGCAACCCGCCTTCTCGCCTGGCCATAAGATACGATCACACTCCTCCGCAGCACGAGTGCCGAACGAAGGAAATTCCGGAGTCTCGGATCTGCGTCCCGCGTACTCAGGCCAGGCCGCCAATGCAGCCGAAGTTTGATCGGCAGTTTGAGCCGGACCCATATCCGGTGCCGAAGCGCTTCGTCGAGATGCGCTCCGCCAGTCAGTTTGACCGCGAGGGGGAGATCAACGCGAAAAAGTGTGTGCAGGAGCTGAGAAACTCGCAGGAATACAAGCGGTGGCTAGCGAAGAAACGAGAGACATCGAATTTGACGAGGATCAAGCGTTGGCACAGTCGTGGAGATGGTTTTGCGAATTGTTAGCTTCTCAATAGCAGTTTATTCTGCATGCGCTTAAAGGTTTATTAAGTCCTCAGTCAACAAAGGATCAGCATCCGTCCTGGATTTTGGTCGCCCTATAGACCTAGCGTGTTGCAGGGCCCGAAGTCGCGTGCAGTATCCCGACGAAGCCTAGTTAGCAGCCTATCTTGCCGCGCACGTTCTGGCTGCGACGGCATGAACTCCTCCTCTGGGGGAACCAGTCCGGCCGGAACCGTTCTACCCTCGATCAGAGAGCAGTGCCGCCTATGCCTTCGATTTTGCAACCCGCCAGGCCCTAGATGGGAGCTCCTGTTGCTTAGCGGGAAAAGTCTTGCGAATTCTGCGGGATGCGTTATCTCTTCGGTCTGCATTATTTTGTGGGGGATCAATGCTAAAAATATGCGAAATGCATGTGCGTTAAACGATGAGTCAGGCGTGAGGTTAGTGCATGGGGTTTTGGGGTTTTGGGGTTTTGGGGTTTTGG
>JARLGZ010000085.1 GCA_031292515.1 Puia sp. | reverse complement strand
TCATTTCCGAACAAACAAGTGATACAGAAAGCAAAAGCGATAGCCTGGCTGCTGGCAGACGAGAAGCCACTGTGCTGTCTAGTGTAGCGGATATACATACTCGGAATATGGGATATCTTCCCATACAAGGGTGGCTGTGACGTGAGAGTCGAGCTGGATCCAAAATCGCAAACTGCGGATGCGTTGCATTTTATCAACGAAGTCGACATAACTACGATATCTTATCTTTTCAAGAAGTGCGGCAACGACACCTTATTCTCACAGTATGCTCGGTTAAAGACATGACAATGATTGGTGGCACAGTTTAGTAGATATTTACATTATTCCCACCACGAGTCTCGCCATCGCCTTCGGCGGCGCAAAGGCCCTTCTGCTACTACTCATCATAGTTCTCCTCGTTCCCGAGCCCATCAAGTTAGTGTCCTCCTTTGGTAAATATTTTCCATCGCGCTGACCACTATCTGACACCAGCGCCAGTCCATATGGGGTGATAACACCTTTTCCTGGAAGACTCCGTTTCCCCGGACGGCACAGTTCCCGTCCCCAAAGCAGCCGCCATTGCTTGCAGCGTTATTATGTGCTGCTTGAAACAACTGAAATGCGGAGCCGGCCCGTCGCAAAAAACTGAGTCCATGCACGAGGATTGGCGTTCCTGGCGGACTTCGCTTCGACAATTTCACTGCGCTGCTGACAGAGGATTGCGTGGTGGCTAGCTGGGGGAGCCGAGTTGCGTTCCTGCAATTCTCCGGATAGTTGAGCAGCATATCCTGGTGGCTCGTCTTTCGGCCAAAGCTGAGTTCCTGCTCCTCCGGCTTGTGACTCAATAACTCCCGTGAAGTCCACGTCCGACGAGTCTTTTCCCCGGATTGCGTGCACGGTTCAGCCGAGGATTCACTACACGCCAAGTCCACACAATAGGTCACATACCTATGAAGTACGGGCCGGGAGTAGCTGCGAAGATTACACAACCTTGGCGGGGACGAATGTGCGTTTCCAGGCACAGGAGGAGCGCTTGGCCTGCTACAACGTCTCTGGCTCTGTTCAATGCCCATTCTAGTTGTGAGTTCGTTGTTGAAACTTGTCCGCTATCTTTGTATTTTAGAACATCTGCGCGAATATATTTTGTTGCCACCATACGATGGCAAACGTGCGCAACCTCTCCTTTCGGGGTTTTGGGGTTTTGGGGTTTTGGGGTTTTGG
>JARLGZ010000084.1 GCA_031292515.1 Puia sp. | reverse complement strand
CGAATCTGTACCAGGTGCGAAGCTTCAGATCTCCTCCGGACATTACACGATAATCCTGAACCTCATCCTGCTAGCAGTAAGATAAGCTATCAGAAATATTGAAATGAATACGCAGCCGGAGCCGAAGATGGAGCCCTGGACTGAGGATTCTATGAGACCAAACGAGTAGCGTCGTCTGTGCATAATAAAATCGTGAGAAGGTGCGGCACGCTCAAGCTACTGATCGTTGGAGATTATAACCTCTACAAGGAGAGACTTGTGGGCCGCTACATTGTAAGATCCTTTGCGCGGACAGTAGGACAACGAATTCGACGAAGAGGGGCACCGAAAAACGATCGGCACCGATTTCGTACGATTATTCTCTCACAGTGCCCTGTTCCATAGAGAATTAAGAGGCTCAAGATAAACGGCCGGCCCTACAGAGTTCAACTCGTATATCCCCCTCGCATATTATATGACGCATAGTGGATTCTGTCAGACTCATACTGCTGCTACTCAGGGGCCATGCGCGTCCATAGCTACAGGATTATGTACTCTAACGTACAGTGCATCCTGTTCTACTTCCGTCCGACTGACCGCACCACGCTCGAGGAGATATCTTCCCGCAGGTTTGCCCAAGTGATTGAGTATACCAACCCTGCACATCCTCCGCCTCTCTTCCTCGTGGGGGACACAAGTGACCTCGGCTGCAAACGTGCGGTCTCGTTCGAGGAAGCCTCGGTATCTCTCCGGCCTCGGGCAAAACCATAATAATAGGAACTAGCGAGAGAGCACGGGGCCGCCTACACGGAGGTCTCGGCCCGGGATGGGACTGGCGTGGACGAGCTCTTCGGGCTGGCGATTTCGGCCGCACTGACCATGTCGGTTGTTCCGCGGTTCCGTGCGCCGGTCGTGGCGCCGCCGGCGGGTTTGGCGAAGGAACCAGAGGGGAAGAGGCGCTGCGGTATTGTATAATAAATCACGTGCTGCAATCATGATGAGGGTTTGGGGTTATGTGCATATAAAATGACTGAT